>CAZMOZ010000012.1:0-119318 GCA_964568145.1 uncultured Verrucomicrobiota bacterium
CAACTTCGGCTTCCGGCTTTACAGCACTCGAAGCAGGTTGCGTTGGCTGGAAGCGCGAAAAAAAACGGTGGGCAACCCCGGGGTTACCCCGTAGATGTCCGACCAGCTTGTGGTATGCTGTCCCGCGATGGCTGATGGGAGCGCACAAATCGGCGGCCTGCCCGCCGGCGACGGCCTGCTCAACTGGTTGTTCCTCGACCTGAACAGCTACTTTGCCAGCGTCGAGCAGCAGGAACGGCCCGAGTTGCGCGGCCAGCCCGTGGCCGTGGTGCCGGTCGAGACCGACTTCACCTGCGCCATCGCCGCCAGTTACGCCGCGAAGGCGTTCGGCGTGAAGACCGGCACCCTGATCCACGAGGCGAAGAAACTTTGCCCGAACCTGATCTGTGTCCTGGCACGGCACGACGTGTACGTGCGCTACCATCACCGCATCCTGGCCGAGATTGACCGCCACATCCCGGTGACGCAGGTGGCCTCGATTGACGAGATGGCCTGCCAGTTGATCGGTGAGTTCCGCCGGCCCGAGGCCGCGCGCGCCCTGGCCCGGCGCATCAAGCTGGGCTTGCGGCGCAACGTGGGCGCGGCGCTGACCTGTTCGATCGGTCTGGCCGCCACGCGCCTGCTCGCCAAGCTCGCCACCGACATGGAAAAGCCGGACGGCATGGTGCTGCTGTCCACAGCGGAACTGCCCGGCCGCATCGCCCACCTCGAACTGCACGACCTGCCGGGCATTGGCGACAGCTTGGAGAAACGGCTCTGGCGCGCTGGCATTGACACGGTGACCCAGCTTTGGAACGCCGCGCCCAAACAGCTCCGCGCCGTCTGGGGCAGTGTGGAAGGCGAGCGATTCTGGTATCGCCTGCACGGCGTGGAAATCTCCGAGGAACCGACGCACCGCGGCATGGTGACGCACAGCCATGTGCTCGCGCCGGAATCCAGGCCCGCGCCGCTGGCCGGGGAGGTGGCGCGGCGTCTGGTGCTCAAGGCCGCCAGCCGCCTGCGCCGGCTGGGTTATTACGCCACGCGACTCGACCTGTTCGCGCGTGTGGTCAAGGGCCCGCGCTGGGACGGCGGCGCCCGGTTCGCGCCGGCGTGCGACAACCATGCCTTCCTCGCCGCGTTCGCCGGATTGTGGGAACGGCTGCTGGGCGAAGTCGGGCCGGCGCGCTTCCAGCAGGTCGGCGTGGCGTTGCACGGCCTGGTCAGCCCGGAGGCGCTGGGGCAACTGGAGTTGTTTCCCGAGTTCGCCGCACCCCAGGACGCCCCGGCCCGCGAACGCCGGGCGGCGCGCGAACGGCTCTCCGCGGCGGTGGATCAGCTCAACACCCGCTTCGGGCGCGACTCGGTGACGATGGGTCTGATGCCCGGCGGCGGGACCAGCTTCACCGGGCCGAAGATCGCGTTCACGCGTGTGCCCGAGGCGGAGGATTTCGACCACGCGCGGCCGCCCGGAAGCGGATCGGTCCGGCGAAAGGGGCGTGCCGCGCCGCGCTCGCAACGCGCGGCGGACTGATCCGCGAGCGTCGGCGCATCCGGTTTCGTGCGGCTCTGGCCTTGACGAGGTGGGGCGAGACTCGGTCGAGCCTTGCTGTCTTGGTTCTTGGTCCTTGGCCTCCGCTTTCCGGGTTTTAAGCCAGGCCCCAACCCCTCACCCCGCGCCCCTTCTTCGGCTTTCGACTTTCAACCCTCGACATTCCGATGACTGCGGTCGTCAGACCGCGACGACGGGCGGCGGCGTTGACACCTGACTTTGAAACGATGAAAAAGACGCGCATGCAACGCCACGATTCGATTCCGCGCCGCGAGTTTCTGCGCCGCTCCGGCACCCTGGGCCTCGGCACCGCCGCACTGGCCGCTGCGCCCAGCGTCTTTTTGAACCAGACCCGCGCGCAGACCGGCGAAAACCCGGGCGAACTGATCCGCGTCGGCATCATCGGCACCGGCGGCCAGGGCCGCGCGAACATGATGGCCCGCTCGCTGATCAAGCACGTCGTCGCCGTCTGCGATGTGGACAAGACCCACGCCGCCGAGGCGGCCCGGCAGCTCAAGGAAAGGACTGGCGTCGCGGCGAAGGTGTTTTACGACTACCGCAAGCTCCTGGAGGATTCCTCGATTGACGCGGTGCTGATCGGCACGCCGGACCACTGGCATGCCTTGCCCGCCATTCACGCCTGCATGGCCGGCAAGGACGTTTATGTCGAAAAGCCGATGACTCTGACCATTCACGAGGGCTGGGCCATGGTGAAGGCGGCGCAGTACTACAAGCGCGTCGTGCAAAACGGCAGCCAGCAGCGGTCCTGGCCGGACGAAAAGTTCCGTCGCGCGGCCGAATACGTCCGCTCCGAGCGCATCGGCGAAATCCGCACCGTGCGCGTCGGCCTGCCGGGCGTGAACTACCTCGACCGCGCCAAGCCGCCGGTGGTGCCGGACAGCGAGCCGCCGCCGGAACTGGATTACGACATGTGGCTGGGGCCGGCGCCCTACCGCCCGTACAACAAGAACCGGGTCCATTACCTCTTCCGGTTCTTCTGGGATTATTCCGGCGGCCAGATGACCAACTGGGGCGCGCACCACCTGGACATCACCCAGTGGGCACTGAACATGGACCACAGCGGCCCGGTGGAGATCAGCGGGCGCGCCGAGTTCAACCGGGACAAGCTCTACGAGACGCCCGAATGGTTCGAGGTTACCTATAAGTACGCCAACGGCGTGCAGGTGATCTGCGGCAACAGCCACCGCATCGGCACCACCTTCGAAGGCCAGGACGGCATCATCTACGTGGACCGCGGCCGCCTCGAGAGCACGGTCAAGGGCGCCATCGAAGAGCCGCTGGGCGCCAACGAGGTTCATCTTGAGGTCAGCAAGGACCATCACCAGAACTGGCTCGACGCGATCAAGAGCCGCAAGCCGCCGATCTGCGACGTGACCGTCGGGCACCGCTCGGCGACGGTGTGTCACCTGGGCAACATCGCCATCCAGGCCGGACGCACGATCAAGTGGGACCCGGTCAAGGAAGAGATCGCTGGCGAACCGATGAACGTGAAGCAGTTCCGGTACGAATACCGGAAGCCCTGGGAATTGCCGAAGATCGGCTGAGCCTGCG
Organism: uncultured Verrucomicrobiota bacterium; assembly: GCA_964568145.1. Classification (GTDB taxonomy): domain Bacteria; phylum Verrucomicrobiota; class Verrucomicrobiia; order Limisphaerales; family J093; genus DSVZ01. The sequence goes on from CAZMOZ010000012.1 coordinate 3,104, forward strand.
GAGGCGCCTGCCGCCAGCTCCGGGCAAGCCGGAGATTCTTCGACAAACAAACCGGCGTGAGGTGCGAGACCCACGCCGGTTTTGCAGTTCTGATGCATCCGAACGTAGCGCCGGTGCCTCGCCTGCTCCAACTCCGGCTTCCCGCTTGGCCACCCCGGTCCGGACCGTCGGCACATCAGCCCCGTCCAGGGCGCAGCACGCTTGGCTCGTCCAGCCACACCCATGGCCGGGACGGCTTTTCCGGGTGAATCCATCCGCACCCGTCAGGCGGACAGGCTGAGCGTGGCCGCGAGGTCCTTTTCCACCGTCGAGATCGGCATGAGGTTGAACTTTTCCTGCAGCACCTTCAGCACGTTGGGCGAGACGAAGGCAGGCAGCGTGGGGCCCAGCCGGATGTTACGGATGCCGAGGTAAAGTAGCGTGAGCAAGATGGCCACCGCCTTTTGCTCGAACCAGGACAGGATCAGCGAGAGCGGCAGATCGTTCACGCCGCACTTGAAGGCGTCCGCCAGCGCGCCGGCGATCTTGATCGCCGAGTAGGCGTCGTTGCACTGGCCCACGTCGAGCAGCCGCGGGATGCCGCCGATGGCGCCGAAATCTAGCTTGTTGAAACGGTACTTGCCGCACGCCAGCGTGAGGATGACGCAGTCCTTCGGCACGGACTCGGCGAACTCCGTGTAGTAATCGCGCCCGGTGCGTGCGCCGTCGCAGCCGCCGATGAGGTAGAAGCGCTTGATCGCGCCGCTCTTCACCGCCGCGATCACCTGGTCCGCCACGCCCAGCACGGCGTTGTGCCCGAAGCCGACCAGGATGGTCTTGTCCGGGCCGTCCTCGGTGAAGCCCGGCGCCGCCAGCGCGGCCTGAATGACCGGCGTGAAGTCGCGGTTGCTGATGTGCCGCACGCCGGGCCAGGCCACCAGGCCGGAGGTGAAGATGCGTTTCACGTAGGCCGGCTGTGGTTCCATGATGCAGTTCGTGGTCATCAGGATCGCGCCGGGGAACTTCGCGAACTCGTCCTTCTGGTCCTGCCACGCGCCGCCGTAATTGCCGACGAGGTGCGGGTACTTCTTCAGCCTCGGATAGCCGTGCGCCGGGATCATCTCGCCGTGTGTGTACACGTTAATGCCCTTGCCCTCGGTCTGCTTGAGCAACTCCTCGAGGTCCTTGAGGTCGTGACCGGACACGACGATGCACTTGCCCTTGACCGGCTCGACGCGCACCGGCGTGGGCACCGGATGGCCGTAAGCGCCGGTGTGCGCGGCGTCGAGCATCTCCATGACCTTCAGATTGACCTCGCCGCACTTGAGGTTCAGCGCGAACAGGCGTTCAACCGCGGGCTCCTCCCCGGCCAAAGCCGCCAGCGCCTCGCTGAAGAACGCGTACACCTCGTCCGACTCCCGGCCCAGGATCATGGCGTGGTGCGCGTAAGCCGCGGCGCCTTTGACCCCGTACACAAGCAATTCCTGCAACCCCGCCAGGTCCGGCCCGAACTGGTCGCGCCGCGACAGCACGGACACCAGTCCGCCCTGCCGCGCCAAACCCTCGCGCGTGGGCGCCGGACGCCAGGTGGACGGGCCGTTGAACTGCTCGGGCGCTTGGCCCGTCCGGGCCAGCGCGGCCTCGTAGCGGGCCCTGGCCTGGTCGCGCAAGTCCGCCGCGCGCCGCAACAGGCCTTCGAGCCGCGCGGGGTCGAAGTTGACGTTCGTCACGGTGGCGAACAACGCCTCCAGCAAGAAGCGGTCCACGGTCACGTCCCGCTCGCCGAGCCGCCGGGCGCGGTGATGGTACTGGGCGATGCCCTTGGCCGCGTGGACCAGCAGGTCTTGCAGCCGCGCGCTGTCCTCGTCCTTGCCGCAGGTGGCGAAGTCGGTGCAGCCGGTGCCCTTGGAGGTTTGTTCACATTGGTAGCAGAACATGGTCGTGTAAGTGCGTTTTCAGGTTTATGCGCGGCCCGGTTCATCCGTGCAGCGTTCAGTGATTGAATTATTGCCATGTGGCTGAAACAGGATCATTGATGCATGTCAACCTGCGGGGCTGTGGTCGTCAGACTTGACGGCCAGCTTCCGGAGGGACGAGTTCCGCGAGCCCCGGGCATCCGGAGCGCGGACGACCTCGTCCGCGGCGAACCCCGGCGCTGGGGCCGAACCTGAAAACCGAAGTCGGCCCTGGCGCGGCGCGTCCCGCCGGCCCCGCCTCGGCTTTCGGGCCGAAAGCCGCCGTGCTTGGACACGCCCGGCCGCTATCAGCGCCGCACCTCGAACCCGCTGATTTCACACCCCCGCCACTGGGGGAGCGGCCGGACCAGGTCGCCCGGAAGTTCTCAATGCCGAGGCCAGCGGCCGTTTCCTGGTGGAGACCGGCCCCCGGTTGCCCCCCCGGCTGGCGGCAGCTCGCGACGGACGAGTTGGCCATGACCCTGGGCTGCTGCGGCGGCGATCCCGGTTGGTTCGGCGCGTTTCTGGACTGGGCGGATGCGCTGTTCAACTCCCCATGCAGGGCTCCCAGCGGGGGCGGACCTGGCGGGAGTGGCCCTGGTGGAGGCGGACCCGGAGGCGGCGGCGACGGGGATAGCGACGATGCCGGCTCACCAAGGTGGATTTCCCGGCCCACGACGGCATCCCCGCCAGCTCCCGCCAGTACAGCTACGACCTCCAGCCCGGCATGGGCTTCAACACCGGCGGCACGGCCATTCCCATCCTCCACCGCACCGGCGTCCGGGACCGCCTCGGCAAATGGACCTGGTACGGCCGCGACCGCCTGGGCCGCATCGTCGCGGTCAAGGACCCGCTCAACCGCCTCACCACCTACACTTACTGCGGCTGCGGCGGACCGGGAAACCATCACCGACGCCCGCCACAAAGCCACCACCTTCACCTACAACAACGCCGGCGGGAAAACCCAGGTCACCTACCCGGACGGCACCCGGCACCTGTACAATTACGATGCCCCGGGCGTCTGGCCTACGTGGACGACGGCCTGGGCCAGCGCACCTACGGGTACAACAACCAGGGGTTGCTGAACCTGGTTGCCGGTCCCTTCGGCACCGAGCGTTCCGTGACGTACAATCTCCACGACCAGCCCACCACGGTGGTGGACGCCAACGGCGTGAACGTGACGCAGACCTTCGACCGGCTGAATCGGCTGCTGACCCGACAGGTCCCCGGCCAGGGCACGGAATCGTTCCAGTACTCGGCCCGCGGCCTGACCAACTACACCGGACCCGACAGCAAGGTCACCCGTTACGTGTATGACGCGGCGGGCCGCAAGACCAGCGAGATCACGCCCAAGAACGAGACCATCGGCTACACCTACAACACCGCCAGTGACCTGTTGACGCTCACCGATGGCCGGGGCAAGGTCACGACCTGGACCTACGACATCGAGGGTCTTGTGCGCACAAAACGGTATCACGGCCAGAGCTTCGCCAACCTCGAATACGCCTACGACGCCAACGGCCGGCTCGCCTGGCGCAAGTTCTGGTCCAGCCCCACGCAGAGCCAGCAGACGCTCTACAGCTACGACGAGGCGGGCAACCTGACCGGGATCAACTACCCCGCCAGCCCGGACGTGAGCTTCACCTACAACGCGGTGAACCAGGTGGCGACGATGAGCGACGCGGCCGGCACGACCACGTTCACCTACACCGACGCCGGGCATCTGGCGAGCGAGGACGGCCCCTGGGCGAGCGACACCGTGACCTCCAGCTACCACGCCACGGCGCCGCGGCTGCGAACGGGCCTGACCGTTCAACAGCCCAGCGGGAGTTGGGCGCACACGTACGGCTATGACGCCGCGCGGCGGTTGCGGACGATCACCGGCCCGGCGGGGACATTCACCTACACCCACAAAGGACCGGGCACCGTCTGGACCAACCTGGCGTTGCCCAACACCTCGGCGATCACCAACGCCTTTGACACCGGCGGCCGGCTCACCGGCATCTGGTTGCGGAACAACGCCGGCACCATTCTCAACAAACACGTCTATCTGTACAACGGCTACGGCCAGCGCCAACGCCAGACGCTGACCGACAACGGCTACACGACCTACGGCTATGACGACGACGCGCAGTTGACCAGTTCGCTGGGGTACACTTCCGGCGGCAGCCCCCATCGCGGCAGAGCAATTGACGTTTGTCTATGACCCTGGCTGGAACATGATGAATCGGGTGGTCAACGGGACGCCCACGACTTACACCGTGAACGACTTCAACCAGGTCACCGGCATCGGCGGCCTGAGCGCCAGCTACGACGCCAACGGGAACCGGACCTCGCAGGTCTATGACGCGAGCGGTCCCAAGAGCTACCTCTACACCTGGGACGACGAGAACCAGTTGATCAGCGTGGCGACGGACACCACCTACACGCCGGCCGCGAACCGCTGGAAATCGGAGTTCATCTACGATGGACGGGGCCGGTTGCGCATCCGGCGGGACTACACCTGGCCGTCCGGCGGCTGGGTGTTGCAGGCCGAGACGCGCTACCTCTACGACGGCATGCGGGTCGTTCAGGAGCGCACCAGCGCCAACACGCCGACGGTGGCGTACACGCGGGGCAAGGATCTGGGGAGCGCGGGCGCCTCGCCTGCGCTGGCCGGCGCCCCCGCCGGACAGTTGGAAGCCGCCGGCGGCATTGGCGGGCTCTTGGCTCGCAGCCACGGGTACTCTGGAGGCACGTGGAGCACCCACAGTTTCTACCACGCCGACGGGAACGGCAACGTGACGGCGCTGCCGGCGCGGCTGTTGAGTTCTGAAACGTGTCGGATGGGCGGGGACCATGAGTTCAAATTCACACCCGTGCTGTGGACGAGGCCGTCCGCGCTCCGAGGGCCGGCCGTCGTGGAACTCCGCCCTTCGGAAAACCGCGCCCGAAGGGACAAGCGCTGCGAGCCCCAAACTCCTGGTCAAACCGTAGTCATGGCCGTCCGCCCTCCAACTGACTGGCGTCGTGGAATTTAGCCCTCCGGGGTTGGAAAGTTACCGCGTTCTGACGACCGCAGCCACGCGGCCGCCGCAATCCCGGCCGCTTGGCGCTTGCTCCGGCCGCGGCAGATGCGATGCTGCCGCCCACAACCCAGGCTCCCATGAAACTCGAGAAGATCATCAAGCTCTGCCGCCGCGTCACGACGCCCTTTTGCGTGTCCAACGGCCGGCGGTTCCGCCTGAAGCTCGTGGATCCCGGCGACACGCTCTGGCTGAAGGCGGCGGACAAGCCCAAGGCCCGCGAGGCGCTCGCCCTGGGCGTCGAGGCGCTGGCGGAGCTTCAGGACCGGCTTTACGCCCAGGACCGCTGGGCCGTGCTGCTGATCTTTCAGGCCATGGACGCCGCGGGCAAGGACAGCGCCATCAAGCACGTCATGTCCGGCGTGAATCCGCAGGGCTGCCAGGTGTATTCGTTCAAGGCGCCCACCAGCGAGGAACTCGATCACGACTACCTCTGGCGCTGCATGAAACGGCTGCCCGAGCGCGGCCGGATCGGCATCTTCAACCGGAGCTATTACGAGGAGACGCTCGTGGTCCGGGTGCATCCCGAGCTGCTGGCCCGGCAGAAGCTGCCGCCGGAGGTCGTCACCCGGCGCATCTGGGACGAGCGCTTCGAGGACATCCGCCACTTCGAGCGCTACCTCCACCGCAACGGCATCCTGGTGCGCAAATTCTTCCTGCACGTCTCGAAGGCGGAGCAAAAACGCCGCTTCCTGGAGCGCATCGAAAACCCGGACAAGAACTGGAAGTTCTCGGCGGCCGACGCCGCGGAGCGCCGGCACTGGGGCACTTACAGGGAGGCTTACGAGGACATGATCCGCCGCACCGCCACGCCCGAGGCGCCTTGGTACGTGGTTCCCGCGGACAACAAGTGGTTCACCCGGCTGGTCGTGGCCGCCGCGGTCATTGAGGCGCTGGCCTCGCTGGACCTGCACTATCCCAAGGTCAGCGACCGCCAGCGTCGAGAACTGGCCGCCGCGCGGCGGGAATTGCTGCGGGAATGAGGTCGGGCGCGAGGACTGCAGCGACAGCCGTCTTGGCTGTCGCTGAAGACGGCAGCTTGCCGTCCGGCTTTCCGAAGTGTTTCGGGAGCGAGCACCGCGAGCCCCGGCCTTGACTGTCCGACGCACCGGCCGTGCCGCTGCACGGCCCTACCCGGCAGGAAGACTCCTCGGCCCGGTAGGGCGCCGCTGCGCCGGCGCCGGGTGGCCGGCCCTTAGCTCAGAGGCCGGGAAGCGTCGCCCTTCAGCGAGGGGCGACCCGTCTTCGGACACCTGCCCACCTTGCTCGCCGGGCAGGAAGCCCGGCTCCACGGCAGGCAAGGATGCCTGCCACTACAGCCCCGGCTACCGCATGCGCTCGAAGGTCCGGGCCAGGATCTGCCAGCTCTTCAACCCTTGGGTCTTCGCCTGTTGCTCCGTGTTGATTTTCGCTTCCAGGGCGTTCTTGGTCGGCCGGCTGACGCGGTAAAAGATGCCGAAGTAGCCGGGGAACGGCGCCCCGGCGAGTTGGTAGGCCGCCGCCTCGTCGGTCGGATCGTGCGTGGCCGGCACCGTGTTGAACGTCCCGCCCTTGCGCGGGCTGGCGCCGTCAAAGGCCCCCGGGAAAAACTCCACGCATTCGCTCAAGCATTCAATGAAGCTGAACCCGTCGTGGTCCATCGCCGCCTCCATCACTTGGAGCAGATGGTTCGGGTTGGTGCTGGAAGTGCGGGCTACGAACGTCGCGCCCGCGGCGATGGCCTGTTTCAAGGGATTGATCGGCTGGTCCACGGCGCCCCAGATGTCAGTCTTGCTTTTGTAGCCCAGCGGCGACGTTGGCGAGGTCTGCTTCTTGGTCAGGCCGTACACTTCGTTGTCCATCACCACCAGCGTCATTTTCACGTTCTTGCGCGCGGTGTGGGTGAAGTGGTTGCCGCCGATGGAAAAAGCGTCGCCGTCGCCGCTGAACACGAAGACGTGCAGGTCGGGCCGCGTGAGCGAAACGCCGGTGGCAAACGGCAGCGCCCGCCCGTGAATGAAGTGCGCGCCGTGCGCCTGGACGAAATACGGAAAGCGGCTCGAGCAGCCGATGCCGGACACGCTCACAAACTTCTCCTGCCAGAGGCGGCGTTTTTCGATCAGCTTGAAGTACAGCGCCAGCACGGAGAAATCACCGCAGCCGGGGCACCACGTCGGGTGGTCGGCGGCGAGTTCCTTCTTGGTCAGCGGCGCGCGGGTCTCGCCGCCCGGCGCGACCGGCTGGGGAGCCGGCGAAGTGGTTTCAACTGCCGGGACGGTGACGGGAGTGGCACTCATGTCGGAAATCAAGGCAAGGGGTTTCAGGATCGTTTCGCGGCGGCCGTTAAAACCGGCGCAGGCCGTCGGCCACTTCCTGGCGGAGTTGCTCGACGATCTCGCGCACCTTGAAGGCCAGGCCGTCGGTTTTGTTGATGCCGCGGATTTCCGGGTTGCCGAACCGGGCGCGCAGCAGGCCGGCAAGCTGGCCGTAGCCGTACACGCCCTCGTCGTTCATCTCCACCACGCGGATGTGCCGGAAGGCGGCGAAGATGCGCTCCAGGCCGGGCGGCAGCGGATGGAGATGCCGCAGATGCACGGCGGAAACCGCCTGACCCGCCGCGCGCGCGTGGTCCACCGCCTCGCGGATGGGACCGCAGGTGGAGCCCCAGCCCACCAGCAGGACCTCGCCTTCCGGCGCGCCATAGACCTGCGGCTGGGGCAGCGTGGTGGCCAGGGCCTGGAGCTTGCGCCGCCGCTTGGCGTTCATGCGGGCGTGCAAGGCCGGCGAACTGGTCGGGTGCCCGAACTCGTCGTGCTCCAGGCCGGTGAGAATGGGGTAGATGCCGTTGAGGACGCGGGTGCCCGGCGCGCGATGCCGCGCCACGCCGTCTTCGGCGGCCAGGTCGTACGGCTTGTGCTCGGGCACGGGCGTCAGGTCAATCGGGAGTTCCCGGCAAAGGCGCTCGAGGTCCGGCTCGTCGAATGCCTCGATGCGGGTGGCCAGCGCCTGGTCCGAGAGCACCACCACCGGCACGTTGTACTGGCGGGCGAGGTTGACCGCTTCAATGGCGGTGTAGAAACAATCCTCGACGTTGGCCGGCGCCAGCACCACACGCGGCGAGTCGCCGTGGCCGCCAAAGCACGCGATGTTCAGGTCGGACTGCTCGACATTGGTGGGCAGGCCGGTGGACGGTCCGCCGCGCTGGATGTCAATCACCACCAGCGGCACCTCGGCCATCACGCCCCAGCCCAGGGCCTCGGTCTTGAGGGAAATGCCCGGGCCGCTGCTGCCGGTGACTGCCACGCGGCCGGCATAGCTGGCGCCCAGCGCCATGGCAATCGAGGCGATCTCGTCCTCGCACTGGACAAACGTGCCGCCGTACTTGGGCAGCTCCCGCCGCAGCAATTCCATGATGTCCGACCACGGCGTGATGGGGTAGCCGGCGCCGAAGCGCACGCCCGCGGCAATCAGGCCGTAGGCCAGCGCCTCGTTCCCGGTCATGACCACCTGCCGGACGCCGCGCCGGTGCGGCTCCGCGAACTGGAAGGTCTCCAGCACGTTGCCCAGCGAATAGCTGTAGCCGGCGTCGAAGGCGTTCATCGCATTTTGCAGGATGCTCGGGTCCTTGCCGCCGAAGCGCTCGGTGATGAGCGTCTTCAGCTTGGCCACGTCGAGGTCGAACATCTTGGCGATCAGCCCCACCGCGTACACGTTCTTGCCCTTGTCCCGGGCCGTGCCGCCGATGGCCTCCACCGTGAGGCCCGAGATGGGCACGCCCACGTGGCGGAAGGTCTCCTTCCATTCCGCGCGCGGCTCCACGTGGTCGGAGTCGAACACCACGATGCCGCCTTTGCGCAGCGAGTGGATGTGCTCCTCGTAGGAATGCTGGTAGAACGCCAGCAGCACGTCCGCGTCGTCGCCCGCGCTGAGGATTTCGCCCGAGCCCATGCGGACCTGGAAGATGGACGGACCGCCCGAGATGGTGGACGGGATGGTCATGTAGGTCATCACATCCTGCTCGGTGCGGCCGGCCAGGCGGGCCAGCATGCCGCCGATGGCCTGGATGCCGTCCTGCGAGTTGCCCGCGAGGCGGATCACAATGTCCCGGACCTGCCGCCGGCCGTTGACCGCCGCGGGCGCCGCTGCCGTGCTTGTGCTCATCACTCTGTCACCCATTGCCTTTGAAGGCGCGTCCGACCCTGGTCCATCCAGGGCCGGGTGAGACGCGCCGGAACAAGTCAGGTTAACAGCGGACGGGGGGCGGTCAAACGCGAACGTTAAGGACGGTCCGGGGCAAAGGATGGGATGTGCTTATGGAGGCGGACGGTACGGGAGTCGTGCCGGTCAGGGCCCGGCGCGCGCATTTCCGGCCGGATGGAAAGCTCTAGCTGAAGGCTGTCCGAACAGCAGCCGGGGGGTGGAACCCGCCACCGGCCTGGGACGGCAAGCTACCTGCTTGCTTGGTTTCGGCGGCACATTGACGCCAAGCACGGGCTGGCAGCTCGATCCACCCGCCGTTTCGGACAGGCTGCAGGCCGGGGAACGGAGGCGGGCCAGCGGCAGGTGAGTGAACTCGGTTTGAGCCAGACGACCGGGCGCGGTCTGGCCGCCGGCCTCAGCGCCGCTTGTAGCTGATGGCCATGCCGTCGTCCTTTTCCTTGGAAGCCTGCACGGTCACGGTCTCGTAGTTGCCGCCGGCCTGCACGTAATCGAGGTAGTCCCGCATGTCGCCCGCGAAGCGGATGACGTTGTCCGCCACCACCACCGCGCCGCGCTTGAGCTGGGGCTCGATCGCCTTGAGGTACTTCAGGTAATCGCGCTTGGCGGCGTCAATGAACACGAAGTCGAACTCGCCCTCGAGCGTGGGCAGCACCTTGAGCGCGTCGCCCTCGACCACGGTGACGGTCTTCTCCAACCCGGCCTTTTTTACGTTCTCGCGGCACTGGCGCGCCATCTCCGCGTCAATGTCAATGGTGATGAGGCGCCCGCCGGTGCGCTCGAAGCCGACGCCCATCTGGATGGCGCCGTAGCCGGTGGCCGAGCCCACTTCGACGCCGCGTTCGGCGCCGGTGCTCTGCACGAGGATGCGCAGCAGCAGCGCGTCCTCGGGGGTGGTGTTGAGGCCGATGCGCTTGAACTCGCGGATGAACTTTTCGCGGGCCTCTTCGGAAACCGGCGGGTTGTCCGCCGCGCGGGCAGGGGTGAGGTTCACAGTCAACACGCCGCCCAGCAGGGCGGCCCAAAACAAACGAGTGTTCTTCATGACTTCAAAAGTGGCTCACGAACAAGCTACGCGCCAGCCGCATCTGTTTCCTCACCGGAACGAGTCGGAAGGTTGACCGCGGATTTCACGGATGATCAGGGGGCGACGGCTCGTCTGGAACTCCGGCGGCGGTCACCTTCGGTGAGCTGTCCGAAGCCGCACCGTGCCGTTGGCAGCCGATCCCATCCGCGAAGCCCGTGTTGTCCGTGGTTCCTTGTTCTGCACTGTTCTGGTTTGGCAGAAGCGGGTTTGGGCGGGCCGCCGACCACAACGCGCTCAATCCGGCACAGCGGCCACGATCGCCTCGTCAAAGCTCGGCACGACCCGCTGGCCGGGTTCCACGACGAGGAAATCCGCCCGGGCCCAGTCGCCGTCCAGCCAGCGTTGCAGCAGGCCGAGATCACCGGCTGCCTCCGCGAACGCCCAGCCTTTTTCCGCGCACAGGCGCCGCACCTGGTCACCCAGCCGCAGCGGCCGGGCGAAGTCGAACTCGATCAGCGTGCCGTGCGTGTAGTGCTGCGTCCACCGCAGCATTTCCTCCAGGAGGTAGCGCGCCTGCTCCTCGCCGTACTTGGCGGTCCATTCGGCGAAGTTGCCCTGGAGGGTGGAGGTGGACTGCGTGGGCATGAACGCGCCGTGGCCGCTCGCGCCCTCGCCTTTCCGGCGCACCGGCACTTCAAGCCAGCCCGCCGTGAAGTAGTACGTGCCGGGCCGGTCGGTGAAACAGCGCTGGTAGCGTTCCTTCGAGCCCAGAAAGAAGGTGATGCAGTCGTGCGCGCGGGGAATGACCAGCCGCGTCGGGTCGGCGCGCAAATCCTTGAGGATGCTACCGCACAGCCCGTAGCCGAGCAGCACCGCGTCGTAACGGCCGGCTGGCACGGCCTCGATCCGGCGCTGAAGCTCGTCCCGGCCGCGGGCGGGAGTGTCGTGCAAACCCTGGGGCAGGAACTCCAGGTCCACGATGTTCGGGCTGCGGGCGAGGCAGTGGCAGATTTCGCGCCGGGCGATCTCGCAGGCGATGACTTTGAGGATCATGGCGGGCGCCCCGGCGGCTAGTCGCGCCGGGCCGTCCAGCGGATGGCGTTGGCCAGCAGCCGGCGGTAGTGCGGATTCTCGTAAGCGAAGTGGTCGTGGCCCAACTGGATGTACACCACCCGCGCCGCCGCGTAGGTCCTGGCCCAGGCCAGCACCGGGCCGCTGGTGGGCTCCTTCGTGCCCAGCAGCGGCGTCACGCCCGGCGCCACGTCGAAGAGGTTGTACGTCTCGTCGTGAATCTCGAAATCCTCCAGGCCGCGCGTGACGGGATGGTCCTTCGCCAGCACCTGCACACGGAACTTCACGTCGTGCTTGTACTGCGAGCGCGCCTTGGGCACGCCGTCGCGGGTGGTGGCCTGGAGGTAATACTTGGCGCCGATGATCCGCTCGTACTCGGGCCAGTTCTGGTAATTGGCGATGGCGTGGTGGGTGACGACCAGCCCCTTGCCGTCCTGCAGGCGCGCCACGAAATCCTTCCGCTCCGCCTCGCCGATGTCCTGCCACATGTCGTACAGCACCATCACGTCCCATTCCTTCGCCTTTTCGGCGCTCAACCAGGCCTGGGCCTGCGGGTGGGTGACGTGCGTGAACGTGATCTCCCGGTTGTCACGGAAGACCTGCAGGAACTGGTTGGTCTCGTAATCGTGCCCGCCGGTGACCAGCAGCACGCGGATGGGCTCGGCTGCGGCGCCCGGCCGCGCGGTGGAGATCAGGGTCGCAATGCCGCACGCGACCACCAGACCGGTGAGAAGACTGGGAAGTTTCGTTTTCATAGGTGTGTGTCCGACCGGGCGAATAGGCCCGCCGCGCGCGGCCGGCAAGGCTTTTCTCGCCGAGCCGCCGGCAAACCGGTCGCCGGTTCACGCCCAGTGCGTGTAGTCCACGTGCGGGAAGAGGTTGTCCAGCGCCTCGATCTGGCTGAGCCAGCCTTCGTCCACCGCGCCCTGCCGGAGCTGCCGGTGCAGCGAATTGAACCGCAGGATGTGCTCGCGCAACCGGCGGCTGGCGTAGCCGGGACTGCTCCCGGTGTGCAGAATGAACGGCCAGTCGCTGGCCTGGGCCAGGAGCAGTTCACGCGCGGCCTGCCGCAAGGCGCGCAGCTCGAGGCCCGCCGCCGGCGGCCAGCGGCTGGCCAGCTCGGTCATCCGTTCGCGGGCCACGGCCAGGTGCCGGCGGATCCACTCGTTTTTCTCGTTGAGCCACACGGCCAGGTAGCCTTCCTCGCCCCAGGAGGACGCCGCCGGTTGCGCCAGTTGATGCGTGCGATGCTGGCGCAGGTAATCGCCGGGCGTGACCAGTTGAATGCTGTCCGGCCCGGCCGCCGCCTCGCGCACAAACGCATCGAGGAAGTCCAGCCCCTCGTACCACCAGTGCCCGAAGAGTTCGGCGTCGAACGGCGCCACCAGGATGGGCGGCCGTTCCATCAACGCCGCCAGCCGGCCCAGATGCGCGCGCCGCGATTCGAAGAAATGCCGCGCCTGCGCGCGCGCCACGCGCACTGCGGCGTCGCGGTCATAAATCTCCGTCGCGCCCGCCGGTCCAGTGATGCGGTGGTACTTGATGCCCGTGAAGCCGCGGTGGCCCGGCGTGGGCAGGTACGGCCGCACGTACTCGAGGTCCAGATCGAACCCGATGTCCCGGTAAAAGTCCCGGAAGTGCGGGTCGCCTGGAAACCCGCCCTGCCGGCTCCAGACCTGCCGCGCCGAGTCGGGATCGCGCCCGAACACCGCCAGGCCGGCCGGCGTGAACACCGGCGCAAACACTCCGTAACGCGGCCGCGGCGAGCCGTGCAGCAGGCCGTGCGTTTCCAGCACCGTCCATTGAAGGTTCGCCTCGGTCAGCAACGGTTCCACGGCCGGCTCGTAGGCGCATTCGGGCAGCCAGAAACCGGCCGGCGCGGCGCCAAAACACGCCCGGTGCTGATCCAGCGCGGTGCGCACCTGGCCGCGCACCGAGGGCGGGTGATCCGCCAGCAGCGGGAGCACGGCATGGGTGGCGGCGCAGGTGATGAGTTCGAGCCGCCGCGCGGTTTGCAGCCGGCCGAAGGCGCCCACCAGGTCGCGGTTGCACTCCAGCCAGAGCTGGCGCAGCCGGCGGAACCGTTCGAGGTAAAACTCCGCCAGACGGTGGTACTCGGGCTCCCAGTGTGTGCGAAGGACCTCCTTGCCGGCCAGTTCGATCAGCGCGTTCAGCCGGCTTTCGCACCGCGCACACAGCAACGGATCGAGGAGCATCGCGCACAGCGTCGGTGACAGCGAGAGCGTCAGCCGGGCGTTCACCCGGTCGCGCTCCCAGCCTTGCAGCACCTCGAGCAACGGCAGGTAGCACTCGACCACTGCCTCGAACAGCCAGCTTTCCTCGAGGAACCGCTCGTGCTCCGGGTGGCGCACAAACGGCAGGTGCGCGTGCAGAATGAGGGCGAAATGTCCGGGCATGGTCAGGACAAACCGACGTCAAGGCTCGGAACGGGAATCATGCCGTCGCCTCCGGAGCTGCCGGAGGCCGGAGGGCTGGATCGGTGGGGTGCTGACCCACCGCGCCGTGGTAATGCGTCCGGCGCACAAACTCCAGCCGCGCGCGTCGTGCGTCGTGGCCGCCGGCTGCCGCCGCCTCCGCCCGCAGCGCGTACTCGCCGTCCGGCAGGGCAAACCGCAGCGTGAACGTGCCGTCGGGCCGCAGCGCCACGGGCAGGTCGTCCACTGTCACCGTCGCGTCCGGCTCGGTCGCGCCGTACACGATCAACTCGGCGTTGATGTTGAACCAGAACCCCCGCCGGGCTTCGCCCGCCGGCCGCGCCAACGCGGCGCTGGAAGGCGCTTCGGCTGCTTCCGGAGCCGGCCCAAAACCCTCGGCGGGCGAACTCGGAACTGCCGGCACTCCGGGGCCGGGCCGAACGGGAATCCGGCCCAAGCCCGCCAACTCAAGCGAACTCAACCCCGGCCCGAAGCTGAACGCCTCGACCAGCGTCGCCATTTCGCTGGCTTGGGCCGGCGTCCAGGGCGGACCTGCCACGCGCGCCAATCGCGGCGCCAGCGCCGTCGCGGAAAGGGTTGGCTCCACCAGCGGAGGCCGGAATGCCGGGGGAGCCGGAACGACGCCGGGTTCCAGTCCGGGTGCGGCGGGCGGCGCGGCTTCCGGGAATGCAGCCGCTGCCGGTGCGGGCGGTGGGGGCTGTGCTGGTGGTAATGCCGCCGGCGGTGGTTCTGGCCGGGGAGCCGCAGCCACCAGAGCCACCAGCGCCGTTGGCGGAGCTGCGGGGACGGCGGGCGGTGCAACCGGCACCTGTGCTGGCGTCTGCGCCGGCGCAGGCTCGGGCCACGCCGCCTCGCGCCTGGCCAGCCCGGGTTCGGGGGCCGTCGGCGGAACTGCGAAAACCGGAGCCGCCGCAGGCTCCGGCGGCAGCGTCAGCATCACGAATTCCGGCTCGCGCGCTTCCGCGCTCACCAGCGCCGGCGTGTGCGCCGGTACCGACCGCGCCAGCACCTGCCACGCGCCGGCCGGATCGGTGAAGCCGATTTCCGCCACGAACCACTGGCCGGCGCCTTCGGCCGGCACGAACACCGATCGCGCGGACCGCGCCAGCGTGACTTCCCGGAACGGACCCGCCGGTTCCCGGCCCGCGTACACGCGCAGCGCCAGACTTTCGCCCGCCGCCGCCGCTTGGGCGGGGGTCAGATCCCAGGTCGCGTGCAACGTGTGCAGATCGCGCGCCGCCAGCCACAGCCGGCCCAGACCGTAATCCTGTTCCCAGTCCAGCAGGTCTTCCGACGCGGGCAGCGCCGGCTCAATGACCATCGGAGGCAGGGCAAATTTCCGGCCCGGCCCGGTGACCGGCGAAACGGGCTCCGGATCGCCTTCCAACAAAATCGGTGGGATACGCGGAGCTTCGCCCGCGGCCGCTGCAAGCGGAGTGGACGGGGGCTGTGGGGCGACCTCCTTGGCTGGCGACGGCGCGGCGATGGCTTCCGCTGGAGCCGGCGGGGCAGGGGAGGGTTGTCGCTCCGGCTCGCGTGCGGCCAGCCGCGCGGGTGCCCGTTTCTTCACCGCCGGCCTGGCGGCTGGCGCGGGTTTCTTAACCGGCGCGGCCTTCGCTTTTTTCGTCGCCGGCGGCGCTGGTCTGGCGGTTGTTTTCGGCTGCGCACTCACCCGCTTGCGGGCTGCGGATTTGGGTGCGGCTCGCTGGAGCGAAGGTGGAGCGAGCCCGGCCGCGCTGGCTGGAGTCGGCGCCGGTTGAGCCGGCTTTTTCCGCGCGGGCACTCGCGCAGGAGCGTCGGGCACGGGCGGTGGAGCGGCAGGCTGGGCCGGCGGAACTGCGGCGGCTGGCCGGGCGCGCCGCGCCGCGCCGCCACCCGGTTTGCCTGAAGCGCCCGCCGCTGCGGCAGTTTCGACTGGCGCGGGCGTCCGTCGGCGGGATTTGGGCGAGGGTGCCGCGGTGAGCTGCGGCTGCTCCGAAGTAGTCGCGGCTGCCGCAGTTATGCGCGGCGCTGCACGCCAGCTGGATTTCGCGCTGCTGACCGCCTTGGCGGCGACAGCTTTTGAAGCAGCACGTGTCCGGGCGGGCGCTGGCTTCGGCGCGACGGGCTTTGGCGCCGCAGCCTTGGCGCGGCTGGCCGAAGGAGGGCGCGCCGGGCTGGCCCTTGGGGCCGTTTCAGGTTTGGCGGTGGCGGCGGACTGGGTGGTTCGCCGCTTCATGATGGCAGTTGGATGGGTTTCAGCATCCTGCGCTGCGCGAAACAATAGGTAGTGGCTCACGACCGGCGCAACGGAAATTCCCGGCTGCGCAAGGCGGGTCGGAGAATCTGGCCGTTCCCGGCAGCCACTTGCCGCCGGACCGCGGACCAGGAACTTTCATCTCAACCGGAACGATGCGATTGGACTGAGGAGCGCACCCGTCTCGGGATGCCGTGACGGGCGTCTCGCCCGCCACCTCCGGCCTGGTGGGTTTGGAGCCCGTCCGGTGCGGTTTGAGCGCGGAGAGCCGACCGGCGCGGGCGCCGGACTGGACCCGGCAACCTCGCCTGGGCCGTGCCGCGGGCGATCCGCCCGCGGAACACGGTGAGAAAGCCTAAACTCAGAAACTCAGAAAGGGGTAGTGGGCGGAGACTTGGCATCGGGTAGCCGGCCCGTGGTTCAGAGGCCGGATCCGTCGCCCCTCAGCGAGGGGCGACCTACCTGGGACTGTGCCGCGGGCGACCCGCCCGCGATCCGCATTGCGCAATTGGCCAAGGCTCGACGCAGTCTCGCGCCACCAGCGGGTCGAAGGTCGAAAGTCGAAAGTCGAAGGCCAGAACAACGAACCAAGAACCAAGAACAAAGAGCCAAAATAGCGGGCTCGACGCAGTCTCGCCCTACCCCGCCCAGCCCGGGTCGCCGCATGAAACTGAGATGCGCCTTGGCGCCACAGCCTGTGCGCTGGATTGACGCGCGCCCCGTACTTGACGAACGTCGCGCCATGAACATCCCCATTACCCGCCGTGAGTTTCTGCGTCGCAGCACCCTGGCCGGCGCGGCCGGTGCCGCGTTTTCGCTGGGTGTCTTGGGCGCCACAGATCGTGTTCGCCTCGGCTTCATGGGCATGAACGGCCGCGGGAGCGACCTGGCCCGGTCGTTTGCGAAGTTTGCCGACGTTGAAATTGCTTACGTCTGCGACGTGGACGAACGCGCCATTGCCAAAGGCCGGCAGTCCGCCGCAGCCGACCGGCCCGCGCCGCGCGCGGTGCGGGACTTCCGACGCATCCTCGACGACCCGGCGGTGGACGCGCTGGTCATCGCCGCGCCAGACCATTGGCACGCGCCGGCGGCGATCCTCGCCTGCGCGGCCGGCAAGCATGTTTATGTCGAAAAGCCGGCCAGCCACAACGCCCGCGAGGGCGAACTGGCTGTGGCTGCGGCGCGCAAGTTCAACCGCGTGGTGCAGGTGGGCACGCAGCGGCGCTCCATGCCGCAGATCATCGAGGCGATGCAGAAGGTCCGCGACGGCGCCATCGGCCGGGTGCTGTTCGCGCGCGGCTGGTACACGAACACGCGCGGCTCGATCGGCCGCGGCCGGCCCGCGCCGGTGCCGGCGTGGCTGGACTGGGAACTCTGGCAGGGCCCCGCGCCAGAGCGGCCGTTCCTCGACAACATCGTTCATTACAACTGGCACTGGTTCTGGCATTGGGGCACCGGCGAACTGGGCAACAATGGCATTCACGCGCTCGATCTGTGCCGCTGGGGCCTGGGTGTGGATTACCCGCGCCGCGTCACCTCCGGCGGCGGGCGGTACCACTTCGACGACGACCAGGAAACGCCGGACACGCACGTGGTGACCTTCGATTTCGGCGACAAGGCGATTGCCTGGGAAGGCCGGAGCTGCCAGCGCCACGGCTACGAAGGCTCGATGTTCGGGGCGGCGTTTTACGGTGAGAAAGGCACGCTGGTGACCGACGGCGCCAGCTACACCCTCTTCGACGCCGACGACAAACCGGGGGCCAAGGTCGGCGGCTCAGGCAGCGACGAACCGCATCTGCGGAACTTCCTCGACTGCGTGCGCAGCGGCGCGCGCCCGACCGCAGATATCGAGGAAGGGCACAAAAGCACGCTGCTCTGCCACGTGGGCAACATCGCCTGGCGGGTGGGACGCACGTTGAATTGCGATCCCGAGACGGGGCGCATCAAAGGCGACCGCAGCGCGGCGCGGCTGTGGTCACGCGAATATCGCCTCGGCTGGGAGCCGAAGGTCTGACGGGCGGCGTCCGGGCGAACGAGGTAAACCGGCCGAACTCAGAAACTCAGAAGACGGATGCCAGATAGCGGATGCCAGACATGCCGGATACTGGCTTCTGACTTCTAGCTTCTAACTTCCAGTTCCTCACTTCTCGCTCCCGGTTTCCCGCCGCCCGCCGGCACGGCCTGCCATTCATTCAACGCGCGTTCGTCCGCGCCGTTGATCGGGCCGCCCAGAAGCGTCAGCGCCTCGCCCGCCAGATAGAGCGAGCCGGTGATCAGCCGGAACGGCTCGTCGGCGGTGAGCCGGAGCGCCTCGGCCAGCGAATGGCACACGGTCAGCCGCACGCCCGGATGGCCGGTGGCGCAGGCTCCGACCAGTTCCTCGGGCGTGGCGCTGCGTTGGCTGGACACCGGCACGAGCAGGATGGACCGGGCCAGCGGGGCGAGAATGCGGCACATGGAAGGCCAGTCCTTGTCCCGCATCACGCCGAGGATCAATGCCGGTTGCCGGCTCGGGAAGTGATGTTGCAGCGCCGCCGCCAGCGCCTCCGTGCCGGCGGTGTTGTGCGCGCCGTCGAGCACGTCCAATTGCCCCCCGGGCCGCCGGATGACCTGGAACCGCCCCGGCCAGTGAACGGTCCGCAGCCCCTCGCACATCGTCGCCTCGCTCACCGGCAGGACTGTGGGCAGGCCCCGCGCCACGGCGAGCGCGAGCGCCGCGTTGAGACGCTGGTGGTCGCCGGGCAGGGGCAGGACGAGCGTGTCGAGCGGCGGCCGGCGCGTGTCCCGGGCCGTGACCTCCACCAGCGGCGCCTCGACCAGGGCGGCGGCCGCGCGGATGACCGCGAGGGCCTCCGACGCCTCCGCGGCGGTGAACACCGGCACGCCGGGCTTGATGATGCCGGCCTTCTCGGACGCGATCTTAGCCAGGGTGTCGCCCAGCCATTGCTGGTGATCGAGCGCGATGTTGGTGATGACGCTGGCCAGCGGGGTGACGATGTTGGTCGCGTCCAGCCGCCCGCCCATGCCGGTTTCCCAGACGACCAGATCGCAAGCCTGTTCGGCGAAGTGCCGCAGCGCCATTACGGTCACAACTTCAAAGAACGTCGGGAGATGGTCGCGGGGGAAGTGTTCGAGATGCCCTCGCATTTCCTGGACCAGCCGGACCACGCCGTCCTCACTGATGAGCTGTCGGTTGATCTGGATGCGCTCGCGGAAGCTGATCAGGTGCGGCGAGGTGAACAGCCCGACCCGGCGGCCGGCAGCGCGGTGGATGCTTTCGAGCATGGCGCAGGTCGAGCCTTTGCCGTTCGTGCCGGCCACGTGGAGGAAGCGCAGCCGTTCCTGGGGACTGCCGGCCAGCGCGGCCAGGCGCCGGGTGTTCTCCAGGCCCAGCTTGGTGCCGTGGAGCTGGAGGTCGTACAGAAACCGGATGGCGTCGGAATAGGTCATCCTTCGGCCGGAATGGGTGCTGCGACGTTCAAACGGCGGAAAATGCCGCGCCCCCTCGGCGGATGTCAACCGGTGCGCGCGGACAGGCACCGTCGGGCACATCGCAATTGCTTGCCGGCAGCGGGGGCTGAAGTGGCCCAGGCGGCCTCGCCTGGGAACGCCAAGCGGGCGACCCGCCCGCGGGGATTGCTCTCTGCCGACCACAGCCCCGAAAGGCAGGGTTCGCCGGAGTCTCGCTCCACCAGTGGGTCGAAGGTCGAAAGGTGAAAGTCGGAGGCCAGAACAACGCACCAAGAACCAATAAAGCAGGGTTCGACGGAGTCTCGCCCCACCCCGTCAAGAACGGACCTGCACAAGAGTGAGATGCGCCCGGCACCGTCCCTTGTGCGGGGGCGTTTAGACCGCCTGGACCTCGAGGATGCTATGGTCGCCCAGCACGGCCGATTCCGTCGGAACCGGAGGTGCTTCAAGGCCGGGTTTCAAACCGGCAAGGAGGCGCTCGATGACATCCGCCGCGCGGTAGGAGTCGCGTCCCGGGGGCAGGAAGCGGGCGATGTTGCGGACATCATTCCCGGCCGTGAGCAGCGCCAGTTCGGCGGGTTCGTCGGGGCGCTGTTGGGCCAGGCCCACTGTGGCCGGCAGACCGTTGCAGATGCATTTCCGCCCCACGGTGGCCGCGAGGGTACCGCCCTTGCGAACGTAATCTTCCACCGGCTCGGCGGGACAGCGGTAGCCCACCTCGCCGTTGTCCTTGCGGTAAGGATGGCGCAGATAGCCGAGATCGCAGATGCGGGGCCGGGCTTCGTACAACCCGGCGTGAGAGAGCGTGCCCTCCAGTTGCAGGACTTTGAAGGGGAAGCCGGTGGGCGAGGCCACCGGGTCGGTGAACACGCGGGCCTCCCCGATGCGGCTCAGGGCCAGGGTCGCCCGTTTGAAATCCGGGCGGATGCCGGACTCTTCGCAGAAGGCAAAAGCCGTGCCCACCTGGATGCCCGCCGCACCCAGGTCCAGCGCCTCTTGCAGCCGGCCGGGCTGGGCGTAGGACCCCGCCAGCCAGAACGGCAGGCCCAAGGCGCGGATTTTATCCAGTTCCGGCACGTCGCGGTCGCCGTAGAGCGGTTCACCTTCCGCGGTCAACTGAGGCGTCCCGCGCGGAGGCGCGTTGTGGCCGCCCGCCGTTTCGCCTTCCACCACAAACCCGTCCACCCGGCCGCTCGATTTCCGGGCGAGGGTCATGGCCAGTGTGGCCGAAGCGACGATGGCCAGGAACTTCGGGCGTTTCAGAAGGGGAGCCGTGCCGCAAAACGGTCCCGGCGCAAAGGTCGTCTCGAAGGCCTCCCCGGAGGTGGCGCCTGCGACATCCACCCGCAACGAGGCGGCCTCGCCACACGCCAGGCGGTCGAGCACCCCGGGGATGGCGCGGGGAATCCCGGCGCCCATCAGGACGTAGTCCACCCCCGCAAGCATGGCGCCAAAGAGCGACGGGAGCGTGGGGAGTTGGATCTTCTCCAATAAGTTGACGCCCACCAGCCCCGCGTGCCGTTCCTTGGCCAGGAAGACCTCGACGAAGTTAGCCACCACCGTCAGCTCCGTGAAGGCGGGGCCGGGACGCAGCGTGGGCATGGGCGTGGCCTTAAACGCTGCGCCGGGTGACTTGCCCCTCGGAATGAAATACCTGCCGAGCACGCGGTCCGCCATTGCCGGAAACGGGAAATGAGCCAGCGCCCGGCGCAAATCGCCCTGCGGATCGCCCAACTGCAGGCGGCGCGCCAGCACGACTGCGAGCGCAGTGCCGGAGACGACCCCGAGCTGGCCGAGCATCGAGACGGCACGAGCCAGCGTCCAGCCGGACACCGCTACGCCCATCCCGCCCTGAATGATCAATGGGTGTGACATGTTAGAACGACCGCCACTGCGATTTTCCGGACCGTTTGAAAGCCCCGCGGCAGGAAAGTCAGGAGCCGCCCGGCAGGTGGGTATGGGCACCCGGCAGGGAGTCCGTCGGAAACCGACGCGTGCTGGGAAGGTAAGCCCTGGCAGCCATTACGCAATCTTCGTGTGGGTGAAGTTCTCCGGGCATCCGGAACCCGCAAAGCCCTTGTCGGCTCCGGGGCGCGAGGCCAGAGTTTCCCGGCATGAGCCTCCACCGGAAGCGAAGCACGGGTTACAGCCGCTGGATCGCCGCGCCAGGTTGGCTCCTCGCGACGGGATTGGTCCTCGCGGAGAACTGGCCACAATGGCGCGGCCCGCGCGGCGACGGCACCAGCCTGGAGACGAACCTGCCGGTTCATTGGAGCGCCACAGGCAACGTGGCCTGGAAGGTTGAACTGCCCGGCAGCGGCCACGCCTCGCCCATCATCTGGGGCGACCGCGTGTTCACCGTCACGGCGCTGGCGGACACCGAGGAGCGCGCGTTGCTGTGCTTGGACCGGAAGACCGGCCGCAAGCTGTGGCAACGGGCGGTGGTACAGGCGCCGTTCGAGCGCAAGCACGCGCTCAACAGCCACGCCTCAAGCACGCCCGCGACCGACGGCGAGCTGGTGTTCACCGCCTTCCTGGATGTGCGCGACGTGGTCGTGTCCGCCCACGACTTCGAGGGCCGGCCGCGCTGGCAGGTGCGGCCGGGGACGTTCAGCAGCATGCACGGCTTCTGCAGTTCGCCGGTCGTGTTCGAGGACCGCGTCATTGTGAACTGCGACCACGACGGCGACGGCTACATCGTGGCGCTGGCGCGTCGCGACGGCCGGGAGTTGTGGCGTATTGACCGGCCCAACAAGACCCGCAGCTATTGCGTGCCGACGATCTTCGAGGTCGGCGGCCGCACGCAGATGGTGCTCAGCGGCACGATGTGCGTGGCCAGCTACGACCCGCAGACCGGCCGGCAGCACTGGATCATTGACGGACCGACCGAGCAGTTCGTGGCCTCCATCGTGTTCAACCGGCGGGCCAGCCTGTTCTTCATGACCGGCGGCTTCCCGGAGCACCACCTGCTGGCGATCCGGTCGGACGGCGAGGGCAACATCACGCGGAGCCACATCGCCTGGCGGCATAACCGCGCGTCGTACGTCAGCTACGTGCCCTCGCCCATCGCGGAAGGCGACTACTTCCTGGTGGTGTCGGACCCGGGCCATGCCTGCTGCTTAGCGGCTGCGACCGGCCGGCTGGTCTGGCAGGAGAAGCTCGGCGAGCACCACGCCTCGCTCGTGTCGGCGGCCGGGCTGGTGTACTTCCTGTCTGACGAGGGGGTGACCACCGTGGTCCGGCCTGGCCCGAAGTTCGAGGCAGTGGCGCGAAATGAAATCGGGGAAAAATGCTTCGCGTCGCCGGCGCTGAGCCAGGGTCAGATTTTCCTCCGGAGCGACCTGCGCCTGTGGTGCGTCGGCGCGGACCGCTAGGACTGCGCCGGATGCCTCCCGCCGGAAGCCGAAGTCCAGCCGGCAAGGTCGCCCGTGCCACTGCGAACTCCGGTTCCGCGGGCTTAACGCCGCGCGGGACCGTAGTAATAGCCGCGGCCGACCCGCGCGCCGCGGGACCGGCGCTGGTGCAGCGGGATGCCGCCGGGCTTCAGTTCCTCGAACAAGGCCGTGTACAGGTACGGAAAGCCCTCGAGCCGGGTGCGCTCGACCTTCTGACCGATGAACCGTTCGATGGCCGCGACGTGCGGGGCGTCCTCCGCCGTCATGAGGGTGAGCGCGTCGCCCTTCGCCTGCGCGCGCCCCGTGCGGCCGATGCGGTGGACGTAATCCTCGGGATGCTGCGGCACGTCGTAGTTGATCACGTGGCTCACGTCCTCGATGTCGAGCCCGCGTGAGGCGATGTCCGTGGCCACCAGCACGTCGTAGCGTCCTTCGCGGAAGCCCTGCAACGCCTGCTCGCGCTCGCGCTGGGTCCGGTTCGAATGCAGCACGGCCACGGCGTGGTTCTGGCGCTTGAGCGTGTGGGCGACCCGGTCAGCGCCGTGCTTCGTGCGGCAGAACACGATCACGGACTCGAACTCCAGCCGCTTGAGCAGTTCGAGCAGCAGGTCGGTCTTCTGCGCGGAATTCACCGGATACAGCGCGTGGCGCACCGTTTCCGCCGGCATGCGACGCGCGCCGACCTCCACAGTCTCCGGCGAGCGCAAGGCCCATTGAATCAGCGTTTCGATCTCGGGCGGGATGGTGGCGGAAAACAGCGAGGTGTGCCGGTCGCGCGGGCACTTCTGGATGATCCGCTTCACGTCCGGCAGGAACCCCATGTCGAGCATGCGATCGGCCTCGTCGAGCACCAGGTATTGGACCCTGTCCAGGCGGACGTTGCCCCGGCCCAGGTGATCGAGCAGACGTCCGGGCGTGGCCACCAGCACGTCCACGCCTTGGCGCAAGGCGTCGGTCTGGGGGCCGTAGCCCACGCCGCCGTAGGTCACCGCAACGCGCAGCGGCGTGAAGCGGGCGTAGTCGCGGAAGGCGGTTTCGACCTGGGCGGCCAGTTCGCGGGTCGGCTCGAGGACCAGCGCACGCGGTCCCGGGGCGGGTTGGTCCAGCTTCGTCAGGATGGGCAGCGCGAAGGCCGCGGTCTTCCCGGTGCCGGTCTGGGCGCTGCCAATGACGTCCTTGCCGGTAAGGACGAGCGGGATGGCGCGCACCTGGATGGGGGTCGGCTCCGTGTAACCGGCCGCGCGCACACCTTCGAGAACCGGCCGGGACAACCCAAGTTTGGCAAATGGCATGTCGGGAGCCTAGCAAGCCGCCGCCAGAGATAAAGAACGCACTGCCAGTTCGGCGTTGCGCGGGCCGGAGGCGGCGTGCTTTAGTCCGGCGGGTCGGAGCGTAGCTCAGCCTGGTAGAGCGCCAGCTTTGGGAGCTGGGTGTCGCAGGTTCGAATCCTGTCGCTCCGACCATTTTCTTGACCGACAACGGAAAGGGGTCAAAGGCCGGCGATGGCCAGGCCCTGCTGGATCTTCCGCGCGATGTCCCGCCGCCGCACGAACGACACCAGGCCGCGTTTCTGGCGGAGAGCCGCCTTGTCCACCGTGAAGAGCAGATCGCAGGGGCAGCGGGTGGGCGTGTCCAGGCCGTCGGCTTGGTCGGGCAAGGTCTCCAATTCGGTGGGCTGGTAGGGGCGATCCGGCCGGAGCGTGGTGCATTTCAAGACGACCACCTGTGGCCGCAGGTCAATTCGCCTCTGGTTGGAGACCACCACGCACGGGTGCGGGCTGAACAAATCGCCGATCCGGATTTCCCAGCTTTTCAAGCGTTCCCCTCCAAGGCTTGGGCTGCCATGAAGCGCCGGAAGCCTTCCGCGTCGTCCTCCGGCTGACGGTAGATGCGCTCCAGCACCGCATCAGGGAGCGGATCCACGCCTGACACCCGACCGTGCTCCGCTCACAGCGCCGCCCGGGCCAGCGGCAGCCCTTTCCAGATTGCCAGTACCAGCACGGTGTTGATGCTTCGGCCGCTGGCGCGGACGGCTTCCTCGAGGGCCGGTTCGTCCTCGGCGGGGAGGCGCAACGGGTAACGGTATTCTTTGGCCACAGCCATATCAAAACGATGCCAGCCGTCTTGGAGTGGTCAAGTTTACTCCCGGAGGCGCCGCTTCGCGCAAGCGGCTGGGCTGCTTCTCGCTTCTCCAACTTCAACAGCGCCCACAAATCGTCTCAGGTGGGAAGCCGCCGGCAAAACCCGCGCTTGCCGGCGGGTCCGACCCACGTAAGCTCACGGCAACACCAGTGCAACGTCGCATGAATTCATCCGTCCTTTCCCGCCGCCGCTTTCTCGGCACCACCGCCGCCGCTGCGGCCGTCAGTGTGGTTCCCGCTTCCGTGCTGGGTCGCGCCGGCGAAACGGCGCCGAACAGCCGCCTCAACCTCGCCTTTGTCGGCGTCGGCTCGCAGGGGCTGCGCGTCATGCTCAGCTTCCTCAAGGAGCCGGGCGTGCAGGGCGTGGCGGTGTGCGATCCGGTGGAGTCGGCGGCCGATTATCATCAGTGGGTCCAGAGCGAGTTCGCCAACGCCGTGCATCGGCTGCTTGGTGTCGGCACCGGCTGGGAATGGCTCAGCCCGAACGCGCCCCTGCTCGAACTCACGCCCACCCTGCGGGTCCCGGCCGGCGTCTGCGGCCGCGAGCCCGCCCGGAAGATCGTGGATGCCTGGAACGCCAAACGCCGCGGCGCGACGTCTTCCCGGGGTTGCGCCAGTTTCGCCGACTTCCGCGAGTTGTTGGCGAAGCAAAAGGACTTCGACGCGGTGGTGGTCGGCACGCCCGATCATGCGCACGCGGTGGCCTCGATCGCCGCGATGAAGGCCGGCAAACACGTCTTCTGCCAGAAGCCGATGACCCGCACTCTGCACGAGGCCCGGCGGATGGCGTCGGTGGCGAAGGAAACGGGCGTGGTCACGCAGGTGGCCGTCGGTCCGCAGGCTTCCGAGGACACGCGGCGCCTGCAGGAATGGGTGGCGGCGGGTGCCATCGGCCGCGTGCGCGAAGTGCTCAACTGGTCGTCGCGGCCGTTCTGGCCACAAGGCATGCCCGCGCCGAAGGAGTCGGAGCCGGTGCCGGCCGGGCTGGATTGGAACCTCTGGCTGGGGCCCGCGGCGGACCGGCCGTTTCATCCCGCGTACCTGCCTTTTGTGTGGCGCGGGTGGGTGGACTTCGGCTGCGGCGCGCTGGGCGACATGGGCTGTTACAGCTTCGACACCATCTACCGCGTGCTCAAACTCGCCCCGCCGGTCGCCGCCGAAGCCAGCAGCACGCATCGCCATCCGGCGAGCTACCCGGTGGCGTCGCTGGTCATGCTGGACTTCGCGGCGCGTGGCGACCAGCCGCCGGTGAAATTGCGCTGGTTTGACGGCGGCCTGCGTCCGGAACGGCCGGACGGCCTCGATGCCGGTGACAAGCTCGATGCCGAAGGCCTGTTGTTCGTGGGCGAAGAAGGCTCCATCCTGGCCGGGTTCACCGGCACGCAGCCGCGGCTGATTCCCGTGTCGCGGCGGCAGGCTTTCAAGGAGCCGCCCAAAACGCTGCCCCGCTCGCCCGGCAACGAGCGCGAGTGGCTCGACGCCATCGTGGACCGCAAGAAGACAACCGGCGCGCACTTCGGCTTCTCGGCGGCGGTGACCGAGGCGTTGTGCCTGGCGAACCTGGCCACCCGCACCGGCGAACGGCTTGGCTGGGACAGCGCCGCGATGAAGGTGTCCGGCCCGGCCGAGGCCCAGGCGCTGGTGAATCCACCGGCCCGCGAAGGCTGGGCGGTCTGAGGCGGGGACGAGCCGCTGAACCGCGAATCGGTCTGGCGCGCGCCGTGGCCTGGCGCGCATCCGGGGTTCTTCCCGGGCTCCGTCAGCGCGCGGGCTCCAGCGTCCCCAGCCGCCAGGGGATTTGCCCGTAGTTGTTGCCGCGATACTCGGTGTCGCTGGCGCCTTGAAAAAC
Organism: uncultured Verrucomicrobiota bacterium; assembly: GCA_964568145.1. Classification (GTDB taxonomy): domain Bacteria; phylum Verrucomicrobiota; class Verrucomicrobiia; order Limisphaerales; family J093; genus DSVZ01. The sequence continues at coordinate 29,946 of CAZMOZ010000012.1, forward strand.
AAACCGCAGGTCTGCGGGGTCCACGTCCATGAACTCGTCCACGCCCGTGCGGACCAGTTCGCCGTGGCTGATATTCGCGGTCCAGGTCTGTTCCTGCCGCACGTTGGCCATGCCGGCGAAAGGTTGCTGGAGCGTGTCGGCCAGCCCGCGCCACGGGCCTTCGAGCCGGTCCGCGAGATAGGCCTTGTAGTAGCGACGGCCTTCGCCCTGGGCCTCGATCACCGTCAGGTAACGCGGCGTGCCTTTGAGCCGGTACGTGTGCGACGCTTCAAAGATGTCCGCCTCGAGCGCCAGCTCGGGCGCGGACCAGCCGCCGGGGAAATCCGCCTTGCGCGTCTCGCTGCGCCACATCCGGCCGTCGAGCGAGGTGTGGAAGAGGTGCGCCTTGGCGTCGTCGCAGACCACCCAGAAATCGAGCCACTTGGGATTTTCCGGCGCGTTGGTCACGAGCGGTGCCGGCCGGGTCCACGAACCCAGATCGGCGAGATTGGTGGTCGTGGAAAAGAACGGGCCGAAGGCGGGTTTGCGCTTCTCGTCCGCGAGCTGGTAGATCAGGTACCAGCGCTGGTGCGGCGTGAAGAAGAACACTTGCGGCGCGCAGTGGTACTGGTCGTGCAAGCCCAGCCCATGCCGGGTCGCCTGCGCGGCCTCGGACCAGTCGTGGAAGTTGCTGTACTCCATGTCCACCCGGCCCGACTTGAAGCGGCGCGTGGCGAACAGGTGCCAGCGGCCGTCGTGGCGGACAAAGGTCGGGTCCTTGATGGACACCTGCGGGTCGGCGCCGTCCGGGGCCGGCCCCAGCAATGGCGGCGAGGCGCGCCAGGCGAAGCGCCCCGTTTCGAGCGGCGACCCCGGCGTGCCGGGCTCGCCCGCGGCACCGGTCGCAGTGAAACACGGCAAGGCCGGCAGCAAAGCGGAAGCGAGGAGTGTGGAAATCAGTTTCATGGGCGGTGTACCGCAGTACTCAACACCACCTTGGACGCGGCCACAATCCCGTTTCACGTCTCCAGAACCGGGCTTCCGTTCCAGAGCGGGCTTTGACTTCGAGAAGATGCAGGGTTCGACGGAGGACTCGCCGGAGTCTCGCCCCACCAGGAAGGTCGAAGGTCGAAGAAAGGGCGAGGGATGAGGGGTCGGGGCCTGGCCTGAAACCCGGAATGCGCAGGCCACGAACCACAAACCAAGAACAACGAACCAGCCCGCTTTCCGGCTTTCCTGATTTCCAAATTTCGAGCTTCTGCGTTCCGGCTGTTGACCTAGTTTTTCGGCGGCCGGATTCCCAATGCCGCCTTCCGGGGGCTTGCCCCGTCCGGCGTGAATTCGCAAAGTCCGCGGATGCGACAACGAACTGCGCGGAGCGCGGCGCGGCTGCTGCTGTGGACCGGGCTGGCCATGGCCGACGCCGCGGCGGGGGCGGGCGATACCGACACCTTTCTCCGCGACTACGCCGAAACGCGCGGCTGGTCGTTGGGCCGGCCGGTCAAGGTCCAGTTCACGCCGGATGGCCAGGCCGCGTTGTTTCTGCGCGCGCAGCCACGCAAGGCCCAGCTTGGGCTGTTCGAGTTCGACGTGGCCAGCGGCCGGACCCGCGAGTTGCTCACGCCCGCGCAGTTGCTGGGCGGCGGCGAGGAGTGGTTGTCGCCGGCGGAAAAGGCGCGCCGCGAGCGGATGCGCGTGACGGCTGGCGGTTTCACGGACTTCCAGATTTCCAAGGACGGCGCGCGGCTGTTGCTCAGCCTGGGCGGACGGTTGTTCGTGCTGGACCGTGCAACCGGCGACGTCACGGCGCTCCAGACCGGCGAGGGCGCCCTGGTGGACCCGAAGTTTTCGCCCGACGGCCGGTTCGTCGGCTACGTGCTCGATCATGACGTGCGCGTGTACGACTTGGTCAAGGGCCGCGAACGCGCGGTGACCACGGGTGGCACCGAGGAGGTGTCGCACGGCCTCGCCGAATTCGTGGCCCAGGAGGAGATGGGACGGTTCAGCGGCTGGTGGTGGTCGCCGGACGCGAAGGCCATCGCGTACACGCAGGCGGACGCACGCGGCGTCGAGAAGTGGCACATCCCGGACCCCTTCCAGCCGGGCACGCCGCCGCACGCGCAGTTTTATCCGCGTCCCGGCAAGGCGAACGTCAAGGTCCGCCTCGGCGTGGGGTCGGCGCGCGGCGGCCGGACGCGCTGGGTGGCTTGGGACGCCGCGCGGTATCCGTACCTGGCCCGGGTGGACTGGCACGAGCGCGGCGGGCTCACGCTGGTGGTGCAGACCCGCGATCAGACCGAACTGGCGCTGTTGCGGGCCGATCCGAAGACCGGCGCCACGCAAACGCTCCTGACCGAACGCGACCCGGCCTGGGTGAACCTGGACCAAGCCGTGCCGCGCTGGCTCAATGACGGCGGCGGTTTTCTTTGGACCAGCGAACGCGCGGGCAACTGGCAGCTCGAATTGCGCGCGGCGGGTGGCTCGTTGCGGCGGATGCTCGTGCCGCCGGACGCGGGCTATCGCGACCTGGTCTCGGTGGACGAAGCCGCGGGGGTGGTCTATTTCCGCGCCAGCACCGATCCCACGCAGGCGCACCTTCACCGCGTGCCGCTGGACGGCGGTGAGGTGGTGTCGCTGACCGGTGAGGTTCGCGGCCAGCACAACGCGGCCTTTGCGCCAAACCACGCCGCGTACACCCACACCCTCTCCACGCTGGACCACCTGCCGAAAACCGTCATCCGGCGCGCCGACCACCAAGTCGTGGCGGAACTGCCTTCCGTGGCCGAGCCGCCGCCGTTCTTGCCGCGCGTCGAACTGGCGACGGTGGGCGAGGCCGGCTTGCATGCGAAACTGATCCGGCCCCGCGCCTTCGAGGCCGGCCGCAAGTATCCGGTGCTCGTCCACGTTTACGGCGGGCCGGGCGCGCAGATGGTTCAGGCCGGCGTCAACGGCCAGTTCCTCGACCAGTGGTTGGCGGACCAAGGCTTCATCGTGGTGGCACTGGACGGTCGCGGCACGCCGGGACGGGGGCGCGATTGGGAGCGCGCGATTCAGCGCAAGTTCGGCGAGGTGCCGCTGGCGGATCAAGCGGCCGGTCTGCGGGCGCTGGGCGGGCGGTTTCCGGAGCTGGACCTCGGGCGCGTGGGCATCTACGGCTGGTCGTTCGGCGGGTACATGGCCGCGCAGGCGGTCTTGCGCCGGCCGGACGTGTTCCACGCGGCGGTGGCGGTGGCGTCGGTGACCGACTGGCTCGACTACGACACGCATTACACCGAGCGTTACCTCGGCGTGCCGGCGACGGAGGCTGATCCGGTCTATTGCGTGAACTCCCTGCTGGCCGATGCGCCGAACCTGCGCCGGCCGCTGTTGCTGGTGCATGGCACGGCGGACGACAACGTGTTCTTCCGCCACACGCTGAAGCTCGCGGACGCGCTGTTCCGCGCCGGCCGGACGTTCGAGTTGCTGCCGCTGGCCGGCTTCACCCACATGGTGCCGGAGGCGGAGGCGACCGAGCGGCTCTGGCGGCGCACCGCCAGCTTTTTCCAGCAGCGCCTGAACGCAAAGCCCGCGGCGGACGCGGTTGCCAACCCGTCCTGCCAGCCTTCAGAACCCAAGGCGCCGTAATCCGCCCGGTCTGACTTGCCGTCCTTTGCCCCAACTCCTCCTCCCCCGCATCACCATGGAATGGCTCACCTCCCCCGAAACCTGGATCAGCCTGGTCACGCTCACCGTGCTCGAAATCGTGCTGGGCATAGACAACGTGGTGTTCATCGCGATCCTCGCCGGCAAGCTGCCGCCGGAGCAGCGCGAAAAGGCCCGCCGACTCGGCCTGAGCCTGGCGTTGATCACGCGGATTCTGCTGCTGTTGAGCATCACTTGGATCATGGGGCTCAAGGCCGAGCTGTTCCGCCTGTTCAACCGCGGCTTCAGCGGGCGCGACCTGATCCTGCTCGCGGGCGGACTGTTCCTACTGGCGAAGGCGACCAAGGAAATTCACGAGAAGCTCGAGGGCGAGGACGGCCGCGTGAGCCGCAAGATCGCTCCGACCTTTGCCAGCGTGATCACCCAGATTCTGCTGCTGGACCTCGTCTTCTCGCTGGACTCGGTGATCACGGCGGTGGGCATGGCGCGGTTGGTGGGCGTGATGATCGCCGCCGTGGTGATTGCGGTGGGCTTCATGCTCGTGTTCTCCGCGAGCATCAGCCGCTTCATCGAAAAGCACCCCACGCTGAAGATGCTGGCGTTGAGTTTCCTGCTTTTGATCGGCGTCGTGCTGGTGGCTGACGGCCTCGGCCAGCACATCAACAAGGGGTACATCTAGTTCGCGATGGCGTTCTCGGTGTTCGTCGAGGTGCTGAACTTGCGCGCCCGGCCCAAGGCGGTCCGGGAGGTCGAGCTGCGCCAGCCAGTGCGCTGAAGCCGGGTTTGTCCTTGCCAGCGCCGGCCGCCCTTTGCCCCACTAACGCGAAACATCGCCATGCAGATTCTAAACCTCGTCGCCTGCCTCGCCGCGGCCGCCGGTCTGCCGGCCGCCGACCTGCCGGAGCTGGTCCTGCCCGCCGGGGTGGGCGTGAACATCCACTTCAACCGGGGTCACGAAAAGGACCTCGACCTCATCGCCGCCGCCGGCATCAAGGTCGTCCGCATGGACCTGGGCTGGGCCGGCATCGAGCGCAAGAAAGGTGAATACGACTGGTCGGCCTACGACGAGTTGACCGCCAACCTGGAGAAGCGCGGCCTGCGCGCGCTGTACATCCTGGATTACTCGAATCCGCTGTACGAGGAGACGGTCGTCACCCGCGACCCGATCACTGGCCGGGAGCATCGCGACACCGCGTCGCCGCAGCGCCCGGAAAGCGTGGCAGCCTTCGCGCGCTGGGCCGCTGCGGCGACGGCGCGGTACCGGGACCGGCGCGTGATCTGGGAAATCTGGAACGAGCCGAACATCTTTTTCTGGAAGCCCAAGCCGGACGTGCGCCAGTACAACACGCTCGCGCTCGCCACCTGCCAGGCGATCCGCGCGGTGGACCCGCTGGCCACGATCATCGGCCCGGCCACGTCGGAGATACCGCTGAAGTTTCTCGAAGAGCATTTCGCCTGCGGCATCCTCGAACACCTGGACGCCGTGAGCGTGCATCCGTACCGCAACTACGCGAAGCCGCCGGAAACCGCCGCCGAGGAATACGCGAAACTGCGCGAGTTGATCGCCCGCCACGCGCCGCCGGCGAGGAAGAACCTGCCGATCATCAGCGGCGAATGGGGCTACGCCTCGCACACCCAGGGCGTGTCGCTCCCGACCCAGGCGGCGTTCGCGGCGCGCCAGCAACTGGTCAACCTGCTCGCCGGCGTGCCCGTCTCGATCTGGTACGACTGGAAGAACGACGGCCCGGACCCGGCCGAGCGCGAGCACAACTTCGGCCTGGTCAACGCCGACCTCTCGCCCAAGCCCGCCTACCTCGCCATCAAGACCCTGACCTCCGAAATGACCGGCTACCGCATCGAACGCCGGCTGGAGCTGGGCTCCGAAGCCGACTACGCGCTCCTGTTCAACCGACGTGGCCAGCCGGACAAGCTTGTGGTCTGGACCACCGGCGAGCCCCACGCCGCCGCGCTCGACGTGAAGCTGAACGCCAGGGCCCGCGTGGGCGCGGTCACCGGACTGGGCGGGAGGTTCGGCGTGTCCGCGGAAGGCTTGGGCAAGGACGGGGGGCCGGTCGTTGAATCCATTTCGCCCGCCGGCAGCGCGCCGGCGCAAGGCGTCCGGCTCGAGCGGAACAAACTGGGTTTCGATCTCGGCCCGCTGCCGCTCTACCTCACCCTCGAAGGCGTGCGGCTGGCTCGCTAACCGCGAGTCAGACCTTGAAGTGAAGCAGGCGGGGTCGCCCGCTATACCGTCCCTGACCGTAGTGGTGCGGACGACTCGTCCGCGCCGTGGGCCCGGCGACCCGCCGGGCCAGCATCCAACCTACTCCGGCAGCATCCCCGCGATCTCCTCGCCGATGGCCAGCGAGGCGGTGGCGGCCGGGCTGGGCGCGTTGAGCACGTGCAGGGCGTGGTCGCGGCGCAACAAGTGAAAATCCTGCACCAGTTCGCCGGCCGGGGTCATGGCCTGGGCGCGCACGCCCGCGCCGCCCGGCGCCAGATCATCGGAGCGGATGTCCGGCACGAGTTTTTGCAGCGAGCGGCAGAACCGCTCCCGGCTGAACGATTGCGCCAGTTCGGTCCGCACCATCGCCGGGTACCGGCCCAGAAACCGCCACAGGCCCGGGAAGGTCAGCGCGTCGGCGAGGTCGCGCAGATTCACGGTGGTGAGCGTGTAACCTTCGCGGGCGAAGGCCAGCACGGCGTTGGGCCCGGCCTCCACGCCGCCGTGGATGAGCCGGGTGAAATGCACGCCGAGGAACGGAAACTTCGGGTCGGGCACCGGGTAGATCAGGTTCCGCACCAGTTCCTGACGCTCGGGGCGGAGTTGATAGTACTCGCCGCGGAAAGGCACGATGCGGACCTCGCGCCGCTCGCCAGCCAGCGCCGCTACGCGGTCGCAGTGCAGCCCGGCGCAATTGATGAGGAACTCCGCGGCGAACTCGCCGGGAGGCGTGGTCGCCACCCAACCGGCCCCGCGCGGTTCCAGCCGCGTGACCCGCGCGCCGGTGACAATGCGCCCGCCGCGTTCGGACACGCGCGCGGCCAGGCGGTCGCACACCGCCTGATAATCCACGATGCCTTCCTCGGGCACGTGCGCCGCCGCGAGGCCGCCGACGTGCGGCTCGATCCGGCGCATCTCGGCCGGCTCCAGCTTGCGCAGGCCTTGCAGGCCGTTGGCGGCACCGCGACGGAGCAGTTCGTCCAGGCGGGGCAGTTCCTCGGCGTTAGTGGCCACGACCAGTTTGCCGCAGATGTCGTGCGGCACGTTTTCCGCGCGGCAGAAGGCGACCATCTGCCGGATGCCGGTTACGGCCAGCCGCGCCTTGGCCGAGCCGGGCCTGTAATACAGGCCGCAATGCAGCACGCCGCTGTTGTGCGTGCTTTGATGGGCGCCCACACGCGGCTCCTTTTCCAGCAGGGTGACGGCCAGGGCCGGCCGGCGTTCCAGCAGCCGCCACGCCGTGGCGAGTCCCACCAGGCCACCGCCCACGATGAGCACAGACTTCACGGGCGGAGTCTGCCCGCGCCCGGCGCGCGGGGGCAATCACCATCCGAAATCCGGCTTTGCGCCGCGGCCGCGGCGGCGTACAAAAACCGCCATGCAATCCCCGATGCCCCGTTCAACCCGCGGCCAGACGCGACGCCAGTTTCTCCAGCGCAGCGCCGGCGTGACCCTGGCCGCCCTCACCGGACCCCAGTTGATCCCGGCGGGCGTGCTCGCCGCGGACGCCCGGCCCGGCGCAAACGACCGCATCGGCATCGGCTTTGTGGGCATCGGCCGGCAGGGTTCGGCGTTGCTCCAAGCCGCGCTGCGGCTGCCGGCCACGCGCGTGGTCGCCTTCGCCGATGTCAACCTGACGCGCGCCCGGGCGGCCGCGCAGAAGTACGAAGCCGGGGCGTACCAGGATCACCGGCGTTTGCTGGAGCGCCAGGACGTGGACGCCATCTTCACGGCCACGCCGGATCACTGGCGTTCGCTGGTGGTCATCCACGCCTGCCAGGCCGGCAAGGACGTGTACGCCGAAAAGCCGCTGACCCTGACGATCCGCGAGGGCCGGCTGATGGTGCATGCGGCGCGCCGGTACGGCCGCGTGGTCCAGACCGGCAGCCAGCAGCGGTCCCAGCGCGAGAACATTGTGGGCTGCGACCTCGTCCGCGGCGGCGCCCTCGGCAGGATCACCCGCGTCTTCGCCCAGAACTACCCGAGTCCGTGGGAATGCGCGCTGCCCGGACAGCCGGTGCCGGACGGCATTGACTGGAATGCCTGGTGCGGTCCCGGCCCGCTGGTGCCGTTTCACGCGGACATCTACGCGCCGCGCGCGAATCCGGGCTGGATTTCCTTCCGGCCGTGGTCCGGCGGCGAAGTCACCGGCTGGGGCTCGCACGGCTTCGACCAGATTCAATCCGCGCTGGGCATGGACGACTCCGGGCCGGTCGAGTTGTGGACGGAAGGCGGCAAGTTCGATCCACCGATCTTCACCGCGCCCGAGAGCCGCGACCGCGCGGAGAAAATTTGCTGCGTGCCGCGGGTCTTCTTCCGTTACGCCACCGGCACGGTGGTGGAGATGACCGGCGAACCGGTGGGCGGCGGCGTGCTGGGCGGAGGGATTTCCGGCGGCGGCATTTTCGTGGGCGAGAAGGGGAAGATCCGCATTGACCGCGGCATCTGCCGGTCCGAGCCGGACGAGGAACTGGCCGAGAACGCCGTGCGCGCGGGCCGCGGCCGGGGCGGCGACCACATCCAGAACTGGTACGACTGCATCAAGAGCCGGCAGCGTCCGCGCGCTGACATCGAGGCCGGCCATCGCTCGGCCACGGTGTGCCACCTGGTGAACATCGCTCGCTGGGCCGGCCGGCGGCTGCAATGGGATCCGGTGAGGGAGGAATTCCCCGGCGACCGGGAGGCGAACGCGTTCCTCGACCGGGAGCGGCGGAAGGGGTTTGAGCTGCCGGAAACAGTTTGAGCCCGAAAGCCGAAGTTGACCCCAGCGCAGTGTGTCACGCCGGTCAAACTTCGGCTTTCGAGTTAAAAGTGGCCATGACTTGTGATGCCTTCTTTCCCCCTCACCCCGGCCCTCTCCCTTGGGGAGCGGGAGGACTTCCGCCCGCGACGGTGACAAGCCGGGCGGCTGTGAATTGTTGCTGGCTGCCAGCACCTGTTCCCTCGTCTGGGGAAGGGGTTGGGGTAAGGGGCAACGCGGCTGCCGGGCTGAATTGAACTCGTGGAACTCGAATCGCACACCCAGATGCAGTTCACCAAGCCAAGTGTTTTCCACGGGCGGACCTGCCTTGGGGCCATGCTCGCCCTCCTGACCTTCATCAGCCTCGCTGCCGAGGCCGCCCGCAAGCCCGTGATCGGCGTGGTGCCCAAGGGCGCGACGCACGCGTTCTGGAAGTCCATCCACGCCGGCGCGCTCAAGGCCGCTGCCGAACTGAACGTCGAAATTCTTTGGAAAAGCGGCCTCAAGGAGGACGACCGCGAGTCACAGATCAAGGTGGTCGAGGACATGGTCACGCGCCGCGTGGACGGCATCGTGCTGGCGCCGCTGGACGACGCGGCGTTGCGCCCGCCGGTGCTCGAGGCTGCGCGCGCGAAAATCCCGGTGGTGATCATTGATTCCGACCTCAAGACCGACAAGTACGTCAGCTTCGTGGCCACGGACAACTACCAGGGCGGCGTGAAGGGCGCGCATCACCTGGCGAAACGGCTCGGCGGCCGGGGCCGCGTGGCGATGCTGCGCTGCATGGAAGGCTCGGCCAGCACCGCCGCGCGCGAGCAGGGCTGGCTGGACACGATCAAACAGTACCCCGGCATCACGGTGGTGAGCGCGAACCAGTACGGCGGTTCGCTCACTGAAACGGCCTACAAGGCCAGCGAACACCTGCTGGCGCCGTATCGCCGGCCCGACGGCAGCCTGAACCTCAACGGCATCTTCACGGTGAACGAGTCCACCACCTTCGGGATGCTCCGCGCGCTTCAGGACGCCGGCTGGGCGGGCCAGGTGACCTTCGTGGGCTTCGACAGCTCGGAGTTGCTCGTGAGGGCGATCGAGCGGGGTGAACTGCACGGCCTGGTGCTCCAGAATCCGTTCCAGATGGGTTACGTCGGCGTGAAGACGCTCATGGCCCACAAGCGTGGCGAGCCGGTGCCCCGGCGCATTGACACCGGCTCCGTCGTGGCCACGCCGGAGAACCGGAACGACCCGGCGGTGAAGGCGATGCTCGAGCCGGATTTGAAGACGTGGCTGAGGGAGTGAACCGGGAGCTGCCTTGCCAGAATTCCCGGAGGATGGCGAAATGCACGCGTGGCCATGTACGAGCCCCCATACATCACGAATGCCACGCTGCGAAACTATCGCAGCATTGCGCTAGCCCGCGTCGAGTTGCGCAGTCTCACGTTTCTCGTGGGCCCCAATGGCTCGGGGAAAAGCAATTTCCTGGACGGGATTCGTTTCGTTTCCGACTCGCTCCGCACTTCGCTGGATCATGCGTTGCGGGAGCGCGGTTCCATCAAAGAGGTCCGACGGCGCTCGGGGGGACATCCCAACCACTTTGCAATCCGCCTGGATTTCCGTCTTCCCGGCGGTGAAATCGGGCATTACGCCTTCCGGGTAGGCGCCAAGCCGTCCGGCGGCTTTGAGGTCCAGAACGAGGAATGCGTGGTGGTCTATCCAGATAAACGGCTGGAGGAACACTCGTTCCACGTGCAAGCCGGCAAAGTTGTCTCCTGCACAGCCAGCGTGGCGCCGCCCGCTGTCGCGGATCGCCTTTTCCTGGTCGCGGCGGCCGGCTTGCCCGAATTCCGCAGTGTGTATGACGGGCTTTCAAAGATGGCTTTTTACAACCTGAATCCGAAAGAGATTGCGACTCCCCAACAACCGGACGCGGGGGATCTCATGCTCCGGGATGGAAAAAATTGTGCCAGCGTGTTCTCAAAGTTGAGCGAGCAGACACGCGGAAGAATCGTCGAGTACCTGGCGAGGATTGTGCCGGGTGTTTCCGAGGTTGAGCCAAGGCTGTTGGGCTCGCAGGAGACACTCGAGTTTCGCCAACAGGTCAAAGGGGCGAAGCATCCATGGCGTTTCCCCGCGGCGAGCATGTCGGATGGCACCCTCCGCGCGTTTGGCATACTGCTGGCCTTGTTCCAGGCTGCGGATCAGAACGGCCGGGCGCCACTGCTCGTTGGCTTGGAGGAGCCGGAGATTGCCTTGCACCCGGCTGCTGCCGGCATTCTGCTTGGCTGTTTGCGGGAGGCCAGCGGATGGGCCCAGGTGATCGTAACCAGCCACAGCCCGGATCTTCTTGATGACCTCTCGATTGAAGTGGAATCACTCCTGGCCGTGGAATGTCAGGACGGCACAACCCGCATCGGCGCGCTCGATCCTGCGGGCCGTTCAACGCTGCGCGACCGCCTGTTCACGCCTGGTGAGTTGCTGCGAAACAACCAACTTGCGCCGGATCCGGACCTGCCAAAGGACATCGAAGACGAGCGACAGCTCCGCATGTTCCAGTTCGGTGTATGAGCGCGCTGCTGCTTTCCTCCATAGTCGAAGGTCACGGCGAGGTTCAGGCAGTGCCGATTCTCCTGCGCCGGCTCGGACAGCGACTGGCTCCCAGCCTGTTGCTGCGACTCAACTCACCGCTCCGGGTTAAACGGGATCGTTTCTTGAATAACCAGGCTGAGTTTGCCCGGCATGTTGATTTGGCGGCCCGCAAGGCCACCTCGACGGGAGCGGTGTTGATCCTGCTTGATGCTCACGAAGCTTGTCCGGCTGAGCTCGGACCTCAATTGTTGAAGCGCGCACGGGAGGTTCGACCTGACGTCCGCGTTGCGGTGGTCCTGGCCAGGCGGGAATTCGAGGCCTGGTTTCTGGCTGCCGCCAGCTCTTTGCGCAACGTGGCAGGATTGTCCTCTCAGATCGAGTCTCCTCCCCGCCCGGAAGACATTTCCGGGGCCAAGGAATGGCTGGCGCAACATCTCCCTCACCGAAAGTACATTGCTCCGAGGCACCAGCCGGCCTTTGCTGAACGTTTTGACCTCGATTCAGCCCTCCGGGTGCCGTCGTTCGACAAGTTTTTCCGGGAGGTGTCTGAACTTTTCTCATCCTCCGCGGAAAACGTGTCCCGATGACATTGGATTCCAAGGATGGCCCTCCCCGCCTTGCCATGCGCGGCATCGTGAAGCGCTTCGGCGCCACGGTGGCACTGGATGGCGTGGACCTCGAGGTCGCCGCGGGCGAGGTGCTGGCGCTGGTCGGCGAAAACGGCGCCGGCAAGAGCACCTTGATGAAGGTCCTTTCGGGCGCGCATCGGCCCGACGCCGGCACGATGGAACTGGACGGCCGGCCATTCGCCCCGGCAAATCCGCTCGAGGCGCGCCGCGCCGGCATCGCCATGATCTACCAGGAGCTGTCGCTGGCGCCGCACCTGACCGTGGCCGAGAACATCGTGCTGGGCCTGGAACCGCACCGTTTCGGCTGGGTGAACCGCCGCCAGGTCCGGACCACGGCGCGGGAAGCCCTGCGGCCCTTCGACCATCCCGAACTGCACCCGGACCGGCGCGTGCGCGACCTCCCGCCCGCCGCGCAGCAACTCGTGGAAATCGCCCGCGCCCTGGCCAGCGGCTGTCGCGTGCTGGTGCTCGACGAACCCACCAGCAGCCTCACCGCGCGCGACGTGGACCGGCTGTTCGAGTTGATCCGGCAGCTCAAAACGCGCGGCCTCGCGATCGTGTACATCTCGCACTTCCTGGAGGAGGTGCAACGGATCGCCGACCGGCTCGTGGTTTTGCGCGACGGCCGTTCCGTGGGCGGCGGCCCCGCCGGCGCGTTCAGCCCGGCGCAGATCATCGCCCTGATGGTCGGGCGCGAGGTGAAGGAGCTTTATCCGCGTTCGCCCCGGACTCCCGGCGAGGTCGTCCTGGAGCTCAACGACCTGGCCGGCGTGGAGCGCCCGGTTTCGGCCACGCTCGCGTTGCGACGCGGCGAAGTCGTGGGCATCGCCGGCCTGATGGGCGCGGGGCGGACCGAGTTGCTGCGGTGCGTCTTCGGCCTCGATCCGGTGCGGCGGGGCGCGGTGCGGGTGGGCGCGTTTGTCGGCCCGGCCTCGCCCGCGGCCCGGTGGCGGCAGGGCGCGGGTTTCCTCAGCGAAGACCGGAAACAGGAAGGCCTGGCGCTGGCGCTGAACGTGGCGGACAACGTCACGTTGTCCCGGCTGGAAGGCTTCGGGCCGGCGGGGCTCGTTCTGCCGGGACGCCAGGTCGCGGCCGCGCGGCGCTGGATTGACCGGCTGGGCATCCGCTGCCTGGGCGCGACGCAGCGCGCCGCTGATCTTTCCGGCGGCAACCAGCAGAAGGTGGCGCTGGCCCGGCTGCTCCAACACGACGTGGACGTGTTGCTGCTGGACGAACCGACGCGGGGCATTGACGTGGGCGCCAAGGCCATGATCTACCGGCTGATTGACGAGCTGGCCAGCGGCGCGGAGGGCCGCCGGCCGCGGGCGGTGCTCATGGTCAGCAGCTACCTGCCCGAACTGCTGGGTGTGAGCGACCGCATTGCCGTCATGTGCCGGGGCCGGCTCGGTCTCGCCCGGCCCGTGGCCGGGGTTAACGAGCATTCGCTGATGCTGGAAGCCACCGGCCAGGCCGACAACGCCAGCGTTGCCACCGGCTGAATCGCCCATGAAGTACGATGACACTTCGCCGGTACCGGCCTGGCAGCGCTGGCTGAACGTGCTAGGTCCGCTTCTGGGCTTGCTGGCGGTGTACTTGCTCTTCGCCCTGATCGGCCCGGAGAGCTTCCGTTCCGGCCGCAACCTCGAAACCATCGCCCGCCAGACGACCATCGTGGGCCTTGCCGCGCTGGGCATGACGCTGGTCATCATCTCCGGCGGCATTGACCTTTCGGTGGGCTCCGCTGTTGCCCTGGCCACGGTGGTGATTGCGGTGGTGCTCAACCGCGTGGTGTCGCCGGTCGGCGCCGCGCTGGCCGCCATCGCGGCCAGCGCCGCCTGCGGGCTGATGACCGGCCTGGTGACCACCCGACTGCGCGTGGTGCCGTTTATCGTCACGCTGGGCATGATGTTGCTGGTGCGCGGCGCGGCGAAGGGTCTTTCGCGCGAGCAGAAGGTGGACGCGCCGGAGACGTGGTTGAACGAACTGCTCGCCTCGCTGCCGGACGAACGCCGCTGGCAACTCGTGCCGCCGGGCGTGTGGCTGCTGATCGTGATGGCGGTGCTGACCGCGCTGGCCTTGCGCTACACGCGGCTGGGCCGGCATACCTACGCCATCGGCTCGAGCGAACTCACGGCGCGGCTGTGCGGTGTGCCGGTCGAGCGGACCAAGGTTTGCCTGTACGTCCTGGCTGGCGCGTTCACGGGGCTCGCCGGCGTCATGCAGTTCTCGCGGTTGACCGTGGGCGACCCCACCGTGGCGGCGGGGCTCGAACTGGACGTGATCGCGGCGGTGGTCATCGGCGGAGCCAGCCTGGCGGGCGGCGAAGGCTCGATCCTCGGCACGCTGGTCGGCGCGTTGATCATGTCCGTGATCCGCTCCGGCTGCGCGCAGATGCAGATGCCGAACTGGGTCCAGGAAATCATCACCGGCGCGATCATCGTGGCGGCGGTGGCGCTGGACCGCTGGCGGCACCGGCGGGCGTGAACTGGCTCCGAATCCTGGCGCCCGGCGAAGCGGAAGACCGCGCTGTAGTTGGGGAGAGATGGGGAACGAAATCCGAAATCCGAGAGCTGGGCTCAGGCAAGTCACGCCCACCAAAAGGTCGAAGGACGAAAGTCGCAGGTCGAAGGCCGGCATCCGGCATCCGCTTTCCGCGAACCACGAACCAAGAGCCAAGTGCCAAGAACCCATTCCGCAATAGATGGCGTGGTTCCGTGGGTCGCAAGCAGGCCAGCCTTGACAGCCGGTCGCGAAGTTCGAGTGTTTCGTCATGATTCCTTCCCAGATAACGGCCGCTGGCCTGCCTGAGTCCCGCGCGGCGTGGGGCCGCGGTTTCACCTTGATCGAGCTGCTCGTGGTCATCGCCATCATCGCGATCCTGGCCGGGTTGCTGCTGCCCGCGCTCACGCGGGCGAAGGTCAAGGCGCAGGGCATCTACTGCCTGAACAACCTCAAGACCATGCAGCTTGCCTGGCAAATGTACGCGGACGACAACCACGACTGGATTCCCGGCAACCTGTGGTCGCAGAAGGGTCCGTTCAACTGGGTGTCCGGCTGGCTGGACTTCGCCGACAACAACCCGGACAACACGAACGTGCTCCTGATCCTCGATCCGCAGTTCGCCCAGCTCGGCCGGTACACCGCCACCGCCGCCGCGTACAAGTGCCCGGCCGACCGCATCACCGTGCGCAACGGCGGGGTGGTCCGGCCGCGCGTGCGCAGCATTTCGATGAGCGGCTGGATGGGGCCCAACGCGCCGACGTGGAACCCCGGCTACATCACCTTCGCGAAAACGGTGCAGATCGTGAGGCCGCCGCCATCCGAGGCGCTGGTCTTCCTCGACGAGCGCGAGGACAGCCTGGATGACGGCTATTTCGCGGTGAACATGGACACGACGGCGTGGCAGTTAGTGAACTTCCCCGGCTCGTTCCACAACGGCGCAGGGGCCTGACCTTCGCCGACGGGCACGCGGAGATTCACAAATGGCTGGATCCGCGGACGGTCCCGCCTTTCGTGAAGGGCCGGAAGCGCGAGTTCACCAGCATGAAGGACAACCGCGATCTGACCTGGCTCTGGGCCCACGCCACCAGCAAAGCCGGCCAGTGAACCGCGCTTGCCGGCCGGGCGCCGGCCGCCCAGCCTCGCCGCGGCGTGGCCAATCCGTTTTACCAGCGCGGCGCGCAACGCGCCGGCAAGGTGCGCGATCTGTTCGGCGTGATCGCGCGGCGCTACGACCTCATCAACGACCTCCAAAGCCTGGGCCTGCACCGTGTCTGGAAGCGCCGGCTCGCGCGGCTGTCGCCACTGGGCCCCGGCCGGCGCGCGTTGGACGTGTGCTGCGGCACCGGGGACGTCGCTTTCGCGCTGGCCCGGACCGGCGCCCGCGTGACCGGCGTGGATTTCAGCCCGGCGATGCTTGCGGTGGCGTGTGAGCGCGCCAGCCGACAAGCCGGGGAGGTCGAATTCCTGGAAGGCGACGCACTGCATCTGCCTTTTGCCGACGATTCGTTCGACGCCGTCACCATCAGCTACGGCCTGCGCAACCTGGCCGACTTCGCCGCCGGTCTGGCGGAGATGCGGCGGGTGTTGCGGCCCGGCGGGCGGCTGCTGGTGCTTGACTTCGGCAGGCCGGCCAACCGGCTCTGGCGCGGGCTGTACTTCACCTACCTGCGCGCGGCCGTGCCGGTGTTCGGCCGGTTGTTCGCCGGCAGCGCGGACGCTTACGCTTACATCCTCGAATCACTCCGCCATTACCCCGGCCAGCAAGGCGTGGCGGAGCTGATGCGGAGCCAGGGCCTGGTGAACATCCGCGTGCTGGACCTGCTCGGCGGCGCGATGGCAATCAACAGCGGGGAAAAGACAGAGGTGAATGGGTGATTGGTTGAAAGGTGAAAGGGGAAAGGGTGACCGCAACACAACCTCACTGACACTTCCCCATTTCACCTTTCACCCATTTAACCAACCCACCGCCCCCAGCTTCACTCGTACACCTCGTACACGGTGTCGCCGAGAACGAACTGGACGTTCGGCCCCAACGCCAGCCAGGGGCGGGTTTCCGGGTGTTTGACCACCAGCTCGAAGTACTCGGCGGAGTTGAACTGAATGCGCTGCTGTCGCGCATTGACCGCGCGCTGGACCCGCGCGTCGAGCCACTGGTTGCCATTCTGGAAGAACGTGCGCCCGCCCACGAAACGGTTGACCTGGACGGCCGCGTGTCCGGTCTGGATCATCCCCGGCGCCATGCCTGGGCCGGGCAGCGCGATGACAGGCGAAGTCCTGCCCGGACCCAGCCGCGGGGCGGCGGGCACCGGCGCGGTGGCGAGCACGCGCTGCGCCTCCGCACCGCCGGCCTGCAACGCGGCGTCCACCTGTTCGGCATTTCTCTGGGACAGCCCGTAGCGGGCGGCCGCCACAGCGCTGGCCCCGCTGGCGTTGGCCGGCGCGAACGCGCCGCGCAGCGCCTCGTATTGCTCCCGCCCGGCGCGCAACTGCGGCACGGATTGGCGAGCCAGCGGCACGCCGCGCCGCTCTTCGTCCTCGAGGATCAAAAAGGCGGTGTACGGCGTCACGATGCCGTACTTGCGGGCCAGTTCCACGATCTCGTCCTTGAGTTCGGCAGTCTCGCCGCGCAGCCGGATTTCGTCGAGCAGATGGCCGATGCGGCGCGTCGCCCAAAGTCGGGGGATGAACTCGTGCGCGCGCGCCTCGGCGGCGAATTGCGCATCGAACTCAAAGCGCCGCCGCGCGCCGTTGACGGTGCCTTCCAGCGCGAGCCGTCCGTCGCCGCCGCCCGCGTAGCGGCCCACCAGGACCAGTTGTTCGCCGCGGAACAGGTCCGGCAATGGCGACGGGTAGGTCTTGGTGGCGCGCACCGCCTCCGGGAAAGCGAGGTTCACGCCGGCCAGCACGGGGTCGCGCACCTTGGCGAAGAACCGCGACAGCTTCACCTCGAGGTCTTCCTCGGGCAGCACGTACTCGCTGGCCGCGTGCGTGGCCTCGGTGATGCGGTCCAGCAGGTGGGTGTTCACGTCGTGGCCGATGCCGAAGCAGAAGATGCGCGTCTGGCCGCCGGCCTCGCGCGCCTGGCGGGCCGTGGCGTCCACGATGCGGTCCACGTGGGTCTCCCCCACCGTGGGCAGGCCGTCGGTGAGGAAGATGACCAGGCGGGGGCGGTCGGAGGCCGCGGGCAGCAGGCCCACCGCGCGCTGCAAGGCGTCGTGGATGGCGGTGCCGCCGATGGGTTTCAAGTCCCGGATGAATTCCAGCGCGCGGTCGCGCCGGGCGCGCGTGGCCTCGACCACGCCGTTGAACAGCGGCTCCGCCTCGGTGGCGAAGCGAACAATCTCAAAGCGGTCGCCGTCATGGAGGTTTTCCACGCAGAAGCGCAGGGCGTTCTTCGCCTGTTCGAGCTTCCTGCCGGCCATCGAGCCGGAGGTGTCGAGCACGAAGACCACGTCCTTGCGCACGATCTGCCGGGCGTCCGCCTCGAATCCCGGCGCGGCCAGCAGCAGGAAATAGCCGTCCTCGCCCGGCACGCGCCAGGTCATGAGGTTCAGGCTGATTTCGTCAGTGGCGGTGGCGTACTGGAGCTGGAAATCGGTGTCGGGCTTCACGTCGCGGGCCTCGAAGCCCACACTGGCGTGGCGGTCGCCGGAGCGGGTGATCTCGACCGGGTGGCTGGGTGAGTAAAGGCTCTTGAGCGGGCGCCGGGTTTCCAGGTCCACCTTGAGGCTCACGCTCTTGACTGGCGCGGCGGAGAACTTCCCGGTGTTCAGCGGGTACACGTAGCTGACCAGCCCGGCGTCGGCGCGCAAAAGCTGCGTGTAGCGGAGCTTCACCGGCTTCCGGCTGCGCGGCTCGATCGGGAAGATGCGCACCTTGAACAGGTCGCGGCCAACGTATTCGAGCAGCGCCGGATCGCGATGCTGGCGGACGATGTCCTCGTAAAGCCGGCGGGCCTTGTCGGCGGGCAGCAGTTCGGCCTGCACCTGCCGGCCGGCCACTTCCATGCTGAAGCGGTCAAGCTGCGCGCCCTTGGGCACCGGGAAGATGTAGGTGCCTTCGAGCGGGCGGTCGTTGGGGTTGTAGAACCCCTGGTCCACCGAGGTGACGGCCACCTGGTCGCGGATCTGCACCTCGACGCGGTGATGCACCACTTCGAGCGGCGCGAAGGCGAACACCCGCGGCGGAGGCGGCACAAACGGCGGCGGCGGATGCGGTGGCGGGCCGGGCCACGGCGGGGGGCGGATGAGCGGTTCGTGGACGATGATGAGGCCGTCCGCGCGGGTGGCAAGGCCGGCCAGGAGGAGCAACCCGGAAAGCCAGCGAAGCGTTTTCATGGCGGCAAACAAATGCACAGCCGGTTAGACGGAAGCGGCGGCGCAATGCTGCCGTACATTTGTGAAGGATTCCCGGTGAACGCGCGGAATCGCCAACGCGCTCCGGCTCAGAGCTTCACGTCCTCAGGCCGGACTTCGAGGCATTCATCGTGATCCTCCCAGACCACGGCGGGGTAGGTCTCCAGAAGCTTGGGAACGATCTGGTGCCCGGCAAAGGCCAGCAGCGTTTCCGCCTTGGCGGCGGCGTCCTCGAACGCGCGGTCGTAGTCGCCGCTGCGCTTCTGCTCCTTTTCATCCCAATGGGCGACCGCGTGTACCGGCGCGTATTCCTCGGCCCAGCTCCGGATGAGCGGATGCAACTCCTCCGGGATGTCCTCGAAGGGGACGGCCGTGGCGTTGCAGTGCAGGCACACCAGGCCGCTCTCCAGCACGTCGCGGGTGAGCAATGGCACCAGCGGCGCCCGGCAGCAGGCGGCCTCGGGGTACGCCGCGGGGATGGTGGCGAGCCGCTGCAGCCAGACCTGCCGGTCGTGCGCCACCTGGCCGGCCAGCCGGCAGGCGGCCACCAACGGGTGCGACACGCGCCAGCCCCGGCCTTGGAGCTGCCCCAGGGTCTGGGCCAGCCAGCGGGCCAGGGTCAGATCGTCAAAGCTGCGAAACACCTCGCTGTACTCGCGCCACAATTCGTCCAGCGGGTTCTCGGGGTCGTGAGCCACGTGGGCAGGGTAGGGGGCAATCCGGCCCTGAGAAGCCGAAACTTCCCGCCGCGGCGCGGACGCGGCGCATCTCAACTTCGTGCCGGCAATATCGCCTGCCAGGCTGGTAGCCGGCCCCTGAGCCAAGGGCCGGACCCGTCGCCCCTCAGCGGGGGCGACCTACCTCCACAGGCGGGAAGACGCACTCCCCTTTTACTCAGGCGCACGCCCCCGGAACTTCCGGCCGGTTCCCCTGCCTGCAAAAAAGTGAGACGCTTTCGGCTCGCGCCCAACGGCCCGGTGGCTCCCTGCCGCTCTGACCACGCATCTCGGCCTGAAAGCGCGGTGAGCACCCGTGCAGGGTTGGACACAAGTTCGACATTGCGAAATGGTGACGTTACCCTGCTGGGCCAGCGCGCCGACAAAATGAATACGACAACCTCCCTGCCGCGAGCAGAACCGGCCTTCGCCGCCTGGCTGAGGACGTATCCCCCGCTGCACTGGTACTGCCTGCTCGCCTGGGGCACGACGGCCCTGCACCTGCTCGATTTGAGCCGGTTGGATCCCGACCACACTCTACCCGGCTATCTGGCCGAGAGCGGACCGTTCCAAAACCTGCAACTGGCCCTGCTGGGCTGGGCGCTGTTGCTGTGTGTTGTGGCCATCTGGCGGTACCAGGGACATGAACGTGGGGCGGCGGTCTTACTCGTGGGGCCGCTGTTCTTCCTGTTCTGGCGGGAGGCGGACTGGGACAAGGACTACTTCTCCGCCTGGCTGGGGGCTGGACAGGGCGTGCGGATGTTCTCTTGGAAGTATCTGTGGGCCGGATCGGAAATGCCGCTGACGCTCAAGATCGTCTTCGGCGTCGTCTCGCTGGGGCTCGTGGCCGCGTGGCTGGCGGTCTGCTGGCGGTTTCGCGCCGCGTGGCGCACGTTTCGGAGCCTGGTCTGGACGCGACCGGTCTTCTTCTGGCTGGTGTTGAGCGGGGTCTCCTTTGCCGGCTCGCAAGTCCTCGAACGGAGCGGACTGGTTCCCGGCCTGACGCGCGGCATTCGGGATCCCTACGTCGAGGAAGGCCCGGAACTGCTCGGCGCGCTGGCGCTGCTGTGCTTCGTGATCCATTGCCTGGAGCACGCCCGGAAGCCGCGTCCGCAGCTCGCGCTGAAGCGGTTGGCCGGCCCGACCCGGCAGTTCCAACCGCTCACCGAGAACCTTGCCCGCGAGACGACGTCAGCCGGCCAGCGATGATCGCGGTGTCGGCGGCGAAGGCCAAAGTCCGAAGAAGGGGTGAGGGGTTGGGGATGAGGTGGAAAGCCCAAAGTGAAGACCAAGAATCAAGCACCCCGAACCAATTCCGCATTCCGGATTTCGCTCCCGCAATTGGAGGGCAGGGCTCGACGGAGTCTCGCCCCACCGAAGTTAAATCCGAATACCGAAATCCGAAGCAAGGGGTAAGGGATGAGGGGTTGGGGACGAGACTGGAATCCCCCCGAGACCACAAACTCCGACCACGAACCACAAACCCTCGCCCGCATTTCGGCCCGTTGTGTTCAGGGTCAGCGGCTGGTTGCCCGCTCCCGAGCGCGCTGGCGTTCCCAAACCAATTCCACCACCAGCGGCAGATGATCCGACGCCCCGGTGCGCGGCACCCACGACCGCAACGGCCGCAACGGCGCGCCTTTCCCGAGCCAGATGTAATCAATCCGCCGGTCCGGTCCGGTGCTGGGAAACGTGAACCCGTCGCCCGCGCCGGCCAGCAGCCACACGTCGTCAAACTGCTCCGCCATGGCCGTCCAAGTCCGGCTGCCCGGCGTGTCGTTGAAATCGCCGGCGACCACCACCGGCAGGCCCACGTACCTGGCCAGCACTTCATGGAACTGCGCCACGTTTGCCAGCCGCTCCGCGTCGTCGCGCCGGTAATCCAGGTGCGTGCTCAGGAACACCAGTTCGCGGCCCAGGATCTCGACGACCACCTGGAGCACGCCGCGCTGCTCGCCGGGCCGGAGCATGCGCAGGTGCGTGTTGGTCCAGCGCTTCACCGGGAAGCGCGACAGCACGGCGTTGCCGTACTCGCCGCCTTGGAAGGAAAAGTTGTTGCTGAACACGCACGTCAAGCCGGTCAGCGCCGCCAGCTCCGCCGGGAAGTCGCGCCGCGCCGTGCGCTGGACGCCGCGATCCACCTCCTGCAAAGCCACGAAATCGGCCTGCTGCTCGCGGATGACCGCCGCGATGCGCTCCAAGTCCACCCGGCCGTCCACGCCTTCGCCGTGGTGGAGGTTGTAAGTCATCACGCGAAGCAGGCGCGGGCTGGCGTCGGGCGCCCGGCAGTCCGCCAGCATAAGCAGCGACGCCAGACTGCCGACAAGGATGCCCAGCCAGGACCGGCGATTGTGACGGGCGAGGCGGGAGATCGCGGATGAACTCGGGCTTTCACGGCGCCATCGAAGCAGAATCAGTCCTCACCGCCAGCGGAAAGCGACGGGCGCATTTCCCTTTTGTGCCGCTCCGCCTTGACGGTGTGGGGCGAAACTCCGTCGCGCCCTGCCTTTCAGGGCTGCGGTCGGCGGACCGCAGTCCCCGCGGGCTGGTTGCCCGTGGCACGGCCCCAAGCGAGGTCGCTTGGGTCACTACCGCCCGCTCGCCTCGTCCTGGCGGCGACGCCGCGCAGCCCCGGATTTTCAGACCCAGCCATGCACCGCCGCGCGGTTCGTCTCGCGGCAGGCACGATGCCTGTCGCCGCCGCGCGCCCGGACTTGCGCGCGCCCGCTGGCGGTGGTTGAACTGCGCCGTGCGCAAGACCCGTCGTCCGCCACCGCCGGCCGTCACGCCGCCGTCACGCCCGAAGGCCGCGTGGAACGCCCGCGACTCGGTGCTGGCCGAATGGCGGCGGGTGGACCTGACGGAACTGGAACAGGCCGCCCACAGCCTGGCGCGGCCGGTGGGCGACTGGGTCCCGGGGTTGCTCAAGAAGCTGGGCCTGCCCAGGCGTCGCGCCGAGGCCGAGGTGCTCAAGGCGTGGAATTCGCTGGTGGACCCGACCGTGGCGGCGCACGCCCAGCCGGCCGGCCTGCGCAACGGCACGCTGTTCGTGCGCGTGGACAGCAGCGTCTGGCTGTCCGAGATCGTCCGTTACCGGCGCCGGGAAATCCTCGACCGCCTGCAACACTGCTTCGGCCGGCAACTGGTGGCACGCCTGTCCTTCCGGCTGGGTTGAAGCCATCCCGCCGCCGGGCGGGACCGGACTGCGGAAAACCACGAATGAACACCAAGGGACACGAGATCGAGTTTCAAGCTTCTGTAAGTTCAGGCAGGCGGTGCGCCAGCCGGTGATCTCGCTCAACGGAACGAAGCTTGGGAACGGTGCTCATTCGTGTCGGTTCGTGTCCAAGCGTGGTTGGATTGAACAGCCGCTGCTAGCGCGAAACGCGCGCATTGGTGTTCAGGGGCGGCGGCGCGGTCCGCGGCAGCGGCGGGGGCGACTGAAAGCCCGGTGGCGACGGCGGCAGCGCCGAGCGCAGCCGACGCCACGCCAGCCGTTCTTCGGCGGACATCGCCTGCCAGCGGGCGGCGTTTTGGAGGAAGCGTTCCCGTTGCTCGGGCGACAGCGCGCTGAACCGATCCAGCGCCTCGACGACGCGCGCGCGCTGCGCCTCGGGCAGTTCGTCCAGGGCGCGCAACATCCGCGCCGCCTTCTCGCGGTCGGCCACGTCCAGGCGGGCCAGCACCTTCGCCTTTTCGGCCGCGGTGAAGGTGAGGAACGACTCGAAGTGCCGGGTGATCCGGGCGCGGTCTTCCGCGGGGATGGCTTCCCAGCGTTCCAGGTCGCGCTCGATCCGCTGGCGCTGCGCCGCGGGAAGCTGGGCCGCCTCCGAACGCCGCACGGCGCGACCCGCGTCGCCCAGCAAGGGCAGGCCGCTGAACACCGCCTCGCTGGCCAGCAGTTCCTGCTGCTGGGCCGCCGGAAGCCGATCCCACGCCGCCAGGCGCTCGGCCACCAGCGCGCGGTATTCCGGCGGCACGCGACGCAACTCCCCGCCGCGCCGCTCCGGCGTCAGGCGCAGCAGCGGCAGCAGGTAATGCCGCAGGTTCAGCAGATGCAGCCGCAATTCCCGGTCCGCGGCGGGCAACGTGTCGAACTCCGCCAGCCGCGCCTGCAGGTAGGCGCGTTGTTCGGGGGTGCGGGTGGCCAGGAATTGTTCCCGCGCGGCCGGCGGCATCGCCAGCAGTTCGCGAAACCGGTCCACCGGGCTCGGCGCGGGCGGAGGCGGGGGCGGCGGCTCGGGGAGCCGGGGCGGTGCCGCGACGGGTGGCGCGGCGCCTTCGCCAGCCAGAACAAGACCGCCCGCCAGCGCGGCCGCCAGACATAGCGCGGCAAACGAAAAGCGATGACGCGCGCGCCTCACAACTTCACTCCAGAGCGCGCGCCAGGTCCTGCACGTCCGGCAGCGGACCATCCGGCAGACTCATCACGAGATCGAACTCGGCCAAGGCCTCCACGCTGGGCAGGTCGTCGGCGAGGGTCGAGAGCGCGGCCACGCTTTCCGCCACGCGGGCGCGGACTTGGGCGCGATGGTTGAGATGCCAGCCGGTCAGGGCAACCGCCAGCACCACGGCGGCCGTGGCCAGGCGCCAGGCCAGCCCCCAAGCCCGCCAGTGTTGACGCCAGCCCGCCAGCGCTGGCGAGGCCGGCCGTTCGGCTCGTTCGATGGCCGCCAGCACGTTTTCGCGGAACCGTGGCGACAGCGGCGCGGGCGGCAAGGCTGCCAGCAACCGGGTGAGCGCGATTTCCCCGGCCCAGTCCTCGCGCGCCTCCGGATGCTGCGCCAGCCGGGCGGAAAGCTCGGCGCGCTCGACCGCGGTGAGTTCGCGCCGGCGGGCGATTTCGATCAGTTGCTGGCCACGCGGATCGTTCATGGTTGATCTCGGAGTTGAATAACCGCCGGCGGCGCAAAGTTGCGGTGCCTCACGGCCCGGGCCATTCGCCGGTGCGCAAGTACGGCTTCAGCCGGCGTTTGAGCGTCTCGCGCCCGCGGTGAATCAGCGACTTCACCGCCGTGAGCGAGCAGCCCAGCACGGCGGCGATGTCCTCGTAAGACAGCTCCTGCTCGCGGCACAGCAGGATGGCGGTGCGCTGGTTTTCGGGCAGGTCGTTCAGCGCCTCCTGGATTTTGGCCTCGAGTTCGGCGTGCAAGGCGGACTCGACCGGTCCGGAGGCCCGGCGGTCCGGCAACGGCCGGCCGGCCTCGTCCTCGTGCTCGGGGTGCGGCGCGTCCAGCGACACCGCCGGGTGGCGGGTGCGGCGACGGAGTTCGTTCAGGCACAGGTTGCGGGCGATGGTGAACAGCCAGGTGGAAAACTTCGCGGAGACCCGGTAGCGCGCGGCGGACTTGTACACCTGGATGAAGACGTTTTGCGCGAGGTCCTCGGCTTCCGCGGCGTCGCCCAGGCTGCGGTACAGCAGGTTCGCGACCGACTGCTGGTACCTGGCCATCAACTCCTCGAAGGCGCGCGTGTCCCCGCGCTGGACGCGCAGCATCAGGGCGGCATCGGGGTCGCAGGGAGAACCCATCGGCTTGGACTCTACCAAACACCCGCTTATGAACAAGGTTGCGACGGAAAGCCGGGTCCTGTCGGGGCGCATCTCAATTTCTTGCAGGCACTACCGCCGTCAGGGTGGCGGCCGGCTTCCAGCCGGGCGGTGGGGTGCGAGCGGGACCAGCGGGCGGCCGGGCTGTCCGCTGATCGCTTCCGGGCTTCCCTGCCCGGGCGTTTTCGGCAAAGTTGCGGTGTGCCGCCCAGCAATCGTCCCCCAAGCGTCGGCGTCACGCTGGTCGAAGATGACCGGCGGACGCGCGAGGATTTGGGCGCGGGCGCCGTGGGCTACATCCTCAAGCGCGATCCGCCCGCCGAGATCGTGCGCGCGGTCTTCGACGCCGCGGCGGGCGGAGCGCCCATGTCGCCGTCCATCGCGCGCAAAGTGATCCAGCATTTCCGCGCCCCGCTGCCCGGCCCGCTTCAACCATCGAACGACGAAGGTCACCTCAGCCCGCGCGAGCGCCAGATCGTTGAACGTCTGGCCACAGGCTATGCTTACAAGGAGATCGCCGGGAGCCTGGGCCTGTCCATCGAGACGGTCCGCACCCATCTCAAACGCGTGTACCGCAAACTTCGTGTCCCTTCAGGCGCTGCGGCCGTCGCGAAGACGCTCGGGCGAAGGGGCTGACAACTGCGGGCGCGCGCCTCGTCGCCTCTCAGCGGCGGGAACCTCCCACTTTCGCCCACAGGATCCTAACCGCATGTTCCCGGCAACTTCGTTGCGAACCCGTCCATCCCAGATGCCGGTGCCGTGTCCCCCAACCGGGTGACTATCGGAAGACCTACCCGGGGTTACACTCACGACCAATGGCCGCCGGAGCGCATCCAAAAGACAGATGCCAATCGCTCGCGGTAGCCGGATCGAACCAAACAAACAACGTGTCACACCATGAATTACCGAACCTGCGGTGCGTGCAGCGTGGGAGGGGCCGTCCTCCTATCGGGCCTTCTCGCTCATGCATTTCCGATCGCCCCTCTGGGGACCGAAGGTTACGTCGTGATCGCCACAACCGTGGACCCCATCACGGTAACCTATGAAGGCAACAGCGCCGCCTACAGCAACGATTTGTACTTAGAGCGTAACGCGTTAGGGAATCCAGGGCTGGACGGCGACAGCTCTAACGACTTCTTCATTTTCAACAATCATGCCAGCGTTGTGGGATCCAGCTTGGATCTGGGCGCATTTGCCCCGGGAACGGAGCTGGTGTTCAGGCTGTACGTTCACAATACGGGGTACAGTTACTTTTCTGGCCCCGGCACAAGGAACCCCGACGGCCTCCCCCATGCGCGAGTCCAGGACAACTGGGAGCCTCTCACTACGCTGGTCAGCTTCGAGGACCTGTTCGGAACTCCCGAATATCCAGGGGGCTACAATGATCTCAGTTTCAGCTTCACCAATACGCGGGCCGCGGTTCCAGAGCCGGCCGCCGCCGGTGTGCTGTTTGGACTTGCCGCCTTGGGGGTGGGAATCCTCGGCCGCCGCCTCCGACACGCCCAAACGCGTCAGATCGGCAGCGCCCCTTGAACTCGGGCGAGTCGGTCTGCCCCTGATGTCCGTGGATAAGCCCGGCAGCCTGGTGGAGCGTCGGGAAACAGTACTGGACGTACCCCGTCGGCTCACGACGAAAGACGACATGCTGGAGGGCAACCGGTAGTGCTCCTGGCGGGTCCGCGCGGCATCTGACGAGAACCCCGAAGATTGGTGCGATTGGTGTGCGTCCCGGACCTGGCCGTAGAGGCCGCACCAAGCCTCGGCGACCGTGTGGCGACACGCCCCTTGGTGGCCAGACCGTGAGGGCGCACCGCCGTTAGGACCACCCGCGCTCGGCCCGTGGCGCGGGCCTTGAGGCCTTGAGCCTTGCCTTCCAGCCCGCCTTTCGGGTATCCGTTGGGCGTGCTGCCGGACCGCCGCGCACAAGAGATCGGTGTCTCGCTGGTCGAGGATGACCCGCGGACCTGCGAGGACTTGAGCGCACTGGTGTCCAGTTCCCCCGGCCTGCACCTGGTCAGCACCCACCCCACCGCCGCAGACGCATTGGAACGCCTCCCACTGGGCA
This sequence comes from uncultured Verrucomicrobiota bacterium, assembly GCA_964568145.1. Lineage (GTDB taxonomy): Bacteria > Verrucomicrobiota > Verrucomicrobiia > Limisphaerales > J093 > DSVZ01. The sequence goes on from CAZMOZ010000012.1 coordinate 56,929, forward strand.
CCACCCAAGTGGCCCTGGTGGACATCCAGTTGCCGCGCCTCTCCGGTGTAGAGTGCACCCAACGTCTCTTCCGCCGGGACCCTGATCTGCTGGTCCTCATGCTCACCGTCCACGACGACACCGTCCGCCTGTTCGATTCCCTCCGCGCCGGTGCGGTCGGTTCCATCCCCAAGCGCGATCCGCCCGGCGACATCGTCCAATCGGTCTTCAACGCCGTAGCGGGCGGAGCGCCCATGTCGCCGTCCATCGCGCGCAAAGTGATCCAGCATTTCCGCGCCCCGCTGCCCGGCCCGCTTCAACCATCGAACGACGAAGGTCACCTCAGCCCGCGCGAGCGCCAGATCGTTGAACGTCTGGCCACAGGCTATGCTTACAAGGAGATCGCCGGGAGCCTGGGCCTGTCCATCGAGACGGTCCGCACCCATCTCAAACGCGTGTACCGCAAACTTCGTGTCCCTTCAGGCGCTGCGGCCGTCGCGAAGACGCTCGGGCGAAGGGGCTGACAACTGCGGGCGCGCGCCTCGTCGCCTCTCAGCGGCGGGAACCTCCCACTTTCGCCCACAGGATCCTAACCGCATGTTCCCGGCAACTTCGTTGCGAACCCGTCCATCCCAGATGCCGGTGCCGTGTCCCCCAACCGGGTGACTATCGGAAGACCTACCCGGGGTTACACTCACGACCAATGGCCGCCGGAGCGCATCCAAAAGACAGATGCCAATCGCTCGCGGTAGCCGGACCGCAGCAGTGATACGAACAATTGCCTGAACAGCGTTGTCGATGCGTCAACCAAGCTGCACGTGAACGTGAACACTCGGAAAACTCTGTCGAATGCCACTGTCATAACCATCGCCATAGCTATGAATCTCCTTCAGAGAGCCATCCTGTTAACTGCGGCAATCCTCCCTGTCAATGCCGCGATCGTTGGATACGAGACCTCGTACACCGTGACATTGGACTCCGGTGTTCCCAACATCACCAACCTTCAACTCATCGAGGAAGCTCACTCCAGTGAGTTAGGAGGGTTCTGGAGTCAGGGGGGACCGGCGATGGCATTCGGTGGCACGACCACAGCGCTCGCCGGTTTCATCTATGACTGTCCGTGTCTCCCAGTTGCCTCCATCTTTGGCGGGATTATTACCGATACACTTGGACAACATAGCTTTGCCTTGTTCATGGACGACTACGCTGCCAGCTTGGTCGAAGGCACTGACTGGTCGGCGGCCTTTACCGGTATTAACGAAGGCGAGTTGATCTCAGGCTTCCCCGATGGAGCGGTGAGCTTCTTCAGCTTCGCTTTCGCCGCGCAATCCAGCATCCAGGATTCGGGTGGCCAAACAGTCTCGGCACTGTTTGATCCCTCGGGGAGTTTCAGCGTCCTGAGGTGGTCAGACGGTGTGCGCATTGGTTTTGGGACGGGAACAGTCACGCCGATATTCGGGACTGTGCCTGAGCCGAGTGGCACGCTCTACTTCGGATGCGCCCTCGGACTATTCTGTCTATGGAGACAAGCTCGTACCGAAGGTGAGAAGTAGCATTTAATGACCGGCGCGACGATTCCATGTGGTCCGAGAAGCCGACTGGTCCTTCGGTGGCTTCTGCTCATTGGCTGCGCGGCCACACTGGCGGATGAACCATCCGAAGGTCCCAGGATTGGCTGGACCATCGAGAATGGCTTCCTGCGCCTGCTCATTCCGCAAGACCCGCAGAACTACTACATCCTGGAGCACACCGCGAGCCTGGACGAAGCTGATCCCATTGCCATGAACCTCGGCTTTTGGGGGCCGGTCTGGGTCAAGGACATCCCAATGGCGGCCGACGCGGAGTTCTTCCCGCTCCTCGCCGTGCCGGCCTTCGCTCCCCGTGACACCGACGGCGACGGCATTGACGACGTTTATGAACTCCTTCACAGCAAGGACCGTAAACTAGATTCCCTCAACCGCGCCGATGTCCTGCTGGATCCTGATAGCGACGGCATCACCAACTTGGAGGAGTACCGGAGGAAGTTCGGCTACGGGGTGGGTCCGCCGGAGGTTTTCAGCCGCGAAGTGAGTCTGTGGAACTTCGGCGCGCCGACGGCCCATCTGGAAGCGTTCTCGGTGGAGTTGTCTGTTTACAATGCAAGTCCCGGCTCGGGGCCACCGCCCAGCGATGCCCACGAGATGTTCAGCCGGGAGGTGAGTGTCTTTAACCTCGGCTCGCTGCCGGACGGTCGCCTCGAGGCCATCTCGCGCGAGACCAGCGTGTACAACTTCGGTTCGCCTCCGGCCCGCCTCGAAGCCATCTCGCGCGAACTCTCGCTCTACAACGCGGGTCCCGGTTCGGGACCGCCGGCTACGGATCTCGCGGAAGCAACCTCGCGAGAGGTGAGCGTCTTCAATTTCGGAGAGCCGACCGCCCGTCTTGAGGCCATCTCACGGGAAGCGTCGATCCTCAATTACCAGGAACCGATCAACCCCTGAAACGCCAGCCCATCATGTTCATGCAACCACGAATCTGCAAAAGACCAGCCTTGGAGCCGCACATGAAGCCTAGAATCGCCCTGCTTCTCATTCTGATTATCTTTGCGGTTGTCTCGCCGCTGGCGGAGGCCCAACTTTCCATTCCCAGCGATGGTTCCGATGGCGACTTTGCCCCCATCGGCGACGTGGAGGTGGATTTGTCCCAAGCCGTGCCCGGTCGTTGGGATGACACCAACGCCGCCAACGCCGGCAAAGGCATTTATGACAGAGACAAATGGGCCATTGTGTTCAAGTACAGGTCGGTCAACGTCGGGGGAATCACCGACGACCAGGGCCGCCTGATCGGTGCCAGAGTGAACTTTAAGAACCACCCCTCGCGTGCCCCCGTTGTCTGGTTGGTACATGGTGACGTCCAGGTGAACGGCATCATTGACCTGAATGGCGAAACTCGCAGGGGCTTTGACGCGCGCATCAATGCAGAGCCAGGTCCGGGTGGGTTTCGCGGAAGCGCATGGACGGATGTCAGTCAAGGAAACGGATTCGGTCCCGGGGGCGGCGGTGGGGGCTTTTTCGGTCATGCCTACGGTGGCCAGTACGCAAGCGTTTACGGCAATCCAGAAGTGCTGCCACTCATCGGGGGGTCGGGGGGTAGCACCAGCAGCTTCGGGTACGACGGCGGCGGTGGAGCGATTCTCATCGCGGCCAACGGAACCGTCGCCATCAATGGCCGCATCATGTCCAACGGCAGGGGCGGCGATAATCCAACGCTGAACTCCGCATCGTCGGGCGCCGTCAGGGTCATTGCTAATCGCATCGTGGGAGCCGGCGAAATTGACTGTGTCAAAGATGGACGCATTCGCCTCGAGGCCAAGGAGCCTATTGGCCCGGAATTCGACTTGGACACCTATCCGGACACCGTCGTCGTCAGCCCAGCCACTCCGCCACGCATCTGGCCGCCGGACAACGCCCCGTGGGTTCGTGTCTTGAGCGTGGATGGGCAGGAGCCCCGGGCGGACCCAGAGGCAGGTTTGGAGAGGTCTGCCGATCTGGGGCTTCAGAATGACAATCCTGTGACCATTGTTCTGCAGACTCGGAACCTACCGCTTGAGGGAGCGGTGTATCTCCGAATCGCCCCCAAGTGGGCATCTGGCTTCCAAGGAGCGAATGCCTTTGCAGTGCGCGCAACGTACGTCAGCGGAACCCAAACTGAAGCGCTTTGGCGAGTGGAAACGAAACTCCCGAAAGGATTTACCGTTCTCCAAGCACGGGCGGTTGCGCCCTGAACGTTTCCTCCCGCCTCCCTGTGGCAGGCTGGCAGTGTGCAAGAGACTATGGGAACAGCCAAGCACCTCAGTCAACGGCGCCGGAGACGACTTGACCGCGAGGCGGGGAGAAGCCGCGTCACGAAGGCTCGCGGTGTAAGGGGGGAACTCCGGGTTTTGGTTTGTGGAATGATCAACCTATCCTGGGCAAGGCCCCCGCGACCCTGCTGGTCCGCGCAGCCGCGCCGTGCGTGCCCCTGAAGAGGCCGATTGTCGCGTTGTCGTGGTGGCCAGCGTTGGGGGGCGGTGCCACAAGGACCGAGAAGCCGCCAGGAGTGATGGCGTACGCGCACCGCTGGCCTTCCCCGGATAGAATAGAGTGGGGAACCCATTGGGCTGACGTCCGACCGCCGTGCGCCGGTAATCTGGAAACCGGGTGCGACGTCGGACGTCGCCCATGCAGGTGGCTGCCTGAGGACAGGTGCTCGAGCGCGACCGTCTGCAGACCAGTCGTCGCAGTTCAGAACAGCCGGTGCGAACGCCCAATTCACTTTACATCGGTAACCCGACGGCGTTGGCTGGCGCCGCACAATGAAAGCTCGCCGGCTACGCCTTGGCCACACGATGCCAACTGTCTCCAGCCGCTGCCGGCTTCGCGGAACCTTCTTAAGTGGCCGGTGGCTGGGATGCGTTGCTGCCTGGGTTGGCGCCGCTCTCGGTGCCGGGTCCGGACCGAACCAGATTGCTGCGGATGGCAATGTTTGGACCGCTGACGGCGAGCAGCATGACGGCGGGTTCGGCGATGTGGTGGCGGGCGTTGGGGATGTCAACGGGGACGGCTTCAGCGATGTCCTCGTCACCGCGCCGCGCTACGACGACCAGCGCGGGCGGGTCTTCGTTTTCCACGGGTCGAAAAACGGATTGGCGTCTCAACCGGACTGGGAACTGCGTGGGCTGGAACCCGGCGACAACCTCGGCTTCGGGGCCGCTGCGGCGGACGATGTGAACGGCGACGGCTTCGCCGATGTCTTGGTCGCCAGCCTAGGACATCGGCCCAACCGGATCGAACGCAATGTGACCGTGGCGATTTATGCGGGTTCGCCTTCCGGCCTTCGCACCAACGCGCTGTGGACGATTCGTGACGGCGAGGACCATTACGGATGCACGGTCGGCAGCGCCGGGGACGTCGACAGGGACGGATTCGCGGATGTCTTTGTGTCATGGTTGAAGCCCCCGCCAACGGCCACGCCTCACCACGGGCTTTTCATCTTTTACGGCTCGGCCACCGGCCCCAGCGCGGCGCCCGACTGGCGCCTCATCGACACCAGCCCCGATCTGAAGCCGAGCTTGGGCGCTTCGGCCGCCGCCGCGGGCGACGTCAACGGCGACGGGTATGGCGATCTGCTGGTGGGCGCGCGCGACGCCGCCGGCATTTATCCGCATGGCGGCACAGTCTTCCTGTACGCGGGTTCCGCAGCCGGTTTGAGCAACAGTCCGAGCTGGTCGGCGACTTTTGACCTGCCCCGCCGGGCGGTCATGGACCCTAACGGCGTGATGTATTTCGGATCCTTTCTGGCCGGAGCCGGGGACTTGAACGACGACGGCTTTGACGATGTGGTGGTGGCCGCGCCTTACGCCGACCGCCATGATCCGGACGAGGGCATGGTGTTTGTGTACCTCGGCTCGAAACAGGGCTTGCCGTCCACGCCGAATCGCCGGATCGAAGCCAATCGCCCCTACGCCGTCCTCGGCTACTCTCTGGCGGGGGTGGGCGATTTCGACGGGGACGGGTACGCGGATGTGGCCGCCGGGGCGCCGTGGGCGACCTTCGATCAAGGTAGCGAGGGGGCGGTGGCGCTCTTCCGCGGTGGTCCGAAAGGCTTGCAGGCGGACCCTCAATGGGCCTGGCGCGGGGCCGAATCGAACGGGTTGCTTGGGAAAGGGGTTGCCGAAGCGGGCGACGTGAATGGGGGCGGCTTTGGCGACCTCATCGCGAGCGCGCCAGGGCACAGGGAGGATACTGGGTCGGTGGGCCGGGTCTGCCTGTGGTACGGCTCAAGGGATGCCATTCCCGGCACGTTCACGTGGACCATGACCAAGCCCGCGGGAACTCGCGCGCTGGAAGCGTTCCAAGAGGCCGCGCCGTTGACGCGGGTGGTGGTCATTGTCACTTCAGTTTTCGTCGTGCTGGGAAGTGCGTTCTATGCCGGGCGCTTCCTGGAACGGCATCGGCAATTGGTCATCAATCGGGAGCGCCAACAGGCGCGACAGACCGAACGGGAGCGGATTGCCCGCGATCTCCACGATGACATGGGCGCGCGCATCAGCGAACTGAGCCGGTTGATGCCGCGGTTGGACGACACCGCCAACCTAGGCACCGTGAATTCCGCCCAACTGGCGGCGACGGCGCGGGAACTGGCGCTCGCGCTGGAACAGATCATCTGGTCCGTGAATCCCGAGCAGGACACGCTGGAGAACCTGGTCGTCTATCTAGGCCAGTTCGCCGATCAGTTCCTGGAAGGTTTCGGGGTGCGCTGCCGTCGCGACGTTCCCTATGATCTGCCACCGGTGAAGCTGTCGCCGGAGATTCGGCGCGACCTTTTCCTGGCCACGAAGGAAGCGCTGAACAACGTGGCCAAACATGCGGAAGCGTCGGAGGTCCGGCTGCGGGTCCGCTGGGAGCCCCCGAGATTGGCGTTGATCATCGAGGACGATGGGGTTGGGTTGTCCGTCGAACCGCGAAAGGGAAACGGCCTGGAGAACATGCGCCGCCGGATGGCGGAGATCGGCAGCCGGGCCCGCATCGAGCGCGGGGTCGAACGCGGGACTCGTGTGACTCTGGAAGTGGAACTGTCCTGTGCCGAAAGCCCGCCATCGTGAGCCCGGACAAAGCGCGCGGCGGTGTGACCCGCGGCCCGGGCGCCCGGCTCGCCACCCCAAATGCTTCCGGCGACGCGGGCAGGGATGCGCTTCCGCCGGCGGGCGCAACCGACCGGTGGTTTCCGCCCCAAAAACGAAGTTGGGCAGGCGAGGCGCACCACGCCACAGCCAACATCGGTTTTCGGGCTCGGTGGTTCTCCGGGCAATGGCGCGGCCCGCCAGCGGTGACGGGCGTTCCGCTTGCTTTCCACAAGCCGCTTGACGCGCGCCGGCGGCGGTTTGAACACTCGCGCCATGAAGTTCCGTCTGCGCTCCGCGGTGGCCGCCGGCCTCTGGCTGCTCTTCGTTCTCCCCGCCCGCCTGACCGGCGCCGAACCCGCGTACGAGGCCAAGCCCGATCACCCGTTCTTCCAGGCCTTCGCCCCGCGCAAGGCCCCGGCGCCGGCCGGGCTCGTGTTGCGCGAAGGCGACCGCCTGGCCATCTGCGGCGACTCGATCACCGAGCAGCGCATGTACTCGCGGATCATCGAGACGTACCTGACAGTGTGCGTGCCGGAGTTGAAGATCACCACGCGGCAGTTCGGCTGGTCGGGCGAGACCGCTCCGGGCTTTCTGGCGCGGATGACCAACGACGTGCTGCGCTTCCAACCCACCCTCGCCACCACCTGCTACGGCATGAACGACCACGGCTACCGCCGCTACGAGGCGCCCATCGGCGCGAAATACCGCGAGGCGATGACGGCGATTGTGCGCGCGTTTACGAACGCCGGCGCGCGCGTCATCCTCGGCTCGCCGGGCTGCGTCGGCCCGAAGGTGGCGTGGACCAAGGCCACCCAGGAGGAGATGAATCTGAACCTCTGCGAGCTGCGCAACCTAGGCATCGAGATTGCCCAGGCCGAGGGCGTGGGCTTCGCCGACGTGTTCTGGCCGATGCTCAAGGCGACTTTCTTCGCCACGCAGCGTTATGGTGACGTGTACCAGTTGCCCGGCAAGGACGGCGTGCATCCGGACTGGGCGGGCAGCTTTGTCATGGCCTATTCGTTCCTGAAAGCCATGGGGCTGAACGGCGGCATCGGCACGATCACCGCGGACCTGCAGGCCATTCAGGCCAGCGCCACGCCCGGCCACGTGGTGGACGGCTTCGCGGACGGCGAGCTGCGGATCACCAGCCAGCGCTATCCGTTTTGCGCCACCGGCGAGATCAACAAGGACACCACCATCCGCTCGGGCATGACGCTGGTGCCGTTCAACGCGGAGCTGAACCGCTTCCTGCTCGTGGTCACAAACGCCGCCGCGCCGCGGTACATCGTCACCTGGGGCAGTGGCTACCGCAGCTACACGCGCGAGCAACTGGCCAAGGGCGTGAACCTCGCCGAGGACTTCGCCCTCAACCCGTTCAGCGCGGCGTTCGACCGCGTGGACGCCGCGGTGGCCGCGAAGCAGGCTTATGAGACGCGCCAGGTGAAGACCCTCATGCACGGCGACGAAGGCCGCGCGGACAGGGAGGCGACGGTGGCGCTCACCGAAAAAGCGCGGCAGTTCTACGTGGAGGCTCTCGCCGCCGCGATGGTGCCGGTGACCCACACCATCAAAATCACCGCCCAATCGCAATGAAGCCCGAAAGGGGTGGCCGCACGAAGGCACAAAGAGCGCAAGAGCCTGAATTCCCCCAACCCCAGTCCATCATGAAAACCCCGCCTCGCACCACGACCTCCACACTCAGCCGTCGCACCTTTCTGGGGCGGAGCCTGGGCGTGGCCGCCGTGCCCCCGGTTCTTTCCGCCAGATTGTCCGCTCAAACGCCCGCTGGTGCGGAAGCCGCGCCACCGGCCGGGCCGCGGATCAAGCTGGGCGTGATCGGTTGCGGTGGTCGCGGGCTCTGGATTGCCAGGCTATTCCAGGCCCACGGCGGCTACGACCTGTGGGCGGTGGCGGATTACTTTCCCGCGGTGGCCGATGTCGCCGGCAACGCGCTGGGTGTGGACCCGGCCCGCCGGTTCTCCGGGCTCGACGGCTACCGGCGGTTGCTGGACAGCGGCGTGCAAGCCGTGGCCCTCGAGACGCCGCCGTATTTCTTCCCGGAACACGCCCGGGCGGCGGTGACGGCGGGCAAACACGTTTACATGGCCAAGCCCGTGGCCGTGGACGTGCCGGGCTGCCTCGCCATCGAAGCCGCCGCCAGACAGGCCACACAGGCGCGGCAGGTCTTTTTCGTGGATTACCAGATGCCCACCGATCCGCACAACCGCGAGGTGGTGCGGCGTGTCCACGCGGGCGAACTCGGACCGGTGCAGATGGTGGACAGTCATTACTACGCCGGGACGTTTCCCGACCCGGCACCGCAGGACACCATCGCCGGCCGCCTGGAGCGGCTCATCTGGGTGAACGACGTGGCGCTGGGCGGCAGTTACCACGTGAACGCCTGCATCCATGCCGTGGACGCCGCGTTGTGGGTGGCAGGCCGCCGGCCGGTGGCGGCGTCGGCGCGGGCGCGGCGCGGCCGGCCGAACGCGCACGGCGACAGCGCCGACGTCTTCGCCGTGCTATTCGATTTCGAGGACGACTTGATCTGGGTGCATCGCGGCAAGCACCTCGACAATCAGACCGGCTTCGACGTCACCTGCCAGGTGCAAGGCCAGCGCGGCCACGCGCAAATCGGCTACGGCGGCCAGGCGTTTTTGCGCAGCGCGGATGATGCCTGTCGTGGCGAGGTGCAGAACCTTTACGAAGCCGGCGCGGCGCGGAACATCGCGGAATTTCACCGCCTCGTCACCGCCGGCAACACGGCCAACGACACCGTGCGGCGTTCGGTGGACGGCGCGCTGGTCACGATTCTGGCGCGCGAAGCCGCGCGCCGGCGCACCCACCTCACCCTGACGCAACTGCTCGCTGAAAATCAGCGGCTCGAGGTGGACCTGCGCGGTTTGAAGCAGTGAGGCGGCCGTTGACGCTGGCTGCCCGCCGTTTCGACCCGAAAACCAAGTTGGGCAGGCGGGACGCACTACGCTACGGCCAACTTCGGTTTTCGATTTCAACTCATCGCCCGCGCCAGACTGTGCGACCAGAGGTCGTGCAACTCGGTCAAGGGCGCGCGGAACTCGCCCGCGCGGGTCCGCAGCACCAGTTGCCCGCCGCCCACCGTGCCGATCCGCGCCGCCGGCACGCCCATCAGTTTCGCGCGCTCGACGATCTTCATCGCGTCCAGCGGCGCGCAGGTGATGACCACGCGGCTCTGCGTCTCGCCAAACAGCAGCGCGTCCAGCCGGACCGGGTGGAGCGGGGTCCCGTCGAGCCCGGCCTTTTCCTCCGCTTGGTCCGCGGGCGCGCCGGGCGCAAAAGCTGTCAGGTCCACCGCGGCGCCGATGAGCCGCGGTGTTTCGCGGGCGATCAACTGGCTGATGCAGCACTCGGCCAGCGCCACCGCCAGGCCGCCTTCGCTGCAATCGTGCGCGCTCTTGATGCCGCCGGCTTGGATCAGCCCCAGCAGCGTGGTGTGCAGCGTGGCGGCGGTTTCCAGGTCACAGCGCGGCGGCGCGCCGGTCTTGAGTCCGTGCACCGCTTGCAGGTACGCGCTGCCGCCGAGGCCCAGCAACGGGTCGGCCCCGTCCACCGGCGCGCCCAGCAGGAGGATCGCGTCGCCTTCGTCCTTGAACCACTGGGTGACAATGTACTCCGGCTTTTCGATCAGGCCCACCATTGCGACCGTTGGCGTGGGATCAATCGGGCCGGCGGGGCTTTGGTTGTAGAGCGAGCAGTTGCCGCCGGTCACGGGCGTGTTCAACGCGCGGCAGGCGTCGGCCAGGCCGCGCACGCATTCGCGGAGCTGCCAGAACAGCTCGGGGTTGTGCGGGTTGCCGAAGTTGAGGTTGTCCGTCACGCCGAGCGGCTTCGCGCCGGAGCAGACCAGGTTGCGCGCGGCCTCGACCACCGCCGCCTTGCCGCCCTCGTAGGGGTCCAGGTAGCAGTACGTGCCGCTGCAATCGCTGGTGATGGCCAGAAGTTTCTCCGGAAAGTTGTCGCGCGAAGTGCGCGAAGCAGGCGAAGGGACGCCTGATCCTTCGCTGGCTTCGCGGTCTTTGCGCGACATCGGCGGCAGGGAGTCCGCCTTGATGCGGATGACCGCGGCGTCACTGCCGGGGCAGACCACCGAGCCGTCGCGCACCATGTGGTCGTACTGACGCCAGACCCAGTGCTTGGAGGCGATGGTCGGCCACGCCAGGAGGCGTTTGAGGGCGGGCAGGGGATCCGCCGGATCGGACGGAGCAGGCAAATCGTCGAGACGGAAAGCGCGCACGGCTTGGAGGTACTCCGGTTCGCGCGCCTCGCGCTCATAGACCGGCGATTCGCTGGCGATCTTGCGCGCCGGGATGTCGGCCACGACGTGGCCGTGGTGCTTCACCACCATGCGGCCGGTGTCGGTGACCACGCCGATTTCCGCCCAGGGCAAGTCCCACTTGTCGAAGATGCGTTTGACCTCCTCCTCGCGCCCTCGGTGGACGATGAGGAGCATGCGCTCCTGCGACTCGCTGAGCATGATCTCGTAGGGGGTCATGTTCGGCGCGCGCTGCGGCACGCGGTCCAGCTCGATCTCGATGCCCGTGCCGGCGCGGGCGGCGGTCTCACACGTCGAACAGGTCAGACCCGCCGCGCCCATGTCCTGGATGCCGGCCACGGCCCCGGTGGCGAGGAGTTCGAGGCAGGCTTCGCAGACCAGCTTCTCCATGAACGGGTCGCCCACCTGCACCGCGCCGCGCTGTTGCTCGGCGGATTCGTCGGTCAGGTCCTGCGAGGCAAACGCCGCGCCGGCCAACCCGTCGCGGCCGGTCGCAGGGCCGACGTAAAACACCGGGTTGCCGATGCCCCTGGCCGCGCCGCGGGCGATCTGTTCATGCCGCAGCACGCCGAGGCAGAAGACGTTCACCAGCGGGTTGCCGGCGTAGCTTGGGTCGAAATAGACCTCGCCGGCGATGGTGGGGATGCCGAAACAGTTGCCGTAGTGCGCGATGCCGGCGACCACCCCGCCGAAGAGCCGGCGCACCTCCGGATCGCTGATCTCGCCGAAGCGCAGCGAGTCCAGCGCCGCCACCGGTCGCGCGCCCATGGTGAAGATGTCGCGGATGATGCCGCCCACGCCGGTGGCCGCGCCCTGGAAGGGCTCCACCGCGCTGGGGTGGTTGTGCGACTCCATCTTGAAGGCGATGGCCAGGCCGTCGCCGATGTCAATGATGCCGGCGTTTTCCTCGCCCGCGCCCACCAGGATGCGCGGCGAGCGCGTCGGGAAGGTGCGCAACAGCGGCTTGGTGTTCTTGTACGAGCAATGCTCGCTCCACATCACGGAGAAGATGCCCAGTTCGGTGTAGCTGGGCGGGCGGCCGAGGATGTCGAGGATCCTGGCGTACTCCTCGGGGGTGAGGTTGTGTTTGGCAACCAGTTCCGGGGTGATGGCGGGCTCGGTCATGATTTCGGGCCGCGTGCGACCGCCGGTATCCGGGGCGGCGGCGTCCGCGGCGGGCGCAGACTAAGCGGCGGCAAGCGGGAGCGTCAAATGCGCCGTCCCCAGGTTGGCCTGGCTGGCGTGGGGCAAACAGGGTACTCAAACCGAACGCAGGGCCAACTGGTCGTCCGAGTTCAACTGCAGAAGCTGAACCGTGGCGCGCCCGCAGGCGGTCTTGCCGACGATGGGGATGCCCCGCCATTCAAAATGGTCCCCCCAGCGTTGGCGACGCGGATGAAACAACTCGGTGACCAGCCCGGTCAGCGGGTCCACGCCCGTCAGGTTGCGTCCTTTGTGGAGATTGCAGTCAATGCAGGCCGGGTCCGGATTCACGAGATTGTCCGAGCCACCGTGAACCTTCAGGATGACGTGCTCGATGTGCAGCGCCGCAAGCGGCGAGTCTTCCTGGCGCAAACCGCAGTACTCGCAGCGATTTCCCGCCCGTTCCCGCACCCGCGCCCGCGTCGGCGCATCCATGATTCAGCGCGGCTGGCCGCTCACTTCCCGGGCAAGGCGTTGGAGAATGGCGATGAACTTGTTGGCCCGGACGTAGCCTTCGTACTCCTCCCGTTCGGCGTCGGTCAGCCGGCCCTCGGTGGATTTCGCGGCCAGTTCCTCGATGCGGGTCTGGATCTCCGGCGCCGGACGAAACCCCAGCACGACCTCAACCTTGCCCGGCAGCACCATTTCCGCCAGCGGACGCACGCCGCGGTCGAAGGCGCTCAACTCACTTCCGATAGCCATGAAGGCGAGAATTAACCCCGGCACAACTTGTTCAAGTCGCAATGCCACGGAGCTAAGCTCGTGGGCTGCGCCGCTGCCAACTCTGGTGGGGCGAGACTCAGTCGAGCCCTGCCTTCGCCGGAACCAACCGCCAAGGCGCCATGAACGCCAAGTTGAATGACATTCCCTGCGGGAGCGCGACAACTTCTCGAGTGGCGAACGCAGCCACCCGCGCCCCGGCGAACTGAAAATCTTCGCATGGCTGCGGGGCTTGCTGCCGCGTCAGTCCAGCCTCCATGGCCTCAAGGCACCTCGCGGATGCGGAAGTAGCGACCCGTGGCGCCCGCGTCGAACTCGTTTTCGATGGTTTCGGACCAGGCGGTGAACTGCTGGCCGGCCGGTGCCCACCAGGTCAAGTCGGTCGAGGATTCCAGCACGTACTTGCGTCCCAGCACCACCCTCTGGGTCACCTTCACCCGCATAACCTCGACGGTCAGGCTGGGCATGAACGGTGGCGAGGCGATCTTCATTGTCGGAGCACCGGTGTATCCGCTGCCCGTGGAGATGTGGTTGATGACGACATCGAACATCCAACCATCCGGATACCCGCTCAATGCGGGCGCATCTCAGTTTCTTGCAGGGTCGAAGGCGGTGCGGAGGAAGAGCAGCGCCCAGCGGTCGTTGCGCCGGGAGCGTTTCAGCGCCGCGCGAACCTTTGGGGGCGGGGAATCGCCATGCTCGATGCAAGATTCCACGAGCCGGCGGGCGACATCTTGGGCGATTTCCATTGTCTCGGTGACGGTCCGCCCCTGAGCCACCAAGCCCGGCCAGTCGGCGCTCGTCGCTTGGTGGCCGGCCGCTGGCTCAGAGGCCGGGGCGTCGCTCCTCAGCGAGGGGCGACCCACCGCCCGGGCGGCGTTGAAACGCCGCACTCCAGACGCTGCGCGCGGGGCGGGCTCGTGACATGGACGCCAGCTTGTGGCCTGGGCCAATCTTCTGGTGCTTTCGGGGAACGGCCGCAGTCTGACGGCCTGAGCCAAGCTTTCGGAGGGGCGAGCATCGCGAGCCCCAACATTTTCCCCCCGGCCGCGGTGCCGCGCGGCCCTACCGTGCCCGGAGATTGCCTCCCCCCGGCAGGGCGCCGCTGCGCCGGCGCCGGTTGGGGTGGCCGGGACAGTTGCGCTGCGCCGCTCCAGGACCGGTCGGGTTCAGTTCACGTAAAACGCCGTCACCGTGGTCCGGCCCTTGAGCTTGGGCAGTTCCACCCATTCTTTCCCAGCGTCGAAATTGGTCCACGGCTGGCCGTTCACCTCGACGCGCTGGATGGGTTTTTCGCCCGGATGGCGGAAGCGGAGCAGAATTTGTTTAGGGGCACGCCGAAGGGATAGAGCGGGTTGGAACTCGGCTGCCGCTCGCGGACCCGCGGCTTTCGCGGGCTCGGCGAGCCCGCGGTCACCCAGCGGCTCCACCACCGCCGTGATCTGGCCGCTGTTGGCCTTGGATTCAAACCTCAGGCTCATCGGCCCGAAATGCGTGGCGGCGCGCTCGATGGCCACCTTCTCGTCATCCGCCAGCCACGCGCGCGGGATCGCCATGCCCAGCCGCAACACGTCATCGCCGCGGTCGTCTTCGATGAACATCAGCCGCAGCCAGTAGGTCGAGTTCGACTCATCGCTGGACTTGTAGTGGTCGCCGCGCCAGTCGCCCAAATCGGGCAATGGATGCTCGCACATCATCTGCGTGTCCGGGTAATAGCACGACGCGAAGGCGTTGAAGTAAGCGCGGAGGAAGTGCTTGATCTCGTCGCGCAGCAGGTACGGGTGCGGCGAGCAGAGCAGGTTCGGCTGCATCGAAATGCCGCCCCGGCTGAACCACTGCGCGCCGTGTTTCTCCCACGAGTAGCCGTAGCGGTCGGACAGGTAGAGGTTGTCCTCGTAATCCTGCAGGATCGGCAGCGCCATCGGGTCGTGGGGCGGCATCAGACCGGTGCGCAGCAGGTAGATCGGGCCTTCAAGCGTTACGGTGATCCAGCCAAACGTCCGGCCGCGCCGGTGAACTTCGCTCGGGATTTGCGGAACCCAAGTGCCGTCGCGCAATGGCACCAGCGGCGCGCGCACACTCGCTTCCTTGAACGCCGCGAGAATGTCGCGGCGATACTCGTCCGCCTCGGCCTGGAGCGCCTTCGCCTCGGGATGCTCGATGTCCGCCAGCACGCGGGCCAGGGCGTCGAGCCCCCACCAACTGAAGACGTTGTTCGACAGCCAGCAGCGCCAGTCGCCGATGTCTTCGAGCGAACCGGGTGGGAGCAGACCGCGCTCGATGGCGCGCAGGCCGGTGAGGTTCTTGGTGCGGGCGCGCTCCTGCGCGATCCAGCGGCAGGCCTTGATCAATTGGTTTGCGTGGCGCGTGAGCCAGGCCTTGTCGCCGGTGTACCGGTAATGCTCAGCCATGGCCCACAGGATCCAGCCGTGGTGCTGGTTGTAGCCGCCAGATTCCCAGCCGCGCGCGCCGTAGAACATGCCGTCGGCGGTCGAGTAATCGCCCTGCAGCTTTACCGTGCCCTGGTACTCGAGCCAGGTGTCGAGACAGCGTTCCGCCTCGGCGTGGAAACCCCGGCGGTCGAGGTCGGTGACCATCATGCACGACTCGTTGCCATAGACGCCGTAGCTGAAGCTGCCGACGCGGGCCATCAAGCGGTCGGCGCCGACTTCGCAGCCGCAATTGATCAGCAGGTGCGAGACGTGGGCGCGGTAGAAGTTGTTGATCTCGGGAATGGGCGTGGTGATCTGCGCGCCGGACTCGACGCGCGAGCGCCAGAAACTTTTCACGCGGCGGAACTCGGCGTCGAAGTCGAGGTCGCGCAGACGGGCGATTTCCTCCGGCTGGTCCAAGGTGATGAATGGAATGCGCAGCACCATGTAGCCGTCGGTGCCGGGCGGCATGTTGCCGGCGAAATGAATCTTGCCGTTGTCCGGCGCGCCTCGCACGGCACCCTGGACTTCGACGGCGGCGCGGAGGCGCTCGATTGGCGGCGTCGCCGGCGCGGTGCCTTGGGTCTGACTGCCGGCGGGGACGCCGGCGCTCCCAGTCGCGAACAGCAGGCCGTCACGCATCGTGAGCGGCACGGCCTTGCCGTCGGCACGAAGCGATACCGTGGCGTGGGCCAGACGGTATTCCCGGGCGATATTCCGTCCGTGGATTTTAACCATGAGCACGGCGGTGTCGTCGGCTTGCACGTCTGGAAAACCGAGGCTTCCCGGCTCGAGGCGCGTGACGAACGCGGTCTGCGTGTAACGGATGCCGTCGCGCTCCCATTCGGTGTTCATGACCGGCAGGCACTCGTCTTCGATCCACCGGCGCGCGGGCTCGCCGTCGGGCATGCCGAAATCATAGTCGAGCCTGCCACCGCCCCATTTCAGTCGGCCACTGTCCTTGCCGCGCGGCTGGTCAATGCGGTCATTCACGCAGAAAACCGAGCCGTCCGGATTCACGCCGAAGCGCTGGCGCCCGCCTTCGGTGCCGACCGGCAGGTAAATCCGGCCGGGCTTGGGCGGCTGCCCGGCGAGCGCGTTGGCGAGGGATTGTTCGGGCTCGGTGAAGACGCGGGAGTGGAGCGAACGTTGCTCCGGCTGTTGTCGCTGTTCTTCGGCCTGCGCTGCGGCGCGTTCAAAGGAATCCTGGTGATCCCATGGCTGGATCAGCACGCCGAGGGTTGGCGCGAACACCCGGGTTCCCGTCGCGACGGTGGCGGGATCGAAGCTGAACGCGCCGTCAGCGCCCCGCACAGTGACGACCGTGTGATCGAACGAATTGAGATTCGGGCTCGCGGCGTACCAGATCAGCGCCAGCTGCTCACCGGGCTTGCCTTCGGGATCTTCGCCGAACTCGCCGATGCCTCGCTGCACCGGATAGTGTGCCGTGCCGTTGAAGGCCTCGACCCGCGAGGACTTCGCCGCGTCGGCGTTCTGCCAGCGGAGCGCAACCCAAGTCCGGCGCCACACCGCATCCGTGTACGTCTCGAGCTTCTCCACCGTCGGCGCCGAAGCGTCGAAAAGCAGCCGCAGCTTCATCGTCGTGCGGTACTCGGCGCTGAAGTCTTTCAGGTCGGGAAACTCCGCCGCGTTGATGTGGCGGAAGGTGTAGGTCCAGGTCGTGCCGTCGGCTTGAAGGTAAACGTCGGCGTCGCGCCAGCGGCCCTGGTAGAGATCGCCGAGGTGGCCCCAGCCAGACTCGCCCGCGCCGGCCGGGCGATCGCGCGGGACACGGTGCCGCGGCCACTGCGATTGCCACCACTGAAGTTTCGCCGTTTCAGCCACGGGCGGCGTCTCCGCGAACGTGACGACCACGCGGTGAATGTCCCGCGGGTCTTCCCACCAGATGCCAACGTCGCGGCCGTTCTCCCACGACGCACGCTCGCCCCACGGCGCCACGTCCACCGGCGCGCCGACGGTGAGGTTCAAGCTGGTGGTCCGGGCTTCCGCTCCGTGGCCCGGCCCCGCCTGTAATCCGGCGAGGCAGATCCCGGCCAGCCCGGCGAACCGCTTCGCCCGTCCAAGCCGTGAGCACCTTGAAGATGGAGAACGCAAAGTCTGAAGGCCGGTCACGATTCTATTCCACGCGACGTGCGCGCACGGGCCGGCTGGTTGGCGGTCATCGTTCATAAGGAGGTGGGGAACATCTAGCCGCATCGCACCGCGCTGGCAATGCCGGTTGAGCGGGTTCGCCGCCGGACGCTGCCCGCCAACGTTTCCGACTTCCGGGCCGGCGGCGCGAAGCGGGCCACCAGGCTTTGTGTCCGGCGGTGGGCGGGTCGCCCGGCGGACAAGCGGCGGCGGATGGCCTCGGCGGGCACGGCCTGCCCACGCCTCACGCGCCAGCGTCCGCGCCGTCAAACAAGCCCTCCTGCTCAGGCGCGTCCCAAGGGAACGGTTCTGGAAGCTGGCGGGCGGTGCCCCGCGCGCTTGAGATCGTCCTTTGACATTGGCAATAATGCTGGTTACTTGTTTAAATAAGCGAGCAACCAGAGAATCGAACTTAAGCCGAAACGAACCGGAACCGCGTGAGCCTTCACGCCGCCTGACCATGATGACGCTGAAATCCAATCCGCTTCCCCTGCTGGGCTTTTTGGCGGCGTTGCTGCCAACCGCCCAGGCCGCCCTTTTCGTGACCGGCACGATCACCCCCCTGGGCGCGTCGTTCCGATACGACCTGACGGTTGAAAACACCGGCCCGGACGATTACGTGCTGGTGACGATTGATGCCCCGTTGGGCGATCCGTTAATCGGCCCGACGTTAACGGGCCCGGCCGGCTCCCAAGCCTCATACGACGCCGGGCTGGGCCTGCTGGACTTGGTCGAAGACACTGATTTCTTCGCGGCAGGGTCGGTGGCGGGGCTGTTCACGTTTGAAAGTCTGGCTGGTCCGGGCGAGGCCTTTTCCAGTTTCAACGCCCTGACGCCTCTGGGCGGGACGGCGGCCGGAAACCTCCAATTGCGGGTCATCCCCGAGCCGGCCGGCGCGGGGATAGCTCTGGCGCTGGGGCTGCTGGCCGCCGCGTTCGGCTTTCGTCGCAAGTTCCGTTGATTCACCCTTCACCCTTGAAAACCTCCGCCATGAAACCAATTCCGAATCCCCCGACCCTGTCCGCGGCCGTCCTGGCCGTGACCGCGGCTTTGATCAATGCCTGCAGCCAGCTTGCTCTGGCCTCGAGCCACAGCGACGCGCCGCTCATCAAACAAGACCCGCAGGCGAACCTGACGGACGTGTATGCCTTCGTCGGCACGAAATACAACGATCCCGGCACCCGCGTCTTGAACGTGCTGGTGAGCGTCCGGCCGTTTTCCGAACCGGGCGACGGCGTCATGTACGACCGCTTCGCTGACGACGCGCTTTACAGCATTCACATCACACACCCCGTCACCGGCGCGACCGTGGACCGGTACGATTTCCGGTTCTCCTCGGTGACCGCCGGCTTGAAGAACCCGAACACGATCCTGTCTTATGGTCTGGGGACGGAGGCGGGGGCAATCACGAGCATCGGCGACGCCCGGCAGAACTTCACGCAGACCTACAGCGTGACGCTCAACGGCTCGGTTTTGGGTACCGGACTGCCGGTGCCGCCCCCGAATGTCGGCCTCCGTACCACGCCCGGGTACAATGATTACCAAACGGGCAAGGCGATCTCAGGGGCCGCCACGGTCGAGCAGCTTGACCCCTTGACCCGCCAGGGCATCCAGGAACTGCCGAACGGGGCGGTGGTCTGGTCCGGGCCGCGCGAGGATGGCTTCTACGCTGACACCCCGGGCATCTTCGATCTGTTGGACCCGCGGATCATCGCCGACCAGGACGGGAATCCGGCCACGGGCGGTTTGGGGCAGGACGGGGGCGGGACCGATGGTTTCCAAGGCTTCAACGTTCTGTCGTACGGCCTCCAGATTCCTATCGGAAACCTGACCCCAAGCGGATTCGTGGATCCCCTCTTCGGACCGGGAGCCGTGGGCGTGGGGGTGTATGCGTCGGTGAGCCGCCAGCGGATCACGCTGCGCCGCACCGATGCCGCGCCGATCAACAGCGGGCCCTGGATCCAGGTCAACCGGCTGGCCAATCCGCTGTTCAACGAAGCGCTCGTCGCGCTCCAGGACAAGGACAAGTACAACCGCACCTCGCCGACGGGCGACACCCAGTTTCGCAGTTACGCCGTCGCCCCCGAGATCAGCCGCCTGATCAACCTGGTCCTGTTCGGCGACCCAGAGGGTGACAGCCCCCTGCCGGTCACCAACCCGTTCCTGCCAGCCGTCTATATCCCGGACGTGATCCGCGTTAACACCACCACCGCCCCCGTCCACCTCCCGGGCCAGATCGGATTCAGCCGATTGGGTATCCTCGGGAGCGACTTCGCCGAGGGCGGCAGCACGTCAGCCAGTGGCGGCTGGCCCAATGGCCGGCGCATCGGCGATGACGTCGTGGACATCGCCCTTACCGCCCTTTCTCTGTTCACGGTTGACATCGGTGACAACGTCAATGCCAACGACCAGGTTTACCACCAGGTGTTTCCGTACCTGGCCACGCCGCACGCCGGGCCGGCGGTGGACATGCGCCAATGTCCGCCTTGACCGCAGGTCGGCGGCCGTCCAATTCGCCGTCAGGCGCGTCTCCGACCTGAGGAAGCCGCAGTCTGAACCGACATGAACCCGCGCGGACTCTGGTGTTTCGGGCCATGCCTGCTGTGCCTGGCATGGCTGGCTGCGGCGCCTTTGCGAGCGGAGCGGATTGACGCCTCCGGCCCGTCATCGCCCGGGGCAACTCCGCATTCGCCTGAAGCCAAACCAGCCGCCAAACAGGCCGTGTTGGCTGCCGACGCGGTCGAGACCTGGCAACGCCGCACGCGGGAACGACCCGAGGACGTCGCGGCCTGGGTGAAGCTCGGCGACGCCTGGATGCAGCGCTCGCGCGACCGGGCCGGCGAGCCGTGCTACACGCAGGCGGAGGCCGCCTACCGGCGCGCGCATGAACTCGTCCCCAAGCACGCCGGCGCCTTGGTGGGCCGGGCATGGGTGTGCAATTCGCGGCACCTGTTCGACGAAGGCCGGCGATGGGCCCGCGCGGCGCTGGCGGTGGAGCCGAAGCTGCCCGAGGCCTTCGCCTTGCTGGGCGATGCCGCGGTCGAGGCCGGCGATTACGATGAAGCCTTCGAGCATTACCAGACCTGCCTGGACCTGCGGCCGGACCTGTCCGCCTATGCGCGGGCGGCGCATCTGCTCTGGCTCACGGGCGACGCCCGGCGGGCCAGGGCTTTGATGCGCCAAGCCGTCACCGCCGGCTCGCCCCACGCGGACAACGTCGCGTGGTGCCGCGCCGAGCTGGCGTTGATGATGTTCCACACCGGCGCGCTCCTCCCGGCCGATAAGGAGCTTGAACGGGCCCTGGTCGAGACGCCCCAAAACCCGCACGTGCTGGCCGCCATGGGACGGATCAAGATGGCGCGGAAGGAATACGCCCGGGCGATCGAGTTCTACGAGCAGGCCCAGAGCATTCTGCCGCAGCACGCCACGCTGGCCGCGCTCACCGACTTGTACGCCCTGACCGGCGAAACCGAAAAAGCCGAGGCCCTGTTCACGCGCGTGCGGGCCTTCCACGCCGCGCACGGGGCCGGGCACGCGCACGACCACGCCACCGGGCCCGATGCGTCGCATGTCCATGGCAACGTCGAACTTGCGCGCTTCCTCGCCGACCAAAACCGGGACGTGGCGGAGGGCTTGCGCGAAGCCGAAGCGGCCCGCACGGAATCCAGAAGCGTGCCGGTCTTGGACACCCTGGCCTGGTGTTACTACCGGAACGGCCGGATCGGGGAAGCGCGGAAGGCGATCCAGAAGGCGTTGCGCTGGCGGACGCCGGACGCCGCGATTCTGTTCCACGCGGGCATGATTTACGCGGCGGCCGGCGACCGGCTGGCGGCGCAGAAGCACCTCTACCAGGCGTTGAACCTTAACCCCCACTTCCATCCCGTTCAGGCGGAGATCGCAAGCCAGACGCTCGCCCAACTCAGCGCGCAGTTGACGGCCCAGCGGAAGACTGCCACGCCAGCTCCCACTTCGGAGGCTGATGCCGCCGACGGCCGGGAATGAGTGACCGCTTTCAACTCCGCCCCAGCCGCGCGCAAACAGCGCGGATGAAGTCGGGGGTGGTTCCGCAACAGCCGCCGATGAAACTCGCGCCGGCCGCCACGAGTTCCGGCACGTGGCCAGCGAATTCCTCCGGCGTGGTGTGATAGACCACGCGGCCGTTCTCCAGCGCCGGCAGCCCGGCGTTGGCCTTGATCCAGATCGGACGGTCGGTGGCGGCCTTGAGCCGGCGGCACACCGGCACATAGCGCTCGATGCCGACGCCGCAGTTCGCGCCGATCACATCCGCGCCAGCGGTGGTCAACTCGCGCGCGACCTGCTCCGGTGTGGCGCCCATCATGGTGCGGTCCTTGTCCCGGCCGGCGTCGAAGACCATGCATGCCACCACCGGCAGGCCGGTGGCTTTCGCCGCCGCCAGGGCCAGCTTCGCCTCGTCGAGATCGGACATGGTTTCGACGACGAGCGCGTCCGCGCCGCCGGCGGCCAGCGCCCGGGCCTGTTCCGCGAAGGCCGCAGTCAATTCCTCCGCCGTCGCTTCGCCGGTCATGAGCATCTTGCCCGATGGCCCGATGGACGCGAAGACAAAGGCGCGTGTGCCGGCAGCCTGCCGGGAAAGCCCCACGCCGCGCCGGTTGATCTCGGCCACGCGGTCGGCCAGGCCGTGGCCGGCAAGGCGAAGACGCTTCGCGCCAAAGGTATTGGTAAGGATGACCCGGCTGCCGGCGGCAACGTAAGCCTGTGCCACTTCGGCCACGCGCTCCGGGTGGGTGAGGTTCCACGCGTCCGGGAGGTCGCCGCTTTGCAGACCGCGCGTCTGGAGTTCGGTGCCCCAGGCGCCATCCGTGACCACCGGCCCGGCGGCCAGCAGCGTCGTCAGCAGGTCAGGCATGGCCGGGCCGGCTCAGGCCGGGGCCAGCGCCTGGCGGGCGAGCGTGACGGCGCCGGGCGCGTTTTCGCTGAAACCGTCGGCACCGATCTCGTCGGCGTATCGCTGGGTGATGGGCGCGCCGCCGATGAGCACCTTGACCTTGTCCCGCACGCCAGCAGCATGGAGGGCCTCGATGGTGATCTTCATCGAGGGCATGGTGGTGGTGAGCAGCGCGGACATGGCCACGATCTGCGCGTTCTTCTCGCGGACCGCGTTGACGAATTGCTCCGGCGCAACGTTGACGCCGAGGTCAATCACCTCGAACCCGCCGCCTTCGAGCATGGCGGCCACGAGGTTTTTGCCGATGTCGTGCAGGTCGCCCTTGACCGTGCCAATGGCCACGCGGCCGGCCGGCTCGCGGCCGCTGGCGACGAGCAGCGGGCGGATCAATTCGAGCGAGGACTTCATGGCCCGCGCGGAGATGAGCAGCTCGGGCACGAAGTACTCGTTGCACTCGTAGCGCCGGCCCACCTCGGCCATGGCGGGGATCATGTGCTCGTTGACCAGCACCAGGGGGTCCACGCCGGCGGCGAGGGCCTTTTCGGTGATGTCGCGTGCCGTTTTGGCGTCGCCGGTGAGGATGGCGTCGGACAATGCCTTGAGGTCTTGCATAAAGGTGGTGGTAGCGTGGTGTGGTAACGTCGGCCGGAGAGGCTGGCAGGCGAACGGCGGAAAGTCAATGTGCGCCAAAGGCTGGCGGAAGTCCAAGGTTCCAAGTCCCAAGTCTCAGGTCCCAAGCCGAAGTCGAAGGTCAAAAGCCGCCGTCTGGCATCCGGTATCCAGCTTGCGCTCCCATGCTTGCCCCACCCAGTCAAGGCCGGTCCGGCAAAATGGTCGGAAGCGCGCCGAATTAGAGCGTGGGCGCAGGCGCGGGCGGGGGTTTCCTTTCACGCCCGTTCCGGCTACGCTGGCCGCGTGACCGACCTGCCCGACCAGATTGGCCTCATCGCCGGCAACCGCTCGCTGCCGCTGGAATTCGCCCGCCTGGCCCGCGCCCAGGGCATGAGGCAGATTGTAGCGGTCGGCGTCGAGGGCGAGACCGATCCCGCGCTGGCGGCGCTGGTGGACGAGCTGATCTGGCTCCGCGTCGGCCAGCTCGGAAAGATGATCGGCGTGTTTGCGGACCGCGGCATACGGCATTGCGTGATGCTGGGGCAACTGGCGCCGCAGAACCTCTTCGAGCTGCGCCCCGACCTGCGCGCGCTCCGGCTGTTGTTCCGGCTCAAGGAGCGCAACGCCCACACGCTGTTCGGCGGCGTGGCTGAGGAGTTGCGGCGGGACGGCATCGAACTGATCCCGGCGCTGCCGTGGCTGGGGCCGCTCCTGCCAGGGCCGGGCTTCAGGGTGGGCCCGCGGCTCACCGCGGCGCAGCGCGAGGACGTGGCCTTTGGACGGCGCATTGCCACGGAGGTGTCGCGCCTCGAGATCGGCCAGACGGTGGTGGTCAAGCGCGGCACGGTGCTGGCGGTGGAGGGTTTTGAAGGCACCGACGCCTGCCTGGCGCGCGGCGGCGAACTGGCCGGCCGCAAGGGCGGCGCGGTGGCGGTGAAGCTGGCGAAGCCCGGACACGACTTGCGCTTCGACATCCCCACCATCGGGCTCAAGACGGTGGAAACCTGCGCGGCCAGCGGCGTGGCGGTGCTGGCCTTCGAGCCGGGCCGCACTTTGCTGCTGGAGCAAGACCAGGTTGCGGCCGTGGCCCGGCAGCGCGGGGTGTCCGTGATGGCGCTGGATTGAGCGCGGCGGAAACCGGAGCAACTCGTTTTCCGCCCGGCGCGGGCGCTGGCCAGTCAGCGGCACTGCCGCCCGGCCAAGTCACCCCGCGCGCGCAAATTCTCCGACCCTGTAACCATTTAACAAATCGCACTTTTAACTGCCTCCGACTGCATCGTCCGCCGGCTTCGGATCCGTCAGGCGTCAGCGCCCCGCGTTGCCTGCGGCCTTGGGCAGCAGGCCTTCCACCAGCTTCATCTGCTTCTCCTGCATTTCCCGGTAGCCCGCGAGTTGCTCGGGCGTGAGCACGCCTTCCAGCGCCTTGAACTTGCGCTCCAACTGCCAGGCCAGCGCCGCGGCCGGCTCGGCGGACTTGGGCGGGCCGCCTTCGATCTTGCCGCTCAGCGTTTCGAGCGTGTAATCATAAAGCGCGTTGAAAACCTTGTCCTGCTGCTCCTGAGTCAGTCCCAACTGCGTCTGCATCTGGAGCAGCTCCGCGTTGGCGACCAGGCGTGAGTTCGACACGTTCTCCTCCTGTTTGAACTCCTGGTACGCCGTGACCTGTTCGGGGGTGAGCACGGCCAGGATTTCCTCCTCCGGATTGGGGGAACCCTTGTCCAGCGCGGCCATTTCCTCCCGGCTGAGTTTGCCGGCGAACATCTTTTCCGCCGCCGACGTCGCCCGCTCAGCCTGCCGGGTGAGGATCGTGCGGATGGCCTCCTCCTGTTCCGGGGTCAGGTTCAAGCGCGGCTTCAGCCGGTTCAGCTTGCCCACCGTTTGTTGCTCGATGGCGGCCTTCATGGCGGCTGTCATGACCGCCGGTAACGCGGGCTTGTCAGGGGCGGGAGCCCCCGCGACCGGCGCGGCGGCGGCCGGGGATGCTCCGGTGGCGCGCTTGAGCGTGCCCAACTCGTTGCGGAGCCGCGCGACCTCGACCTTCAGTTCGTTTTCGGCCTTGCGCAGGCGATCCAGTTCGGCGGCATCCGTCGCCGCGTTGCCGCGCAGGCGCGCCGCATCGGTCTGGAACTGCGCGGCGGCCCCGGCTTGCTCCGACAATTCCTGCGTCCGGGCGGTCAGGCGGTTGATGCGGGTCTGCTGCCAGACGGGCACCGCGACGGCGGTGACGAGGCAGGCACCGGCAATGGCGATCTGGGTCTTGGTCAGGTTCATGAGATTCATGAGGTTGAGGGTGGCGGAATTGGAAATCACGGTGGCGCTGGCGAGGGCCGTGGCGGCCACGCCCGCGGCCAGGCCGGCCGGGGCGGGGATCACCGCGCCGGCGGCCAGCGCCGTGCCAAGCGCCGCGGCGGTGGAGGTCACCCCGCGACGCGCCAGTTGGTCGCGCAGTTTGTCGAGCGCGCGGTCCACGCGCATGCGGGCGGCGTTTTCGCTCAGGCCGAGCGCGGCGCCCACTTCGCGGAGGCTGCGATTCTCGAAGAATCGCAGGACCAGCGCCGCGCGGTCTGCCTCGCGCAATTCGTGCATCGCGTCATCGAGCACCGGGGCGATCTCCTCCCAGGCGGGTCCGGTCGCGTCCGTTAGATCCGGGGCGTTCATGGCGTGAGCGGCGAGTTCGCGCTGTTCGCGCCGGTGCCGGCTGCGTCGCCAGTTCGCGGCCAGGAGCCGCACCGTCGTGTACAGCCAGCCGGCCAGGACCGGATGCCGGGTGAGCTTCGCGGCCTGGCGGGCCAGTTCGGTGAACACGGCTTGCGTGAGGTCCTCCGCGCTGGCGGCGTCGCCCGCGGTCTCGCGCAGGGCCGCGGAGAACACCAGGTTCACGTGCCGGTTCACCAGTTCGGTGAAGGCCGGCTCGGAGCGTTCCCGGACGTACCAACCCAGCAATTCGGCGTCGTTCGACATCGCGCTTCCATCCTTTCATGTCCGCCGCGGGCGAAAACCGCACAACCCATCCGCGGACAACGGCAGCGTGCGAACGCCGGGTGCGCCGGTCAATCCTGCGGACTGGCAAAGGAGGTGTCGGGTGGGGCCGGCAGGACCGGCTGCCGGCGGAGGTGGTCCACCAGATACAGCCCGGCAAGGATGAGCGCGGCACCGAGAACCACGCGCCCCAGCAGGCCCAATCCGCCCAGAAATTCGCGCAGATGCTCCCGCCGCGCGCGCTGGACCACCTCGTCCACGCTGGCGGGCCGATGCCCCGGCCGGCGGACCTTGTGCTAGCCCCGGAGTTCCGTGCCAGCGAGCAACGCCCGCAGCCGGTGGACCTCGGTCTCGAGTTCGGCGATGCGTTGGTCTTCGGCCTTCATGGGTGTGGCGTAATCAACGCCTGGCCCGCGAAGCAGTCAAGGGGGTCTGTCACCAGGTTGATGGGAGCCGCGACACAGTTTTCAACAGGTTCGAGCGGCTGGAAAATGAGATGGGGGATGCCTGCGGCCCGGCCAACATCACACGACCGGGGCCATGTTTCCGCCTCCATTCCCTTGCTAAATTTCGACGCGCGGTTGGAACCAGACCGGTCGGGCTTGGGTTGGGTAACTGACAGCAGCCTGGGCAAAGGAATGGCGGCAGTGGAATGGACCTTGTGGCCTGAGCGGGTGAAGCGTCGCACGGCTTCGCGAGTCCGGCTGTTTACCAAAGCCGGCGACCCGTTTCCCGGCAGTACAAGCAGCGCAAGAATGCAAGGCGCGCCCTTTTCGGCGACCCGTCCGCGGAAATCTGCTTTCAGGACGCGGCGCTTGCCTTAAGGTTCCCGCTCGCGCCTGCGCCGGCCGCGCGCCGCGCCGGAGTCGCGATTGAACCGAACACAGATCATGGAACCTCGCGCTGACATCGCCGTCATCGGTCTGGCCGTGATGGGCCAGAACTTGATTTTGAACATGAACGACCACGGCTTCACCGTCGTGGCCTACAACCGCACCGTCTCGAAAGTGGACGAGTTCCTGGCCAAGGAGGCCAAGGGCACCAACATCCTCGGCGCGCACTCGCTGGCCGAGATGGTCGCGCTCCTGAAAAAGCCCCGCCGCGTCATGCTCATGGTCAAGGCCGGCGCCGCCGTGGACGAGTTCATCGAGCAACTGCTGGGCGTGCTCGAACCCGGCGACATCATCATTGACGGCGGCAATTCGCTGTTCGAAGACACGATCCGCCGCACGAAATACGTCGAGTCGAAGGGGCTGCTGTACATCGGCACCGGCGTGAGCGGCGGCGAGGAGGGCGCGCGGCACGGCCCGAGCATCATGCCCGGCGGCAGCCCGGCCGCCTGGCCGCATGTGAAGCCGATCTTCCAGGCCATCGCCGCGAAGGTCGCCGACGGCACGCCCTGTTGCGACTGGGTGGGTGAGGGCGGCGCGGGCCATTACGTGAAGATGACCCACAACGGCATCGAGTACGGCGACATGCAGCTCATCTGCGAGGCCTACCACATCCTGAAGGACGGCCTCGGCATGACACCCGACGAAATGCACGAGGTCTTCAAGGAATGGAACACGGGCGAGTTGGAGAGCTATTTGATCGAAATCACCCGGGACATCCTCGCCAAGAAGGACGACGACGGCGCGCCGCTCGTGGACAAGATTCTCGACACCGCCGGCCAGAAGGGCACGGGCAAGTGGACCGTGATCTCGTCGCAGGAAATGGGCATTCCCATCACGCTGATCGCCGAAGCCGTCTACGCCCGCTGTGTCTCCGCCATGAAAGACCAGCGCGTGACCGCGTCGAAGATCTTCAGGCCCGGCAACCCGAAGTTCGCCGGCGACCGCCAGGCCTGGGTGACCGACATCCGCAAGGCGCTCTACGCCTCGAAGATCATCAGCTACACCCAGGGCTACATGCTCATGCGTGCGGCGGCGCGGCAGTACGGCTGGAATCTCAACTACGGCGGCATCGCGCTGATGTGGCGCGGCGGTTGCATCATCCGCAGCGTGTTCCTGGGCGAGATCAAGAAGGCGTTCGACAAAAACCCGGACCTGGAGAACCTGCTCTTCGACCCGTTCTTCAAAAGGGCGATCAAAGGCTGCGTGCGGAGCTGGCGCAAGGTGGTGAGCACCGCGGTGCGCAAGGGCATCCCGGTGCCCGCCTTCAGCACGGCGCTGGCGTTCTTCGACGGCTTCCGTTGCGAACGCCTGCCGGCGAACCTGCTCCAGGCGCAGCGCGACTACTTCGGCGCGCACACCTACGAGCGGGTGGACAAGACGCGCGGCGAATTCTTCCACACCAACTGGACCGGCACCGGCGGCCGCGTGGCCAGCAGCACGTACACGGTGTAACAGCGCATTGCGTCAACGAGGTCCGGTTGCCTCGGTGCGGCCGGACCGTCCTTCTCGTCCCCGGCCCCACCCGGGCGGCGGGTTCGCCTGGCCGCTCGCCTGCCTGAACGGGCAACCGTAGCTTGGGCCCAGTTATGAAGAAATTCACGGCGGTCCTACATCGAGGCGAGCCCGACGAGGGCGGCTATTGGGCCATGTGCCTAGACATGCCGGGGGCCAATGGGCAGGGGGGAAACCCGCGAGGAGTGTCTGGCCAGCCTGGCGGCGGTGAAGGAATTGCTGGAATTGAACCGCGCTGAAGCCGTGGCCGACGATGCGAACGCCGAGCTGGCCAAGCTGGTCGTGCCATGAAGAAGCGCGAACTGGAGCAGCATTTGCGCGAGCATGGCTGCCAGTTCTTGCAGGAAGGCGCACGACCCACGCCGACGCCCTGCACCAGGCGGGCCGTCGGGCCGAGGCGGAGACGCGCTTCCGCGTGACCGAGCAAATGCAGAAAGAAGACCAGCCCGACTACCCGCTGCTCTACTCGCTGCGCGGCTTCCGGTATTGCGGCCTGCTCCTCGCCGCCCCCGAGCGCGCCGCGTGGCAAATCTGTATGGGGAGCGCACGCGCCCCGCGTGCTGTTTCCGGCGCCCTCGCCGGAAACATCCCCGGCGCATCCAACGCTCTCGAGTCGTCCACGCGCCCGGACCAACCCGCGGGGGCGCGGGTTGGAGCACGCGAGGGCGCGTGCGCTCCCCTGCTCGAATCCTGCCGCGTCGTCTCCCAGCGCGCGGCACAGACGCTCAAGTGGATTCAGGCATACTCGGGTCATTCGCTTCTCGAGATCGCCCTCGACCACCTCACGCTGGGCCGCGTCGCGCTTTACGAGGCCATTCTGGGCGGTAGTCCGCCGCCGTAAGGCGGCGGACGCCCCATCCGCGGCCGACGGTTTCCGCCTCGTTACCTCGGCGGCTACGTTCCCCACCGCCCGCCGCGAACTGGACGCCGCCGTGGCCGGCCTTCGCCGCGCTGGCCAGCAGGATGAACTTCCCCGCGGCCTCCTCACCCGCGCCTGGCTGCGCTTTCTTGAAAACAATCCCACCGGCCCCGAGAGCGCGCAGGCCGACTTGGACGAAGCGTGGGAGATCGCGGAGCGCGGCCCCCTGCGGCTGCACATGGCGGATATTCTCCTTCACCGCGCGAGGTTGTTCGGGCGGGCACGGGCGGTCAGTGGTCAGTTATCTGTTGTCAGTGGTCAGCAGTATCCGTGGGAGTCGCCGGAAGCCGACTTGGAGGCCGCTGGGAAGCTGATCCACGACTGCGGTTACCACCGCCGCGGCGAAGAACTCGCCGACGCCAGGAAGGCGATCCTCGGCCCGTAGCCGCGTCCGGAGGCTCATTCGTCCGTCCCTGACGGGCCTCCGGCAGCCTCCGCCTGCAACCACCGCCTTCACCGCTTTTGCCTCACGTCCTTTTCCCGAAGAACGTCTCCCACGCGCCCGTGCCCAGCGCCTGCCAGATCTTGATGACTTCGTAGATGATGACGGTCGTGAAGCTCACGGCCAGCCACACGCACACGGCCTCCACCGGCAGACCCCGCCACGCGCCGATGTGCAGCCCCACCATTGCTTCCGGCCGGTAACCCCACCAGCCGTAGGGCAGCGCCAGCGTCACCTCCCAGAGCAGGCTGATCAGCAGGATCAGGAAGAAGGTGAAGCTGAACGCCTGCCAGTTCACGAAGGGCCGGGCCGCGCGGAAGAAGCCCGCCGACGGGACGATCGCCACGGCGGTCAGGTAGGTGAAGTACCAGGGGAATCCTTCGGGCGAGGCGGACACCGCCTTCTTGTAGATCACCGCGCCGGCCACGAGCGCCGCGCCGAGCACGACCGAGGGCCCATGGAACTGCGCAAGGCGCCGGAACTCCTTCGCCTGGCTGCGGTAGTCGGGCACGTTGTACGCGCGCAGCCAGTACTCGTCGGCCCAGAGGTAGCTCAGCAGCACCAGCATGAAGCCGGTGAGGTAGAAGATGAATTCCTCGACCGGCAGGCCGCCGCTCACCGCCGGGATGTTCAGGCCCAGCGTGGCCCGATGGTTCGGAAACGTGAAGAACCGGTTGCCGAACAGGAGATCCAGCACGAAGCCCGTGGGCAACAGCACAGCCAGCGTGCGCCAGAAGGCCTTTCGCGCCAGCGTGAGGTCGGGTCGGCGGGCCAGCCACACCGCCAGCGCCGCCAGGGGAAGGATGAACAGCAACAGGCTCCAAGTGTAACCCAGCGGCGTGGGGTCGGGGGAATCGTGCTGCAGCACGCCCGGATGCCGGACCGTGCGCAGCGTGAGCGCCGCCGGCAACACCAGCAGGCCGATCATGAGGAAAAGCACCCGGAACGCCTGCCGGGGTTGGTGCGGCGGTTCGCCGTCGGGGGACGGAGCGGGAATTTCGCGGGTCATGGCGGCACGTTGCCAGCAAACCGGCGAAGCGCAAACGGTGTATTGAACCCGAAACTGAAGTTGGGCAGGCGGGGCGCACTACGCTACGGCCGACTTCGGTTTTCGAGTTGAAGGATCGCGATGGTCGACCCGCGGCTCGGAGCCGGGTCTTGTCGCCCCTCGCGAGAAGCAATCCTCTCCGAAGCCCGCTTCGCCAGCCGCCCAGGCCCCACCGCGCGTTTCCGAAGCGAGCTTCGCATCGTCCGCTTCTTCCAAGGCGGAAAACCGCTGGCACGCGGGTTGCGGTATGAAACGCGCACGTTCGCCCGCGTGGCGAACCGGACCGAGCGAAAACGAAAACCGCAACGACGAGGATTTTGTATGTCTTACGAAACCGGAGAGCTGTACGAGACCGGCCTGGAGACGCTGGAAGCCGGGCCATTTGAAGCGGGCACCGAAGGCGCGATGCCCGAAGCGGCGGACAGCCCTTTCAACGAAGTCGAGGAGATGGAGCTCGCCGCCCAACTGCTCGAAGTGACCGACGAGGCGGAGCTGGACCAGTTCATTGGCCGACTGTTCAAGAAGGCCGTCGGCGCGGTGGGCCGGGCGCTGAAGACACCCGTCGGCCGGCAGCTTGGCGGGCTGGTGAAAGGCGCGATCAAGCGGGCGCTGCCCAGCGTGGGCGCGGCTCTGGGCGGCGCGATTCCCGGCGTGGGACGCGACCGCGGCGGTCAGCTTGCCACGCAGGCGGGCCAGCTTCTCGGGCTCGAACTGGAAGGCCTGAGTCCGGAAGACCAGGAATTTGAAGCGGCCAAGCAACTGGTGCGCCTGGTGGGCAGCGCCGCCAAACACGCCACTGCCGCCGCGTCCGCCGCCGCGCCTGCCATCACGGTGGCGCGCAAGTCCCTCGCCAAGGCGGCGCGACAGTTCGCCCCGGGACTGCTGCGCAGCCTGGCCGGCGGCGTTTCGGCCGCGGCGGGTTCGTTCGAAGACGAAACCGTCGAGGAGTACGAAGGCGTCGAGGGGGCAGGGGACTTCGAGGCCGGCAGCCCGTTCGACGAAGTCGAAGAGATGGAACTCGCGGCGCAACTGCTCGAAGTGACCGACGAAGCCGAACTGGACCAGTTCATCGGCGGTCTGCTCAAGCGGGCCGCGCGCGCCGCCCGCAAGGTCATCCGGTCGCCGCTGGGCCAGCACCTGGGCGGCCTGGTGAAAGGCGCGATCAAACGGGCGCTGCCCGGTGTGGGTGCGGCCGTGGGTGGCGCGATTCCCGGCGTGGGTGCCGATCTTGGCGGGCAGGTCGCCACCCAGGCGGGCCAGCTTCTCGGGCTCGAACTGGAAGGCCTGAGCCCGGAGGACCAGGAATTTGAGGCGGCGAAACGGTTGGTGCGCCTGGCGGGCACCGCGGTGCAAAACGCGCCCACCTCGCCGACCGCCATGGCGTCACCAGCGGCCGCGGCCCAGACCGCCTTGGTCAAAGCCGCCCAACAACATGCGCCCGGTCTGGTCCGCGGCGGCGCCGCAGGTCCGGCGGCGGGCACCTGCAACTGCCGGTGGCGCACATCCGGTCGCTGGCTCCGCCGCGGCGGCAAGATCATTTTGCTGGGCACCTGATTCCGGGGCGGCCGCGGCTGCGGTCCGCTTCGCACGCACTCATTCAAACTCAACCCCATGGAGAAACCCTATGCACGACATTGACACCACCCGACTGGAAGTTCCGCCGCCGGCGGAGTCCGGCGAAGGCTTCGAATTCACCGGCGAGTTCAGCCAGAACGGCGAAACCGCCGAGCCGCTCGGCGAAGTGGAGGAGCTCGAGCTGGCCACCGAATTGCTGGCCGTCTCGAGCGAGGCGGAACTCGATCAATTCATCGGCAAGCTGTTCAAAAAAGCCTGGCGCGGCATCCGCAAGGTGGGCTCGACAGTGGCCCGGGCGGCCCGGCCGTTCGCGGGCGTGCTGAAAGGCCTGGTCAAGAAGGCGCTGCCGTTTGTGGGCGGCGCGCTCGGC
Source organism: uncultured Verrucomicrobiota bacterium (assembly GCA_964568145.1). Taxonomy (GTDB): domain Bacteria; phylum Verrucomicrobiota; class Verrucomicrobiia; order Limisphaerales; family J093; genus DSVZ01. Next base: position 89,646 of record CAZMOZ010000012.1, read on the forward strand.
TCGTTCATTCCGATCCCCGGCGTGGGCACCGCGGTCGGTTCAGCCCTGGGCAGCGCGGTGGGCAACGCCCTCGAGGCGGAGCTGGAAGGCCTGAGCCCGGAGGATCGCGAGTTCGAAATGGCGCGCCGGTTCGTCCGCCTCGCGACCCACGCCTCCAAACGCCTGGCGCAGACCGCGCCGACGGTGGATCCGCGCGCCGCGATCGTGGCCGCAGTCAAGGAGGCCCTGGGCCAGTTGCGCGGTCCGGCTGACGCAGACGCGCCGGCCAGCGCCGAGTACGAATTTGAAGCGCCGGAAACCGCCGCGACGGCAGGCGCGCCGATGGCCCCGACCAGCGGCCGTAGCGGACGCTGGGTGCGCCGCGGCAACAAGATCATCCTCATGGGAGTCTAGGATGGAACTCCTCCCGCCAACCTCCTGGCTGCTGGAACAGGAAGCCCGCGCGCTCCTGACGCGGCTGGACCGGGTGAAACCGTTCGCGCTCCAGATGACTTCGGTCCTGGCCGCGGCGGTTTCGCCCGGGGCGCAGACGGCCATCGAGCAATACCTGGCTCAAGGCCGGCGCGCGCTGCGGGAGTTGATCCACCGTTTTCGCTGCTGGCTGCGACACCCGCTGGGCCGCGCCGCGACGCCCGCCGAGGCCCAGGGCCGGTTCACCCTGTTGCGGCTGCGCTTCAATACCATCCTGGCGCAGTTCGACATCTTCGCCGACGCGCTGGTTCAACGCAGCGAGCACGACCACGGCATCTGGCTGGGCGGGCTGGACGTGGCGGCTGCGGAGGCGCTGGAGCTGCCCGGCTATTACGAGGCGCCGCCGGTGATTTGTTACCTGGACCGCGGGCACGGCGCGGCCATCCGCCGGGCACGCACCCGGCTGCCCGGCGGCGGCGACAACCCGGTGGCCATCATCCGCGTGCCGCGCGAGCGCATGGTGGGCAGCGGCATCGCGTCGTCGCTGGTCCACGAGGTCGGCCATCAGGCGGCGGCCTTGCTCGATCTGGTGAATTCCCTGCGGCCGGTGTTGCAGGCGATGCAGCAGAAAGGCGGCGCCGAGGAGGTGGCGTGGCGTGTGTGGGAGCGGTGCCTCTCGGAGATCGTCGCGGACCTGTGGTCCGTGGCCAAGGTCGGCATCGCCTCCACGCTGGGCTTGATCGGCGTGGTGAGTCTGCCGCGCGCCTTCGTCTTCCGCATCAACCTCGACGACCCGCATCCGTTCCCGTGGATCCGCGTGAAGCTCAGTTGCGCGCTGGGCCGCGCGCTGTACCCGCATCCGCAATGGGACCGGCTGGCGGCCATGTGGGAGGCGTTTTACCCGACCGATGGCCTGGACGACGCACGCCGGCAGTTGATCGAGACGCTCGAAGCGACGCTGCCGGCGTTCACGTCCTTGCTGGCGCAGCACCGGCCCCGCTCGTTGCGCGGACACTCGCTGGCCGAGGCACTGGCCGTGCAGGACCGCGCGCCGGCCCGGTTGACCGCGCTCTTCCGCGCCTGGAAGCAGTCGCCGCAGACGTTGCGCCAGGCACCGCCGACGCTCGCCTTTGCGGTGATCGGCCAGGCGCGGATGGACGGACAGATTTCCCCGGAAACGGAAAGCAGGCTCGTGGCCGACCTGCTGACGTGGTGGGCGTTGCGAGGCACGCTCGACATGTCGGAATTGTGCGCCTCGCAGGCCCGGGCGCGGCTGACCGCGCCGGGGCTTCTGACCGTTTAACCGAATTGTGGAGGAATTATGCCAGACAAACCGACCAAACCGAAAACCGAAACCCCCGTGAGCGGCCCGCAAGGACTGCCCCGGCCCGTCACCGTCACCGGCAACGCCGAAGACCTGCGCCAGATCATCGAATCGCCGCGCAAGGTCCAGTTGCAGCGGGCGGAAACAACGCCAACCCGGGATCAGGCGCTGTGGACGGCCATCCGCAACCGGACCGTCGCGATCGGCTTCAATCCGTACCGCGACTTCATCAACCGCGTGCTGTGTCCCGAAGACGACGTGGCCGTGCAGGACGTGCAGGGCTGCGGCGGGACGGAAACCGCGGCCCAGAAACTGAGAAGCCGCTGGCGCGGCGCGCTGCCGACCCAGTTCCATGGCGCCGATGCCTACGAGCTGCTCAAGGTCGCCACCGAGGTGTTCCTCATCTTGGAATGCGGCGTCTTTGTGCGGTCGGAAAAGGACGCCAGCACGGGCGGTCCGCTTCACAGCGACAGCACCGTCATGGCTGACGAGGAAAGCCGGCTGGGCTTCTCCCTGACCTACGGGGACGCGAAGTCCAAGCTCACCGAATACCTCGGCACGCGCGGTCTGCCCTACCTGGACCGCATCATCAAGGCGATCTTCCCCGGCGCGACCACCGATGACGAGCGGGTCGCGCTGGAGGGGCATCCGTTCTGTTACGACAGCCTGTTGCTGCACCGCTACTCGTGTCCGTGCCTGCTGGAGCTGATCTGGTCGTTCTGGCACGAGGAGGGGATGCTGGTGCAGACCATGAACGCGATCAGCCTGCGCTTCCAGAACAAGCGCGCGGCGCGGGAGCATGATCCGTTGGTGCATCTGAACCTCGATCCGCTGCGGCCCCTGAGCAATTTCATCTGGGGCTACATCCAGGACGAGATCAACCGCCTGAGCGTGGCGCGGCGCGTGTACGAGTACGACCACCATTACGGACTCACGCTGGTGGGCAAGGCCGTGCCGCAACTGCGCTCCGCCGACAGCCGGTCCAAGTTCCTCGAGGCGTTCCACAACCTGCTCTACGTGACCTCGCGCTTCTACCGCGAGGATGACGACACGACCGTGATCGCGGACGCCTTCCCGATCCTGAATGCGTTGAAGGAAGTCCACCTCGTCCTCGCCCAGGGCGCCCACAACCAGTTCGGCGACCTGCCCTGGACCGCCCGGGTGGAGATGCTCATCCAGCAATGGCTCCTGGCCCGGCCGGAGATCCGCGAGTTCCTCAGCCGGCCGCCGATGGTGCCGTACAAGGAAGACTGGATGGCCACCGTGGACGTGATGAAGCAGCTCCAGGGTTGGTCCGACGTGACGGTGACGCACTTCCGCGACCTGGCGGCGTACGGCGAGCAGATCCTGCTCTCCATCCGCTACGGGGACTGGATTGATGTGAACGATCCCCAGCAGGCCCGCAACTGGGCCCGCTACTGGCGGCCGGAGGTGCAGTCCTACCTGCATTCCTACCGGGCCGTGACTGGCGTGGATTTGACCGCGGAAGTGACCGACGCGCGGCAGACGGCGGACCGTTACGTCCAGCCTTCGGTGCATCATTTCCGGCGACTCGAGTTGCAACGGGGCCAGCGGTCCCGCGAATTGACCGGCGCCGCGGGTGCCCGGCGGGACGGTGCATTTGCGGCACCGGTCCGCGAACAACTCCCCGCCCGATGAACCTCAACACGCACACCGCCCGGTGCTGGACTTCACCTCGGCATTGTACCTGGGGCTGCGCCACCTCTGCGATGAACTCGACCCCTGGCCGCAGTTCACCACCGGCAAACCGGCGGCGCTGGAGGAGCCGGCGGAAGCGCGGGCCCTGGCGCGCAGCCTAGCCGCCCTGCAGGGCCTGGAGGCTGCCTTGCTGGCGGCTTCCAGCCTGCACCTGGCCTGGGACCTGTTCGCGGTGCTGGATGCCATTCAACCGATCACGATCCACATGGATGCCGAGAGCTATCCAATCGCCGGCTGGGGGGTGGAGCGGGCCGCATGCCGGGGCACGCCGGTGCACCGGTTCCGGCATCACAGCCCGCCGACACTGCGCCGGTCGCTGGCCGGCGCGCACGGCTGGCGGCGGCGTCCGGTGATTGTGACCGATGGCTTCTGTCCCGACTGCGGACGCCTGGCGCCGTTGCGCGACTACCTCGCCTGCGCGGAGGCGGCGGATGGCTGGCTGGTCATAGACGACACCCAGGCGCTGGGGATTCTCGGTCACTCGCCGGACGCGACGCTGCCGTACGGCTACGGCGGAGGCGGCTCGCTGCGCCATTGCGGCATCCGCAGCCCGCGCGTGCTGGTGCTCAGCTCGCTGGCCAAGGGCTTCGGCGTGCCGATGGCGGTGCTGGCGGGCAGCCGTGAGGCGGTGGCCGCGTTTGAACACCACAGCGAAACACGCATCCATTGCAGCCCGCCATCCCTCGCCACCCTGCGCGCGGCGTGTCATGCCTTGTCCGCCAACCGTCGGCGGGGCAACGCGCTCCGGTGCGTCCTGATGCACCGCGTCGGATACTTTCGCCGCCGGATGGCGCAGGCGGGTTTCACCCCGCGGGGCGGCTGGTTTCCGGTCCAGTCGCTGGCCCTGCCGGCGGCGATTCCGGCGGTGGAACTGCACGCCGCGCTCGCGGCCCGGGGCCTTCACGTGGTGCCGCAGGCCGGCCACGAGGCGACGCGCGACGCCGGGCCGCGCCTGGGTTTCATGCTCACCGCGCGGCACTCGCCAGCGGACATTGACCAGGCGGTCGCCGCGCTCCACGACCTTTGTCAACCCTTGTTTCCGCAAACCGTTTACCCGGAGGTTCAACCATGAACAACCCATTGATTCTCGAAGCCGAACCGTTCCCCTTTCAAACCGAGTGGATGCCCGGTGAGCTGGAAGTGTTCCCGCCGGACACGCGTGCTTGTGTGACCGACACCACCGTGGCGCCGCGCCGGTTCATCTGCAACTTGGAGTACCAGGGCACGCCGCGTTGCAGCGGCACCCTGATCGGCCCGCGCACCGTGCTGACCGCCGGCCACTGCCTGCGGGACCGGACCACGGCCACGTTCCGAAACCCGGCGCAGATGCGCGTCATACCCGGCCGCAACGCCGCCGCCGCCCGACCCGAGCCTTTCGGTTCGAGCCTGGCGGCGCGCCTTGTGCCGGCGCCGGGCTTCATCCCGGTGACCAGCGACACCACGCCGATTGATTACGGCGTGATCGTCCTGAAAGAGCCGGTCGGCAACCGCTCCGGCTGGTGGACCTTCGACCACTTCCGTTGGCCCGGCGACACCGTGGGCACGAGCATCCTGTCCCGCGCGGCGGGTTTCAGCGTGAGCGGCCAGACGGTGCAGGTCTCCGGCTATCCGGGGGACCTGCCGGCCGACGGGCGCGGCGATCCGTGCTTTTCAAAGGCCGTGGATCGCACGGGCCAGGTGCAATACCGCGACATCAACACCGCAGTTCGCGTCACGCCCAAGCAAATCTTGGAATACGTCAACGACACGGCGGGCGGCATGAGCGGCAGCCCCGTGTGGCTGGAGCGCGCGGCCGACGCCGGCGGGCGGATTCTGCTGGCGGTTCACATCTCGGCCGACTCGAGCGACGAGTTCTCGGACAAGGCCAATCGCGGCGTCTTCATCCAGGGGCCGGTGCTGGAATTCGTACGGGCGCACAGCTTCCATCCGCCCGCGGCGCCACCGGTCGGCTCCGGCGGGCGGTCCACGGTGCGATACGGTTCGAAGGGTGGCACGGTGCGCGAGCTGCAATACCGGCTCAACGTGTGGATTGCCATCACCCCGGCGGCGGGCCTGGCCCCGCTGGTTGTGGACGGCATCTTCGGCCCCAAGACTCAGGCCGCGTCGCGCGCCTTCCAGAGCGCCATGAAGCTGACGGTGGACGGCATCGTGGGCCCGCAAACATGGAACCGCCTGCTGTTGCCTTTCTGACGCCGAGCCAGCGAACGTCTCAACCCTGGAGCCAGCCATGAACACCTTGCTCAACATCCAGCCGGAGGCTTTCCCGGCTGATTTCGAATTCGATGAAATGGAAGCCGACTACCTCGCGGAGGAACCGGAAGCCGGTCTGGGCGACCAAGAATGGGTTGGGGAACTCACGCAACGGCGGATTCCAGTGCGGCGGCCAACGCTGTCCCGACGCCCGCAGCCCGTGCGCCCGCCGCGACCGGGCCGGCCACCGTTCCGGCCACCTCGCCCGACACAACCGCGCAGGCCGCGTCCGTGGCCGCCGGTCGTGGTCTATCCGCCGTGGCCCGGCCAGCCGGGCACCGAGCCGGGCGGTGGCGGCGCAGCCGGCGGCACCGAGTTTGTCCGCTGGGTGCAGGATTCGCTGAACCGGATTCTGGGTCTGCAGCTCCCGGTGGACGGCGTGATGACGCCGGAGACGCGCCAGGCCATTCGCGATTTCCAGACCCGGATGGGCTTGCTGGCGGACGGCATCGTTGGCCCGGAAACACAGCAGGCGCTCGCGGCCGAGCGGCAGAAGCTGGCGGCCAGCCCGCCGCCGCAACAGGAGCGAGAAGCGGACTTCCTGGAGACGCCGGAACCCGCGATGCCCGAGGAGTTCAGCTTTGAGACCGGTGAATTGCTGGACGAGTTTGCCAGCCCGGCTCAGGAGACGGAATACGTCTCGCCGACCGGCCTCGAGGTGTTTGAAGAGGAGACCAAAGTTCCCGCCGGTTACGCCAAGCTCGTGCCGCTGCTCAACCGGCATCGCGGCGACATCCCGCTGGACTTCCTCCTGGGCTGGATCGAGGTCGAATCCGGCGGGCGCATCGGCGTGGTCACCAGCCTGGATGAGCGCGGATATTTTCAACTCCACCCCGGCGAGTCGAAGGCGTTGAAGCTCGATCATCAGCGTCTGAGCCGGGATCCCGAGTACTCGGTGATCGGCGGCATCAAGCTGGTCCGGTTCCGCGCGAGGCAGGCGGAGGCGCTCGGCTTCAAGCCGGGGACGGAGCTGTTCTGGCGCATCGTGAAATTCCTGCACTGGGTGCCGGGCGCCGTGAAGCTCATCGTCCAGGAGATGCGCCAGAACGGCGTGGAGCCGGCCTCCTGGGACGCCATCAAGCAGTACGTGGCCCGGCGCCGGACGCAGCTTCAGGCCCGGTTCAAGCGGACCTGGGGCAAGGCCTGGGACCCGATGCGCGGCGTCGCCAACGTGGACAAGCTTTTCGCCAAAGCCGCCCAATGGCGGGGCCGGGTGGAGCAGGAAACCGGCTTCGGCGGCATCGTCTCGTATCTCGGCAGCCGCTGGCGGTCGGGTGTCGAGAGCCTGATTGTGCGCTCCGCCATCCGCAGCGGCACGACGAATGAGAATCAACTGACCGACCTGGTCTTCTTCCGCCGCCATCCGGAGCGGAACGGCCGCGCGATTTCGAGTTCCGAACCCAATTACCGGCAGCTCAGCCAGGAATGGCTCAGCATCCGCGACACCATCGTGCGGCCGATCCTGCGCGGCACGCCGGCACCGCCCGCGGCACCTTCAGCACCTTCAACGCCGCCGGCCGCGCCCGCCCAGCCAGCGCCGAGTCCCGGCGCCCCGTCGGGCGAGCCACAGGTGGCCATCAATTCCGGCGTGCGCGTTTCGGACAACGCCGTGCGCGTCCTGAAGGAGATTCTCCGCATGGCCGGCCTCAGCCGCGCCACCATCACCAGCGGTCGCCGCACGGCCGGCGACCAGGCCCGCATCATGTACGACCTGATCGAGCGCAACGGCGTGAGCTACGCGAAGAACCTGTACGGCTCCACCGGCGACCAGGTGATTGACGTGTACAGTGCCCAGAAGGCGGCAGGCCAGAGCGCCACCGCGATCAAGCAGGCCATGGAGGCCAGGATCAACCAACTGGGCTGCTCGAACGTGTCCCATCATTGCAGTGACACGCATGACGTGATTGATGTCGCGCCTTCGTCCATCGCCGACCAGGACGCGTTCCGGCGGGCCCTCGACGCCGCGCTGCGGAGCGGGCTGATTGACAAGTACATTCCGCCGCCCCAGGACCCGGCGTTCCACATCGAGATCGTCCTTCAGCCCACAGCCAACGAGTTGATGGCCCGCATCCTGCGGTCACCCCCGCTGCCGTTGGACGCGTTCCTGCCGCGCAATGCGCGCCTGGAAATGGACTGAAGCGGGTGTTGCGCGACGTTGACGGCATGACGCCGGGACGTCGGCCGCGCCGGTCGTGGTGGGGCGAGACTCCGTCGAGCCCCGCAATTCCCAGGCGTCAATGACCCAACAAGCTAAACGGGCTCGTGCGACTCTCGCCGCATCCCATTTCAGCGAGGTATGACACATGATCATTGACTGCCACTGCCACGCCGGCAAAGGCGACGGGCTGACCGGGCCTTGGGACACGGCCGCGCCGCTCGGGCCGTACCTGCGGCGCGCCGCGCAGGCGGGCATCACGCGCACCGTGCTGTTTGCCGCCTTCCATTCCGATTACGCCGTTGCCAATCGCGAGGTGGCGCGGATCGTGGCGAGCCGGCCGGGGCGGTTCCTGGGCTTCGCCTTCGTGCATCCGCAACGCGACGCGGGCCATGTGGGTTCGCTGGTCCGCGAGGCCGTCGAACGGCACGGCTTCGTCGGGATCAAGGTCCATCGCTATGACGCCCGGATCACACGCGAGATTTGCGAAGTTGCCCGCGCGTACGCCCTGCCGGTGCTCTACGACGTGATGGGCGAGGTGGCCACGGTGGAACTGCTGGCGACCGAGTATCCGGACGTGGCGTTCATCATCCCACACTTGGGCAGCTTCGCTGACGACTGGCGTGCCCAACTGGCCTTGCTCGACCACCTCGAACGGCATCCGAACGTCTTCACCGACACTTCCGGCGTGCGCCGGTTCGATCTGCTCGAACAGGCGGTGCACCGGGCGGGAGCGGAGAAAATCCTCTTTGGCTCGGATGGTCCTTGGCTGCATCCAGGCGTCGAGCTGGCCAAGGTCCGGGCGCTCGGGCTGTCGCGCGCGGACGAGGCGCTGGTGCTGGGCGGCAACTTCCTGCGGCTGATCCGGCGCGTCCGCCGCACCGCCACGCAATCGGTCGCGCCTGCGGTCAAGCCGGCGGCGGTGGAGCGGCCGGCGGACGATCCGTGGCTGGCGGCGGGGGTGCCGGCGGCCTGAATTCGCCGCTCTCAGCGGGTTCGCGCCACTGATCGGCCGCGCGGCGCATTTGCAGCGCGCGGTCCGTCACTTGCAACTTCGCGGCGGCGCGGCGCACGTTGCCCTCCTCGTCTTCGAGCGCGATCTGGATCGCGGTTTTGGCGGTCTGCGCGGTGAGTTCCTTCAGGCCGACGCCCTGGGCGAGCGCGCGCCGCACCGCCCGCAACAGGTCGCCGTTGCGCCAGTCCTCCCGCATCGCCTGGCTGGCCGGCAGGCGCTCGTCCTCGGGCAGGTCGCCCAGCGTGATCGGGCCGTCGCCGACGTGGCGCTTGGCGAGGCGATGCACAAGCTGGCGCAGTTCGCGCACGTTGCCGGGATACTCGCGCACGAGCAGGTAGTCGCGCACCGCGGGGTCGAAGTCCGGCACCCCGCCGGCGCCGAAGACCTCCTTCAGAAAATGGCGCGCCAGCGGCAGCACATCCTCGCGGCGTTCGCGCAACGCCGGCAGCCGGCAGGTCCAACTGGCGATGCGGAAATACAGGTCGCGCCGGAAGCGGCCGCGGGCCTCCTCGGCCAGCAGGTCGCGGTTGGTGGCGCAGACCAGACGGAAATTGACCTGCCGCCAGGTGTTGCTGCCGACGCGCTTGTAAGTGTGTTCCTGCACCACGCGGAGCAGCTCCGCCTGCAAGGTCAGCGGCAGTTCGCCCACTTCGTCGAGAAACAGCGTGCCGCCGTCCGCCAGCGCGAAGGCGCCGTCGCGCGCGGCGACGGCGGAGGTGAAGGCGCCGCGTTCGTGGCCGAAGAATTCGCTCCCGGACAGCGCCGACACCACGGTGGTGCAATCGAGCAGGACGAGCTGGCCTTTCTGGGGACGCGCGTCCAGTGAGTGAATCAACCGGGCCACGAGTTCCTTGCCGGTGCCGCTTTCCCCCACGAGCAGCACGGAGGCGTCGGTGAACCGGGCGACTTCGATCACCTGCCGCAGCGTGGAACGCCAGACGGCGCTGCCGCCCGCCAGGTTGTCCCGGACCAGGGGTGACGCCAGCAGTTCGTCCACCTCCGCCCAACGCTTCAAACGCGCCGCCAGCGCCGCCGCCGGCCGTCCGAAATCGTCCCAGGCAAACGCGTCCGACGCGCCGGCTTGGATGAGCTTCCAGCGCGTGGTGGCGGGCAGCCTGGCCCGGGTCAGGCCCACAGCCACCACGCGGCTCGCGCCGTCCCGGCTGGAATGGCGCACGAAATCGAGCAGCTCCGGGCTCTCCTGGTCGAACAGGATCAAGCCGAATGGCGGGCGGCCTCCCGCTTCGCCGGTGTGGCATTGCACACCTTCGGCGGCCAGCGCGCGCACGATTGGCTCGCGTGGCAGCGGGCCGTCAGTGCCGTGGCAATGGAGCCAGACTTGCATCGCGGTCCCTCCAAGTGCGCTGCCGGCGCGGCCTGAGGTTCCGAGGCGTGTCCAAAAGCTTGACCCCGCGTGCCGGCGAGCTGGCGACCTGCCAGCGCATGGCCCGGGCGGGCCGTCGGGGATCGTCAAAAGATTGCGGGCGTGCTGCGGGGAAAATGGTCCGGCGAGTAGCTGACACCGAGGAGCCGTCGGCTTCGCCCGGCCGCGGCTGTGAGCGCCGTATCCGCCTGCGAAAGTTGGCTTGCATGTGGCGACGCAGTACACCGGCGTGAACCAGCCACATTAGGCTGCAACGGTGCGGTGTCAAATGACGCTCATGTCGGGGAAGAAGCTGGGGCGCATCTCACCTTCGTGCCGCTGGCGGGCGGGCCGTCGTGGTCCCGGCAACCCCGCCTGGCGCCGGGCCGCGGGTGACCCGCCCGCCGAGACCGAGGTCTGCCGATCGCAGCCCCGAAAGGTCAGGGCTCGACGGAGTCTCGCCCCACCAAGGTAGTCGAGAGTTGAAAGTCGAAAGCCAGTATCCAGCGTCTGGCATCCGGCATCCGCTTTCAACGAACAACAAACAAGGAACCACGTACCAACTCCGCATTCCGCGTTCCGCATTGCGCGGCCGCGCGGTTGGCCACAAATTCCGGCCCCGCAATGGGAGTGCGATTGGTCCAGACGCCGGCGCCAGGCGACCGGCTGGTGCGCTTCGTCGGCGACCGGCTGCGTTTCACCTTGTATCAGGCGCGGCATCAGCCCTGGCCCGCCGGCTGGCGCGCCTGCCTGCGCACCAATCTCGGCCGCGGCGCCGTGCTGGGGGGGGAACTGCTCACCGCCGTCGAGCGCCGCAAGCCGCCCACGTTGTGCGCCTGGCGCGACATCCCGATGCGCCGCGAAGGCGATGTCTGGGTGCTCGACCTGCCGCTGGCCGAGGTGGGCTATTTCCGCGCCAAGGCTTGTGCCGTGGACGAGCATGGCTGGCTGCACTGGCCCGAGGGGCCGGACTTCGGCGTGAACGTCCAGCCCGCCTGGTGCCGCACGGCGAACACAATTTACTGCGCCTTCCCGCGCCTGTTCGGGCCGACGAAGACCGCGCGCACCACCGAACCCCCGCCGCACGCGGCGGAAATCCAGGCGCTGGACCAGGCGGGATTCACAGTCATCCCGCCGTCGGGCAAGCTCCGCGACCTGGTCCGCGAGCTGCCGCACATCTTCGACACCCTGGGCTGCCGCATTCTGCATCTGCTGCCGGTCAATCCCACGCCCACCACGTACGCGCGCTTCGGGCGCTTCGGCAGTCCATACGCCGCGCAGGATTTCCTGGCCGTGGACCCGGCGCTGGTCGAGTTCGACGAGCGCACCACCGGCGTGGACCAGTTCCGTGAACTGGCCTGGGCGGTACACGCGTACGGCGGCCGGCTCATCCTCGACCTGGCGATCAACCACACCGGCTGGGGCTCGACGCTGCAGGAGCGCCACCCCGAATGGTTCGTGCGGCGCGACGGCAAGTTCGTCAATCCCGGCGCCTGGGACGTGATCTGGGAGGACCTGGTGGAACTGGACCACCGCCACGCCGCGCTGCGCCGCGAACTGGGTGAGGTGTTCGTGGAATGGTGCCGCCGGGGCGTGGACGGCTTCCGCTGTGACGCCGGCTACAAGGTGCCGCTGCTGGTCTGGCAATATCTCATCGCGCGCGTGCGCCGCGAGTTCCCGGACACGGTCTTTTTGCTCGAAGGCCTGGGCGGGCCCTGGGAAACCACCGAGGCGTTGCTCACCGACGGCGGGATGCAATGGGCCTACTCGGAGCTGTTCCAGAACTACGAGGGCCACAAGGTTGCGGGGTACCTGGACTACGCCTTGCGCCAGAGCGAGCGGGCGGGCCTGTACGTCCATTACAGCGAGACCCACGACAACCCGCGTCTGGCCGCGCGCGGCCGGGCGTGGTCGCTGCTGCGCAACCGGCTGTGCGCGCTCGCCAGCGTCTCCGGCGGCTTCGGTTTCACCTGCGGCGTGGAATGGCTGGCCGCCGAGCGGGTGAACGTGCATGAAAGCCGCGGCCTGGCCTGGGGTAACCCGGACAACCTCGTGTCCGAACTCGGCCGGCTCAACCGCCTGCTGGCCGACCATCCGTGCTTCTTTGACGGCGCGCGCCTCACGCGGCTCAGCCCGGCGCATGCGCCGGTGTACGCGCTGCTCCGCGAATCGGCCGACGGCCGCGACGCCGTGCTGGTGCTGGTGAACACCGATCCCGACCACCCGCACACCTGTCGCGTGGAGGACGGGGCGCTGGCGCACGCGCGGCTGCGCTTCGATGGCAGCAACGGTTCCGCGCCGGTGGATTTGCTCGGGCAACCTTTGCCACAGGCCCAGCCGGAGCCCGTCCAGGCCATCCGGTTCACCCTGCCGCCCGGCGGCGCTTACTGCCTGGCCGCCACGCCCGGACCGCAAGGCCTGTCGGGCGACGCGTATCGCCGACGCCGCGCGCTGGAAGCGCTCGCCTTGCAAGCGCTGAGCCTGCACCTGCCGCTCGAACAACTCGGCCAGGTGGACCTCATGCCGCTCGCGGAACGGGTGGCGGGCGATCCCGCGGGTTTCCTCGCCGCCGTGGCCGCGTTGCCCGCGGACATCGCGCCGGACCGCGTCCAGGCCACGCTGGCCGGACCGTCCACTAGCGGGCTAGGCGTGGTCGAATGGCGGCAGCCGGATTGCCGCCGTGTGGTGCCGGTGCCGCCCGGGCACTGGCTGCTGATACGGGACGCCGCGCCGTTTCGCGCCGCGCTGGCGATGGCCGGCGCGCCCGGCGCCATGCACGCCGCGTCCACATCCGTTCTGGACGGGCACGTGGCGATCTTTACGCCGCGCCACGAGGCGGCGGACGCCACGCTGACCCTGGAGCGATATGACGCCGGCGAACGGCAGCTTCAAGGCGCGCTGCGCTTCCTCGCGGCGGAACCCGCGCTGGAGAAGCCGCCGCCGGGCGCGGGGCATGTGTTGCTCACCAATGGTCGCGGCGGCATGGCGCGGCTGGCGGTGAACTTCGGCGCCATCGAATCCAAGTACGACTGCCTGCTGGGCGCGAACCTCCACCCCGAGGTGCCGGTGGACCGCCACATCTTCGCCAAGCGCGCCCGCCTCTGGGCGAACGCGGACGGCTTCCTGTCACCGCTCAACGCGGACAACCTGCTGGACTTCGCCGCCGGGCCGCCCGCGCGCTGGCGGTTTCTCGCCCATGCCGGCGACGGCCGCGGCGCGGAAATCCGGATGGCAGCGGCCATGCTGCCCGGCCGCAACACCACGGTGCTGCGGCTCTTCCGGCCTCCCACGCCGCCGCCGGAAGGCCGGGACCTGCCGCCGGGCGCGGACGTGCGCCTGACCGTGCGCGTGGACATCGAAGACCGGAATTTCCACCACGAGACTAGGCACAACAGCGGGGCGGAGCATCATTTCCGCAGCCACACGCACCGCCTCTCCGGCCGCGTCGGCTTCGCGTTTACACCCGCGCCCACCCGCCAGTTACGCGTCTGGGCGACGGCCGGTCGCTATCACGACCAGCCGGAATGGACGTTCAACATCGCGCATCCGGTCGAGCGGAGCCGCGGTCAGGAAGGCAGCGGCGACGCGTTCAGCCCCGGCTGGTTTGAGCTGCCGCTGCCCAAGGGCGCGGCGATGGATCTGTTCGTCTCGGCTGACGCGGACGAGCCCGGCACGGACGTAGTCACGCGCGCCTTTGCTGAAATCCCGGCCGCGCGTGGCAACGATCAAGAGGCCGCGGCGGCTGATTCCGCGCAGGAACACCGCCGTTGCGGTCGTGAGACCGCGGCGGCCGACTTCGCGCAGGCGCTACGGACCGCCTTGGACGCTTTTGTGGCGCGGCGCGGCAGCGCGCGCACGGTGATCGCCGGCTACCCGTGGTTTCTCGACTGGGGCCGTGATTCGTTGATCGCCTGCCGCGGGTTGCTGGCGGCCGGCCGCGCGGACGATGTCCGGCAGATTCTGCTGACCTTCGCCCGTCTCGAGCGCGACGGCACGCTGCCCAACTCGCTGCACGGCGAGGACACCTCCAACCGCGACACCTCGGACGCGCCGCTGTGGTTTGGCCTGGTGTGCGACGAATTTCTGGAACGGCTGCCGGACGCGGAGGCCCGTCGCGCGTTCCTGACCACAGCCGTGGACGAGGCCGGACGCGACTTCGCCGCGGTGTTGCGGTCCATCGCCGCCGGCTACCTGCGCGGCACGCCGAACGGCATTCGCGCGGATGCCGCGTCCGCGCTGGTGTTCAGCCCCGGCCATTTCACCTGGATGGACACGAACCATCCCGCCGGCACGCCGCGCGAGGGTTATCCGGTGGAAATCCAGGCGCTCTGGATCCGCCTGCTGCGCCTGCTGGAGCGCCTCGGCGCGCCGCCGGTGGACACGGCATGGGGCGAACTCGCCGCGCGCGCGGCCGCCAGCATCGAGCAACTCTTCTGGCTCGAAACGCCAGGCTGGTACGCGGACGTGCTGCTGGCCCGGCCCGGCCAGCCCGCCGCCACTGCCCTGCCCCAGGACGCGCTGCGCAGCAACGCGCTGTTGCTGGTGGCACTGGGCATCGTGGCCGGACCGCGCGCCCGGCGCCTGGTGGAGGCGGCGCGCCGCTGGCTGGTGGTGCCCGGCGCGTTGCGGTCGCTCGCGCCGCTGCCCGTGAACCCGCCGCTGGAAATCCGGGGCCGCGGCGGCGAATTGCTGAACGACCCGCGTCATCCGTACTGGGGCCGGTACGAAGGCGACGAGGACACCCGCCGCAAGCCGGCCTACCACAACGGCACGGCGTGGACCTGGACGTTCCCGCATTTCTGCGAGGCGCTGGCGCGGGCGTGGGACTTCGCGCCGGCGGCGGTCGCGGCCGCGCGGGCTTGTCTGGGCAGCGCCACCCGCCTGCTCAGCGAGGGCTGCATCGGCCATCTGCCCGAGATCGTGGACGGCGACGCGCCGCACACCCAACGCGGCTGCGACGCCCAGGCCTGGGGCGTGACGGAGACATTGCGGGTCTGGGAACTGCTGCGCGAACCGCCGAAGGCCCCGGCGGAACCGCCATCCGAGGCAAGCGTCTTGAAGCCCGACTCTGAGGCTGCCGCTGTGCAGCCGTAGCCGCCGCCTTCAGCCTGCGCGGGCAAGCCACGGCCAGAAGCGCTGGCCGCAAAAAGGCGCAGAAAGCGCAAAGTCCAGTTCCCAAGACTTCTGCGCCTTCCGCGCCTCCTGGCGGCTTATCCCCACGTGCTCGCACCGCCTGACCGAAAGCCTGCGCAGGCCGCGAAAATCTACCGGTCTTCCCCTCAACCTGCTTTTGTGATGGTGGGAAAGGAGAATTGTTCTCCGCCTCCGGAGCAAGCCCAGTGGTGGGATCGGCGGAGAAACGCCAGAGGCTGTAAGGAACACTCCCAGGGCGGCGCGGGCGGTTCCCTCTCCCTGAGGAAGAGGGAGACCGTGCTCCGCTTTTCGTGAAAGTCTGCGGCGGTTGGCGGGACGCTGCGCTACGGCCAGCCCCGGCTTTCGGGTTGAGCGGCTTTGGCTGCGGCTCTCCGCCACGCCGGGTTCGCTCGTGGCTGGCCTGGCCGCCCTTGGGCTGGCGCGGGGCGACTCCCGCGCGTACGTTCGGCCTCATGCGCATCGGGATGCTGACCACCGCGACCCCGCAGGACCTCGACCACGTGGCCCGTCTGGGCCTGCGGTGCTGGCAATGGATGCGGTTCGCCGACAGCCCGGCCGGCCCGGACCACGCGGATTGGAAGCCGTTCGCCGAGCACATAGCCGCCGAA
Organism: uncultured Verrucomicrobiota bacterium; assembly: GCA_964568145.1. Lineage (GTDB taxonomy): Bacteria > Verrucomicrobiota > Verrucomicrobiia > Limisphaerales > J093 > DSVZ01. The sequence goes on from CAZMOZ010000012.1 coordinate 105,645, forward strand.
TCCGCGGCGCGCGGCCTGCGCCTGTCAGCCATTGGCGCGTTGTACGCCAACCCGCTCGATCCGCCGCAGACCGAGCGCGCCCGCGCCGTCTTCCAGCGCGCGATCGCCGTGGCCGCGCACTTGGGCGTGAAGACCGTGTCCGGCTTCGCCGGCGGCGTGATCCGCTTCCAGCCGAATCCGCGCGGCGGAAATCTGGTGCAGGAGCCGTTTGAGGATCATCTGCCCGCCTTGCTCGCCTTCTGGGAGCCGCTGGCCCGGCTGGCCGCCGACCACGGCGTGCGCCTCGCGTTCGAGCCGTGTCCGCAAGGGCCGTGGCATCTGCCCGTGATGGGCTACAACGCCCTCGGCCGGCCGGCCCTGTGGGAGCGGCTCTTCGACGCGACGCGCTGCGAAAACTTGGGCCTGGAGTGGGACCCCAGCCACCTGATCTGCCAGTTCATTGACCCGGTGGCGAACCTTCGACGGTTCGGCGCGCGCGTGTTTCACGTCCACGCCAAGGACGCATACGTCAATCGCACCCTGCTGGCGGCCTATGGTCCGTGCCATCCCGGCGTGGCGGAGCACCGCTTCCCCGGACTGGGGGAGGCGGACTGGGCGCAGATCATCCACACGTTGCTGCGGCTCGGCTACGACTCCGACCTGAACATCGAAGGCTGGCACGACCCGGTGTACCGCGACCACGGCGCCGAGGCGGGCGACGCCCTGGCGGGTGAGAAGCTCGAAGACGCCGGCCTGTTGATCGCCCGGCGCACGCTCGAGCAGTACATGCCGGCGGAGGCGGCGTAGCGTAGCTGCTCGGGCCGTTTGCTGGACAAACCCCTTGCCTGCCCGGCAGACCAAGGCAAGGTACTTCCATGAACCGACGGCAAATCGAGTCGGCGGTCGCGAGCGGGATTCCCTTCACGTTGCACATGGCCGACGGCCGGGAATACACGGTGCCGCACCGGGATTACATCTGGCTGCCGCCCAATGCGTCGTACGTGATTGTTCACGAGGACGACGGCCACTTCACCGTGCTGCCGCTGTTGGCGATGACAGGGCTGCGATCGAAAGTGTCAGAAACCGGCGTGAAAGGCGAGTGAGTGCGGCGAAACCAGCCACCCGGATACGCGGACAATGCCGGACAGTGCGAGGCAGCCGGCAAGAAGCGCGTGCGCAACGCGTAGCTACTGTCCGGCATTCGCGGCGTGCTGCTGCTTTTCCCACTCGGCAAACTGGGCGCTGAGTTCCTCCCACTTCTTGCGCGGCGGGCGCGGGCCCTTGACCCACTCGACCTGCCGCCCGCGCCACAGGCTGTAGATGGCCGGCACGATCTCGAGCGTCAGGACGGTGCTGGTGACCAGGCCGCCGATCATCGGCGCGGCGATGCGCTGGATGGCTTCGGCGCCGGCGCCGTGCGCCCACAACGCGGGCAGCAGGCCCAGCGTGATCATGGCCACGGTCATGAGCTTCGGGCGGACGCGCTGCACCGCGCCGTAGGTGATGGCCTCAAAGAGGTCGTGCTGCGTCTTCATACGGCCGGCGCGCTGCCAGGCGTGGAAAGCCTCGTCGAGGTAGATGATCATCACCGTGCCCGTCTGTGCGGCCAAGCCGGCGAGCGCGATGATGCCCACCCAGACGGCGATGCTCAGGTTGTAGTCCAGCAGCCAGAGCAGCCAGATGCTGCCGGTCATGGCGAACGGGATGGAGAGCAGGATGATGAACGTCTCGGCCACGCTTTTGAAATTCAGGTACAGCAGCACGAAGATGATCGCCAGCGTGACGGGCACCACCACCCGGAGCCGGTCGCGCACGCGGAGCATGTGCTCGTACTGACCGGACCATTCCAGGCGGTAGCCGGCCGGCAACAGGCCGGCCTTCTCGATCTTCTCCGCGACCGCCTGTTTGGCTTCCTCGACGTACCCGCCGATGTCGCGTCCGGCCATATCCACGTACACCCAACCTGTGAGGGCGCCGTCCTCGTTGCGAATGACCGGCGGGCCGGTGGTGACGCGGATTTCAGCCAGTTGACCCAGCGGAATCTGGCGCACGTTTTGCGCTGAGCCGGCGAGCCGGCGAGCCGGCGAACCGGCGCCATCGCTCATCGCCGCTTCACCGTTTCCCCGATTCCCCGCTTCGTTCATCCCGCCGCCCATGACCGGCACGAGCACGCGCCCCAGCTTGTCCGCGTCGTCGCGCAGTTCGCGGCTGTAGCGGACGTTGATCGAGTACCGCTCGCGGCCTTCGATGGTGCGGTCAATGGCCATGCCGCCGATGGCGGTCTCGACCAGCATGAGCACGTCCTCGACGTTCAGGCCGTAGCGGGCGATGGCCGCGCGGTCGGGGATGATGTCCAGATAATAGCCGCCGGTGGTGCGCTCGGCATAGACGCTGCGCGTGCCGGGCACTTGGCGGATGACGGACTCGAGATGCTCGCCCAGCTTGTTGATCTCGGCCAGGTCCGGGCCGAAGATTTTGACGCCGATGGGCGTGCGGATGCCGGTGGTGAGCATGTCAATGCGCGCTTTGATGGGCATGGTCCAGGCGTTGACCTGGCCGGGAATCTGCAACGCCCCGTCCATTTCGGTGATGAGTTCGTCCCAGGTGATCGGCCGCACGTCGGGCCAGATTTTGCGCAAGCCCTTTTGCAGCCACTCCGGCGCCCAACCTGAATACCAGCGCGGCCGCGGCACGCTGCGCCACTTGTCTTCGGGCTTGAGCACCACCACCGTCTCGAACATCTCCAGCGGCGCGGGGTCGGTGGAGGTTTCGGAGCGGCCAGCCTTGCCGTGGACAGTCATGACCTCGGGGAATTGTTTGAGGATGCGGTCCTGTATCTGCATCAGCCGCGTGGCCTCGCTGATGGACATGGTGGGCAGCGAGGTGGGCATGTAGAGAATGGTGCCCTCGTTCAGCGGCGGCATGAACTCCGAGCCAAGCTGCCGGTAAATCGGCCACGCTGAACCGACGGCGACGACGGCCAGTGCGATGGAAAGCAATCGCCGCCGCATCAACAGGCTCACCCACGGGTAGTACAGCCGGTGCAGGATGCGGCTGATGGGATGCTTGTGCTCGGGAATGACCTTCGCGGCGGTCATCAGGACGATGAGCGCCGGCCCCAGGGTCACGGACAGGAAGGCGGCCCAGGCCATGGTGAAGGTCTTGGTGAAGGCCAGGGGCTTGAAGAGCCGGCCTTCCTGCGATTCCAGCGTGAACACCGGCATGAAGCTCACCGTGATGACCAGCAGGGCGAAGAACAGCGGTTTGCCGAGCTGTTGGCAGGCGCGGATGATGATTTCCTGCTTCTGCCGGCGGTTCAGTCCCGGCGGCGCGTGCTCGAGGTGTTTGTGGACGTTCTCCACCATCACCACCGCCTCGTCGCAGATGGCGCCGATGGCGATGGCGATGCCGGCCAGCGACATGATGTTCGCCGTCAGCCCCATGTAGTACATCGGGATGAAGGCGAGCGCGACCGCGATGGGCAGGGTGACGATGACCCGCAGCGCGCCGCCGAAATCGAGCAGGAACACGATCACGATGATCGAGACGATGATGGATTCCTCGATGATCGTGCGCGTCAGCGTCTGGATGGAGCGGTTGATGAGGTCCGAACGGTCGTAGGTGGTCAGGATTTCGACGCCTTCGGGCAGCGAGGGCTTGACCTCTTCGAGCTTGGCCTTGATGCGGTGAATGACCTGCAGGACGTTCTGCCCGAAGCGCACCACCACGATGCCGCCGACGGTTTCGCCTTCGCCGTTCAACTCGCCCGCGCCGCGGCGCATCTCCGGCCCGAGCGTGATGTTCCGGGCCACGTCGCGGAGCAGGATGGGCGTGCCGTTGGCGTCGGCGCCCACGACGACCAGGCGCAGGTCTTCCAGCGACTTGATGTAGCCCCGGCCCCGCACCAGGTAGGTCGTGCCGTAGCGGTCCAGCTCGCGGCCGCCCACGTCGTTATTGGCGCTGCGGATCGCCGAAACGACCGTGCTGAGTGGGATGTTGTAGGCGAGCAGCTTGTTCGGGTCCACCTCGACCTGGTACTGCTTTTCGAAGCCGCCGAACGTCGCCACCTCGGCCACGCCCTCCACGCTTTGCAGCCAGTAGCGCAGATGCCAGTCCTGAAAGGAGCGCAGGTCGGCCAGGTCATGCTTCCCGCTCTTGTCCACCAGCGCGTACTGGAAGCCCCACCCCACGCCGGTGGCGTCCGGGCCGAGCGTAGGCGTCACGCCGGGCGGGAGGTTGCCGGTGAGGCCCTGCATGTACTCGAGCACGCGCGAGCGCGCCCAGTAGATGTCGGTGCCGTCGTCGAAGATGGCATAGACGAACGAGTAGCCGAAGAACGAGTAGCCGCGCACCACCTTGACCTTGGGTGCGGAGATCAGCTTGGTGACAATCGGATAAGTGATCTGGTCCTCGACCAGGTTCGGGCTGCGGCCTTCCCACTGGGTGAAGACGATGACCTGCACGTCGGACAGGTCGGGGATGGCGTCGAGCGGCGTGTTGCGCATGGTATAGACGCCGCCGAGCACCAGCGCGCCGACCAGCAGAAAGACCATGAACTTGTTGCGCGCGCTCCACTCGATGATGCGCTCGATGAGGCTGTCCCGGTGAGCCTCGGGTACGGGTGCGGAGTCGCTCATAGCGGTGGCAGAAACGAGGAATGAGGAAAGTTCTCAAACCCGAAATCCGAAGCCCGAGATCCGAAGGAAACTCGAAATCCGAAATCCCAAAACCGGCACAGCGTAGAGTCTGTGCCACGACGATTCCCTGTGCAGGCGCCATCTTCAGACTTCGGATTTCGGACTTCGGATTTCAATGTTGATGCCCTCCCGCCGCGCCCATGCCGGCGATGGCCGCCTTGAGCTGGCTTTCGGAGTCCACAAGGAACAGCGCGCGGGTGACCACTTGCTCGCCTTCCTTCAGCCCGGACACGACTTCGTAGTAGTCATCGGTCTTGGCGCCGATTTTGACTGCGCGTGGTTCCAGGTGTTGCTGGGGGCCTTCCACAAACGCCACGTAGCGCTGGCCCGTGTCAATCACCGCGCTGGCCGGCACCGTCAGTTTCTCGCCCGCCTTCAGTTCGATCTCGACATTGGCCCACATGTTGGGGCGGATTTCATGCTTGGGATTGTCGAGTTCCAGGCGGATCTCGCCCCGGCGCGTCTGCGGTTCAATGTGCGGATAGATGAAGGTGACCTTCGCGGGAAACGACCGATTGCCCCAATAGGGGAAGTTGAGGACGGCATCTTGTCCGACCGCGATGAGCGGCAGCTCGAACTCATACACGAATGCGCGCAACCACAGGTGCGAAAGGTCGGCGATCTCGAACAGCGTTTCGCCGGCCATGAACGCCTGGCCTTCGACGGCGTTCTTGACGATGACGTGCCCGGAAAACGGCGCGCGGAACAGCAGCTCCGCGCTGGCCTGGCCGCGCTGTTCCAGCTCGCGGATTTCCGCGTCGCCAATCTCGAAGAGCGCCAGACGCAGCCGCGCGGCTTCGAGCAAGGACTGGGCGGACTCCCGTTGGCTGGCGGGCGCGCCCTCCTTCACGTGCTGCAGGCCGCGCCAAGCGATCAGATACTCGTTCTCCGTGGAGTACAACTCCGGGCTATAGACGGTGAACAGCGGCTGGTCCTTTTCGACGGGAGCGCCGGTGAAGTTCACGTGGAGCTTGCGCACCCAGCCAGCGAAGCGAGGCGCAATCTTGGCGTAGCGCGTCTCGTCGTGCTCGACCAGGGCGACGGTTCGCACCGTGCGGGTGAGGTTGCGCTTTTCCACCTTTGCCAGCGTCAGGCCGATCAACTGGCGCTTGTCCGGCGAGAGCGAAATGGCGATCCGACCTGGAATTGGCGGCGCTGCCTCGCTGTCCATCGCGTGGCCTTCATGACCCGCCGGTGCCTCTTTCTTCTCGACCAAGTCCATGCCGCACTTGGGGCATTCGCCGGGCTGGTCCTGCACGTGTTCGGCGTCCATCGGGCAGTAGAACTGGCCGGGCTTGACCTGCGCGATCTTGTTGTCCGGCGCCGGCGCGGCGGTTCCGGCCTTGGCCGCCGGCTCGTCCCGGATGGGCACGAGCTTCATGTTGCAGATCGGGCAGTCGCCGGGCCGGTCGCTCACGTAGGTGGGGTGCATCGGGCAGTGATACCGCTGCCTGCCGGCGGCCTGGGCAGTCCGCGAAGAATCCGGCTTCCTGCAGCCGACGAGGCCCGCGCCGGCCAGGGCGACAACCAGGGATAGAGCCAGGAATTTGATCGTTTTAGCGCGCATGAATTTCGGTCTCCGGTTGAGAGGCGCGGGCTGTCCCGACGGCTTGAGACATCGCCGGGCACCGCGCCGCGGTGGGTTGCGGGCGGGTGGAAGGTTGGGGGCAGCATGAGCCGGGCGCGGGCGCCTGGTCATGAGCGCATCCATGCACCGCTCCGGCCGCAGCCGGGGCAGTCGCGTCGTCGTGGGAACACAAACCGGCTTGCGCCACCGCTCCGTTGCGCTGCGTGTTGCCGGTTAGACTGGGAACGCCCCAGTAACCGGCTGCGGCGGTGGCCAGGAAGCCGCCCAACAGTACGAGGCCAACGATGCGAATGTGGTTGCCGATGAAGTCGAGGATTCTGTTCATGGATTGGGAGTTGAGGTTGATGGTTCGAGATGGGTGGCCGTGCCCGACACCGGCGCGCCCGGCGGCTGGAGGCCGACGATGAGCAGCGAGAGTTCGGTGAGGGCCAGTTCGCGCCGCGTGCGCGCGTCCACTTCGGCGAGCTGGAATTCCAGCAGCACGCGCTCGGCGTCGAGCAGGTTGATGAAGTCCGTCTTGCCCGCGCTGTAGCCGGCCCGCGCCACTTCCAGCGACTGCCGCGCCTTGGGCAGCAACACGTCCGTGAGCAGCGTCAGGTTGCGCGTGGCCTCGCGGTACATGAACGATTTGTCCGCGAACTCGACCGCCAGTTGGATTTGCTCGGCCGACAGGCGCGCCTGCGCCGCGCTCTTGCGGGCCTGCGCCGCGGCGATCTCCGCCGCGATCTTGTCGCGCCAGATCGGCAGCGTGACGCCCAGGCTGGGCCGCCACATCACCGGCGCGGCCTTCACGTCGGCCTCCAGGCCCGCGCTGAAGTCCGGCAGCTTGCTCTGATGCGCCAGCCGGATGCCGGCCTCGGCCATGCGCACCTCGGCCTCCATCTGCCTGAGACGCGGATTGCGCGCCAGCGCGACGGCGAAGAGTTGTTCGGATGAAAGGTCCAACGGCGTGGACTCAAATTGCCGCGGCACCGGCGGATCCGGCTGGTCGGCTCGCAGGCCGAGCGCGGCCTTGAGCTGGGCCAGCAGCGGGAGGCGTGAGTCCTCGAGATTCACGATCTCCACGCGGAGCCGTTCCTGTTCGATCTGCGCGCGCAGGGCATCCTGGAGCGTGACCTTGCCGGCTTCGGTCTGCGCGCGGGCGATTTGTTCCAGTTCGCCCGCCAGCGCCAGCGTCTCGCGCAGGATGCGCACCCGGTCGTTGAGGAAGTGGAGTTGGTAAAAGGGGCGCTTGACCTCGTAAGCCGTCTGCAGCACGGCCGATTCGAACGCGAAATACCGGGCCTGGCTTTCGGCGGACGCCGCTTCCGCGCGGAGGCGCAGCTTCTTGACCCACGGCACATCAGCCATCAGGCCGGGCATCACGGTCATGACCACATCCTGGATGTCCATCTCGAAGGTCAGGCGCGGGTCGGGCAGCGAGCGCTCGAGCGTGATGCGCTCGACCGCCGCGGCATAGTCGTAATAAGCCGCCTCGACCCGCGGCTGGTTGAGCATGGCGTAGGTGAGCAACGCGCCGAGCGTGGCGTTGGTGTCGAGCGCGGGCAGCGTGGCCGGGCGCGCGCCGGGCTGGTAGAGCCGCGTCACCGCCTGCAGGTCGGCCCGTGCCTGGCGTTCGCTCCGGGTGGAGATGCCCTTGCAGCCGGCCGGCAAAGCCGCGACTAGCAGCGGCAAGGCCAGCGTCGGGAGCTGGCGCAGGCGGAAGGTCAGTTGGTTGGGCGGCATGGGGCGTCGAAAGGTGTGAACGCCTTGGCCTGAACCGACGGGTCACCCATCACCGGTTGACCGCGGTTGCTCGAGCCGTTGCCAACGCGGGATTGAGGGCGCAGCCGGCAGTCTTGCGCCCCGGCGCCCAACGACAGCGCGGCTTCCAGCGGGACAGCGCCGCAAGCCATTTCAAAGGACACTGACCTGACCAAAGCAAAGGACTTCATAAAAGGATCACCGACACGGAAACCGACTCAAACCGCCAAGGGAAAACCACGTGCGCCGGATCAAGGCACACTCCACCTGAGACAGGCGGTCAGGTCAGATCAGGAAGCAGCAATTCCGCACGTGCAGCGGAAGGCTGGAGGCGGGCGGGAAAATCCAGGCGCTGCGTGAAAGGTTCCCGGTGGAAGTTGGCGCGGGAACTGGCAGCGCCAGGAGAACGGTGAGGAAGGAAAGATCTTCAGAATGCGAACCCGCCGGCGCCGGCAGCGCCGGGGAGGCGGGCCGAGGCGCGGCGGGCGCGTCGCTCACACAGCAACCGCTGCCGCCGCAGTTGCAGTGCCGGCACGGCTGGTCGCTCGCGGGCGCGACGTTCACCGCCCAAGCCGGCCACCCCTGGCCGAGCGCCAGCAGCAGGCAGGTCAGAATGGCCCAGGCGAGTCTCACGCGCGTCGGGTGTCTGCGGCGGTCAACACGGCATCAGTTCTTCGGCAGCTTGGCCGCGTATTTGGCCGGCTCCTTGTCGAATTTCTTCTGGCAATCGGCGCAGCAGAACTTGAACTCCTGGCCCTTGAAGATCGAGGCTGGACCATCCGTCGGGAGCGGCTCACCCGACATGATGCAGGTCTTGGCGGGGTACTTCTTCACCTTCTTCGCGGCTTCCTCGATCTTGGCGGTGAACTTCCCGGGGTCGGCGTCAAAGTCCTTCTTGCAGCCCTTGCAGCACAGCTTGACCTGCTGGTCGTTGCGCTCGAACACGAACGGCTCGCCCATGCTCCCGAGCTTTTCGCCCGACACGACGCATTCCTCCATCGGGTAAGGCTTGGGGTATTTGGCCTTCTTTTCCGCGGCCAGCGCGGAAGCCGGCAGGGCGACACAGGCGGCGGCGAAAACGGCGATCCACAGACAGCGTTTCGGTTTCATGGCGGCCATAAGTTAGCAAGTCCCCCGGCGCGCGCAAGCGTCCGGCGGGACAAATCGGGCAGCGGACCGGTCGCAAGCTTCCCGGGGCTTTTCGATCGTCGTCGGCCCGCTAATCTGGGTTCATGACGCGTCATTGCTACAGCTGCGGCTGGGTCTGGACCTGCGCCGGTCTGCCGGGTCGCAACGACACCTGCCCGCAATGCCGCGCCGAACTGCGGGTCTGCCTCAACTGCGCCCGCTACGACGAACGCGCCGCGCACCAGTGTCGTGAACCCCGGGCCGAGCCTGTGGCCGACAAGGACCGCGCGAACTTTTGCGAGTGGTTCGACTTCGCGGCGCGCACCTTCACCCCGCGCGCCGGGGCCGACCGTGCCGCCGCCGCTCGCGATGCCTTGCGCAAGCTGCTGGGCGATTGACCGGTCGTCAGCGCCAGCCCCGCCCGCCAGCGCCGGGGCTCAACTCCGTTTCCCGCCGGTCACGTCTGAGGCACGCGGTCAAGGGTGGGGTCGCGCGAAGACCGCGAAGCTGGGCAGAACGGACACTTTGCGCGGCGGTCAACTTCGGCTGTCGGGTTCAGTGCCCGTTGCCAGATACCACCCAAAGGAGTGAGAGGCGCCCATTCTCGGGAAATGCCCGCTCGGAGTTTGCATCCGGCGCGCGAACGTGTTGCAGTCCCGGCGCATGAAACGGTTTCGTCAGTTGCTCCGCCGGCGGGTCTGGGCCGCGCTCGCCGCCGCTTGTGGTGTCGCGCTCCAGGCTGCCCAGCCGCCACGCGCCTTGCGCGATGCGCTTGCCAGCATCACGGCTGAGGATCTGCTCCGCCACATCACCGTGCTGGCATCGGATGAGTTTGAAGGCCGCGCGCCGGGCACGCCGGGCGAGGAGAAAACCGTCGCCTACCTGTCGAAACAGTTTGCCCGCCTGGGCCTCGAGCCCGGCAACCCGGACGGCACCTAGGTGCAGAAGGTTCCGCTCGTCGGCCTCACCGTGATCGAACCGCGCTTCGAGTTCACCGCCGGCGGCGAGCGCGTCGCGCCGGCCCTGCCGGCCGAGGCGGTCATCTGGACCAAGCGCTTCGCGCCGGAGATCGCCACCGGCGACACTGAGGTGGCCTTCGTCGGCTACGGGGTGGTCGCACCTGAGTTCGGCTGGGACGACTTCAAGGACGTGGACGTGCGCGGCAAGACGATCCTCATGCTCATCAACGATCCGGCCGTGCCCGACCCCGCCGAACCCACGCAGCTTGACCCACGCTTCTTCCAGGGCCGCGCCATGACCTACTACGGCCGCTGGACGTACAAGTTCGAGATCGCCGCCGCGAAAGGCGCCGCCGCCGCGATCATCGTCCACGAGGATGGCCCCGCGGGCTATCCGTGGTCGGTCGTGGCCGAGAGCAATTCGCAGGAGGAATTCGACCTGGCCCGCGCCGACGACAACCGCGGCCGGGCCGCCATCGAAGGCTGGGTGACGCTGGCGCAAGGCCGCCGGCTCTGCGCCGCGGGCGGGTTTGACTACGACACGCTCAAGCGCCAGGCCATCCGGCCGGACTTCCGTCCGGTGCCGCTGGGCGTCCAGGCGCGATTCTCACTCCGCAACCAGATGCGACAGGTCGAGTCGCGCAACGTCATCGCCCGCCTGCCCGGTTCCGACCCGCGCCGCCGTGACGAATACGTCGTGCTCACCGCGCATTGGGACCATCTGGGGCGCGACCCCAAGCTGGAAGGCGACTCGATCTACAACGGCGCTTTTGACAACGCCACCGGCGTCGCCGCCCTGCTCGAAGTGGCCGAGGCCGCCGCGAGCCTCAAACGCCGGCCCGCCCGCCCGCTGCTGTTCCTGGCGGTCACGGCCGAGGAGAAAGGACTGCTGGGCGCGGCCCATTACGCCGCGTACCCGCTTTACCCGCTCGAACGCACCGTCGCCAACCTGAACGTGGACGGCATGAACCCGTGGGGCCGCACCCGCGACGTCGAGGTTATCGGCTACGGCCAGTCCACGCTCGATGAAATCCTGGAGGCGGCGGCGGCCACGCAGAGTCGCGTGGTGAAGCCGGATTCCGAGCCGGAGAAAGGCCGGTTCTACCGCTCGGACCATTTCGAGTTCGCTAAGCAGGGCGTGCCCGCGCTGTACCTCAAGGCGGGGCTGGACTACGTGGACCGGCCCGCGGATTTCGGGCGGACGAACGCGGCCGATTATCTGGAGCAGCATTACCATCGTGTCACGGACGAGGTGCGCGCGGATTGGGACCTGAGCGGCGCGGTCGAGGACACGCGTCTGCTGTTCCAAGTGACCTGGATGGCGGCCGAGGCAAAGACCTGGCCGGCGTAGAAACCGGGCAGCGAATTCAAGGCCCGCCGCGAGGCGCAATTGCTCGCCACCGAACGGCGCTGAACCGACGGGTGCGTTGTGCCCTGCGGCAACCCCGTGCCTTGCCTTGGTTCCAAAGCCGGGGGCGGTAAAGTGCCCAGCTTTTGCCCAAGTCACCCACACTGCTTTGCCTTGGTTCCAAAGCCGGGGGCGGTAAAGTTGATGCACTCCGCTCGCAAACCGATGTGTTGCTTTGCCTTGGTTCCAAAGCCGGGGGCGGTAAAGTCTAGCCAGAAAAGCTGTCGCGCGAGAGAAGCTTTGCCTTGGTTCCAAAGCCGGGGGCGGTAAAGTCACTCCTTCTTTCTCATGACACGTCTGTGTGCTTTGCCTTGGTTCCAAAGCCGGGGGCGGTAAAGTGGGCGCGGGCACCGTCGCGCTCTCATCCGTGCTTTGCCTTGGTTCCAAAGCCGGGGGCGGTAAAGTCGATGTCCAAGAGGCGATAGATCTCCAGATGCTTTGCCTTGGTTCCAAAGCCGGGGGCGGTAAAGTAAGCATTGAGATTTTAGTTTCAATTAACTCGCTTTGCCTTGGTTCCAAAGCCGGGGGCGGTAAAGTGATGGAATTAAACACTCCAGCAGCTCCGGCGCTTTGCCTTGGTTCCAAAGCCGGGGGCGGTAAAGTTCCATGAACAGGTGCATGGCGATATAGATGCTTTGCCTTGGTTCCAAAGCCGGGGGCGGTAAAGTTAGGATAACTAGCAGGATGAAAGGTGGGACGCTTTGCCTTGGTTCCAAAGCCGGGGGCGGTAAAGTGATTTCTCAAAAGGGAAATCCAATGATTGCGCTTTGCCTTGGTTCCAAAGCCGGGGGCGGTAAAGTTTATTCACGGGGTCGGAGAAATACACGACAGCTTTGCCTTGGTTCCAAAGCCGGGGGCGGTAAAGTGCCTGCCCCAAATGTTGTGGCAAGTGGGCTGCTTTGCCTTGGTTCCAAAGCCGGGGGCGGTAAAGTACAATGAATACGGGCCAACAAGCATATGCTGCTTTGCCTTGGTTCCAAAGCCGGGGGCGGTAAAGTCCGGCTAGTTTAGTTTCCTCCCTCCAATCTGCTTTGCCTTGGTTCCAAAGCCGGGGGCGGTAAAGTCGCTCGCTGTAATGAGCGCGCTGGCAGTGGGTTGAGGTGATGTCGGCGAGCGACTTTACCGCCCCCGGCTCTTTACCAAAGCTGGATTTGCTCCGGCATTTCCTCCGGCCGCACTTCCTTCGCAGGCACACCGTGGATGACGAAGCTCGCTTCCCATTGCACCCGGGTGAGAAACCACGCCCGGACGGAGCCTTCCGCCGGCAGGTTCTTCTTCAAGCGGTCCAGGTGGGTCTCCTGCCGGGCAAAGCTCACGCAGGAGCGGGCGTACACGCTCCATTGCACCTGCAAGTACCCGTCGTCCTTGAGGAACTCGCGGAAGTCGTGCGCGCGCTTCCGCTGTTCCTTGGTGCCGACCGGCAGGTCAAATGCCACGAGCAGCCAGCCCATCTTGTAGCGGTCGGGGTCCACCGGGTTCAGGCGGCCAGCGGCCAGGTGCGGGCGTCCACGGCCGGTAAGGCCGCACGGCGTTTTCCATCACGGCGCGGCGGAAGCTCCGGACCACGCCCTCGATCACACCGCGGATTTCCAGGGTGAATTCCAGATGCTCCACGCGTTCGAGGGCGAAACCGGTCACCCAGCCGCGAAAGGATTTGGTGACCTGCCAGTCCGGGGTTTCCGGCGGCTGCTGGCGGGTCCACTGCCAGACGCGCCAGTCCACGCAGGGGCGGAAAGGTTCCATGAGATCGTAGGCCAGCGGTGTCGCGCGTTCCCGCGCCACATGAGACAGACCCCAGGTGGGGTCGAGGCCGATGGCGAAGAGCTTTTGCAGGACGGTGGACAGGAGCACCGCGTAACCGTAATTGAGCAGCGCGTTCAGGCCGCCCTTGCCACCAGGTTCACGACGGAATTCCGGCTGCCCGAGCGCGCGGCCCAAGAGGCCCCAGAACAGCCGGGCACAGATCGCCTCCTTGTGGTCCTGCCGGCTTTCGGCGGCCTGGCGCAGGGATGCCACGACCGGGTCACCGGGCGCGAGATGAGCGGCCAGCGCGGCCTGGTTGCGGCATTTGGCATCCACGGTGCGCCGCCAGAGCGCCTCGCGCACGCGGGGTTCGAGCTTGAGCACGGCGCGGGAAAGCAGGGTGTCCGTGCTGCGGTTGGCGGGCAGCAG
>CAZMOZ010000013.1:0-92329 GCA_964568145.1 uncultured Verrucomicrobiota bacterium
CGTGGGCTTTTTCGACGGCCACGTGGAACTGGTGCCGCTGGAGCGGCTCTGGTCGTTGTACTGGCACAAGGATTACCAGCCGCCGGCCAAACGGCCGGGACGACCCTGACCGTGCGTTCCCCGCCCGCGTCAGACATCGCAGAGCGTCACGGCTTCGCGCAGGCCCTGGCGGGGGTCGCGGGTGGGGATGAATTCCTGGCCCACGTAACCTTGGTAGCCGAGCTCGAGCAGCGCGCGCAGGATGGGCGGGTAGTTGATCTCCTGCCGGTCGTCCAGTTCGCCACGGCCGGGGTTGCCCGCGGTGTGCACGTGGCCGATGTACGCGGCGTGCTGGCGCAGCCGGCGGATCACGTCGCCGTCCATGATCTGCACGTGGTACACGTCGAAGAGCAGCTTCAGCCGCGGCGAGCCGACGCGCTTGATGATGTCAATGCAGTAGTCGGTGTGGTTGCCCTGGTAGCCGGGGTGGCCCTTCATGGGGTGCGAATCGTCCCGCGTGTTCAGCATCTCCAGGCAGAGCGTGACGCCCTTCCGCTCGGCGTGCCGCACGATCTTCCCGAAGCCCGCGACGCAGTTCCTCGCGCCCTGCTCGGGTGTGAGGTGTTTGCTCTTGGGATTGGCGGGGTCCTTCGCGCTGTAGCCGGTGAAACAGATGACGCTGGGCACGCCGAAGGCCGCGGCGGCGTCAATGGCGTCGGTGGTCGCCCGGAGCACGCGCGGCCACCAGGCGGGGTTGTTGAAGCCCCGGAGGAACGGCGGGTCCGGCGTGAGGTCCACCGTGCCGATGGCGCAGGTGAGGCCGTGACGGCGCAGCACCGGGTAGTCTTTGGCCGCCACGAGTTCGACGCTGCCCACGCCCAACTCGCGGGCCACCTGGCAGAGCTGGTCGAGGTTCCATTTCTCGCCGGCGACCTCGAAGCACCACTGGACGATGGATTGCCGGATGCGACCACGCTTCACGGCGGGTTCAGCCGCGGCGGGCGCGGGAAGGGCGCCGGCCAGCGCGGCGGCGCCGGCCAGTCCGGCGGTGCGGCGGAGCAACTCGCGGCGGCTGAGCGGAGCGGCGGGGGCGGGGTGGCTTTCCGGTTTCATGGCTTCGGCGGTGTGGGATTCGCGGCGATGGGATTTCACGTGCGCGCGAGGCTAGCAGCGCGGCGACGCGGCACAAGCCCGCAGGGCGGTGACTGTCACGACCGGGCGCATCTCACTTGTGCGCAATTCCGGCCCTGACGGGGCGGGGCGAGACTCCGTCGAGCCCCGACCTCCAAAACGCGGAGCGCGGAACGCGGAGTCGGTTCGTGGTTCGTTGTTTGTTGCTCGTGGTTGCCGGCCCGTGGCAGCGTCTTCGACCTGCGACTGCCTTCGTCGAGCCCTGCCTTTCAGCCCGAAAAACGAAGTTGCTCGTAACGCCGGATTCCCATCCGGCTCAACTTCGGTTTTCGGATTCAGGGCTGCGGTCGGCTGACTGCGGTTCCTGCGGGCGGGGCGCCTGCAGCACCACCCCGGACGGATCGCCTGAGCCACTACGGCCGGCCGCTGCCCGCACGAAATTGAGATGCGCCCGAGTTCTGACAGGACTGGAGTTTTGATTGGCCAGCCGCCGCGCCGCCGGTAACCTGCCGCGCCTTATGAGCGAAACGGCTTCACCTCCGACGCCGAGTTTTGCCGCCTACGCCGCGTTCCTGGTCAGCGATGTCGTGTTGCTGACCGCCGCCTGGCTCGTGTACGACCAGGCGCACCGGCCGATGCAGTTGTACGAACTGGGCGCCGCCGCCCTGTGCACCGCGATCGGAGCCTGGCTCGGCGTCTGGCCGTTTGTGCTGCACCAGCGCGCCGTGCTGGCGCACGCGGAACGCGCGGGATTGATGGACGCCGCCAGCCGGATTCAACAGCTTGAGGAAGTCGTCAACCGCATCGAGCGCGCGGCCGGCCAGTGGCAGGCGGCGGACGAGCACGCGAATCGCGCCGTGCAGGCCGCGCGCGAAATCGGCGACCGCATCACGGCCGAGACGCACGGCTTCAAGGTTTTTCTCGAACAGGCCCAGCACGTCGAACGCCAGCACTTGCAGCTCGAGGTCGGCAAACTCCGCCGCGCGGAAGGCGAGTGGCTGCAAACCACCGTGCGCATTCTCGACCACGTGCACGCGCTGTTCGCCGCCGCGCGGCGTTCCGGCCAGACGCGCCTGGTCGAGCAGCTCGCGGCCTTTCAACAGGCCTGTCGTGACGCCGCCCGGCGCATCGGCCTGGTGCAACACGTGGCGGCTCCGGAAACCCCGTTCGATCCCAACGTGCATCAGCTTCTCGACCCGAATGCGACGCTGCCGGATCAACCGGTCGTGGCCGAGGTCATCGGGCCCGGCTACACCTTCCAAGGCCAGTGGCTGCGACGCATCGTAGTGCGCGTGATGGCCGGCGGCGGCGGTGAAGCCGGACCGGCTTCAGCCGGCGTGGTGGCTTTTTCCACCGCGGGTCCGGCTTCGGTGGGCAACGGACCGGTCGCGACCGAACCCGCGGATCAAAGCGCCGCGGGCGAAGACGACGGCGCTGCCATTGATCCCGAAAACCGGAGTTGCCCGTAGCGCCGGATTCCCACCCGGCTCAACTCCAGTTTTCGGGTTGAGAGTTTCAGCCCAGACCACCTCTCGACCAGGTTTTGCCCAAGGCGCGGGACATGGAGCGCCTCCCGCCCCGCCATTGCCAGGCCGACATCCTCCTCCTCAAAAAAAATCGGCCCGCCTTGCGACGGGCCAACGCGAATCTTTGAGTCGAACCTGAAAAGCCTGGCAAGCTTGGCCAGGCTCAATACACCTCGGTCGTCTTGCGCGGGCTCTTGTAAGAGTACCACGTCTTGTCCGGGTCGTTTTTCTGGCAGGCGATATTCACCCGCGCGGTGAGGGTCACCTTGGACATCGTGCCCCGCATGACCGGCCCGGTCCACTTCTTGATTTCCGAGTGGCCGTCAGCGAACGCAAAGCCGCAGGCACCGTTGTGGTAGGTGGCTGGGATGTCCACGATGTTGAGCGAACTGTTCGGCGGGAAGCAGCCGGCGTCATTGATGCTGTCCGGATGCTCGTCCACATACACCCAGGTCTCGGTCGGACCGGGGATGCTCAGGTCGGACGCCTTGGTCGGATGCGCGTAGATGGAACCCATCGGACCGGTCTCCGCGTTGCCCTCACCGACCAGAATGTTCCCGGACACGCTGCGCACCCGCTCGGTCCAGCCACGAGCCCGCTGGGAAGGATGCAGGAACTTGTCCGCCGGGCATTTGTAGATGTTCTTCGCGTTGGCGAAGTAGTTGGCCAGCACCGCGTAGCGCGGGTCGAGCAGGAAGATCGTGTTAGTGTTGTCCGAACTGGTACCCCAGTCCAGCCACCCGGTCACCCAAGGACGCTCCCGGGCGTTGGCGCCGGGCTGGAAGCCCCCGTGGTAGGCGCCGGGGAACTTGTCGTTGTTGTCGCCCTGGTACATGTTGTTCGCCAGCATCAACTGCTTGGTGTTGTTCATGCACAGGATGCCGGTGGCCTTGCCTTTGGCCCGGGCCAGCGCCGGCAGGAGCATGCCCGCCAGGATGGCGATGATGGCGATGACCACCAGGAGTTCGATGAGCGTGAAGCCGCCCCAGGCCCGGCGGCTCGCGTAGGAACTGCGAATCTTCATAACGTGCGTTGTGCTTTTGGTGTCGGTGTGAACGTCAGCCGTGATCATTGCCGGTCGTGACGCCCGCGTCAATCACCGTCTGGCCTTCATTCGGGCCCTCGACAAGGCCGCCACGCGGGGGTGCGTCTCACTTTTTTGCAGCCGTGGAAACAGCCGGATGCCGCCGGAGGGTGGCGGCAGCCATCCCTGGCTGCTGCAAAGGGCGGCATCCTGCCGCCCGGAAGTTCCGGCGCCAGGCGCCGGAACAGGATGGGAGCGCGGCTTCCCGCCAGCGGGGTAGTTCGCCCCTTGCTGAGGGGCGACGGGTCCGGCCCCTGAGCCGGAGGCCGGCTACCCAATACCCCGGCCGGCACTTGGTTTGCGTTTGCCTGCGGGCGTTCCCCCGATACGCTCGGAAGCCGTGGCCCGCGTTTTCCTCAGCTACCGTCGCGAAAACGACGCGCCCAACGACCGGGTGCGCAACCTGGGCGAGCGCTTGGAGCAAGCCGGCCTTACGGTGATTCTCGACCAATTCGCCCAAGAGCGCGAATTCCACGGCGGCGGACCGGACGAAGGCTGGCCGCTCTGGTGCGCGAATCAGGCAGGCGGCACCGACCACAAAATCCTCATCATCGCCAGCCCCGGCTGGTTTCGGCGCTACGAAGGCAAAGAAATTTCCGGGACCGGCCTGGGCGCGGCGGCGGAGGCGGACGTCATCCGGCAGCGCCTGGTTAACGCCGGCGGCATCAATCCGGACATCCGCATCGTCGCCTTCGACGCCTTGAACGCCGGCGAAGTTCCGCTCGACCTTCAGCGGTTACCATCGCTTCCTCGTTCCGGCGGACTTCGCCAACCTCGTCGCCTGGCTCACCGGCACCGCGCCCGCGCCGCCGCCGACTGGCCGGACGCCCCGCCCGCGCTCGACTGGCCCGTGGCCGATCACGGCCCGGTGCGCGACGCTTTTGGCCCGCTGCTCACCCGCGCTGCGCCGTGACGCTGCCTGCCGGTCCGCGGCGCGAGCGAGACCGGCAAGAGCCATCTCACCCGGCTCATGCTCGGCAGCGCGCTGGGCCTGCCCGGTCTGGCCTGCGGCCGTTTCGATTTCAAAGGCACCACCGACGTCGAGCTCGAGCTGCGGTCCTTTGTGATGAACTTGGAGGTGCCGCTGCCCCCGGCCGGGATGCCGCTCAGCGACCGGCTCGGACAAATCCTCGACGCGCTCAGGCAGCGCGCGCGGGCGGCGTTGACGGTTTTGGGGCGAGTTGACCGGCTCAACCGCCAGCCGCGGAAAAAAACCAGCGGCCCCGGACCCTCCCGGCGCTAAGACCGGGCGAATCCGGGGTCGCGTTGAAGCGGGTTGCCAGGTCGGGCCGGCGACCGTTACGGCCCGGGCGGCACGCCCGGGACCGACGGCTTACTTGGCGCCCTGCTCGATCCAGGCGCGGACCAGGCTGACCTGCTCCTTGGTCAGCGGGTCGGCCTTGCCCTCGGGCGGCATGGCGGCGTTTTCGTCCAACCGCGCCACGGCCCAGAGCAGCGGGCTTTTGTCCACCTTGGCGGGCACGACCACCTTGCCGTGCTCGCTGCCTTTGAGGATGGCCTCGAGGCTGTCCACGCGCAGGTCGCCCTTTTGCTTCTCCGGCCCGTGGCACTTGAAGCAGGATTTTTCGAAGATGGGCTTGATGTCCTTGGCGTAGGTGACGCCTTTCCGGTCCGCCGCCGGGGGCAGCTTGGAAAGGTCGGGCACCTTGGGTTCCGCAGCCAGAGAGACCAGCGCGGCACTCAAGGCCGCGCTCCGCAGGAGAAGGTTTTTCGTGCTCATGGTGTTGACGGCGCAAACAGTTTCGCAAGACGCCCGGGCGTCAAAAGGTTTCGCAATTTTTTTGCCCGGCGCCCGGACCTTTGGCCCGTCACCGGGCCAGGTCGAGAAGGCTTGGGCAGCGGCGCGCACTCGCACCGCGTCACTCGCGCCGGGTCGCGACGACGACCGCTTTTGCCAGTTCGGCGATGCCGCGGCGGGCCACGGTGATCACCCGGGGGCCGGTGTAATGCTTGGAAACCCGGTGATCCAACTGGGTCGAGCCCCAGAGCACCACGCAATCACTCCCGGCCTGGTCGGCCCGGGCCTCCTTTTCGGTCCGGGCGCGGGTACCGTCCACAAGCCGCAACTCGAGCTGCCCGGCCACGAGGCGCTCGAGTTCTTCCCGGGCATTGGGCGAACCGCCCACCACACACAGCCGCCGCCAACCGCGCTCCGCACAAGCCTTCACCATCTCCTCCACGTAGCGCTGGTTTACCGAGCCGCCGCAAATTTCACAATGCGGCCGCGACGCCGCCGGCACAATCGGCCGGGCATCCTCCCCGGCGCGCGCGGCTTCCCGGGCGACCTCCTGACAATCCCCATGCCCACACACGAGGCGGAAATGCTGGTGGATGAGCGCCCGCACCGCCTCGCGCTTGGAAGCGGCGATGTTGGTCTTGTGCGGCCGACTCAGCCCCGCCTGCTCGAGCAACGACTCCAAAAGGGCCGGGTCGCCGCCGTAACCCAGTTCCGCATACAACCGGGCCTTGGGCAGGTCCCCGGCCGATTTCGCCGAAGCTTTACGGGAAGCAGTCATGTGATGGGTCCAGAGCCTGCCCGCGCCGGCCGGCGGCGTAAAGCCGTCCCGCGCGACCACTGGTCTCGAACCGCGCGCGTACCGCGATGACCGGAAAAATCATTTCTGCGCTCTTCGGGTAGGCTTCAAGCGCTGACGCGTGATTGGGCCGCGCTGCGGCGCGGCCGGGTGAGCGGCGCCGGCGCAGTGGCGCCCTACATTGCGGAACACGCACTCCACACGCTGGCGCATGAGGCGAGCGCCCGGTGAGGCGCGAAGCGTATGATAGGGGTAGGGATGGCGGGGTGAGCGCCACCCCTCCCTCCGAACCGGACGGGCGGTTCTCCCGCATCCGGCTCTCCAGTCAGTGGGGTCTCCGCGAGACTAACCCTAAGCACAAGAGCCATGTTCCAGACTAAATAGCCCTTGCGCCGCAAACCAGCGGTTCGGCCACCGTCGGCTGTCGGCTTCACTCCGCCCGTAGCCGGGCCGTTTCTCCCGCTTGCGCAGCAGCGCCCGCAGGCGGCGCCGCAGCCAGCCGTCCGGTCCACGCAGGCCCGTCCAGTGACTGTTCCCGAAGTAACCGTGCCAACCCCGCAGGATCGGGTTCACCTGGGTGATGATCTCGCTCAAGCTTCGCCCGTGGGTCCGCCACGTCAGCGGGCGCAACTTCTCCCGCAGTTTCTGAAGGCGCTTCTTCCGCGGCCCTTTCTTGCCGCCGCGAAAGTGCCAGCCCAGAAAGTCGAAGCCTTCTGCCGTCGCGTGGACCAGGCGCGTTTTGGTCGGGTGCAGGGTCAACCCTGCCACCGTCGTCCATTGGCGCAGGAACGCCAGCACGGTTTGGGCTTCTGCTTGGGTCCGGCACAGCACGACGAAGTCGTCGGCGTAGCGCACCAGCGCCCAGCCCCGCCGTTCCAGTTCGTGGTCCAGCGGGTTGAGGTAGAGGTTCGCCAAAAGCGGACTGAGGACGGCCCCTTGCGGGGTGCCTTGCTCCGTCGGCGGCCAGCCTTTCAGTTCTGCCAGCAGGCCGGCTGTGAGGCATTGAGGCATGGTTCCAGCACGCGCAGGATGCTGCCGTCCACGAGGCGTTCTCGGACCAAGGCCATCAGCCGGTCGTGGGGAATGGTGTCGAAGTAGCTCTTGAGGTCGGCGTCCACGCACCAGACGTGACCCCGGCTCAGGAGTTCTTCCACCCGCGCTACCGCTTCCCGACAGCCGCGTCCGGGTCGGAACCCGTAGCTGCTCGGGGCAAAGTCGCGCTCGAAGATGGGTTGGAGCACGTGCCGCAAGGCCGCCTCGACCGTGCGGTCGCGCACCGCCGGAATGCCCAGCGGGCGGCGCTCGGTGGCACCGGGTTTGGGGATCCAGACGCGACGGGCCGGTGGGCGACGGTAGCGTTGGGTTTGCAGTTCGTCGCGCAGCCGGGCCAGTTCCGACTCGGACTGCTGGTCGAACTGCTGGACGGTTTGGCCGTCAACTCCGGGCGCACCGCCGTTGCGCCAGACGGCCCGGAAGGCCGCCCGCAGATTGCGCTCGGACAGCACCTTGTCCCAGAGTCGAAACCACTTGGTTGTCGGCTCGCTTTGTTCGAGCCGGGTCAGCATGCGCTCCGTCCAGACCGAAGGTTCCACCCACCACCAGCGGTTGCGGATGTCTGCGGCTTGTGGAGGCGAGGACGCCCCCGCCACTGCCGCCGCTCGATGGGTTTCGTCCTTCGTCATGAACTTCACGCCTCCACTTTCCTACGTCCCTTCGTTCCCCGGGCATTACTCCGCTTCGTCGCTACTATGGACGCTCTGACTCCCGCCGGGCGGCTCTTCGGGCCTCCATCGGCCATGAACACCGTTCGGGTCCCGGCGGGTCTCCCTGCTTATCTCACCCACACGTCCCACCCTTCCGTCCCCAACCACCTCGCCGCCCCAGCCACGGCATTTGCGCTCGTTCACGCTTCCTCTCTGCTCGTGGCCGCCAGCCAGTGGACCCTGCCTTCGGGCGAAGGCAGAGGGAAGACTTCCCACCAGGGTCCTGGCCCGGGCTTCGCACAGCGCTCGCAGGCTCGCCGGTCGGCGCGGCCGAATCGGGTTTACGGTGTGTCCTGTCAGGCATGTTACGTTGTTACCGACGGGTGGTTCACCTCCGGCAGCTTCCCACCTCGTGTTGCCACGACGCAGTAGCCTTCGGTTACAGGCCGGTGAACGCTCGGCCTGACGGGGACTTCCACCCCGCGGTGTGGACGCCTTCGCAGGCGCACTAGGGCGCCGCTGCGACGGCGCCGCCACCGCCTCGGCGTCCCGCTGCACCTGCTGGCCGAAGAGACCGGGCAGGGCCAGGAGCGCCTGCTGCTTCCAGTCGCCGACGACGACCGGATGCACGCCCAAGCGCGTGCTCAACTGATTGAGGGTTTGATCCTCGCGCAGCGCGGCGGTGACCACCTGGGCCTTGAACTCCGCGCTGTGCCGTTTGCGCGTCCGTTTGCCTGTCTGTTCCGTCATACCCATGGCTGCCTCTCACAGCTTAACCCCTGGTCGGATTTGGGGGGAGCACTTCACGGTACTTTGGAGCCGATTCCTCGTCCGCCGGGAAAATCGAGCGGGTTTTTCAACTGGTCTGCTCGAACGACACGGAAGGTGAAAGCGCGCTGGCTGCATTGCGCCGGGAATGGTCAAAAGATAAACACCACGCGGAGCGGTACAGCCTGGCCCTGGCCTTGCAGGAGCTCAGGCCGCTCGAAACTGCGGGAAGCGCTGTGCGAGACGCGGTGGCGGACTGTCTGCTGGACATCGGCTTCGAACGGCTCCAGCGTGGCGAAGCCGCCCTACTGGGCTCACTGGCCCGAACCGCCCGCAACCTTTTGGAAGGCGGGGCCCGCCCGGCCAGGCTTGCGCAGGCGCATTGCCTGGTTGGCGACGTGTTACAGGCGCAAGGCAAACTGGCGGAGGCCCAAGCGGCGTTTGAGGAGTATTTGCGGATCAGCCGCCAGTTGGCGGCGCAGGCCCCGGCCAACGCGGGCTGGCAACGGGATCTGGCGGTGGCGTGCGTGTGGATTGGTCACCTCGAACAGCGGCTTGGCCATCCGCACGAAGCGGTGCCGTTCTTCGAGGAGGTGGATCGTGTGTTCGCGCGCCTCTTCGAAATCGCCCCCGCTCAGGCGCAGTGGCAGAAGGAGCGCGCTCAGGTGGCTGCGGAATTGGCGGTGGCTCGGCAGCTCGCGGCGCGCACCTCACCAGGCGGCGATTCCGGCACCGAGCCGTCGCCCCCCGGCGGCTTCCACTCCGTAGCCGCAGGCGCCAGGCCGCGCGGCTTCTTCCGCAACGATCACGAAAGATTGGCTTCGTAAATGGACATCGCCGCGGCGCGCTCGCGCTCCTTGAAGGTGTCTGTCAGCGGCTGGTTGTACAACTGCGGAGACGGTCCGGCGACGCTCCAGCCCGCGCCGGTCATCAGGGAGACATCGTCGGTCGTGGTGGTATTTTCCGTGATGCGCCAGTGGCGCACGCGCCGGTCGGGACTTTGCTCCCAGCCCACGTAACACAGGTTGTAGCTCAGCGAGGCCTGAACCGCCGGATGCCGCTCCAGCCAGCCTCGCAGGAATCTCGAGCAGTGCGAGCACGGGCTGAGGTTGATGGTGATCTCGAGCTGCTGCAGGCGCTGGGCGGCGAGGCGGCCGTCCAGAAATTCCATCAGGTGACGTTCCGCGTGGCTCAAATTCGTGCCCGGCGTGGGCTCGCCGCTGTTCCAGGAGCGCACGATGACATCGGGCGCGGTGGGGCTGCCCGGCGGCATCAGGAAGGCGGTGCCGGTTGACTGGGATCCACCTGAGCGCCCGGTGCTGGGGACATCGAGCTGCGCCCCTTTGGTCGCCCCCCCCGCAAGGCCGGTTGCGCCGGAGCGTGGTCGTGGCACGTTCACGTCGCCGAAGAAGAACGGCCGCCCGGCCTGCTGTTCCAGCAGCGGCAGCGCGGGTTCCGAAAACACCGCCCGCGCCCGGAGCACGACCGTGGCGGTGCGCGCGCGCGTGCCGGTCTTCTTCTTTCCCACCGGCTTGCTGGGGTTGATCACCGCCAGCAGCGGGACTTCCCCCGCTTCGTTGGGCTCGCCCCACTCGAGCCGGGACAGCCCTTGCGGCCGCAACTCCGCCAGGACCTGGTCCACCACCGCCTGAATTTCCTCCTCGGTATGCTGTCCCGAGACCCGGCTGGCGACCCGCCGTCCCGCCTCGTCCCGCACGTCACCGGCCGCCGGTTGTTCCGCGCCCCGGCCCGACACCGTCGAACGCACCGCCCCCGCCACCGCCTGCACGCCGCGCACAATGCGGTCAATCAGCCAGCCCAGCGCGCGGTCCACCGTCTCGCGGATGCGGGTGATGATGTTGCGGATGTGGCCGGCCAGCCCGCCCAGGCCGAGCTGGTTGGCCAGGAAGCCGATGGCGATGGGCAGCAGGCGCGCGAGGTTGCGCTCGACCAGCGCCGCGCCGCGTGTGATGACGCCGCGGGCGATCTCGCCCAATCCTTCCAACACGCTGTTCACGATCTCCAGCAGTTGCCGCAGGTACCGGAAGAACGACTCGATGGCGCGGTAGATGGCGATGAGGCTGTTGATCACCGGCATGATGCCCGTGATGTCCAGCAGGCTCAGCACCCAGCGCGTGGCCGTGGCCACGAGCCGTTCCATCAGGAAGCTCATCACCCCCTCGACGATCCGGTCCCACAGCCCGCTGAGCTGGCCGCGGATTTCGTCCCAGAGCGCCGCCGGGCCGCCGGTGACGAGGATCTGGATGTACCGGAAGGCCTCCATCGCCACGCCCAGGCCACGGCGCAGCATCGCGGTGCGTTCCGGGCCGATGCGCCGCTCGATCAACTCGAAAACGTGGTCCACCGTGATGCCCAGGATTTGCAACACCACGTCGAACACCGCGCGCAGGCTGAACTCGCGTGGCACCTGGATGCCCGCCTCGCCCAGCGTGCCAAACAGCCAGTCCGCCAGGCCGTTGAGCAGGTGCCGGCCGAAGTTCTCCAGGAAGTTCAGGAAGCCGTCGCGCACCGCGCGCAGCAGGTTGATGAAGAAGCTCACCGGCGCGCGCACAATGTCGCCGATGGCGCGCGCCGCGTTGCGGATGAGGTTCACCACGAGCTGCGGCGGCAGGCCGAAGAACTCGAGCACCGCGCGGAAGAACGTCCACGCCGCGCCCAGCAGGTCGCCGTCGAGGAAGACCTGGAGCAACACGCGGCGGGCCACGGCAATGGCGCGGTCCACGATGTTCGGGATTTCGAGCAACTGGTTGAAGAGCGGGATGCGCCGGAGCACCTGGTTGATGAGGAAGTTCTTCACCGGCTCGCGAATCCATTCCGGGATGAGCCGCCAGATGGGGCCGAGCACCAGGTCCGGTAGGCGCGAGAGCAGGTTGAACAGCGTGGCGATGAGCTGCCGCACCAGGTTCAGGATGGGCTCCACCCAGCGGGACAGCGCCGCCAGCGCGTCGTCCGCGAGGCCGAACAGCGCGCCGATGCCCTCGGTGGCCCAGAGGCCCAGCCGCGCCGCGCCGTCGCGCAGCCATTCGAGCGCGCCGCTGGCAAAGGACAGGTACTCGTTGCGGGCCAGCGTGTCGAAGAAACCGGCCACGCTTTCGGCCAGGCCGCCCACCGTGCCGCGCACCCAGTTGCCCGCCGCGCTCAGCCCGCCCCGCAGGGCCTGGATGGCGCCGAGAATGCCCGGCAGGATCACGTCGCGGAGCACCTCGCGGTTGTCGGCCACGCCGTCCGGTTCCTCCATGCGGTCGGCCATTTGCGTGGCGCTGTCCACCCAGCCGAGCACGCGGTCGCGCAGCGTGCGGATGGCCTCCAGCGGCGCGAGATTGCCCAGCCAGCGCAACGCGGTCTGGACGCCGGTGACGACCGGCGCGGTCAGGCCCTTGATCCAGTCCCAGACTTCGCCGGCCTTTTCCTGAATCCAGCCGAGGATGCCGCCACCGCCACCGCCGCCGCTGATGCCGAGCAGATCGAGCACTTCGTCCCAGGCCCAACTGATGGCCTCGCGGACCGGCGCGAGCGCGTCCCAGAGGTTGCCGGCCCAGGTGGTGATCGTGCGCCAGACCTCGCCGCCGAGTTCTTCGAGGAAGCCGAGGACGGGGCCGGTGAAGAAATTCGCGATGCGGGAGAAGAAGTCGCCGACCGGCCGGAAGAATTCGGTGAGGCTGTCCCAGACCTGGCCGGCCGCCTCGCCCAGGAAGGCGCGCAGGTGCCGCAACGCGCCGAACAAGGCCTCCTTTCCCCGCCCGGCCAGGCCGGCCACGATGTCGCGGATCGTGCCGACCATGCCCGCGATCCAGTCGCCGAGGCTGCCGAAGAAGTCGCCCACCTGGCGCAGGCCGCCGAAGAGCGTGTCCACCACGCCGCCGATCTTCTCCTTGAGGAATTCCCAAAGGCCCTTGTCGGCGATCTCCTGGAGGATGTCCGCAACCGAAGGCGCCAGCCGCCGCACCGCGCCCCAAAAATCACCGGTAACAAGGTCCGCAGCCACGCCGACAACGGTGGAACCCGTTTCGTACACGGCCTCGCCCACGTCCACGATGGCTTCACCAATGCCGCTGAGGATCGGGATGCGCTGGATGGCGCCCGCTGGGGCGGGAGTCAGGCGCGCGGCGGGCGGGCCCTGCGGGTAGGCGGCGTTCATCGCCGCGCCTTGCTGGATCGTGTGCGCGGCCTCGTGCGCCACCACGGGCGCGTCATCCGCGCGCTGGCCGCGCCCGAGGAAGATGTGCGCACCCCGCGCAAAGGCCCGCGCCTGCACGCTCGCGGCCGCGCGCTCGGCGGCGGGTCCGCTGTGAACGCGCACCGCCCGCAGGTCCGCGCCGGTGGCGGCTTCGATCTGGCGTCGCAGCGAAGGCACGATCGGCCGGGCGGCGCCCGGCTCGGCCCAATCGGGCGCGGGCTCCGGCACCCGCGCGGGCCGGGGCATAACCACCGGCGGCGCCAGCCGCGCGCGGGCCGGGGCGGCGGGTGCGCGCCGTGCCGGCGAGGTGACCGTCCGGGCCACGCGCTCCGCCTCGCGTTCCCACAAATCACCGGGCTGGCTGACGCGCACCTCGGGGGCGAGACGCGCGTGCAGCCCACTCACCAAGGGCACGGCCGTTTGTGGGGCAGCCGACCAAACTGCCAATTGTGGTGCAGCCGTCCCGGCTACCTTCTGATGCACCAGAGTTCCGCCGGCTCGCAGGCGGCCGGGCGCGCGTTCGCCGCGACCCTTGACCCGCCGCTCGTCTGGAACCGCCCGGGCCGCATCGGGCGCAGCCGCACGCTGCGCGAAGCGTGGCATGCCCGCGCGGGCGCCGGTCGCGCGACGTGTTGCCGCCCGGGCCGCCGGCCGGCCGGTCCGGACCGGGCTCACGCGCTGCACCACCGTGGCGGCGAAGCGGCTCATGACGGCGACGCGGCGCGCTGTTTCGCGCGCGTCGAGGGCAATCCCGCCGGCAGCGGCCGGCCGGCCTTGAGGTATTCATCGCCCAGCGCGGCCAGCAGGGCGCCCAGCGAAATCCGGCCGCCGTTTTCGCGCGCCTCGACCGCTGCGGCAAACACCACGTTGCGAATCTGGCCGCCGGTCAGGTCGCACAGCGCGGCCAGCCGGTTCAGCTCGGCCGGTTCGAGGTCGTGCCGCACGCCCAGGTGGGCCTCCCACAAGGCCCGGCGTTCACCGGCCGGCGGCGCGGGAAACTCGACCACCGCGTCCAGCCGCCGCGCGAAGGCCATGTCCAGCCGCGCGCGGCTGTTGGTGGTGAGCACCACGATGCCGTCGAAGGTCTCCAGCCGTTGCAGCAGGTAATTCGTCTGCGCGTTGGCGAAGCGGTCGTTGGCGTCGCGCACGTCGGTGCGCTTGCCGAACAGCGCGTCCGCCTCGTCGAAGAGCAGCAAGGCTTCGCTGGCCTCGGCCCGCGCCAGCAGCCGCGCGAGGTTTTTTTCCGTCTCGCCGATGTACTTGCTG
The DNA here is from genome assembly GCA_964568145.1 of uncultured Verrucomicrobiota bacterium. GTDB lineage: Bacteria > Verrucomicrobiota > Verrucomicrobiia > Limisphaerales > J093 > DSVZ01. Next base: position 14,211 of record CAZMOZ010000013.1, read on the forward strand.
CTCACCGCGGCCAGGTCCACGCGGTACAGCGGCAGGCCGAGGCGTGTGGCCAGCCAGCCCGCGGCCAGCGTCTTGCCTGTGCCGCTCGGGCCGTGGAACAGGGCGCGGACGCCGGGCGAATACCGCGTGCGCGCCGCGAGGCCCAGGCCGTCGCTCAAGCCGTCGCGGTGACGGCAGCGCGCGAGCAGGGCCTCGAGGGCCGCGCGCAAGTCATCGCCCAGCACCAGCGCGCCGTCCGGCACCGGCTCGGGCAGCAATTGCGCCAGCGCGTCCAGGCCGGTGCCTTCGCCGGTGCGCGCCACGGCATGCACGTCGGCGAGTTCCACGGCGGTCCGGCCGTTCGCGCGCGCCCAGAGCCGGGCGGATTCGCCGAGCCGGGCGATGCGTTCCGCGCCCTGCCGGTGCGTGGCGGCGAGCGTTTGCGCGGGCGATTCCTCGCCGAGCGCGCGCCGCCACAAGTCCCGGCGCTCCGCGACCGCCGGCACGGGCAGCCGCCACGTGAGCAACTCGCCGGAACCCGCCTCGAGCGCGCCGTCCAGGCCGGTGAGCACGAGGCGCGGCCCGTCGTGGAACGGAACCGGCGGCGCGGCCTTCAAGTCGCCGGGGCCGAGTTCCAACAGGTTCACCGGCAGCAACCGCAGCAGGCCCAGCCAGACGCCCAGCCCCGGCGCGGCGGGCGCTTCCGTGAAGAACGGGCGCTGACGCACCGCGCCGGCCACGGCATTCGCGGCGGCGCGGCCTTCCGCTAGTGACGCGGCGCGAATCACCAGCGTGGCGGGGCGGTCCGCGAGCGCGCGCGCGAACTGCGCCGCGGCCTCGAGCTGCGACGGCGGCAGCGTCAGGCTTTCCGGGCCGCCGATCTGCCCGCCCGGCCACGGCGCGGCCACCCCTTTCAGCGCCAGGCTCAGCGGCAGCGGCACCGCGACCGGCCGTTCCGGGCACGGCGCGCCGCCGTTGAGCACGGTCAGCAGGCCGCAGGCGACGGCCGGGCCCTGGGCGAGAGCCGCCGCGGTCACGCGCTGGGCCGGCGGCAAGGTGTGGCTGAGTTCGGCCAGCAAACCCAGCGTGGGCCGCGAGCCGCCCACCGGATGCTGCGCGAAGGCCAGCGCGCGGCCGGCCATCAAGTCTTCCTCGACCGCCGCCGCCAGCGCGACCGCCAGCACTTCGGCCGGCGCGAGGTGGCGTTGCCGGGCCAGTTCCACCAGGGCGGCGTCTTCGCGGCGCGGATGCTCCAGCGCCGCGGCCAGCAACGTATCGAACGCGCGGCCCGTTTCGCGGATCGGCTTCGCCAGCGCGGCCAGCCACGCGGCTTCCGCGCCGCCGTCCGGGGCGGCGTCCAGACGCTGGGCCAGCGCGGCCAGCGCCAAGTCGCGGAGCGGAAACGTGTGGCCGGGGTGGCTCATGCGGGCGGGGTCTCGACGTAATGGAAAGCGACCACGCGCCCGAACCACGGCAGCCAGCCGGGATCGAGGTCCAGTCCGGCGCGGCGCAGACGGACGTCGGCCTGGCGATGCGTGAAAAACACGTCCACGTGCGTGTCGGTCCAGGTCATCTGCGCCGGGCGCGACACCAACGGCCGCCAGCCCAGCCGCGCGCGGCGCCAGCACAGGCGCTGCAAGGCCAGGGTCAGTGTAACCCGCAACGGCCATTGCCGCAGCCGTGACTCGCGCGCCGGAGAGAGGCATTCGCGGAGCAGGTCAGGCGGTGCGGCCATGTCGGGAAAGTCGGGCAACTCTCCCCAGTCCGCCAGCCAGACGCACAACGCATCATCATCCGGCAGGGCCAGGCGCGCCGCCAGGCTGCGGAGCCAGGCCACGGTGAGGCCGCCGGCCAGAGCACGGTCCTCGCGGCGCAGCCAGTCCGACCAGCCGAGTTGACGCAGCAGGTTCAGCGTGAAGAGCAGTCCGCCCGCGGCGGTGGCGCGCGGCCGGCCGGCGACCGTTTCGCGATGTTCCGACTTTGGCTCGGAAGGCGCGCCAGCCGGCGGGGTCTGGACGGTGGGTTGCAGGACCTGGGCCTTCGGCGCTGCCGGCGACGACGGGATGCTGTCCGGGGCCGTGCGGGCGGCGGCTGCGGCCTGGAGATGAACGTAAAGCTGCGCCACCACGCGCCGCAGCGACTCCGGCCCGGCCGTCTCAACCTGATGTTCGCCCAGCACGCCGGCGATCACCCAGCACTGCGCAGCCGCGCCGGTGTCCCGACTTTGAACCCAGCTCAGCAAGCGCTCCCGCCAGCGTGCCGGCATCGCGGCCCAAGCCGGCGGCAACGGCGTTTCAGCGCGGCCCAGCGCACCAGCATCACCACTACCATCGCTTTCGCGCGCCAGGACCGGCGGCTTCCACGAAACGAGTTCCGCCGCCGACAGCAGTGCCGCGAACTCAAACAACCGGTCTTCGCGGCACAGGCGGCGGGCCAGCGCGAGCGTGGCGGCGTCGCCGCCGCGCTGTTCGAGCAGGCGGAAGATGAGTCGCGCGACCCCGGTCGGCGGCAGGCCGGCGGTCCAGCCCGGCACCGCCGCGGACCAGAACCACGCGTCCGCGATGCGGCCTCGCAGCAGGCGCGTGGCCAGTTCGATCGGGGCGCGCCAGACGTCCGGAAACCAGACCGCATCGGCGCGGGCCGCGGCGGGTTCGCTGAAGCACACGGCGCCGGCGGCGAGTTGTTGCAGGCGCAGCTCGAGCCGGCGGCTCCAGGTGGTGGCGCTGCTGTGCGGCGAAAGCCGGCCGAGGTCCACGCGGCGGAAGACGACCAGCCGGCCTTGATCCGGCAGGCTGGCGGTGCGCAGCGCGTCTTCGAGCAAGATCCGGCCGTGCGCGGCGTGTTCGGGTCGCGCGCACCGCAGGCGGGCGTGCCGGACGCGTCGTTGGACGGCGGTCACCATGCGTCAAAACGGCCGGCCGGCGTCGAGGAAGCGCACGGCCATGTTGGCGGGAATCTGTCCCACCGGTTGGGCAGGCAGGCTGGTGATCTGCGCGTGGGCCTCGGTGTCGGTGAGGTTGCTCACCACGGCGCGAACGAGCCGGTTTTGTCCCAGATCGAGCACCACGCCCATGCCGAGGCGGACGCGCGCGGCGTCCACGCGGATTTTGAGCGGCGCGCCGGCCGCGGGCGTGACGGGTTCGGCTAGGTTGCCGGTCACGAGCTGGTCCACCGGCGCGTGGCTGGCGAGCAGCAGGCACACGCGCACCAGGTCGTCCATGAGGCCCACGGCCGCGGGCTCGGCGGCGTCCACGCGGTCGTACAGCCAGTCGGTGAGCAACTGCGTCTGGCGGCGCAGGGTGAACTCGACCTCGTTCCAGCGCGGCAGGCGGCTGAGGTCGCGGAACGGCGCGTCGGCGTCGAACTGGCTGAACTGCTCGGCCCAGGCCAGGCGCAGCAGGCCGGGCGTGCGGGAGAAGTCGCGGTGCAGCGCGGCGGCCACGCGGAACACGCGCTCGAGTTCCTCCGCGGCCGGACGCGCCAGCACGGCCGGGCCGCGGTCGAGAAAGTCGCGGAGCGTGAACCGCTCGCGCGCCTCGCGCTGGAGGTCCTGAAGGCTGGCGGTGAGCGGACCGGCCAGCGGCGCGAGGAGCAGTTGCTGGCGGTAAGTGGCCGCCGCCGCCGCCCGGTGGTTGAACATCCGCGCCAGCGCCTGACTGTAACGGCCGGTGCTGGCCTTGAAAGCGGCCCGATCCTCGACGTACGCGGCGCCGGCGACCCGCGCGACAAACTCGCGCAACGCGGGCAGGTGGTCCACCGCCACCAGCCAGTGCCGGGTGAGGCGGAACCAGCGCGCGGGCGAATCACGGAAGACCTCCTGCAAGGCCAGCAGGTCCGGCGGGATGGGCAGGTTCTCGCGCAACGCGGCGGGCACCGGCGCCTCCACGAGCGCGGGATGCACCGTGCGCACCGGGCCGTCCAGCCGGGCCTCGACCGCGCGGGGCCGGTGAAAGACGAAGAACTTCACGTTGGCCTCTAGCACGTCCTGCCGGCGCCGGTTGACGGCCGCCACGCGCGCGGTTTCCTCGGCCAGGAGCGCCTGGGCTACGGCCACGTCGTGCCGGGCCTCGGACAGTTCGTCGTCCACCACGTGCAGGCGGCCGGCGAGTTGTTGCTGCTGCGCCTCGACGGCCTGGAGGACTTCGCGGCAGCGGGTGATGAGTTCGCGGTACTTCTTCACGCGCGCCTCGACCGCCCGCAGCGCGGCGGCGGCCATGTCCGCGTGCTTGGCGCCGGCGGCGAAATGCTTCGCCTCGTCGGCGTCGGCCGGGTCAAGCACATCGGCCTGGCGCCGCATCAACAGCCGCGTGAAGGACAGCCGGCGCACGGTGGGTTTGTCCTCGCCGGGCGCCTGGTCCGCGTCCACGAACTCGCTGGTGAGCCCGGCCAGCGAGATGTCGAGTTGCTCGAGGCGGTCGAAGATTTCGAGCTTGCGGTCCTGGATGTCCTTGCGGATTTGCGGCGCCAGCGCGGGCTGCAGGCGGTCCAGCGGCAGGGTGCGGATTTGTTTGGCGGTGATCTGGTTGAAGTTTGGCACGTAGGCCTCGCCAAACTGCTTCACGCGGCCCAACTCGGTGACCTGCGAACGGGCTTCAGGCAAGGCGGCCACCGCGCCGGCCTTGAACAGCGCCTCGTAGGCGACCCGCGCGGTCGGGTCGGTGGTGGCCATGTCCTGCAACCTGGCCAGTCCGGCCTTGCCCTCGGCCGTCTCCAGCACCTTCGCCGCCTCCGTGGCGGTTGTGAGGAAATCGTCCAGCCTGGCGCTGGTCGCGGCCGCGCCGCCCGCAAAGGCGCCGACGTCCATCATGAGAGTGGTGGGCAGCGGCCGGGCCTGGGCTTCCGTGGCGGCGGCCTTGATGCCCGGCGGCGCGAGATTCGCCACGAGCGTGCTGGTGAACAGATTCGAGGCGCCGGGCGTGGCGGCGGCGGGCCGGGCCACGGCACTGGCCAGGGCTTCGGACACGGCGAACTTGCTGCCCAGCGCGTTGGCGTTGAGCAACTGTCCGAAGCGGTAAACGTCCGCGCTCAGCCGCAGAAAACCGCCGTCCAGCAACTCGTCGGCGCGCCGAACCTTGTCTTCGAGCATCTCGATGAACTTGCGCAGGCCGTGCTGCCTCAGCGCGGCGGTCTCCGCGTCCTGGATGCCGAGCTGACGGTTCTTGTAGTCCTCCAGCTTGAGGTCGGTCAGCTCCTTTTTTTCGTCTTCCGTGAACTTGAACAGGTACTTGCCCACGTCGCGCTGTAGCGCCAGACAGTCCTGCGCGACCAGCGCGTTCGCGTCGCCCAGTTCCCCGCCCGCATCCCGGGTGGTGCCGAACGCCGGCTCGGGCGGGACCGGCACGGGTGGCGTGGCCGGCTCGTCCGGGTCCAGCTTGCCGGGGTCGTCGAAGCTCAATTCCTGCTTCGTCAGGGACCGGTGCAGCGCGCCCGCCTTGGCGCGCAGGTCGGCGCGCCGGCCCAGCCAGTCGTTGCGGACGGCCGAGAGCTTTTGCACCGCCTGGGCGAATTCCGGCGGCACTTCCTCGACCTCGAGCAACTGCGGGTCGAACACGGTCTGCGGCACCGGCGCCAGCACCATCACGCGGTCCGGATGGTCGAGATCGAAGGCGTCCAGCCCACGCGTGGCGGCGGCCACCGCGTCCAGTTGCTCGATGGGCGCAACGGCGAGCAGCGCGGCGTAGTTGGACGGGAAGAACCGGTTGGGCAGCGTGCGGAACTTGCGGGGCTTGCCGTCCACGGTGACGGTGACCTTCCGCCACTGCGCCTCAAAGAACGCCCGGGGCAGCACGCCAAACGGCGGCAGCCAGCGGAAGCCCGCCGCGCCCGGCGCCACGACGCTGTGACCGGCCAGCTCCGCGGCAAACTGGTCCACGCGCGCCTGCCACAGCCGGGGTTCGCCCACGCCGCCGCGTTGCCGGGCCCGTTCGCGGCTGGTCAGCACGCGTTGTCGCGGCCGCCCGCCCTGCCGCACCACGGCCTGGCGGTCGAAGAACAGCGGCAGCCAGAATTCGTCCAGCCCCACCAGCGCGACGGCCACGCCCGCCGCCTCCCACGGGAGCAACAGCGGCGGCTCGTCCGGCGTGCGCAAGGCCGCCTGCAAGGCGCGTTGCTCGGCCGCGAAGACCGACCAAGCGACTTCATTCCGCCAGCGGCCCGGCGCGGTGAGGGGCGGCAGCCGCCAGCCCGGAAAGATGTCGGAGGACAGGGGCAGCAGAACCAGCCGCGCGGCGTCCACCGTGCTGCGCCGGTGATACGCCTCGTCGGCGGGGTTGCGCTCGAAGGGCTGGAAGTTCTCGGCCTGCTTGTCCGCAGCCTTGGCGGCGGCCGGCACTTCGATCTCCTCGATCTGGCCCGGCACCAGCAGCAGCACCCCGGCGCTGGCGCCGGCCGGATTTTGGGGCAGGCGGCCCAGACGGTCGAAGCGGTCGGGCGCGAGCTCGAGCGGAAAGGCGTCCTCAAGCAGCATCCGGTTCAGACGCTCGAGCGAACGTCCGGCGGGCCGGTTGGCCAGCAGTTCGGTCGTTTCCGCCGACAACGCGATCTCGGCGAAGGCGCTCACGGTGTCCAGCCGTTCATCGCGGATCAACGTGTTCAACTCCGCCGCCACCGCGGCCCGCACGGGCGCGGGGTCCGTGGTGTCCGGATCGAAGGCCGCCAGCGTGTCCAGCAGCGACCGCGACAGCCGGGTCTTCAGCCACGCGGCGACCGCGTCGCTAGCGTTGGTCACGCGCCGGGCCAGGCTGCCGGGACCGATGATGTCCCCCGGGGTGAAGGCCGCGGAGGCGCGCAACGGCGCGGTGCCGCCGTCGGGCTTCAGCACGGGCAGATCGCGCAACGGCACACGCATCACGCGGTCCACGCGCACGTCGTCGCCGGTGGCGGTCAGGCCGTAGCCGGCGCCCACCTGGACCACGCTCCCGCGCGGGTCCGTGTCGAGCCCGCATTCGAGGCCGGTGACGACACCGGGCGCCACGCCCTGGGCGCGCAGCAGCAGGCGGGCGACTCGCACGCCCTGCTCGAGCTGGAGCGCGCGGTCGGTGAGATGGCGGCCGGCGAAGAAGTGCAGGCGGCGCAATGGCGCGTCCGGCGCGAAGGCGGCCGGCGGCGGGAGCACTTCCAGCAGTTTCTCGCCGGCGAACGGTTGAATGCGGGTGCGGATGCGCATGGCCTACCTCCCGGTGAATTTGTCCACCGCGTCGCGGATGACTTGTCTCTTGCCGATGCTGGCGTTCTTGACCACGCGGTCCATCAACGCTTGGAAGCGCGCGTCCTCGCCCAGTTGCAGGCCCAGCGTGGCGAGGCGCGGCAGCCGGCGGGTCAGACCAAGCACGGTGCGCACGCGCAGACTGGCCAGTTGGCGGGCGAAACGCTTGAAGGCCGCGCCCAGCCCGTCGGCCAGCCGCGGGTTCATCACCAGCTTCGTGGCCGCCTCCACCGCCTCGGGCGTGAGCACCTTCACCTTCTCGCCGCCCATGATCATCTCGAAGTTCTCCTCCGGGCTTTCCGAGGTGAGGTTCGCGTTGCCCTCGAGTTCGGCCATCAAGGCGTGGCGGAGCAGCGGGTTTTGCAGGATCAAGTCGGAGCCGAACAACCGCGCGATGTAGGCGTGAATCTGCGGCGAAGAAATCGCCTTCAGCAGCGTGTACCGGCCCCAAAGTCCTTCCTGCCTCAAAGTGGCGAGCATCCGCTCGTCCTCGACCGCCAGTTCGGGCAGGACGACCTCGCCCCCGCCGCCCGGCGGTGTGCCGGTAGTGCCGGGCGCGGGCGGCGCGGTGGACGCGCCGGCCACCGTCACGCTGGCCAGGCCCGCGCCGTCGGGCAGGTTGCGCCGCCGCACGTACCAGAGCCGCGGCGTGCGGTTCACCAAGTCGCGCCACGCGGCGTCGGCCGCCGCGCCGGAGTCCGTCGTGGTGGACGATCCGCCGCTGCCCGCCAGCGCGGGTTTCCATTGCCGCAGGTAGTCGAGCGGCTTGAGGCGGCTGATCGGTTCGAGCAACGCGGGCCGCACCGGCAGCCGGCGCGGCGTGAGGCTGGCGACGGTTTCCGCGTACAGCCGGCGCGGCACCGGCACCAGCAGCAGCAGCGCGAAGGCGTCGTTGTCCTCCGGCTTGAGCCGCAGATCAACCGGCGGCAGGTCAATGCTGTCCTCCATCAACGCCGGCAGTTCGTCCTCCGGCACGACCGCCAGCTCGAGCCGCGCCTCGGGCGGGAAGAAGCCCTGCGTGAAATCGGTGGTGTTCACGACCGCGCGCGGCAGCGGTCCGCCGGGCGGCAGGACTTCGAAGAAGTCGCCCGCGGCGAAGCGCCCCGGATTGCGCGCCTCCACGTCCTCCAGCAAATCCTGGTACTGGAAAAAATGCGCCTCGGCCAGCGCGCGTGGCGCGAAGGCGAACCCGAACCGGTCGTCGTCGCCGGCCTCGCGTCGCACCAGGAATTCGTCCGCCCATTCGAGCTGGCCGTTGCGCAGGTACAGCAGCGCCAGCGGCAGCACCGCGGCCGGCAGGCGCGGCGGTTTTTGTTCGAGGAAGATTTCGCGCGCCACCCGCGCGCGGGTGCGCAACGGCTCGTCCAGCGTCACGCCCGCGCTGTACGGCACCAGCGTGACGGCCGTGGCCTCGATGATTTCGCCGTCGTGCAGCGAGGTCTCGCCCGTGACTGAAGGCGGGTACACCGGCGTCGGGTTCGCGGTGAACTCGACCGCCCGCAGCCCCACGACGAACAGGCCGTTCAAGTTCCGGAACGGGTCCTGCGGCAGGCGCGCCAGGCCGAACGCGGCGTTGATCTGTTCGATGCGCGGCGCGTCGGTCAGGTCCACGATTTTCGTGCTCCCCACCACGACCACCTCGCCGGCGGGCGTGATACCCGAGCCGGCCGTGAGGCGGATCGAGGCGGCGGCGTTGGCCGCGCCGCCGGCGGTGGTGGCGGACTGCGTCACGCGCAGGCCGCTGATGACGCCGAAGCCCAGCGATTGCGCGAGGTCCGCCTGCCGCAGCAGCAGGTAGGCCTGCTCGCGGTTCAGGTCGGCGGCGGTCAGAAACTTGCCGTCGAAGAACAGCGGCCGGCGCCGGCGGCTGTCGGCCACGATCTCGGGACGGCGCGCCAGTTCCGTAAAGTCGGCGCGTAGCGGTGAGGGGACGGGGTCGGGCATGGCAAACTCCTTCAGTCGAGGTTGGTGAGCGCAAAGAGCACGACGGCGGTGGGCGCGATGCGGCGCGGCAGGTTGTCCACAGCCACCGCGCCGGAGGCGTGCCGCGTCAGCGCCGTGGCCGGGTGATCGAGCAGCCGGAGGCGCACCCGCGCGAGAAAGACCGCCGTGCGGTCGAAGCCGGCCGGGTGTTCCGGCAGCGGCGCCAGCTTCGCCGGATCGTCCACCGGCGGTTCGTAGGCGGCGAAGAGCTTTTGCAGAAACGCGGCGCGGTCGGCCGGCGGCGGGTCAAACGGCTTGTCGGGCAGCTTCGGATCGGTGTTCGCCTCGACCATCCGCGGCACGAGCGCGAGTTCAAAGGCGTCCTCGATCCGCGACGCCACGATGGCGTCGGTGGCGTCCACCGCCGCCTCGGGAAACGCCGGACGCAGGCCGCGCGGCGCTTCCAGAAAGCGCAGGAAGACGTCCGCGAGCAGGTGCCGGCTGTCGTCGGCCTCGCGTTTCGGCGCGAGGTCCGGCTGGGCGGCCACGGTGTGCTCGAACCACCGCTGCACGCGCAGGCACCACGTCCGGCGCACTTCGATCAGCCGGCCCAGCCGGTCAATCGCCACGCCGGGCCGGACCGCGAGCGTTTCCTCCGCGAAGTTGTCCGCGCCGGCGACGAAGTGTTTCACCTCGAGCCCGCACACGGTGCCCAGGCCGTGGAGCCAGTGCGCCAGGCGCGCGAACTGGCCGCGGTGGTAGCCCTGCTCGTCGCGGAAATCCTCCGCGTCCAGCAGCATGCCGGTGTGGTAACTGGGCCGCTGGGGCGGCGCCGGAAACGGTTGGGGGATGAGGCTCATGTAGATCGTCCTTCCATGCGCGGATCGAGCGCGGCCAGCCGGAGCAAAAGCGAGCCGTCGCCGACGCTGCTGCGTTGCACTTCCACGGGTTCGGGCGGGGGTTCGGGGCGCAGATACGTGTCCACGCCCAGCAGGCTGGCCAGTCCGACCATGAAATCCCGGCTCGCCGCCCGCACCCGCAATTCGATGTGGGCCGGCGCCTCGCGCTCCGCCGCGCGGCGGATCAGCTCGAACTCCGCCGCGCTGGCAGTCTCATGCACGAGCACCGTGGCCCGGTGGGCGAGCGTCTCGAAGAACCGCTCCACCGCCGCCGCGTCGGCTTCCTCCAACTGAATCTCCGCGCCGAACAACGCGAGGAATTCGCGGCGCCGGGCCTCGCCCAAAATCAACGTCCGGCCGACCTTCGAGTTGCCGGTGACGACCGGCCCGCCGAACAGCGGATCGAACTCGCGGTCCAGGTCCACGCCCAGAATCGTGGCGAAGGTGCGGCGGAACCAGAAATCCTCGACGACGATGACACGCCCCGCGCTCACGCCGCCGCCCGTGGCCACATCCAGCGCGAGTTCGAGACCGCGCCGCGTGCCGCGCCAGGCAAACATCTCCGCCGCGCGCCGCACCTGCTCGCGCCGCCGCTCCGGCGGGAACCACGGCTCGAACGCGACGCCAATCCACGAGCCGATCCATTCCAGCGCCTGCGCCGGCGCGGTGCGCGGATCGGTGACCATCCAGCTTGCGGCGACCTTGTCCTCAAGCGGCGTGAGCACGCCCTCGAAGTTCGCCAGCAGCCGGCCCAGAAAGTCGGCGGGCGTGGACTCGTGGTCGGCGGCCGCGGTGTCCGCCGCCGGGCCGAACAGCGATTCGCGGTACAACTCCGGCAGGTAGCGGTCCTGGTACGAAAAGCGCGGGGCGTAGGCGCGCAGCGTGTGAAGGCACGGCGAGGCCCGGCCGGTGCCGAACAGCCGGACACGCAAGTGCAGGTACCGCCCGCGCAACGTCCGCACCCGCCGGCCGGAGCGTTGGAGCAACACGGTGAACAGGCCGGCCTCACCCGGCCGGGCCGGTTCGTCGAGGAAGCCAGCGTGCCCCGGAATCTCCGACGCCGCGCGCAGCCAGGCCGCGCGCGGCTTTCTGCGCTGCTCTTCCGCGTTGAACAGGCCGCCAAAATAATGCGGGAACCAGCCGGACCGGCCGATTTTCGCCGGCTCGTCCTCGACGTCCGAGGCCGCGGCTTCGAGCACAAACCCCGTCCCGGGCGGAATCACCGCCTCGACATAGACGCGATGCCACGCCGTGCCGTCCGCGCCGCTGTCGAAGCGTGTGCGCACCGCCGTGTCGCCCGGATCGCCGGTCACGTCGCTGTCGCGCTGGCCCAGCACGGCCGCACCGGCGGGCGCGAACGCCGGCAGGGACACCGAAACCAGCGGCCGCGTGCCGCCGCCGCGCACCGGGTACTCGACCGGCAGCGACACGCCGTGCAGGAACGGACCGTCGGCCGGGTCGCGCAGCGGAAACACCTCGCCGACCTCGTGAATTTCGCCGCTGGCGAACTGGTACACCAGCGCCTCGTTGACCGCGGGAGCCGCGCCCGCGTCGCGCGCGGCCAGCACGGCGAACCGTTCATCCTCCAGCCAGGCCAGGCTGAACGGGCGGCCCACTTCGAACAACGTCGCCGCCGCGAGCACTTTGCCGGAAAGCGGGTCCACGCGCCGCACCTGACAGTGGCCGTCGGGCTGCCAGACCAGCGCCATCGGCCCGAGCCGCGGACTGACCGCCAGCGCCACGGGATCTTCACCGGCGGCCAGCCAGCCGGCGGGTACCAGCTCGAGGCGCAACGGCCGCAGGTTCTCCGGCTGCGGCCGGAACATGTCCGGCGGAAAATCCCCCGGCGGTGGCGGCGGGAAAAGCTGGCCTTGCAGGCGCGCAAGCTGGCGGTTCGTCCGGTCCAGAACCCAGGCGCCACCGGCCGGGTCCGGCGTGAGCCGCCAGGCTTCAAAGCCCGCCGGCGCGACCGTCTGCTGCGGCCAGCGCCCGCGTTGATCGCGCACCAGCACTTCGCCGTCCCTGGCCACGTAAAGGTAATCGTCGAAGCCCAGCGCGAGATCGGTGACGGTGCCGGTGATTTCCAGCAGCGTCGTGGGCTCGAAGCCGGGGCTCGTGGCGAGGATGGCCCGTTGCGCGGCGTCGTACCACGCGCGGCCGCCAAAGGCATCACGGGCGCCGGGCACCAGCGCCAGCCACGCCTGCGCCGCGGCGAGGCTTTCGACGAGCCGGCGTTCCGGGCGCGCGCTGGCCAGGCGCAGGAAGCGGTCGTGGACCTCGAGCGTGCCGGGCTGTTCCGGCACCCAGGGTCGGCCGCCGCGCGCGAGCCAGAAGCGTTGTCCGTTGGCGTCCATCAGCAGACCTCCGGCACCACCGGGATGGCCAGGCCCGCCTGGGCCTTGGTGGGCAGGGGCGGTTTGACCTCCTCGGGCGCCGCGCCGGACGCGACCACCACCGCGAGGAGTTCGGGCAACTGCCATTCCCGCAGCGGGATTTCGGCGGATTCGTTGCCGTCGGCGGCCACGACCTTCTGCCAGCCGGCGGGCGTCTGGGTGAACAGGTTCGGACCGTATACGCCGCTCACGCCGGGCACGCGCGAGACGACGATTTCCAGCTCGCGCCGCCTGACGGTGCGCCCGAGCGGCCAGCCCTGGCCTTCGGGACCGCCGGGCGGCAACGCGAACAGGTGCCGGCGCAGCGCGTCCTGCACGGCGGTGAACGTGGCCCGGCTGCCGGACGGGTTGTCTATGCCCACGCTGAGCGCGAGGGGCATGTATTCGCAGCCGATGACGTACAGCTCGACGCCCAGCGGCTTGCGCGGCTCCAGTTGCGCGTACACCGCCTCGATGAACGGCCGGTCCACGCGCGGGTATGGCGGCTCGAAAGTGTCGCGCGCGGGCAGGGCTATCACCGAAACGACGCCCGGCACGTCGAAGCGGCGCTGCTGCGGTTTGAAGCGCGGGAGCACCTCGACGCGACCGACGCGCACGCCCGGCGTGGCGTGGGCGAGTTCCGCGTAATCGTCCGGCGTGATCGCGCGCTGGCGGTGGCGGAAGATCGCGGGAATGCGCTTCTCGGCCCCGGCCAGCGTCTCGGCGTCCTGGCCGCCGCGCGCGGGTTGCGGCTGCCAGACCTTGAGTTGCGGGCCTCCGGCCACGTCCACCGCGGTGAGCACGCCGGCGGCCACGTTGCCGGCCTGCCCGCCGCCGGCGCGCATCAAGGCGACCTTGATCCGCGCGCCGCGGGCGGGAATCCGGCCGCGCACGCCGTCGCCGAACCGCACGGCACCGGCCTCGGGATTGAGCTGGAACACCGCCGCGTCGGGTCCGGCCATCGCCAGGTCCGCGATGGTTTCCCAGCGCAGAAAACCGCGACCCGTCTCCTCGACTTCGAGCTGGAAGCTGGTCTCTTCGATGCCCGTGGCCGGCAGCCTGACCTCGAGGTCGGCCGCGCCAGTGCCCGCGCCCACGACGAGATTGGAGAACGTCTGACGTTGCTCGACGCTCACGGCATTGAGCGCGGCCCAGCTCACCTTGAACGAGTCGAGGTCGGCGGTGGGCCGGAGCCGCAGCCAGCCCAGCAGCCGCGCGGCCCTTTCGGGGTCGTCCAGCCGCGGCGGGCTGTCGCCGGTGCCGGCGTCCACGTCGGCCGCCACGTCATTGGGCGGCACATACAGGTCGGCGGCGTCCGGCAGGTAAAGCCGCACCACGCCGTCGGCGGTAAGGCCGCGCGTGGTGTCGGCGGCAACCTTCAGTTCGCGATAGCCGACCGGTTGCGCGCCGGACTTCACGCAGACTTCCCATACGTGCGGCACCGGCGGGCGCGGCGCGGCGCCTTCGCCGAATTCCGGCAGGGTCAGGGCCGGGGCGAAGCCGACGTTGAGAATCTGCGGCACGCCGTTCGCGGAGGGACTCAACGCCGCGCGGAGTTCGGTGAACTTTGGCTCCTTCACCGGCGGGGCGAGCAGCGCGAACCACAGCGCCTGGTCCACCGTGCCGGTCACGAGGTCCACGCCATCCGGTTCGGGCCGGCCGTCGCCGCAGACCGGCGTGGTCACGTACGGCACGGCTTCGCGCCGGACGGGGTAAAGCCGCTTCAGCGCCTCGATCTTGGGCGCGAGCGCCTGCGCCTCGGCCCCGGTGAGCGGGCGCTTGCGGTACAACTCGCCGACGACCGGCAGGACGATGAGTTCGTCGCAGGTCTCGAACGGCAGCGCGGCCTTGAGACGCGTGCGCGGGGCGAGCCGGCGGGCCGCCGCCTCGGTCGGCAGGCCGAAGTTGATGCTCACCAGCGTCCGCGCCGGCGTGGCGGGCCGCAGGGTGACGCCCAGCAGGCGGAGGAACGCCAGACGCTGGCGCTCCGGGATGAGGTTCACCCGGTACAGCAGCGTGTCCGTGAGCCAGGCGAAGAGTTCGATGAGCGTGCGGCCGGGGTCGCCGACCGCGGGGTTGGTCCACTCCGGCGTGTGGGCCGGGATGCGCGCGACCAGCTCATCCACCAGGTCTTGGAAGGAGCGGTCATCGAGGTTGGGCACGGGGATGGGCATGGCGCGGTCAGCTTTCGAAATCGAGCGTCAAGCCGGTGCGGCGCAGGCTGCCGGTGCGGCGGACGCGGTAGGTGATTTCCACCCGCAGGCGTTGGGGCGCGCCGGGGACTTCCAGCACCGCCACGTCCTCGACCTGGAGCCGGCGCTCCCAGGCGCGGAGCGACTCGACGATGCGGTCGCGGATGCGGCGCTGCGTGGTGAGGTTGTTCGGCTCGTGCAGGAAATCCTCGAGTCCCGCGCCAAAGGTCGGGCGCATGAGCTGTTCGCCCGGCCGGGTGCGCAGGATGACCTGGACCTGCTGGGCGAGGCTCTTTTCGAGCGCGGGCCAGGCGAGCCGCCCGTTTTCGTCGGGCAGCGGCAGCAACGGCCAGCCGATGGGTTCGCGGGTGGGCATCAGCGTTTGCGGGGAAACGGAATGCAGATCTTCACGTACGGCAGCCACCAGAAGATCAGGTTCAGGATCGTCAGGATGATGCTCAGCAGGATGAACGCGCAGAGGGTGATGATCGGGATGTTAAACCCGCACAGCCAGTCGAGCTGCAGCCCGGCCGTGCTGCCCTTGCCCTTGAGCAAGTCCTCCGGTTTGCCGCGCAGCAGATTGAACACGTCCTTGGGCACGGAGAACATCACCCCCGGCTTGAGCTGGCGCAGGCTCTCGCGGCTCAAATCGGGCAACTGGATCGGCGCGGGCGCGACCGGCCCGGCCTCGTGCCACGGCGCGATCTCGAACGGTTCGCCGGGCTCGCTCCACACTAGCTTCGACGGGCAGCCCTCGGGCTGGCGCACGCGGATGAACGCCCGCGCCACGTACAGCCGGCCCGGCTCGTCGAAACGCCCCGGCGCGGCCAGCAGCGCTTTGCGCGTGGCCTCGGCGGAGGCTTTCAAGGCGCGGTCCAGCGCCGCGGCGACGCTCGCGGACACCGCCGGCCAGGCGCGCGGCGCGGGCAGGGCCGGGCTGGCGGCCTCGCCTTCGAGCAGCACGCGTGCGGCGGCTTTCAAGTACTGGCCGGCCGCGCGGTGGGTGTTGTCCACAAGCTCTATCATGAGCCGGTCGAGTTCGCGCAAAATGGCCGCGGTCTCGGCCGAACCGTCCTTGAACGCGCCAAATTCTTGGCCCAGTTGCTGGACCAGTTTGAACAAATCGGTCTCCTGAAAAGTCGCGGCGTTGTCAGCGTTGAACGGCGTCAGCGTGCCCGCCGGCCAACTGAGCGCGCGGCGGCCGCCGGCCTTCAGAAACAGCGGGAGATGCTCCTGCCAGCCCGCTTCCCAATCGGCGGCGTTCGCGGGCGCCGGCGGCGCGGGGTCCGCCTGCCCGGCGCGTGAGGTGCTGTTGACCGGCACCACGCCGAACAACACCGTGTGGCCGCAGCGCGCCGCCAGGTCCGGTGGCACGGGGAACAACGACACGACCGCCTCACTGTAATCGGTCGTCGCCGGCCGCAGCCGGCGGTCCAGCCCGGCGTGGCCGGTGACGCGCGGCACGCCGCGGCGTTCGGCCTGTGGGTCGCAATCGGCCGTCACGCCGCCTGCAGGAAAGCGCACCCAGCCGGCGACCTGCTGGCCGAGCGTGCGCCAGCCTTCAAGCACGTAGCCGCCGCGCGCGTCGCGCTCAAGCTGGCCGTTGGTCTCGGCGATTCGGCGCACGACCAGGCCCGCGGACTCGATCTTGCGCGAGTCGAGCCGCGGCAGGCCGAAGGCCCGGCAGCGCGCCTCCAGCAACGCCAGCGTGAACACGCGATGCACCGGCTGGAACAGCCGCGGGCGTGTGCGACCCGGCGCGGGCTGCACGCGATGCCGGGCAATCGCCGCCGCC
Organism: uncultured Verrucomicrobiota bacterium; assembly: GCA_964568145.1. Lineage (GTDB taxonomy): Bacteria > Verrucomicrobiota > Verrucomicrobiia > Limisphaerales > J093 > DSVZ01. Next base: position 30,575 of record CAZMOZ010000013.1, read on the forward strand.
GCATCCGCCGTGTCCAGGTCGGCAAGCAGCGCATTCACAAAATCCTCCTCGGTGCGTTGGAGCAGCACCGGGCCGGGCGCGGTCTCGGGCGCCCAAGCGCCGCGCAGCTCGGTTTCGTGGGGGGCGGCGTGAGCGGTTACCATACGTTGCCCGCTCCGGGGGTGTAGGTGCTGGCGATGACCGTCGTAGCCTGCAACACGTCGCAGCGCACGATGCCGGAGAAGCTCGACAGCGCGGCGTCCACCTGAACGGAGGCGGCGGACACGCTGACCTGGCTGGCGTTGACGGTGACCCGGGCTGACGCAGTCACGGTGATGCCGGCGGATTCGAGCTTCACCGAGTTGCCGTTGCTGTCTTCGAGGGTGATCGCGCCCGGGCCGTCCTTGAGCGTGACCTTCTGGCCGCCGGGCGTTTCCACGATGAACTGTTCCCGGCCCTGCTGGTCGTCGAGGGTGACTTGCACGCCGTTTTTCGAGCGGATGACCTTCAGCCGGTTCTGACCGCTGGAAATCGAGGCCGGCGGCGCGGCGCTGCCGTTCCACAGGCCACCGAGCACAATCGGGAAGCGCGGGTCGCCCGCCACAAAGCTCACCAGCACCTCATCGCCCACATCGGGGATGAAGAAAGCGCCGCGGTTGTCGCCGGCAAACGGCAGGGCCACGCGCGCCCAGACTTCGGCTCGGCCTTCGCCGTCTAGCGCCAGCAGGCGGACTTTCACGCGGTTGCGGTTGTCCGGGTCGTTCAGGTCGGTCACCTGCGCCAGGTGGCAGCCGGGGATCAGGCCGGTCGGGCGTTCGACTGGAAGCAGCGCGCTCATGCGGTTCCCAGGTAAGCGCACTCGGCGCGAAACTCCGTGCGGTATCCCGACTCGAGATCGAACAGGTGCCGCGTCTCGACCACGTAAAACGTGTTGGCGAACCAACGCCCCAGGCCGGCGACGCGCGCCTGCGTGCCCACACGCAAGGCGGGATTGCCGGCGGCCACCGCATGGAGTGTCACAAACCGCCGCGCGCGGCCGTTGCGCGTCGCGTTGGCCAGCGCGCGCGCTTCCGCGTCCGTGCCCACGGCGAGGTGGCCGGTGTGCTCGGCGCGGCTGCCCAGCGCCGGCTCGAGCAACGCGCCGCCGCGCTCGCCCCCGCCCGGCCCCAGCGCGTCCTCCGCGCCATCGGCCGAGACCGCCTGTCCGCTGGTGGCGTCCCAGCCTCGAACGGTGGTGGCGGTGACCTGGTGCGCGAGGTCCGCCAGCACACGCGCCTCGTGCAGGTCCAGCGCGGCGTCGAGTTCGACCTCGCCGCGGCGGATTTCGGCGCGCGGCGCGACCTGCAGTTCGTTGCCCACCACCTGCAGGTCAGCGTCCACACGCGCCAGCAGGCGCCGCAGAAAGCCGAGGTCGGTTTCGTTCATCTGCACCTGCGGACCGAAATCCTGGTCCAGCCCGGTGATCTGCGGGGTCAACCCGTGGTCGCCGGCGATGCGCCGGACGATGTCCGCGACCGTCACGTTCTCGAAGACCTGCGAGCGCCGCTTCAGCCGCGCCTTTTGCAGGGCGTCCTCGGCCAGCACCACCAGTTCGGGCGGCGCGCCGCGGCGATGCACCGCTTCGAGTCCGGTCACCGTGCCGCGGAACAGCTCGACCGGGCTGGCCGCGTCGCCGCCGCCAACGGTGATGGCCGCGCCGAGTTCCAGATCGCCGCCGGCGTCGAAGGCCGTCTCCGCGCCGCCGCCGCTGAGGCTGGCGACATTGGTCAGCCGCAGCTCGAGCGAGGCCAGCCCGCCTTCGCGCTCGTGCATGACCATGCCGGTCAGCAACGCGGCGAGGCGCTCTGATTCCTGGCCGTCGAGCTGGACGGTCGGGCGGGCGGAGAACGGCCGGGTGCTGGGGTTGGCGGGCGGCATCGGGATTTGTCAATCGGCGGACAACCGTTGCGTGCGCTCGCCTTGGCGTTCGATTTCGCGGCGCAGCGCCTCGGCATCGAAGTCCCGCGCCGGACGCGTGCGGACTTCCGCGCCCGCCGCCGGCGGGGGCGCGGGCGTGACGTCCGCGGTCAGTTCGTCAATCTGGATGGGCATGGTCAGGGTTCGTCAAAACGCAGGCCGGGATTCACTTTGGCCTGAAAACCGGAAGGGCCGGACAGGAGCGCCCTGCCGCTGAGATCGAACTGCGCGCCGGCGCGCGGCGCGGGCGGGCCGGCCTCGCCCAACAGGCGGCGCGGATCGAGGTCGGCCAGGGACGCCGCGGGCGGCGCCTGGCCTAACGCGGCGAAAGCGCCGGCGGTGGCGGAGATGCCCGCGGACATCTGGCCGCCGACTGGTCCGGCGGAAACGGAGGCGCCCACGCCCAAGCCGAGGCCGAATCCCGCGCCGGCGCCGCCACCCGCGGCAAAGGACGCTGGCGGTTTGATGGTGACGCCGCCCCCCACGGACAGGCCCGCGCCCGTGCCGAAGCGCAGGCTCTCCAGGCCGTTGGCCGACGCGATGGCGCGCGCGGCTTCCGGCACGCCGCCCGCCGCGGCCACGCTCGAAGGATCGCCGCCGGGCAGTTCCAACCCGCCGCCCACGCCAGCCGTGCGGCCGGTGTCGCCCATCGCCTCGAAGACGTGTTCCTGCGAATTGAGCGTGAGCGACACCGTCGCGCGCAGCGGCACGCCATTCGCGGAGAAGTAGTCAATCGTCTCCTTGAACGACTCGACCATGCCCTGGAAGCGGTACGCGCCCCATTCGAACACGACGATTGGCGGCGCGCCGCGCTCCGCGGCATCTTCGGATTCGCCGCCGGCGGGCTTCATCAGGTTGGCCACCGGGTTGGTCTTGGTGCGCACGTCCGCGCCGGTGTCGGTGGTGTCGAACACCAGCTCCATCGTGAGCTTGGCGCTGCTGGAGGCGACGTGTTGCGCGGCCTGGCCGCCCTCGCCCTGAAGCTGGTTGGCGATGGTGTGCTCGAGCGAAACGGGGTTGAACTGCACCTCGAGCGGGCGGCTGCCGCCGCCCTGGACGGTGAACGTGGCCTTCGCGAGCTGGGTTTCGGCGGGCATGGTCAGGCGCGCAGGCTCAGGCCCTCATGGGCCAGGTGAAGTTCCTCGACCGCCACCTCGCCGCTGCGGGCGTTGAGGTCGCCGGACTTGAACTTGACCGGCAGCGCGCGGCTGAGCTGCCAGGCGCGCACGCGCGTGCCGTCGAGGTCGAGATGCTCGATTTCCACGTCCATCCGGTACGCGTAGCCGCCGGCCTGGGTGGTCTGCTGGAACCAGCGCCACAGGTGGTCGTTGGCGGTGATGCCGCGGCGCAGAATGACCGTGGCGAAGGTCGTCGTGCCGGCGCGCTGGTGGGCGCCGTAGTTGAGGCCGCCTTCGCGAATGACCTTCGGCTCGTGCGTGGCCTCCAGGCCGGTGCATTCGGCAAAGGCCCCGCCGGCGAGCGGACGTTCCGCGCCCGCCGCGCCGTTCCCGCCGAGCGGATGCTCGTGGAAGGTCAGCAGGAACCGGAAACTGCCGGTGGGGAAATCAGGGTCGCTGGGCATCGCTTGGGGAAATCGTTCAGGCGCTTGCGGCGGCCACGACACGGCCGCCTTCATGCAGCGTCAAAACTACGGTGATCCAGCCCACCGGCTGGGCGGGCACGAAGCTCACACGCGCCACGACCCGGCCGGCGTCGAGGTCGTTCTGGGTCGTGGTTGCGGCGTCGCATTGCGCGCGGAACGCGTCGGCGGCGGTTTCGCCGCGGAAGGCGCCCAGATCGAAGAAGCCGGCCAGCAACGTCTCGAGCGCGCGCGTCACCCGCCGCCACAGGACCGGCCCGTTGTTGTCGAACACCAGTTCGTCGCCCAGCCGGCGCGCGGCGCGCAGGATGGCGAGCGTGAGCCGCTCGACGCCGCCCGGCCGGAAATCCTCGATGCGACTGGTGTTCACGTCCGAAAGCACGCGCGGGCCGGCGGCGGAAGGCCCGAGCAGCGAAAGCCTGTCAATCAGCGCGTCCTCCGCAAGGGGCGGGCCAGACCAGGCGATTTCCTCCGGCTCGAGCGGAGGCTTGAAACCAGTGACGCCGCGCAATGGCTGCCGGCCCAGGCTGAAATGCGCGCCGCGGGCCAGCACGGACCGCGCAAGCACGCCGGCGAACACGCCATCTGGCGGTTCAAGTCCGCCCGGCAGCAAGCCGGCGTGCGGCGTGGTCAGCCAGGGATAGACCACTTGCAGCGTGCGCGAGGCGGCGCCGCCGTCCTCGACTTCGAGCGCAAGGCGCGGTTGGGGCTTACTCGGGTCCACTTGAGTCGGTGCGAGGAGTTGAAGCAACCGGCCGGGCCGCACGGTGCCCGGCGCCGGCAACGGCAGCGCCAGCAGCGCGTCGGCCAGGATGCGGCCGCGATTCGCTTCGAGAAACAGGCCCACCGCGCGCGCCGCCTTGAACCAAGTGTCGAAGCCACCGTTCTCGATGTCAGTGCAGGCCGGCGAGGGCGAGGGCCAGCGACGCTCGATTTCGGGCGGCGTCGCGGGCTCGGCGCATTCGACAAAGACCTCCGGCGGGGGCGGCGGTTCGGCGAAGCCTTCGGGCGCCAGTTCGGCGTTGGCAACCAGTTCCGGCAGGTCCGGGAAACACACCACCGCCGCCTCGGCCAGACCGTGCAGCACGCCAATGCCTTTCCAAGACGGCCGGCGTCGCGGGCCGGCGTCATCCAGCCACACATCGTCCGCGCGCGGCATGGCGCCGGCGTCGTAATTGGGAATCAGCGCCCGGAGGCGGGTCAGGCGTGCGGCTTCCGCCACGTCGTTTTCCGCGGACGTGCGGTCGCTGCGCGGCGCCTCGTAAGGCCAGGGGTCGCCGGCGCGCACCGCCAGGCAGCGCGCGCCGCCCTGGGCGAAGAACGAACGCACCGCCACACCCAGCCAGGTTGCGTGCTCCGCGAGCGGCGACGTGGAGTCGCGGGTTTCCCAGGCGAACAACCGGGCGAACTCCTCGAAGCTTTCGAGCGGCACCGGCGTTTGCAGCAGGTCGTCGTCGTCCGCGACCAGCGCGGCGTCGGCGCGCCAGCCATGCTCGGCCAGCCAGCGCTTGAGCTCGGGCGTAAGCGGGGTGCGCTGGCCGCGGCGGGCGCGGCGGGCGACGAAGCCGATGAAGCACACCACATCGGCGCGGGCGGGAGCCGCGTCGGGGGTGCCGCTGGTCACCTGGAAATCCAGGCCGTACACGCGCAGGCGGGGTTGGGGCGGGCGCGGGCCCGCCGGCTCAGGCAAGCATCTCGGCCTCGATGCCCTCGGCGGACAGGACCAGTTCCTCCATGGCCACGTCGCCGCCGCCCTTGGCGGCCAGCGTGGGCCCGGTGTACTTGAGCGGCAGCACGGCCTGGAGCTTCCAGGAGCGGACCGGCTTGCCGGTCTCGTCGCGGAGCGTGATGACCACGTCGCGCTTGGCTTGGAAGCCCTTGTCGCGGGTTTCCTTCACCCAGCCGAAGAAGGCCATCGAGTCCACGATGCCGCGCTTGAGCGTGACATCGCCGACCTTGTGCATGCCGGGGATTTTGCGGACGTGGTTCACCTTTGAGTTGCCGGTGCGGTACTCGGCCATGACGAACTCGGTCACCAGGCCGGACACGTCGGTGAAGCCGCCCAGCTCGGACTCGGGGTCCTCGCCCGAGTTGAGGTTCACGATGAAGTTGAAGGCGCCGTAAGGTGTGGAGCGTGCCATAGGTGCGGGTCAGGTTGAGGTTCAGCCGCGCGCGTCGGCCGTCTTCTGGCCGATGCGGAAGATGACGAACTCGGCGGGTTTGATGACCGCGACGCCGATCAGGCAGATGAGCCGGCCGTTGTCGAGGTCGTTCTGGGTCATGGTGCTGCGGTCGCAGCGCACGAAGAAGGCCTGCTCCGGCTTGTCGCCGAGGAGCGCGCCGTTCACCCATTCGTTGAACAGGAAGCTGGAGACCGTCTCGCGGATGTTGGCCCAGAGCCGCTCGCCGTTGGGCTCGAAGACCGCCCATTGCGTGCCGCGGTCAATCGAGTGCTCGAGGTAGTTGAAGTACCGGCGCACGTTCACGTATTTCCACTCGGGGTCCGAGGAGGTCGTGCGGGCGCCCCAGACGCGGTGGCCCCGGCCGGGGAAGAAGCGCAGGCAGTTCACGCCCAGCGGATTCAACTGCTCCTGCTCGCCGGTGCTGATCAGCCGCTCGAACCGCAGCGCGGCGCGGACGACCTCGTTGGCCGGCGCCTTGAACACGCCGCGCTCGATGTCGCTGCGCGCGTAAATGCCGCAGACGAAGCCCGAGGGCGGCAGCTTGACCTCCCGGGGCACGTCCGGCTTGTCCGGGCGGGCCAGCGGATTGGCCGCGACCACCCACGGGAAGTACAGCGCGGCGTACTTGGAATCGAGTTTTGCCTTGAAGGTCTTGGCGCCGCCGGGCGTGAGGCTCTGGTCCGTGTCCAGCACGGCGATGCGGTAGGCGCGGCGCTTTTCGGCGTGGCTGATCAAGGCCAGCGCCACGGCCTCGCGGTCGGCGTACGCGCTCGAGCCCGGCGCGGCCACGATGGACACGTCATCGAGGGCTTCCACCAAGTTCAGCGCGTTGGTCCAATCGCCCGCGCCGGGCGCAGCGTCCGAGCCGGTGGTCAAGGACACCTCCTTGGTGCGCAGGTTGGCCGCCGGCGCAAAGGCCGTCTGCAAGTCGAACGGCGTGACCGCGCCGGTCAGCTTGAGCGCCACCCATTGCGTGAGCTGGTCGTCGCGCCGGGCGGGATTTTCGGCCAGCAGCGCGCCGACGTAGCGCTTGTGCTGCGAGTCGTAGCCGAGGTCTTCATAGACGGTCGCGTTGCCGTCGGCGTCCACGGCGGTAACGGTGAGCGTGAGCAGTTCCATGCCGGCGGTTTCGTCCGGCGCACCAAAGACCTTGGCTGTGCCGTCCGGGGCCTGCCAGGCACCGCTGCGCTTTACGAAGTAGGTCGCCGGATCGCCTTTCACCCGGATCAGGCTGCCGTCAATGGCCTTGGCGGCGGCGGCGACCGACGAGGCCACGGCGATTTCCTCGAGCACCACCTTGCCGTTGCCGCCGCTGCCCTTGGAGCGGGCGACGAACTGCGCCGCCTTGGCCGCGTCGGCGATCAGGTCGGTGGACGCGGCGGCGCCGCTGGCGTCGGCGCAGACGCGCGACACGTAAAGCCGCGCGCCGCCTTCATTGAAGAAGTGGAAGACGGCGTGCGCCAGGTAGTTGGTTTTGGGCGGCGCGCCGTTGCCGCTGTACTCGAGGTCGTTCAGCCCGCCATAGACGCGCTCGAAATCGCCGAAGCTGGTGAGCAGTTCGGACACTTCGCCCGCCGGCCCGCGCCGGGTCGGGCCGACGAACGCGGCGGTGCTGGTGCTGACGCCTTCGATGGATTTGCTGCGGAAGCTCGTCTCCTCGACGAAGACTCCGGGGGCCAGGTATTCGGGCATGACAGGACTCCTGTGGGTTTGGGTTCAGGGTTTATGCGTTCACGGTAAGTTCGAGGGAAAGCCGGCGGGTGTCATCGAGGTGTCGGACGGTCTGGGCATCGGCCGCCGACTCCAGCATCGCGGTCCAATCCACCACCGTCTGGCCGGCCGGCGGCGCCACCAGCTCCACGGTGAGGTCCAGTTCCGTGGGCACGATTTTGCCGCTGCCCGGGTCCGGCCGGTATAGCGGCAGGCCGGTCAGCGCCACGAGCGCCTCGCCCTGCGCGTCCGACATGCCCACGCCGAGCTGCCGCACCCCCTCGCCGTCGCCCAGATCGCCGCGCACGCGGACGAGGACGTTCGGGAAAAGCGCGTTGTCCGCGGTGCGCCTGACGGTGACGCGTACCTCGGCCCAGCCGGGACTCAGGCGGGCTTTGGCGCCGGGCAGCAAGGCCACGTCCATCGGCCGGAACACCGAGTCGGCCGGCCTGGGTTTCGCCGCGCTGGCGTCGCGCGGCAGCGCGAGCGAGAAGGCGCGCGGCAGATATTCGCCCAGCGGGTCGGCCACGGTGCCGGTGATTGTGACTGGTGGCGCGGGCAGGGCGGGCTCCGGTCCGGGCAACGGCGGGTACACCGTGGCGGTGTAACGGTCGAAGCGCGCGGCGCTCCAGATGACCGCGAGGTCGCTGGCGTTGCGGCGGAACCGCGCCTGCCCGGACCGCACGTCCAATGCGCGCTGGATGGGCCGGCCGGTGAGGTGATCCACCCAGCGCACGGCGCCCAGCACGCGTTGGTCGAGGCGTTCTTTCACGGCGCGCGTTCCGGAAGGTCGTCGGTGAAACTAAGGCGCGTAGCGACCACCGGCTCGAATTCGGCGGGCCGTTTCGCCAAGCGGACAAACCGCGCCAGGAACCCCCAACTCAGCCGGTACGGGCGGTTCACCGCGTCCCAGATGCGCACCAGCTCCTCGGCGCTGAGGTCCGCCGGCAGCAGCGCCACGGTTTCATCCGCGGCCCACTGGCCGTCGGCGTTGAGCAAGCTGGCATCCAGGTAGGGGTGGTAGTGCAGTTCCCGCAGCACCCAGCCCAGGATGGTCTGCTCGGTCTCGGCGGTATCGGTGTCCTTGCCCCAGACCGTGAGCAGGTAGTGCAGGTCCAGCCCGAGCGGGCCGGCCGGGGGGGCACTGCGGACGTTGCGCAGGTGGAGGTTGGTGCTCACCCGGTAGAGGTACAGCGTGACCGTGGTCTCGTCGAAGCTCGCGGTGCCGGCAAACTTCCAGGCGGACAGGACCTCGAAATCGCAGTCGGGCAGCCCGTTGGCCTCGGCGGCCGCGTCGTAGCCCTGCTGGAGAAAATCCCGGAGCGAGGCGCTGAGCGCATGAATGGCGAGGTGGTTTGCCATGCGGGCCTGGGTGACCGGTAATTTTAAGCGAGTATAGAAGTGGCGGCCACCTTGTCAAAAAACACTTCTTCAGCCTTTATTGACCACTTATTCACCGGGTTGTCCGCCGCCCGCCGGCGCGCGGCGCCGCCGCTTTTCGCCTTCCGCGCCAGACCGGACGCCACTAGCTTCGCGCCGCGTTCAACATGAGTCTGCGCCTGTTCAACACCCGGACCCGGACGGTCGAACCCTTCGAGCCGCTGGACCCCGCCGGCTGGCGCGCGGGGATGTATTGCTGCGGCCCCACGGTCTATGACTACGGGCACATCGGGAACTTTCGCACGTTCGTCTTCGCCGACCTGGTGCGGCGCTACCTGGAATTCCGCGGCCACGCCGTCACCCACGTCATGAACATCACCGACGTGGAGGACAAGATCATCCGCCGCGTGCGCGAAACCGGGCTGCCGCTGCGCGAGTACACCGCCCGGTACGAGCAAGCCTTCCTCGAGGACGCCCGCGCCCTGAACCTGCTGCCGCCGCATCACCAGCCCCGCGCCACTGAATACATCGGGGAGATCATCGGCCTGATCGCGCGGCTGCTCGACCGCGGCTTTGCCTACCGCGCGTCGGACAGCTCGGTGTACTTCAGCATCGAGAAATACCGCGCCGCCGGCCGCCGCTACGGCGTGCTCAAGCACCTCGATTTCGACAGCCTCCGCGTCGGCGAGCGCGTGGCGGCGGACGAGCACGACAAGGAGTCTGTGGCCGACTTCGCGTTGTGGAAGGCGCGCGTGCCGGAGGATGGCGAGGTGTTCTGGCCCAGCCCGTGGGGCGAAGGCCGGCCGGGCTGGCACATCGAGTGCAGCGCCATGAGCATGAAGCTCCTGGGCCCCAGCTTCGATCTCCACCTCGGCGGCGAGGACCTGATCTTCCCGCACCACGAGGACGAAATCGCCCAGAGCGAAGGCGCGGGGCTCCAGCCGCCGGGCCGGCCGTTTGTGAAGCACTGGCTGCACGGTGCGTTTCTGCTGGTCGAAGGCCGGAAGATGAGCAAGTCGCTCGGTAACTTCTTCACGCTGCGCGACCTGTTGGCCCGCGGCTTCACCGGCCGCGAAATCCGCTACCTCCTGCTCACCGCGCATTACCGCGAGCCGTTCAACTTCACCCTCGACGGCCTGGCGGGCGCCCGCGCGGCCCTGGCCCGGCTGGACGAATGCCTGGACAAGCTGCGCGTACTCGCCGCCAACACCGCGGCGCCGCCGGACGAAGCCCTGCTCGACAGCTTCCGCGCCGCGCTGGACGACGACCTCAACATCTCCGCCGCGTGGGCCGCAGTGTTTGACTGGGTGCGTGACACCAACCGCGCGCTGGCCGAGGGCGCGTTGTCGCCGGTCCAGGCGGCCGCGCGGCTGGCGGCGTGGCGGCAATTGGACACCGTGTTGGGCGTGGGCGCCAAAGCCGACGTCGAGGTGCCGGCCGGGATTCTCGCGCTCGCGGAAGCCCGGCAGGCGGCGCGCACGGCCCGCGAGTTCCAGCGCGCGGACCAGTTGCGCGATGAACTCAAGGCTCGCGGCTGGGTGGTCGAAGACACGCCCAAAGGCCCGAAACTCAAGCGAGTCTAGCGCGGCGAAGGCGTTGGCACGCGACGACGCGCGGACGGCGTTTTGCCTCGCCAACCCGTCCATCCGCGGTTACTTTGCGGCGCACTATGAAGGCATTCCTGAAGTGGGGACTGGGTGGAGCGCTGTGGGTGATTCTCGGTGCGCCGGCGGTTTTGCAGGCTGCCGAAGCCACGCCACCCCCGCCGCCGTTGCCTCCCGTGCCGCCGCTGATTGCGCGCCCGACCAACCGCGTGGCCACGCCACCGGCGGACCGGACCTATGTTTCGACGCCCGGCACCAACGCGCCGCTGCCCGGCGCACGTTCTGTCAACCTGCCCCCCGGCGCCATCCGCCCGGCCGTGCGGACTCCGATCACGCTCACGCGCCCACCCGCCACGCTGGCCCGCCCGCCCGAGGTCAATTACACGCCTCCGCCGCCGGATCCCACTTACATTCCGGGCCTGACGCCTTCTTCGGCGCTGGCAGGCAACTCGGGTCGCCCCCTGCCACCGTTGCGACCCGGCTACACGGCCACGCCGGGGATTTCGACCCTGGCCCGCACGGGAATCGGCGTGACGCCGCCCCAGCAGGAATCAGTGTTCGCTTGGGACGGCCTGGTCAAGGAAATGAACCTCAAGCCGGGCGAGACCAGCGGCCGCTTTGCCTTCGCCTTCACCAACACCTCGCCCAACGAGGTCACCATCACCTACGTCCGAACCTCCTGCGGTTGCACGACGGCCAAGGTGCCGCCGCTGCCGTGGAAGATTCCGGCCGGCGGCCAGGGCTCGTTCGAGGTGGTGCTGGACGCCAAGGGCAAGAGCGGCGTGGTCACCAAGACCGTCACGATCGAAAGCTCGGCGGGCTACCGGTACCTGACGGTGCGCGTGGCCGTCCCGGCCGCCGCCGGCGCGATGGCCGCGGCAGAGCGCGCGCGCAACCTGCAGGTGGCGCTGGACAACCGGCAGGCGGTCTTGAAGGGCGACTGCGCCACCTGCCACGTGACCCCGGGCATCGGCAAGCACGGCGAGGAGCTGTACGACGCGGTTTGCGGCGTGTGCCACGAGGCCGAGCACCGCGCCTCGATGGTGCCCAACTTGCGCGCGCTGAGCCGGCCGCTGCCGGCCGAGGAATGGCGGCGGATCATCCGCGCCGGCAAGAAGGACAGCCTCATGCCGGCGTTCGCCGCGACCGAGGGCGGCTTCATGTCCGACGCGCAGATCGAATCGCTGGTCGAGTATCTCACCGGCCCGTTCCGGACTTCGTCGCCGCACCCGCCGGGAGCCGTCCATCTGCCCGCGGGCGCGGTGGTCCTGCCCACCGAATAGCCGGTGAGCCCGCCAAACCCAGCGCCCGCGCCGGAGCCCCTCGCTGAACCCGCACCGACGACTCCGCCGGACACGTCGTCAAGCGGCGCGCCCGTCAGTGCCCGCCGGCCCGCCGCGCGGGAAAATCTCTGGCTCAACCTCGGCTTCAATGCCGTGGCACCCGCGTTGATCCTGTCCTTTCTCAGCGCCGAAAACCGCCTGGGCCCGCCCGGCGCGCTGGTGCTGGCGCTGCTGTTTCCGCTCGGCTACGGCACCTGGGACGTGTGGAAGCGGCGGACGTGGAATCTGTTCGTCGTGCTGGGCCTGACCGGCACGTTGCTGACCGGCGGGCTGGGGCTCATGAAGATGAGCGGGTTCTGGTTCGCCGTGAAGGAGGCAGCCTTGCCGGTGCTGCTCGGTCTGGCCATCCCGCTATCCTTGCGGACACGCCAGCCGCTGGTGAAGACCGTGCTCTACAACGACCAGGTCCTGAACACCGCACGGATCGAGGCGGCGCTGGTCACGCCCGAAAAGGCGGCGGGCTTCGACGCCCTCCTGGCGTGGACCTCCTGGGTGCTCGCGGCGACCCTGCTGCTCAGCGCGGTCGTCAACTTCGCGCTGGCGTGGTGGCTGCTCCCCGCGGTGTCCGGCACGGACGAGTTCAACCGGCAGCTTGCCAAGGTCCAGTTCTGGAGCTGGCCCGGCACCTTCGTGCCCATGTCGGCCGGGATGTTCTACGCCTTGTTCAAGCTGCTCAAAGGCTTGGAAAACCTCACCGGTCTGCAGGGCAACGAACTCTTCCACCACCACGAACCGCGGCGGGGATGACGCAAGCCGGCGCCGCGCGCGGCCGAACCGGCGAGTCAGGCGGGACCTTTTCCGGCAGGCTACGGCGGATGCGCCCACCGGTCACCACGTCAGCGCACAATGCTCCTGGCGGGCTGGACCTCACGGATTTGTGTCCCTTGGTGTCCATACGTGGTGCTCTTGAGCGCATGCCGCCGGCTCAGTTTTTGCTCGCCGCGCCGGGGCGGGCTTCCACAATCCGCCGCGTAATCGCCAACTTGATTTTGCCATGAAACGCTCGCGACTTCTCAACCTGGCGGGCCGGATCGGTTGCGGCTCGGCGGCGCTGCTGGCCGCGGCCTGGTTCAGCGCCTCCTCGTCGCCGCAATCCTCCACGCCGTCCAAGCCCGCCACGACCCCACCAGCCCAACCCGCGCCCACCGCTCCTCCTGCGCCGGCCGCCAGCACCCCGGCCGCGCCGCGCGCCGAGTATCCCTTCCAGGAAATGCCCGCGTGGGAAGGCACTAACTGGGTGACGCTCTTCGACGGCCAGTCGCTTGACGCCTGGCGGCCCACCCCGTTTGCCGGCGCGGGCGAGGTGACGGTTGAGAAGGGCCGGATGCTCCTGCGCATGGGCGCCATGCTTACCGGCGTGAACTTGGTCCGGACTAACGAGCTCGCGACGCAGAACTACGAAATCGGTCTCGACGCCATGAAGATGGAGGGCAGCGACTTTTTCTGCGCGCTCACGTTCCCGGTGGGCGACACGTGCTGCACGTTCTTGCTCGGCGGCTGGGGCGGCGGCGTGGTGGGCATCTCCAGCATCAACGGCAACGACGCCTCGTTGAACGAGACCACCAAGTACCTCAACTTCGAGTCCGGCCGCTGGTACCGCGTGCGCGTCCGGGTGACGCCGGCCCGGCTCCGGGCCTGGATCGGCGAGCAACAGATGGTGGACGTGGAACTCGAGGGCAAGCGCATCAGCGTGCGGCCGGGCGAAATCGAATTGAGCCAGCCCTGGGGCATCGCCACCTGGCAGACCACCGGCGCCATCCGCGACGTTCGCTACCGCAAGCTCTGAACCGGAAAAACGGAGTTGGCCGTGGCGCAATGTGTCCCGCCCGCCCAAGTTCGGTTTTCGGACTGAGTCCGCAGCGCGCTTGAATTTCCCAGATGCGGGACGCGAGGCGCGTCCAGCAACGCCCGAGGCGGGCGTGTGCCCCCAATCCGGCTTTCGCCTTCATTCCGCCGGCTCCAAGTCCAGCCGCAGCACCGCGTAACCGTCAATTTCGAAGTGTTCAACCACGACCTCGACCCCGCCGGCGCCAGCTTGCTCGAAGACGCCTTCATCCCGCGTCGGGCCATGCCAGGTCCAGTTCTCGATCACCGGCCGGCCGGCCACCGTCACGCGCACGCCGTCGTCACTGAGCGCGCGGAAGCGCCACTTCCCGGCCGGCAGTGCCAGGCTTGTCCGCGCGATCATGCCGAAGTGGTCGCCGCCCGGGCCGCGCTCCGCCACCGCCCCGCCGAGGCCTAGGTCCTTCGGGCCGCGCCAGCCGTAGTTGAAGTCGAGCGCGCCCGCCGTGGTTGTCACCGCGTCCGCGCCCGCCGCGAGCCGGCGCCAGTCGGCCAGGTCGTTGCGCGGATCAACCTCGGGTTCCCACGGAAAGAACACCACGTCCCACGTTGCGGCCACGAGCGTGCCGCGCAGTTGCCGCGCAAAGCCCGCGCCGCTGAGCCGCAACTCGAACGGCGTCACGCCCGGCGCCGCCCGCACCCGCAGCAGCTCGGACCGGTCGGCCTGAGCCGGCTCGCAGGTCACCGTCACCGCGCCCCGGCGTAACTCAGCCCGGAAATCCCGCACGCCGAAAACTTCCCAGGCCAGTTCGCCGGCTGGCGCCGCCACCGCGCGGACCAGCGGGCTCTCGTGATCCCAGGGCCCCCATTCGTCCATCACGATCTTGTCCCGCCCGCGCAAATGCGATCGCGCGCCCACAGGTCGCGTTTTGCCGAGCACTTTCACTATGGGAAGTTGGTAGCGCGGAGTGACGCCGTCGCGACGCGGCTCCGCGCCGGGTTTGACCGCGAATTCCACCGCGTTGGTCAGGCCCAGCCTGACCTTGTTGGCCGCATAGACGTTGTCGCGGACGTTGTTGGTGCCGTCGTCGCGGAGCTGGAGCACGATGAGCCGCTCGCCCGGGCGCAGGTTCCCGAACGGGTGCGTCGCGTCCACGACGAACGTGTTGCCGGCGATGACGTTGCCGCTCACGCCGCGGTAGCCGCCGGCCACGCCGGGGGTAAGCAGCAGCGCGGCGTCGTGGTCCCACCAGAGGTGGACGGCGCATTTGTTGTTCCGGAACGTGTTCCCGAGAATCCGGTTGCCGGCCGCGTGCTCCATGTTAATGCCACCGCGCTCGAGGCCGTAGGCCATGCCGCCGTTGCCTTCGATGAGGTTCTCCGCGATGAGCGTGTCCGAGGAATACCCGCCCCAGACGCCGCAAATGGCGTTTTCGACCAGCCGGTTTCGGGCGAACACGTTGCCTTCGCTGAAGGTCATCTCGATGCCGTGCGCCGGCGCGTACGAGAAATCGTTTCCGAGCAGCACGTTCCGGTTGCAGCCGCGCGCGCTGAAGTTGCGCGCCACCTCCGGCGGCACGCGGATCAGGCCGTCCACGTCCTGGCGGCCGGTCTCACGGCGCAGGCGTTCGCGCTCGCGCTCCAACCACAGTTCGCCCAGCGCCTCGCGCCCGGCGAAGCCGAAGAAGCCGTCGCCGCCGTGCGTGGCGGAGTTTTCGGCGAAGACGTTGTCGTTGCACTGCTCGAAGCAGAGGATGCCGGCGGAGTCCTGGCCGCGGTTGTACACGCCCTCCACGTGGCCGCGCACGCAGAAGTCGAAGGCGTTTCGCGAAATCACGTTCCGGCTGCTGCGCCAGAGCGCCAGCCCCCAGCCGGACAGGAAAGAACAGTCGTTGTCGTACACGCGCGAGTCGTTCACGCGGTCCAGCAGGATGCCGTTCTGGCCGCGGCGGACGCGCACGTTCCGGATGGTCAGGCCCGCGGACTCCTCCACGCAGATGGCGCCGCCGTACTGGTCGCGCCACTTCACCGCGTCGTTGTGATGCGGAAAAAGCCAGTCCGCGCCGTCCTCGGCCTGCGGCGTCGAGCGCAGGCGCTGCCGGTAATTGTCCGAGAAATCGCCGCCTTCGATCCGCAGGCCATCGGCGCGCGTGGCGACCACGCCATTGAAGAAGCCGTGGACCCGCGCGCCCTTAAGCGTGACGCGCCGGCGCCCTTCGACGCGGATGCCGATGCCGCGCAAGGCGTCCCACGGCGTGCCGTCGGGCGCGCCGCGTAATTCAGTGCCCGGCGCGAAGGTGATCGTGATGCCGTCCGCCGCCACGTGCAGCACGCCGTTGGTGTTCGCGTCGGCGATGACCGTGCCAGGCGGAATCACCACGCGGCACGAGCGCGTGACGGGCGTGTCATCACGCGTGACTTCGAGGACGGGCAGGGCCAGGGCGGGCCAGGCCAGGGCGGGAGCAAGGAGCAGCCAACGTGACATCCCGCGAGCGTGCCGTCCGCGCGGCTCCCCGGCAAGGCTGGCGCCCGACCAAGGCAGCCGGCCTCTGGCTCAGAGGCCGGAGCTTTGTCAGGCAGCCGGCGTCTCGCTGAGACGCCGGAAGACGTCGCCCCTCGGCGAGGGGCGAGCTACTCCTGGAGCGCAGACGTCCTCGCCGGCCCGCCGCTCCCACGCGTGCAAATAACTGAGATGCGCCCTCAGCCGTGCGTGTGGCGGTGCGGAGCGCCTTGCCGAGGTTGTGGACACGGCGGAGCATCTGGACCGGTGGGGCGGCAACCGCTTACGCGACGGCGCCAGCCCGGGCGATCTCAGGCCCAACTTCGGGCTTCCGCCGCCGCCCCGGCTCCCCTAGCTTTCCACCCTCTTGGCTTCATGCCCAGCGTGTTCATCAAAACCTACGGCTGCCAGATGAACGAGCGCGACTCCGAAGCGGTCGCCGCCCGGTTCCTGGCCCGCGGCTACACCCTGGCCGCCTCGGAAGCAACGGCGGACGTGGTGCTGCTCAACACATGCAGCGTGCGCGACGCCGCCGAGCAAAAGGCGCTGGGCAAGATGAGCGCCCTGGCCGCCGCCGCCCGCCGTCACCGCCCGGGCGTGGTGCTGGGCTACCTCGGGTGCATGGCCCAAAGCCGCGGCGAGGAACTGCTCCGTCACACCCCGGGCGTGCGCCTGGTGCTGGGCACGCAGAAGTTCCACCGCGCCGCCGAACTGGTGGACGACCTGCTCGCCGGCCGGCGCCCGGCCGTTTGCGACGTGGGCGAGGAGCCGGGCAGCGAAGGCCAGATTCGCGAGCACGTCCTGGACTTCGCCGGCCGCCAGCGGCCGGTCACCGCCTTCGTGAGCATCATGCAGGGCTGCAACCAGCGCTGCACCTTCTGCATCGTGCCCCGGACACGCGGCGTGGAGCGCAGCCGGCCCATCGCGGACATCGTGGCCGAGTGCCGCGACCTGGCGGCGCGGGGCGTGCGCGAAGTCACATTGCTCGGGCAGATCGTCACCAGTTACGGCCGGCGCCTCCTCCCCGCGCGGGACGGCCGCTCGCCGTTCGTGCAACTGCTCGAGGCGGTGCAGCAGGTCGAGGGCCTCGAACGCATCCGGTTCACCTCGCCGCACCCGAAGGGCTACGGCGACGACCTCGTGGAAGCCTACGCGCGCCTGCCGAAGCTCTGCGCCAGCGCGCATCTCCCGGCCCAGAGCGGCAGTGACGCCGTCTTGCGGCGCATGCACCGCGGCTACACCCGCGCGCGGTTTCTGGAGATCGTGGGAAAACTGCGCGCCGCCCGGCCGGACATCGGCATCAGCACCGACCTGATCGTGGGCTTCCCGGGCGAAGCCGAGGCCGACTTCGAGCAGACCCTCGAGCTGGCGCGCGAAGCCGACTTCGCCGGCGCGTTCGTGTTCAAGTTTTCGCCGCGCCGCGACACGCCCGCCGCCGCCATGCCGGATCAACTGCCGCGGGAAGTCATCGAGGAACGCCACGCGCGGCTGCTGGCGCGGGTGAACGAGCAGACGCATCGCCACCTGCACCGGCTCGTGGGCCGGCAGGTGACCGTGCTGGTGGAAGGCCCCAGCCGGAAGAATCCGGCGCGGCTCGAAGGCCGCACCTCGTGCAACAAGATTGTGGTGTTCGAGGGCGCCTCGCGGCACATCGGCGAACTGCTGCCGCTGCGCGTCGTGCGGGCCAGCGCCTCGACGCTGTACGGCGATCCGGCGGTTTTGAGTCCCGACTGAACTGATGAAGGCTTCCCTGCTTGTCACCCTGCTGGGCCTGGGCTACGCGCTGCCGCAGCTTTTCGGCCTCCTCCAGCCGGCCCGGTTCGGGGAATGGCTGCGCAAGTTCCCGCGTTCGGATTTCTGGGGCTACGTGCTGATGCCGCTGGGCACGGTCTGGTTTCTGTGGAACCTGAAACAGGACCAGATCGCCGACTTCGCGGCGTTCAAGCCCGCGCTGTTCATCGGCTTCGCGGTGGTGGGCTTCGGCTCGTGCGTGTTCGTGCGGGATTTCCTGGCCGTACGCGGGCTCTCCGTGGTGGTGCTGCTGGTGGCGCATCTGACCCTCAACGCCATCCGCTGGGTGGACACGGACTTGCGGCTGGTGGTGACCACCTGGGCCTACGTGTGGGTGGTGCTGGCCATCTGGTTCACCATCTCGCCTTGGCGGCTGCGCGACTTCATCGGCTGGCTCACCGCCAGCGAGGCGCGCATCCGCGTCACCTGCGCGGCCCGGCTGGCCTTCGGGCTGATCGTGGCGCTCATCGGCCTCACGGCCATCCGGCAGGCCGGGGCCTGACGGACGCCGCCGGCCTTTTCCCGCATGGCGACCAAGCGTCCGGGCTTCCTAGTGATCCGGGGCGGCGCCATCGGCGACTTCATCCTCACCCTGCCGGCGCTGGCCGCGCTGCGCGCGCAATTCCCGCAGGCGCGGCTCACCGTGCTCGGTTATCCGCACATCGCCCAGCTTGCCGTCGCGGGCGGACTGGCGGATGAAGTCCGGCCCATCGAGGCGCGCGGGCTGGCCAGCTTTTTCAACCCCCAGGCCGCGCCGCCCGCGGACCTGGCGGACTTCTTCGCCAGCTTCGCCGTCATCGTGAGCTACCTGTACGACCCGGACGCGGTCTTCCAGCAAGGCGTGCGCCGCTGCACGCGCGCCACCTACATCGCCGGTCCGCACCGGCCGGATGAAACGCAGGCGCTGCACGCGACGGACGTTTTTCTCAAGCCGCTCGAACGCCTCGCCATCTTCGATGCCGACCCGGTGCCGCGCCTGCAACTGGCGGCGGGCGCAGACACGTCGCGTTCTTCCCGGCCAAGACTGGCGGTGCATCCCGGCAGCGGCAGCGAGAGCAAGAACTGGCCGGAGTCCCGCTGGGCCGAACTGCTGAGACACTTCGCGGGCCGGGCTGACCTGGACCTGCTGCTGGTGGGCGGCGAGGCCGAAGGCGACCGGCTGCAACGGCTCGCGCGCCTCTGGCCGGCGGAACGGTTGGCGCTCGCGCAAAGCCTGCCGCTGACCGAGCTGGCCCGCCGCCTGGCGGGCTGCGTGGCGTTTGCCGGGCACGATTCAGGCATCACGCACCTGGCGGCGGCACTGGGCCTGGCCGGGGTGGCGTTGTGGAGCGACACCAACGAAGCGGTCTGGCGTCCGCGCAGCGACCGCCTGCGGTTGCTCCGCCACGCGCACGGCCTGGCCGCGCTGCCGGTCGGGGTCGTGGCGGGCGCTTTAGACGACCTCCTCACCGTCGCAGAAGGTGCGCACGCGAGCCAGGCCGCCCCGGGCGTCCGCCTCGACGAGACAAAAGTCTGAAGCCTCCGGCGGTTCGGCGCCGGGGAGGCCCAGCCAGCGGGCGGGGCCAACGGACATCCGCTGCCAGGTCTCCGGCCACGGCACGCCCAGCATTTCCGCCGCGTTGAAGACGGCTTCCACCGGCGTCAGCGCGGACCCGGCGAAGTTGCTCCGCCCCGGCTGGCGCACCACGCGGTCTTCGCCCACCTCCAGTTCGAGCGCGCCGAGCCGGTACCGGCCGGGCGGCGCGCCGGCCGCGGCCATGGCGTCGGTGATGTAGATGATCCGCTCCGGCGGCAACGCCCGGTGGAGGAGCCGGAACAAGGCGGGCGAGACGTGGCGTTTGTCGGCGATGAGGCTCACGGTGAGGCCCGGCGTGTCGAGCACGCGCCAGAGGATGTTGTCGTGGCGGTCGAGTTGTTGCGGGCAGGCATTGCCGAGGTGGGTGAAGCCCGTGGCGCCGGCGGCCACGGCGTCGCGCAGGCAGCCGGCCGGGGCGTCCGTGTGGCCGAGACTCACCCTCAGGCCGAGCGACGTGGCCAGGGCGATGGCCTCAAGGGCGCCAGGCCGCTCCGGCGCGATCGTGAGCAGGACGAAATCGCCGCCCGTGGCGTCGCGCAATTCCCGGATGCGCGCCGGCGTGGGTTCGAGCATGAGCGCGGGGTTGTGCGCACCGTGGAAGCCGGGCGCGATTGAAAGGAACGGGCCTTCGAGATGCCAGCCGGCGATGGCGCTTTGCAGTGTGCGCGACCGGGCGCGCAACGCGCGCAGCCGGTCCAGCTTCGCCAGCAGGCGGTCCCAGCGATCGGTGATGAGCGTCAGCAGCAGGCGCGCGCAGCCGTAACGCTGGAGGGTCCGCACAGCGCGCTCAAGGTCCACCGCCTCCAGGGGGTCGGCTTGGAAATCCACGCCGGCAAAGCCGTTGACCTGCACATCGAAGAGCGCCGGCGCCAGCCACGGATGGTCCGGCGTGGCCGCCGGGCCGGCCGCCGGAGCTGGCGCGGCGGGAATGGAGCAAGTTCCCCCGGTGAGCCAGTGGCGGGCGAGAAACGTGGCGCCAGCCATAACGTCGGCAGTGTGTGCCTAGCCGGAACGCTGCGACCGAAGAGCCACGATTGAACACCCGAGGGCACGAATTCGGGCGCCCGGCGAGGCGGGCTCAAGGCGAAGCGCGCGCCTCAACCCGTGCTTCCTTGAGCCTGCTGCCGAGGTAATCCCCGTACCTGTCTTCATTGGTGTTGGTTCGTGTCCATTCGTGGTCCAACTGAATCGCTCCCGCTCACCGGCCGGCGCGCGCCAGCGCGTCGCGCAGCAGTTCGCGGGCGCCGCTGAGCAACGCTTCGAGGTGCTCCGGGCTCGCCAGGCTTTCCGCATAAAGCTTGAGCTTGGGTTCGGTGCCGGACGGCCGGGCGGCAAACCAGCCCTTGCCGGTGACGACCTTCAGCCCGCCGATGGGCGCGTGATTGCCCGGCGCGCGTGTGAGCATCTGCTCGATCGGGTCGCCCGCCAGCGTGGTCGCCTTCACGTGCCCGGCCTCGAGCCGCGCAAATGCCGCCTTCTCGGCCGGGGTGACGTCCGCGTCCACCCGCCGGTAAAACGTCTCGCAGTGGGCGCGGGTCAAATCCTGGTAGTACCGGCCCGGCTCGCGGCCCGTGACGGCGGTGATCTCGGCGGCCAGCAGGCCGAGCAACAGGCCGTCCTTGTCGGTGGTCCACACGGCGCCGTTGCGGCACAGGAACGACGCGCCGGCGCTTTCCTCGCCGCCGAAACACAACCAGCCGCTGTGCAGGCCGTCCACAAACCACTTGAAGCCCACCGGCACCTCGCTCAGCGCGCGCCGGCGATGCCGCACCACGCGGTCAATCAGCGAGCTGCTGACCAGCGTCTTGCCGACGGCGGCGGTGGCCGGCCAGTTGGGGCGGTGGGTGAGCAGGTAATCAATCGCCACACACAGGTAATGGTTCGGGTTCAGCAGGCTGGCGAGGCGGGTCACGATGCCGTGGCGGTCGGCATCGGGGTCGCAGCCCCAGGCGATGTCGAACCGGTCCTTGAGTGCCAGCAGGCCGGCCATGGCAAACGGGCTCGAGCAGTCCATGCGGATCAGGCCATCGTGGTCCACGGTCATGAAGCCGAAGGCCGGGTCGAGCCGGCGGTTGACCACTTCGAGGTTCAGGCCGTAACGCGCGGCGATGCGCTCCCAGTATGGCAGCGAGGCCCCGCCCAGCGGGTCCACGCCCAGCTTGAGCCCGGCCGCGCGTACCGGCTCGAGGTTCAGCGCCAGGTCGAGTTCGGCCACGTAAGGCTCGATGAAGTCCACCGCGTGGGTGGTCGGCGCGTGCAGCGAGGCTTGGTGCGGCACCCGGCGGACGCCGGCGTTGCCCGCGAGCAGCAGTTCGTTCGCGCGGTGCTCGATCCAGTTGGTCACCGCCGTGTCGGCCGGGCCGCCGTTGGGCGGGTTGTACTTCAGACCGCCGTCGCGGGGCGGGTTGTGGGACGGGGTGATGATGATGCCGTCCGCGAGGCCGGTGGTGCGGCCGGCGTTGTGCCGCAGGATGGCGCGCGAAACCGCCGGCGTGGGCACGGCGAGGTGATCGGCCTGGCGGCACACGGTCACCGAGTTGGCGGCAAGCACCTCGAGCACCGCCGCCTCGGCGGGCGCGGACGCGGCGTGCGTGTCGCGGCCGAGAAACAGCGGTCCGGTGTGGCCGTGGCGGTAGCGGTACTCGCAGATCGCCTGGGTGATGGCGAGGATGTGGTCGCGGTTGAACGTGCCGTCCAGCGGCGAGCCGCGGTGGCCGCTGGTGCCGAAGCTCACGAACTTCGGCACGGTTTTGCCCTCGCGGGTGAGTTCGCCCACCGGGACCGGCGGGCGCCTGGTGAAGGCGGCGAGCAGTTGCTCCACGTTGATGAGGATCTCAGGTGGCGCAGGCTGGCCGGGAATGACGCTCGTGCTCATTGCAGGTGTCGGGTGCCGGCGCGGATGTGCAGCAGCCGGGTGCGTCAAATGTTGGACAACCCGGACCGCCGCGCAAGCCCGGCCGCCGGATGGAAAGCCCAAACTCAGAAACCCGGAAAATTGGGAAAGCCGGAGGGCAGGAAGGTGAAATCTGAAATCCGAAATCCGAGCCGGGACTGGCCCTTCCACACACCAGACAAGCCTGGTTGCCCGGGTTTGCGCCATGTTTCGCCGCCGCTTTCACACTGGCCCCCTAACCTCTACCCCCTTACCCCAGACAGCATTTTCCGCCGCGCTCCGCGATGTCCGATAGATCCAAACCGGGCCGTGGCGGCGGGGCCAGGGTGTCCGCCGCCGCCGCCATGCTTGACGTGTGGGGCGGGGGTTCCTAGCATGGTTGGTTCTTGGCTTTGCGGCGTCGGCGCGCCCACGGTTCATGCGGCGGAGACGGTTGCTAGGCCACACATGACTTTGTGAGCACCACCATTCAGGATGTCGGCCCGTGCAAGAAACTCGTGCGGGTGGAAATCGAGGCGGCCGCCGTGGACAAAGCCTTCGAGGCCACGCGCGCCGAGTTTATCCGCCACGTCAGCCTGCCGGGGTTCCGGCCCGGCAAGGCGCCCAAGCACCTGGTCGAGCGCACCTTTGCCGACCGGATCACCGAGGAAGCCAAGCGCAAGCTGCTGAACGACCATTACCGGCAGGCCATGGAGGAGCACAAGCTCCGGCCGCTCGGCACGCCGCACATCGAGGACGTCCAGTTCGGTCCGGGCCAGGCCATGGTGTTCACCGCCACGGTGGAGGTTGAGCCCCAGTTCGAGCTGCCGGACTACCAAGGCCTGCCGGTGCGGCGCGAGAAGCGCGTGGTGACCGAGGAGGACATTGCCCGGGCACTGGACGTGCTGCGCGAGCAGCGGGCGGAGTTTGCGGACGTGGACCGGCCGCTGCAGACCGGCGATTACGCGGTGGTGAACTACACCGGCACCTGCGAAGGCAAGCCGATCACCGACATCGCGCCGACGGCCCGCGGCCTGACCGCCCAGAAGGAGTTCTGGCTGCTGATGCAGACCGAGCACTTCATCCCCGGCTTCACGGACCAGCTTCTGGGCGCGGTCAAGGGCGACAAGCGCACGGTGACGGTGACGTTTCCGGCGGACTTCGTGTCGCCGGAGCTGGCCGGCAAACTGGGCGTGTATGAGGTGGAAATCGTGGCTACAAAGGAAAAACGGCTGCCGGTGCTGGACGACGCGCTGGCCAGGACTTACGGCGCGGAAAATCTGGCGAAGCTCCGGGAAGGCGTGCAGCAGGACCTCGCGAAGGAACTCGAACGCAAGGCCAAGAAGGAAACCCGCAACCAGCTCATTGCCACCCTTCTGGGTCGGGTGCAGTTCGACCTGCCCGAATCGCTGGTCGAGACCGAAACCCGCGGCGCGGTGTACGACATCGTGAAGGCCAACGCGGACCGCGGCGTGCCCAAGGAGGCCATTGACGGCAAGAAGGACGAGATTTACAGCGTGGCCAACCGCAGTGCCCGCGAGCGCCTCAAGATCACCTTCATCCTGAGCCGCATCGCCGAGGCCGAAAAGCTCACGGTCACCAACCAGGAACTCTCCCAGCAGGTGCTTTACCTGGCCGCGCAACGGCGGGAAAAGCCGGAGAAGCTGGTCAAGGAAATGCGGGAATCCGGCGAACTGGGGGAACTGCACCGGCAGATTCTGCATTCGAAGGTGCTCGACCTGCTGGAAGACAAGGCCCAGATCGAGGAAGTGCCGGTCGCGCCGGCCTGAGCCGCGGAGGCAGGTCGTCCCTCGCCGAGGGGCGACGGTCCAGCCCTTGGGCCAGGGGCCGGCTACCAGATGCCGAATCCCCGCCCACGATACCGCTTTCCCCTCCCGGCCTGACCGGGTAGCATGGCGGCCATGAAAAACGCAGGCCGCGCCCGGCAGGCTGCCTTCCGGCTGGTGTACTGGAGCATCTTCTACCTGGTCCTCCTGCTGTTCGCCGGCATGTTCGCGCAGTTGCTGGCCAAGTTCGTGGTCTTTGCCGCCAGCGGCCTCATCGCGGTCTGGGTGGTCTTCGGCCTGTTCTGCTTCTACTTCTTCCGCGATCCGGAGGCGCGGGTGCCCACCGACCCGGCGGCGATCGTCTCGCCCGCGCACGGCAAGGTGGACCTGATTGACGAGGTGGACGACCCGGTTTTCATGAAGGGGCGCTGCCGGCGCGTCTCGATCTTCCTGTCCATCCTGGATGTGCATGTCCAGCGCGCGCCGGTGGCGGGTGAGGTGGCGCTCAGCCTGTACACGCACGGCCAGTTCATGAACGCCTTGCGCGCCGAATCCGCGGAGCACAACGAGAACCTGTATCTGGGCTTCCAGTCCGCCGAGCGCCCGGACGAGCGCGTGGGCGTGCGCCTGATCGCCGGCTTGATCGCCCGGCGCATCGTCTCGTGGGCGGCGGTGGGCGACTCCGTGGCCCGCGGCGACCGCATCAGCCTCATCCGGTTCGGCTCGCGGGTGGAGCTGCTGCTGCCGCTCGATGCCCGGGTGGTGGTGCCGCTGGGCTCGCGCGCGCGCGCGGGCGAGACGGTCATCGCCCGCCGTAGTTGAAGCCATGAATCCCGGCCACCATCCGCCAGCAGCCGAGCCCGCGCGACTGCGGATTTATCTCCTGCCGAACCTGATGACCGGCGGGAACCTCTTCTGCGGTTTCGTGGCGCTCACCCGGATCGTCGAGGCCAACCTCGAAGCCGGCGACTTCTCCAAGATTCGCGAGGCGCTGTTCTTCATCCTGCTGGCCTGCATCTTCGATCTGCTCGACGGCCGCGTGGCGCGCTGGGGCGGGGCCGAAAGCCCGTTCGGCCGGGAGTTCGATTCGCTGGCGGACCTGATCTCGTTTGGCGCGGCGCCGGCGTTTCTGGTGCACCGCATCGTGCTGAAGGACGTGTTTGTGAACCACCAGGAGATCGGGTGGTTCATCGCCTCGATCTACCTGATCTGCGGGGCGCTGCGCCTGGCGCGATTCAACTGCCTGGCGGCGCAGGAAGGCGGGGGCGGGGGCAAGGAGTTTCTGGGCTTTCCCATCCCGGCGGCGGCGGGGCTCGTGGCCTCGCTGACGCTGTTCATCATGTGGTGGGACGAGCGGGAGCTGCGCTTCGGCGTGTGGCGCTATTCGCTGCCGGTCATCATGCTGTTCCTGTCGTTCATGATGATCAGCGAGGTCAAGTACCCGTCGTTCAAGTCGCTGAATCTCCGGGCGCGCAGCCCGTTCGCGAAGCTGGCCGGCACGCTGCTGTTCCTGGGCCTGCTGCTGGTGTTGCGCGGGAAGATCCTGCCGCTGGTGCTGCCGGTGATCTTCACCGCGTACCTGCTCTACGGCTTCATCCGGCCGCGCCTGTCGCCCCGCGTGCGGGAAGAAATCGAATCCGAAGCGGAGCCGGAGGCGACCTCCGGCCCGGCGACGGGTTGATCTGCGCGGTACGCCGCCGCGCGCTTACAGCACCACCGGGTACTGGTAGCCCGGCCGGTACTCGCGGCGCAGCAGCGTGTTTGCGTACGGATCGCCGACGATGACTTCCTTCCGGCCGTCCCACTCGACGGAGCGGCCCGTCTTCAGCGAGAGCATGCCCAGGAGGCTCATGGTGGTGGAGCGGTGGGCGATCTCGATGTCGCAAACCGGCAGCGTGTTGTGGCGGATGGCTGCCATGAAGTCCGTCCACAACTCCTGGATGTTCTGCTGGTCCGGCTCGTGCAATTGCGCCGGCTCGCTAAGCACCGGTTTGCTCTTGTCGAAGGGATGGAACGTCCAGCCGCTCTGCCAGCCCATGTGGAACGTGCCTTCGGTGCCGTAAAAGTAGCAGCCCACGTTCTCGCCGCGCTCGGTGGTGTTCCCGGCGAAGAGGCGGTGCTCCCACGTGGCCGTGAACGACTCGAACTCGAACGTCGCGCTCTGGAACTCGGGCGCGTCGGTGGTCTGGTAATCCGGCAGGTTCACCGCCGGTCCGCGCACCGGCCGGCCGCCGCTCGAGAACACCCGCCGCGGCCACTGCTCCTCGGTCCACCACAGGATTTGATCCATCCAATGCACGCCCCAGTCCCCAAGCATGCCGTTGGCGTAATCCAGGAACTGCCGGAAACCGCGGGGATGAATGAGCTTGTTGTACGGCCGCACGGGCGCGGGCCCGCACCACCGGTCCCAATCCAGCCCCTTGGGCACGTCCTCGTTGCGCGTGGGCGTTTCCCGGCCCCGGACCCAGTCGTAGATCACAAACGCCTTCACCGCCCCGATCTTGCCGGCCTTGCCTTCGCGCAGAAACTTCATGCCGGAGACGTTGTGCGGCGACACCCGCCGGTGGAATCCCACCTGCACCACCCGGCCGTACTTGCGCGCGGCGTTCACCATTGCCCGGCCTTCCCGGATGGTATGGCTGATGGGCTTCTCCACGTACACGTGCGCGCCAGCCTTCACCGCGTCCACGGTCTGCATGGCATGCCAGTGGTCCGGCGTGGCCACGATCACGATCTCCGGTTTCTCGAAATCCAGCAGCTCGCGGTAATCCCGGTACTTGCGGGGCAGTTCGCCGGTCAGCTTGCCCACCTTCTCCGCCGCGGCGCTCAAGTGGCCCAAGTCCACGTCGCTCAACGCCACCACCTTGCAGCGCTTGCCGCCGGGCGGGGGCGGGGTGAAGCGCATGGCCTCGCCCAGGATGTTCATGCCCCACCAGCCGCAGCCGATCAGGGCGGTCTTGTAATGCCCGAAACCCTCGTCCTGCCCCAGCAGCGGGACGGTGCTGAAGGCGGCGCTGGCGGCGGCGGCGCGCAGAAACTGGCGGCGATTCATGTTCATAGCTGGAAGTGTTGGCCCGCGCGTTTCGCGTTGCTGAACCGCGGCGTGGCGGGCCGATTGCAGATTTGCGCCATGCTCAAGTCAAGCGGGAAAAGCCCGGACCACCGCGACAGGGCGCGTCTTATTACTATTTGCGCCAGTCCGGTCTTGACACGGTGGGGCGAGACTCCGTCGAACCCAAATAGCAGGGTTCGACGGAGTCTCGCCCCATCCCGTCATGACCGAAGCGGCACAAAACTGAGATGCGCCCATCATGCGCCCACCGCCAGTTTTTCAGACACGGCGCTCCGCCCTCACCACGCCGTCAGCGGTTGAACAGCCGGCGCGGGACGGCGCTCATCGGTGTCGCCGGGCAAGGGCAGCAACCGCACGGCCAGCCGGGTCTCCGCCGTGGCCGGGAGGTGGATGGCCAGCTTGCGGATGCCGGCGTTCGGATTCTGCTGGTCCGGCTGCGGCGAGGACGGCAGCGGGCGCGCGTCCATGACGCTGAACTTCGCCCCGGCCGGCTCCAGCACTTCGGCCCTCAGACGCCTGCCGTTCAACTCCAGGGTCGCCGCGCGCTCCGCGTTGACCAGCGTGATCTGCGCGGGCGTGTGCAGGAACCACCAGATGTCCGCCGGCTGGTCGGCGCGGATTTCGTCCTGCACCAGCACCTGCCGGCGGTCGAGCAAGGCGATGCCGCGTCGCACGCTTTGCGCATGTCGGGCATAGGCGGCGGTCAGGTCGGCCACGGCCACGGCCCGTTCCGGCTGCGAGGCGAACTTCACGATCTTCGCCGCCGCGGCCGGGTCCTGGTCCGGCGACTCCGAGGGATTCAAGACCAGCGTGTTGTGGCCCTCGGCGCGCAGGCGGTAGTACGTCCATCGCTGGCCGCCGAAGTAGCCCGGCAGATTGTAGTTGTCCGCGCCGAGGTCCACGGCCCAGCGCTCGCCCAGGGCGTCGAGCACAAATGTGCCGAGGTCGAGGTTGCTGTGGTTGGCCTTGTTGTCGCCCGCCTTGAAGCCGACGAACAGCGCGTTCCGGTCGTTCCAGGCGCTGCGCAACGCGACCACCTCGGCCACGCGGAAATACTTGTCGCGCGGCAGTTCGGGGGCGGGCGCGGCCAGGACCCGCGGATCGAACCAGACCTGGTCCAGCGGCGCGCCCGTGGCCAGGCGCAATTGCTCGCGCGCGTACTCGGGTCGGTGGAACCGCCGTGCCAGCCAGAACATCTCTGGCGCGCGGATCGCGCCGTCGCCGCCGTCGGCGTAATTGAATGTGCGGTCCAGCGGGCCGGTGATGTGGATGGGGAACAGGCCGGCGTCCGCGAAGCCCGGGATGCCGCCCAGCCCGAAGTCCGTGCCCAGGGCGGTTTCCAGCGCGGCGAGGAAGACCACGTTGTACTGGGTGGCGTAGCGCCAGTAACCGGGGCCTTCCGCCCAGGCGCCATCCGGCCCGTACTCGCGCATCGCGAGCTGGATGGATTGCAGCGCGGCGGCCAGGAACTCGCCGGCGAGCTTCGGCTCCACGTCGGCGAGGACCAGCGCGCCCACGCCGATGCCGCCGTTGCAGACCTGGTTCCAGTTGTGGCGGACACGCGCCCAGCTTGAGTTGCGGCGGTGGATTTCCAGCGCGGGCCGCAGGCCTTTTTCGACCATCGCGGTCACGAGCGCCGCGCGTTGTTCGGGACTCCAGAAGTCGAACAGCCAGTCGTAGCCGATGGCGAAGGCGTGGGTCATCTCGGCCGTGTCCAAGAAGTGCCGCGGGTTCCAGTCCGGGAAGGCGGCGGCGGCCTCCAGCTCACGCCAGGCGCGGCGCGCGAACGCCGGGTCGGCTTCGAGGTGGAACAACAACGCGAGCGTGTACACCCGGTCCACCACGCGGCGGCTCACGCTCAACAGGCGGAGGCCGTCGGGGATTTCGTAGCGGGATGGCGGCTCGTCGAGCAACCGGCGGCCGCGCGCGAGCAGCTTCGCGTGCCAGTCGCGCAGCGTGGCGTGCTCGCGCAGGCGCTGGCTCAGACGCTGGAACTCGCCCGGCGCCACTAACAAACGCGGATGCGCGGGCTTCAGCCGGGACAGGATCTCCTCCGGCGGGGGAATGGGCACGACGGCGCTGGATTCGGCGGCGGTGAGCGTGCCCGGCAGAGCGGCGGCGATGAGCAAAAAGCCGGCAGTCAGAAAGGCGGGACTGTTCATGGCGGCAGGTTAGCTTCTGGCCATCCGCGGCTTCAACCCTCGAACGGGCCGAAGTGCAAAACTGAGCGCATCTCACTCGCCGGGCGGAGGCGGCTGTCCCGCTGTACTGACCTGTTACCAGCCGGCCACCCGGCGCCTGCCTGGCCCGCAACCTCAAGAGCGGCGGCACCGCCGCAGGGCGGGTGTCTTGATCCGGCTCCGGTTCCAGCTCCAGGACGCCCTCGCGGATCCGGATTCGGGGCGCCGTGACCGGCTCCAAACCCGGTTCGCGAGGGATGGCCTTGAGGATCACGACACGCCCGAGCGCCCACACGAATCACGCTTTGCATGTCCGGCAACTTGCCGGTTGGCTGCCCTTTGGCAAGCCACGCCGGGTGGCCGGAGGCGAATTGGGGCGTATCTCAGTTTCTGCATCTCCGAGAAAGAAGCCCGGCACCTCCATACCCAACCCAGATCGCGGCAAGAAACTGAGACCCGCCGCTACAATCCGCTTGCTGGCATAGCAGCGGCGTGGAACGTTTGGCATCGCTATGAAAACGAGGCTGCTTGCCTTGGCGGTGGCGGGTCTTGCAGGCGGGTTCGCGCCGGTCCTCGAAGCCCAATACCTGGCGCCGCGACAGTACATGCGGCGGCTGGACCAGACCACCCAGCCGCGCACGCCGAACACCACCCTGCCACCCGGACCGGTGGTGTCGCCGCCGCCGGCTGTCCCCGCGGTCACCGTCACCAATTCCCCCAAGGCCCAGGCCGAGCGCGAGGCGGCGAAGAAGCGCGCAATCGAGTTCCAGCGCAAGCGCGCCGAAGGCGGTTCCGCCTCCGCCCAGTACGAACTGGGCGTGCGTTACCTGAATGGCGATGGCGTGGAGAAGAATCCCGCCGAGGCGCACAAATGGCTGACCGCGGCGGCTAGGCAGGATCATGTCTGGGCGAAAAAGAAGCTCGCCGAACTGGAAGCGATGCCGGCCACCGACCCGGCAGCGGCTGACAAGGAGTCCTCGCAACCCGCGGCGAAGCCACCCGAACTTCCGCCCGGACCGCCCGCCACTTCGCCGCCTTCCGAGAAGCCCGCACCGTAGCCGACAGGACGCCAGTGATGGCGGGGACCACACGCGCCATGCGCGGTGGTTTGCGTCTTGCCATCGCCGCCCGCCTTCGCGGTAGCCTCGCCGCATGACGAGCGAGTTTTGCGTCCACACGCTCGGGCCATGCACTGTGCCTTCCCCGCTGGCCCGCTACCACGACCACGAAGGCAGGACCCTGGACTTCGTGGACGACCACGAGTGCATCCTGGTGGACGACACGCTGAGCGTGGTCCGGCGCGCGGCGGGCGGAACGGAGGATTTTCCAGCGCTGGAACTCGCCGGACCGCGCCGGCTGCTGTACTTCGAGCCCGGCCGGGTGCGCGTGGGCATTGTGACGTGCGGCGGGCTTTGTCCGGGCCTGAACAACGTGATCCGCAGCCTCGTGATGTCCGCCGAATTCCATTACCGCGCGGAAAAGGTCTTCGGGTTCCGGTACGGCTTCGCGGGTCTGGTCCGGCCGGACGGCCATGTCGAACTGGATTCGGAACTGGTCTCGAACAGCCACCGCTTGGGCGGGAGCATCCTGTCCTCGTCGCGCGGCCATCAGAACCCCGCCGCCATGGTGGACCGGCTGGTCGCGCTCGGTGTCCACATCCTGTTTGTCATCGGCGGCGACGGCTCGATGCGCGGCGCGCTGGCCATCGCGGATGAAATCCGCGCGCGCGGCCTGAAGATCGTAGTGGTGGGCATCCCCAAGACGATTGACAACGACCTCCGGTTCATGGACCGGAGCTTCGGCTTCGAGACCGCCTTCGGCAAGGCGGTGGAGGCGATTGACGGCGCCCACGCCGAGGCCAAGGGCGCGCCCAACGGCATCGGGCTGGTCAAGCTCATGGGCCGGCACTCCGGCTTCATCGCCTGTGCGGCGGCGGTCGCATCGGGCGAGGCCAACTTCGTGCTCATCCCCGAAGTGCCCTTCAAACTCGAAGGCCCGAACGGCTTGCTGGCCGTGCTGCAGCGCCGGCTCGAGCGCCGCCGGCACGCGGTCATCGTGGTGGCCGAAGGCGCCGGTCAGGACCTCTTTCCCGCCGACAGCCAGGAGCGCGACGCCTCGGGCAACGCAAAGCTGCACGACATCGGAGCGTTCCTCGCCCGACGCATCCGCGAGCATTTCGCGGAAGCCGGTTTCGAGACCAACCTCAAGTACATTGACCCCAGCTACATCATCCGCAGCGTGCCGGCCAATCCTTCGGACGCGGTGTTCTGCGCCACGCTCGGCCTCAACGCCGTGCATGCCGGCATGTGCGGCAAGACCGAGATGCTGCTGGGCCTGTGGCATCGCCGCCTCGTGCATGTGCCCATCCGGCCGGCGATCGCCCGGCGCAACCACGTGGACCCCACCGGCCCGCTGTGGCTCAGCGTGCTGGGCGTCACCGGCCAGCCGCTGGCGATGCAGTAACCGCCCGGCGTTCGCTCCGCCGGCTCTGGCCCCGCGCATGGATGACACCCTGCAAATCCGGATGCACGCCGCCAGCGTCGCCGGCGACGCGCCGGCGCTTGTTTACTTGCCCGGTCTGCATGGCGACTGGACGTTGGTTCGCGCGTTCCGCGAGGCGTTGGCCGGGCGCGCGTCCTTTGCCGAACTCACCTACCCGCGCACGCTCACCTGGTCCCTGCCAGACTACGCGCAAGCTGTGGCCGAGGCGGTGGTGAAGCACGGGCTGGCGCAAGGCTGGCTGCTGGCGGAGTCGTTTGGGTCGCAGGTTGCCTGGGCCATGCTCGCGGAACCGGCGCTTCCGTTTCGCATCCAAGGCTTGGTGTTTGCCGGCGGGTTTGTGCGTCACGGCAGCCGGTGGCTGGCGCGGCTGGGGCAACGGATCTGCCTGCGGATTTCCGCCGCTTCGCTTCAACGACCGCTCCGCCTTTACGCCGTGGCGGTGCACTGGCTGCGCCGCCGGTCCGGAACTGGTCGAGCCGATCTCGAGGAGTTTGTTGCCCGGCGGACCGAACTGGACAAGAACGCCGCGGCGCACCGGCTCCACCTGATCGCCCACGCCGACTGGCGTCCACTGGCGCGGGCGACCCGCGTGCCGGTGTTCCACCTCGCCGGGTTCTTCGACCCGGTGGTGCCGCCGTGGCCGGTGCAACGCTGGTTGCGGAGGCACTGTCCGGGCTTCCGCGGCGCGCGCGTCCTCTTCGCCTCGGACCACAACGTGCTCGGCGCCGCGTCGCGCCAGGCGGCGGAGCAGGTGCTTGCATGGATCCGTCTTGCAACTCCCGGCCGCCACGCCCACCCCGCGCTTGTCAACGCGCCCCGCGACCCTAGCCTGCCGCCGTGAAAGCCCGAGCCTCGAATGCGGCGCTGGACTTGCGGGTGCATCCGTTGACCCCGGCTCGCTGGGCGGACTTCGCGCGGCTGTTCGGTCCGCGCGGCGCCTGCGCCGGCTGCTGGTGCATGTGGTGGCGTCTGCCCGCGGCGCAATGGCGGATCCAGCGCGGCACCGGCAATCGGCGGGCCTTCCGCGAGGTCGTCCGCCGCGGGCCGCCGCCGGGATTGGTCGCTTGCGCGGATGGCGAGCCGGTGGGCTGGTGCGCGCTGGCGCCGCGCGCCGCCTACGTGCGGTTCGCCAGGTCCCGCACGTTGCAGCCGGTGGATGACCAGCCGGTGTGGTCGGTGGTGTGCTTTTTCGTGGCCAAAGCCTGGCGCGGGCGCGGCGTGAGCCTCGTCTTGCTCGAGGCGGCCAAGGCGTTCGCGCAACGCCACGGCGCGCGCATCCTGGAAGGGTATCCGGTCGAGCCCAGGAGCCCGCAGGCCGATGCGTTTGTGTTCACCGGGCTGGCCTCGATGTTCCGCCGGGCCGGCTTCACCGAGGTGGCGCGGCGCTCGCCCACCCGCCCGATCATGCGCTGTGAACTCGCCGGTTGATTGGCCGGGCTCGACAGAGTTTTGCCCCACCGCGGGATGAAATCCGAAGTCCGAAGTCCCAGTCGAAAATGGAAGGCCAAGGCAACGAACCACGAACCAAGCCCGCATTCCGCGTTCCGCATTCCGAATTGAGGAGGCCGGGCTCGACAGAGTCTCGCCCCACCGAACTGGCCGTATCGCGACACCGGCCGGCAAGGTTCTTGGAGATTACGCGCCGCCGCCCGGCCGGGCCGCTGGCGCTGCTGGCCGCCGTGGTTTGCCTGCTCGCCGCCCGCGGTGACGACGCCGCGCTGGCGCGACGCCAGGCCACGCTGGCCGAACTGCGCCGGCTCCTGCCCAGGAGCGCGCCGTGGGAGACGTGGCTGGCGCGCACGGGCGAACTGCCGCCGGACTTTGACGCGCTGCCGGGCGTCGCCGAACTGCCCGATCCGTTGCGCTTCCAGGATGGCCGGCCGGTGACGTCGCGCCGGCATTGGCCGGAGCGACGCGCGGAATTGCTGCGGCTGTTCCAGCATTACCTCACCGGCACGGTGCCGCCGCCGCCCGGCAACGTGCGCGTGGCCGAAAGCCGCGAGCGCGTCGAGGACGGCGTGCGCCTGCGCGAGTTGGTGCTGGAGTTCGGTCCGGAACACCGCGCGCGGCTCCGGCTCGAACTGCTCATTCCGCCCGGCCGCGGGCCGTTTCCCGTGTTCCTCACCCAGGACAACCACCGCCGCTGGGCGTTGATCGCGCTGAGCCGCGGCTACCTCGGCTGTGTGTACGCCGGGGCGGATTCGCGCGACGACACCGGGGCGTGGGCGGACCTCTGGCCGGGGCACGACTGGACCAAGCTCACGCGCCGCGCCTGGGCGGCCAGCCGCTGCGTGGACCATCTGCTCACGCTGCCCGAGGCGGACGCCGGGCGGATCACGCTCACCGGGCATTCGCGCAACGGCAAGACCGCGCTCATCGCGGCCGCGTTCGACGAGCGGATCAGCGCCGTGATTTCCAGCAGTTCCGGCGCGGGCGGCGCCTGCGCGTGGCGGCTGTTTTCGGAGGCGCAGTTCGGCGAGGGCATCGAGCTGATCACGCGCAACTTCCCGGACTGGCTGCACCCGCGGTTGCGCTTCTTCACCGGCCGCGAGAACAAGCTGCCGGTGGACCAGCACGAACTGATCGCCTGCGTCGCGCCGCGGCCCGTGCTGCTGGCGACCGCGCTGAACGACAACGTGGAAAGCGTCTGGGCCATCGAGCAAACCCGCCGCGCCGCGCTGCCGGTCTTTGAACTGCTCGGCGCCCGGGCCCGCCTGAACCTCCAGTACCGCCCCGGCCCGCACACGGCGGACGCCGCCGACACCGAGGCTTATCTGGACTGGCTGGACTGGAAGTTCGGGCGGTCGCGGCGGCCGGCGGCGGACCCGCCGATGTACCCGGCTTACGAGGACTGGCAGCGCGCCAGCGGCGAGCGGATCCGGCCGCGGGATTTCCCGCGACGCGGCGTGGACAACGTGCTGCGAACCGCCGGCGGTGCGGTCATCGGCGACGCGGCCGCGTGGTCCGCCGCGCGGGCGGAAATCCGCCAGCGCTTGGAGTGGCTGCTGGGCGAGGCGCCGCCCGCGGCCAGCGATCCCGGCGGCAGTTATGGCGCGGAACCGCGCGCCAAGGCCGCGTTACTGGACCGCGACAACCCGCCCGGCCGGCTCGTGAGGGAAGCGTTGAACTTCGGCAATTACCTCGCCGGCGACCTCTATTACCCGACCAACGTCGCGGGCACCGACCGCCGGCTGCCGGCGTTTGTGTGGCTGCATCCGGTCTCCGTTTCGCACGGCTACGGGGCCGGGTACCGGCGCGGCGAGGCGCCGCATCTGGCGCTGACGCGGAGCGGCTACGCCGTCTTTGCGTTTGACCAGATCGGCAACGGCGGCCGGATCGAGGAGGCGCGCGATTTTTACCGCCGTTATCCGCGCTGGTCGCTGCTGGGCAAAACGGTGCGGGACACCTCGGCGGCACTCGATCTGCTGAGCCGGCATCCGCGCGTGGACCCGGCGCAAATCTTCCTGGTCGGCTACGGCACGGGCGCGATGGCGGCGCTGGTGGCGGGCGCGCTGGATGAACGCGCGGCGGGCGTCATCGCCGTGTCCGGGCTGACGCCGTTGCGGCTGGACACGGCGGCCGGCGGAACCGGCGGGGTGGCGCGGTGGTCGCGCTGGCTGCCGCTGCTGCCGCGGCTGGGCGCGTTTGTGGGCGAGGAACGGCGGATTCCGTGCGACTGGCACGAGGTGATGGCACTGGTGGCGCCGCGGCCGGTGCTGGTGATCACGCCGGGCATTGATTACCAGAGCCGCTTCGAGTACCTGCGGCTGGCCGTGGAGTCGGCGCGGCCGGCGTTTGAACTCCTGGGCGCGCCGCGGAACCTGGTGTTCCAGCGCACCGACGACTACCACCACTTCAACCCCGAACTGATCTGGTGCCTCTGCGGCGTGGAGACGGTCCACTGAGCCGCGCGTTTTCCGGCCGGACTACTCATCCCGAAAGCTGAAGTTGGCCGTGGCGCAGTGCGGCCCGCCTGCCCAACTCCGGTCTTCGGGCTCAGCCCACCTCGGCCATCCGGCATCCGGTATCTGGTATCCGGTCCCCCGCATCCTTCGCCGCTCAACACACCCGCGTCACCTCCAGGCCCAGCAGGTGGCCGAGCTTCTCGATCTTCGTCGCGAGGTGGCCGACGCCCACGGCGCAGTGGTGCGCGGGGCCTTGCTCGTTCCAGCGCTCCACAAAGCGCCGCGCGCCGAGCGGAAAGCGGTAACGGCTGTTCGTGTTCCCGATCTCGAGAATCGGGCCCGGGACGGACTCGGCCTCGGCCACGAGCAGCTTGAGTCGGCCGTCCACGGTCTGGACCACCGACAGCAGCGTCACCGGGCCGTGCTTGACGCTCATCTCGACCGAGAGCCCGCGGCCGACCTTGCCGTGGTAGACGCGCAACGGGCGCACCTTGGTCCGGCCCTGGGCGATGGCAATGTGGCCGGGGCCGTCGTGGCCCATGAGCACGAGGTCCTCGTTGAAATCCATGGCGTAGTATTCGGTGAACGAGCCGCCGGCGCCGAAACTGTCCAGGATTTTCATGGCCTGGACGTTCTTGATCTCGAGTTCGCCGGCCACAGGGATGCCGCGCGCGGTGAGCAGCGAATTGCCGAGGATGATCGAGCTGACGGCGTCCTCGTTGGCCGGGTTGCCGGTGCCCATGTAGTAATAGGCCAGCGAGCCGAGGTCGTGCGCGGCCACGAGCCGGTCCAGCGCCACGGAAGTCCGGGCCGCGCGCGCCAGTTCGGCCGGCGGGCAGTCGGGCTGGAGGTCGAAGGCGCGCCGGAACTGCTTCACCCGCCGGGCGATTTCGGCGCGGGTGACCCGCGCGCGCAACGCGGCCAGCTCGTCCACCTCGAGGATTTCGATGTGCCCGCCGAAGTGCGCGCATTGCTGGGTGAGGTCCGAGTAAATGTCCAGCATGCCGCTGTAATAATGACCCATCACGCCCAGGCGGTTGTGCTCCATGACCGAGGCCACGCGCGCGGCCTCGATCCACTCGTCCACCTCGCGCCAGGCCGGCGGGTCGTCTTCGAGCACGCCGGTGACCTGGAAGAACGGGACGCGCGCGCGGTGGAAGACGTTTGCGATTTCCGGCACCGGGCACGCGCCGCAATGCGCCAGCCACTCGCCGGTCATGCGCGTGCGGTCGCCCAGACGGTTGAAGCGCGCGTAGTCAATCGCCGCCGCCGGCTGGAGGTTCAGGATGATGACCGGCACCCGGGCGCGCCGCACCACCGGCAACACGGTCGAGGACAGCGCGTAAGTCGTGACGTGCAGGAAGATCAGGTCCACGTCCGCGGCGCGGAACTGGTGTCCGGCGGCGAAGGCCTTGGGCGGCGTGTCCACCAGGCCGAGGTTCACCACCTCGACGCCGGGCCGGCGGAGCCGGGCGGCGGTTTTGGCGAGGTAACCCTCGAGGCGGCGTTTCAACCCGGCGAACTGCGGCCAGTACGCGTCCAGACCGATGCCGAACAGGCCGACCTTGGTGGTGTGCATGGCGCGCAAGCTAGCGCGCGGGCCGCCGGCGGCTCAAGCCCGGCCGCGCGTACCGCCGGTGGGTGGCGCCGGCCATCCCCGGCCGCCGTGGAGGGCGGCATCCTGCCGCCCGGAATCTCCGACGGAAAACATCGCCTACACGGCGCCGTCGGCACACCACCGCCGGGCTGGGAAGCCCGGCTCAACGGCAGGCAGGGATGCCTGCCGCCGCTGGCGGCCCGCCCGCGTTACGCCTGCAACACGCCGCCCTGGCTGGCGTTGGTGACCAGCTTCTGGTAGCGCGCCAGCCAGCCGTTGAGGCTGCGCTTCACCGCCTGCCAGGTCTTCCGGCGCTCCGCCAGTTCGGCCTCGGACACGAGGATGTCCATTCGGCGATTCGGGAAATCAATCCGGATGCGGTCGCCGGCTTTCAACCAAGCGATCGGACCACCTTCCGCCGCCTCGGGCGAGACGTGGCCGATGCACGCGCCGGCGGTGCCGCCGCTGAACCGGCCGTCGGTGATGAGCGCGCACTTGTCGCCCAGGCCCATGCCGACGATGTAGCTGGTGGGCGAGAGCATCTCCTGCATGCCGGGGCCGCCGCGCGGGCCTTCGTTGCGGATGATGACCACGTCGCCGGCCTTGACCTGGCCGCCCAGGATGCCGGCGCAGGCCTCGTCCTGGCTCTCGAAGATCACGCACGGCCCTTCGAAGACGAAGCCCGGACCGCAATACGCCTTGAAGGCGTCGCTGATGCCGGCGGTCTTGACCACGCTGCCTTCGGGCGCGAGCTGGCCGTACAGGATCGAAAGCCCGCCGTCCGGGGTGTACGCGGTGGCCTGGGTGCGGATGCAGTCGCTCGCGTCGAAGCGCCACGCCGGGTCGTAGGGCATGAGGCCGCCGGGCACGGCTTCGGCGAGCGGGCCGGGCCGCGTGTCGAGGTAGGCGCGGGCGATGGTCCAGCCGCGGAAGCGCGACACCCGCACCAGGCTGTGACGCTCCTTGGCGCCGCCCCTGGAGTACTTCCAGGCCAGCACCACCGGCGTGCCTTTCAAGCTGGCGAGTTCGCAACGCAGCAGACCTTGCGCCTCCTGGTGCCGGGCTTCGAGCGCGGCGCGGATGGCGGCGTGACCCATGAGCGCCTGGCCGTCGGCCAGCGTGAGTTCCGCGTCCTCGGCATACAACGCGAGTTGCGCGTCCACGTCGCCGGCGTTCCAGGCCGCGGCGTCGCGCCAGAGCGTGATGGCCCGGGGATCGGCGGGGAAGAACAGCAGCGGCTTGGGCGCAAGGTTGCCGCCGGCCGTGCGGGCGGCGGCGCCCATCTTGTCGTTCGGGTCCACCACGATGGCCGAGGCGCCGGAGACGCGCGCCGCCTTCGCCCAGGCGGTGCATTGCTCCGAGCGCACGTCCCACTCGTCAATGTTCTCGCCGAGGGTCTTGCCGGTGACGGTCCGGCAATGGAGGTTCAGCACGCCCATGCGCTTGAGTTCGCCCAGGATAGTGTGGATGCCGCCGGCGCGGTGCACGTCCTGCACGTGGTAGTTCGACGACGGCGACACCTTGCACAGGCACGGGATGCGGCGGCTGATGGCGTCAATGCGGGCGATGTCGTACTCGATGCCGGCCTCGCGGGCGATGGCCAGGGTGTGGAGGATGGTGTTGGTCGAGCCGCCCATCGCGACATCAAGCATGAGCGCGTTGTCGAAGGCCTCGAGCGTGGCGATGTCGCGCGGCTTCAGGTCGCGCTCGACCAGCTTGAGGATTGTCCGCGCGGCGCGGTCGTAAAGCGCCTCGCGTTCCTTGGACACGGCGAGCACGGTGCCGTTGCCGGGCAGCGCCAAGCCCAGCGCTTCGCAGAGGCAGTTCATCGAATTGGCCGTGAACATGCCGGAGCACGAACCGCAGGTCGGGCAGGCGCTCTGCTCGAGTTTCTTCAACTGCTCCTCGGTGATCCGGCCGGTCTGCAACTCGCCCACGCCCTTGAAGACCGAGATGAGGTCAGACTTGCCGGCGGCGGGCTGGAGGTAGCTGGCGAGGTCTTCGTGCGCGGCCTGCTGTTCGGCGATGCCCGCCGCCATCGGCCCGCCGCTGACGAACACGGTGGGGATGTTGCAGCGCATCGTGGCCATCAACATGCCGGGCACGATCTTGTCGCAGTTCGGGATGCAGATCATGCCGTCGAAGCAGTGGGCCTTGACCATGGTCTCCACCGTGTCAGCGATCAGCTCGCGCGACGGCAGCGAGTAGAGCATGCCGCCGTGGCCCATGGCGATGCCGTCGTCCACGCCGATGGTGTTGAAGATGAACGGCACGCCGCCGGTTTCGCGGACGAGGCGTTTCACGAGCTGGCCGACCTCGTTCAAATGGGCGTGGCCGGGGATGCAATCAGTGTACGAATTGGCGATGGCGATGAACGGCTTGTCCCAGTCGGCCTCGGACTCGATGGAGCCGGTGGCGCGGAGCAGCGCGCGGTGAGGCGCGCGTTCAAAGCCTTTCTTGATGGTGTCGGAGCGCATGTGAAACGTCGTCAGTTTTACAGTCAAAGCAGGAAACCTTAGCCCGCGCCGGGCAGGCTGTCACGCGCGGGGCGCGGGGAATCTTGGTCGCGGTCAAGCGGGCGGCGTCCGGCGTCGCCGTTCCGCCCCACCCAGACCAGGCAGCCGCACGTCAACGCCAGCCCCGCCAGACTCAGCGACAACGGTCCGGCCGGCAGGCGGAATGTGAACTCGATGGTGTGCTCGCCCGGCGGCAGCTCCACGGCGCGCATCAGAAAGTTCGCCCGCAACAACGGCCGCGGCCGGCCGTTCACGCTCACGGACCAGTTCGGATCGAACTTGTCGTTAAGTAGCAGCACCGCTGGCGCGTCCGTCCGGGCCCGCAGTACGATCCGCTTCGGCGCGTAGCTGGCGAATTCCACCCGGCCCGGCGCGGCGTTGGTGTCAGGAGCCGCCGCCGTCGCGGACACTGCTGACCCGGAGGCAAGCAGCACGGTGCGCTGCGGATCGAACGCCGGGTCGGCCAGCCGCGCGAGCACCTGCGAATCGTTCGTGGCCACCTCCCAATGCCGGTACCAGGCCGCGCGGGGCAGCGCGCCGGTGAATTCCATCAAGGCGAAAGGCCCGGGCGTGTTGGTGACGACGCGGATCGGACCGCCGGCGGTTTCCTGGACCAGGCCGAAGGGCAGCGCCTCGCGGAAGCGCCGCCGCTCCGGGTCCACCTGCTGGTTCAAGCCGTCGGCCAGCCCGCTCAGACCGAGCAGATAGCGCGTGCTGGTGAGTTCCCAGAGCCGCAGATACAGGCCGAGATTCTTGCCCATGAACGTGTCGCGGAACAGCTCGTTGTCCACGCTCGGCCGCGGATCCTGAACGACGTCGAGCGACTGGATGTTGTAGTAGCGGAAGGCGTGCTGGAGCCACTCGGCGCGGTACAGGTCCTGGAGAAGGGACAACTCCTGGTTGAGCCGGAGCGGGATCACGCTCACGCGATGCTCGTGCGGCGCCTGACGCAGGACATCAAAGACCGGGTTGGTTGCGTACTTGTCCACCACGTCCCAGTAAACGATCCAGGGTCCGTTGGCCCGGCCCAGGTCCACCACCAACGTCAATCCCAGGCAAACGCCGGCCCAGCGCGCGTGGCGGCCGGCCAGCATGCCTAGAAAAATCAGCACGAGCACCGCGCCCGAGACGGCCAGGAACAGCACCGACCAGCCCACCTCGGCCAGGCTGAAACCGGCAATCGCGCCGGCCAGCTCCGGCGAATAAACCTTCGCGATGTGCGCCTCGAGCGGGCGGCGCGACAAGGCGTACAGCCGCCACGTCAGCAGACTGCCGCCCAGCAGGAACACCAGCGTCATCAGCGAGCGACGGTCGAACGCCGGTGCCGTGGCCGCCCATGCCTTGAACCGCGCGCGCAGGCCCGTGGCTGCGGCGGTGGCGCATCCGACCTGGGTTCGCCACAGCGCCTCCGCGCCAAACGCGAACAACGCCACCAGCGCGAGGCTGAACGGATGGAGGAATTTGATCGGGTTCCGGATCGTCGAGAAGTACGGCAGCGCGTAGAAGAACTGGTAGAACGGCGCGTGCCGCCCCCAGGCCAGCAGCAGCGACACCAGCGCGGCCCCGCCGAAAAACCAGACCAGCCGCCGCTCGCGCGCGTTGAATGGTCCGCCGGTTTTGCGAAACGCCTGCGCCAGCGCCCAGGCGGCCAGCAGCACCACCAGAATACCGGCGTAATGCCCCGCGCCGGAGTGCCGCGTGCCCGGCACACCCGGCGTTTCGCCCACGCGCCCCCAGTAATCGCTGCCGTCCCGCGCGTACATCCGGTAGCCGTACAGACCGGGCACCACCGTGCGGAGCGTTTCGATCTTCGGCAGGCTCCACGTCGTGGCTTCGTTCCAGCGCCGCGTCCGGGTCTCGGCATCTTGTTGCATGCCCACCACGCCCTTGACCTGCGTGCCCACCAGAATCGTCAACGCCTGCGCGGCAACCCACGCCGCCACCGCGGCCACGAGCGCGGTCTGCAGCGCGCCACCCCAGAGCCGCCGGCCCGCGGGGCCCGGTTGCTGCCAGGCGGTGAAGAACGAAAACGCCGCGACGTACAGGCTCAGGATGGCGCCGCTGTCAAACCCCTCCATCACCGCCATGCCCACCGCGGCCCCGGCGAGCACCGCCCGACGCCACACCCGAGCCGGCGCGGCCAGGGCGGCCAGGGCCAGAAACGTGCTCGCCACCGCCAGCGCGTGCGTGCCCAGGCCCCAGCAGGCGTAAGAGAAAAAGTCCGAGTTCAACGCCGCGGCCAGTCCGGTCAATCCGCACACCGTGGGGCGGAACCCCAGTTGCCTGGCGAACAGCCAGGCCGAGAACCCCAAGACCAGGAGTGAAAGGGGCGCGTAAAGTTTGGCGAACCACAGCGGGCCCAGCGCCCACAACAGCAGGTAGGTCAGGCTGGGAAACGCGCTCCCGGCCTGGCCACCCACCCAGTTGAGGTCCTGCCACATGCCCCGAAAGGCCCCGGGCATGGCGGCGTAGGCCGCGGCGTTCGCTCCCAGCGGGCCGTCGCTCGAGAACAGGATTTGCCCCGGCACGAAGCTGCGGGCAAAGAGCGCCAGCAACACCGCCCCCAACACCAACAGCAGACCGCCGGCGGCGCGGCCAAACGCGGGCGCGGCCGCGGTAGGAAGTTCGCTCGATTTCATGGGCGGGGGCGGGTCACGGGGCGGGTAGCGTCGGCGGGGCCGGCGGGGCCGGCAGTTTTTCCAGCTCGAAGTACACGCCGTCGTAAAGGTTGAACAGGAAGTAGCGCAGCACCGACTTGAAGGGAATGCAGTTGCGCAGCCGCTGCCGCCAGTTGTTCACGTCGCCGAAGAGCCGCGCCTCGATCAGCCGGAAGCGGAAGGGCACGTAGAAACTGTACGGCCAACCCTCGCAGAAATAGTGCATGGTCTGCTCGGTGAAGAAGTGCTTGTGCGTGGGGTCCTGGAATGCCCAGTCGCTCTTGGCGTAGGGCACGCGGATTTTGAGCCGGCCGCCGGGTCGCAGC
Organism: uncultured Verrucomicrobiota bacterium; assembly: GCA_964568145.1. Lineage (GTDB taxonomy): Bacteria > Verrucomicrobiota > Verrucomicrobiia > Limisphaerales > J093 > DSVZ01. The sequence continues at coordinate 73,394 of CAZMOZ010000013.1, forward strand.
AGGCGGTGCAACTCGGCCATCACCGCCGGCAGATCGTCCAGGTGCTCGAGCACGTTATCCATCCAGATTTCGTCCGCTTCACCGTCGGCAAAGGGATAGGGCGGGCGGTTCAGGTCGAAGTACCGGTCGGCCCGCACGTGCGGGAGCACGTCGCAGTTCACGTACCCGGGCAGGTACTTCTGGCCGCAACCGAGATTGAGCTTCAGGCCCATGATGGCTGGTTCAAGGCGCGCGCGGCGGCGAGCCTAGCCCGGGTCGGGCCACTGATTCAAAGAAATCAGCGTAGCGGCCGGCCAGGACGTCCCAGTCGTAGGCGGCCGCGTAGGCCTTGCCCGCCTGGCCCAACGCCGCGCGCCGGGCCGGGTCGCCGGCCAGGGCCAGCAGCGCCGCGCTGAAGGCCCGGGTGTCGAAGGGCGCCACCTTCACGCAACAAGTTTCCGGCACCTCGGCCAGTTCGGGAATGGCAAACAACACCACCGGCAGCCGGTAGCAAAAGGCCTCGAACAACACCAGGGGCGAGGCCTCGAAACGCGAGGGCAGCACCAGCAACGCCGCCTCGCCCAGGAGTTGATGCCGGCGCTCGCCGCTCACCCGGCCCGCCAGCCGGACCCGTTCGCCCAGGCCGGGTGCGGCGAGCAGGCGGCGCAGACGGGCTTCGTCGCGCGGCGTGCCGGCGCCCGCCACGACCACGGGCCAGGGCAGTTGCGCCGCCACCGGCTCGAGCGCGGCGGCCAGCAGGTCCAGGCCTTTTTGCTCCACGTCCAGCCGGCCGAGGAAAAGGATGTGGCGCTCCGCGCGTTCCGGCTCGAGCCGCACGAGGTCGCCGCTCACGCCGTTTGGGATGACCGCCACGTTCAACGCCGGGTTCGCCACCAGCAGCCGCGCGCGCAGATACCGCGACGTGGCGATGGCGTGGCGGTAGGTCCGCAGCCCCAGCCGCTCGCAGCGGTCGAACGGCAGGCCGTATTTCCGGCGCATGGCCTCGCCGGCGAGGATTTGCGTGAGCGCGACCACCGGCCGGGCGGTGAAGCGTTGCAGACAGGCGGTTGAAAACGGCGGTGTCAGGCTCTCGCACCACACGTGGAATCCGCCCCGCCGCACCCGCAACGGCAGGCTGAAATGGAAGAGCAATTGCCCCAGCTTGGGCCCCGCCACCGGCCCCACCGGCTGGTAGCGCACGCCGTCCCGCCGCGTGGGCTGGTCGGTCGCATACCGGCCCACCACCACCTCGACCTGGTGGCTGGCCGCCAGCCGGCGCGCGACCTCGTGGATCGCGGCCGCGCCGCCGCCGCCGTAATACGGGTTGCCCGGCGAATCGTAGTTCGAGAAGACCAGGCGCACGTTGAACGCCGCCAATATCCCGCGTCCGGCCCCGCGCCGACAGCTTTTTGTCTGGCGCGGCGCCGGTAGCCGGCCCCTCGCCGAGGGGCCGGACCTGTCGCCTCTCAGCGAGAGGCGACCCACCTGTGAAAACGAGACGCCTTGTAGCGTCAGCGCTTTGCGCCGATCACCCCAAAACCGAAGCAGAGCAGGCGGGACGCCTGCCCCAGGCAAACACCGACGCCGGGTTGCGCGCGGACGGCCGGTTTCGCTAGGCTTGCCGGCCATGCTGACCTTTTCCGGGCTGGCCAAGAGTTACGCGGGGCGGACGTTGTTCGCCGACGCCGGCCTGTCCCTGGTCAGAGGCGACCGCGTGGCGCTGGTCGGCCCGAACGGCGCGGGCAAGTCCACCCTGTTCCGCATCCTGCTTGGCCGGGAATCGCCGGACGCCGGCGAAGTCACCCGGATGCGCGGCACCCGGCTGGGATACCTGCCGCAGGAAACCGAACCCGGCGGCGACGCCAGCGTGCTCGATCTGGCGCTCGGCCTGGCGCACGACGCCGGCGAATCGCCCGGCCTGCCCGCGAACCCGCACCCCGCGCCGGATGGCGAGACGGTGGCGCGCGCCCAGCAAATCCTCGCCGGCCTGGGCTTCCGGCAAAGCGACTTCAACCGCCCGGCGCGCGAGCTGAGCGGCGGCTGGGTGATGCGCGCCCGGCTGGCGGCCTTGCTGGTGCATGAGCCCGATCTGCTCATGCTCGACGAGCCGACGAACCACCTGGACCTCGCGGCGCTGCTGTGGCTGCAAAACCACCTCCGCGGCTATGCCGGGGCGATTCTGCTCATCTCGCACGACCGCGAGTTTCTGAACCAGCTTTGCACTCACGTCGTCGAAATCCGCCAGGCGCGGCTCTTCAAGTACACCGGCAACTTCGACGCCTTCATCGCGCAGCGCGCCGCCCGCGAGGAGTCGCTCGCCGCCACGTGGAAGGCCCAGCAGCGCGAGATTGACCGGCTGCAACGCTTCGTGGACCGCTTCCGCGCCAAGAACACCAAGGCCGCGCAGGCCCAGAGCAAGCTCAAGCAGATCGAGCGGCTCAAGGACGCGATGGTGGACGCGCCGGAGGGCCCGGAGGCCACGGTGGGCTTCAGCTTCCCGCAGCCCGAGCCCAGCGGGCAGCGGGTGATCCGGCTGGAAGGCGTGGACTTCGCGTATCCCGGCGAGGACGGCCGGCCGCCGCTGCCGGTGTACCGCGGGCTGGACTTCGAGGTCGAGCGGGGCCAGCGCATCGTGCTGGTGGGCCCGAACGGCGCCGGCAAGTCCACGCTGTTGAAGCTGCTCGCCGGCGTGCTGGCGCCCCAGGCCGGCGCGCGCCGCCTGGGCCCCAACACCCGCGTGGGCTATTACGCGCAGCACCGCACCGAGATGCTCGACCTGTCGCGCACGGTGCTCGAGGAGGCGCTGCACACGCCCCAGCGCGTGACCGAGACCTTCGTGCGCACCGTGCTGGGCAGTTTCCTGTTTCGCGGGGACGACGTGTTCAAGCGTGTCAGCGTGCTGAGCGGCGGCGAGAAGAGCCGGCTGGCGCTGGTCAAACTGCTGCTCGATCCGCCCAACCTGCTGCTCATGGACGAGCCGACCACCCACCTCGACATGGCCAGTATCGAGGCGCTCATCGAGGCCCTCGAGCCGTACACCGGCACGCTGGTGTTCATCAGCCACGACGTGCATTTCATCCGCTCGATCGCGAACCACGTCATTCACGTCCGCGCCGGCCGGCTCACGCCGTACGCCGGCGGCTACGACTACTACCTGTACAAGACGGCCCAGGACGCGCGCGACGGTCTGACCGGCACCATCATCGGCGCGTCGCTGGTCGCCGAAAGACGGAGCCCGGCCCCGGCGCCGGCGGACAACGGCGGCTTGTCGCGCAAGGAACAGCGCCGGCTGGCGGCCGAAGCGAGGCAGGCGCAATCACGGCTCAAACGCGAGGCCCGGCAGCGGGTGCGGGAACTCGAGGACGAAATCGCGGCGCTCGAACGACGCGAGAAGGAACTGGTGGCGGAACTGGAGTCCCCGGCCACGTACGAAGTCCGCGGCCGCGCTGCCGGGATCAACCGCGAACTGGCGGGCCTCCACCAGCGCCTGCCCGGCCTGCACGCCGAGTGGGAAACCGCCGCCACGCGCTTGCAGGAACTGGAGGTGGAGTAAGGGCCGCTGGCGGCATGACTTGAACCCGAAAAACGGAGTTGCCCGTAGCGTTGGATTCCCCTCCGGCCCAACTCCGGTTTCCGGGTCGAAGTCCGGCGGCCTCGGCCCGCTCAAGTCCAGGCCAGGCCCAGTTGTTGGAGCAGCGGCGGCAGGTCCGGACCGGACGCTGGCAGCGAGGAGAGCATCTGGCCGCGGTGGCTCTTCACCCACGGTCGCGTGGCGTCGGTGGCGGTCAGCGCGCCCTGGGCGCCGAGCAGCCGCAGCCACGTTTCGCGATGAGTCTGGTCATATTCCGCCAGCAGTTCCGTCCCACCCTCGCCGCGTAGAATCCGGCCCAGCCGGCCCGCGAGGTCTTCCGCCTCGAGCAGGCCCACGTTCATGCTCTGAATGCCGCCCGGCGCGGTCTGGTGCGCGGCGTCGCCCACCAGCCAGCAGTGGTCGCGACCGTACTGCCGGACGAGCCGGTTTTGGAACTGGATGTCCGCCGCCCAGTCCAGCTCCGGGATTTCGGCGGGAAACCACGGCGCGCGGGCCAGCAGGCGCTGTTGCAGCCGTTCGCGCGTCTGCTGGGCCACGGGCGGCGATTCACTCCAGAACGGCTGGCGGTCCTTGTCCGGGAACTCGAGGTTGTCCAGCTCGGTCAGTTGAAACGACCAGCGGCAACGGCCGCCGGGCAGCGGCCAGAGCACGCTCTTGGTGTGATCGGTCAGCACCACGGCCAGCTCGTCCGGCAGGGGCTTCCCCGCGGTGAATTCGTACGCCACGTACAGTTCCGCCGGCGCCCAGTGGTCGTGTTTGATGTCCATGAGCTGGCGCACCAGCGAGTGGTGGCCGTCCGCGCCCACGACGAACCGGGCGCGGACCTCGAGCGTGCGGCCCACCACCCAGTGCCAGCGCGGCACGGCGGAACCGGTGGCGGTGCCCACCAGTTGGTCCACCTCGGCCACGACGCGGCCGGGCTCCGCCTGCATCGCCGAAAGCCGGTGATGCCAGAGCACCCGACCGCCCAGCGCGCCCAGCCGCGCGGCCAGCAACGCCTCGAGTTTCTCTTGGGGCAGCACCAGCACGAATGGAAAATCGGCCGGCAACGCGCCCAGCGACACCTCGACTTCGCACCCCTTGTCCGCCGAGTAAAAGACGACGCGGTCCAGCCGGCGTCCCAACTCGAGCAATTCGTCCAGCAGGCCCAGCCGGGCGAGCAGCTTCAGCGAACCGGGGTGCAGTCCGCACGCGTAACTGCGGGTGGCCGGGCGCTGCTCGCGGTCCACCAGCAGGGCGTCCACGCCGGCTTCGGCGAGCAGGGTGGCGGTGAGCAAGCCGCTGGGGCCGGCGCCGACCACCAGCACCTCGGTTTCAAGAGCGCGATTCATGCATCCTTCCCGGCTGAACGACGGCGCTACTCAAGCGAAACAACTGCGGCGCGCGAGCAAAAAAGCGGGTTACCCATGACTGGTTGGTCGCCTCTCGCTGAGAGGCGACAGCCCCGGCCCCTCAGCGCGGGGCCGGCTACCCCGGGTCGCTTTATCGCCTGCGATACATGACCAAGGCCGAGCCGGGCTGGCTGTAGATCGCGATTTCCAAGCCGGCGTCCAGAAGCTCGCGCCCGCTGGCGGTGATCTCCGCATTGGTGTCGAGGTTCGTGACCATGTAGCTTGCGTCGGCGGCCAGTTCGCGCAGCGGCAGTCGCGCCACCGGGTACGGACTGTCCGGCCGGCGCAGCGCCACCACGAGACCGTCGCCGCGGTCCGGGCGGTCCAGTTGATATGCCATCCACACGTCGCGGGACTGCGAGTACGCGGTGAGCGGGTAGTAGTCGCCGAGGTAGAAGTCGCGGATCCGCAGGTATTGCGCGAGCGTGCGCCGGGCCCACTCAAAGGGGAAGTCCGCCGGGATGCGCTCGGCCGGCGCGTCGCCGGACACCCACCAGTTCAGGCACAGGCTGCTGCACATGCTGCTGCGGAATTCGTAGTCGTCGCCGGCCCGGTCCTGGCTGGTGGCGCTCAGCGGCACCCACGCCAGCAGGCCGTAGGTGTGGCATTGGTGCGCGATCGGATCGCGCGGGCTGTCGGTGCGCCAGAACGGCGTGGCCCGCCCCACCGTTTCGAGGTCAAGGCGCCGCCCGCCGCTGGCGCAGTTGTCAATCAGCAGGCCCGGATGCCGCGCGCGCAAGGCGTCCCAGAAGGCGTACAGGCCCTCGATGTGGCGGATCTCGGTGAGGCCCTGCCGGTCCGGCGCGTCGGCCCGCCGCCAGAACTCGAGCGGGTCCATGTTGAAATCCTGGCGGTAACAGCCCAGGCCAAACTCGGCGATGCGGTCGCTGATGAACCGCGTCAGAAACTCTCGCGCGGCAGGATGGCCCAGGTTCAGCAACGCGCTGTCGCCGCCGGTTTCCAGCAGCCACGCACGGTGGTCGCGATGCCACGGGGTGCCTTGGTACACCCGTTCCGGTTCGAACCAGAGCATGAGTTCGCGCCCGGACTGGCGGAGCGCGTCGCGGAGCGGCTTGAAGCCCTGCGGATACAGGTCCGCCTTCACCGTCCAGTCGCCGACGTTCACCGGCCAGCCGCCCCGGCCATACCACTCGGCGTCAATCCAGTAGTACTCGACCGGCAGGCGCTGCTCGATGATCTGGCGGATATTGTCCAGATGCACCTCGGCGCGCGTGCCGCCCCAGTTGCCGCAGGTGATCGGCGGGTTCATCGGCCGGCCGTCCTTCGCCGGGCGATGATGGGCGAGCAGGAACTGGCGCAGCAGATTCTGCCCCCGCCAGCGGTCGCCCTGGTAGAACAGCAGCAACATGCGCGGCGTGCGGATCGTCTCGCCGGGCCCGAGCGCCAACCGCGTGCGCGCGAGCCCGGCCTTGAGCGACACCGTGCCCCGGGCGTCGGCGGCAAAATCCGCCGCCCACTCGCCGCTCCAGCCGATGGCCGTCACCACGCCGCCGCCCGCGCCTTCCACGTTGAAGAACGGCAGCACCTGGCTGGACGAACGGCCGCCGCCGGGCTGGAGGCGGAGCCGGGCGTCGGGCTTGAGCGCGGTGGTCTGCGGGGCGAAGTCGTCGAACGAAGCCACCGCCCCCTTGGCCCAGTGCAGCGTGGCGGAACCTGACGTCGTCAGCGGCAACGCCAAGTCCAGCGCCTGGAGGTCCTCGATGATCGGCGTCCGGGCCGGGCCGGAGTTTTCGAGATACGCCACCCATTCGACCGCGGGGAAGTCCGCGAAAACCGCCATCTCGATCCGCACTTGCAGGCCGGTGGTTGGATCGGTGAAACGCACTTCGCGGCGGATCGGCGCGGCGTCGTTTTCGGAGGCGCGGACCTCGCGCGGCCACTGGCTGAGAAAGTTTGTGCTGGGCCGGCCATCGTAGGTGAACGAGACCAAGAACGGGTTCGCCGGCGCTGCGTCGGCCCGCGGCAGGTCTTGCAGCCGCAAGATGGTCCCGTCCTGCAGCCGCACCGCCGCCTCCGCCCACAACGCCTGGTCCCAGCCGCGGCCATCGCCGCCGTCCAGCACGCGGATTTCAAACTCGCGCGCGCCGTCCAGCGGCACGTCGAGCGGCAGCCCGCCGTCCGCCAGGCGCAACACGGGTGAGGCAAAAACCTCCCGGCCGCCCACCCACACGTGGAACGTGACCGAGCCGCGGCCCATCGCCGCGCCGCGGCGGGTGTCGTCGTTGTTCTCCAGGCCGATGACCGCGGTGAAACGCCCGCCCGGCTGGCCGAGCTGCACCCGCAGGTGCTTGGTCGCGTTGAACGCGAGGCCGTGGGCGAAGGTCCGGTCGCCCAGTTGGAAGGGCGTTCCGCGCCAGGACCGGCCGCGCGTGACACCGTCACGCACATCCTCAAACGCGATGGCCAACGACGCCCCGTTGGTGACGGGGTGCCCGTCGAAATGAGCCTCCACCCATTGCCCGGACAGGGTGAATTCCGCTTGCGTGGGCGTCACGGCCAGCAGGCCGGCCGGGTTCATCCAGCCAACGAACAAAACGGCGTGGAGCGTCGGGCGAATCGCTGTCATGGCTTTTCCGGGGACCGACCGCACACTGCGCCAGCGGCGCGCGGCCGGCAAGCGGCAAGGGGGTGAAGGGTGGCGGCAGCCATCCTTGGCTGCCGTAAAGGGCGGCATCGTGCCGCCCGGAACCTACAATGGGAATTGCCACCCACGCACACCGCCGGGCTGGAAGCCAGCCGCCAGGGGAGGGGTGGGTCGCCCCGCGTAGGTAGGTCGCCCCTCGCTGAGGGGCGACAGGTTCCGGCCTCTCAGCGAGGGGCCGGCTACTTGGGACAGAGGCCGGCTACCCCAACCGGCGCCGTCGCAGCGTCGCCCTACCGGGGCGGGTCAACTTTTACGCACGGCAGAGCCGCGCGGCGTCGCGGCCGGAAGGAAAAGCGTGGGGCTCGCGGCGCTCGCCCCTCCGAAAGCCTGGCTGCGGTCGTCAGACCGCGCCCGCCTCCAGCGTTGACTTTGGGCCGTGCCCGTCGAGGATTCGCGCTGTTTTGGGAAGCCTTTCATTGCCCCATGAAACGCCGCGATTTCCTCCAGTCCACCCTGGCCGTGACCGGCCTCACCAGCCTGAACCTCCGCGCCGCCGAACCCGTCGCGTCGCCACCGGCCCGCGAGTACTACGAGCTGCGCCGCTACCATCTGCGACGCGGCCCGAGCCAGAAGCGCTTTGACGATTACGCCCGCGACGCCGCCATCCCGGCCATGAACCGCCTGGGCCTCGGCCCGATCGGCGTGTTCCACGTCATGACCGGGCCGGACAGCCCCAGCGCGTACGTGCTCATCCCGTACGCGTCGCCCGAGCAGTTCGCCACCGCCTCCGGGCGCCTGGCGGCAGACGCGGAGTACCTGAAGGCGGGCGCCGACTTCATCAACACGCCGGCCACCGATCCCGCGTACATCCGCGTGGAAAGCTCGCTGATGGTCGCCTTCGAGGGCATGCCGAAGCTGGAGGTGCCTGCGGCGGCAAAGGACCGGCAGCCCCGCATCTTCGAGTTGCGCATCTACGAGAGCCACTCGAAGAAGGCGAACCGGAAGAAGATCGAGATGTTCAACGTCGGGGAGATCGCCTTGTTCCGCCGCACCGGCCTGACGCCGGTGTTCTTCGGCGAAACGCTTGTCGGCGCGCGGCTGCCGAATCTCACCTACCTGCTGGTGTTCGAGAACATGGCCGCCCGCGACAAGAACTGGAGCACCTTCGCGGGCGACCCGGAATGGAAGAAGCTCAGCACCACGCCCGGCTACACGGACCCGGAGATCGTCTCGAACATCTCGAACTGCTTCCTGCGCCCGGCGCCGTACTCCCAAATCTAAGCGACCTCCGCCGCCTTCCAATCCCCGCCTGCCATGAATGTGATCTTCGACATCGTCCAACATTCCTTCGTCACCGAAACCCGGTCCAAGGCCGAGGCCAAGGACGAACTGGCCCGCTTGCGCGCGCTGGTGGACGACCAGCAGCGGCGGCTCGACTCCCTCACCCTCGCCGCCCAGGCGATGTGGGAACTGCTCCGCGCCGCCGCGAAATTCACCGACGCCGACCTCGTGGAAAAGATGCAGGAGGTGGACCTGCGCGACGGCGAGGCCGACGGCAAGATCACCAGCGGCGTGGTGAACTGCCCCAGTTGCGGCCGCCGCAGCCGTTCCAGCCGCCGCCATTGCGTGTATTGCGGCGCCACGCTGCCCACGCACGCCGTGTTCGCCAAGGAGTGAACCGCCGTGGTTCGCGGTTCACGGAACCTGCGGCGAGCCGCCGGCGCTCACGGATGAATCCGGGAACCGACATCGAGCCGGATGGAACCCGGCGTTGAGCCAGAGCGCTGCAATTGGATCGGGGAGCGCACCCGTCTCGGGCGCCGTGGCGGGCGTCTCGCCCGCCACCTCCGGCACGGCGGGGTTGGAACACCGCCCAGTGCGGTTCGAGCGCGGAGTGCCGACCGGCGAGGGCGACGGTCGGAACACACGAGGGCGCGTGTGCACCCCTTCCTCAACCGAATCGCTCCCGTTCAGCGATTCTCGCTGACTACGAAGAACTGCGCCGCAGCGGCGCCCGCCGGCAATTCCCATTCCCCGCGCAGCACTCCGTTCTCCAGTGTCCATGCGACCTCGGCCAGAGTCCACGCCGCGAGCGGCAGGGTCGGATCGCCGGTCTGCCGCAAGGTGAGGCCGGGCACGCGGCCGGGTTCGATGGGCGTTCCGTTCAAGTTGACCACCGTGAAGCGCAACCGGCCGGCCGCGAAGTCGAATTCCGCTTCCACCCGCAAGGCCGGCGGCAGCGGCGGCGCGACATCGAAGGCGGCCAGCTCAGTCGTGGCCCGCACGTACAACACGCCGTCGCTGAGGGCGGGTGAGTTCCAGATGCGGCCGTTTGTGGCGCGGAACCGGGCGAGCTCCCGGTATTGCGCGGGGTCCGGCTCCACCAGCACGATCTCGCCGTCCTCCGCGGCCACGAGCAGTCTGCCGTCCACCAGCAGCGTGGCGCCGGTGCCGAACTCGGGGCCCTGCCACGTGTACTCGCCGTTGTTGTGCAAATCCAGGCAGCGGAGCTGCCCGCCCTGCGAGCCGAAGAGCCCGTAGATGTGGCCGTTGACCGCCACCGGCGTGCTCCAATGGATCATGCGGGTGGACCGCCGCCCCATGAGCGGCTGGGCGCTCAGCGCGTCGCCGCTCTTCACGATGCGCGCCGCAGCCGAACCCATGCTGTACGCGCCGGCGTAATAGACCCGGTTGTTCTCCACCACCGGCGTGATCGCGATCGAGGTGTTGTACGGGATGGGCGTGAACCGCCAGAGCGGCGCGCCGTCCGTCGGGTTCACCGCCACCAGCCCGCTTTGGGTCAGGTAAATGACCTGCCGCACACCCTCAATCGTGGCGGCGATGGGCGTGGCGTGGGTCATCGGTTCATTGTGACGGCGCCAGGCCAGCCCGCCGTCGCTGAGTCGGAAGGCCGCCAGCCGGTCCGGCGCGGCGTTGAGATTCACCAGCAACAGGTCGCCTTCGATCAACGGCGAGGCGGCGCTTTGCCAGGGAATCACGTTGCCGCCGTACTCGGCGCGAAGGTCTTTTGACCAGATCGTGCTGCCGGTAGCGGCATCAAAGCAGTGCAGATTCAGATAACTGCTCAAGACGTACACGCGGCCGTCTCTGACCACCGGCGTGCTGCGCGGGCCGTCGTCGCCGCCCACGCCGCCATCCGGGTAACGCGCCGCGCCGATCTGGGCGGTCCAGAGTATCTGCCCGGTCGTCGTGTCCAACGCCACGCAATGCTCGGTGCCGCCCAACGCGCTGCCCCGCCGCACCTGCGTGAACACCCGGCCGCCACTGACGGTCACCGAGGACAGTCCGTTCGTGAGCGGCGTGCGCCAGAGCAGTCGGGGCGGTTGCGCCTGCCAGTCGGTGCGGATGCGCTCGGTGGAGACACCGTCGCCGGCCGGGCCGCGGTACATCGGCCAGTCGGCGCGCGCCGGGCGGTGAGGCGCAAGCGCCGCCGCGACTGCCAGAGCGGCCGCGACTCCCACCATGGAAAATCGAAGTTGACCGTGGCGCAGTGCGTCCCGCCCGCCCAACTTCGGTTTTCGGGCGGAACCTGACCGGCCTAAACGACGCATCATGGGCTCAAGCTGCGCCCGCCACCCGCCGAGTCAAACGGCAAACAGCTTTGGTCCGGGTGCAACTCAATTACCTGCAGGCCAGACCGCCGGCCGTGAAGCCGGCTTCTGTCCGATGATCGGTGGAGGAAGCCGAGGAAGAGGGGAACCAGATTCTGGTAGCCGGCCCTGGCTCAGGGGCCGGAACCCATCGCCCCTCAGCGAGGGGCGTCCTGCCTCGGCGACGCTTCGCGTCCTTCGCGCGACAGAAAATGCGGGGCTTGACCGAAGTCTCGCCCCACCAAGCTTCCGCCGGGCAGGAAGCTCGTGTTGTCGGCAGGCTGGAAGCCTGCTCGACCGTGCCCGGCTCAGACGCTGATGCCCCCGGCCGCCTGCGCCAGGGTCAGGTCGTTCATCAGCCGATCCCCCAACGACCGGGCGCGGTGCGCCAGCGTGCGGCTGATGGCCAGCAGCAGCGGCGCAGCTAGCGGCGGGACTTCGTGGATGATCCGCGCAAAGGCCGTGGCCGGGAGCCGCAGCAGCTTCGAGTCGGCGTTGGCCACGATGTCCGAGGCGCGCTCGCCTTCGATCAGGAGCGCCAGTTCGCCAAACGAATCGCCCACCGTGAGCGTGAACAGCGTGGTTTCCTTGCCTTCGCTGATCTCGCGGGCGCGCACTTCGCCCGTGAGCACGGAGTACATCGCATCACCGGAATCGCCCTTCCGGAAGAGCGTGGTGAACTGGCGGACTTCGACCGGCTCGAGGTAGTTCAGGAGCGCCAGAAGCTGGGCGTTCTCCAGTTCGGCGAAGATCTTGATCCGGCGCAGTTGGTCCGGCGTGAGACCGGCCGGCGTGGCCGCGGCGGCGGCCCCGCGTGGACCCAGCAACGGTTTGAGCTCGGGCCATTCACCGGCCAGACGCCACGCCTTGGCATCGTCGCGGTACACCCAGGTGGCGGGCGTGACGCGGCCCTGGCGAATCCAGCCCACGATGGCGGGGAGTTCCCCCGGGCCGTGGGCGACAAGGTCAGGACCCCAATACCGGTAGGCGGGCGCGGTCTGTGTTTCCATAGGTCAGCGGTGGATGGAAAGTAACGGCTGCGGCACAGCCGTCCAAGGGATTTTTCCACCCGCGGCGCTGCCCGGTGCGTCGCAATCTCGCGCAGGCCGTATCGCTTGGCCGGGGTGGCGGCCGGCTTCCAGCCCGGCGGTGGTGCGCTGCGGCGGATCGCGGGGGGCGTTTTCCTTCGTAGATTCCGGGCGGCAAGATGCCGCCCTCCACAGCGGCCAAGGATGGGGGATGGGCACCGCCACCCCCGGGGCGGCGTCCGGCCGCTTCCAGTGGCCGCATAAAAATGAGATGCGCCTTCGCGCTGCCCGCCTGAAAGCGAAACGAACTTGGTCTCAAAGGGGATAAACCCGAAAACCGACGTTGGGCAGGCGGGACGCACTGCGCCACGGCCAACTTCGGTTTTCGGAATGAAGCCTGTTCGCGAGTCCGGCTTGGGAGGCCAAAAGAACGGGGCCCGCCAAGGCGGGCCCCGGGTTGCTTCGAGAATGGCGGGCAAGCCCTAGAATTTCTTGCTCGCCTGAATGTACCAGAACCGGCCGCGCAGGTCGTGGGTGTCGCGGTCGTAGTTGTCCGCGAAGGCGCCCTGGACCAGCGGCGGAATCTCGTCGGACACGTTGATGCAGCCGGCGGTGATCCGGGCGTCCCACGGCAGCTTGTAGCTGGCCTGGAGGTCGAAGGTCAGCCAGTCATCCACCTCGCGCTCGAAGCCCGAGGCGTAGTCGTCCCGGTAGGAGCCGATGTAGTTGCCGGTCACGCCGAACTCGAAGTTGCCCTTGGCCCAGAACACGCTGGCAAGGAACTTGAGGCGCGGCAAGCTGCCCAGACCGAACGACTGGCTGGGATCCACGAAGTCGCCCAGCCGGTCCTGCATGCCTTCGCCCGGCAGGTTTTCCTGCTCAAAGGTGAAGTAGTAGGTGCCGGCCACGGTGGTGGTGAAGGTCCCGCACGTGTCGTGCGCGTACTGATGGGTTGCGGACCAGTCCACGCCCTCGATCAGGCGTTTGCTGAGGTTCAGCGTGGGCGCGTACAGCGTGGTGTACTCCTCGGTGGCGGGATCAAACACCACCATGTCGGCGTAAGGCGCGCTGGGATCCAGCGGCCCGCCATTCTGGTAGTTGTAGTCCAGGATGAACTGGTCCACGCTGCCCGGCACGTTTTCCTGCTCGATGCGGAAGTAATCCGCGGTGAGCGTGAGGGTCTTGACCCACGGCAACGTCCAGACCACGCCGGCGGTGTAGTTCACCGCCTCGGTCGGCTCCAAGTCCGGGTTGCCGGAGTAGAACGTGCGGATCTGGTCGAAGTAATTCGAGTATTTCTCGATGTTCGCCTGGTCGTTGTTCGCCACGGCTTCCTGGTACTTGGCGAACTTCACCGGGTTGCGCAGCTCGGGATAGCTTTCCTGCGCGGTGGCGTACAGGTTGCCGAAGCCCGGCGCCGTGAACGACTCGGAATACGAGCCGCGGATCATGAAGTTCTCGTCAAATGGCTTCCACATCACGCCGACCTTGGGCTTGTAAGTGTCGCCGAAGTCCGAGTAGCTCTCGTACCGGCCGGAGTGGTTCACCTCGAACCGGTACAGGCCCGGGACGTCCATGTCCTGGCCGAGGATCGGGATGTTGATTTCGTAGAAGCCGCTGTACACGTCGCGGCTGCCGGCGTACGGCTGATCGCCGTTGAACCCCACCACGTCGCCATAAATCAACGAGGCGTCCGGTGTGTGGGCCGTGCGCTCGTTGCGCCAGGCGCCGCCCGCCGCGATGCCCACCGGACCGCCGGGCAGGTTGAACAACTCGCCGTTGCGGATAATGGCATCCCACTGGGCGAGTTCGTCGCGATCGAAGGTGTAGTGGTTCAGCCGGATGGAATCGAGCACGGCCTGGCTGTTGGCCCGATTGCCAAACACGTTGAAGGCCGTGGCCGGATCGGTGGAGTTCAGGGCCTGTTCCAAGCCGGTGCGGCTGATGTCGTTGCCCTGTTCGTTCACGCCTTTCTGCTGCGTGTAGAGGAACGCGGTCTCCCAGCTCCAAGCCGTGTCGGCCACGTTGCCCTTGAAGCCGCCCACGAAGCGGAAGATGTCGTACTCGTTCGAGTCGGTGCGCGGACCGAGTTCCACCGGGCGGTAGCGGGCGCGGTCAATCGGCACGCCAAACACGTTGAACGGATTGTTCGCCGGGACCACCTGGCCGTTGGGGCTGGTGGAAGTGGTGTTGAACTGAAGCACCGCCGGGGTCGGGGCAAGCTGATTGTAGCTGTAGCTCCTTGTGTAGAAGGCGTCGGTGAAGAACTTCAGATTCTGCTCAAACAGCGCGTGCTCGCCGCTGCCGTAGATGCTGTAGCGTTCCGAGTCGCGGATGGCCGGGGTGTATAGCGGAAACGGGAAGCGGTGGCCGGCGTCCACCGAGCTGCTGAAGGGCACGAAATCCGCCGGGCTGGTGGGAGTGGTGCCCGGCGGGCCCTTGTAAACCAGGCCGCTGGCCAAGCCGGGATACAGGTCGGTTCCCTGCGTGCTCTGGATCCGGCCCGGATTGCTGGTCGGGCTGGTGTTCCGGACATAGGACTCCTGGGTGCTGAAATCCGGCCGCGATCGCTCGCGGTCTGCGCTGTACAGCGAGTTGACCCGGTAATAGGTGCCGCCGATCACGACCGACGTGGTGTCGTTGGCCGTGCCGGTGAGGAACGAATAGGTCTGCTCCCCGGCGTCGCGTTCGGTCGTGTTGCCGTAGCGGGCGAAGAATTCCGCGCCCTGGAAGTCCCGGCGCAGGATGATGTTCACCACGCCGGCCACGGCGTCCGCGCCGTAGATCGAGGAGCCGCCGTCTTTGAGGATTTCCAACCGCTCGATGGCGGCGAGCGGAATGGCGTTGAGGTCCTGGTTGGCCGTGCGGCGGCCGTTGATCAGCACCAGCGTGCCGCCCGGAATGCCGCGCAGCGCGATCTCCGTGCGGCCGTCGCCGCCGTTGCCGCGGGACAGGCCGAAGTTGCCGGCGCCGATGGTGGACGGGAGTTTCTTGGCGAGGGTCTCGAACTCGGCGGCGCCGGTCTTGGCGATGGTTTCGGTGGTCAACACATCCACCGGCGCCAGGGTCACGGTTTCCGCCGTGGGAATGTTGGAGCCGGTCACGACGACCTTCTCCATGCGCTCCGGCTCGGTGGCCGGAGCCGCAGTGTCCTGGGCGAGGGCGGGGACGGCCACGACGGGCACGCCCAGCAGGGCGGTCCAGGCCAGGGGGAGGCTGAGGGAGCGTTGGGGTTGAAGGTTTCTCTTCATAAGGTCTGACTGTTCGGTTTTGGTCACGCTTTAGGGCGTACGGCTGACTGAACTTGGCGGCATCAAAGCGAAGGCGTAAGGGGGGCACAAGCAAAAAATCACCCAAAGTAACCGGAAATTAACGACCGGGCTATCCGCCAAGGACAAGCAATGGGCCGCCGGAGCGCCGGAACCGGTTCGGACTGCAGGTTTTGGATTGCGGATGACGCAGGTTGAAGGCCGAAAGTCGAGGGTCGAAGGTCGAAAGCCGGCAACTGGCAACTGGCATCCGGCGTCCGCCTTCCTCGAACCAGTAACCAGTAACCACGAACCATGAACAAGTAACCAACATAGCAGGGCTCGACGGAGTCTCGCCCCACCAAGGCAAGACCGCCTGGCACAACCAAGCTCCCCTGGTAGTTAATTTGGAACTCAGGAACCCAGGAATGGGGAAGGTCCTTTCCAGCCTTCCTGATTTCCAACTTCCTTGGTTACTGAGTCTTTGCGTGATTTCAGTCTTCAGTCTTCAGACTTCAATCTTCGGATTTCGGATTTCGGATTTCGCCCGCCCCTCCGGCTTGCGTCGGAATCGCCTTGCGCCACACTGCGGGCGGCGCATGCGTTTCCTGCCCCTCATCTGGAGCAATCTGATGCGGAAGAAGCTCCGCACACTGCTCACGCTGCTTTCGATCACGGTGGCCTTCGTGCTGTTCGGCTACTTGGCCGCGATCCGGATCGGGTTCACCGCCGGGGTGGAGGTGGCGGGCATTGACCGGCTCATCACGCGCCACCGGGTGTCCATCACCGAACTGCTGCCGTTCAGCTACCGGGACCGCATCGCCACGGTGCCGGGCGTGGAGGCGGTGGTGTACCAGACTTGGTTCGGCGGGGTGTACCAGGACCCAAAGAACTTCTTCGCTCAGATGCCGGTCCAGCCGGAGCCGTTCCTGCGCATGTTTCCCGAATACCTGCTGCCGGAGGATCAGAAGCTGGCCTGGCTGCGCACCCGCACCGGGGCCATTGTCGGGCGGTCCACCGCGCGGCGCTTCGGCTGGCAGGTGGGCGACCGGGTGCCGATCCTGTCCCAGATCTGGGTCAACAAAGCCGGCAACCAGCTCTGGGAATTCGCTCTGGTGGGCATTTACGACGGCAACGGCACCGGCGTGGACACCACCACGCTGTTCTTCCGCCACGATTATTTCGACGAGAACCGCGCCTTCGGCAAAGGCACGGTGGGCTGGTACACGTTGCGGGTGAGCGACCCGGAACAGGCGGCGGAAGTCGCAAAACGGGTGGATCGCGAGTTCGCCAATTCCTCGGCGGAAACCAAGACCGAGACGGAAAAGGCCTTCATGACCGGCTTTGCCAAGCAGATCGGCGACATCGGCGCGATCCTCCAAGCGATCCTCACCGCGGTCTTCTTCACCATCCTGCTGGTGGCCGGGAACACGATGGCGCAGTCCGTGCGGGAACGCACCGAGGAGATCGGCGCGCTCAAGGCGATGGGCTTCACGCACCAGCAGGTGCTGGCGCTGGTGCTCGCCGAATCGTGCCTGCTGGCTGCGGTGGGCGGCGGCGCTGGTCTCACGCTGGCGGCGATGATGATCGCCGCGGGCGACCCAACCCGCGGGGCGCTGCCGGTCTTCTACTTCCCGGCGCGGGACGCGGTGCTGGGCGTGTTCCTGGCCTTCGGGCTGGGGATCGTGAGCGGGGCGTTCCCCGCGTGGCAGGCGCTGCGGCTGCGGATCGCGGAGGCGCTGCGGCGCGTTTGAGTCATGAGCGGACCCTTCAACTGGCTCCGGCAACTGGCGGCGGTCACGCGCTTCAGCCTGGGCAGCATCCCGCAACGCGCCGGGTCGGTCGGCGCGGCGGTGTTCGGCATTGCCGGGGTGGTGGCCGTGCTGGTGGGCACGCTCTCGATCGCCGAGGGGTTCCGGCGCGCGCTCACGTCCTCCGCCGAGCCGGACCTGGCGCTGGTGATGCGCAGCGGCTCGGACAGCGAAGGCGTGAGCTTCCTCGGCGGCGAGGAAGCCCGCATCGTGGCCGACGCCCCCGGCCTGCGGCGCGACGCCGGCGGCACGCTGGCTTCCACGGAACTGCTCATCATCATCAACCTCCCCAAGCGCTCGACCGGCACGGACGCGAACGTGCTGATCCGCGGGGTGCCGCCCGCGGCCTTCCGCGTGCGCGAGCATGTGCGGATCACCGCCGGCCGGGCTTTCGTGCCGGGCCGGAACGAAATCATCGTGGGCGCAGGCGCGGCCGGGCAGTTCAGCGGCCTTGACGTGGGCGACACCCTCCAGCTTGGCCGCTCGCAGTGGAAGATTGTCGGCCACTTCACCGCCGGGGGCGGCGCCGCCGAATCGGAGCTTTGGACGGACGCCTTCGCGCTGCAAACCGCCTACCAGCGCGGCAACAGCTACCAGTCCATCCTGGCCCGGCTGGAATCACCCGCGGCGTTCGACGCCTTCAAGACCGCGCTCAGCCGCGACCCGCGCCTGAACGTGAAGGTGCTCCGGCAGGAGGACTATTACGCCGAGCAGTCCCGCGTGGTGTACAACCTCATCACCGGCCTGGGCTCGCTGATCGCCGGGCTGATGGGGCTGGGGGCGGTGTTTGGCGCGCTCAACACCATGTACTCCGCAGTGGCGGCGCGCACGCGCGAGATTGCCACGCTTCGGGCGCTGGGCTTCGGCAACGGGCCGGTGGTGTTGTCCGTGCTGGCCGAGGCGCTGCTGCTGGCGCTGGCCGGCGGCACGCTGGGCGGCACGCTGGCGTACCTGGCGTTTGACGGCTACCGCGCCGCGACTATGAACTGGCAGAGCTTCAGCCAGGTGGCGTTCGCGTTCAGCGTCACCCCGGCGTTGCTGGTCCAGGGCGTCGCCTACGCCACGTTCATCGGTTTTCTGGGCGGACTTTTCCCCGCCTTGCGCGCCGCGCGGCTGCCCGTCGTGGCCGGCCTGCGCGAGCCGTGATGGGGTGAGCCGAACCTCAGAAACTCAAGAACGGCCTGGCAGAGACCGCAGCGCGGGCTTGGCGCGGCTCGGCGGCTGCGCTCGCAAGAGCAGGGCAATCAAACAAATGTCAGCAGGGAGTGACAGCCACCGGACGATGCGACTCCGCACGCCAGCGTCTTGGACTGCGGCAGTCTCCTGCTGCTTTGGAATCATGAGCCGGCGGGTGGAAAGCGGCAGCAAACCGCCGCACTGCAAAACCTGGCGGACCTGCTGCCGTTTCACCAGCGGGGCGCCGCCGCCCCAGCGCGCGGTTCCGCGTGACAACGCATCCCCTGCTCGACCGGCCGATCTTCAGCCAGCGGCCCGCCGCCGCACAGCTACCAGCTTCTCGCGACCTTCGACTTTCGACTGCCGCGCCTTGACCTCAAGGCATCAGCGGCAGCAACTCGACCTTCCGGAATTCGACCGGGTGGCTCTCGGCCTGCAAAGCGATGTAACCCTCCTTGAGCAGCTTCTCGCCGCCGCGCTGTTCGAGCAGCCGCC
>CAZMOZ010000013.1:92429-110489 GCA_964568145.1 uncultured Verrucomicrobiota bacterium
GCGATGTAACCCTCCTTGAGCAGCTTCTCGCCGCCGCGCTGTTCGAGCAGCCGCCTGGCGTCCGCGTCGCCCGGGTCAAGCTGCGGCTGCTCGTACTCGAGCACCGGCTCGCCGTTCACGAAGTGCCGGATGACCTTGTCCCCGCGCACCTCGACCTCGACCATCACCCATTGGTCGCCGTGGAAGGTCTTCGAGCGGGAGTCGGTGCAATGCGGGGTGTGCAGCTTGCCGTTCATCACCACGTGCGTGCCGGGCGTGCACAGGTTGGCGGTGGACCGCTCGGCCCGGCCGTCGCCGCCGAGCAACTGCACCTCGATCGAGACCGGAAAGTCCTGCGCCTTGCGCATCGTCTCCGGCGCCTGGCAATGGAGCATCAGGCCGCTGTTGCGAAAGGCCCAGCCGGGGCCGCCGGGCGTCTGCTCGCCCACGAAGCGGTACTCGGCCCGCAGCCGGTAGTGCGAAAAGGGCTTCTCGTAAAAGATGTGGCCGAACTTGTCGTCGAACCGCGCGTACCGGTCGTAGGCCACGCGCAGCACGCCGTTCTCGACGCGGAAGGTGTCGAGGTGATTGTCGCCCAGCTCGAAGCCCTTGATCTTGATCTTCCAGCCGTCGAGGTTCCGGCCGTTGAACAACGGTATCCAGCCGTTGTTTGCGGCGGGCGCGGCGGCTCGAGCCGGCGCGCCCGCCAGACAGAACAGGACGCCCGCCGCCAGCAAAACGAGCCGGAGGCTGCCAGGCGCTGGGAGGGTGGATGCTTGGATGAATTTCATGGGCGGTTCATGCCATGCCCGCCGCTGGCCGGCAAGGAAGGTGTCAACGTGCGGGGCGGGCAATCAGGCGGTGGCGGAGTCGAGGCGTGGGCGGGGCAGTTGACTGTGAACAACCGCTTCGCAAGTCCGATTCTCAAGCCTGCTCGTGCTCCTACTCCGGCTCGCAACCACTCCCACCATTCCCATCGTGCATTCGGTAATCCGAATTCGCGCGGGTCAAGCCGACGATCATCGCCACCACTCGCCGCAGTCGCTCCTTGCCAGGTTGAACCTCCTCTTCCGAGAGCCGGCCCTTGGCCACGAGGACGTCCAGCGCCGCCGCGCGCTCGGGCGCGGAGCCGCGCGCAATGTCGAAGAAGCGGCAGCGATCCGGCCCGGTGAACTTGCCGTTGCCTTCGGCCAGATTGAGGGGCACCGAGGTGCTCGCGCGGTCGAGTTGGTCACGGACCGCCAGAGACTTCGGCAGCCGGTTCAGCACGGGTTCGAGCCAGCGCAAGAAGGCCAGGGACTCCTGGTACACATCGAGCTTCTCGTGGTCGAACAAGGCGGGCATGGGAGCTTGAGCAGGATTAGGAGCAGGAGCAGGACATCGCTGGCAAAGCGCGATGGGTTGTTTCAGCCATCAGCCGCACCGTAGCAGCCGCCCTGCCCGCGCGCCAGCCGGGATTCGCGGTGACCGGCCTCGTGCCGCCACACCGGCAGCGGGCAATTCGTCTTCCGCGCCCGGCCCGCGCCGGCTACGCTGCCCGCATGTTCGCCCCTCAACCGGCCGGCTGGTCCCGCACGCTGGCCCTGCTGCTCGCGCTTGCCAGCGTCACCACGACGGACTTTGCTGCGGCCGTGAACGACGCCCCCGCGCGCCCGGTCATCTACCAGCTTTTCCTCCGCCAGTTCAGCAACACGAACGAGACGCGGAAACCCAACGGCACGCTCGCGGAAAACGGCGTCGGCAGGTTCAGCCACCTCGACGCCCGCGCGCTGCGCGCCCTCCGCGACTTCGGCGTCACGCACGTCTGGCTGCTGGGCGTTCTGCGCCAGGCCACGGCCACGGACTACGCCGCCCTCGGCCTGCCCGCCGACGATCCCGACCTGCTCAAAGGCATCGCCGGCTCGCCGTTCGCCATCCGCGATTATTTCGACGTCTGCCCCGACTACGCCGACGACCCGGCGAAGCGGCTGGACGAGTTCCGCGCCCTGCTGGAGCGGATGCACGCCGCGGGGCTGAAGGTCCTGGTGGACTTTGTGCCGAACCACGTCGCGCGCAGCCACCGCTCGGTGGTGAAACCGGAACTCAACTTCGGCGACCGCGACGACCGTTCCCGGTTTTTCGCGTCGGACAACAACTTCTTTTACCTCGAAGGTGCCGGACCGTTGCGGCTGCCCACCGTGAAGGACGGCCAGCCGGTCAGCCCCACCTGCCGGGTCGTGGGCGGCTGCGACGGGTTGTTCGAACCCGAGCGCGAGCACGGCCGGGTCACCGGCAACAACGTCGTTTCGTGGACGCCGGGCGAAGGCGACTGGTACGAGACCGTCAAGCTCAACTACGGCTTCGACTTCACCAAAGGCCGGCACGGGCCGAAGGAGTTTCCCACCGCCGCCTGGCCGGACAAGCCGGTGCCCGACACCTGGCGCAAGATGGACGCCGTGCTCGCGCACTGGCAGGCGCTGGGCGTGGACGGCTTCCGCTGCGACATGGCGCACTGGGTGCCGCTGGAGTTCTGGCGCTGGGCCACCGGCCGCGCCCGCGAACGCCAGCCCGGCGCGTTCTTCGTGGCCGAGGCGTACGACAACGACCCGAACAAGCTCACCGACGACAACGTGCTGGCCGCGCTGATCGAGGCCGGCTTCGACGCGGTGTACGACGACGCCAGCTACGACATTCTCAAGGAGCTTTACGACGGGCCGAAGTGGGCCAACGACCTGGACGGCGTGCTGGGCGCGGTGGCGCCGCTCCACCAGGCGCTGCGTTACGCGGAAAACCACGATGAAGTCCGCCTGGCGAGCCCGAAGAACTGGGCCGGCTTGGGCGCCGGCGTGGGCCGGCCGGTGTCGGCGATCCTTTTCGGCCTCGGGCGCGGGCCGCTGCTGATCTACAACGGCCAAGAGGTGGACGAGCCGGCGCTGGGCGCGGAAGGTTTCGGCGGCGACGACGGCCGCACGAGCATCTTCGACTACTGGTCCATGCCGGAGTTGGCGAAGTGGGTGAACGGCCACCGCTACGACGGCGGCCGGCTCTCGGCGGCGCAAAAGGACTTGCGGGCCTGGTACACCCACCTGCTCAAGCTCATCCAGGCGCCGGCCTTCCGGCGCGGCGAGTTCATCCCGCTCAACCGCGTCAACGTCCGCAACGCGCGGTACGGCCGGCTCGCCGGCGAGACCGCCAGCGGCCACTGGCTTTACGCCTTTCTGCGCCACGATCCGGCGGGCAGCCAGCGCTTCCTGGTCGTCGCTAACTTGCACGGCCGGGAGACGCTGCGCGAGGTCCGGATCGTCTTCCCGCCGGAAGCCCTGGCCGCGCTCGAGGCGGCGGGCGGTGAGGCCGGGCTGGAATTCACCGACCGGCTGGCCGGCGAGGCACCGCTGCGCGTGACGACAACGGCCGCCGCCTTGCGCAATTCCGGTCTCGACCTGCCGCCACTGGCGCCGCTGACTGCCTGGTACTTCGAGGTGCGGCGCTGACCGGCCGCCTGGTCAAGAGACCGAAGTTGAAGAAGAAGCGTGCGAGCCCGGCCAATCGCCGGCTGTTTCAACCTGAGAACCTAAGTTGGCCGCAGCGCAGTGCGCGTCTCTCCTGCCCAATTCAGTTTTCGGGTTCAAGGCTGCCAGAGCCGGTAGAAACGTGGCGCGCCGCTGCTCGAATTGGTCTGGCGCAGTTCCGCGCCCACGTTGTTGGGGACTGCCTCCACCACCGTCCAGACCAGGTTGGAGTCCCGCAGCGCCGTGGTGGTCTGGACCACCAGACCCGCCCAGGACGCCGGCCAGCGCAGCACGATCCGGCTGGGCGTCACCCGGTCCCAATTCAGCGCGGGCGCCGGTTCGTTCGGGGGACCTTCCATCAACGTGTCGTGAATGATGGCGGCCAGGGCGGCCATGCCGCGGGAATTGGGATGCACCGTGTCTGGGAACCACTCCGGATGCCCGGCCAGGCGCGTGTGGAAATCCACCAGATCGAGTTGCCGCCGCGTCGCCAGGTCGCGGATGGCCGGCGTGATGTTCGTGGCCACGGTGCCGGGTTTGATGTCGAACGCGCCGTTGCCGTACACCGGGCAGGGCGCGCAGACGATGATTCGCGGTGCGCTGGCGAGGCTGGCGTAGCTGGCCACGAACTCCTCGTAGTCGGCCACGAAGTTCGTTCCGTAACGCCAGTTGTAAGGCTTCGAGTCGTTCGTCCCGAGCTTGATGATGACGATGTCCGGCTGCCAGTCGTGGCTCTGTTTGAAGAATGCCTCCTTCCAGTACGGGAAGTCGCCCTGCTTCAGCAGCGTGCGGCCGCTGACGCCGTAGTTTCGGACCACGTAATTGGTGCCCAACAGCCGCTGGAGCCGGGCCGGGTAGCTTTCCAGCGCGGGATTCGACAGGCCGGCCCCCTGTGTGATGCTGTCGCCCACGCAGGCGATCTTGGTCGGTTCCGCACGGAGCGGAAGGGCCAGGAGAAAGGCCGTGAGCAGCAGCGAGCACTGAGTGGTGGGCATGGCGCCAGCATGAGCCCAATCCGGTCCGGCCGTCAAATCGCGCTTGAGCCGGGCGCGACGGAATCTCGACTCAGCGAGGCGAAATCCGAAATGCGAAGTCCAAAGGCCGAAGGCCAGGTACCACGAACAACGAACAACCAACCACGAACCAAATCCGCGTTCCGCGCTTGAGCCGGGCTCGACGGAGTCGCGCCCCCTGGCCGGGGCTCAGCGAGGTTGGCCACCGGGAGTTTTGCGCGCCAGGATCACGTCCCGGCCGGTGAGGTAGAGCAGCCCGATGAGGACCGCGAAGGGCAGCAGCGAGAGCACGTCCGACCAGTTGCCGCTGATCAGGGGATTGGTTTTCGCCATCGCCGCGATGGTTTCGTTGAATGAAGCCAGAACCTTGCGGAAGCCGGTCGCGCTCGGGTCGGCGGAGGCCGCGACGATGGCGATGACGATGCCCGCGATGGCGCCGCCGGCAATGTAGCCCGAGGCCAGCAGCACGCCGGGGCTCTTGTCCCCTTCCGCGGCGAGCTGTTCCTCGCTGAGGTTGGCGCGGTGGTGCTTGCGCCGGAGGTAGGCGTCCACCGCCTTGCGGACCAGGCCGCCGATGAAGATGGGACTGGAGGAACTGAGCGGCAGGTAAACGCCGGTGGCGAAGGCCAGCGACGGCAGGAAGGACATCTCGAGCACCAGCGCGATCATGGCGCCGATGAGCACCAGCCCCCAGGGTAGTTCCCGGCTGAGGATGCCTTTGATGATGTAGGACATCAACACGGCCTTGGGGGCGTCGAACTTCTCCACCTTCGTGCCGTCGGGCAGCGTGCGGTGGGTGCCGTTGATGCCGGGGTCCACCAGGTACACCGGCGCGCCCTGGTCGTTGACGAGGTAGCGTCCGGCCGGGCCGATCTCCTCGTTCGTGTTGTGCCAGACGAAATACTCGTTGCCGTCCATCGCCTTTTGCCGGCCCTTGATGGTCTCGCGCTGGGCGAGCTTTGCGACGTCCGCCCGCATCGTGGGCGGGACGCCGGGCAGCGAGGCGACCGGCACGTAGGTGGTCGCGCCGTCATTCAAGACGGTGAGCACCGGGCCCAGGGCCACCGCCGAGGCCAGCGCGCCGACCAGCAGGGCCAGTTGCTGGTAACGCGGCGTGGCGCCGACCAGGTAGCCGGTCTTGATGCTCTGCGCGGTGGTGCCGCCGTTCGAGGAGGCGATGCACACAATGCCGCCCACCGAGAGCGCCGTGATGTAGTACCGCGCCTCCGTCCAGTCGAGCAGCAGGAAGATCAGGCAGGTCAGCAGCAGCGTGGCGACGGTCATGCCGGAGATCGGGTTGGACGACGACCCGATCTCGCCGGTCAGCCGCGAGGACACCGTCACGAAGATGAAGCCGAACACCACGATCATCAGCGCGCCGAGCACGTTCATCTCCAGTGGTGTGGCCAGGGTGATGGCCGCCAGCAGCGCCAGCACGCCGATCAACACGACCTTCAGCGAGATGTCCCGGTCCGTGCGCCCGGCGTCGGCGGCGAGGTCGCGCGCCCCGCTGAAATCCCGCAAGCCCCCGCGCAGCGCGTGCCAGATGATCGGCAGCGACCGCAGCACGCTGATGATCCCGCCCGCCGCCACCGCCCCGGCGCCGATGTACAGGATGTAATCGCTGCGGATGGCCTGCGGCCCCATCTCGCGGATCGGCTGGCCGCCCGGCGGCACGACGCCCGGCACGTGCTCGCCGAAGAACATGATCGCCGGGATCAGCACCAGGTAGCTGAGCACGCCGCCGGCGCACATGATGGACGCGATCCGCGGGCCGATGATGTATCCCACTCCAAGCAACTCCGGCGAGGCCTCCACCGAAACGGAACCGCCCTTGAACGGCGCGCCGAAGATCTTCTCCGGCGTCTCCTTCCAGAGCAGCAGAATCTTGTAGAGCGCCTTGTACACCAGGCCGATGGCGAAGCCGATGAAGATGATGGCCGGGTTGGACTCGATGCCCGCGCTGGCGGCGCCGCTTTCGCCCCGCGCCGCGGCCGCCGCCGCCGCCTTCGATTCCGCGGACGCCCCGGCCTTGAGCACCTCCGCGCAGGCCGTGCCTTCCGGGAACTTGAGCACGCCGTGCTGCGCCACGATCAACGCCCGCCGCAGCGGGATCATCATCAACACCCCCAGCAGGCCGCCCAGACTGGCCACCAGCAGCACGCGGCTCAGTTCCAGATCGAAGCCCAGGATCAGGATGGCCGGCATGGTGACACCCACGCCGAAGGCGATGCTTTCGCCCGCGGAGCCGGCGGACTGGACGATGTTGTTTTCGAGGATGGTGGTTTCCCGGAAGCCGAACCGGGCGGCCAGCTTGAACAGCGTGATCGCGATCACCGCCACCGGGATCGAGGCGCTCACCGTGAGCCCGACTTTGAGGACGAGATACAGCGACGACGCGCCGAAGACCATGCCCAGTAGGGTGCCGACGACCAGCGGCACGGACGTGAACTCGGGCAGTTGCACGTGCGCGGGGATGAACGGTTGAAAGGCGGGAACACCCGCGGCGGCGGAACTCGAGGTGGAACCGGCGTGCGTGCTCATGCGTTGGCGCGCAAGCTAGGCGCGGCGGGCGCAAATGCCAGCGGAAACCCGCGCCCGACCCGGCGGAGGGCAAGCTCACCCTTCTGCGGCAGGCGGTACGGCCTTGACGCGGTGGGACGAGACTCCGTCGAGCCCTGCCATTTGGGGCTGGGGTCGTCGGGCCGAGGCCACTGCGGGCGACCCACCCGGGCTTTGGGGAGTTTGACGACTACGGCTTGCGGGCCAGCAAATAGATGCCCACCAGGATCAGGAAGCCGCCGAAGAGCCGGGCCAGCGTGAGCGCGGGCAGCACCTTGGCCAGCCAGGCGCCCCACCAACTGCCCGCCAGCGCCAGCGGCACAATCGCCGCCGCCAGCCGCCAGTCCACGTGGCCGAATCGCTGGTGCTGGAACACGCCAACGCACGCCGCCGGCACGATCACTGTCAGCGACACGCCGATGGCGGTTTTGATGTCGCGGCCCAGCAGCAGGACCATCGCCGGCACCATCACGATGCCGCCGCCCACGCCGAAGAGTCCGCTGGCCAGGCCGCCGCCCAGGCCGATGAGCGCCGCGTAGAGGTATTCCATGCCGGCTAGATGCCCGAAGCCCGCTCCTGCGGCAACCGCAAATCCCCGTCGCGACACCGCCCGGGCGGACCGGGCGGGCTGAGCCGGGAGGAACCACGAATGAACACCACTGGGGACGGCGCGGCGGCACCGCAGCCAATGTTAAATGCGTTAATCAGTTACATCGGCCAGGAAAGTTTGCACGGCTTGCGCACATTTTTCGGGACAGTTGTACGAATCAACACGAATGGACGCGAACGCCAGGTTTCCGGTCCTGTGACCCATTTAACCAGTCACCCATTTGACCATTCCCGCCTGCGGCTGCGCGCGCCGGGTTCATTTATGTCCATTCGTGTCTATTCGTGGTTCCGCCTTGCCGCGACTTCGCCCCCGGTTAAGCTGCCGGCATGATTCTTCCAACGGTTCCACTCCGCGAATCCCCGCGCGTCGCCCCCGGCCTCGGGTGGCTCGCGGTCGCCGGCGGGCTGCTCCTGCTCGCGGCCGGCTGCTCGAAGCCCGACCGCGCCGCCGGCGGCGACGAGTTCACGCGGGTCATGAGCACGGGCAAGAATTACTACGACCAGGGCCAGGGCGAGAAGGCGCTGCCGCTCTTCGAGCAGGCCGTCCGGCTCGAGCCCGCGCGCCCGGACGCGCTGCTCAACCTGGCCAACACCCACCTGCTGGCCGGCGACGCCACCAACGCGTTGCGCCGGGCCGAGGAGGCGCTGAGCTACGACCGCAATCTGGCCGCCGCTTATTACGTCGCCGGCTGCGCGCATCTGCGGCTGCGGCAGTTCGAGGACGCGGTCAAGGCGCTCTTTTCAGCGCGTGACCTCGATCCCACGGTGGCGGCGGTGCATTACCAACTGGGCCGCGCCCAGGCCGAGCTGGGCAATTACGACGACGCCATTGCCTCGTTCAACGAACTCATCCGGCTCGAGCCGAAACATACGGTGGCCTATTACGCGCTGGGCCAGGCGTTGATCCGCGCCGGGCGGCAGGATGAAGGCATGAAAGCGCTCGAACAACACCAGGCCGTGATGCCGAAAGACGCTCCGCCCGCAACCGCCGCCACGTACGAGCGCTGCAAACACACCCAGGCCCGCGCGCCCGAGCGACTCGAGAAACCCGATCCCCGAGGCATCGCCGTCACCTTCGCCGATGCCACCGCCGCGGCCTTCGGCGAGGGCGCGGCGAAGTACGCCGGCCCGCTGACGGTGCTGGATTACAACCGCGACGACCGCAACAGCCTGTTCGCGCGCGAGGGCACCAACGGCTTCCGCGTGCTGGCCAACCAAGGCGGCCGGTTCGCGCCGCTGGGCGAGCCGCTGCCGATGAAGGCCGGCGTCACCTTCCACCAGGCCGTCACCGGCGATTTGAACAACGACCGCTACGACGACGTGATCGTGCTGGGCGACACCGCCTCGCACGCCTTCCGTTTCGGCACCAACGCCGCCGCGCGCGACCTCACCCGGGCCTCGGGCCTGGGCAGCCTGGTCGGCCGGGCGGGCGCGGTGCTCGATCTGGACTTCACCGGCAAGCTGGACCTGCTGGTGATCACCCCGGACGCCACGCGGCTGCGCGTGTTGCGCAACCTCGGCAACATGTATTTCGTGGACGCCACGGCGACCTCGGGTGTGCCGGCCAGCCTCACCGGCGCGCGCCAGATCGCGGTGGACGACTGGAACAACGACGATTTGCTCGACGTGGTTGTGTCGCACGAAGCCGCGCCGCCGCTGCTGCTGCAAAAGGTGCGCGGCGGTCCGTTAATGCCGACCAACTTCCCGCCCGGCCAGCTCGAAGGCCACGTGCTCGCCATCGGTGATGTGAACGGCGATTCGCGCACCGACCTCCTGGCGGGCGGCTCCAGCCACGTTGACCTCCTGCTGGGCGGCATCAACCGCTTCAGCCGCCTGCCGCTCGCCCAGTCCGGCCTCGAAGAACTGCGGCTGGTGGATTTCGACAACGACGGCTGGCTGGACCTGCTGGCACTGGGCGCCGGCGCGCAACTCTGGCGCAACGTGGGCGACGGCCGGTTCGAGAACGTGACCGCGAAGACGAAGCTCGATCAACTGCCCGCCGCGCGCGTGACCGGCGTGGCGGCGGCGGACTTCGATGGCGACGGCGACACCGACCTGGTCTTCAGCCTCGAAGGCCAGGGGCTGCGCCTGTTTCGCAACGACGGCGGCAACGCCAACCGCCAGCTCAAGCTGCGCCTGATCGGCAACCGTTCGAACGCGAACGGGCTGGGCATCCGCATCGAGATCGCCTCGGCCAGCTTCCGCGTCCACCGCACTGTGCAGGCGCTGCCCATCGAGATCGGCGTCGGCCGGCGCGACCAGATTGACTCGCTCACGGCGCGGTGGTTCGATCTGCCGTTCAACATCGTGGACGTGAAGGTGGATGCGCGGCGCGCGCTCGAAGTGCCCGAGCCCATTCTGCCCACCGGCTCGTGTCCGTACCTGTACGCTTGGGACGGGCAGCGTTTCCGGTTCGTGACAGACCTCCTCGGCTCCGCGCCGCTGGGCCTGCGCGTGGCGGACACGGTCCTCGCGGCCGCCGACCCGCGCGAGCACGTCTGGCTGGGCGACGAAACCATGTTCCCGCCGCGCGACGGCCGGCACGTGGTCCAGATCACCGAGGAACTGCGCGAGGTGCTTTACCTCGACGAGGCGAAACTGGTGGTGGTGGATCACCCGCCCGGCACTGAGGTGCACACCACCGACAAGTTCCGGCCCGGCCCGCCGTTCCCGTCCGGGGAAATCTGGACGCTGCACAAGCGCGTGCCGTTGCGCGCGGCCACGCGGCTGGACGGCAGCGATTGCACGGACCGGCTCCAGGCAGCGGACGACCGCCGGGTGTCGCCGCCCCGGCTGCGCATACCGCAACTGCGCGGCCTGGCGGAGCCGCACGGCGTGGTGCTGGACTTCGGGCCGCTGGCGGTCGAAAAGCCGCTCGTGCTCGCCCTGACCGGCTGGCTGCGATTCGGCGGCGGCATGGCCAACGTGGCCGCGTCGCACAATCCCGAGCTGCCCTTCCCGTTCCCGCAGCTCGAGGTCGAAACCGCCCCGGACCGCTGGCAGCCAGTGGACGTGGTGGCGGGCGCGCCGGCCGGCAAGACCAAGACCATCCTGATTGACCTTGCTGGCAAGCTGCCGCCCGGCAGCGGGCGCCTGCGGCTCGGCGCCGCCTTCGAGATTCACTGGGACCGCATCGCGTTGTTCGAGCGCCGGCCCGCGGGCGACACCCGCGTCACCCGCCTGGCGCCGGACCGCGCCGACCTGCACTGGCGCGGCTTCAGCGAATTCGCCGACCTGGACTGGACCTTCCCGCTCACGCCGGTGTACGAGCGCGTGTTCCAGAGCGCGCCCTGGACGATCACGCCGGCCGGGTGGTGTACGCGCTACGGTCCGGTGGACGAACTGGTCGCGCGCGAGGACAACGCGCTGGCCTTGTTGAACGGCGGCGATGAACTCACGCTCGAGTTCGCCGCCGACCGCCTGCCGCCCAAGCCGCCGGGCAGGGTCCGCGACTTCTTCCTGTACACTGTGGGCTGGGACAAGGACGCGGACTTCCACGTCGAACTGGGCTGGCAGGTCGGGCCGCTGCCCTGGCACGGCATGAACGACCAGCTTTACGGGCGCGAGCCGCGGCCCGCGCTGCCCGCCGATGAACTCCAGC
This sequence comes from uncultured Verrucomicrobiota bacterium, assembly GCA_964568145.1. Lineage (GTDB taxonomy): Bacteria > Verrucomicrobiota > Verrucomicrobiia > Limisphaerales > J093 > DSVZ01. The sequence goes on from CAZMOZ010000013.1 coordinate 103,682, forward strand.
GCCGCTACACCACCCGCTGGGTGGCCCAGCACACCCTCAAGCGCGCGGCCCGGTGAGTTCCAGGCTGGCGCGCCGCGGGCTACAAAGGCGACCCGCCGCCATAATGGGCGCGGGCCGGGCAGCGCGGCATGGTGATGCCAATTCGAGCAAGACATGAAAACGCTCAAACGCAACGAACTGTTCCGGAACGTCCGCTCGTTCCTCGAAACCAAAGGCGTCGAACTCAAGGACGGCAGCTTCACCGCGCGCCTGCGCCAGGGCTGCGACCTGTTGACCGAGGCCATCAACTGCACGCAAGGCGGCCTGGCCAAAGCCCGGTCGGAGCTGGACGCCAAGGTGGACCGCCTGCGCCAGGTCATCCACGAGAAGACCGCGCCGAAAGCGCCGCCCGCCCAGGCGGCGAAAGCCAAGGCCGCAAGTCCTGGCCGCCGCAAGGCGGCCAAGCCCTCTGCGCCGGCCGGCGCCGCGAAGCCGCCGCGCGCGAAGGCTGGCAAGGCGCAAGCCTGAGCCGTTACAGCGTCAACCGGGCTGAAACCGGTTGAAGCGTTGAACGCCTCCACGGCGGCGCGAACTGGCAGCGCCGGCATCCACTGGGAGCGCCGGCATCCTTGCCGGCAAGTCCCGGCGGCTGCGTTGCGCGGCCAAGATTCCGGCGCTCCCAGCAATGGCCACTGCGGGGCTCACCCTTGCACCGCTCACCATTCACCTTTCACCAACTTCCCCCAATCCCACTTGCGGTGCCGGGACGGGACTGGAACGTTTCCGGCGCGATGGAATCACCACGGCCAGTCAACGCGCTCTCCGCGCCATCCCACGCCGGGATCGAAGAGCGCGTCCGGGAGCTTGCCGGGCAGCTTTCCGCTTGCGGCACCGCGCCCGCCCGTCTGGCGTGGTTGATCGAGCGCGCGCGGTCACGACCGTCGTTGCCGCCCGAACAGCGCACCGACGCCCGCCTGCTTCCCGGTTGCCTGTCCCGGCTCTGGCTGGCGGCCGAATTCCGCGATGGCCGCTGCCGCTTTGCCTGCGATTCGGATTCGCAGATCGTGCGCGCGGTCGCGAATCTGCATTGTGAACTGGCCGACGACCTGCCGCCCGCCGCGATCCTCGCCGCCCCGCCGGACCTGCCGCGGCGACTCGGTTTGGACCGCCTGCTCACCGCCAGCCGCCGCGCCGCTCAATCGCGGGTCTGGGAGCACATTCAGAATTTCGCGCGCCGGCACGCGGCGATGACCTGATCGCATGCGCCTCTACGACGCCCACAACCATCTCCAGGACGAGCGCTTCGGCGGACGCCAGGAGGAACTCCTCGCGGTCTGCCGCCGCGAAGGCGTGGCGGCGATGGTGGTCAACGGCGCCGGCGAAGCTGACTGGCCGGCCGTGGCCGCGCTCGCCCGGCGCCACCCGGACCTGGTCATCCCCGGCTTCGGTTACCACCCGTGGTACGTCGGCAAGCGCACGCCGGCCTGGCGCGAAGAACTGGAGCGCGTCTTGCGCGAAACGCCGGGCGCGGTCATCGGCGAAATCGGCCTGGACCGCTGGAAGCGCGGGCTTGATCTCGTCGCCCAGGAAGAAGTCTTCACCTGGCAACTGCGCCTGGCGGCGGAGCGGAACCTGCCCGCCAGCATCCACTGCCTGCAAGCCTGGGGGAAGCTGGTCGAGCTGCTCCGCGCCGGCCCGCGACCCGCGCGCGGCGTGCTGCTGCATTCCTACGGCGGCCCCGTCGAGATGATCGCGCCGCTGGCGGCGCTGGGCGCGTACTTCTCGCTGCCGGGCTACTTCGCGCACGAGCGCAAGCAACGCCAGCGCGAGACCCTCCGCCACGTGCCGCCCGACCGGTTCCTGATCGAGACTGACGCGCCCGATCAGTGCCTGCCCGAAGACCGGGTAAAACATCGTTTGCCGGACCCGGCCGCCAGCGACAACGCGGAGCGGCTGGTGAACCCGCCAACCGAAGTTCGCGGCGGCGCGGGCGACCTCGTTCGCGGAACTCCGGTTTCCGAGCCGACCCGAGAACCGAAGTTGCCCGCAGCGCCGGATTCCCATCCGGCTCAACCCCGGTTTTGGGGTTTGAACCACCCTGCCAATCTCGGCGCGGTGTACGCGTTCGCCGCGGAACTGCTGGGCCGCCCGCTCGAAGACCTGGCCGCGCAGGTCGAGGCGAACTTCATCCGCCTCTTTGGCCGGCCGCGCGGCGTGGCGGAGCCAGACCCGGCAGGCCCGCCAGCTTCGCCGCCACCTGCGCCGCCGCCACAAAGCCAAACGCGCCGGTGACAAAACACAGGGCGCCAAACCGGCGTTCGCACGCCGACCCGCCGGCGGCTTCCGCCGCGGCCGGAGCACCTTCGGTGGAAGATTCCGGGTAGATCAGCGGTTCGGTCGAGAAGACGCAGTCCACGCCGAACGGCGCGTCGCCGCGCGGGAAGCCGTGGTCCCGGCGCAAATGGCCGCGCACCCCGGCCAGCAACGGGTCGCGCGAAGTGAACGCCAGGTCCGCCACGCGGATCTGCGTCGGGTCGCGCCGGCCGCCCGCGCCGCCCACGCAGACCACCGGCCGGCCGCGGGCCCGGCAGCCGGCGATGAGCCGCGCCTTCAACGACGGGCTGTCAATGGCGTCCAACACCGCGTCAAACCGCGGCGCGAGCAAATCCCCGGCGGTGGCGGCGGTGAAGAATTCCTCGCGGGCGTGGACCTGCGCGGCGGGGTTGATGTCCGCCACGCGCGCGGCCAGCACGGCGGCCTTGGGCCGGCCGATCGTGGAACTGAGCGCCGGAAGCTGGCGGTTGATGTTCGAGACGCACACGTCGTCCTGGTCCACCAGCGTGAGGTGGCCGACGCCGCTGCGGGCCAGCGCCTCGACGGCCCACGAACCCACGCCGCCCAGGCCCACCACGCAGACGTGCGCGGCCCGCAGGCGTTCCAGCGCGCCGGCGCCGAGCAACCGCGCCACCCCGCCGAAGCGATCCACGAAATCGCTCATGTCGCGGCTGTGGTAACGGCCCGCGCGGCGGTTGCCAAGCAGCCAGTGCCCGGCGGTTCGCAAGCGCGTTAAAGGAGTTAAAAAGTAAAAGGGGTGAAAGGTCAAAATGCAGCGTCAGACCGGCCCTCTAACCTTTCACCTTTTGACCAACCCCCCAAGCCTTCAAAAACATCGGCGCCGGAGTCCCGTTCGCGGGCGATTCGCGCACCTGGTTTCCCCGGGCGAAACATCCCGGCTCAGGCCAGCGAGGCGAGGATTTGTTCGGCGGCGGCGCGCGGGTCCGGCGCGGCGGTGATGGGCCGGCCGATCACCAGCCAGTCCGCGCCGGCGGCCAGGGCCTCGCGCGGGCCGAGCGTGCGTTTCTGGTCGTCCGCGCCCGCGCCGGGCGGGCGGATGCCGGGCGTGACCAGTTGCGCGTCGCGCGGCAGCCAGGCGCGCAAGGCGGAGAGTTCCAGCGGCGAGCACACCAGCCCGCGCAACCCGGCCCGGATGGCCAGCCGGGCCAGGCGTTCCACCTGCGCGGCCGGCGAGTCGGGGACGCCCAACTCGGCCAGCGCAGCGTCGTCGAGGCTGGTCAGCACCGTCACGCCCAGGAGCAGCGGCGGGGTGCGGCCCAGCCGTTGCGCCTCCGCTTGGGCCGCCCGCTCGGCCGCTTGCATCATCGCCCGCCCGCCGCTGGTGTGGAGGGTGAGCATCTGCACGTCCAGCCGCGCGGCGGCTTCCACGGCATGGGCCACGGTGTGGGGGATGTCGTGGAACTTGAGGTCGAGGAAGACCGCCACGCCGGTGTCGCGCAGGCGGCGGACGATGTCCGGCCCGGCGGCGGTGAAGAGTTCCTTGCCGATCTTCACCGCGCCGACCACCGGGGCGAGCCGGCCGGCCAGCGCCAGCGCGCGGTCCGCCTCGGGCACGTCCAAGGCGACGATGATTGGGTTGCGCATGGCGCCAGCCTGCGCCACGCCGGCTGGCGGCGGAAGCGGATTCCGCGCCGGGCGGGTAATTCTACGGCGGCTGGCCGCTTTGCCTGCCGGCTCCCTGGGCCCCAGCATCAGCCGGCCGCACCCCGGCGGGGTGCCGGTAGCTCAGCCCGGGGGCAGCGAGCCGGCCCCCGCCGGCGAACGCCACCCTGGGTCAGCGGCCCGCGGAAATCCCCCGCACCCAGAAAGGGTGCCGGCAGAAGGGCGGCCGTTTGCTCCAAGGCCACGCGCACCCCTTCAAGACGCGCCGGGTGGTTGGCAGCCGGGAACCCGGGGCGGCGCCCAGGCTGGCCCTGGGCCGAGGGACCCCCATCCCCTCGGGGTGGGTGGCGTGAGCCGCGTGCGGCCGGCGTGGCTTGCCGCGAGGCGAGGCCGGGGGATGGAAGTACCTGGTCCGAAATCAAAGTTGGGCCGGATGGAATCCGGCGGTACGCCCAGCTTCGGCCTTCGGGCTTAAAGTTGCGCCGGCGCTTCGGTTTCGACCGGCGCTTCCGGCGATTTCTTCTCGGCCGGCACGCCTTCGAGCACGACGTACTTGGGCAGGCCGCCTTCCATGGGCGCGCGCACCTCGCCCTCGATCAACGGCGCGGCGTACTCGAGGAATTTGTCGGTCACCATGAACCCGTCCTCGCTGATCCAGTCGCGCGGCACGGGGTGCTCGACGTTGGCCACGTCGCGCAGGTCGTGGAGCGCGGTGCCCCAGCGGATGCGCCGCCGGCCGGTCTCGTCGTCGTAGTACTCGCGGGTGATCTTGATCATGTACCCGCTCTGGCCGGCCACGGCCGCCTGCACGGCCGCCACGCCGCAGGCGGCGGCGTTCTCGATGTCGGTCAGGCTGGCGCAGTGCGCGGCGGCGCGTTGCGCGTAACCAAGGAGGACGGTGCGGGTCTTGGTCTGGAGCTCGGCTTCGACCAGGTCCTTGAGTTTGAGGGCCGCGCCGGAGAGGTATTTGTGGCCGAAGGCGTCCTTCTTGGTCGGATCCGCCCCCACTTCCTCGATAACCTCCACCTCGGCGCCGTTCTCGCGGCGCTTGGTCTTCCATTTGACGCCTTCGCCCACGACCACGACGCAGTACTTGTAGGCGGTCACGACTTCGCGGACCTTTGCCAGGAAGGGTTGGGTTTCTAGCAGGAGTTCCGGGAGCAGGATGATGTGGGGTGGATTGGCGGGGTTGCCACGTTTGGCGAGGGCCGTGCCGGCCGCGATCCAGCCGGCCGATCGGCCCATGACTTCGATGATGCAGACCGAGCCGTCATCGGTGGCCATGCTGCCCACGTCCATGCCCACTTCCATGACTGTGGTGGCGTTGTACTTGATCACCGAGCCGTAGCCGGGACAGTGGTCGGTGTGCGGCAGGTCGTTGTCAATGGTCTTGGGGATGCCGATGACGCGCAGGTCCCAGCCGCGTTTGACGGCCTCCTCGTGGATCTTGAGCGAGGTGTCCTGGGAGTCGTTGCCGCCGGCGTAGAAGAAATACCGGATGTTGAAGTCCTGGAAGACCTGGAACAGGCGGTCCATGTCGCGCGCGGCCTGGTCCGGCTTGTTTTTGAAATCCAGCTTGTACCGGCAGGTGCCCAGGGCGGCGGCCGGGGTGTAGCGGAGGCCTTCGATGGCGCTGCGGCGTTCCTCCTGCAGGTCAATCAGGTGCTCCCGCAGGATGCCGTAAATGCCGTTGCGGCCGCCGTAGATTTGTTCAATCAGGTCCGGGTGCCGGCCGGCTTCCTCGACGGCCCCGGCCACGCTGGCGTTGATCGCGCAGGTGGGGCCGCCGGATTGGGCAATCAACATGTTTCCAACCAGTTCAGACATAGTCGTCATTCTCCAATCCCGGCGTGCTTGAGTGTGTCTGCGGGGGTTGCGCCGGGTTCAAAAACCGCGCGCGGCACAGTGCCAACCCCGCCGGGACCTGTCAAAGATGATTTCCCCGCCGGGGCGAAACCGGGCGCATCTCAAGTTCATGCTGACAGCGGGCGGGCCGAGCTGGCACAGGCGACCCGCCCGCAATCTGACGACCACAGTTCCCAAGAGGTCAGGGCTCGACGGAGTCTCGCCCCACCACCTCAAGGCTGACCCGGCACAAACAGCAAGATGCGCCCGCGTGACTCGAAGGCGCCGGAATTCACCGTTGACGCTGCGTGGGGTATTGCCTAGTTTCGCGTTCCCTTGCGGGGGCGTAGCTCAATTGGTTAGAGCGCTGCCCTGTCACGGCAGAGGTTACGGGTTCGAGCCCCGCCGCTCCCGCCATCTTTTTCCCCAGCCACTCACTTGCCAGTGTCAAGCGGGGCTTGTCTGAAACGCCCGCAAGCTTTTCCGAATCGCTGCGTTCCGGACCCGAGGCGACGCCGCCAGGACGGCTGATATCGGGCAGCTCCTGGATTTGTCTGGTGGGTTGTGCCACCCGCCCTTGGAAACCCCGGCAACGCGTCCACACCGGTCAGTGCCAGGCAGGTTCCTGCGCGGGCAAGTCAGGTCCGCCGGGCGCATTTCAATTCCTTGCCGGCCGTATCGCCAGCCGGCCGTGGAGTCGGGCTTCCAGCCTGATGGATCCGACGAGAAAGCCCAAACTCAGAAACTAAAAAAAGAGGTGGGTAGTCGGCGGGGATTCGGCATCGGGTAGCCGGCCCCTGGCTCAGGGGCCGGACCCGTCGCCCCTCGGCGAGGGGCGACCTACCCCCGCAGGCGGGAAGTGACCTGGCGACAGGTCGCCGCCGGGAACGGCCAGGTTGACCGTTCTCCTCGCCTCAGGGCATCAGCCTGTTCCGCAGCAATCCCAGCCGGGCCTTTGCGGGCGTTCCGCGAGGATCGAGTGGGAGGCGGGGTTACCCCCGCCGTCCCCCCGCACCACCGGACGTAC
>CAZMOZ010000014.1:0-109526 GCA_964568145.1 uncultured Verrucomicrobiota bacterium
TTGAAGATGCCGACGAAGTCTTCCTTCTGGTAGGGCAGCAGCTTGGCGAGCGCGGTTTTGCGGGCCTCGACGTTGTCGGCGAGGATCATCTCGCGCATGGCGTCAATGCGGTTGCCCTCGAAGAACATGTGCTCGGTGCGGGTGAGGCCGATGCCCGTGGCGCCGAAGGCGATGGCGTTTTCGGTCTGCTCGGGGGTGTCGGCGTTGGTGCGGACCTGGAGCCGGGTGACCTTGGCGCACCAATCCATGAGCGTCTTGAACATCCCGTAGGTCTCGCTCTTCTTGCCGTCGAGGGATTTCTCGATGAGCACCTGGACGATCTCGGACGCGGCGGTCGGAATCTGGCCGGCATACACATTGCCGACGGTGCCGTTGATGGAAAGGAAGTCGCCTTCCTTGAACGTCTGGCCGCCGGCGGTGACGGTCTTGGCGTTGTAATCAATCTGCAACGCCGCCGCGCCGCACACGCAAACTTTGCCCATCTGCCGGGCCACGAGCGCGGCGTGCGAGCTGACGCCACCTTTCGCGGTCAGGATGCCCTCGGAAGCGATCATGCCGCGGAGATCTTCAGGTGAAGTTTCATTGCGGACGAGCAGCACCTTCTCGCCCTTGGCGGCGGCCTGATCGGCGCGGTCGGCATTCAAATACAGCTTGCCGCAGGCAGCGCCCGGGCCGGCCGGAAGACCGGTGGCGATGACCTTCGCGGCCTTCTCAGCCTTCGCTTCAAAGATCGGCGCGAGGAGTTGGTCGAGCTGGTCGGCCGGGTTGCGGCGGATGGCGGTCTTCCAGTCAATGAGCTTCTCCTTGACCATGTCCATGGAGAACTTGAGCGCGGCGAAGGCGGTGCGTTTGCCGTTGCGGGTCTGGAGCATGAAGACCTTGCCGTCCTGGATGGTGAACTCGAAGTCCTGCACGTCCTTGAAGTGCTTCTCGAGGGTGGTGCGGATGTTGTCGAGTTCCTTGTAGGCGGCGGGCATTTCCTGGGCGAGCTGGGCGACGGGTTCGGGCGTGCGCACGCCGGCGACGACGTCTTCGCCCTGGGCGTTAATGAGGAATTCGCCGTAGAACTCCTTCACGCCGTTGGCGGGGTTGCGGGTGAAGGCGACACCGGAACCGGAGTTTTCGCCGGTGTTGCCATAGACCATGGCCTGCACGTTGACGGCGGTGCCCCACTCGGAGGGGATGTTGTATTTGCGGCGATAGACAATGGCGCGGTCGTTCATCCAGGAACCGAACACGGCGCCCACCGCGCCCCAGAGTTGCTTCCACGGGTCTTGCGGGAATTCCTTGCCGCCGGTGCGTTCTTTGATGAGGGCCTGGAAACGCTTCACGAGTTCCTTCTGGTCGTCGGCGGTGAGCTTGGAGTCCTCGATGTCGCCGTGGTATTTCTCGTGCTTGTAGCCGTGGATGACGACTTCAAACGGCTCGTGGTCTTCCCCGGCGCGCTTTTGGACGCCCATGACGACGTCGCCATACATCTGGACGAAGCGGCGGTAACAGTCCCAGGCGAAGCGCTCGTTGTTGGTGGCCTTGAACAGGGCCAGGACGGTCTGGTCGTTGAGGCCGAGGTTGAGGATCGTGTCCATCATGCCGGGCATCGAGTCGCGCGCGCCGGAGCGGACGGAGACGAGCAGGGGCATGGCCGTCTGGTCACCGAACTTGGTGCCCATGATTTTCTCGATGAAGGCGACGCCGGCCTTGACCTGGGCGTCGAGTTCCTTGGGGTAGGTCTTCTTGTGCTGGTAGTAGTAGGTGCAGACCTCGGTGGTGATGGTAAATCCCGGGGGCACGGGCAATCCGATGCGGGACATTTCGGCAAGGTTGGCGCCTTTGCCGCCGAGGAGGGGTTTCATGGAGCCGTCGCCATCGGCTTTCTTGTTACCAAAGAGGTAAACGTATTTCGGTGCTTTCGTTGCCTTAGCCATAAACGTGGTTCGTGTTCTTGGACCGCGCGGTTCGCTCATGGAACCGCCCGGAAGCCGCAACTCAACCTAATGCGTGGCGAGGGGTCAATGATTGAGTTGCCCGTTTCGGGGACAAAATCCGGTCAGCCGCTCCACCGCCGGCCGGGCACGGACGCCCGCGGGTTTGCTGGCGTGGTCGGCCGTCACCAGCCCGAGGTCCGCGCGCCGGAACCGGAGCCAAAGCTGGAAGTCCGCGCGCCCGAACCGGATGCGCCCCAGGACGATCCGCCGAAGGACCGCCCGCCGCCGCCGACCCCACCGCCCAAGCCGCCACCCCACGAAGCCGCCCGGCGTAACTGCCGCGCGGCTTCTTCCGCCTGGCGCCGACGCCGCTCGCGCTCCCGCCGGGCGTGTTCCTCCACTTGGCGCCGGTGCAATTCCGCCTCGGCGGCGGCGAGGGCCGCCTCCGCCATGCGCCGCGCGCTCTCTGCCAGGCTCCGCGCCCGGTCGTATTCGCCGCGTTGCAGCCAGGCGCGGGCCTCGTCGAGCGCCTCGCTGCCGGGCGATCCCGCGATCAACACCCCCAGACCGCCGGTCCAGCCGCCCGCCCGGCGCACCGCGGCGGCGGCCGTGCTCAACATGCCCAGCGCGGCGTCGGCCCGGGCGATCTCGCCGCGCAAGGTGGCCGTGACGGCGGCCGCCCGGCCGCAGATGCGATCGGCCTCCGCGTCCACCGCGTTCCAGTCCGCGTGGGGCCGGGACAGCGCCGCTTCGACCGTCCTGGCGGCGGCGACCAACGTGTCGAGTTCCTGCAACGCCGCCTGCGCCGCCGCGCTTCTCGGGACTTCGCGGGAACGTGCGTCGCGGGCCGCCTGCTGGGCCTGGCCCCACTGCGCCGCCGCCGCGCGCACGCTGCGTTGCGCTTCTTCAAACACGTCGCGGTCGCAGCGCGCGCGATCCGCGGCGGCGGCGAACGCGGCGGCCACTGCCTCCAACTCCTCGGCCATGGCGAACGGATTGCCGTCCGCGGCGGCCACCGCCGGCCGCAACGCCTCCAGCCGTTGTTGCGCCGCGAAGATTGCTTCGCGGGTCGGTTGCATGGTCGCGGCCGCATTCGCCAGCGCCAGCACCGCGTTCGCCTGGGTCTCCACCTGGGCGAACCGGGCGCGGTTGGCGGCCCCGGTTTTCCGCAGGCGCTCGCGCTTCTCGGCGATTTCCATGAGGCGCACCGCCGCAATTTCCTGCGCGGCCTTCACGCGCTCCCAAAGCTGCGCGGCCTCCAGCAACCGCGCCTCGCCCAACGCGCGCTCCGCTTCGGACAGCCACGACGCCGCGTCGTCCAGGGCGCGCTGCGCTTCGGCGGGATTGTCCGCCACCGTGCCGTTCGCCTGCGGATGCTCCGCATCGCCCGCGCCCAGCGACAGCACCTCCAGCGTGTAACCAGCCACGATCTCGTCCAGAATCCGTTGGTGCTCCGGCAGGCTGGCGGCCAGCCGCGCCGTCTCCCGCCGCAGCGTCCGCACGCTCTCTTCGCGGCTGGCGAGCACGTTGCGTGACGCGGCCACGATGCCCTGAGCCTCGCCGGTGAGCCATGCCACGGCGTTCAAGGCGTTTTCCGCTGACGCCACGTCGCCGCGGTCCAGTCCGGCCCGCGCGTCCCGCCATTGCGCCTCCGCTAGCGCGAGCGCATCGGACGGATCGTGCCCGGCTTCGCGCAAGGTGCGCTCCGGGTCCAGCCCCAGCGCCTTGCCGAACTCGGCCCGCGCGGCGGCCACCGCGGTCCTGGCCTCGTTCAGCAGGCTCAACGATTCTTCGCGCCGGCGCGTGTTGACCTCCGCCGCCCTGGTCGCGGTGGCCAGCAAGGCGCGCCAGTCTTCCGTCAACCTGGCAATCTCCGCGGCGACGCTTTGCTCAACCGCGCGTTCGCCCAGGCGCTCGCCTTCGGCCGCCAGGGCCTCGATCCGGGCGAAAACCCAGTCCGTGTTGACCTCGCCGGCCCGCAAAGCTTCCGCGTGCCGCGTCAACGCGGGCAGGAACTCGCGCCGGGCCTCGAGTGTCAGCCGCGTCAACGTGGCGGCTTCGCTGGTCAGGCGTTTTGTTGTTTCGCCGTGCCCGGCCTGCGCGCCCACCGGATCGTTCGCGGCGCGCTTGAGCAATTCCGCCAGTTCGGTCGCGGCGCGGGGCAGCAGGCGCGTGGCCACGCGGTCCAGTCGCAACGTCGCGGGACCTTCGGCCGGCGCCGCCAGTTCAGCCAGCGCGGCGGATGCGGCGTCGTGGTCGCGCTGGGCCTGCTCGGCCAGCGCCGTGACTTCCGGCGCGGAGGACTCGATGCGGTCCAGGCTCGCGAGCGCGCGGGCGGCGCGTTCGTTGAAGGCGGCCAGCAAGGCCTCGAACGTCATCGCGAACGGCTGGTAGGCGTGCACGCCGCCCAACAGGCGGTCGCGCTCGGTGCGCGCGCCGCGGACGATCAGCTCGAGGCCTTCGTCGGGGCGGAAGGCGATCGGCTCGTCGCGCAGCAGGCGCAGCACGCGCAAGTAGCGGCGGCGGCTGAAGCGGTTGCCCAGCCGCGCGCCCGCGGACTTCGGCTGCAGCAAGGCCTCGGCGTCGGCGAGCACGCGGTCCACGCAGGCGGACATGATGAAAAGCTGGTCCACGTCCTGGATGGCCTGCTGGCTGAGCCGGAGCGTCTCACCGGCGTAGCGGCGGGCGGCGTCCTGGCTGGTGACGCCCACCACCGCCGCGCGCCGGTCCAGCAGGGCGAACAGCGCGTCGGTTTTCTCGCGCAGGGCTTTGCTGACGTTCGCGAACAGCGCCTCCGCCTCGTGCCTCACTTTCAGGCGACGACGGTTCAGCGCCAGGCCGATCAAGCCCAGCACCGCGCAGGCGCCGCTGGCGGCGAACACGCCGGACAGTGTCGCCGCCCGCGCCATGCGTTCCGCAAAGGCGACGGCTTCCGCGGCGCTTTGAAGGGCCTGCGCCGTGGCGGCGAGGTGACCCGCGTAAGCCGAGTCGCCGCGGGCATGTTCGGCGCGGGCCGTCTTGAGATTGTCGGCCGCGGCTGCCAGCGCCCGCCGCGCCGCGTCAGCCCGCCGGTGCTGCGCCAGTTCCTGGTGGCGCCCGCCGAGTTCCTCGAGGCGCGCGGCGTCCGCGCCATGCTGGTCCTGCGCCCGCAACACCGCCGCCGTGGCGGGAGCCAGCTCGCCCGCCAGTTGCCAGGCCGCCGCGGGGTCGCCGCTGGTGAGCAAACGCCGCGCTTCCGCCAAGCGGCTCCTGAAGCCGGCCAGGTCCGGCAGGGCCAGATCACCGGTCATGCCCGGCCGGGCGCGCGTAAATTCGGCGGTGCGTTGTTCGAGCGTGTCCACGCTGGCGGCGGCGGACTGCACCGCCGCTTCCGCCTCCGCTTGCAGCCGGGCGCGTGTCGCCTCGGCCTCGGCGGCCTTGCGGGCCACTTCCTGCTTTTCGGCTTCGATGCGGGTGGTGAGCCGGCTCTCGATGAACTGGATCGTGTCCTTGACCGCGTCGGCGATGCGGCCGCCGTTGCGCATGGCGGCGATGGCGGAGGCGTCGAGGTTGCCGATCCAGTTCTCCTCGCCCAGCCCGTGCCGGTCCTGGGCATCGGAGCCGTAGTACGAGAAGCGCCGGTCTTTGAGGAACAGCGCGAAGAAGCAGGCGTTGCGCTCGCCGGTGCGGGGGTCCACCGACAGGCCGAACGGGGTCTGGCTCATCAGGCCCTTGCCGAGCGCGTGGTTCACGGCTTCGATGCCCGTGAACGACTGGCCTTCCGCGTCGGTGTACCGCTCGCCGGCGGCGCTCTCCAGCAACACCACCACCCAGTTGGTCGCGTGCGTGTCCAGCCATTGCTCCAGCGCGGACAAGGTGCCGGCGCTCAGGCCGAGGTTGCCCTTCACGTAAAGGCGCTGATGCGGCTGCCACGCGCGCACGACCTCCGCGCCGGCGGACACGATCAAAGCGTCCGGCGAGGCTGCGGCAGGCGTTTCCGCGGCCAGGGTGGCGACGGCGAGCAGGCTGCAGCCCAGCGCGGGGGAGAGTCTCGACGACTTCTTCATGGCGGGAGTTATCGCGTGCTTGGACGCTCCTGACAATTACACCCCGGCCGGGACTTTGGAGGGATTTCTTTTGCCGGCTCAGCCGGAGCATTTCGCGCGAACCACGAATGGACGCGAAGGAACACCAATGGAAGGAGGCGTGGGCGCGATCCGGGCGAAGTGTTCAAGAAGGCGTTTACCTGGACGCGGGTCTTGCGGAAACCAACCACACCGGGTCAGGCATTCGTGTCCGTTGGTGTGCATTCGTGGTTGTCAACAGTCCGCCCGACTCAAGGTACGGTCAGCAGTTCGGGGCGCAGCCGCGCCACGTTGGCCCGGGGCAGGCGCAGATCGAGCGTGCCGGCCAGCGGCCGCTCCGCCGCCACGTGGCCGTCGCAGAACACGATGTTGGCCAGGCCGTCGTGACGGAAGTGCGCCGTCGGCTCGTAGGCGGAGATGTAGTAAAATTCCTCGAGCAGCGGATGCTCGGGCGATGCGGGTGGCTGGAAGGTGTTGACCTGTGCCGCGTCGGTCAGGAAGGCGGTCTGCGCCGGCTGGGGCAGGCGATGGACATTCACGACCGGCTGCCCGGCGGGCGCGGAGAGGTGGAGGTTGTAGCCGTAGCCGTAGGCCGCGCCGGTGGCCTTGAGCTTGAAGCCGGCCGCGGCGTAATTCAACGCCGGGCACACCGCCACGCCGCGGTCGCCCAGGTAAGGATGCAACGCGCCGGCGGCGGGATCGAAGCGCCGCGCGCCCTCCGCGCCGCGCTCCAGCCAGCCGAACCAGTACACGTCGCCGCCGTTGGTGAACGCGCCCCGGTAGCGGAACGCGCCGCCGGCGTGATCGTCCCAGTACAACTGCGCGGCGAGACCGAGTTGCTGGAGGTTGGCCACGCAGCGAATCCGCCGCGCCGCCGCCTGGCTGCGGGCCAGCGCGGGCAGCAACACCGCCGCGAGCAGGCCGATGACGGCCACCACCACGAGCAACTCGACCAGCGAAAAGGCGCGGCGGGCGCGGAGACGTGGTTTCAACCCCCTGACCGCATCTGGCCGGGGAGCGCGCGCGCCCGGCACAGGCCGGGTGGGCCCGCCGATCCCGCCTTTCGGGCTCAACAGCCCGGCCAGTTCAGACGGCGCTGGTGAAGAAGTGCCCATTGCCCCGAGCGGCCGCTTCAACGTCGCGTAGCGCGCAGCCGGTAGAACGCCTGGGCTGCCGGCGGGCGCGGATCCGTCACGCTCTGGACGGCACCGGTGCCGGGCACGGATCCCGCGACTGCGGTCCAGGCGCGCAAGTCGTCGCTGGCTTCGAGCGTGTAGTCGAAGTCGGCCCGGCCGATGAAGGTGGCCCGCCACGCGCCTTGCTCGAACGCGCCGCGGAATTCCTGGATGGCCGGCGGCGGCACCACCAGCCGGAGATCGTCCACCACGCCTTCCGCGCGGATCGAGCCGGCGAATTGCGGGTCCTGGCCCGCGTCGCTGTAGCTCATCACCGCCAGCGTATCGAGGCTGAAGTCGTCGAAGCGGTCCGCGAGCCGCACGTCCTGCAACGGTGTCAGGCTGTCGCCCGCCTGCATCGTGGCGCGGAGCCGGCGGTCTTCCGGTGTGAAGACCAGCCGGAAGCGGTATTCAACGCCGGTTTCGAGCGGCACCGGCGAGTTGAAACTGCTGGCCCATTGGTGCTGCTCGCTGATGAGGGTGGCCGCGACCGTGGCGCCGAAGCCCGAGTCTGGGAAGTAATCCCATTCCAGCAAATTGGGCGAGTTGACGCCGGTGCCGCGCAGGAAATCCGGCCGCGTGGCCGTGGCGAAATTCAGCAGGCCCACCGCAGTCTCGAACGTGTACGGCTTGCCGGGCGTGGTGCCCAGTTGCACCGCGTCCAGCCGCACTGCGAAGCTGAGCTCGAACTCGTCCGCCTGGCGCAAGACCCGGCCGAGCGGGAGGTAAAAGTAGCTGTTCGATTTCGACGAATCCCACGTGACCGCCAGCCGCCCGGCCTCCGCGTCCCAGCGAAACAAGGCGGCTTCGCCGAACGTCCGCCAGCCGCGCGCCGCCGGATCGCCGGCGAAGTCTTCGTTCACCGTCAGCCCCGCGGCGCAGAGCCGGCCCGAGGCGAGCCAGCCGGCCGCCATCCACACCCACGCATTCACACCACGCATACCTGTCCTTTTCCGATCTGGCCGACGAGGCGGGCATGGGCGACTGACCCGCCCGCAACCCGGCGACCGTTGTTGCGGTTGCGAGACCAGCGCGGTGGAGGCGGCGCCGCCCGGCGCGGAAGTCCGAAAGCAAAACGCCTTCATCCACCGCCAAATCGGAGAATGAAGGCATCCGGCGATCCTGCCCGAAAACGGTTCGGGCAACTGGCCTCATCCTTCTCTTGGCGGAGAAGTTGGCCGCCACGCACCCGTCTGCGGAGGCTTGGCGACCCGACGAGCCCGGCCCGGGCGGTATCCTGACTCAGGGCATCAAGCCTTGCTCCTGCCTTCCCGGAGCTTTCGCGTCCAGTGGCGGTCGGAGTTCGTAGCCCTTCACAGTGGCGCAACCGTCCTCGATTCACACGAGGTTCCCAGGGCCCCAGACCGGGGTCAGACAGCGGCGCAAGGCCGCTGCGTTCAGCCCGGACGGCGAAGTTGATCCGGCGGGGGCGACCCCGCCCGAGGCGCTTCGCAATCCGGAATCAAAGAACCGGCTGCGTCTTAGACCCGGGGTGCCGTGCTGCCAAGCAAAATGTGGGTTGGCAAGCCGGCCGGGTGCGCCTCAGTTATGTGCACGCGTGGGGAGTGGCCGGCGCGTGGCGGTAGCGGCAGTCATCCCTGGCTGCCACCCGGAACCCGGGTGGGAAGACACCGGCCTGGCAGCTCACGGCGCCAGGCGGTCAATCTGCCAGGTGCCGTCCGGCCTGGGGGTGTAGAGGAAGCGGTCGTGCAGCCGGCTGGGACGGCCCTGCCAGAACTCGAAGTCCCGCGGCTTCACGCGGTAACCGCCCCAGAAGGAGGGCAGGGGCACCTGGCCTTCGCGGAACTTGCGCTTCATCTCCTCCCACTTCGCCTCGAGGAGCGAACGCGTGGTGACGACCCGGCTCTGCGGCGAGGCCCAGGCCGCAAGCTGGCTGCCGAACGGCCGCGTCACGAAATACGCCACCACCTCGGCGGTGGGGATGCGCTCGGCGGTGCCGTTGATGGCCACCTGCCGTTGCAGCGCCAGCCACGGGAAGAGCAGCGCCACGTTCGGGTTTTCAGCGATCTGCCGCGACTTGCGGCTCTCGAGATTGGTGAAGAACACGAAGCCGGTCTGGTCCCATTTCTTGAGCAGCACGGTGCGCAGCGTGGGCCGGCCGTCCGCGCCCACCGTGGCCAGGCTCATCGCGTTGGGCTCGATGATCCCGCTCCGGCAGGCCTGCTCGAACCAGACCTCGAACTGGTCAAACGGGTCCGGCTTGAGGTCGCGGCGATGCAGCTCGCCGCGGGTGTATTCCTCACGCATGTCCGCGATGTTCATGACATCATCCACCGCGCCAGACTCCGCACAATCCGGGCGAACGGCAAGCGCGCCGTGGCGGTGGCGCAGCCCAGCGGGCGCTTCTCAGTTCCTCGCAAGCAGTATTGCCTGTCGGGGGTGTGGGGTAGCCGGCCCCTGGCTCAGGGGCTGGACCCGTCGCCCCTCAGCGAGGGGTGACCTACCCTTTTTCTCAGGCGCACGCGCCTAAACTTCCGGCCGTTTCACCGCCAGCAAAGAGTGAGATGCACCATGGCGGGCGGCAAGGGCAGCCCGTGCCCGAACCCGGCTTGACCCGCCGGACCCGCGCGGATTACATGCCGGCGCATGAATTTCCACCCGGTTCCCCTGCTCGCGGTGTGGCTGGCCGCAGCCTGCTTCAGCACTTCGCTGGTTCGCGCGGGCGCGAACGAACTGACCGAAGCCGAAAAAACCGCCGGCTGGAAGCTGCTCTTCGACGGCCGGACCACCACGGGCTGGCGGAGTTTCAAGAAGGCGACGTTTCCCGCCAAAGGTTGGATCGTGGAGGACGGCTGCCTCAAGCACCTCGCCAGCGGCGGGGGCGGCGACATCATCACCGACGCCACGTTCGGCGATTTCGAACTGGTCTGGGAATGGCGGCTGGCGCCCGGCGCCAACAGCGGCGTGAAGTACTTCATCTCCGAGACGCGCGGCAGCGCCCTCGGCCACGAATACCAGTTGCTGGCCCGGGCGAATCCGGCGACCGTGGACCCGCCCGGCAAGCACGTCACCGCCGGCTTTTACGACGTGCTGCCGACGCGCATCCCCATCAAGCTGCGCCCGCCCGGCGAGTTCAACGAGTCGCGCATTCTGGTGCGGGGCAGCCGCGTCGAGCACTGGCTCAACGGCGGATTGACGCTCGCGTACGAGCCGGGCAGCCAGGAGGTGAAGGCCGCTGTCGCCGCCAGCAAGTTCAAGGACGTGCCGGGCTTCGGGGAGAAGCTGCGCGGTCACATCCTGCTCCAGGACCACGGCGGCGAGGCGTGGTTCCGCAACGTGAAGCTGCGCGAGTTCTGAACCCGAAAACCGAAGCTGGCCGCAGCGCAACGCTCCCGCCTGCCCAACTTCGGTTTTCGGGTTGCACCGCGGCACCGAGTCGGCGCGGCTCGGAATTCCGGTTGCGCGAGCCCGCTTCAGGCCGCGTGTTTGCCGGTTTGGTGCCGCTCCAGCGCGGCCAGCACCTCCGCGGCGTGGCCCGCGGCCTTCACGCGCGGCCAGACTTCGAGGATGCGGCTGTCCGGGCCGATGAGGTAGGTCATCCGCCGCGTGCCCAACCCCAGCCAGCCGAGCAGCGGGTTGGTCGTCTGGGCGTGGTAGGCGCGGATGATCCGGCGCCCGGGGTCGGCCAGCAACGGGAACGGCAGCGTGAAAAGCCGGGCGAACCGCTGGTGCGAGGCCACGGTGTCCGCGCTGACTCCCAGCACCACCGCGCCCGCCGCCTGGAGTGTCTGCCAGCGGTCGCGGAAGCCGCAGGCTTCGAGCGTGCAGCCGGGGGTGATGTCGCGCGGGTAAAAGTACAGCACCACGTACCGGCCGCGCAGCCCGGCCAGTGAAATCGTCTCGCCGGTCTGGGCTGGGGCGCTGAAATCCGGCGCGAGGTCGCCGGGGCGCAAACCGGGGGCCGAAGCGTCGCTTGCGGAGCCGGCAGACAGGTCGCCTGCCGGGACCGTCACAGCCGGGTCGGCTGCTTCCCGGTGAGTCGCGGTTTTCGGGTTTGAGGGCTTGGTGGCCGGGTCCACGCGGCAAAGTGCCAGTCTGGCTTCGTGCTGCAAGTCGGCCGCGAACAGAATCGTTGAACCGCAGATGGACCGGGCGTGGAGGCGTCGCGGCCGCAATCCGGGGTCGAACGCGATCCGCCTCGTGGAAAGGGAACCCTTGGCGCAGCTTCGAGCTTTTCGAGAAGTCACCTCGCCAGCCCGGCCGCCGGTTTCCACTGGAGACGGAACGCGCTGCTTCCTCTCCCTTGGGAGACGGCCGGGGTGAGGGGAAAGGAGACGTGGAGCTTTCCAAGCTGCGCCGTTCCCCGACCGGCACAGGACGCCCCCGCTCAGGCGAGCGTGAGCACCGGCTGGGCGGTGGGTTGCTTGAGCCGGTAGGTCAGGCGTTGCACTTCGGTAATCGGCACCAGGCCTTGCTGGACTTTCTTCCAGGCCTGTTCGCGCAGGGAACGCCAGCCGTGCTGACGCGCGGCGGCGCGCAACCGGCCGGTGGACACGCCCGGCCCCAGCAGTTCGGCGATGTCTTCGTTCATCACGAAGAACTCGTAGATGGCCACCCGGCCGCGCGTGCCCTTGCCGCCGCATTCCACGCAGCCGCGCCCCCGCATGGCCACAACTTCGCCGGGCGACAGGCGGAGGTTTTGGGCCATCTCCTTGCGGAGGTCGTCCGGGAGCGCAGCGTCGGGCTCGCCGCAGTGCCGGCAGACGCGCTGGGCCAGCCGCTGAGCGATGCTGCACACCAGCGCCGAACCGAGCGGGAAGGGGTCCACGCCCATGTCGAGGAGGCGGACGACGACGTTGAGGCTGTCGTTGGCGTGCAACGTGGAAAAGACCAGGTGGCCGGTCTGGGCCGCGCGCACGGCGATCTCGGCCGTTTCGCGGTCGCGGATTTCGCCGATCAGGATCACGTCGGGATCATGGCGGAGGATCGAGCGCAGGCCGGCGGCGAAGTTCAGGCCGATCTCGTCCTTGGTCTGAATCTGGATGATGCCCTCCAATTGGTACTCGACCGGGTCCTCAATGGTGATGATCTTGCGGCCCTCGTCGTTGGCGTTGGCGAGCGCGGCGTAGAGCGTGGTGGTCTTGCCGCTGCCGGTCGGGCCGGTGAGCAGTACCAGGCCCTGGGGCAGGCTGGTGAGGTTGCGCATCACCTCCTCCTGGTCGGGCTCCAGGCCCAGCTCGCGGAGTTCGAGCTGGAGGCTTTGCCGGCCGAGGATGCGCAGGCACACCGCCTCGCCGTGCTTGGTGGGCACGACGGACACGCGGAGGTCGTACTCGGCGGTGTCGGTTTTCATCGTGATGCGGCCGTCGTGGGGCAGGCGCTTTTCGGCGATGTTCAGGCCGGCCATGATCTTCAGGCGCGAGACCAGCGCGCCGTACACCTGGCGCAGGCCCGGCGGGGTCTTGACCGGCTGCATCACGCCGTCCACGCGGTAGCGGATCTTCACGCGCGTGGAGTACGGTTCGATGTGAATGTCCGTGGCCGCCAGCCGGAGCGCGTCGGCGAGCAACTGGTCCACGTACCGCGTGATGCCGGCGTTCACTCGGGCGTCGTCCTCGCCCGCGTCAATCTGGAAGGCGACGTCGGCTGAGGCGTCGGTGCCGGGCCGGTCCTCGTCCATGTGCTGGAGGGTTTCGGCGCCGATGCCGAAGTGCTGGCGGATGACGTTGCGGTAGCAACTGGGCGTGGTGAGCACCGGCCGGATCTGGCGGCTCAGAAGCAGCCGGAGGTTGCCCAACTCGGTCTGGCGTGGCGGCTCGATGAACGCGAGCGTGATCGAGTCGCCCTCGATGGCCACGGGTAGGACGTGATGGTTGTGGACCACGGCGGTGGGCAGCACCTGTTCGTCCGGCAGGCCGGGCGGGAAGGCATAATCGCACAAGTCCACGAACTCCAGACCGTGCAAGGTGGCGAGCGCGTCGTAGGTGTCCGCCTCGGAGGCGAAACCCAGCTCAATGATGGCGTGGTGCTGCGGGGTGCGCAGGCGCTTCTGGCGGCGGCGCACCAGCTCCAACTGGCCGGCGTCCAGCTTGCCGGCGGCGAAGAGCACCTCGCCCACCTCGCGTTTGGGTTCCTCCGGGGCGTTCATGTGGCGGGGACGACGAGCACCTTCTTGATGTTGAACTCGAGCACGTTGGTGATCCCGGCCTGGTTGGTCAGCACCAGCGTCCGGGAGGCGATCTGGTGGACGCGATGGTCCGCCACGACCACCGCGCCTTCCGCGAGGGCGCGCGTCTCCTGGTCCACCTGGAGAAACGCCCGGCGCCCGTTGGCGGAGCCTTCGAGGTAGCCGAGGTAGATCAGTTCCACCGGCCGGGTGGTGGGCGGCGGCGGCGGCTGAAAATACAGGGTGAGGAAGGGATTGGGCGCGTTGGTTTCCGTCACCACGCGGGTGAGCGCCTGGCGGTCGAACCAGGCCGCCACCTGCGCCGGCGTGGGCCACTCGCCCGCCACCCGCGCCGCGCCGTTGCCCAGCGGCTTGAGCGCCGGCACCCGACCGCCGAGGTGTAAGAGCGTGACCCCAAGCAGCGCCAGCAACGCCAGCAACACGGCGCCGGCGGCCCAAATGCGTTTTTCCAGGCTGTTGAACATCACCGGAATAGGGCGGCGGTCGCGCGCGGAGAGGCGGCGCCCCGCCCCGTTTCCAGCGGCACAAAACCGCTGACGATCAATTCCGCCCGCAACTCCGCCGGGCGTTCGGGCGCGGACTTGCGCGCCAGCAAATGGCTCAGGAACAGCGCGGGTTTGTTCGTGAGCGCGCCGGCCAGCCCGGTCGCCTCCAGCTCCGCTCCGCGCAAGGGCAGGCTGGCCAGGAACCGGCCCACCGGTTCCACCGTGCCCACCACCTCGATCCGCATGGGCAATTCCTCGTAGAGCCGGCGGCCGTTGATGAGCGAGCGGTGGCTCACGGCCGGCAACTGCGCCAGCTCGCGCACCGCGCCCACCTGGGCGTGGATGGCCGTCAGCAGCAACTGTCGCGAAAACTCCAGGCGGGCCCACAGCAGGGACGGTTCGGCCGTGTCCGCCGTGTACCGCGGCAGGCCGTTCGTGGCGGCGGGCTCGAACGCCACCTTCCTGCTCCGGGCCAACGCGAACAAGGACTCGGCGTGGCGCAGCCGCTCGTTCTCAAAATCAATGAACAAAAACGGGCTCTGAATCTGGGCCAGGACATCCCCGGACAGGCTGACGCGATCCGCCACCAGCAGGCGCAGTTCGGCGAGGTCGCCCACCGACTGGCGGATGGCCTCGAGCGTGGCGGGCAACTGGTCCAGCGTAAGCCCGGCCGTGGCCTCGCTCGACTGGTTGGTGGCGGCGAAGCTTTCCCAGGCCTGGCGCAACGGCCGGTCCAGCGCCTCGGCGCGCCGGGCCTCCGATTGGAAGCCCACCACGTAGATGATCGCCGCCAGCACGGTGCCCAGCACGGTGAACTCCAACAAGTGCGAGCGCGAGGTGGTTTGGGGAGGGGCGGTGTCCATGCGGCTCACGGAGTCGTCCGGGCGGTTGCGGCCGCGCTGCGGGGCTCGCGTTTGACGTCGGGCGGGGCGCGTTGCGGCAACGGCCGCGGCGGCGGCAGCTCGCGGCCCGCCACTTCCATGGCGACGGCAAACACACGGTTGGACACGGCCACCTTGGGATCCACCAGGTCGTTCCGCCGCTCGGCGGGCAGCGTGTCCACACGGCTGAAGAGCACG
The DNA here is from genome assembly GCA_964568145.1 of uncultured Verrucomicrobiota bacterium. Classification (GTDB taxonomy): domain Bacteria; phylum Verrucomicrobiota; class Verrucomicrobiia; order Limisphaerales; family J093; genus DSVZ01. Next base: position 14,877 of record CAZMOZ010000014.1, read on the forward strand.
TTGCGTTTCAGGTTGGCCACCACGTCGCTGAGCACGCGGCGGAGGGCCTCGCCTTCGCGCGGGACGCACAGTTCGGCGATGAATTCCCGCCGGGACGCCGGCGTGGCCGCGGGCGGGTTCGTGGCCGTGACTGGTCGGGCGACCGGCAACGGTGCCAGGACGAGGCCCGAGGTACCGGACTGGTAGCTGTCGGCGTCGGCAAACAGCACGTACCAGAAGTCGTCGTTGGTCCGCGAGGCGCGCACGGCGGCCAGCGCCTGCAAGGTTTCCAGCGTCTGCCGCTGGCGGAGCAGCACCGGGTACACGCGCTCGTACTCGAGGTTCAACTGGCGGTACAGCCGGTCAATCTCGAGCGCGGTCTGCAGCGCCGCCTGGCTTTGCTGGGTGAGACCGCGCTTGCGCTCGATGAGGCTGGACTTCTGCCAGATGCCCACGCCCAGCACGACCAGCAGCAGGCCGAGCAGGAGCACGTTCACCGTCTGAAGGGCGGCGAGCGTGCGGCTGCGGCGCTGGGTTTCGCGGGCCTCCGCCGGCAGCAACGAAGCCCCGGCGGGCGCGCGCTTCAAGGTCAGCAGCGCCGCGCCGTACGGCACCAGGTAGTCCGCCATCGGCCAGCGGTGATGGGCGGTGACCCGTTCCTCCCAGGCTTCGAACCGCAGCGGGCCGCGACGGTTGAGCAGCTCGAGCAACGCCGGGTCGGCCGTGCCCACGCCGCTGAGAAACGTCCGGAAATCCGCGACCGTCAGCCCGGAATCCGGGTTGTCCTCGAGCCATTCGGTCAGCGCGAGCCGGACTTCGCCGAGCCATTTCTCAATGGCGCCGGCGTCCGCCGCCACTGCGCCGCTCGGCGCGGGGAAGAGCTGGTTCCGGCCCACCGGCACGGTGGCGGTGCTGACCCCCTGGCCGCGCATGACGATGGCCACGACGCTGTTCCGGGCCCGCAGGTCCACCAGCACGGCGTTGCCGCCGGACGGCAGCAAGACCGTGGCGGCGGCGAACAAGGCCTGGCCGCTGGTGGTCACCTCGACGAGCCGGGGCGGTTCGGCGTCGTGGGCTTCGGGCAGGCTGGCGAAACGGGCCAGCAGCGCGTCCAGCTCCTCGCGCTTGCAGAGCGTCAGCCAGTACGGCGCGCCAAGCCGGCCGTACGGCTTCAACTTCACCGCGTCGTAAGCCAGCGCGCTGTCGTCCAGGCCGCTGAGCCGGCGCGCCTCGCGGGCCAGCACCGCCTGGGTTTCCTCCGCGCTCACCGCCGGGAGGTCGAGCAAGTGGGAGATGACGCGGTATTGCGGGAGCACCAGCACCCGCTCGTGCGGCCCGGCGGCGGCGAAGAGGTCGTGCAATTGTTCCGCCAGCACCTCGGCTTGTTCGGGGTCGGCATCGGCGCCGGCCAGCGTCTGAAAATGCACCACACGCGGCGCGCCGAGGCCGGCGTCCACCACCACCACCTTCACGAACTGGCTGCCGGGGTCCACCACCACCAGGCGGCGGCCCAGCAGCGGCAGCGCCCGGTGAAGCCAGGGAACGGAGGAAATGGACATCGCGGGGCGGGGCTAGGGCGCGGGAGACGGCGCGGCGCCGGGCGGTGTCGTCCCGCCGCCCGGGGTCGTGACCGGCTCGTCATAGATCAGGTACTCACCCTTTTCAGTGAGCAGCGTGGCGGTGACGAACACCAGCAGGTAGCGCGGCCGGTCCACCTCGGTCCGGCGGCGGAAAGCGGCGCCGATGATCGGCAGGTTGCCCAGGATGGGGACGGATTCGACGTAGGTGGTCTGGAGCCGCTCGAGCACGCCGCCCATGACCACGGTCTCCCCGGAACGCACGGCCACGCGCGTGGCCAGTTCCTGGGTGCGGTACTCGGGCAGTTTGATGTCAAAAGTGCTGACCACGTTGCCGGCGTCGTCCGTGTCCGTGATGGTCGCGAACGGCACGAGCTTCACCTCCGAGTTCACCTTCGGCCGCAGGGCGAGGAAGATGGTGCGGCCGTCGCCGCCCACGCTGGCCAGCACCTCCAGGCTGGCGCCGGACTGGATTTTGGTGGGCTTGCCGGCGGGCACGACCGCGGACGACGAACGGCGCTCGAGGATCTGCTGCTTCACCTGGTATTCCTCGTAGTAGTACTGGGTGCGGCCGTCGCTGATGGTCGCGGGCAGGTTGTTGATGACCGTCAGGCGCGGCGCGCTCAGCGTCTGGCTCTCGCCGCTCTGGTCCAGCAGCGACAGGGTGGCGGTGAGCGTGGGGCGGTCGAGGATGTTGGTGAAGGTCTCGGCGATGCCGAACGCCGGGTTCAGGATGCCCAGCGCCGTGGCGGTGGAGGTGTCCTGCTCGGTGGTGGGCCCGGTGCGGCCGGTTTCCCAGGCCACGCCCAGGCGCAAAAAGGCGGAGGCGCTCACCGTCACAAACCGCGCCTCGATGAGCACCTGCTGGAGGTCGCGGTCGAATTCCTTGATGAGCGTCTCGAGCACTTCGAGTTGCTCGGGCGTGCCGCGCGCCACGATGAGGTTCCGCTCGTAATCGAGCATGTACTTGGAGCCGCTGAAGAAGTTGGTGATGGCCCGCTCCAGCGCGATGGTCTGGGGTGCCAGGTCGTTCACGAAGGCGTTCAGCTTCTGGGCCTCGGTGATGGTCTGGACGTTGTTCTGGATGACCCGGGTTTGAACGACTTCATCCGGTCCGAACCGCGCCGGCAGCAGGAAGCCTTTGCGCAGCTTGTACACCCGCGTCTCCTCCAGCGCCCGCTTCGGGTCCTTGCCGTCCACGATCCAGACCAGATCGTCGCCGACCTGGAACTGCACGTCGAGGTTGCGGGCGATGTAGCGCAGGAGTTCCCACAGCTTCACCCGCTCCATGTGGATGGTGAGCTTCTGCTGGAACGCCGGAAGCGACTTGTCGGCCACAAAATTGATACCCTCGGTCTGGCCGATGGTGAAGATGATGTCGTTGAGCGTCGTGTTGTCGAGGTGGAGGGAGATCGGCTTCTGCAACAGCTTGGCCATCGCGCCCTGCTGCGACTCGAGGTCAAACAGCATGCCCTCGACGCGGTTGGTCCGGCCGTAGCTGGGCGGGATGTACGGCGTGGCCTCGATCTGGTCCACCAGGTCGCGCACGTCCTTGCGGGGCGGCAGGCCGCGGTCCTTGCTCTCGGTGAGGAGGTCTTTAACGGTGGGGTTGAACACCGACTGTTTGGCGTCAATCTCGCGGATGCGGTCCTCGAGCGCCCGGTTGCGCTGGGTCTCGCGCTGTTTCTGCACCCAGCCCAGCAGGCGCTTGGCCGCGGAGTCCTGCGGATCCTTGGCCTCGAGTGCGCGCGCCTGGGCCTCGGCCTCCTCCCAGCGGCCGGCGTCCGCCAGCTTGAGGATGGCCTTGATCTCCTCGTCGTGGAAGGCGCTGTAAGTGGGCTTGGGCGGCTGTTCCACCGGCGCGGGCTCGGGCGCCGGCGTGCTGGCGGCGGCCGGCGGGGTCCTGGCGGGACTTGTGGCCGGTTTGGCGCCGGGCGGCGGCTGTCCTTCCTCGTAACGCTGGCAGGCGGTCAACGCCAGCAGCGCGGCCAGCAGGCTGCCGGCCGCGCGCGTCCAAGGGCTTCCTCGCAAACTACACATACTTGGCCTGATGACGCACTGTCCCGGCGGACCATTCAGCCACCACCCGCTGGCGGCCGCACCCGGCAGTGCCCCGGTGCCTCTTCGAGCACGGCGCACCGCAGGACCTCCGGGGCGAATATTTGCCCAAGCTTGCGCCGCGGGCGCGGAAAAGACCAGCCCGAAAGCGGGTTTCATGAGGAACACGGCGCGTCGCAATTTCCTGCAGGCAACGGGCGGCCCGTAGTGGCCCGGGCGGCCCTGCCTGGGCCGTGTCGCGGGCGACCCGCCCGCGAGGTCTGCAGTCTGCCGGCCGCAGTCCCGAAAAGTCAGGGCTCGACGGAGTCTCGCCCCACCTTGTCAAGGCCGGACCGGCACAAAAGTGAGATGCGCCCTGAGGAACACGGCGCGTTTCCGTTTCGTGCCGGCCATATCGCCCACCGGGGTGGCGGCCGGCCTCCAGCCTGATGGACACGGCGAGAAGGCCCAAACTCAGTAACTTAAAAAGGGCGGTGGGCAGTGGGCGGGGATTCGGCATCGGGTAACCGGACCCGTCGCCCCTTAGCGAGGGATGACCTACCCCCCACGCAGCGTCCGGCCGCTTCCGCCGGCGGCAAGAAGGTGAGATGCGCCCGCGACGCTTTCAGCGGCGGCTTTGATCTGGCGTTGCGGGGCGCAAACGTCCAAGCTCGCCGGATGCTTGCCCGCTTGAGTAAGCGGGCCTTCGTTCATGCCGGCTGCCAACAACGCTGCTTCTGACACACTGCTCGCCGATCCCGAACCGCTCGCGCGGTCGGGGCCGCGCCAGGCCAGTCGAAGCGTTGTGCCCGACCGAGGCCAGGACGCCGCCTGTTACCATTGCGGCGCGGCGTGTCCGGCCAGCCCGCCGAGGCTGGAGGACAAGGCCTTTTGCTGCCAGGGCTGCCTCACGGTTTACGAACTGCTGGCGGAAAACGGGCTGGGGCACTTTTACGACCTCGGTCCCAAGGCGGGCGTGCGCGTGCCCTGCCCCGGCTCGCGCGAGCAGTTTGCCTTCCTCGACGAGCCCGCGGTCCGCGACCGGCTGGCGGACTACGCCGACGAGGCGATCTGCCGCGTGACGTTCCGGATTCCCGCCATCCATTGCATCGCCTGCGTGTGGCTGCTGGAAAACCTGTTCCGGCTGCGGCCGGGCATCAGCCGGTCGGTGGTGAACTTCCCGCGCCGCGAATGCGTGGTGGCGTTCGATCCGCGCGCGGTGCGGCTGAGCGAGGTGGTGGCGTTGCTGGCCTCGCTCGGCTACGAACCGGACTTCAACCTGGCCAACCTGGACCCGCGCCGACCCGACCCGGCGGCGCGCCGGTTGTGGCTGCGGGCGGGGGTCGCCAGCTTCGCCTTCGGCAACATCATGCTGCTGAGCATCCCGCATTACTCCGGTCTGGACGCCGCGGGTCAGCCGGGGCTGCGGGTGCTTTTCGGGGCGCTGGCCCTGGCGCTGGCGTTGCCGGTGCTGTTGTTCAGCGCTTCGGATTACTGGCGCGCCGCCTGGGTGGCCTGGCGCCGGCGCGTGCTCAACATCGAGCTGCCCATCGCGGTGGGCCTGGTGGCGCTGTTTGGCCAGAGCGTTTACGAAATCGTGTCCGGCCGCGGCAGCGGTTACCTGGACTCGATGACCGGCCTGGTCTTCTTCCTTTTGTGCGGCCGGATCTTCCAGCACAAAACCTACGACCGCCTCGCCTTTGACCGCGATTACCGGTCGTTCTTCCCGCTGTCCGTGACGCGGTTAAGGCCGCCAGCAGCCGACAACCACCCTCCGGCATCGGGGCAGACGACGGGTGCCGGACGCCAGATGCCGGAGGCCGGAGGCCAGAGCCCGGCGGAAGAGCGTGTGGCGCTGGCGCAACTGGCGGTGGGCGATCGCCTGCTGATCCGGCACGGCGAACTGATCCCGGCGGACGCGCGGCTGGTGGCCGGGTGCGCGCTGGTGGACTACAGCTTCGTCACCGGCGAATCCGAGCCGGTGGTCCGGCAGGCGGGCGATCACCTTTACGCCGGCGGCCGGCAGGCGGGCGGCGCGATCGAGGTGGAGACCGTGAAGCCGGTTTCGCAGAGCTACCTGGCCTCGCTCTGGAGCCAGGAGGCTTTCAAACAAAACCGCCGGGACACGCTGGACAATCTCACCAACCGCTTCAGCTGGCGCTTCACGCCCACGATTGCAGCGGTGGCGGTGGCCGCGGCGATCTTCTGGATTTGGGCCGGCGACGGCGCGCGCGCCCTGAAGGCCTTCACTGCGGTGCTGATCGTGGCGTGTCCGTGCGCGCTGGCGCTGGCGGCGCCGTTCGCGCTGGGCACCGCTCAACGGCTGATGGCCCGGCGCGACGTGTTCCTGAAAGACCCGCAGGTCACCGAGGCGCTCGCGCGGGTCAACACGGTGGTCTTTGACAAGACCGGCACGCTCACCGCGGCAGGCGTGACCCGCGTCGCCTTCGAGGGCGAACCGCTGAACGACGCGGTGCGCCGCATGATCGCCACGCTGGCCCGGCATTCGACGCATCCGTACGCGACCGCGCTGGCCGCGTCGCTGGGCGGGCCGGGCGGGCAACTGGAAGTTGCGGATTACCGCGAAGAGCCCGGCGCGGGCGTGGCCGGACGCGTGGCGGGACACGAAATCCGGCTGGGCTCCGCCGCCTGGCTGCGGGCCGGTGGTCTGGCGGTGGAGGACACCGCGGCCACAGCCGGCCCCGCAGTGTGCGTGGCGATGGACGGGCGGTTCCGCGGCTGGTTCCGGCTGGCCAGCGAGTTGCGACCGGACACGGAGGCGTTGCTGGCGGGGTTGGCGGGAGAGCACGAACTCGCCTTGCTCAGTGGGGACAGCGAACGCGAGCGCGAGCGGTTCCGCCGGCTGTTTCCGGCGTCGGCGCGGCTGCACTTCCACCAGAGCCCGCTCAACAAGCTGGGTTTCATCCGCGAACTGCAGGCGGCGGGACGCACCGTGATGATGGTCGGTGACGGGTTGAACGACGCCGGCGCGCTGAAGCAAAGCGACGTGGGTGTGGCGGTGGCGGAACAGGTCGGCGCCTTTTCGCCCGCCAGCGATGTGATTCTTGACGCGGATCAAGTCAGCGGCCTGCCGGGGGTCTTGCGCTTCGCCCGGCGGGTGGTCAGAATCGTGCGGTTGAGCTTCATGCTCTCCAGCGCCTACAACCTGATCGGGATCAGCATCGCGGCGAGCGGGCTGTTGTCGCCGCTGGTCTGCGCGATTCTCATGCCGCTGAGTTCGGTCACGGTGGTGGGGTTTGCCTGCGGGGCCACGCGGCGGGCCGCGCGCCGGGCCGGGTTGCCCGCCGGAAGCGCGCCTGCTGGTGAACTGGGGGTGGCATGAGCGCAATTTACCTGCTCATCCCGATCAGCCTGCTCGTGGCGCTGGCCTTCCTGGCCGCCTTCATCTGGGCCGTGCGCTCCGGGCAGTACGAAGACACCTGCACCCCGGCCTTGCGGATGCTGACCGACGATGCGCCGGCCCGGCGGCCGCGCCAGAAGCTCGCCCCACGTCCCGACCCAACGACCCCAGTCCATGAACGTTGAAACCTTCCGCTACGACAACCGGATCGTCCGCGCCTTTGCGATTGCCACCGCCTTGTGGGGCCTGGTGGGCACGGCGGCCGGGCTGCTGGCGGCCTGCCAGTTGTTCTGGCCGGGCCTGAACCTGGACACGCCGTTCACCACCTTCGGCCGCATCCGGCCGCTGCACACGAACGCGGTGATCTTCGCCTTCGTGGGCAACGGCATGTTCTGCGGCATCTATTACTCGCTGCAGCGGCTCTGCAAGGCGCGGATGTTCAGCGACGCGCTGAGCTGGCTCAATTTCTGGGGCTGGAACGCCATCATCGTGGCGGCGGCCGTCACGTTGCCGCTGGGCCTGACCACCAGCAAGGAGTACGCGGAACTCGAGTGGCCGATTGACATCGCCATCGCCGTGGTCTGGGTGGCGTTCACGGTGAACCTGCTGGGCACGATCCTCCGCCGCCGCGAGAAGCACATGTACGTGGCCATCTGGTTCTACATCGCCACGGCCATCACCGTGGCGGTGCTGCACGTGGTGAACTCGCTGGCCCTGCCGGCGGGGGCGTTCAAGAGCTACTCGATTTATGCCGGCGTGCAGGACGCGCTGGTGCAATGGTGGTACGGCCACAACGCCGTGGCGTTCTTCCTCACCACGCCGTACCTGGGCTTGATGTACTACTTCCTGCCCAAGGCGGCGGAACGGCCGGTGTTCAGCTACCGGCTTTCCATCATTCACTTCTGGGCGCTGATCTTCATCTACATCTGGGCCGGGCCGCATCACCTGCTGTACACGGCGCTGCCGGACTGGGCGCAGTCGCTCGGCATGGTGTTCAGCGTGATGCTCGTGGCGCCAAGCTGGGGCGGCATGTTGAACGGCCTGCTCACCTTGCGCGGCGCCTGGGACAAGGTGCGCCAGGATCCGATGCTCAAGTTCATGGTCGTGGCGGTCACGGCGTACGGCATGGCGACGCTCGAGGGCCCGACGCTCGCCATCAAGAGCGTGAACGCGCTGTCGCATTACACGGACTGGACGATCGCGCACGTCCACACCGGCGCGCTGGGCTGGAACGGCTTCCTGACCTTCTCGATGCTCTACTGGTTGTTCCCGCGGCTCTACAACACGAAGCTGTGGTCGGTGAAGCTGGCGAACTACCACTTCTGGATCGCGCTGCTGGGCATGATGTTCTACGTCGTGCCCATCTACGTGAGCGGCGTCACCCAGGGGCTGATGTGGAAGCAGTTCACCGCCGACGGCTTCCTCCAGTACGGCAACTTCCTCGAGACGGTCATCCGCATCATCCCCATGCACATGCTCCGGGCGGTGGGCGGCGGCCTGTACGTGCTCGGCATTTGCCTGCTGGGGGTGAACCTCTACAAGACCGCGAAGAGCGGCCGGTTCGTGCCCGAGCAGGAGGCGCAGGCGCCGGCGCTGCGGGACCAGCCCGTCAAACACGAGAAGCCGCACTCCTGGGGTCACCGCTGGCTCGAAGGCATGCCCGTCACCTTCACCGTGCTCACCACCGTGGCGATCCTGGTGGGCGGCCTCGTCGAGATCGTGCCGCTCTACCTCATCAAGAGCAACGTGCCGACCATCACGACCGTGAAGCCGTACACTCCGCTCGAATTGCTCGGCCGCGACATTTACATCCGCGAAGGCTGCGTGGCCTGCCATTCGCAAATGGTGCGGCCGTTCCGCTCCGAGACCGAGCGTTACGGCGAGTACTCGAAGGTGGGCGAGTACGTGAATGACCACCCATTCCTCTGGGGCTCCAAACGCACCGGGCCGGACCTGCACCGCGTCGGCGGCAAATACCCCGACGCCTGGCATTACAACCACATGGAAGACCCGGAGAACACCTCGTCCGGCTCGATCATGCCGCGCTACCCGTGGCTGCTGTCGCAGAAACTCGACACCAGCCCGGTCCAGGTGCGCATGCAAACCCTCCGCCGGGTGGGCGTGCCGTACACGGACCAAGACATCGCGGACGCGCCCAAGAGCATCGCCGCCCAGCAGGCCCGGGTGGTGCAAAACCTCAAGGTTGGCCTCGTGGAAGCCCCGCCCGACCGCGAGATCATCGCGCTGATCGCCTACCTCCAGCGCCTGGGCGTGGACATCAAGGGCAGCCCGGCCAGCACGGCGCCGAAGCTGGCGGAGAATTGAGCCCATGATCCAGAACGTGCTGCAACACCTCGGCGGGATCGAGCGCTACGGCGTCCTTTCGATTGCCATCTTCTTCACGTGCTTCCTCGCCACGCTGGTCTGGGCTTGCAACCTCAAGAAACCTTTCCTGAACCACATGGCCGCCAAACCGCTGGAACCCGATTCCCCGGAGCCGCAAACCGACGACGCCTCCCGCCATGAATGAATCCCACGATCCGCTGTTGATGGACCACGATGCCGACGGCATCCGCGAGCTGGACAACAAGCTGCCCCGCTGGTGGGTCTGGCTGTTCAACCTGACCATCCTCTTCTCGGTCATCTACCTGCTCTACTACCACGTCATCGGCGACGGCCGTATCATGCTCGCCGAGTACGAGCGGGAGATGAAGATCGGCGACGCGCTCAAGTCCGCCGCGCTCGCCCGCTTCGAAAAAGAGATGGAAAATCTCGCCCCGGCGCAGGACGCGGCGCTGCTCGCGGACGGCAAGCGCATCTTCGACCAGATGTGCGCGCCCTGCCACCGGCCCGATGGCGGCGGGCTGGTGGGGCCGAACCTCACGGACGATTACTGGATTCACGGCGGGGAGTTCAAAAACAGCCTCCGCGTCATCTACGACGGCGTGCCCGACAAGGGCATGGTGACGTGGAAGACCCTGCTCAAGCCGGCGGAGATTCATGCCGTGGCCAGCTTCATTTACACGCTGCGCGGCAGCAACCCGCCCAACCCCAAGCCGCGCGAGGACCTGGCGCCGAAGGACACCGGCCCCAGCGAGTACGAATGAGCCCCGGCCGGCTGGCGGGCGACGGGACCGCCGGCAACCTCGCGGCAGCCTGCCGGCTCAGCTTTCTCGTCAGCGCGTGAACGCAGCGCCCCCCTCAACTCCCGGGCCGCCCCCCGCCGGTCCCGTGCGGGAGGTGGACTGGCAGGACTTCCGCGACCACCTGGCCACGGCCGACAAGGAAGGCCGGCGGATGTGGATTTACGCCAAGCAGCCGCGCGGCCGTTATTACACCGCCCGCAAAGGGGTCAGCTACGTCCTGCTGGCGCTCATGTTCGCCGGGCCGTTCGTCCAGATCGGCGGCAACCCGCTCTTCCTGATGAACGTCGTCGAGCGCAAGTTCTCGATCCTCGGCCAGGTCTTCTGGCCGCAAGACGGCTTCGTGCTCGCGCTCAGTTTGCTGCTGTTCCTGACCGGCATCGCGGTGTTCACCGCCGCCTTTGGCCGGCTGTGGTGCGGCTGGACCTGCCCGCAGACCGTGCTCATGGAAATGGTCTTCCGCCGCCTCGAGTACTGGATCGAAGGCGACGTGGGCGAGCAACGCGCGCTGGCCCACGCGCCCTGGACCGCCCGCAAGCTCGCGAAGAAGGTCTTCAAGCACGCGCTGTTCTTCGGCCTCTCGTTCGTCATAGGCAACACGCTCCTGGCCTACATCATCGGCATCGAGGCGCTGGTCCGGATCGTCACGGACAACCCGCTGAACCACCTCGCCGGCCTGGGCTTCATGCTGCTGTTCACGCTGGTGTTCTACCTGATCTTCGCCCGGTTCCGGGAGCAGGCCTGCACGTTCATCTGCCCGTACGGCCGGTTCCAATCCACGCTCATTGACGAAAACACCATCGTCGTCGCTTACGACCGCCAGCGCGGCGAACAACGCGCGCACCTCCATCGCGGCGAGTCCTTCACCGCCCGCGCCGCGCGGGGCGCCGGTGACTGCATTGACTGCCGCCAGTGTGTGGCCGTCTGCCCCACCGGCATAGACATCCGCAACGGCACCCAGATGGAATGCGTGCACTGCACCGCCTGCGTGGACGCCTGCGACGAGATCATGGACAAGGTGGGCCGGCCGCGCGGGCTGATCCGCTACGCCTCGCTCAACGGCATCGAAAAGGGCGAGCGCCTGCGCGTGACCCCGCGCATCCTGGGCTACTGCGCCGTGCTGCTGATGCTGGGCGCGGTGCTGGCGGCGGTGCTGCTCACCCGCTCCGAGGTGGACGCCACGCTGCTGCGCGCGCCCGGGGCGTTGTTCCAGAAGACGCCCGACGGCCGCATCAGCAACCTCTACATCCTGAAACTGGTGAACAAGACCAACCGCGACCTGCCGGTCGAACTCCGCCTGGAACAGCCGGCGGGCAAACTCACCGTCGCGGGCGGGAATCCCACCGTGCCCGCCGGCAGGCTCGTGCAAACCTCGGTGATCCTGGAAGTCGCCCCGGACGCCACCCGCGCCGGCCCGCTCGACGTGGTGGTGAGCCTGCACGCCGGCGACCGCCCGCTCGGCCGGGTGAAGACCGGTTTCACCGGCCCCCGCAATGACCTCGCCCCGCGCTGAAGCTTCCTCGCCGCCCCCGGCCCGCCCGTCCGCCCGGAACCCCTGGCCGTACGGCGTCATGGCGGCGTTCGCGCTGTTCATCGCCGGCACCGCCGGCCTGATTGTCCTGGCCGCCCTCAACAGCCCGGACCTGGTCACGCCGGATTATTACGAGCAGGAACTCCGCCACCAGCAGACGATGGACAGCCGCGCGCGCGCGGCGGCGCTCGTCGGCGAAAGCGCCGTGAGCTACGACGCCCAGACGCGCCGGCTCTCGCTGGCCTTGCCGCCCCACCACGCGCGACTCCGGCCGACCGGCACCATTCAACTCTACCGTCCGGCCGCGGCGGAAGACGACCGGCGGATCGAGCTGGCCCTCGACCCGGATGGCCGCCAGGAACTGGACGCCCGCGCCCTCGCGCCCGGGCCCTGGCGCGTGCGCGTGCAATGGACGCACGCCGGCCAGCACTACTCGCTGGAACGCCGGCTGGTCATCCCGCCGCCCGGCCGGTGACCGCACGCGGTCGCCGCTCCGGCTAGGTCGCCTCTCGCCGAGAGGCGACGCTTGCCGACTTTTCAGCCAGGGGAGGGTCCACGTCCTCGCGGACCCTGGAAAGGGCTCGCCGGAAAGCAAAGGGCTCCGGCCCCCTCAGCGAGGGGCCGGCTACCGGGGCGTGGTCACCACGGTCCTTGGGCTCCCCCTCAAACATCTCCGCCCCGCGTCCGCCCGCCTCACGGCTCTCCGGCCAGCAGCAACCGGACAAAACCCGGGCTGAGCGGACGCACGAATCGCCCATCCCGCAATTCGCCGGACGCGAGACTGGCCTGCCAGACGCGTCCAAGCCGGGCCGTGCGCTGGAACCGGGCCTGCGGTAACAGCGCCGGCCAGCGGGCCTCCACGCGGTCCGGCTGGCGTTCCAGCCGCAAGGCGGGCGTGGGCGCGTTCGTGGCCGCGTACACCCGCACGTAGTCCACCAGGAGCCGTTGCGGAAAAACCGTGTTGGCGTCCGGGCTGCCCGGCCAGTTCCCGCCCACGGCCACGTTCAGCAGGAGGAAATGCGGGCGGTCGAACACCCAGGTCTTGCCGGCGGGCAGTTGCGCGGGGGTGAGGGAGAAGTACGCCTGGTTGTCGAACAGCCACCGGATGCGCTCCGGCTCCCACTCGATGGCTTACAGGTGGAAATCGTCCGCCAGCGCGCGCCCGGCCAACTCGAACTTCCCGCCGATGCCGCCCGCGCCCGAGTAGCCGGGGCCATGCACGGTGCCGTGAACGATGGACGGTTCGCGGCCGATGGTCTCCATGATGTCTATCTCGCCGCAGGCCGGCCAGCCCGCCGAGTCAATTTCGTTGCCGAGCATCCAGAACGCCGGCCAGAGGCCCTGCCCGCGCGGCAACCGCATCCGCGCCTCGATCCGGCCGTAGGTCCACGACGCCTTGCCCTTGGTCTTGAGCCGCGCGGAGGTGTAGTCGCGCGGGCGGCTGTCGCGGCCGGTGAAGCGCTCCTTCCGCGCCTCGATCACCAGATGGCCGGCTTCGACCCGCGAGTTCACCCGGCGGTCGGTGTAAGTCTGCAACTCGTTGTTGCCCCAGCCGCCGCCGCCCAGGTCGTACACCCACCTGGCCGGATCGGGCGCGCTGCCGTCGGCTTGATCGAATTCGTCCGCCCACACCAGCCGCCAGGCGGGCAAATTGGCTTCGCTGGCGTTGCCGCGGACGCCAGACGGCGTGGCCAGGACAGCCAGGACCAGAAGGAGGTGACGTGTCATCATGGCCGGAGTTTTCGCCTGAGCGGTCGGCCAGGCAAGGCCGCAGCGGCTTCGCTTTCAGGAAAACCATCGTCTCAGCCGCGCCGGGAAAGGAGGATGCGCCGGGGCCCTCAACCCCGCCGCCACGGCGGATGCGGGCGGTCGTAACCGCGCAGGACTCGCGGACGCCCGGCGGGCGGCGGATTGCCGGGCATCGCCGCCACACGCCGGCCTTTCAGGCGCGCGTGGTTCACCGCGTCGAGGATGTGCGCGGCGTGTTCGCGCGCCACCTCGACCAACGACACTGTGGGCAGGATGCGGATGGCGCCGACGACTTCGCGAGGCAAACCAGTCTCGCCCGCGATGCAGCCCACGAAGTCGCCCGGCAGCACGCCGGCGTTGCCGCCCAGGTTGAACTTCAGCCAGACCGTTTCCGGTCCGGACGGGCGCGGGCCGTGACCGGCCGGCGCGTAAGGCCGGTGGCCGGGGTGCTCGCGCGGCGCGCGGAGTGGTCGCTCGGGTCGCGGCGGCCGGGGCTCGTCCTCGACAATGCGCTCCGGGGTGCGCGCGCTCTCGGCGCTCAGCAGATGGACCAGCGCGGACACGATGTCGCCGGGCAGGTGGCCGGCCTCGGTCAACTGGTTCAGCAGCGCGTCCTGCCGCTTGAACCGGCCCTCCTCGAGCGTGGCGCGCAGCGCCTCGACGATCCGGCCGGTGCTCTTCTCCTCGAGTTCCTCGACGCGCGGCACGGCCAGGCGGTGGATGCGGGCGCGGGTGAAGCGTTGAATCTGCTGGAACCGGCCGTACTCGCGGCCGCTCACCAGGCTGATGGCCCGCCCGGCCTTGCCGGCCCGGCCGGTGCGGCCGATGCGGTGCACGTAGTCCTCGGGGTCGTGGGGCAGCTCGTAGTTGAACACCACCTCGAGGTCGTCCACGTCCAGGCCGCGCGCGGCCACGTCGGTGGCGACGAGCAGCTCCACCTTGCGCTCGCGGAACCGGCGCATGACGCGCTCGCGCATGGCCTGGGCCATGTCCCCGTGCAGCTTGTCCGTGTTGTAACCGCGGGCCTGCAACGCCTCGGCCAGCTCGTCCACCTGCGCCTTCGTGCAGGCGAACACCAGCCCGTAGCGCACATCTTGGAAGTCAATCAACCGCGACAGCACCTCCGTCTTCGAGCGCCAGTCCGTCTCCACGTAACTCTGCTCGACCGTGGGCACGGTCATCGTGGGCGCGGCGATCTGCACCTGCGCCGGGTCGCGCGTGTATTGCGCCACCAGCCGGCGGATCGGCGGGGGCAGCGTGGCGGAGAACAGCACGGTCTGCCGCTCCGCGGGCACCGCTTCGAGGATGCGTTCGATGTCCTCCCGGAAGCCCATGTCCAGCATGCGGTCCGCCTCGTCGAGCACCACCAGCCGCACGCGGTCCAGGCGCAGCGTGCCGCGCTGCAGGTGGTCAATCACGCGCCCCGGCGTGCCGATGACGATCTGCGGACCGGCCGCCAGCCCGCGGAACTGGCGGTCGTAGCTCTGGCCGCCGTAGATGGGCAGCTCGCGCAGGCCGCGTTTGAAGTGAGCCAGCTTCGCGATCTCCTCCGCCACCTGCGTGGCCAGCTCGCGGGTGGGGCAGAGCACCAGCACCTGCACCGCGCGCAGGTGCGGGTCCGCCAGTTGCACGGCCGGCGCGCCGAAGGCCACCGTCTTGCCCGAGCCGGTCTGCGACTGGCCCACGAGGTCGCGGCCCGCCAGCAGGGGCGGGATGGCCTCGGCCTGGATGGGCGAGGCCTGTTCAAAGCCCATCCGCTCGACGGCCTTGAGGAGTTCGGGCGCCAGGCCCAGTTCAGTGAAGGATTTTTGGCTCATGACGATTCGAGTCTGCGGCACCCGGCGGGAAAGTCACGACCAGAGCCGGCGCGGCGCATGGTCAGCGCGTCGGAACCTCCGGCGGCAACACCCACGCCCGGGGATGATGGGTGAAGCCCACGCGTGGGTAGTAGTCCACGGCCTTGGGCGCCGCGAGCAGGATGATCTGCGCGCGCCCGCCGGCCTGTTGCGTGCGCCGGATGAGCTCCCGGCCGATGCCTTGCCGCTGATGACTGGGCCGGACCGCCAGATCGGACAGGTAAGTGCAATAGCTGAAGTCGCTCAGGCTGCGCGCCAGTCCGACCAGCCGGTCGCCGTCCCAGGCGGACACGACCAAGTTGGCGTGCGCGAGCATGGCGGCCATCCGGGCGCGGTCGTCCACCGGCCGGCGTTCACCCAGCGTGGACGCCCGGTAAAGCTCGATCACAGCGTCGAGGTCCAAGTCGTTGCCGAGGCGGTAGGTGATCATGCGTGGACCTTGCGTCATTCGTTCTCCACGCCGCGCGCGGATCCAGTCCTCGAGCGCCGGCCGGTCCAGCAGGTCGCCGGAGATGCTGAGCATCGCGCGGATGTCGCGCAGATGCTTCTCGGACCTGCCGTCGCGGGAGAACTCGAGCTTGCTGACGATGACGTATTCCGGCGGCGCGAGGCGGACTAGCTGGCCGCCGATCGCGTATTGGCGGACGTTGCGAAACGCCCAGGCCTGGAACTCATCGCGCCGCGGGAGGTAAAAGTCCGCCTTCAATCCCGAGGCGTCGTGAATGATGTTGAACTGACCGCCGCGTTCCCGCGCCAGTTCGGCCGCGATGACCTCGGCCGGCGGAACGTAGAAATCGGAATCAGGGTAAGCCTCGCCCAGCCGGGCGATGTCAGCCGGGCGCAGAAACACGACCAGGGCAATGTCGTGCGTCACGCGGGGTTCGCCGTACAACATGGACGCAACGCCGCCGGTCACCAGATAGCGAAACTCCAGCCGGTTCAGGGGGTGCACGAACAGCTCGATCAGGTCAGGTTCGGGCATTCTGGAAGATGCGGCGCACTTCGTTTTCCACCCGCTCCGCCGCCCAGTCCGGATGCTGGCTTCGCAGGAAGGCCGCCTTGTGCCGCCGGCAGGTCCAGTACAGGTGATGGGCCGCCCGCCAGCGCTGCTCCGGCGTCATCCGCCGCAGGACGGCGACCTGCTCGGCACCCGGCTGTTCGTTCGTCAGCACCGGCGCACTGTGGGATGAAACCGTCAGCCAATCAAGGTCGCCGCCTTCGCCAGCGCCTCGTCGAGCCGGGCCACGTCCCGGCCGCCGCCACGGGCGTTGTCCGGCCGGCCGCCGCCCTTGCCGCCGACGATCGGGGCGATCTGCTGGATGAGTTTCCCGGCCTGCACCCTGTTGGTGAACTCGGGCGGAACGCTGGCCACCAGCGCCACCGCGCCGTTCACCGCGCCGCCCAGCACGATCACGCCCTGGAACTGGCCCTTCAGGTCGTTGACGATGCCCTGGAGCGTGTCGCCCTCGGCGTCGAGCCGCTCGATCAAGGCGGGCACGCCGCGGATGTTCACGGCCCGGGCGAGCAGTGCCCGGGCCTGCGCGGCGGCCTGCGCCTGCTGCAACGCCTTGAGCTGCTTCTCGAGTCCGCGCTGATGGGCCAGCAGGTTCTCGACCTTCTTGTCGAGGTCGGGCAGGGGAGTGGCCAGGCGGCCGGCGACGGTCTTGAGCATGGCCAGCTCCTCGCCGGCGCGACGCCAGGCCTCGAGTCCGGCAATGGCCTCGATGCGTCGCACACCCGCGGCGATGGCCGTCTCGGACACGATGCGGAACAGGCCGATCTCGCCCGTGGCGCGCGTGTGCGTGCCGCCGCACAGTTCCATCGAGTAGCCGTCCAGCGCGGTGGGCTGGCCGCCAATCTGGACCACGCGCACCCAATCCCCGTACTTGTCGCCGAAGAACTGCATGATGTCGTGGCGGTCCTTGATGTGGGCGTATTTCACCTCCGCCCAGGACACCGCGGCGTTCTCGAGGATGCGCTCGTTGACCAGCCTTTCCACATCCGCGACCTGTTGCAGGGTCAGCGGCGCGTGATTGAAGTCGAAGGTCAGCTTCTCCGGACCGACGTAAGACCCTTTCTGGGTGGCGTCCCGGCTGATGACCTCGTGCAACGCCCAGTGGAGCAGGTGCGTGACGGTGTGATGCCGCTGGATGGCGAGGCGGCGGGGCTTGTCAACGACCAGTCGCGCTGGTTCTCCTCGAACATCCACCGGGTAGGGAAATGAACTTCCTGGCATCACTTGGTCACCGAGATCGACCAAAAGATAGAATGCTGATCCGCGCTTAACGGTGTTCAGCACACGAATAGGTTTCTGAGACCCACTGCGATAAAGGTAGCCGGTGTCGCCAACTTGACCGCCCATTTCCGCATACATCGGCGAGACATCCACAACTGCGTAGTGCTTGGCGCCAGCTCCAGTAGAAGAGCCTCCGACGGTCTCAAACACGACAAGACGGCAGTCGGCTTCCAAGGTGTCATAACCAACGAACTTTGTTTCCACATCGACGGGATCCTCGAGCTGGATAATCTGCCTCTTTTGGGCGGCGCGCGCGCGGGCCTTTTGTTCGTCCATCAACGTGTCGAAACGAGCGACATCCACGGTCAGGCCCCGTTCGCGGGCCATGAGCTCGGTGAGGTCAAGCGGAAAGCCGTAGGTGTCGTAGAGCTTAAAGGCGAACTCGCCGGGGATTTGGGGAGCGCTGGCTTGGGGATCGCGCCCGCCCCGGGCGCTGTTTCCCGCGCCCTCGCGGGAAACCTCGGCCGAAGCCGTGGCAGGGGCGAGCTCCGGCGTCCAGAGCCAAGGATAGTTCTCAGTCGGAGAAACGGCGCCGTTATCCCAAGGGTTGCGGCAGATATAATGGAACTTCTCCGCCAGGTCGGCATCGCCTCGGATCAGCCGGTCGAAGCACTCTTCTTCCCAAACAGGTTCGCCTCTCCTGCCAGCGGCCTTGTTAATGCGATGCGCGCTGACGGATTTGATCGCGCCGATGATTTCCGCAACTGACCAGAAGATCGGATTCCCCTGTTCGTCCTGTTCCCTGATCTGCGGTTCAAGAAGCAGGTGGACGTGATCCGGCATCACGCAAGCTGCGAAGAGCTGGCACTGCCGATGGGCGTGCGCGTGGAGAATGCTCGCCAGCACGAGGTCGCGTTCCGCCGGCGTAAGCTGTCGGTGCCGGCGGGTGGGGAAGGTGACCATGTACTTAGCCCACGGGCGTTCGAAATGGGGGAGATGGCGCTTGGAGTAGCGGGCACGCGCAGTGCCGTCGGCGGGGGTGCCGACGGCTGCGCCCGAGGCGGGCGCGATCCCCAAGCCTTGAGCCGCCACGCCACGCGAAGCCGGCACCGCCGGGGTCCCCAGCAGGCGCGAAACTTCCTCGTTGAACAACTCAATCCCCCGATCCAGCGTCTTGTTGAAAGCCTCCTCCTCGACGCGGATGACCTCCTCGACGTGCTTCTGCTTGGCGCGGATTTCGGGGAAGACTTCGCCCATCGTGTCCGCGAGCACGGCGACGAGCTTGTAGAAGAACGGTTCGTGGAAGCCCAGCGCCCGGCCGTAGCGGACCGCCCGGCGGAGGATGCGCCGCAGAACGTAGTTGCGATCCGTATTGCCCGGCTGGATGCCGTCCGCGATCGCGAACGACAGCGTGCGGATGTGGTCGGCAATGACCCGGAAGGCGATGTCAATCGAGACCTGTTCATTGTTCGTGGTTCGTGGTTCGCTGCCGGGCAGGGTCGAGCCGTAGCGTTTGCCGCTCAGTTGCTCCAGCTTGTCAAACAGCGGCCGGAAGATGTCCGTCTCGTAGTTCGACACCACCCGGCTGAAATCGGCGAAGTTCCGCGTGCATTGCATGATCCCGGCCACGCGCTCGAAGCCCATGCCGGTGTCCACGTGCCGGGCGGGAAGCGGCGAGAAGGTGCCGTCCGGGTTGGCGTTGTACTTGATGAAGACCAAGTTCCAGATCTCGATGCACTGCGCGCTGCCGGCGTTCACCAACTCGCCGCGGGTGTCGCCGGCGGGCGTGAGGTCCACGTGCAATTCCGAGCACGGCCCGCACGGGCCGGTGTCGCCCATCATCCAGAAGTTGTCTTTCTTGCCGCCGGTGCGGATGTGAACTTGGGGATCGAGCCCCGCCGCGCGGAACAGGCGCGCCCAATGGTCGTAAGCCTCCTGGTCGAACTCCGCCGGGTCGCCCTTCGCCTTGTCCGGCTGATAGACCGTGGCGTATAGGCGGTTTTTCGGGAACTTCCAGACCTCGGTCACCAGTTCCCACGCCCACTCGATGGCCTCCTTTTTGAAGTAGTCGCCGAAGGACCAGTTGCCGAGCATCTCGAAGAACGTGTGGTGGTACGTGTCCAGCCCGACATCCTCGAGGTCGTTGTGCTTGCCGCCGGCGCGGATGCACTTCTGGGTGTCGGCGGCGCGGGTGTCCAGGCCGGGGAGGGCGCCGGCCCACTGGCTCACGTCGGGCGCCTTCTGGCCGAGGAAGATCGGCACGAACTGGTTCATGCCGGCGTTGGTGAAGAGCAGGTTGGGCGCGTCGGGCTGGAGCGAACTCGACGGCACGATGGTGTGTTGCCGGGACTTGAAGAAGTCCAGGAACGACTGGCGGATTTCGCGACTGGTCATCGGTGAATCATCACGGCGTTGTCCCGCGCGGGCGGCCCGGCGGGTGGCGCCCGGCCGGCAACGGTTCAATACCGGACGCGGAGGATAGGCACAAAGACGCTGCCAAGGCGAGGGAAAGTCCGCGCCGACGCCAGGCCGGGAAGCGTCCCGGATTCCCGGGGCGCGCTTTCGGGATTTTCGTTCGCCGCGTTCCGGCCTAGGCTGCGCGCATGTCGCAACGCACGCTGACGCTTGGCCATTCGCCGGACCCGGACGACGCCTTCATGTTTTACGCGCTGGCGAAGGATCTGATCCCGACACACGGCTTCCGGTTCGAGCACATTCTGCAGGACATCCAGACCCTCAACGAGCGCGCCACCCGCGGCGAGCTGGACATCACCGCCATCAGCATCCACGCCTACGCCTACGTGTGCGACCAGTACGCGTTGTTGCCCAGCGGCGCGAGCATGGGCGACGGCTACGGCCCGATGCTCGTGGCGAAGCGGCCGTTCACCCGCGGGGAAATCGCGCGGAAGAAAATCGCCGTGCCGGGCACGATGACCAGCGCCTACCTGGCGCTGCGAATGTGGCTCAATCAAATGCGGAACCCGGACTGCGGAAGGGCCGATTATGTGGTCGTGCCTTTTGACCGGATATTCGCCGCGGTGAAGTCCGGTCAGGCGGACGTGGGGCTGATCATTCACGAAGGCCAGCTCACCTGGCAGAACGAAGGCCTGGTGGTGTGCCAGGACCTCGGCGTGTGGTGGGGCCGGGAGAACGACGGCCTGCCGTTGCCGCTGGGCGGGAACGTGATTCACAAGCGCTTCGACCCCACGACGCGCAAGGCGGTGTCCGACCTGCTCACCGCCAGCATCCGTTACAGCCTCGAGCACCGCGCCGAGGCCGTGCAGCACGCGCGCCAGTACGCGCGGGACATGGGCCGCGACCTGGCCGACCGGTTCGTGGGCATGTACGTGAACCACTGGACGCTCGATTACGGCGAGCGGGGCCGCGAGAGCATCCGGCGGTTTCTGGGCCGGGCGGCGGCCGAAGGCCTGATACCGCGCGCGCCGGAACTGGAGTTCGTGGTGTGAGGCGGTTGGCGACCTTCACGGCTGAACCGGCCAGCGCGCAAACCCGCGCTTGTGAACTCAGCCCGCCGGTTTAAGCTGGGTGCAGGTATGGACCCGGTCAGCCACGCGGTCATCAACGTCGAGGAAACCATCGGCAAGGTGGTGGGGCGACGAACGGCGCCGGACCCGCTTTCGCTGACGGGCAGCACCAAGAGGGCTATGGAGGCGTGGCGGCAGACGCTGGGCGGCGTCCGCATTCCCCGCGGCGTTCACCGCTTCCAGAGCCACGAAGAGGCGGACGCATGGTTATGGAAGATGATCGCCCGCCCACGTCCGAGCTAGAGCCCCGCGAGCCTTCGGTCGAAGACCTCATCGAGCTTTGCCGGGAGCTCAATCAAAGGGCCGCCCGGTATGTGGTCGTGGGCGGATTCGCGCTCCGGGCGGCAGGCTACGGGCGACGCACGATGGACGTGGATCTGATCGTGGCCGCGGACCCCGAGAATGAACGCCTCGTGTTTGACGCGCTGGCGACGCTGCCCGACCAGGCCGCCCGCCAGCTCGAGCCTGGCGAACTGCAACGCTACGCCGTGATCCGCGTCGCCGACGAAATCGTGGTGGACCTGATGCGCTCGGAGGGCGGCATTGACTACGCCGAGGCGTCCAAGGACATCGTGATGCGCGAACTGGACGGCGTGCCGATCCCGTTTGCCTCGCCGCGGTTGCTGTGGCGGATGAAAGCAGTCACGCACCGCGCCAAGGACGCGGGCGATCTGGTCTTTCTGCGCCAGTGGTTCGCCGAGCGCGGCCAGGAGCCGCCGTCAGTCTGAAACTCAAAACCGAACTTGGGCCGGCGGGACGCGCTGCGTTACAGCCAACTTCGATTTTCGGGTTGAAGCCGGCCTCGCGCGGCGCCGCCTCACCGGGCCACGACTTCCCAGCCAAACCGCAGGATCATCGCCGTCACCACGGTCAGGAAGAACCCGCGCACAAACCGGTTTCCTTTCAGGATGGCCAGCCGCGCGCCCAGCACCGACCCCGCCACGTTGCACACCGCCATCGGCAGGCCGTACCGGTAGAGGATGTTGTCCGTGGCCGCGAAGTACGCCACGGCGGAAAGGTTGGTGGCAAAGTTGACCACCTTGGCGCTGGCCGAGGCGGTGAGGAAGTCGAACCCGAACAGCCCGATGAACGCAAAGATGAGGAAGCTGCCCGTGCCCGGCCCGAAGAAGCCGTCGTAGAAGCCGATCACCGCGCCCACGAGCGCGCCGAACACCTGCTCGTGCCGCGCGGTGAACCGCGGCGCGTGCAGACCACCCAGGTCTTTGCGGATGAAGGTGTACAAGGCCACGGCCACGAGCAGTCCGAGGATCAACGGTCGCACCAGCGCGGGGTTCAGCCGCGTCACCACGCGCGCCCCCAGGAAGGAAAACGCAAACGCCGCGAGCGCCGCCGGCAGCAGCGAGGCCCAGTTCAACCGCACTCGCCGGGCATATTGCACCACGGCCATGCCGGTGCCGCAGATGGACGAGAGCTTGTTTGTGCCCAGCACTGCGGCCACGGCCGAAGCCAGACCGGGAGGCAGCAGCACGAACAGCGCGGGCAACTGGATGAGCCCGCCGCCGCCGACGATCGAGTCCACGAATCCGGCGAGAAAGGCGAAGCTGCACAGCGCGGCGGTGATCCAGGGCTCGGGCATGGTCGGTTCCGCGACACAGGCTAAGGACGGCTGCTCGCGCGGGCGAGCCGGCTTTCAAGTTCCTAGTCCCAATTTCAAAGTCCCAAGTCCTGAGTTCGCAGTTTTCAGTTCACAGTTTTCAGTCTTCAGTGCTGGATCGCTGGCGGCTTGCTTTGCCACGGCAGCCGGCCAGCATGACCCGAGCGTGTTATGACCCAGCTTCCAACCGTCTTCGCCAGTTCCGGCCTGTGGCTGATTTTGGGCGGTATGCTGCTCGTATCACTGCTTGTGGCCATCGGTGTCCTCGTGCTGGCCCGGCGCGTGATCAAAGCGCAGACGCGCAAGGCGGCGGAGGCGCCGCTGTCGAGCGCGCGCCAGCAAAGCAAGCTTCCCGGCCGGCTCGTGTTCGCCTTGTTTGCGGTGCTGGGGCTGGCCTTGCTGGTACCTTTCTTCATTTTGCCGGTCTGGCGGGTGCGCGAGGCGCGTTCCTGGATTGAGACGCCGTGCGTGGTGGTCTCGAGTCACGTCGAGGAGCATCGCGATTCCGACGGCTCGACCTACCGGCCGGTGATCGTTTACGAATACCAGTTTCAGGGCCGGACATACCAATGCAACCGCTACAATTTCATGGGCGGCAGCCCGAGCGGACGCACCGGCAAACAGGCCGTTGCGGACCGCTACCCGCCCGGCGCCGCGGCGCGCTGCTGGGTGAATCCGCGCGAGCCTGCGGAGGCCGTGCTCAACCGCGGCTTCGCGGGCGAAATGCTGTTCGGGTTGATCCCGCTGGTCTTTGCCTTGATTGGCGTGGGCGGGCTGGTGGGAATGCGCCGCAAAGCCGTGGCGGAAACGGCGCCTCCGCCGCCAACCACCTTGCGCGACGCGGAAGCCCGCGAACTGCGTCCCGAGTCGAGCCGGTTGGGAAGAGTGTTCGGCATGTTTGCCGTGGCGGCATTTTGGAACGGGATCACGTGGACGATCCTCCTCGCCGCCAGCCGCGACCGGGAATGGTTCGCGCTGGCGTTCCTGAGTTTGTTCGTGCTGATCGGCGCGGGTTTGCTGGCGGCGGTGGTGTATCTGGCGCTGGCGCTGGCCAACCCGCGGCCGCGGCTCACCTTGCGGCCCGGCGTGCTCCGCCCGGGCGCGCTGCAAACGCTGGCGTGGCATCTCACCGGCGCCGTGGCCCGGCTGCGCAAGCTGGTCATCACCCTCGAGGGCCGCGAATCCGCCACCTACACCCGCGGCACCTCGACTGTCACGGACCGGCGCGCCTGTCTGCGCGTGGCGCTCGCCGAGGTCGCGAACCCGGCCGAGATGCGGCAGGGCGAGACGTCGTTCGAGCTGCCGGCCGGCGTCGTGCCCGGCTTCAAGGCGGACCGCAACAAGCTGGAATGGTTTCTCCGCGTGCGCGGCGACGTCCCGTTCTGGCCCGACTTGGACGAGGAATTCCCCGTCGAAATCAACGCCGAGGCCATGGACCCCGCCGCCGTCCGGCAGGCGGAAAGCGGCCCGGCCTTGGTCCGGAGCGCCGACGGCGCGCTCGCCTTGGGCACGGAAGGCGCGCGAGCGGCCTACGCGCCGGGCGAGACGCTCAGCGGTGTCGCAGGCTGACAGCTCGAGGCGCCGCCGCGCTCGGCCGAGGCCCGGCTGCTGTGGTACACGCAGGGCAAGGGCACACGCGATGTGCGCGTGGTGGACATCGTCAAGTTCGAGCGTCCCGCGGCGCAGGAGACGCGGCCGTTCACGTTCCCGCTGCCCCTCCAGCCCTGGAGCATGGACGGCGGGTTGATCTCCGTGCTGTGGGCCCTGGAGCTGGTGATCGAGCCGGGCGGCCGCAACGCGCGCTACGACCTCGTCATCTCGCCGACCGGCTCCGCGGTGCCGTTGTCGGAAACAGTGTCGGACGACCCGGCGTTGCCGGCCTGGATGCGCTGGCTCAAACCGTCGAAATGAACGCCGAAGCCGCCACGCTTCCCCGCCGGCCCCCATGTCCGGCGCGGTCGAATCCGTTTCGTGCGGAACGCATCGAGGCGCTGCGGTTTCAGTATGCGGCAGGCGACTGGGACAATCTGCTCGAACGGCTGCGGACGCTGCGTTGGCAGGCGGCCATCGTCGGCCGGGAAGGCTCGGGCAAGACCACGTTGCTGTGCGAACTCGCGGCGCGTCTCGAAGATGCGGGCCACAGCGTGCGTTTGTTGCTGGCCGACGGCCGGCAACGGCTGGCCGCGAGCGAGTTTGCCGGCCTGCTGGCCGCGGCGCGGGAGACGCCGGGTCTGTTGTTGCTCGATGGCGCGGACCGGCTCACGCGCTGGCAGTGGTGGCGGCTTGTGCGGGCCAGCCGCGCGGCGGCCGGGCTGCTGGTGACGCTGCATCAACCGGGCCGTCTGCCGACGTTGCATCGGTGCGAAACGACGCCGCAATTGCTGGCGGAACTGGTGGGCGAATTGTTGCGCGGCGCGGAGGCGCGTCGGTTTGCGACCGACGAGGACCTGGAGGCGCTTTTCGTCGCCTGCCGGGGCGACCTACGCGCGGCGCTGCGGGTTTTGTATGACCGCTGGGCGGTGGAAAGCACAGCCGCGCCGGCTTGATTCCGTCGCCGTCGGGCGACATGTTCACCCTGCCATGGCACGCAAACGCATCCTGATCATCGAGGACGACGACCTCCACTACGAGCTCTACCAGGAAGCGCTGGCGGACTACGAGTTGAGCCGCGCCACCACCGCCTCGGCCGCGCTGGCGCGCATCCCGAAGGAGCGCCCGGACATCATCATTCTCGACCACGTGCTGGCGCGGCGCGAAAAGGGCCTGGCGTACCTGCCCGAGTTCAAGGACCTGCTGCCGTACGTGCCGATCATTGTCGTGTCCGGGGCGCTCGAGGTCCACCAACAGATTGGCGCGCTCACCGGGCCGCGGCGCGCGCATTACTGCCTGACCAAGCCGCTTGATTTGAACGAACTTCGCCGCGTGGTCGCCACCGCCGTCGAGCAATGCGGCGAGGCGGAGATTGTGCGGCAGTTCGAGGCGCTCGAACGCTCCAAGCGCGTGGACGTGGAGGATCTGCTCAGCCGCTCCACGGACCGCCTGCGTCGCCAGACCGAAATCCGCAAGCAACTCCGCGGCACCAGCGACCGGCCGAACATTTCCGCCCTGGCCCGGCAGTTCCACGTGGCGCGCCGCACCATCATCCGCGACCTCCAGGAGTTGATCCGCCGCGGCGAACTGTCGGAGGAGGTGTACCCGCGCGTGGAGCCCGGGGACGATGACGAAGATGGCGGCGGCGAAGAATCCATCGCCGCGCCCGGCGTGGAAGATCAGGCGCGCTGAGCCACAGCGGGCAGCCAGCCTCTGGCTCAAAGGCGGGAGGCGTCGCCTCTCGGCGAGAAGCGACCTACCCAGACGCCGGGCGGGTTGCAGCCAGCCGCTTTTCCTCGCGGCGCCAGGCGCGTTCGCGGCGTCGCGCCTCGCCGCGCAGCAATTCCTCCGCGGTCCAGCCGCGTTCCTGGCAGAGCGCGGCCAGTTCAAAGAGCATCCCGGCCACGCGGCGCCGCGTTGTGCCGCCGCGGAGCTGACGGCGAACCGGCTTCGCCAGGCCGGCGCGAACGGCCTTTTTCCAAAGTTTCTGCGCGCGCATCAAGGCGGGCAGATGTCGCGGGATGCCGTCGAGCTGCGAGCCGCGTTCATGGCGGGTGCCTTTTTTCTCGGCGTGCTTGAGGCGGTCCCATTGTTCCCACACCGCGGCGGCGGTGCGGGCCCGGGCGTCGCCAAAGACGTGCGGGTGGCGGTGGATGAGCTTGTTGACCAGCCGGCGGGCCACAGCGTCGAAATCGAAGGCGCCGCGCTCGGCAGCCATCTGGCAATGGAAGACGATCTGGAGCAGCAGATCGCCCAGCTCCTCGGCCATCCCGGCGTCGTCGCCGCTTTCGATGGCGTCCAGCAGTTCGTACACCTCCTCGACGGCGTGATGGCGGAGCGTGCGGTGGTCCTGCTCGCGGTCCCACGGGCAGCCGCCGGGCGCGCGCAGGCGGGCCATGACGGTCAGCAGGTCGTCAATGGCCGCGCGGCGGGATTTGCCTCCGCGCGCGGCGCGCGACGCCGGCACGCGGCGGTGAAATTTCATCGCGGAAGCCGAAGTTTTACGGGCGAGGTTACTCGCGCCGCTGTGAACGCCGTCCTTCGGTTTCACAGGATGACGAGGTTGTCGCGGTGGACGACCTCCGCGCCGCTGGCCTGGCGTTCGCGGACCGCCGCCGCGGAGTAGCCCGCGAGACCGCGCGCGAACTCGCGGCCCGCCGCGTCGCAGATGCGCAGCACGTCGCCGCGTTCGAACTCGCCTTCGCAACGCACCACGCCGGGCAGCAGCAGGCTGCGGCCCTGCTCGACCAGCGCGCGGCGGGCGCCGTCGTCCACGATCAACGCGCCTTTCGGGTGGTGGAAAAAGGCGATCCAACGTTTGCGGCTGGCGAGTTTCTCCGGCGCGGGCACGAACAGGGTGCCTTCATCCTCGCCGGCCAGCACGCGGGCCAGCACGTCGCGTTTGCGGCCGTTGGCGATGACCAGCGGAATGCCCGCGCGCATGACGATACGGGCGGCCTCGACCTTGGCGGACATGCCGCCGACGGCGGTCTCGCTCCGCGTGCCCTGGGCCAGACGCTGGAGCGTTTCGTCCACGCGCTCGATCACCGGGATGAGCCGGGCGTCCGGCTGGTCGTACCGCTCGATCACGCCATCCACCGAGGTGAGGATCACCAGCAGATCGGCGGGCAGCAGGTTGGCCACGAGCGCGGACAGTTTGTCGTTGTCGCCGAATTTCAGTTCCTCGACGGAGACGACGTCGTTTTCATTGATGATGGGCACGACGCCGCGCTCGAGCAGGGTGAGCAGCGTGTTGCGGGCGTTGAGGTGGCGGTCGTGGTCCTCGAGGTCGCCGTGGGTGAGCAGGACCTGGGCGACGCGTAGGCCGAACTTCTCGAACAGGTCGGCGTACATCGCCATCAGGCGCGATTGCCCGACCGCCGCGCAGGCCTGGAGTTCGTGCAGGCGGGTGGGGCGGCGTTGCAGGCCCAGCCCGCCCATTCCCGCGCCCACCGCGCCGGAAGTCACCAGCAACACCTCGCGTCCGGCCTGGCGCTGCTGGGCCATCTGCGCCACCAACTGCACCAGTTGGAGGAAGTCGGGCTGCTTGCGACTGTCCGTGAGCACGCCGGTCCCGAGCTTGACCACCAGGCGGGTGACGCCCTTGAGCAACATGCGTCGCATGGGCACTGGGTAGCAAACCGGCGGCGGGAAGTCGAGGCTGGGGAAGGACGAGCAGTCGCGCGCGAGGTGAGCCTGAATGATTTCACGGGCGCTGCGCGCGGCGTTCAACACGAGAGGTGTCAAAGCGAGACCGGTGAGCACGCCGTCCAAGTCAATCACTTCGTTCCGTCGTAGCCGGACGCAACGCCTTGCGGACGTGGGGCGGGAGCAGATTTGTGGCAGCGGTCAATTTCCTAAAAAACTTCAGGCGTCCATAAATTAGCCTGTAAAGTTGACAGTGTATAAATTTCAGATTGACCCTCATCGGCCTTTGGTGATACAAGCTTATTCCAAGGGGAAAAAGGGTGAGGTTAAACAATCAAACAATAAGGAGACCCATGAAGGGAAAAACCTTCCTGCAGTTCGGCCTTTGGGCCGTCGGGCTGCCAGCCAGCCTTTTGTGCAACGCCGCCGTGCTCGTGGACATCACGCCCGGTTCCGGGCCACCCCCGGCCAGCTTGGGCGGGTATCCCATGGCCGCCTTTCCGGCTGATCCATCACCGGAGGGCACCATGACCTTCATGCTCACGCCGCCCGCCGGTTTCACGGGGTCCGGGGATCTCATTTTCCTGGATCCGATGGAGCACATGAAAGCGGGTTCGGTGTGGGACACGTGGAGCCACGGCTACGCCGGTGACGTGTATTACACGGACGGCTCCGATCAGTTGTTCCTGCTGCCGCTGGATACGGTGGCCTTCTCACTGTACATCCAGCCCAACTTGAAGGACGACTTCGAGTTTGTGGTGGAGTCGGGAACGACCCAGACCACGCTGACCATCAATGGAAACGCGGGCGCGCGGTACGTGGGGTTTTACAGTGACGACCCGCAGGACCCGCTCCAGTTCGTGTACATCCTGCAGACGACGCGCGACGCGGACGGCTTCGCCGCGGGCGAGTTCATGATCAACGCGATTCCAGAGCCTGGCACGTGGGCCCTGGTAACCGGCCTCGGTCTGTGCGTCTTGGCGGGGGTGCGCCGTTTCCGCAAATGAAGGTGAAACCATCCCAGCCGGCCTGATCCGGGATTTCCCGCCGCCACGGATGGTCAGGGAGGAGACGCGGAAAGCCGGAAGAGCCGGCGACCCAGGACAATTCAACGACCCAACCTCAAGCCGGCCCGAACGTCGCGCGGCCATCCGACCCCGGCCCGGGGCGGCAAGGAGAAACGACATGAAAACCAGTTTGCAGCGACATCTCATCAGTTTGCTCGCGGTCACCGCCGTGTCCGCCACGGCGCTCGCGGTCATGCCCACAGTCAAAGTCGTGCCCTGGGTGCCCAGTGACCCGCTGATTCCGCACGACACATACTCGGGCAAGTTGGTCACACTCAAGGGCACCTCCGACGTGGCGGGCGCCAACATCCAATGGTTCTGGGATTTCGGCGACGGCAGCCCGGTGGCGTCCGGCACCGTATCCGA
Source organism: uncultured Verrucomicrobiota bacterium (assembly GCA_964568145.1). Lineage (GTDB taxonomy): Bacteria > Verrucomicrobiota > Verrucomicrobiia > Limisphaerales > J093 > DSVZ01. The sequence continues at coordinate 44,177 of CAZMOZ010000014.1, forward strand.
CCCCTACGTGGTGGAAGCGCGCCACGCTTACACAGGCGCGGTGGGCACCGTGTTCACCGCCCGGCTGACGGTGCGGGACAACAACACGGGTGAAAGCGCCAGCAAGCCGTATTACATCCGCCTCGGCGCCCAGGAACTCCCGATCGAGGTCAACGTGGCCATTGACGAGGGCTTGTGGTACCTGCACAAGACCCAGAACCGCTTCACCAGCGGCGGCATTGCGCTGGGTGACTGGACGGGCTCCAAGTATGGTGGCTACGCCAACTCGAGTTACTCCAGCGTCAGTGCGGTGAACGTGACCGCGTTCGAAGGGAACGGCCATCTGGAAACCGGCAGCCCGGACAACCCCTACACCGAGACGGTCCAGCGCGCCATGCGGCGGCTGTTCCAAAGGCTGGCCAGTCTAGGTGTTGGCCTCCAGTCCAACGGCTTGGGAACGTTCAACTGCGACCAGAATGGCAACGGCATCGGCATCGTTGTCAACGACGGGTACGAGTACTACCAAGGCGGCATGATCATGGATGCCATCATCGCCAGCGGCACGCCCGCCGCGCTGACGACCACGGGTCCGGCCAGCGTGATCGGCCGCAAGTACAAGGACATCGTCCAGGACATGGTGGATGCCTACCTTTACGCCCAGTACGATGGCAGCGGCGGTGGCGGCTGGCGTTACAGCGCCAACCAGTATCCCGACAACTCGGCCTGTCAGTGGGCCGCCATCGGGCTCATCCCCGCCGAACGCGAGTGGGGTTGCAGCGTGCCGCTTTGGGTGAAACAGTGGAATGCCGTCTGGCTCAACGCGTCCCAATACAACTCCCCCGGCAACTTTTACCACGGCGCCTTTGGCTACCAGCCGGGGTACTGGTTCCCGTGGGGACCTTACGCCACCACGCCGTCGGGCATGGTGCAGATGGCGATGGACGGCATCGGCCGCGACAATGCCGGCTGGCCAAGCTGGAACGCCGCTGAGACGTTCATCCGTGACAACTTCAACAACAGCGGCGGCGCGACGTCGGCCATCAAGAGCTATTACTACGGCCTGTTCTCGTTCGTGAAGTCCATGCTGTTGCATGACGCCAACGGCGACGGCATCGCCGAGCCGATCGTCTTTTTGCGTTCGTCCACACCGGGCGTGCTGCAACTCGATTGGTATGCCGGCGAGGCGGGCAAGGATAAACATCCCAGCGTTCCTGACGATACGACCATCAACGGCGTGGCTCGCACGCTGGTGAACGACCAGTCTTTCGGCACGTACTGGGGGTATTGGTACAACCACGACTATGAAGGCAACCAGCGGCATTTCGAGACCGCCTGGGCGATCCTGATGCTGAACCGGACCATCTTCGATCCCGGCGTGCCGGTGGCGGTGCCCAAGGGGGTCCCGAACCCGGGCGTCGTCGGCCAGTTGATCACCCTCGATGGCTCGGCGTCGTTCCACAAAGCGCCCGGCCGAATCATTGATTCATGGGAGTGGGACTTGGACGGCGACGGCGTGTACGATGCCAGTGGACCGAGCATCACCGTCACGTTCAGCGCGCTGGGAACCTATCCCATCAAGCTGCGCGTGACTGATGACGGTTCGCCAGAAAAGGCCGCCGAGGCCGTCGTGAGCGTCGTAATCGAGGTTCCGCCGCTGCCGCCCACGGCGCAGGCTGACGGGCCGTATGTGTTCTGCCCGCAGGCCCAGCCGTGGTACCTCGACGCGCGGTTTTCATCCAACCCGGACGAAGGTAAACACGAGGTCGGCCCGTATCCGGGCGACACCATCCAGGAGTACGCGTGGGATTTGGACGGCGACGGCGCGTTCGACGACGCCTTCGGCGCCACGCCCGATGTCACGGCCTTCTTCACCGGTATGGGGCCGGGCAGTTATCTGGTGCAACTGCGGGTGACCGACACGACCGCGGCTTCGTTCCCCAGCAGTGGTTATGGCGACCTCTCCGACACGGACACCGCGGTGGTCATCGTGAAGGCCGCGACCGATCCGGCCTGTGACTGCGTGGACCTGAGCGCCACCCTCCAGGGCAAGAAGGTCAACCTGAGCTGGACCGCCATGCCCGGCGCCGCGCAATACGCGGTCTATCGCGGGACAATCTCGGGCGGTCCGTACCTCAAGCTGGCCATGGTGGCCGGTCTGACCTACACCGACAACTCGACCATCTCCGGCACGACCTACTACTACGTGGTACGGCCCGCCGCGCTGAACGGCAACGAGCTGTGCCAGTCCAACGAAGTCGAAGCCACGCCGGTGTGTGATCCGCCGGTGGTGAACTGCGCGCCGACCACCAAGTGCTCGAACCTCGCGCGGTACTACCGCGAGCTGACGGCCTCGAGCACTTGCTACGGCAGGATGCAGCTCAAGATCTGGGTGGGCGACTCCGCCACACCCGCGTTCAAGGCCGGGCCGTTCAAGACCGGCGATGTGGTGCGGATCAGCAAGGCGGCCACAGCCACCTCCAAGCCGGGCACCACGGCGTGCGTGGCCGGCATCATCACCGTCAAGGGCCAGGCCCTGGTCTGGGCCGAGGACCCGATGGGGGACACGTCCGATATGGTTGTGTGCCCGTAGATTGAAGACCCGCTTGCGCGGGCAAGGAATGCACGCCCCGGGGCTGTTTCGGTCCCGGGGCCTTTTTGTTTTGACCGCCGCCCGCGGCCGCCGTGCCAGGGTGGCCGGCCTCTGGCTCAGAGGCCGGCTCGGGTCGCCCCTCAGCGAGGGGCGACCCGCTGTGGACGCTGCGCGTTCGCCCGGTCGGCTTTTGGGTTGTCATTGCCGGCGAGTCCGGCTGTGATGATGCCTCGTTTGCCACATGGCTGAGACACATCCGCAGCAGCACGCGACGGCGCTGGACGAACTCCGCGAGGAGCTGCCGGTCGCTTGGCGCGCCATTCCCCGCAAGGGCCTGTTCTTCACCCTGCTGGGGGCGTGGCTGGCCGTGTTTCATTTCCTGGGCAATCCCACCTTCGGCTACATCGCCACTCCGTCGCTGCTGGGCTGGTTGAACATGGCCTACAACCGGCCCGGCTCCGAGGACAGCCACGGCAACCTGATGCCGCTGGTGGTGCTGGGGCTGGTGTGGTGGAAGCGTCGCAAACTCCAGCAGATCGCCGCCGCGCTGTGGTGGCCGGGGCTGTTCCTCCTGGCGGCCGCCGGCGTGTTGCACTGGCTCGGCTTCGCGGTGCAGCAGCCGCGCGTTTCGGTGATCGCGATGCTGCTGGGCATTTACGCGCTGGTGGCCGTGGTCTGGGGCCGGGGCCTCGCGCGCGAGATCGCCTTCCCGTACGTGCTGCTGATCTTTTGCGTGCCGCTGGGCGACCTAGTCGAGCCGCTCACGGTGCCGTTGCGCCAGTTTTCGACCGACATCACGGTGGTCATCGTCCGGCACGGCCTGGGCATCCCGGTCTTGCAGGAAGGCGTGCAATTGCTCGATCCGCGGGGCGCCTACCAGTACGAGGTCGCGGCGGCGTGCAGCGGCATCAACAGCCTAGTGACGCTGCTGGTGCTCACCTCGGTGTACGGGGTGGTGACGTTTTCGACCGGCTGGAAACGGCTGGTGATGGTGTCGCTGGCGCTGCCGCTGGCCGTGGCCGGAAACGTCCTGCGCCTGGTGAGCATCATCGTGGCCGCCGAAGGCTTCGGCCGGGCGGCCGGCGACTTCGTGCATGAGTGGTTTGGGTTTCTGACCTTCGGCTTGGGGCTCGCTGCGATGCTGGCGGTTGGGCACTGGCTGCGGGAGCCGAAACCCGCAGTCGTGGGCGCCGTGGCCACGCGGGCAACGTGAACCAAGAAACTCGAAAAGGCGTCCGCGCGGCCGGGTGGGGGCCAGACCTGATGAACAAACAGTTAAATGGGTGGCTGGTTAAATTGGTTACATGGCTGGAGAGTATGGACGGACAGTTGGAACTTCGGGAAAGCGCTATCAATGAACGCAAATGAACAATTGCCCGGCGGAGCGCGACGGCTCTTGCCCAGCCGCGTCCGTTCAGGGTTCAAAGGTTCCCTTTAGGATGAAACGACCTGCGATCCTCATCGGCGCGACGGCCTTGGCCATCATGGCGGCGGTGGCAGGGGCGGTGGCGCATCTCAAGTTCAATCAGCGCCTGGGCGAGCCGGGGGTGAAGTGGGTGACTGAGGGCGACGGCTTGCGCGGGCGGATCGAGCTGCCCGAGCGCGTGCTTGACTACGTGTCCACCAACGTCGAGCCGTCCAAGGTGGAATGGGATGTCCTGCCGGCGGACACGAGCCTGGCGCGGCGGTTGTACCGGACGCCGGACGGCTTCGAGGTGCTGCTGGGGGTGGTGATGATGGGCACGGACCGCACCAGCATTCACAAGCCGGAATACTGTCTCACCTCGCAAGGCTGGCAGATCATGGCGCGGGAGACGGCCAGCCTGAGCCTCGACCGGCCGCACGCGTACACGCTGCCGGTGCGGCAGTTCACCACCAGCCGGCTGGGGCAACTGCCAGACGGCCGGCAGGTGAAATGGAGCGGGATGTATCTGTTCTGGTTCGTGGCGGACGGGCGGCTGACCGCCAGTCACTGGGGCCGAATGGGCTGGCTGGCATGGGACCTGATCCGCCGGGGCGTGATGCCGCGCTGGGCGTACGTGAGCGCGTTTGTCGTCTGTCCGCCCGGACAGGAGGCGCGCGCGGCGGAGCGGGCGCGGGAATTTCTGCGGGCGGCGGTGCCGGAGTTCCAGTTGACCGCCGGACCGGCCGCGGCCAGTCAGCCATCAAGCGCCGGCTGCCCATAAAAGGTTGCTCCGGCCCGCCGGCGGCTGGCAAAGTGCGCGGAGGCTAAAGCGTTTTGCGCGATTCCATGCTGCGCCAACAGCGAGATCTTCAAACCCAGGTTCAGATGGTGGTGGACGCCGGGCTGTTTGCCCTGAGCTTTTACCTCGCCCACGCCATCCGCGAACGCTGGCCGTTTGAGATCTTCGGCGGCACGCGGGAAATCTTTGACTTCTCGTATTACCTCTGGCTGTACGTGCTCATCCTGCCGCTGGCGCCGCTGGTATTGCGGGTGAGCGGCTTTTACCGGCGTCCCTGGCTGCCGCATCGCTGGCAGACCGCCGCCCCGCTGCTGCGGGCCTGCGCGACGCTGGTGGTGGGACTGATCGTGCTGTTGTGGGTGATGCGGGAAACCGAAGGCATCGCGCGCTCGGTTGTCATTTACTTCGGCCTCATCAGCTTCGGGATGGTGTTCCTGAAGGAGGAAATCGTCCTCTGGTGGCGCGGCAGCCAGTTGGGTCAGTCGCAGCTCCGGCGCCGGCTGATCCTAGTGGGCACGCCCGACGAAACCCGGCAGGTGCGGGAGGACATGCGGGGCGATCCATCCCAGCAGTTTGACATCGTGGGGCAGGTGAACCTGAACGAGGAGCCCGTGGACCGGCTGGTCGAGCTGATGCACGAGCATTCGCCCAACGGCGTGATCATGGCCGCGCAGCACACGTTCTTCGGCCAGATCGAGCAGGCCATCGCGGTGTGCGAGCGGGAAGGCGTCGAGGTCTGGCTGGTGGCGGATTTCTTCAAGCCGCGGATTTCCAAGACGACGGTGGCGTGGATGCTGGGTCGGCCGGTGCTGGTGTACCGCTCGGTGCCCGCCAGCTCCTGGCCGGTGCTGGCCAAGCAGGCGATGGATTTCTTCGGCGCGCTGGTGCTCCTGATCGGGACGTCGCCGGTCATGCTGGTCGCCGCCGTGGGCATCAAGCTGACCTCGCGCGGCCCGGTCCTGTTCCGCCAGGAGCGCAGCGGGCTCAACGGGCGGCCGTTCACGATGCTCAAGTTCCGCTCGATGGTGAGCGACGCTGAGCAGCGCCAACACGAGCTGGAGGCGCTCAACGAAATGAACGGCCCGGTGTTCAAGGTGAGCAACGACCCGCGGATCACGCCGTTTGGCCGGTTCTTGCGCAAGTACAGCATTGATGAGCTGCCGCAATTGTTCAACGTGCTGGCCGGGCAGATGAGCCTGGTGGGGCCGCGACCGCTGCCCGTGAGCGAGGTGAAGCGGTTCGACGACCCCGCCCACCGCCGCCGCCTCAGCGTGAAGCCGGGGCTGACGTGCTTGTGGCAGGTGAGCGGGCGGAGCGAGTTGCGGGATTTCCGGGAATGGGTGCGCCTGGACCTCGAGTACATTGACAACTGGTCGCTGAGCCTGGACCTGAAAATCCTGCTGCTGACCGTGCCTGTGGTCTTCTCCGGACAGGGCGCCCGATGACGCAACCGTCCCCCGTCCAGCCGCCGCCAGCCAACCTTCCCGCGATTCAGCCCATGAAACCCCACACGCCGCCCCGCAAAAAGCGACCCGCCCGCGGAGCCGCGCCGGTGTCCGTGGTGACCGGCGGCGCCGGGTTCTTGGGCTCGCACCTGGCAGACCTGTTGCTGGAGCGCGGGCACCGGGTAATAGTGCTGGATAATCTGGTGACCGGCTCGGTGGACAACATCGCCCATCACGCCGGCAACCCGGCCTTCCGGTTCATTCATCAGGACGTGACGGAATACCTGTTCCTGGAGGGACCGGTGGACTACGTCTGGCACTTCGCCTCGCCGGCCAGCCCGGTGGATTACCTCGATCTGCCCATCCAGACCCTCAAAGTGGGCTCCTTGGGCACCCACAAGGCGCTGGGGCTGGCCTTGCACAAGGGCGCCCGCTTCCTGCTGGCCTCGACCTCGGAGGTGTACGGCGACCCGACCGTCCACCCGCAACCCGAGACGTACTGGGGCAATGTGAACCCGATCGGCCCGCGGGGCTGCTACGACGAGGCCAAACGCTTCGCCGAGGCCCTGACCATGGCTTATCACAACGAACACGGCCTCGAGACGCGCATCGTGCGCATCTTCAACACGTACGGTCCTCGGATGCGGATGGGCGACGGTCGCGTGGTGCCGTCGTTCATCGCCTCGGCGCTGCGCGACCGGCCGCTCACCGTGTACGGCGACGGCAGCCAGACGCGCAGTTTTTGCTTTTGCTCGGACCTGATCGAAGGGGTGTACCGGCTGATGATGTCGGATGAGCACCTGCCGGTGAACATCGGCAACCCGCACGAAATGAGCGTGCTGGAGTTTGCCGAGGCCATCATCCGCGCCACCGGTTCGCGCAGCCGCATCGTTTTCCGCCCGCTGCCACAGGATGACCCAAAACAGCGCAAACCGGACATAACGCGAGCACGGAAACTGCTTACTTGGATACCACGGGTCCCCCTGACGGAGGGCTTGAAGAAAACTATAGAATGGTTCCGGCCCCGGATCGAGGCCGGGCGATAAATAACAGGCTCACAGATGGTATTTACGAGACTTTTCTGTTTGACCGTCGGTTTCATTTCAAGTAACCACCACCCACAATCTCGACGCTGTGCCGGGCCGGGCCGCGCAAGCCTGCGACATGACTGGCCACAGGTCGGGCAATTGTCATGCTGAACGCGTCGAAATCCTTTCTGTGCATTGACTTTGGCGCCGGAACGCTGAAGGCGGCGGAGTTTGACGCCACCGAGGCGGGGGCGCTGCGTCTGTTGTGTTACACCGTCAAACCGCTGGGGCTGGCCGGCAGCCAGGACTCCGCCCGCGAAGGCGTGGTGTTGCGGGGCTTGCAGGAACTCATGGCCGGCAAGGTCTTCGCCGCCAAGAGTTGCAACATCTGCGCCCCCGGGTTTCAGACCTTCTCGAAATTCATCAAGCTGCCGCCGGTGGACGCCTCGAAGGCCACCCAGATCATTCAGTACGAGGCCCAGCAGAACGTGCCGTTCCCGCTCGAGGAGGTCGTTTGGGATTACCAGATTCTCGGCAACCTCCCGTCCGGGGAGATGGAAGTGCTGCTGGTGGCCATCAAGACCAACTTGGTCGAAGGCATGTTCAAGGCTGCCGAAGCCCAGAGCTTGCGACTGGACTTGGTGGACACCAGCCCCGCCGCGCTGGCCAACGCCTTCCGTTACAACTACAGCGACATGGAAGGCTGTTCCATGCTGCTGGACATCGGCGCCAAGACCAGCAACGTCCTGTTCTTCGAGAAGGACAAAGTCTATGCCCGCACGATCAACATCGGCGCGAACTCGATCACCCAGGAATTCGCCGCCGAGTCCAAGCTGCCTTTCGCCGAGGCGGAGAAGATCAAGATCGCGGAAGGCTTTGTCAGCTTGGGCGGCGCGTACGAGGAGCCGGACAACCCGCGTCAGGCGGCGATTTCCAAGATCGCCCGGCAGGTTATGACCCGCCTGCACATCCAGGTCAACCAGACCATTCAGTTTTACCGGAGCCAGCAGGGCGGGTCGGCTCCGCAGCGGGTGTTCTTGGCCGGCGGGGCCTCGATCATGGCGTACACCTCGCAGTTCTTCGCTGAGAAGCTCAATCTGCCGGTGGATTACTTCAATCCGTTCCGGAATGTGGAGATTGACCCCTCGGTGAACATCGAGGAACTCGCCAAAGTGGCGCATGCCTTTGGCGAGGTGGTGGGCCTGGGGTTGCGCAACCCGACCCAGTGCCCCATCGAGCTGAACCTCATCCCCAAGACCATCCGCCAGCGGCAGCAGCTCAACCAGAAGAAGCCGTATTTCATCGCCGCCGCCATCAGCTTGATCCTGGCCGTGCTGGCCATGGGGCTGTTCTTCGACCGGGTGGCGGCGGTAAAACAGCAGGCCATCACCGACCGCGAGCCTAAGGTGGCGCGGCTCCAGCAGAAGGCCGACCAATTCCGGACGGCCTTGCGGCAGCGCGATGAAGCCCAGAAGGTGGCGGACCAATACACGGAGTGGCTGGACGTGCGTTTTTCCTGGGCGGATGTGTTGACCGAACTCCGCAACGCCTTGGTGCAAACCGAGCGGCTCACCACCCAACCTGGCATGCAGACCGCCGTTTGGGTGGAGCGCATGTTCCCGGAGAACCTCCAGGCTCCGCCCGAGGAGCAGCAGGAAGAATCGGCCCCGCGTCCCATGATGATGGATATCCGCATGATGATGCGCTACGGCTTGGTTCCCAAAGGCATGAAGATCGTCATGGACGACAGCGGCGGCAGCGGGGACTCCGGAGCGACCGACGCCGGCGCGGCCGCAACTCCGGACGCCGGAGCTGAGGCGGCACCACTGGAAACCCCCGCCGCCCCTGCCAGACCCAACACGAATGAGATTTCCACGATCAACCTCACCTGCCGGGCCATCAGTTGGAACCGCGCCAACCCGTTGGCGGACAGGCAACTGGTGACCACGCTGGAAGAGGTGCTGCGTTCCAGCCCGCTGTTCCTCAGCGGGACGAACGGCACGCAGCTTTCCGGGGCCAAGCGGGACGACGAGGCCACCAACACCTTCCGGTTTGACGTGAAACTCAAGCTGGCCAAGCCGATCAAACTGTAAGGTATGGAGTGGGTCAAAAAGAACTTGGTCCTGGTCATCAGCGCGGCCGTCACGCTGATCGGCTTGGGTGTCGCCGGGTACTACCTCTACACCAAGATCCAACGCAGCAACGAGGTCAGCGCGCAGTTGGAGGAGCAGGATCAGAAGCTCCAGCAACTCATGCGCATGCGGCCACACCCGGGCAACCGGAAGGTGGACAACATCGCCATCGCGAAGGAGCAGGAGGCCAAACTCCAGGATTTCGCCAAACGGGCGCGCGACCTGTTCGTGCCGGTGCCGTATCCCACCAATCTGGACAGCGGTTCCTTCGGTTTGTTGCTGGCCGACACCCTGGACAACCTCCACCGGCGCGCCCGCCTGGCCGGGACAAAGCTGCCGGATGGCTACGCCTTCACCTTCGAGACCCAGAAGAAGGCCCTTTCCTTCGACCCCAAGAGCGTGGTTCCGCTTACCCGCGCGCTCATGGAAGTGAAGGCCATCAGCGAAACCCTGCTGGATGCCCGGGTCATCGAACTGGACCGCATCCGGCGGGTTTCGGTGGCGGCGAACGACACCCCGGGACTCACCTTGATGGGCGGCACTTCAGACTACTGGACCCGGAAGCCGGTGACCAACGAGCTGGCGATCATCATCCCGTACGAGGTGGTCTTCCGGGCGTTCAGCAGCGAGTTGCAGGCCTTCATGAAGGGCCTGGCGCGGAGCCCGCACAGCCTGTTGCTTAAAAATCTGGTGGTGGACACGGGTGAGACCAACGAAGTGGACATGTTCGCGCCCGACATGGGGACCGGTGGCGACGAGAGCAGCATGCCGCGGATGTCGCCCCAGATGATGATGATGATGCGCTACAGCATCCGCCCTGGCATGCGCGGGATGCCGATGATGCCGCAGCCCACCGACCCCGCCACCGAGGCGGCGCGCGTGGAAGCCAACAAGATTGTTAGTGAAAAACCCTTCCGCGTGACGGCGTGGGTGGACGTGGTGCGCCTGCGCGACCCCGCCGAGGCGGCGGCCACCCGGGGCCGACCCCGCCGCGGCCCGTCCGAGCCCGGGACCGATGCCGCGACACAGGACGCCAACCCGGATGCTTCGGCCACGGCCGGCAACTAGCCTATGGAGTTTCTCAAGAACCACTACGAGAAGCTGATCCTGAGTGTGGTCTTGCTGGGGTTGGCGCTCGCGGCCGGATACCTGCCGTTTGAAGTCGCCAACGTCCGGGAACGGCTGGCGGAGGTCACCGGCCTCATCGAGGACGGCAAGGTGGAGCCGCTCAAACCGCTGGACCTGTCCACGAACGAAGCGGTGCTGCGGCGGGTGCGGGCCAAGGTGGATTTCAATTTCGGCGAAGGCACCCACGGCCTGTTCAACCCCGCTGGCACGTGGCGCAAAAGTCCCGGGCCTGGCGGCTTTCCGCCCATTCCGCCCGCGCCCTCCGGCGTCGAGGGCCTGGCCGTGACCAACATCACGCCGTTGATGTTGCGGGTCGAGTTCCAGGGTATCTCGCAAGGCAGCAGCGCGGCGTTCGGGATGCGCTACCGTTTTTACGTCCAGAACCAGGCCTCGACCAACACCGCGCTGGCCCGCGGTCGCATCGTGATTCTCGACACGAACGACAAGCCCGCCCGGCCCGAGGCGCTGCTCATCAAGGACATCATCGGCTCCCCGGAAAACCCGGACGCCTTCCAGCTCCAGCTCACGGACACGCGCACCACGATCGGCGTGGCGAAGGACAAGCCGTACACCGAGGTGGCGGGTTACGCGGCGGACCTGCGGCACGAACGCGAAGGACGCACGTTCATGCGCCAGCGCCCCGGTTCGAAGCTCACGATCGCGGGCACGACTTACAATGTCGTTGCCATCAGTGGCACCGACGTTACAATCGAGGACGAGAAAACCAAACGTCGCACCGTCATCCCGCTCAAGCGTTGAGGGCCGCGTTGTAATCCGCATTGCTTTATGTCTTCCGTTTCGAGAAAACCCACGCCCATGATTCGTTTCGCGTTTACCCTGCTGGCCGGCACGGCGGTGCTGACGTGCGCCCTTCCCAACGTCACCGCCCAGACTGACGCCGCGGCGCTGGCCGCCGAGGAAGCCGTCCGCCGCCAGGAGTTGACCATCCTGCTCCGGCGCACCCTGCAGGAAGCGGCGACGGTGCGGGCCCAAGGCGATCTGGCCAACGCCGCCCGGCTTTTCGAGGAGTGCTGGAGCCTTGTCCAACGCATCGGCGACGCCAGCATCGAGACCGAGCGGAATCAGGTCGTGGCCGGTTTCACCGAGACGTACCTCACCCTGGCCACACGCTCGTACAACAGCGCCGCCTACGAGGAGGCCAACCGCCAGGTTTCGCGCGCGCTGCGGGTGAATCCCAAGAACGACGAGGCTCAGAAACTGAAGGTCAAGGTGGACAAGGCGCTCGAGGAGCAAAAGGGACGGGTGCCCAGCAAGGAAATCGTGGCCCTGCTGCCCGAGGCCGCCCAGGTCCGCACCGACGCCGCCACGCTGGTCCAGGACGGCAAGCTCCTCTACGAGATGGGCAAGCTGGACGAGGCCGAGGCCAAACTGCGCCAGGCCGCCAAGTTGGACCCCACCAATCCCGCCGCCGGTTACTACCTCACGCTCGTGCAGGAAGCGCGTTACAAGCAGGACGCCGTCAAACGCGAGATCATGGCCCGGAACAAGATGGTCGAGGTCGAGCAGGCATGGAACCCGCCCGTTTCGCGGGAAAAACTCCCGCCGGCCAATACCTTTGCCCGGACCAACACGGTTCACACCGGCCCCGGCCGCCGGTTGATCTACTCGAAGCTCGATAAGATCCGGCTGGAGAAGGTGGAGTTCCCCGGCGTGCCGCTAAGCGAGGTCGTCGCCTACCTCGACGATGAAACCCGGTTGCGTGACCCTGAGAAGCGGGGCATCAACTTCATCATCGCGCCGACGATTGATTCGCAGGCGCCCGTCGCGCCCGGCTTGACGACGTTCGACCCCACCACGGGCACGGCCATCCCCGCCGCTCCCCAGCAGCCCCAGTTCGAACTCTCCGAGGTGGTGATCAAGATTGTGCCGCCGCTGCGGGATGTCCGGCTGGCGGACGTGCTCGACGCGATCGTGAAGGTCGCTGACCAGCAGATCAAATACTCGGTGGAGGAGTACGCGGTGGTGTTCAGCAAGAAGACCCCGGAACCGCAGCAGCTTTTCACGCGCACCTTCCGCGTCAATCCGAACACTTTTGTCCAAGGCTTGGAAGGCGTGTACGCCATTGACTACAGCAGTGTGCTGGGCGGGGGTGCCGGCGGTTTTGGCAGTACTGGCGGTGGTGGCTTCGGCGGCGGCGGCTTCGGCGGCGGTGGCGGGGGCTTCGGTGGCGGGGGCTTCGGTGGCGGCGGCTTTGGCGGTCAAGGCGGTGGCTTTGGCGGCGGTGGTGGTGGTCTCGCCATTGCCCGCGTCACGATCGGCGGCGGCGGTGGTGGCTTCGGCGGCGGCGGCTTCGGCGGTCAAGGCGGCGGCTTTGGCGGCGGCGGCTTTGGTGGTGGCGGCTTTGGTGGTGGTGGTTTCGGCGGCGGCTTGGGCGGTGGCGGCTTGGGTGGCGGTGGCTTCGGTGGCGGCGGCGGCTTGGGAAGCGGCGGGACCCCGACCGGCGTGGCCGGCTCGACACCGATGTCCTATGTGAACGATCTGGTGCGCGCGTATTTCACCGCGGCCGGTGTGGACTTGGGCGGGGCAAACATCCTCGGCCAGGGACTCGGCGGCGGCGCGGCGGGTGGTTTCCCGGGCGGCGCCACGCCGGGCGGCGGCTTCCAGAACGCGCAGGGCAAGGCGGTGTTCTTCAACGACCGCACCGGCATCCTGCTCGTGCGGGCGACGCTGGACGATCTCAACATCATCGAGCAGGCCATCCAGGCGCTGAACTTCACGCCCGACCAGGTCACCATCGAGGTCAAGTTCGTGGAAATCGGCCAGGACGACGCCAAGGCGCTCGGCTTCGACTGGTATCTGGGCAACTGGAACATGGCCGGCGGTAATGTGGGTCTTTCGGGCGGCACAGCGCCCTCTTACGCGGGCGCGCCTTCGGCGGCCAATCCGTACGGCGTCTTCCCGGGCAACTTCGGCGTGCCCGCGATAGCCCCGAACCCCAGCACCGACCAGTTGCTGACCTCGGGCTTGCGCGGCACCGAGATCGGCGGCACGGCGATCCCGACGCTGGCGACGCTCACCGGGATCATGACCGACCCTCAATTCCGCGTGGTCATCCGGGCGCTCGAGCAACGGGGCGGCGTGGATGTGTTGTCCGCGCCGAAGGTCACGACGGTCAGCGGCCGGCAGGCGCAGATCCAGATCATTGATCTGCAGACGGTCGTTTCGTACAACCAGGCGGGTGGCATCGCCGGCGGCACCACGACCGGCGTGGGCGGCGTCGGCACGGGCACCGTCGGCACGGGCGGCACCGTGGGCGTGGGCGTGGTGCAATGATTTTCAACTCTGAATTCGAATCGCGAACATGAGACTCCACCGCATTCTTGGGCTGGCGTGCGCGGCGACCCTGCTGGGCGCGGCCGTTCTCCGGGCGCAAGTCATCAACCAGGCCGCCGCCACGCCGACCATCCAACCGACCACGGTGCCGGTGCCCATCGGCCCGACCCTCGATGTAATTCCGCACGTGTCGGCCGACGGCTACACCATCCAGCTCAATCTGCTGCCCACCGTGACCGAATTTCTTGGCTACGACGACCCGGGGCAGTTCCGGGCCGTGGTGGGCAACCTGGCCGCGCCGGTGCCGCTGCCGCGGTTCCGCATCCGCCAGGTGGTGACCAGCTCCATCGTCTGGGACGGCCAGACCGTGGTGCTGGGCGGGTTGATTTCCGAGCGCGTGGCCAAGCGCAAGGACAAGGTGCCCGTGCTGGCCGACCTGCCGGTGGTGGGACGGCTGTTTCGCAGCGAGGCCAACTCCAGCCAGAAGAAGAACCTCGTGATCTTCGTGACCCCGACCATCATTGATCCGGCGGGCAACCGGGTGCATGACGAGAACAACCTGCCGTACGACCCGAACAAGCTACCGCCCCAGGCGCCGTTTGTGCCGGCAGCGCCTTGAGGCCGGGCGCCGAACCGCTTGAGGCCGAATTCTGGCCGGAAACTTGCGAGCAATCACTGAAGGCGGACCAAACGCCGGGCGTTCACCAACCGTTTACATGCGCGGACGAATACAAAGACAACCCATCCGACGCCGGCCGGGCCGGACGGCGCGGCGGCCGTTGACGGCGCTGGCCGGCGGGCTGGCACTGCTGGCCGGCCCCGCGCTGGCCGATATGGTTCTGGCCCCGCAAGGCACCGAGTTCACGCTCAGCCGCGGGCTGGTGGGCGACCAGACGAAGCCCGACCTCAGCCTGGCGGCTGACGGCGGCTTCGTGGTCTGGCAGGACAACTCGGTGGACGGCGACGGGCTCGGCGTGATGGCCGCGAAGTTGAACGCCTCGCTCTCGCCCATCCCGACCCGCATGTTCCGCGTGAACCAGACCACCGCCGGCGACCAGGAAGCCCCGGCGGTGCAGCTCCTCGCCGATGGCGGGGCGGTCTTCGTGTGGCAGGGCGGGCCGCTGGGCCAGCAGGACATCTGGGCGCGCGTCGTCAATCCGGACGGTCTCTTTCTCACGGGCGACATCCGCGTCAACACCTTCACCGCCGGGCAGCAAATGGGGCCGCGGGTCATCCGGCTGGCCGATGGCAGCGTGGTGGTGGTTTGGAGCAGCGTGGGCCAGGACGGCCACATGCAGGGCGTCTTCGGACAGCGGTTGTCCGCGGCAGGCGAAAAGCTGGGCGGCGAGTTTCAGGTGAACCAGTTTAACGCTTACAACCAGCGCACCCCGGCCATCGCCTCGTTGGAAGATGGTACCTTCGTGGTCGCCTGGGTGAGCGAACAGCAGCGGTTTGAGAACAGCGTGGACGTGTTCGCCCGCCGGTTTGCGGCGGACACCAGCCCGGCGACGGACGAACGCCGGTTGAATCTCGGAACCAACAACATCTGCGCGAACCCGGTGGTGGTCCCCGGCTGGGCGGGCGGTTTCATGGCCGCCTGGAGCGAGCGCGACACCGCGGACCGCACCAACATGTGGGACGTGGTGATGGGCAGTTACGACGCCAGTGCCGAGTTGCGCGGGTCGGTCGTGCTGGCGCACCAGCACCGGTCACACAACCAGTTCGCGCCGCGGATTGCCGCGCTGGGCGGCACCCGGCTGGTGGTCTGGAACAGCCTCTGGCAGGACGGCTCGCGCGACGGCGTTTTTGGCCGGCTGGTGGGCGCGACCGGCGCGATCGGCGATGAATTTCGCGTCAACGCCACCACGGCCAGCCGGCAGATGGAGCCGGTGGTCGCCGCAGACGGCGCGGGGCGCTTCCTGGTGGCTTGGGCGGGTTTTGTGGGCGGAGCCGCCAGCTTCGAGATTTTGGGCCAGCGTTTCGCCGGCGAGCAGGCCCTGCCGGCGCCGACCTCTCCGCTGGTCAACGCCTTGGATTCGTATTCCTTGATGGTGAGCTGGGCGCCGCTGGCGGGTTATTCCGACCTCGCGTCCTACCATCTCTACGTGGATGGCGCCAGTTCGCCGCTGGTCCTGACCGGCAATTACCACGTGCTGGATGATCTCAATCCCGCCTCCACGCACACCTTCCGGCTGGCCTACGTGCTGCAAGACGGCCGGGTGTCGCCGCTCTCGGAGGCGGCCACCGGCAAGACTTGGGGCCGGGACCGCAACAACGACGGCTTGCCCGACGACTGGCAGGCCGCGTTCTGGGGCACGGACGGCAGCGCCTGGCCGGTGCCCACCGCGGACTCCGACGACGACGGCGCGTCGAACCTCGCCGAGTTCCTGGCCGGCACGGACCCGACGCAGGCGGCGAGCGCCCTGCGGGTGGCGATCCAGCCGACGATCGGCGGCCTGCTGGTGCAATGGAACGCGGTGCCCGGCTCGGTGTATCAATTGCAGGCGTCCACCGACCTGCGCACTTGGGCCGACGCGGCTGGCCCGGCCTTCGCGCCGGGCGACGTGGCCGGCTCGGTGATCCCGGCCACCGCCGAAACAGCTTATTATCGCGTCATTCGCCTCCGGTAACCTATGCGCGCCTTTTTGAACCGACTCTTGCTCATCCTGGCGCTGGCCTTTGTCCTGCCACGCGCGCAGGCCTTCGCCTTGCTGGGCGCCTTGGATACGTGGATGACCGTGGAAATCGGCTATAACCTGGCTGACCCCGGCGGGCCTATGAACCTCGGCGAGGAGTACCGTTGGAACATGCCGATTGTCACCTACGGCTTCGACGAGTCGTTCCTGAACTATTTCGGTCAGCGCGGGGTCGAGGAAGTCGAGAAGGCCGTCAAGATCTTCAACGACCTTCCGAAGATGGCCGAATTGAGCGCCGACCTGTCCGAAATCCCGCTGGACACGCGCCGGTTCAACCACCGTGCCAACGCACTGTTCTTGTTCGATGTCAAGACCCAGGCGCTGGCGTCGCTCTTGGAAAGCCTCGGCGTGGCGCCTGCTGAACGGTATGTCTGGACGCTGCGTTCCCGCGTGGTCATCAACAACATCCCGGTGTATGCGGTGATCAAGCGCAACTTTGATCCGGTCACCTTTGACCCGTCCAGCTACGTCAACGGCAGTCTGTACACATACCAGATCATCCAGACCTACACGACCCCCACTTGGGAGGCGGTGGAGTTCGAGGTGGATCCCAGCGTGCCGAGCGTGAGTTCGGTTTCCGCCTACAACATGTGGGGCGGTACTGTCCTGGCCAGCGGCTTCAGCGCCACGATCTCCCCGGGCATGTTCTTCACGGGGCTGACCCGCGATGACGTGGGCGCGCTGCGCTACATCTACCGGCCGGACAACTACAACGTCGAGTCACTGGCGACCAACGTGGTGCAGGCCGCGCTGGGCACGCAGCGGGGCAATTACATCGTGGGGCTGGATTCCAGCGGCAAACCCAACGGCTGGGGCGCTCCGCCGGGATTCACCAACGTCGTTGCCGGCACCAATCTGCCGCCGGTCAACCTTGGGCTGCGCGGCGGCGTGGACAAGGTCACGTTTGTCCGGGTCAATTACGACTCGATGCTGGGCGCTTGGGTCACCTTGACCAACGTTTACGAAGACCGGTACATCTCCAATTATGTCCAGCGCACCCAGCTCTTGCAACGGACCTTGCCCGCGCCGGACATCCTGTTTGATGCGGCGGATTTGGGGATTGCGCCGGATGGCGTGCCGCTCGTTTACGGCAAGGCCATGACGCTCACGAGCCAGGACGCGATCAACGGCACTACCGTGCTGTCCGGCCCGGGTTTGATCTTCCCGCCGCACACCATCACTTTTGGGAAGCTCGGGGAATACCTGATCAACAGCCCCGGCGGTGGGCAGGCGGACGGCATCCCGGGCTTTTTGTGGGGCGCCTACGACGGCACCACCAACGAGCCGGTGGTTTTCCCACAGGGTGCCAGCATTCGAAATCTGGAACGATTGGTGCTGGAAGGAAAGGTCGGCGACGAAACCGAGAACCCTTGGCTGTCGCCGTTCATCATTGTGAGCGGCACCGGCCAGACGGGGGGCACGGGCGGTACCGGTGGTTTTGGCGGCGGTGGTGGCGGCTTCGGTGGCGGCGGTGCGGGCGGCGGAGGCGGGACAACCCCGTAACCGGGCGCGCGGTTCCTTACTCGGCAACGACAACTTTGAATCGGATATGAAGTGGCTTTGCACAATCGTGGTTGGAATCGGCTTGCTGCCGGCCGCTTGGGCGGCCGGGGCCGGGCCGCAACCCTCGTACGTGAACCGCGGCACGACGAGCTACGCCGTGCCGCCTACGCAGACCAATCCGAACGCGTTCAACTTCTTCCCCTCGCGGGTGTTTCCCAACCCGGCGATTCCGCCCATCTTCATCAATCCCGGCACGGTCAATTTCACCAACCCGCCGCAGATCAACGCCACTGCGTTCCTGAACTTGGGCAATTTCGGAGTTCAGACGATTCTGCCGTACGACTTCCAGAACACCCTGTATTTCACCAATCGCGGCACGATGATCGGCGCGCCAGGCTTCCGTTTTGACTACACCGACGACTTTGGTGTCCGGCGGCCAGCGTACAACTTTGTGAACGAGGCGCCTGGCGTCATCGCGGGCTTGGAGGCCAACGGGTATTCCGGTTACAGCAACGTGTTCTTCCAGACCATGATGCAGATCCGGGCCACCAACATCCTCAGCCCAGGCTATCTGCAGGTGGGCAACGTCGGCACCCTGCGGCTGGAAGGGCAGAACGTGAACCTCGCCCGTGGCGGCTTGGAGGTGCAGCCGGTTGTCGGATCTCCGGTCGCCAACGTTTATTTCGAGCTGACCGACAGCGAACCCACACCCGACGCGTTTTACGGGGACAACGCGATCTACGACCTCTACTGGGGCGCCGGATTGCAGCAAATACCGATCCCGGGGCCAATCAACACAGCGAACATTCTGCGTTTCTTCGGAGCCGACCTGCTGGCCAGCGCGCCGACGCATCAAGTGCTGAGCGGGCCGGGATGGAACATCGGGTACACCAGTTTCAGTACCTTCGTTCCTGGGACGTACATGACCGCTATTGGCAACACCGGGATTGTGGCTTTCACCGGGCTCACGTTGACCAACTTCGACGGCTCCATCTCGAACATCATCGTGCCCACGAACATCTTCCGGCAGGCGGTGGTGGTGGGCGTGAGTGACACCAACTTCACGGTCCGCACGAAATTCGGACCACCGGGACCGGCCGGCATGGGCTTGGGCATCGTGGCGGTGGAGATCGCCTCCGGCACCACAAACGTGGCGCGAGGCATCCCGGAGGCCAGCTCGCTCTATTTTGTGGACTACTTGGGCTACGATACCAACACTCTGGTGGTAACCAATCTTGGCCCTTGGGTGCCCACTGGCCGGCCTTACGCGTACGAGATTTACCGCGAGCTGCCGTTCTTCGAGTCGCTTGGCGCCAACGGCAACAGCCCGCTCTTCAACACCTTCCTGTACCACCGCTCGTTCTCGAACGTCTTTGCCACGAACCTCTACGCCGGCTATGCGGCGTCCATTGACAACGTGGCCGCCCGTCCGCCGGTCGTGCCTGGATCCACAACGACCAACACGCCCGGCCGGATCGAAATCCAGGCGGACACGCTCGACCTGACCAAGACCCGCATCCGGGGCATCACCTTGGTCGAGATCAAGACCGCGCACCTGAAGAGCAGTGACGGCGCTGTGGTGGACGTGGAGAATCTGATCTACGACATTGGGTCCACCAACGGCCTGCTCACCATGCGCAATCTGGCCCGGGAAAGCGCGCACGCCGTCCGGGGTGAACTGCAGGCGTGGACTGGCATCTGGTCCAACCAGTTCGCGCTGGTGCTCTCCAACTGGTTCATTGACGCCAACACCAACTACTTCAACCCCGTGACCAACGCGGTGGACGTCAACTTGTATTGCCTGATCCTGAGCGCGGACCTGCTTGCCCGGACCCAGCAGGTGATCACGCACACGCTGGCGTTGAACAGCACCAACGTGATCGTGGACGATCCGTATCTCGTCAGCGACAAGATGCTGATCAACGCCGAAGGACTGACAGTGAACGGTCAGATCGCCCTCACCAACGTCGTCCCGGACTGGACTTACGCGCTGACGCCGAATCTCCGGTTCCTGACCAACCACGGCACCATCCGGCCTTGGAACGTCGGGTACTACGGGGCCGACTTCCCGGCTGGCCGGCGGCTGGAGCGGTTCATCAACACCGGCACGCTCGAAGCCGAGGGACACGAGATCGCCTGCGACTACTTTGAGGATTCGGGCGTGGTGCAGAACAACAACGACCTGCGGCTGTTTGCGAACACAGCCATCTTCCAGGGCAGCTTTCACGCCGTGGGCGGCGGGGCGCATTACTTCGGGCAGGACTACAAGCTGCGCAACCACCGCGTGGTCGCGGATCGCGGCCTGTTCATCAACGCCACCAACAGCTTCACGGATGCCGGCGCCGGATCGAACAACAGCTTCGAGTTGCTGGACGGCTTCCATCTGATCCGCAAGCCGCTGCACGGCGACCTGCTGG
Organism: uncultured Verrucomicrobiota bacterium; assembly: GCA_964568145.1. GTDB lineage: Bacteria > Verrucomicrobiota > Verrucomicrobiia > Limisphaerales > J093 > DSVZ01. The sequence goes on from CAZMOZ010000014.1 coordinate 64,593, forward strand.
GCACGCTGGTCCAGACGCGCGCGCCGCGCTTTGTCAGCGTGGCCCACACTTGGGCGGCGGAGGATCGCGGGGCGAGCGCGGCGGGCTTCACCGACAACATGGCCATCGGCCGGTTGCGGCTGGAAAGCCTTCCTGCCGGCGAACTGCGACTCGGACCGCCTGTGGACGGCATGGGCCTGCCCGTGCCCGGCAATTTCGGGTTGTATGTGGATTACCTCGAGTTCTCCACCAACCTGGTGGCCGGTGGACCAACGGTCGCTGAAGACCCGGAGGCCTACCTCGTGATCGAACCCGGCCTGACGGTCTATTTCGCCGCCTCGAACCTCAACGCGGAGGACTTGGACGGCCGCTTCAACGGCCGCCTCCGCTGGGTGAGGGAATTCGCCGGACCCCGCAGCGGTGTGGACGTGGCCTTGCGCACCGGCCGGACCATCCGCATCAACATCGGGCTGGTGGACAGCCGCCAGATTGACTCCGACGGCGACGGCTTGGTGAATGCCTTCGACATCCACCCGTTCGACGACGTGCTCATCACCGATTTCGAGATCACGTCCGTCAATCCGTACCAGACCCGGATTTCGTGGCGCGCGGCGGCCCAGACCGAGTATTTTGTCGAGCGCACGGCGGACTTGAAGGCGGCGGATTGGAGCGTCATCGCCACCAGGGCCAATCCCCTGCCGGACGTGCAGATTTTGACGGTCACCGATGTCATCAACCAGAACAGCGGTGCCGCCGGAGGCGGCCAGCAGTACTACCGCGTGCGGTATGAGCCGTGACGGGGCACCCCCGGGCCGCAAGCTTGAGGGGCGCGTTGGCGCTTCGGGCGCGACGCGCCTTTCCCATCTTTTGAAAGCCGAGGTGAAGTGATGAAGACGCGAGTTTTCCAGATTGCCCTGGCGGGCGGTTTGTGGCTGGGCCTGGCCGCCGTGCAGGCGCATCGGGCGCCGGCCCTGGCCCCGCTGCCCGATTTCGACAAGCGCGAGGCCGGCGGCCCCCGTCCGGCGGGGTTCCGGGTCGTCCCGGCGCAGGGACAATTCGAGTTTGCGCCCGCCCAGCGCGCGGCCGCCGCCACGTTGCGCAACCGCCTGCCGAACGCGCAGATTGAGCCCAGCCGGTTCACCCGCTCCCCGCGGCTGGTGACCGCCGAACGCGGCTTCCTGACCGGCGTCAACGGCACGGGTGGCGCCATTTCCGCCGCGAACCTGAACGCCATTCCCGCCGGCGACCCGCAACGCGTGGTCAAGGCCTTCGTTCGCGAGCACCAGACCCTGTTCGGACACGGCCCCGAGGCGCTCGACCGCGCGGCCGTGAAGCGTGAGTTTGTGGCCGCGCATAACGGTCTGCGCACGACGATCTGGCAGCAGGAACACGCCGGGATTCCGGTCTTCGAGGCGCTGTTCCAAAGCCACGTCACCAAGCGGGGCGAATTGGCGCGCGTGTCCAGCCAGTTTCTGGCCGACCCGGCCCGCGCTGTGGCGAACGGCGCGGCGCATTGGGCCTCGCTCGCGGCGAATCCGCCGGTTTCCCTCGCCGAGGCAGTGGCCCGGGCCGGGGCGGATGTTGGCGCGGAACTTGACTCCGTGGCGGTGCGGCAGCTCGAGGGCTTCTCCGGCGCGGAACTCAAAACCCGGGCGCGCGCGCCGAAACTGAACGGCGACGTGCATGCCCAACTGGTCTGGCTGCCGCTGAACGCCGACAGCGCGCGGTTGTGCTGGCAGGTGATTTTCGTCAGCCAGGCCCGGCGGGAAATGTTCCGCACGCTGGTGGACGCCGAGACCGGCGAGGTCATGCTGCGCCACAACCTGACCCGTTACCAGGCCCTGCCTGGCGCCGTGCCCGGCACGTACCGCGTGTACACCAGCGACAGCCCGTCGCCGTTCACGCCTGGCTGGCCCGCGCCCAATGTCGGGCAGCCCCCGCTCCAGCCGCGGACGCTGGTGACCAACATCGTGGCCCTGAGTCTCACGGCCTCGCCCGCCGGGTGGCTCAACCCGCCCAGCCCGCTGGCCGGGTACAACACCACCGGCAACAACGTGGACGCCCACACCGACCTGGACGATGACGACGAGCCGGATGTGCCGCGGCCCGCCTCGAATCTGGATCCGCCGGTGTTCGATTTCGCGTTTGGCCCGCTGGGCGACGACACGCGGGATCTGCTTTTGCAGGCGCCCGTCACCTACACCAACGCCTCCGTGGTGAATCTGTTCTACTGGAACAACTACATGCACGACCGGCTCTACGAGCTGGGCTTCACCGAGGCGGCGGGCAACTTCCAGAACAACAACTTCGGTCGCGGCGGCCTGGGCAACGACGCGGTGCAGGCGGACGCGCTGGACGGCGCGCTGTTGAACGATCCGTTCCACCGCAACAACGCCAATTTCTACCCGCCGCCCGACGGCATTCCCGGCCGGATGCAGATGTACGTGTTCGACGGCCCGGTGCCCAACCGCGACGGCTCGCTGGACTCGGAAGTCGTCTGCCACGAGTACACCCACGGCCTGACCGACCGCCTGGTGGGCGGCGGTGTCGGCATCACGGCGCTCCAGACCGCCGGCATGGGCGAGGGGTGGTCGGACTTTTACCCGCTCTGCCTGTTGAGCGAACCCAGCGACGATCCGCGGGCCAGCTACCCCTCGGGAGGCTTCGCCAGTTACCTGCTCTACGACCTGACCGAGAACTACTACTTTGGTATCCGGCGCTACCCGTACTCGACCGACATGACGAAGAATCCGCTCACGTTCAAGGACATTGACCCGACGCAGGCGGACGAACACTTCGGGATTCCTTTCAATCCGATTTTCGGCAACGCGGCCTCCAATCCTTCGGAGGTCCATAATCAAGGTGAGGTGTGGTGCATCACCCTCTGGGAGGTGCGCGCCAACTTGGTGGATACCTACGGCTGGCACACCGGCAACCAGCTCGCGCTCCAGCTTGTGACCGACGGCTTGAAGCTTTGCCCGCCGAACCCGACCTTCCTGGAGGCGCGCGACGCCATTGTGCAGGCGGATCAGATTCTGACCGGCGGCGCGAACGAAGCGGACATCTGGGTGGGCTTTGCCAAGCGAGGCATGGGCTACTCCGCGCGCGCGCCGCGCAGCTCCACCACCGTTGGGGTGATCGAGGCGTTTGACCTGCCGCCGGGCGTGGGACCGCAGCCGCCCACCGGCGTGTTGAACCTGTCCGTTGTCCCGCCGGACCGCTCGACCATTTTCGGCGGCGCGCCCACCAACGTGTTTGTCCTGGTGCGGGACGGCGTTGGCGTGACCAACGCCACCGTCACCGCCAAGGTCAACGGCGTCATCGACCTCCCGGTCAACAACGCGGGCACCCCGCCGGATGCGCGGCCGGGCGATTCGGTGTACACCGCGTTGCTCCAGGCGCCCGACACTGCCACAAACATCACGCTCTTCATCAACGCCGAGGCGCCGGACAAGACCAACGCGACGCTGAACGTGACCTATTACATCGCGCGCCAGCCGGCCAACGACATGTTCAACAGCCGGCTCAAGGTCCCGGCCCAGGGCGCGTTCTACAACACCAACAACCGGTTTGCCACGACCGAGCCGGGCGAACCGCCCCCCGCCGGCACGTCCAACTTCGTCTCCTCGCTGTGGTGGACTTGGACGCCCACCAACAACAGCCGGGTGCTTGTGGACACGGCCGGCAGCGCCTTCCGCAGCGTCGTGGCCGTGTACACCGGCACGTCAATCACCAACCTCAAGGAGGTCAAGGCGGTGGCCCAGGTGCCGGAGCGCCGGCAAAGCTACCTGTACTTCGACGCGGTGGCCGGCCAGGCCTACCAGATTTCAATCTCCGGTGCGGGCCCGGCCAACTCCGGCCTGCTGCGGCTGCGCATCGCGCCCAACGGCCAGCCGGACATCACCCCCCCGGTCATCAGCGTGGTCACGCCGCCCAGCGGTTACATCTGGACGAACAACGTCATTGATGTCGTCGCCGAGGCGGTGGATCCCGAGCCGTTGTCCAGCGGCGTGGACCAGATCACCTTCCGCGTGAGCCCACGGCAGTTTGGGCCGGACGTGGTCAAGTCCGCCCTGGCCACCGGTACCACAGGGTCCATCGCGCTGACCGAAGGCCGCAACACGATCACCGTCACCGCGACCGACGGTTCCGGCAACGCCTCGTCCACCAACATCGTGGTGACCTACCGGCGTCCCGAGCCGTACAACGATCACTTCGTCCAGGCGGGCACGCTCGCGGGCGACAACGGCACGGTCACGGTGGCGAACGCGCTGGCCACCCGCGAACCCGGCGAGCCGCGGCACGCAGGCAACAACGGCGGCAAGTCGGTGTGGTGGCGCTTCAAGGCCCCGAGCGATGGCGTGCTGCTGCTCAGCACCGAAGGTACGGGCTTCGACACCGTGATGGGCCTGTACACCGGCGACCGCGTAAACGCCCTCCAGACTCTGGCGTCGAATGACGATGCCTTCGAAGGCTCGCTGTTCAGCAAGATCCGGCAGGCCGTGCGCGCGAACCGGCTGTACTCAATCGCGGTGGACGGCTTCAACGCCGCCACGGGTCGCGTCCAGCTCGCCTACGCGTTCAGTCCGGCCCAGTTGTACACCGTGAAGCTCACCCAGACTGCCGGCGGTCTCACTTTCCCGCCGGCGGGCGACATTGATGTCGAGGCCGGCTCCAGCCTCCAGCTCTACGCGGATCCCGACCCCGGCTACGAATTTGCCGGCTGGGAAGGCGACATCCTCACCACGGAGAACCCAGTGCCCGTGCCGGTGACACGCAACCTGGCCATCCGCGCGACGTTCCGCCCGCAACCCGTGGCCGACGACTTCGAGTCCGGCGGGCTGACCCGGCTGCCGTGGCAGGTGGGCGGGGCGCTACCGTGGGTTGTCACGGACCAAGCCGCGTTTGCGAGCCGGTACTCGGCGCGTTCGGGCCAGATCGGCCACAGCCAGTTCAGCTCGCTGAAACTCACCCACGCGTTGCGGGCCGGCGCCGGAAGTTTCGACTTCAAGGTCAGTTCCGAGGCGGGCTGGGACTTCCTCGAGTTCTACGTGGACGGCGTGCTGCTGCAACGGTGGTCGGGCGAGGTTGAGTGGACCAAGTTTGAGTTCGCCGTCACCGCCGGCACGCACACCCTCGAATGGCGTTACGTCAAGGACGCCGCCAACAGCCGGGGCCTCGACGCGGCCTTCGTGGACAACGTGGCGTTGCCGCTCGCCGTGCCGGACGACGGTACCACGCCCACCTTGAGCATCGGTCGCGCCTTCACGGGAGGCGTCCAAGTGCGCCTCAAAGGCCAGACCAACCAGGTGTATGTCATCCAGGCGGCCGAGTCGCTGCCAGCGCGGTGGCGCGGCGTGTACACGAACGTCGCCACCTCGGGCGAGGTGATTTTCATTGATCCCGAGTCGGTCGCGCTGCCGCAACGGTTCTACCGGGGCGTGCGGCCTTGAGACCGGATTCTGGAGTGCCGCGGGCGGTAATGCCTGCTCGCCCAAGCCCGAATACCGAAGTTGGCCGCAGCGCAGTGCGTCCCGCCTGCCCAACTTCGGTTTTCGCGGGAAGCTTCCGAACCCGGCAGGACAATCCGGCGTCAGCCAGACCACAACCCGTTGGTGGAAGCGGCGCCGGATTTCCCCGGCAGGTTGACCGCCCGGACTGGCGCACGAAAACCGCCGGTCGGGCGCGGGACGTGGGCTGAAAACTCTCCATGAAACTTCTGGGCCTCACCGGCGGCATCGGCATGGGCAAATCTGCCGCTGCCGACTGCTTCCGGCAATTGGGCCTGCCGGTGGTGGACACCGACGTGTTGGCGCGGGAGCTGGTTGCCCCCGGCCAGCCGGCCCTGGCCGAAATCCGCCAGGCCTTCGGCCCGGTGGTCGTGGATGATTCGGGCGGCCTGCGCCGTGATGTTCTGGCCCGGATCGTTTTCGCCGATGTAATCCGCCGCCGCCGGTTGGAGGGCATCTTGCATCCACGCATCCGCGACGCCTGGCTGGCGCAGGCCGAGGCCTGGCGCGCGGAAGGCCGGCCGGCCGGGGTGGTGGCGATCCCGCTGCTGTTCGAGACACAGGCGGCCGGGCAGTTCGCGGCGACGATCTGTGTCGCCTGCACGGCGGCTAGTCAGCGCGAGCGGCTGCGGGCGCGTGGCTGGTCGGCGGAGGAAATCAACCTCCGGCTGGCGGCCCAATGGCCGGTCGAACAGAAGATGGCCGCGGCCGATTTTGTCGTCTGGGCCGAAGGCGGGCTGGCTAACACTGCGGCCCAGATCGAACGCATCCTTGCCCGGCTTGGTCTGGATCGCCTGAAAAGCCGTGTCGAGCCTCAAACCACCGCCGCGGCTGGCGTGTGAACTGCTTACCAAGGTCCAATACAAGGGCAGTTTCTTGAATGCCCTTGCGACCCAAGTTTCGGTTACCTAGAGTCGTCGCACCTGAAAACGCCATGAAAGCTTTCAAACGGTCTCTGGCCGCTCTCGCCCTGCTCTTGGTGATTCTGTCCTTCTGGCCGCGGTCGGAGAAGTCCGTCCCCGCCGCCCCGCCCGCGCCCCGCAAACCCTCCGCGGCGGTGTCTTCGCAGGTCCGGACCGGTCTGCTTTCCTACCAGGCGGCACGGCAAGACGCCCTGGCCGCCACGACCCCGGCTCTGGCGGCAACAGCCGGCGCGCCGGCGGCGCCGGTCCAGGCGGCCGGCACGCCTCAAACCCGGTTTGCCGGCTGGGTGGAACGGTATTTCAACGAAGCCTGGGGCGGTGACCAGGTGGCTCTGCTCGAAGAAGGCGAGCGGCTGGCCATGGAACGCCGGGAATACCTGGCGCGGGAGATCGAGGAAAATCCGCGCGCGGCCCTGGAGCACGCCGTGCCGTACAGTTGGCGGCAGCGGTTGCCGGCTCACATCAGCCGGCATTTCGAGGAGGTGGTGAGCGGGCTGGCGAACTACGAAGTCTTCATGGCCTCGCCCGTGCCAGGCGCCGAGTACCACAAGTTCAAATGCGCCACGTACCGCTACGCGACCCTCGGCGGCCGCACGTACCGCGCCTATGTCTATGGCGCGCGCGTCAGCCAGATGGCGCGCGAACGCCTGCCCTTGCACGGTATCGCGATTGACGACGCCCTCGCGGTGCATGAGGAGCCCGCGCGGTTGCTGGAGGCAGCGGAAACCGCTGCCGTTCGAGCGGCGGGCGGCGCGCCGGCGGCGGGCGGTTGCGCGGTGTGCGGACAGGTGGCCGCGGACGGCGGGCGGCTGCTCGACGTGGCGGGCAGTTACGTCAACGTCTGCAACGCCTCCGACGCCGCCACGCTCAACCGCGCCTTGATGGACTTGGACGCGCAGAAGCTGGCCGCCGCTTACTCGGCCCTGCCGGTCTGGACCAACGCCCCGCCCAAGCCGCCGCTGCCGTCCTTCGGCCCGCGCCGGACGTTGTACATGCGGCTGGTGTTCCGCGACGACATCACCATCCCGATCAGCGAGCAACAGGCCGCCTCGCAGATGGCACAGGCGAACGCCTTTTACATCGAAGCCTCGTACGGCAAGACCGCCCTCATCCCCACGGTGACACCGATCCTGACACTGCCGCATCCCAAGGCGTTGTATTCCAAACTGGGGCCGGGCCGGTTGATGACAGACGCCCTGGCGGAGGCTGCCAAACAGGGCTACGTCGCCGAAAATTTTGAGCTGGTGCTGGCGCGGTTCACTCCGGTGCCGGGTTTCAACTGGGGCGGGCTGGGCGGCGGCAAGCAGGCCTGGCTGCAATACAACGGCGTGGGGCTGATTATTCACGAGGTCGGTCATTGCTACGGCCTCGGACACGCCAATTACTGGGAGACACGCCGCGCCCCGCTGCCCACGCCGCCGCCGGACCGCTGGGAAACCGACTCGGTGATCGGCCACGACAGCATGATCGGCGCGGGCGACGATCTCGAATACGGTGACATCTTCGACGTGATGGGCAGCGGCGGGGGCGAGTACCAGGGGGGCAGGGGACCGGTGACCAACCAGCCGATCAGCAGCTTCGCCGGCCACTTCAATCCGGTGGGCAAGAGCATTCTGGGCTGGCTGCCCGACTCGGCGATCGCCCAGTCGGCCGACAACCGCACCAACCGGATTTACGTCTTCGACACGCCGGTCTTGGTCGAGAACCGCGCTTACGCTCTCAAGCTGCGCAAGGACGAGCAGCGTTCGTACTGGGTGAGCGCCCGCGCCAAGATTCCCGGCAACCCATGGATTTCCAACGGCGTGTCCCTGCACTGGGGTTCCTGGCCGCAGTTGATTGGCTACAGCACCCTGATTGACGCCACGCCCGGCACACCGGAAGGCCGCGAGGACTCCGCCATCGTGGTCGGGCGCACGTTCACGGACCCGGAGGTCAACCTGCACATCACGCCCGTGACCAAAGGCGGCTCGGGGTTGGACACCTACTTCGACGTGGTGGTGAACCGCGGCGCCTTCCCGGGCAACGCCGCCCCCACCGTGGAACTCCGCGTCACCACCAACCGCGTCGCCATCGGCCGGCCGGTCACCTTCACCGTGGACGCCTTGGACCCGGATGGCGACGCGCTCGCCTATTACTGGGACATCAGCGACGGCACCTTGGGGACCAACGGCCCGACGTTGACGCGGAGCTGGACCGTCGAGGGCGACTACCGCGTGCGGGTCGAGGTCAGTGATATGCGCGGGCACGTGGTGAGCCGGCATGTGGTGGTCCAGGTGGGCGCGCGCAACGGCTTTCGCATCAGCGGCACGGTGTTCGACAACCGCGGGCTGCCGCTGGCCGGCGCGCGCGTGGCCAACGGGTTGCTCACGAACACCACCGAGCTGGCCACCAATTACCAGGCCACGTTCACCGACAGCGACGGCACGTTCACGCTCATCAACGAGCTTCCGGGCGACCGGGAGGTGACGGCGTTCAAGCACGGCTACCGCACCACGCCGCAAAATTTCAACCGGATTGTCACCGTGGCCGATCAGGATGTGACGAGCCTGGAATTCCTGGCGCAGGAGCAGCCGCAGGTTTCCGTGCGTCTGACGACGGACGCCGACGTGGTCCGGGGCCGGCCCGGCGTGTTCACCTTCAGCCGCACGGGAGACACCAACACCCAGTTGCGCGCGGTGTTCACCCTGGGCGGCACCGCCAAGGAGGGCACGGATTTCACCCGCCTGACCAACACCACCACCCACACCAACGCACTGCGCACGCTGCTGGCCAACGTCAACCTGCCGGTGCCGTTTTACGTGGTGGATTTCGCCACCGGCGCGGTCACGGCTCGCGTGACCATCAACACGGCGACCAACACGACCGCGGTGGACGACAAGTACCTCTCCGCGGCGGTCATGTACGCGCTGCAAAAGGAACAGGTCTATGCCACGAACGTGGATGACGGCCAGGGCGGCCAGACCAACGGCTTGGCCACCAACTACACGTACCTGACCGGCTGGGAAGTCATCAATTTCAACGGCGAGGACACCTGGTTCCAGACTTACGGGGATTACGCCGTCGGTTCGCCCGGCGAGGCGCGCATGACCTTCAGGGCCGCGCCCGCCACCAACCCGGTGGTTTCCCTCCTCGCGGTGGGCAAGGCGGTCAGCGAAAACAGCGGGGACTCGGCGCTCTTCCTCCTCACCCGCACCGGCCAGACCAACGTGGCGGTGAACGTGCGGCTGGGCTTCACTGGCACGGCCACCTACGGCGAGGACTACCGGCCCCTGCCAGACCTGGTCCGCATCCCCGCTGGCGTCACCACGGTGCCGCTGCTGTTTTACGTCATCCCGGATTTGTACCTGGAGGGCAACGAAACCGTCTCGATCTCCATCCTGCCGGATTCCGCCTACCGTGTCGGCAGCGCCAAGGCCGACCTCACCATCGGCGACAACGACCTGCCGACCTTGACGGTGAGCGCGACCGATCCGGTGGCCTCGGAGACGGGCAACGACAACGGCGCCGTGGTCATCACGCGCATTGGTGACCTGACGCGCGACCTCACGGTCAACTACCTGGTGGGCGGCACAGCGGTCGCCGGACGCGATTACCGTTCCCTGCCCGGCTCGATCGTCATCCCCGCCGGCCAGCCGTCGGTCACGCTCGCGATCCAGCCGCGCGACAACCGCTTGCAGGATGGCGGGAACTCGGTGGAGATCATCCTCTCGGACAGCCCGTTGTACAACGTGGGCGTGCCCGGCGTGGCGAGCGTCTTCATCCAGGATGGCGCACGGCCGACCGTGAGCATGCTGGCGATCGTCACCAATGCCGCCGAGCCGAACACCTTTGGTGAATTCATCCTGACCCGGGCGGGGGACACCCGCGGCGAACTGGTCGTGAACCTCGCGGTCGGCGGCACCGCCCGCCCAGTGGCGGACTACACGCCGATTACCGCGCTGGGCCGCATCCCGGCGGGCGCCTCCACCGTGACCATCCGGGTCAATCCCGTGAACGACAGCATCCGGGAGGACGCCGAAACCGTGATTCTCGAAATCCTGCCCGGCACCAATTACAACATCGCCGGCTTCCGCCAGGAGCAGGTGGTCATTGGCGACGATGACAGCGGTCTGCTGGGCGTGGGCTTCACGTTCCTGGGCACCACGGTCAGCGAGGGCGCGCGCACCGGGCTGGTCGCCGTGTCGGTCAGCGCCAACCCCAACCAGAACGAGGACGTCACCGTGGATTGGAAGGTCACTGGCGGCACCGCCGTGCCCGAGCTGGATTACCCGGGCACCAACGCCGGCCGGCTCGTGTTTGCCAACGTGCCCGACCCGGAGGTCAACAACCGCGTCCAGCTCATCGCGTTTCCGATCATTGACGACACCAACGCCGAGCCGGACAAGACGATCGTGCTCACGCTGGTGGACCCGGCCCCGCTGGTCAGCAACGAGGTGGTCACCAACGAGATCACCCTCACCAACGCTCAGGGCGACCCGATCGGCACGACCAACGTGCTCACCACGAACGTCATCATCACGCCCATCCCGCTCAACGCCGTGCTCGAGGCCTACCGCTCCCACACCATCAACTTGCTCGACGACGATGCGAGCGTGGTGAGCCTGGCGGTGGAAGATCCCGCGGCCATGGAGGAAGGCCGCAAGCGCGGCATGATGCTCCTGCGCCGCGAAGGCTCCACCGCGCGCGACCAGGTGGTGCGGCTCGCCATCGCCGGCAGCGCCGGCAACGGCAGCGACTACGAGACCATCTCCGGCGAGGTCGTCATCCTGAGCGGCGAATCGGAACTGCCCCTGCCCATCATTCCGGTGGACGATCCCATGCAGGAGTTCCTGGAAGACGTGCGCATCGCGATCATCGAGGCGCCCGGCGCCACCCTTCTGACCAACCAGGCGGTGGTGGTGACCATCGTGGACAACGACGGCACGGTCGAATTCCGCAGTCCGACGTTCGCCGCCTTTGAAAGCGCCGGCCGCGCCGAAATCGCGCTCCGCCGCACCAGCGACACGAACGGCTCGGCGACCGTGGCGTACCAGGTCCTGGCCGGCACGGCGACCACCAACGACTTCGTCCCCACCAACGGCGTGGTCAGCTTCGCGCCCGGCGAAACCGTCAAGTCGTTCTTCGTGGAACTGCTGGACGACCGGGTGGTCGAGCCCGAGAAAACTGTCCGCCTCACGCTGCGCAACCTCAGCGACGGCGTGCCGCTGGGCGGCCAGATCGAGGCCACGCTCACCATCCTCGACGACGACACGATCGTCGAGTTGCTCGCCCCGGCCGTGCAGGCGCTCGAAAACGACTCCTTCGCGGGCGTCATCGTGTACCGGTACGGGATCATCACCAACCAGCTCCGCGTCGAGGTGGCCGCCACCACCAACGGCACCGCCGTGGCGGACCTGGACTTCGTCGTGACCAACTATCCGGTGATGTTCCAGCCCGGCCAGACCGCGGCCGTCGCCCAGGTGGTGTTGCTCGATGACGCGGTGTTCGACGGCGACAAAGTCGTTGCGGTCACCCTGACGAACCTCGACGCCAGCGCCACGCTCGGCGGGGTCACCAACGGCGCCATCACGGTGCTCGACGACGAATGCGCCATTGATCTGGTGGCCACAAACTACGTGGTGGACGAGTACGCCCGCACGCTGACCGTCACGCTCCAGCGCACCGGCAGCGCCCTCCACGCCGTGCAGGTGAATTATGAAACCGCGAACCAGACCGCCCAGGCGGGCCGGGATTACGTCACCGCGCGCGGCACGCTGCTGTTCACGGGCGCGGACCTGCTGCGCGCGCAGGACGGCACCGGCGTGACGGTGCTGCGGCCCGGAGAAACCAACCAGACGCTCGTCCTCCGCATCCTGGACGACGTGCTGGGCGAGGGCAACGAGACCTTCCGCCTGAATCTCAACAACCCGCGGCTCACGGTGGGCGCCGGCCTGCCCGGCACGGTCGTGCTGGGCGCAAACACCAGCGCCACGGTGCTCATCGTGGACAACGAGACGCCCGGCAGCGTGGACTTCGAGTTCAACCCGGGCACCGGCGCGAACGACACCGTGCTGGCGCTCGCGCTCCAGGCGGACGCCAAGATCGTCCTCGGCGGCCGCTTCACCGAGGTGGACAGCGTGGCGCTCAACCACATCGCGCGCCTCCACGACGATGGCTACCTCGACACCTTCTTCAACCCCGGCGAGGGCTTCAACGACACCGTGCTGGCGCTGGCCGCGCAACCGGACGGCCGGCTGCTGGTCGGTGGCCAGTTCACGCGCTTCAACACCACGAATACGCTGAACCGCATCGCCCGGCTCAACGCCGACGGCGCGGTGGACCCCGAATTCCGCGTCGGCGCGGGCGCCGATGCCCCGGTGCGGGCACTGGCCGTGGAAGCGGCCGGTACCATCCTCGTGGGCGGCGAGTTCAACACCTTCAGCTCCGCATCCCGCGCGCGGCTTGCCCGCCTGACGCCGGGCGGCGCGGTGGACGCGGCGTTCAACCCGCGGCTGGACGGGGCCGTGTACGCGCTCGCGGTCCAGCCGGACGGCCGCATCCTGGTCGGCGGCGCCTTTGCCACCGCCGGCGGTTTGGGCCGGCCGTTCCTGACCCGGCTCAACGCCGATGGTTCCACGGACGCGACCTTCAACCCCGGCGGCGGCCCGGATCGCGCGGTGCATGGCCTCGCCTTGCAGACCGACGGCCGCGTGCTCATCGCGGGCGCCTTCCGCCAGGTGGCCGGCCAGCCGCGCCGCGGCATCGCCCGCCTGAACGCGGACGGCACGCTGGACACAAGCTTCAACCCCGGCGAGGGCGCCAACGACATCGTTTACGGCGTGGGCCTCGCGGCGGACGGCAAGGTGTTGCTCGGCGGCGCGTTCACGCGATTTGACGGCCAGGACCGCAACCGCTTCGCCCGCCTCAACCCGGACGGCACGCTGGACACGGTCTTTGACATCGGCACCGGCGCGAACGGCACGGTCTTCACGCTGGTGGTGCAACCGGACACCGCGATGCTCATCGGCGGCGATTTCACCGAGGTGAACCGGCTGCCGCGCAACCGCATCGCCCGCATCCACGGCGACGAGCGCTTCCGGCTGAACGTGCTCCAGTTCAGTGCCGCCGCCTACCGGGTGGCGGAGAACGCCGGCGAGGCCACCATCACCGTCGTGCGCGCTGGCGACATCTCGGTGCCCGCCCAGGTGGACTACCACACCTCGGACGGCACGGCCATCGCCGGGCAGGATTACGAATCGGTGCGGGGCACGCTGCGCTTCGCGGCCGGCGAAACCGTACAGACCTTCAAGGTGCGCGTCCTCGACGACGCCTTCGGCGAGGGCAACCTGACCGTCAACCTCCAGTTGAGCAACCTGCCGCCGGGCTTCTCCCTCACGGCGCGGCTCCAGGCCGTGCTCACCATTGACGACGACGAAAGCGCGGTGGCGTTCGCCTCGGCGGCCTATAGCGTGCGTGAATCCGAAGGCGCCGCCGCCATCCTGGTCCGCCGCACCGGCCCGACCAACACCGTCGTCAGCGTCGAGTACGCCACCGCCGACGGCTCGGGCGCCGCCGGGCAGGATTACGACTCCGCGAGCGGCACGCTCACCTTCGCGCAAGGCGTGACCGAGCAGAGCTTCAACGTGACGGTGCGCGACAACAGCAAGATCGAGGCGGATCGCTCGGTGCTGCTTACGCTCACCAACCCGCAGGGCGGCGCGGTGCTCGGCCGGGTGAACACCGCCACGCTGACGATCCTCGACGACGACAGCGTGGAGAACTACGCCTTGAACATCACCCCGCCCATCGGCGGCACGGTGACGCCGCCGTCCGGCCTGTACCCGGCCGGCTCCACGCAGACCGTCACCGCCGTGTCGGCGCAAGGCTTCCGCTTCGTGGGCTGGGACGGCACAGTTGTGTCCACCGCCAACCCGCTGGTGCTGGTCATGGACCGCAATCACGTGCTCACGGCGAAATTCCAGCCGGTGGCGTACACGTACACGTTCGAGCCGCCGTTCAGTGCGGCCGACCTCCGGCAGCCGCCGTGGCAGAGCGTGTCCACGCAGCCGTGGCAGTTGCAGTCGTCCACCGCCGCGAGCGGTCGGTTTGCCGTGCGGTCCGGCGTGACGGCGGACGGCCAGGATAGCACGCTCCAGCTCACCGTCGAGTCGCGCGGCGGGCCGGCGGCCTTCGACGTCCGCGTGAGCTGCGAGGCGAACTGGGACTTCGCGGAGTTTTACGTGGACGGCCTCCGCCTCGAGCGCTGGACCGGGGAGGCGCCGTGGCGGACCTACCTGTTCAATCTGGGCCCCGGCACGCACACGCTGGCTTGGCGCTACGTGAAGGACAACAACTTCGCCGGCGGTCTGGACGCGATGTTCGTGGACAACATCTACGTGCCGCAGACCGGGCCGGATCCCACCGATCCCGCGGCGCAGCTCCGGCTCGTCACCGTGCCGGGCGGGTTGCAACTCTGGATCACCGGCAAGGTGGGGCTCACTTACGCGGTCGAGGCCAGCACCAACCTCTCGGCCTGGTCGCAGGTCTCCACGCACCTGAACACCGCCGGCACGATCGTGGTGCCCTTGACCATCGAGCCGGGTACCCCGGCCCGCTACTACCGGGCGGTAACCACGCCCTGAAATGCGCCGGCACAGCCGGCCGGATCTTTGAGGTGGCCGACCTCTGGCTCAGAGGCCGGAAAGGTCGCCCCTCAACGAGGGGCGACCCACCATGGACGCGAGGGGCGATCCGCCTCAACTGCCGGAGGCGAGACGCGGGCCAAGCGGCAGCGACTGCCGCACTCCAGGACGCTTCGGGTTCGCCGGGCCGGGGCGCCGGGCATCCGCTTCTGGAATGTGCCGGTCTGCTGGTGCATTCCGGAAGCAGCGCGGTCCGGCAACCCCGAAGACCGAACTTGGCTGTAGCGCAGTGCGTCCCCCCGCCCAGCTTCGGTTTTCCGGATTACTGCGCCATCCAGCCGCCGTCCATCACCACGTCGGTACCAGTGATCCAGCCCGCCGCCGCCGAGCACAGGAACACCGCGAGGCCGGCCACTTCCTCCTCGCGGCCCCAACGCCCGGCCGGAATGCGCGCGGCGAATTCGCGGCTCAGCGCGGGGTTGTCGAGGATGAGCCGGTTCATGGCGGTGGCGACCGGGCCGGGGCTGATGCCGTTCACGGTGATGCCTTCCGGGGCCAGTTCCAGCGCCAGCGCCCGTGTGAAGCCCAGCAGCCCCGCCTTGCTGGCGGCGTAAGCGGTGCGCTCGGGCAGCGCCACGTGACTCATGATCGAGGTGAGGTTGATGATCCGGCCGTAGCCGTGCCCCCGCAGCAGCGGCACGAAGGCGCGGCAGACCAGAAACACCCCGGTCAGGTTGGTGTCCAGCACGTAGCGCCACTCAGCCAGCGTGAACTCGGTCAACGGCTTGCGGAGGTTGGTGCCGGCGCTGTTGATGAGGATGTGGACGGCGTCAAACCGCCGCCGGAGCTGGTCCGCCGTCGCGATCACCGCAGCTTCCGCCGTCACGTCGCACCGGCAGATTTCCGCCTCGCGTCCCCGGCTTTTGACCTCGTCTGCCACGGCATCCAGCGCGGCGCGGTCGCGCGCCAGCAAGGCCACATTGGCGCCGGCATCGGCCAGGGCCAGCGCAATGGCCCGGCCCAGGCCGCGACTGGCGCCGGTTACCACCGCGACGCGTCCTTGAAGTTCCTGTGTATTCATGCCCGCCACTGTGCCGTCCGGCGGCAAAGCTGGCTACGCGCAATCGGCGTCCGCGCTGTCTTGCCTTGGAGCATGGACGTTCCCGGCTGCGGCCGCCGGGGGTAGCGGCGGCCATCCCTGGCCGCTGTAGAGGGCGGCATCCTGTCGTCCGGAATCCGCGACGACACGCTGCCCGCGGGATACCGCTCGTACCCCGGCGCCGGGCTGGAAACCCGGTTCACGGCGGCTGAAAGCCGGCCACCACCCCGGCAGGCGCTGCTGCCTGCAAGAAATTGAGATGCGCCCGTTCGCGCCCATCGTTGGGCCGCCGAATTGACGCCTGCCCGCCGCTCGGGGACCATGCTGCCTTTCAGCCCGTCGCGGTCCGCGCCGCTGGCGGGGCTTGTCTCGTGATGAGTGCCGCCGTCGAGCTCGTGCCGCTGTCCCGCAACGCCCGGGACATTCGCCGCTTTCTGCGCGTGCCTTACGGCTTGTACAGCCCGAACTCGCTGTGGGTCGCGCCGCTCGAGCTGGACTTGAAGAAGGTTTTCCACCGCGCCAACCCGCTGTTCACCCACGCCGAGATGCAGCTCTGGGTGGCGCAGCGCGCCGGCACGGACGTTGGCCGCGTTGCCGCCATCCTCGATCATCACTTCAACCAGCGGCAGCCGGCGCCCACGGCCTTCTTCGGCTTCTTTGAGTCCGTCCACGACCCGGCGGTGAGCGCCGCGCTGCTGGCGGCGGTGGCGGACTGGGCCCGCGCCCGCGGCCTGCGCCGGTTGCTCGGGCCGATGAACCCCACCACCAACGACGAGTGCGGCCTGCTCGTGGACGGCTTCGACGAGCCGCCGGCCTTCATGATGCCGTACAACCCACCGTATTACCCGGAACTGATCGCGGCGGACGGTTTTTGCAAAGCCAAGGACCTTTTCGCGTTTCACATAGACCTGGCCGAATCGCCTTTGGACCGCCTGAACCGCGTGGCCGAGAAGACGCGCCGGCGCAATTCCGAACTGGTCTTCCGGCCGGTGCGCCGCAAAACCCTCGCGGACGACCTGGCCCTGATCAAGGAGGTCTATAACGCCGCATGGGAGGACAACTGGGGCTTCGTGCCGATGACCGACGCCGAGATCAACTTCATGGCCGCCCGGCTCAAGCCCCTGCTGGTCGAGGGTCTGGTTTGGCTGGTGGAATCGTCGGCGGAAGGCCCGGTTGCGTTCATGCTGGCGATGCCGGACTTCAACGAGGCGCTCAAGCCGCTGCGCGGCCGGCTGCTCACGCCGCACATCCTGCACTTCCTGCCATACGCGCTGGGCTGGAAAGGCACCCGCCACTGCCGGGTGATCACCCTGGGCGTGAAGGTGCCCTACCGCGGCCGCGGCCTCGAGGCGGTGATGCTCGCGGAGGGCTTCAAGACCGGCTTCCGGCTGGGCTTCAAAAGCGCCGAGGCCTCCTGGGTGCTCGAAGACAACGTGGCCATGTGCCGGTTCATGGAAATCTTCGGCGGCCGCGTCTTCAAAACCTACCGCCTGTACGAGCGCGAGCTGGCGGCGGCGCAAGTCACACGGGTTGAAGCGTTGAATAGTTGAAGGGTCGCATGGTTAAACGGGCTGCGCCGCCAGTTCCATTTAACCTTTCACCCATTCACCCTTCCGCCCGCCCCGTCTCCAGGACCTCACGAACGCCACGCCACATTCACCACAAACAGCGCGATCATCGCGACGCAGCACGCCAGCTTGCCCATCGCGCCGGCCAGCAGCCCAAACACCGCGCCCGCACCCGCACGGGAAGCCGGGCGCAATTCGCGGCCGCCCAGCAACTCGCCCACCGTGGCGCCCACGAACGGCCCGGCCACGATGCCCAGCGGCCCGGTGAAGAGGCCCAGCACGGCGCCCACCGCGGCGCCCGTCATCCCGCGCCAGGTTGCGCCGAGCTTGCGCGCGCCCGCCAGCGTGGCCAGGTAATCCAGCGCCAGCGCCGCCACCACCAGCCCGGCCAGCGTGGCCAGCACGAGGTTGCTCACGCTGTGTTCGCCGAACCAGAGCCGGTGGCCGATGGCCGCCGCCAGCACCAGCGGCGGACCGGGAATGGCCGGGAGGACGCTGCCCGCCAGACCCACGGCCATGATCAGCAGCGTCAGCACCAGCCCGGCGATTTGCTCGAAGGTCACGGCGCAAGACTACGCGCAGTCCGGCGCGGCGCAAACCCCGGCGTGGCCATCGCCCGGCGGGTGAAGGCGCGGTTCATGGCGAGGAGAACGGGGGGCGAACGAATGACTCCAACGGGCGGATGGTCGCCCCTTGATTCCCGGCCGGTCGCGCGTAGCTTTGACGCAGAATCTCCAACCCGGAGCACGTTATGATCGCGCGCAAACTCAAGGAACACCTCGACCAGAACAAGGTGAAGTACGTCACCATCACCCATTCGCCCGCGTACACCGCGCAGGAGGTCGCCGCCTCGGCGCACGTGCCGGGACGCGACATGGCCAAGACGGTCATCATCCACGTCGGCGACCGCTTCGCCATGGCGGTGCTGCCCGCCAACCGCAAGGTGGTGTTGCACGACCTGATCGAACTGACCGGGAACAAGGACGTGCGGTTCGCCACCGAAGCCGAGTTCGCCAGCCGTTTCCCGGATTGCGAGGTCGGCGCGATGCCGCCGTTCGGCAACCTGTACGGGATGGACGTGTACGTCGCCCCCGCGCTGGCAGCCGCCGAGCGGATCGCCTTCAACGCCGGCTCGCACACCGAGGTCATCCAGATGACGTACGAGGACTTCGCCCGGCTGGTCCGCCCGCGGGTCGTGAGCTTCACGACCTGAATCGGCAGACGCGTCCCGGCCCTTTGCTTGGCAGTCCTTGACTGGGTGGGGCGAGACTCCGCCGAGCCCGCATTTCTTGAGGCGCGGACGTTTACCTCCGCGGGTGAGACAGTCGCGCTCGTGGATTTCGGCTGGTCTGCCGGGCCGCGTGCGGTTGAATCCTGGGCGTGTCGCGCGAGTACGTGATGCAGCCGTTCCGCCCGGAGGTCAATCTGCGGATTGACTACGCGGCGGAGCTCAACCCGCAGCAGTTCGCCGCCGTCACGGCGCCGCCGGGCCCGGCCCTGGTGATCGCCGGCGCCGGGGCGGGCAAGACCCGCACGCTGGTCTATCGCGTGGCGTTCCTGCTCGAGCAGGGCGTCGCGCCAGAGAACATCCTGCTGCTCACCTTCACGAACAAGGCCGCCCGCGAGATGATGTGCCGAGTGGCCGAGCTGGTGGGCCGCGACCTGGCCGCGCTGTGGGGCGGCACCTTCCACGCCATCGGGCATCGCATCCTGCGCCGCCACGCCGAACTGCTCGGCTACCGCCGCGATTTCACCATCCTCGACCGCGAAGATGCCCGCGACCTGGTGAGCGCGTGCCTGGGGGAGGCGGAGGTTGACGTGAAGGCCACGCGCTTCCCCAAGGCGGACGTGTTGGGCGACCTGTTTTCGCTGGCGGTCAACACCGCGCAGCCGCTAGTCAAGGTGCTCGAGCGGCAGTTCCGGCATTTCCTCCAACTGGCGCCGCAGATCGAGGACCTCGCCCGCCGTTACGCGGACCGCAAACGCGCCACGAACGTGATGGACTTCGACGACCTGCTGGTGCTCTGGCTGCGGCTGCTGCGGGAACACCCGACGGTGTGCGAGCATTACCAGCGCCGCTTCCAGTTCCTGCTGGTGGACGAATACCAGGACACCAACCAGCTTCAGGGCGACATCGTGGATCTGCTCGCCGCCCGGCACCACAACGTGATGGCGGTGGGCGACGACTCGCAAAGCATCTACTCGTGGCGCGGGGCGAACTTCCTGAACATCCTGCGCTTCCCGGAGCGCCACCCCGGCACGACGATCCACCGCATCGAGACCAATTACCGCAGCACGCCGGAAATCCTCACGCTGGCCAACGCCGCCATCGCGGCGAACGTGAACCAGCACAAGAAAGAGCTGCGCCCCGTCCGGCCCAGCGGTCCGAAACCGGTGCTCGTGGTTTGCACAGACGCGCACCAGCAGGCGGCCTTCGTGGCCCAGCGGGTGCTGGAGTTGCGCGAGTCCGGCCTGGCGCTGGACGAGACGGCGGTGCTGTACCGCGCGCACTTTCACGCCATGGAACTCCAGATGGAACTCACGCGGCGCAACATCCCGTTCAGCATCACCAGCGGCATCCGGTTCTTCGAACAGGCGCACATCAAGGACGTGGCGGCCTGGCTCAAGCTGGTCTGCAATCCGCGCGACGAAATGGCCTTCAAACGCCTGGCCCGCCTGCTGCCCGGCATCGGACCAAAGGCCGCCGACAGATTATGGAACGCCCTGGTCGTCCAGCTCCCGCCCGTGCCGTCCGGCGAAGCGGGCGCTGCGCCCGAGTCCGACACAGACGTGGCGGCGGCCTGGAATCCAGAAGGCGAGGCCCTCCCCGCCGCGCCGGCAACGACCCCGCCCGCGAACGCGAACGCGTTTCAACTCGCGACCGCGCTGCAAGCGCTCGCGCCGGTGGTGCCGAAGAAGGCGCAGGTTGCGTGGGCGCAGTTCACCGCCACCGTGGCGCAGTTGGAGCCGGACACGAGCCGGCGTGACACGGCGGGCATGATCCAACTGGTGCTCGAGGCGGTGTACGAGGATTACCTTCACGCCACCTACCAGAACGCCGAGGCGCGCCTCGAGGATTTGGCGCAGTTGGCCGCCTTTGCCCGGCAGTTTGCCACGCCGGAGGATTTTCTGGCCCAACTGGCGTTGCTCAGCAGCGTCGAGGCCGAGGCGGAGACCAACGCCGCCCGTGACGACGAGCGGCTGCGGCTTTCAACCATCCACCAGGCCAAGGGCCTCGAGTTCGGCGTGGTGTTCGTCATCATGCTGTGCGAGGGCCTGTTCCCGTCCGCACGCTCGCTCGAGGATCCGGCCAACGAGGAGGAGGAACGCCGCCTGTTTTACGTGGCGGTGACGCGCGCCAGGAACGAGCTGTACCTCAGCTATCCGCTGGTGCGGACCGCCGGCGCCCAAGACGGCGACATGCTGCAACACCCCTCGCGGTTTCTCGGCGAACTGCCCCGCGACTTGCTGGAGGAATGGGAGCTGAAGCTGCCGGCGGGGTTTTACTGAGACGATTCCGCAGGCGGGGCGCCCGCAGAACTGCGACCGGCGGGTCGCCGGTCCCACTACCCAACCGCGCGGCGGCACGGGCGACTTGCCCGCGCCCTTACGAGCGCACTTCAATTTCTTGCAGGGTCTTCGTGAGCGCCGGGAAAGCAGGGCAGGGAACTGTCCGGACCGGCCTTGACTCGCTAGACGCCGCCGTTCCCGTTCCCTTCACCCCAACCCTCTCCCGGCGGGAGAGGGAGCAACGCGCCCCGGGCGGCGCCCATGCGGAGGCATCGGGACTGGCGCAGGCGCTTGAACGGCCCCCCTCTCCCCGAGGGAGAGGGCCGGGGTGAGGGGGAAGGAGGCAAACGAAGGACTGCGAGAACGGATGGCCGTTCGTGCCATTGACCGGAAGAAACTCTCACAAAGAATGAAATGCGCCCTGCCCTTACCGCAAGATTTCAGCCCGCCCGGCCTCCGCCACCAGTCCGCGCAACTGCCGATGGAGGGCCGGCGGCGCGCAGAGCATCGTGTGAGTCCGGTGGGCTGCGGCGTCGTCGAGCCGGAAGTCCGGTTCCTGGCCAGCCAGGTTCGTGACCACGCCCCCCGCTTCGCGAAGCAGCAGCACGGGCGCGGCGATGTCCCAAATCTTGCACGCCAGGTTCACCGCGCCGCCGAGCCGGCCGTCCGCAGTGTAACAGAAGTCCACCAGCGAGTTCGTGGCCCGGATGTTGCGGGCGCGTCGTGCCACTTCCGCCAGCAGCAACGCCTCGCGGCGCGATTGCGCGGCGTCGGCGGACGCATCGAGGCCGAAGCCCATCAAGACCCGCGCTAGGTCGGTTTCGGCGGTCACGCGCACCGGTTCGCCGTTGCGCCGGGCGCCCCGGCCCAGTTCGGCGGTGTACAGGCTGTTCATCGCCGGCAGGTGCAGCGCGGCCAGCACCGGCGTCTGGCGATCCAGCAGCGCGATCATCACGCCGAACCACGGCAGGCCTGCGACGAAGTTCGAAGTGCCGTCCAGCGGGTCCACCACCCAGACGCGGTCCGATCGCCCCGGCGCGTAGCCGGATTCCTCGCCCAGCAGGCCGTCGTCGGGAAACCGCGCGCGGATGCGGTCGAAGATGCACCGCTCCGAGGCGAGGTCCGCCTCGGTCACAACGCTGGACGCGTTTTCCTTGGTGCGGACATTGGTGAGCCGGCCGAAGTGCCGTTCGAGCACGGCCCCGCCGGCCTGCGCGCAATCCACAAGGAATTCGATCATGGTGCAGCCTCAGACCTCGGCGGGCGCGGCGGAGTTGCCCAGCCGTTTCTGGTAAGGCGAGTACAGGTTGAAATAGATGCCGCAGAGCGGGCGCTCGCCATTGGTCTGGCTCAGGATGATGGTGATGTGCCGGTCCAGAGCGATGCCGTGGCGCAGGCCGGGGGCGCGGTCCTGGTAGGCCTTGATCGCCTTTTGCATGAGCGATGCGAGCGCAGCCCGGGCCTCCTCGGGCGTTTTCTCCAGGCACACGACGTGGCGGTCGTACACCTTCAGCGCCTCGGCCATCTCGGCTTGAAACTCGTCCACAGTCACGGGCGGCAGGGTAATGGGGGCGGGGACGGCATCAACGGGAAACCGGCGCAGCCGGGGCGGCGGCGCGGGCCGGACGCGGACCGAACAGCGCCGTGCCGATGCGCACCAGCGTGGCGCCCTCCTCAATGGCCACCTCGAAGTCGCCGCTCATTCCCATGCTCAGATGGGCCAACGACGCGCCGAGCCGCTGCTCGCACTCGATCTTCAGCTCGCGCAACCGCCGGAAAACCGGCCGCACCTTCTCCGGGTCGGGCGTCCACGGCGCGAGGGTCATCAAGCCGTGGAGTTCGAGGCGGGGAAAGGCGTTGAGCGCCGCCAGCTCCGCCAGCAGCGCGTCCGGCCGGTAGCCGAACTTGCTCGACTCGCCCGCGACGTTCACCTCGATCAGCACGGGCACGGTTTTCGCGGCCTTGTCCGCCTGCTTCAGCAACTCGGCCGCCAGCGCCAAGCTGTCCACGCTCTGGATCATCTCGAACCAATGCACCGCCTCGCGCGCCTTGTTCGACTGCAAGTGGCCCACCAGATGCCAGCGCAGCCGCCCCGGGCAGAGCGGGATCTTGGCCCGCGCCTCCTGCACCTTGTTCTCGCCGAACAGCGTCAGCCCCAAGTCAGCGGCCGCGCGGACGACCTCCGGTGGCTGGCCCTTGCTCACGGCCAGGAGCGTGACCTCCGCCGGAGCGCGGCCGGCCCGCGCGCAGGCGGCGGAGATGCGCTGGCGGACGTGTTCGAGATTTGCGGCCAGGTCCATGCAGCGAAGTTACGGCAGCCGCCGCAGGCCAACAAGACCGGGGCGGTTGACTTGCGGCGGGGACGCGCTTCGTTGCGTCTGTGACTGAACAGGCGCAATCCCCGGCCGGCATGACCACCCCGCCGGCGGCCAGTTCCCGGCCCCAGCCGTACCGCGAATTCTTTGACCTGTTCAACGCGGGCCGCTTCTTCGAGGCCCACGAAGCCTTGGAAGGTCTCTGGCTCCCGATGCGCGGCGGCGCGGACGGGCGGTTTTACCAGGGCTTGATCCAGGTGGCCGGCGCCTTTGTGCATTTTCAGGGCGACCGGCGCGGGCCGGGAGTCGCGCTGCTCAAGAGCGGCCGGCAGCACCTCGCCGGGTATCCCGCCGCCCATCTCGGCTTGGACGTGGCGCGCGTGCGCCAGCAGGTGACTGAATGGCTGGGTCGCGCCGAGAACGGCCGGCAAAATCCGCTCAAGGCCGGCCTGCCCCGGCTCGAGCCGCCCGCCGGGTGAGCCGGAATGTCGGCGCGGAGAGGAACGCGGCGAGGAAGTCAGCGGCTCGCGGTGTCCGCCCCTCCGGTTTTTCGGAGGCGGAGTTCCGCGACGCCGGGCGCATCTGACTTTTGTGCCGGTCCGGCCGTGACGGGTTGGGGCAAGACTCTGTCAAGCCCCGCTGTTTTGGCACGTGGTTCGTGGTTCGTTGAAGGCAGATGCCAGATGCCGGATGCCAACTTTCGGACTTCGGACTTCGGATTTCGCGGCCGCAGGCCGCGCCGGTGGGTCGCCCGCAACATGGCCCAAGCGAGGTCGCCTGGGCTGCTACGGGCCGCTTGCTGCCGGCGAGATATTGAGATGCACCCCACGACGCCCCGCGTCACACTGCCGCCTTGCGCGAGTCCGGCCCGGCTGGTAGCCAAAGCGCGGCCGGCGGCAAGGTGCTGTCCGGCCATCGCCAGACATGACTTCCCAGGAAGCCTTGCAGCTTTTTCGGTCCACCGGCGCGTTGCTGGACGGCCATTTCATCCTGCGCAGCGGACTGCACAGCCGCCAGTATTTCCAATGCGCGCTCGCGCTCCAGCAGATGCCGGTGGTCGAGCGCTTCGGCGCCGCGCTGGCCGCCAAGGTGCGCGACCTGGGCGCCGCCACGGTCATCGCGCCGGCCCTGGGCGGATTGGTGATCGGCCAGGAGGTGGCGCGGCAGTTGGGCCTCCGTTTCATCTTCGCGGAAAAGGAGGAAGGCCGGCTGGCGCTGCGCCGCGGCTTCCAGATCGCCCCCGGCGAACGCGTGCTGGTGGTCGAGGACGTGATCACCAAAGGCGGGCGCGTGCAGGAGACGCTGGACATCGCGCGCCAGCGGGGCGGCGTGGTCGTGGCGGTGGCGGTGTTGGTGGACCGTTCGGGCGGCGCGGTGGATTTCGGCGTGCCGCTGCACAGCCTGATTCAGATTGAAATCGAGACCTTCCCGCCCGACCGTCTGCCGTCCGACCTGGCGGCGTTGCCTCCGGTGAAGCCGGGCAGCCGCTGAAGCGCATCTGGCATTTTGAGCGGGTGCGAGGCGAAGTGCTGCGGGTCGGTGGCGGCGGCCATCACTTGCCGCCCGAAATCTACGACGGTAAACACCGCCCCCACACTGCCGCCTGCGCGCCAACACCGGGCTGGAAACCGGCTACCAGCCCGGCAGGCGATGCAGCCCCAACGAAAGTGGAGATGCGCCCGGGCGGCGGCCCGCGCGCACTCGACAGTCACCGTGCCTGCTGGAACCATCGCGCCCGTGCAGCAAGCAATCGTCACCCTGGACATGGAGGGCGTGCTCACGCCGGAAATCTGGATCGCCGTGGCCGAGAAAACCGGCGTGCCGGCACTGCGTCGCACCACGCGCGACGAGCCGGATTACGACGTGTTGATGCGCGGCCGGCTGGCGTTGCTGGCCGAGCACGGCCTGCGCCTTTCGGACATCCAGGCGGTCATCGGCACGCTCGATCCGCTGCCGGGCGCGCTCGACTTCCTGCGCGCGCTGCGGGCGGAGATGCAGGTCATCATCCTCTCGGACACCTTCGAGCAATTCGCCCAGCCGTTGCTGCGCCGGCTCGAGTGGCCCACGCTGCTCTGCCACCGGCTGGTGGTGGAGAACGACCGAGTGGTGGATTACCGGCTGCGCATTCCCGAGCAAAAACAGCGCGCCGTCGCCGCGCTCAAGCTGCTCAACTACCGCGTCATCGCCGCCGGCGACTCGTACAACGACACGGCGATGCTCACCGAGGCGCACGTGGGCATCCTGTTCCGCGCGCCGGAAAACGTGCGACGCGAGTTCCCGCAGTTCCGCGCGGTGGACAGCTACGCCGACTTGCTGGCGCTGATCCGCCAGGCCCGCGACTGAGGGGCGTCAACGGCGCCCGCCGGGACCACTCAGGGTGACCACGCATGGACACGAATCCACACGAATGAGAACCCTGCCCGCTGCCGTTCATGGCGGCGGACAAGTCCGACCAGTCGTGAGCCGTCTCGTACCGCCCTGTAATTCGCCAAGCCCCACGCCTTCGTGTCCTCGGTGTCCAGTCGTGGTTCTCGTTGGCGTGCGCCTCAATCTTCGGGTTTGCAGACGCGGGCCAGCAGGTCGCGCACCGCGTCGGCCGGCGGCTTGGCCTCGTACAACACCGCGTACACTTCGTCGGTGATCGGCACGGTCACGTCCCGCCGCCGGGCCAGGGCCCGGGCCGCGCGCGCGGTCGGATACCCTTCCGCCACGCTCACCGAACGGGCCAGGAGATCGGCCAGCTTCGCGCCACGGCCAAGGTGTTCGCCCAAAGTGCGATTGCGGCTCAGCGGCGAGAAGCACGTCACCACCAGGTCACCCAGCCCGCTCAAGCCGCTGAAGGTCTCCGGCCGCGCGCCGCACGCCACGCCCAGCCGACGCATTTCGGCGATGCCGCGCGTGACCAGCGCCGCCTTCGAGTTGTCGCCGTAGCCCAGGCCGTCGCCCAGGCCGGCGGCGATGGCGATGACGTTCTTCAGCGCGCCGCCGAGTTCGACGCCCAGCGGGTCGGTGCTGGTGTAAATGCGGAAAGTCGGGCGGTGAAAGAGCCGCTGCACCAGCAGGGCGGTGGATTCGTCCTCGCCGGCGGCCACCGCCGCCGTGGGCACGCCGCGCGCGACCTCCAGGGCCAGCGTGGGCCCCGACAACGCCGCCACCCGCGCGCGCGGCAAGGACTCGCGCAGGATCGCCGTCATGGTGAGGCCGGTCTCGAACTCAATGCCTTTGGTGACGCTCACCACCATGCCTGCGAAGCCGGTCAGCGCGCCCGCCACGGCCCGGATGGCTTTGGACGGCGCGGCCACGATCGCGCAATCGCAGCCCGGCCAGGCGGCTTCGGGACGGTCCACCGGGCGCAGGCCGGGGCCGATTTCGACGCCGGGCAGGTATTTGTCGTTGCGGCCGGCGGCGGCCACCACGTGCAGGTTGGCGGTGTCGTGGTCCCAGGCGGTGATGCGGTGGCCGTCGGCCAGGAGCAGGCGGGCCAGCGCGCTGCCCCAGGCGCCGGCGCCGAGGAGGGCGAGGTTCATGGCGGATTTTGAACGGATGGTTTCACGCGGCTCCAGCGGTGCTCGGTGCCGTCCCGCAGCCGGCGGATGTTGGGCCGGTGTTTGTAGATAGCCAGCGCGCCCAGCGCCAGGCCCATGAGGGTCAGGACCAGCCCGCGGCCGGTGAACCAGACGGCGAAGGGCAGCGCCGCCGCCGCGGCGATCGAGGCCAGCGACACGTACCGGCTGGCGGCAAAGACCGCCAGCCAGACCCCGAAGCACACGCCCAACGCCGCCGGCATCAAGGCCAGTAGCACGCCCGCGCTGGTGGCGATGCCCTTGCCGCCCTTGAAGCCCAGCCAGCAGGTGTAGTTGTGGCCGAGGATGGCCGCCACGCCGGCGGTGGTCGCAAGTACTTCACCGGGCCAGCAACAGCCGCACTCCACAAGATCGCGCGCCGCCAGCGGCAATCCGCCGGCGGCCAAAGCGCCCTTCACAGCGTCCACGGCCAGCACGAACACGCCAGCCGGCTTGCCCAGCACGCGGAAAACGTTCGTCGCCCCGATGTTGCCGCTGCCGGTGGTGCGGATGTCCACGCCGCGCAGGCGGCCGACCAGGTAGCCGGTGGGCAGGCTGCCGAGCAGATACCCGGCGCTGGCGGCGAAGACATACGCCCAGAAAGGCATGGCGGACTTTAGGGAAGCCGCGAACGGCCCAGCAAGCGCGTTCCCGTCCGGCGTCGCGCAGAAAAGCCTTGCTAAGGTTGGGGCCGCTCAGTATCGCGATGCCCGCGTTCATGCCCGGCCCAACGGCTGCGCGCGGCCGCACGCCACTTATGTTGAAATGTTACGAACTGGTCGGCTTCATGCCGGCCAACTTGTCGCAGGAAATCCTCGAAACCACATACCGGGAGGACAAACCCCTGTACAAAGCCGTGCTGGCGGCCGTGGCCGAGGCCACCCGCGTGCGCCCCGTTTTTCTGGAAAAGAAGCCCCGCGCCCAGCGGCACGTGGACATGATCGGCGTGCTGGGCCGGCCCCGCATGGAAGAGGCCGCCGCGAGCCTGATCCGCGGCTGGCTGCTCAAGGCGCAGACCGCGATGCTGGCCGACTTTCTCGACACACTGGGCATCCAGCACGAAAACGGCGCGGTGGAGGAATTTCCGGAAACAGTCCCCGACGGCAAGCTGCAGGCGGCCGTGGACGCCGTGCTGGCGAGGCACCCGCGGGAAAAGGTGGCCCTGTACCTCAACGCCATTCACGCCACCAGCGGCGTCAAATGGCCCAACCTCGAACGGCTCCTGCAAACCGACACCCGGCTGCAGATTGCCTGAGTCGGAACAAGCCCTGCGTCCGGGAGCGCAGGCAGCTTCCACATTTCCAAACGTTCGGCGGAAAACACTTCAACGCGCCGGAGCCGAAACGTCCGGTTGGAATCATCGTTCAAATGGTCCAGCCGGCGAGACGTTGCCCGTGGCGGGCCGGTCGGTTGCGCTCCCAGTTTGAAAGAGAGTCGTACCGGTCAGCGCAGCGCCTTTTCTTCCGGCGCAGGCGTGGTATCGGAAGCCGGTGCCGACGTGGCGGGCCTGGGCTCGAATTTGAGCGCGGCGGAGTTGATGCAGTACCGCAGGCCAGTGGGTGGCGGGCCGTCGTCAAACACGTGGCCCAGATGCGCGCCGCACCGGGCGCAATGCACCTCGGTGCGCACCATGAAAAAGCCGCGGTCCTCCTCGGTGCCGATGTGCTCCTTTTTGACGGGCTGCCAGTAGCTGGGCCAGCCCGTGCCAGAATCATACTTGTGCTCGGAGACGAAGAGCGCCAGCCCGCAGCCGACACAACGGTAAATCCCCGGCTGCTTGTGATTCCAGTACGCGCCGGTGAACGCGCGCTCGGTGCCTTTCCGGCGTGTCACCTGGTATTGCTCAGGGGTGAGTTGCCGGCGCCACTCGGCGTCGGTTTTCACAACCTTGTCCTTCATGTTCCATTCCGGGGATTGCGTGGCTGCTGGCGGGTCCGGCGGTATGGGCGCGGCCGGAGCTTCGACTGCGCGCAAGGTGCCGGCCTGCGCGAGCGCCATCCCCAGGCTCACGGCGAACCACACGGCTGAGCGTGTCATGCTGGGAAGTTGCCGCACGCCGGCATGTCGTCAACCGGGGCGGTGTCGCCGGCGAGGAAGGTCATCACCGAATCGCCGTGCTTGAGCGACTTCACCTCCCGCCACGGCGGCGGAATGGTGAGTGTGTCGCGCCGGGCGTGGCCGAGCACAAACAGCGCGCCCGGCGCCAGCAGCCCGGTCAGCGCGGGGTTGTCCAGCAACTGCTGCGAAAACGACTGCGAGCGGCGGCCCACGTTCTTTTCGCCGAACGGCGGGTCGGCGAGGATCAGGTCGAACTGGGCGCCCGCCGCGGCGAGCTGCCGGATGGCGGCGAAGGCGTCCTGCGCGCGCAACTCGAACCGCGCCGCCGGCAGGCCCGCGGCGGCCAGGTTCTCGCGAATCCACGCCGCGTGTTTCGAGGATTTCTCCACGCTGACCACCAGCGCGGCGCCGCGGCTGAGGCACTCGAAGCCCAGCGCGCCCGAACCCGCGAACAGCTCCAGCACCCGCGCGCGGGCGACCCGCCCGCCGAGGCTGTTGAAGATGGCCTGCTTGACGAGGTCAGGCGTGGGGCGGACGGCGCAGCCGTGGGGCACCTTGAGCTGGCGCCGGCCGTAACTGCCACCGGTGATGCGCATGACGGGAGTGAAGCACGCGCTGGCAGGCGCGGAAAGTAAAACGGCGGCCCGTCGCCGGACCGCCGTTCGCGAAAGGTGCCGGACCGGATTACAAGCCCTTGCCGGCCATGTACTTCATCAGGTCCACCACGCGGTTGCTGTAGCCCCATTCGTTGTCGTACCAGCTCACGACCTTGAAGAAGCGTTTCTCGCCCTTGAGGTTGTTTTGGAGCGTGGCGAGGCTGTCGTAGATCGAACTGCGCTCGTCGTGGACGAAATCTGTCGAGACCAGCTCCTCGTCGGTGACGCCGAGAATGCCCTTGAGGTATGTCTCGCTCGCCTTCCTGAGCGCGGCGTCAATCTCCTCGATCGAGGTGTCCCGGATGGTGCGGAAGGTGAGGTCCACCACGGAGACGTTGGCCACCGGAATGCGGAAGGACATGCCGGTGAGCTTGCCCTTGGTGGCGGGCAGCACCTCGCCGACGGCCCGGGCGGCGCCGGTGGTGCTGGGGATGATGTTGATCGCCGCCGCACGGCCACCGCGCCAGTCCTTCTTGGACGGTCCGTCCACGGTTTTCTGAGTCGCGGTGTAGGCGTGGATGGTGGTCATCAAACCGGTCTCGATGCCGAAACCCTCCTTGAGGATGACATGCACCAGCGGCGCCAGACAGTTGGTGGTGCAGGAGGCGTTCGAGACGATGGCGTGCCTGGCGGGATCGTACTCGCCTTCGTTCACGCCCATGACCAGCGTCTTCACGTCGCCCTTGCCCGGGGCGGAGAGGATGATCTTCTTCGCGCCTGCGGCGAGGTGGCCCTTGGCCTTCTCGCTGTCCGTGAACAGGCCGGTGGACTCGACGACGAGCTCCACGCCCAGCGCCTTCCACGGCAGCGTGGCGAGGTCCTTGACGGCCAGCACGCATTTGATCTTGTGGCCGTTCACCACCAGCGTGTCGGCCTCGGGAAGCGCGGGGTCGCTCTTCTCGGTGGCGACGGTGTGTTTGAATTTCCCGTGCACGGAGTCGTACTTGAGCTGGTAGGCGAAGTAGTCGGCGTCGGTCGAGATATCCACGACCGCCACGACGTCAAACTGCCCGCCCAGCAACCCCTGGTCGCACAGCGCCTGGAAGACCATGCGCCCGATGCGCCCGAAGCCGTTGATTGCAACTTTCACTGGCATAATATGTTTCGAGTTCGAGTTCCTGTTTCAGCTAATCGGTGACCGATTAGAATGGAGCGGACTTTATCGGGGGGGTGGGAAGCGTCAACGACAAAGCCCCCCGCGCCGGGGGTTGCGGCAGCCGTCCCTGGCTGCCGTAAAGGGCGGCATCCTGCCGCCCGGAATCCACGACAGCAAACCCTGCCTGCGGAGTGCCGCCGGCGTCCCAGCGCCGGGCTGGAAGTCCGGCTCCACGGCCGGCTGGAAGCCGGCGTTACCCCGGCAGGCGATACGTCTGCAGGAAATTGAGATGCGCGCCGGGGAACCGCGCGCCGGGTTGCGCGGCCGGCCCCGAGCGGGCAGATTGCGCGGCACCAACAATCCAACCCACGATGAATCCAGCGACTCCCGGTTTGTTCGGCGTGGTGGAAGGCTTTTACGGCCGGCCGTGGAACCCCGCCCAGCGCCGCACGCTGCTCGGCTGGCTCAAGGCCGGCGGCCTCAACGCCTATATGTACGCCCCCAAGGACGACGCCCGGCACCGCGCCGTCTGGCGCGAGCTTTACGACCCGGCCGAGGCGGCGGACCTGGGCGCGCTCGTCCGCGAGTGCCGCCAGCACGACGTCCGGCTCATTTACGCGCTGTCGCCCGGGCTGGACCTCCGGTTCGCGGACGCCGCCGACCTGGCCGCCTTGAAGGCCAAGCTCCAGCAGGTGCGCGACCTGGGCGTGGGCGACTTCGCCGTCCTGTTTGACGACATCAACCCGGAGCTGAGCGACGCGGACAAGGCGCGCTTCGGCACACCGGCCGCGGCCCAAGCTTACGTCGGCAACGAAGTGCTCCGCTGGGTCCGTGAATGGACCGGCGAAGGTCGCCTGCTGTTCTGTCCCACCGAGTACTGCGGGCGGTTCGCCGAACCTTCGGTGGCGGAATCGTCCTACCTGCGCACGCTGGGCGAGAAGCTCGCGCCGGAGGTGGACGTGCTGTGGACCGGCCCCGAAATCATCTCCGAGGTCATCCCGGTGGACTCGATCCGCGAACTCCAGCGCGTGATCCGCCGCCGGCCGATGCTTTGGGACAATTTGCACGCGAACGATTACGACATGCGCCGGCTCTACCTGGGTCCGTACTCGGGGCGGCCCGGCGGGTTGCTGCGCGAGATCACGGGCATCCTCCAGAACCCGAACTGCCAGTTCGAGGCCAACTTCATCCCCGTCCACACGCTCGCGGCTTACGTGCGCGACGGTGCCGGCTACGCGCCCGCGCGGGCTTACGAGGAGGCGCTCCAAGCCTGGCTGCCGCAGTTCAAGAGCCGTGGCAAACGCGACTTCACCGCCGCCGATCTCCGCCTGGCCGCGGACATCTTCCATCTGCCCACCGAGCACGGCGAGACGGCGCGGCGTTACCTCGCCGATCTGCGCGTGATCCTGCGCTCGCCGCCGAACAGTTGGGGCGAGGTCGCCGCGCGCGTCGAGCAGACCACCCGCCAGATCATCGCGATCTACGAGAAGGTCACCGAACTGGCCGACCGTCCGCTGGCCTACGCGCTCTACAACCACTTCTGGGAAATCAAGGAGAACGCCGGGCTCGTCGCCGAATGGGCGCGCTGGCGGCAGGCCGACCCGGAGGCGCGCGAGCCGTTTGCCTCCCCCGGCTTCCGGCCGCGCATTTACCGCGGCGGCTTCACGGCCGAACTCGAGCGGCTGTTACCCATAGATGAGCAGGGTCGTTTTCACCCGGCGCCGTGAGCAGCGTCCGCTTGAACGAGGACTTCACCTTGCGGCCGGCCGGGCCCGAGGACCAGGCCGCCGCGTATGAAGTCTGTCTGAAGACCGGCGACTCCGGCCGCGACGGCGCGCACCTGTACCCGGACGACCCGTCGGCGCTGGGCAACCTTTACGTCGGGCCGTACCTGAGCCTGGAGCCGGACCTGGCGTTCGTGCTCGAAGACGGCGCCGGCGTGTGCGGCTACCTGCTGGGCGCGCTGGACTCGGCCCGGTTTTACCAGCGCCTGCTCGCGGAATGGCTGCCGCCGCTGCGGGCCCGGCATCCCGACCCGACCGGCGACCCGGCCCGCTGGACGCCCACGCAATGGCTGTACCACGAGTTTCATCACTTCACGCCGCACTACCCGCCGGCGTTTCACGCCTTCCCTTCGCATCTGCACATTGACCTGCTGCCGCACGCGCAAGGCCGCGGTCTGGGCCGGCGGATGATCGGGCATCTCCTGGCGTTGCTGGCCGCGCGCGGTTCGCCCGGCGCGCATCTGGGCCTGAGCGCGGCCAACGAGCGGGCTCACCGCTTTTACCGCCAACTGGGCTTCACCGAATTGGAACGAACCGGCGAGCGCGCGCCGCAGACCGTGTACATGGCGCGGGCGCTGCCGTGACGCGGGCTTCCGGCCCGGCCGTACCGCCGGACTTCAGGCCGGCGAATTGGAGATCCGCGACGACATGCGCCGAAGTAGCGGCGCCCTGCCACTTGTGGGTCCTTGCACCGGTAAGGCCGCGCTGCGTCGTGGCCGGGGCGCGGGATGTTTGTAGCGTCCAGTCTGCGGCTCGAACCTAGCGCGCCGCGCGCCACCAGGTGGGTCGCCCCTCGCCGAGGGGCGACACCCCGGCCGCGGAGCCAAAGACCCGCCGCCTCGCCGGGTTGCAAGACACCTCCCTCAACTTCAGGCAGGGTGCCTGACGCGACTGCTGAGGTTGGCCGCCACCACGGTTGAATTTTCCCACCGGGCTTGGTTGACTCCCCGCCACATTGCCAGACCACATTTCGAGCATGAAAACATCCTTCGCCCTTCTCGTCGGCGTCGCCGCCGGAGCGATCTTCGCCCGGGCCGACGATCTCGATCCCCGCAAATGGATCGGCCACGACCGCACCCGGCCGTTGCCGCCGGTGGTGGACCCCGGTTACGCCAGCACCCAGGACCGCGTCGGCAAGGCGCCCGCCGACGCCATCGTGCTGTTTGACGGCGCGGACCTCTCGCAGTGGGTGGCCATGAACGGCGAACCGACGAAATGGATCGTCAAGGACGGCGCGATGGAATGCGTGCCCGGCAGCGGCTATGTGCGCACGCTCCGGTGCTTCGGCGACGCGCAGGTTCACGTCGAATTCGCCGCGCCCGCCAAGCCGGAGGGCGCCAGCCAGGGCCGGGGCAACAGCGGCTTCTTCTTCGGCCTGACCCGGTACGAGATTCAAATCCTCGACAGTTACGAGAATGCCACCTACGCCGACGGTTCCTGCGCCTCGATCTACAACCAGTACCCACCGCTGGTGAACGCCTCGCGGCCGCCCGGCCAGTGGCAGAGCTACGACATCATCTGGACCACGCCGCGCTTCGAGTCCGACGGCCGGCTGCGCTCGCCCGCGCGCGTCACGCTCTTCCACAACGGCGTGCTGGTGCACAACCACGTCGAAATCATCGGCGACACCGGCTGGGTCACGCGCGGCCCGTACCGGGCGCACCCGGAGAAGCTGCCCCTCGCCATTCAGGACCACGGCAATCCGGTGCGCTTCCGCAACATCTGGGTGCGGGAGCTGGGTCAGCCCGGGCGGCCGGAGTTCCTCCTGGCCGACAAGATGCTCGACGGCTACGTGGGCAAGTACGAGGTCAACAAGGACTGGATCGTGGACGTGTCGCGCCGAGACGGAAACCTGTTCTTCAAATGGGCGGGCGAGGACTTCCTGGTGTTCGCCACCTCGCCCAGCCGCTTCTTCGCCAAGACCACCGACGTGCAGGTTGAGTTCAAGCGGGAGAACGGCGAGGACGTCGCGTACTTCTCGGTGGGCGAAGACCCCGGCATGCGGGCGAAAAAGCTGAAGTGACCCTGCACGGTGGGGCAACGGCCACCCCGGGTGGAGCGAGACTCCGTCGAGCCCAGACCGCCCGCGATGAACTGAGCGTAGGGCGAATCAAACGTGATGAAACGCACGTGGCTCAAGATTGCTGTGGCAATTGCCGTCCCGCTTCTTGCGGGCAGGGTCCGGGCTCGCTTGGTGGTGAACCCTCGTCAACCCGTGACCGTCGGTATGCTGGGAATCACGAATGATGTGTCCGGCGCTCCGCGAGGGTTGGTTGAGGTTCGGAATCAGTCGCGTTCCGAGTTCGATTTCTTCTTCGAGACGGAAGTGGCCCGCCATGGTGCTTGGAAGAGGGCCGCGACGCAGCATGAAGAAGCTGACACGGCTTTCCGGCTCCGGGCGAAGTCATCTCAAAAACTCTCGTTCCCGCCGGCGACCGAGGGCACGGTCTGGCGCGTGGTATTCAGTTGCCAGCGTGCCGGTACCCCGTTCGCAAGCTGGCTTGACTGGCTGACCGTCAAGTTGCGCGTGCATCGCTATCTCGGGTTTGCCGCGCCGTTTCATCGGGTTGCAGGTCTGGAAATCAAAGTCCCTGCC
The DNA here is from genome assembly GCA_964568145.1 of uncultured Verrucomicrobiota bacterium. Classification (GTDB taxonomy): domain Bacteria; phylum Verrucomicrobiota; class Verrucomicrobiia; order Limisphaerales; family J093; genus DSVZ01. The sequence continues at coordinate 99,871 of CAZMOZ010000014.1, forward strand.
CAATCCAGCTTTTCACCAAACCACACCCCGCCGATTTGCCTGGAGACAAACCGACCGACTACCACGGCTGATTCTCAGCCCTGACCTTTGTAACACGCAACCCCAGCACCTGATACCCAGCATCCGGAAACCCATGAAAACCATCCTTCCCATCCTCACCCTGGCCCTGGCCGCCAGCCTGCCCATCCTCGCCGCCGACACCGTCCTCGCCCCCGGCGCGAAGGTCGAGAAGCTCGCCGGTGAGTTCCAGTTCACCGAAGGCCCCACCGCCGACGCCGCAGGCAACGTCTTCTTCACCGACCAGCCCAACGACCGCATCCTCAAATGGGACGTGGACGGCAGGCTGAGCACCTTCGCCCGGCCGGCCGGCCGCGCGAACGGCATGTGCTTCGACGCCGAGGGCAACCTGATCGCCTGCGCGGACGAAAAGAACGAGATGTGGCTCATTCCGGCGGCATCGGTCGCGAAAGGCACCCTCGACGGCAAACGGGTTCTCTTCAGCGAGTACGCCGGCAAGCGCCTCAACGGCCCGAACGACGTCTGGTGTCACCCGGACGGCGCGCTGTACTTCACCGACCCGTTCTACAAGCGCCCGTGGTGGACCTGGGATCAGATGCCCCAGGACGGCCAGCACGTGTACCGCGCCGCGCCGGACCGCCGGGCGCTCACGCGCGTGGCGGACACGCTCAAACAACCCAACGGCATTGTGGGCACGCCGGATGGCCGGACGCTCTACGTGGCGGACATCGGCGACCGCAAGACCTACCGCTTCGCCATCCGGCCGGACGGCTCGCTGGCGGAGCGGGCGCTGTTTTGCGAGCTGGGCTCGGACGGCATGACGCTGGACGCGGTTGGCAACCTGTACCTGACCGGCCGGGGCGTGACAGTGTTCGACCAGACCGGCCGGCAGATCGAGAACATCCCGGTGCCGGAAGGCTGGACGGCGAACGTGTGCTTCGGCGGCGCGGACCGTCAGACGCTGTTCATCACCGCCAGCAAGGGGCTGTACGCGGTGAGAACGCGCGTCAAGGGCGCGTTCAAGCTCGGGAAGTAACGAACCGCCAGGGCGCACGCCCATGCGCCTCCTTTCGGAGGGCCGAGTTCCACGAGGCCCAACCAAGGATGTCACGGACTCGTGGAGATCGTCCCTCCGAGATCTGTGGTGGCCCAGTCGCGTGATGTGGGGGGCTGGCTCTCTAAAGTGCTGATCCGGCTTGGCGCGCTTGGCGCCTTGGCGGTTAACGCCTCGCTGAGCCGCCCAACGCCGCGTGGCGGTGGCGGGCAGGCTCACATCACCCGCGCCCAGATTACTTTCAAGTAGCGGCCTTCCGGGCAGTTGGACATGACCGGGTGGTCCGGCCCGGCGCCGGTGCGGTCGAGGATTTGCAGCCGGCGCCCCTGCCGGTGCGCGGCGCGACACACGAACTGCTCGAAGTCCTCCGCCGACACCAGCCCCGAGCACGAGCAGGTCACCAGCAGGCCGCCAGGCTTGAGCAGCGTGAGCGCCAGGCCGTTCAGGTCCTCGTAGCGGCGCTGGCCTTCGCGGAACTCGTCCCGGCTGGCGACGAACTTGGGCGGGTCGGCCACGATGAGGTCCCACTGCTGCGCGTTGCGCTGCATCTGGCGCGCGTAGCTGAAGGCGTCGCAGTGCACCCAGTTCACGCGCGCCTGGTTCAGGTTGGCGTTGCGCCGCGCCTGGGCGATGGCCGTTTCGTCCAGGTCCACGCCGGTCACGTCCGCGGCCCGGCCGGGCCCGACCGCGGCGAGCGCGAAGCCGCCGGTGTAGCAGCACAGGTCGAGCACGCGCGTAGACGGGCCGGCCAGCCGGGCGAACCGCCGGCGGTTCTCGCGCTGGTCGCAGAAGAAACCGGTCTTGTGGCCCTCGGCGAAATTCACCTCGTACCGCACGCCGTGCTCGCGAAGCTTGACCGGCGGCACGGCCGGCCGGGCGGCCAGTTCGCGTCGGGAAATCCGTTCGAGCCGCGCCGCCAGGTCGCTCACCTCTACCACCGCGCGACGCGTGCCCAGCCGCGCGTGCAGGCACGGCAACCAGTGTGGCAGGCGCTGCCAGACGCCCAGGCTGTGGACCTCCACGCTGAGCACGTCGGCAAACTTGTCCACGATGAGCCCGCTCAGGCCGTCGCCGTCTGAATGCACGGCGCGGAAAGCGTCGGTCACTTCGGGCAGCCGCAGCCGGTCCAGGCGCAGTTCCAGCGCGCGGTTGAGCAACGGCAGAAAGTCCGCCTCGGTGAACGGCGCCTCGCCGTGCTGGAACATCCGCAGCGGCACGCGGGCATGCGGGTTGAAGAGGCCGGCGCCGAACCGGCGGCCTTCCTTGTCGTACACGGTCACCAGGCTGCCGGGCGTGGCGTCAGGCGACGCCTCGCGGATCATGGCCGGGTAAAGCTGCGACGCGAAGCTGAAGTACTTGAGCTGCACCCACGGGCTCTGGCGAGGCGCGGCCGCAGCCTGGTCGGCCGGCGGTGCCGACGGTTCCGCTTCGGGCTCGCCGGCCTGTTCCACTCGAACCGGCTCCACGGCCGTGAACTTGGGCGGCGTGGCGGCACGCCTTTGAGCTGGCATCGCCGGGTCGCTCCGCGCATCGCGCCTGGCAAAGCGGCCGGGATGCAACCGGGCCCGACCGGGTTCATCGGATGTCCACTGACGGCGAGTTATCTGGCGCCCGCAGCATGCCCTCGCGTCAACCGGGCGTCGAACGAAATGGAGTTCGTTGCGCGGCGCAAATCAGTTTCTGGCCGGCGAACGATTGCAGGCGCTCGCGACGTTCGCTGCTGTTTGAGCACCGCTGTGACAGGCATTTCCAGTCCTGTCCGGCTTGGCTGGACTTCACGCGCCGCTCGCGCCGGACGTTCTGGGTCTGCCATCGTCCAGGATGCCCAGAATCCTCATGGGCTCGCCGGGGCCCTCCAGCGGGATGCGGTAAAAGCGGAAGCCCAGCGGCGTTTCTTGAATGGCGGCCTCAAACTCGATGTCCATGAGCAAAATGCACCGCCAGCGATCCCCCAGCCGCGTCACCAGCTCCTCCAGTTCGGACCCGGTTATCGGTTCCTTGCGCGGGTACACCAGGATGGACTCCGGGTTCCTCCGGCAGGCCTCGCGAAGCAGTTCCCGCAAGTTCGCCCGCGCCTTGCCTTGCAGCTTGGCGGCGGTGTTCATGGCGTCGCCATGAGCGCTGTACTCAAAACCCGGCACCTGTTGTGGCGAATAGAGCCCGCCCACAAAGACCGCTCCGATCGCCAGGCCGGCGCCCAGCGCGAAGTCATGTGGCGGCTCGATGGGCAGGAACGGCAGGTGCCGGCGCACCAGCTCGTTCCATTTCCGGAACACGTCTCCGACGCAGCGCAGCGCCCGCTGCATTTCCACCACCCGGTCGGACGACGGCCACGCGTAGCCCGGCAGCACCTCGCCGCGGAAGACGTTGAAGAGCGCCTGCGCTCCGTCGCCCGTGTGTTTGTCAAATGCTCCCTGTCCGGTCAGCACGGCCTTGTGCGTCATCTCGTGAAAGTCCCGGAAGAAGCTGACGAACTCCGCCGCGCGGCGCTGGCTGGCCAGGGCGCGGGTGAAGCCCGTGGAGCCGCGGATGTCCAGGTTCAGGCACACCACGTCCTCCGCGAGCCGCGCCTCCAGGGCGTGGGGATTGGTTTCCAGCAATTCGGCGATCTCGCCCCCGCGGCGTTCGCCGAAGTGATACGCCAGCACCATCTGCCGGGCCGGGGCGCGGCTGGCGTAAAGCGTGCGCCACACCTTCAAGGCCTCCGAGGCGCTCTTGCTGAACAGGGCCAGACAGCACCATTCGTCCGCCAGCACGGCGCGGAAGAACCGGCGGCACTTGGCCCACAGCACGGCCCGCACCTCCTTTTTCCCCGGTTCACTCGCGCCGGAGAAGATGGGGAAGGCAAAGTCGGTGATCACCCGGGCGTGCGGCCCCGCCAGCCGGAAAATATCCGGGTTCACCGGTCCTTGGGGCATGGCGTCCTCCGCCGCGGGCTCGGTCCATTCGAGGAAGTCGAGTGTCTCCGCCGCCAGGTGGCCGACATAGCAACTCGTCGGATAGACTGGATTCCCGTCCTTGGGCGGCACCAAATCGGCCAGGGCCACCGCGCAACCGGAGTTGAGCACCCAGCGGGTAAAGCCGCCTTCGCGCGGCGGCTGCCGCTCGCTGCTGTCGCCGGGCAGTTTGATCCACTCCCCGGTCTGGTTGTCCCACAAGGCCGGGAGGCTGTAACCGATGCTTTCAAAGGCGCGCAGCGTGCTGCGGAACACCTCCCGTTCGGACTCGAAGGCGAGCATCCGTTGCTGCAAACCCAGGGCGGCGTTGAGGTCGTCGAACAGCCCCAACATGCGGATGATCAACGCCACGGTCGAAGCGAACTGGAACAGCATGAGCACCTGGCGGTCGTCGTAGGCCCCGGCATGGTCGGCCTCGAGGTTGATCACCCCCACGACCCTGCGCTGGACCACGAGTGGCACGGCCAGTTCGCAGCGGGTCTGCGAATTCCATTCCACGTAGGGCGGCAGGAAGTCCGGGACGTTCTTTCCCAATTTGTCGCGCATCCGCTGATACTCCTGCACGTCGTTGATGAAGAAAAGTTGCCCCGTGCGCGCCACGTAAGAGACGATCCCGGGCTCCGGGTTGGTGGTCAGCGGCGGACTGCTGGCCTCGATCTTCACCTCGTTGTTCACGTCCACCACGGACAGGGTGCAAAGGGTGTTCCGTCCCCCGCCGAAGGGCTGGATCAACGTCCGGACACAGTGGGTGATCTTTTCGCACAGCTCCGCCCGCTGCTTCTTCAGGTCCCCGCCCGGGCGCCATTTGAGGCTGCCGAGGATGCCGCGGAAACGCAGGTTCGTGCTGCGCAGCCGCCAGGCGTCCCGGGCGCTGAGCCGGGGCTGGCGCGCCAGTTCCAAGAGCATCCGGCGCAAGGTGAGCAGTTCAAACCAATGCTCCTGCAGTAGCACCTCCGGCTGAAAAGGAATCTTGTCGCCCCGGTAGTTGAGATAGATGAACACTTCCACGCCCTCGAGGGCCATCTCGTCCCCGGTGTTGTCTGCCGCATCGGCCGCGGCGGCAGCGGTGGCCGCGCCCGCCCTGGCGTCCTCCGGCCCCATCTTGATCCTGATCGAGCGGGTGATCTGCTCGCGCCGGACGAACGACACCCCGCCCAGCACGTCCCGGCTCAAGTCCGCGGGCACGGGATCGAAGAAGAAGACCTCGATGCCGCCATCCACCAGGTAGGGCACGCCACCGGTGCGGAACCGGGAGACCTGATCCGGGTGGCTCAGCGGCCCGTGCATGTGATACGGATAGCAGATGTCGCCCTGGGTGCCGAAGAGCCAGTACAGCCCGGAGTAATGGTTGTAGAAATGGCAGGTCAGGTTGTCGGCGCGACAGTGCCGGCGGAGATCCTCCAGGGCCTGCTTCGCGATCTGGCGCAAGGCTTCGTCCATAAGGTGGCTTGGGTTGCTTGCCCCGTTCGACGGACCGCCGCCGGGGCAAATTCACCCGAAAACCGAAGCCGGCCGCAGCGCGGTTCGTCCCGCCTGCCCAACTTCGGTTTTCGGGTTGAGGAACCCCGACGACCCAAACAGCGCGGGAACGTGGATTCAGCAGACCTCCGTGGCTGCCGGCAACTTTCGCGGCTTCGGTGCCCGTGGTTGTGGCCGTTCCAAGGTCCCGGCTTGCCCCCGCCGAACCCACGAAATCTTGAAAGATTTCACCGGTTTCCCCGTGCTGTAATGGGTATGACAGTTCCATCCGCCATCGGCTTGCTGACCGGCCTTCGGAACCGCCTGGTGTGGCTGCTGGCCGCCGGGGCGGTGTGGGCCGGACCTCCCGCCCTTGGGGCGGAGGAAGCCTGGCTGGCCCGGTAGCTGGCCGTGCAAGGGGAAGTGCGATTCATGCCCGCCGACACCACGCGCTGGATTTCCCTGCCCGTCGGCGCGACCAATGAGTTCACCGCCGGCGACCTGCTGAGCACCGGCGACAAGAGCACCGCCGACCTGATCCTCCGCGGTGGCCTGGCCCTGCGCGTCAATCAACTGACCCTCGTGCGCTTCAAAGCCAAGGAGGATGGGGCCGGGACCCGCCTCCTGCGCGGCATTGCCGCCTTTTTCAGCCGCGACCGCCCCGGACGCCACGAAGTCGAGGCGGGCGGGGGAACATGGTCATCCGCGGCACGGAATTCGCCGTCGAGGTTCGCGACGATGACACCGCCGTCCTCACCCTGTTCGATGGCGAGGTCGAGCTGCGCGCCTCGGACGGGCGGACATACGCCTTCGCCAGCGGGGACGTGGTGACCGGGCGTCCCGGCGAACCGCCGCGGAAAACCGCGGCCGTGACTTTTGGCGATTGGACCGCCATCCAGTGGGCGCTTTATTATCCCGCGATCCTCGATCCGGAAGACCTCGGCTGGCCCGCGGCGCCCGACCCGGCCATCGCTTCCTCCTGGAACCTGTACCTTCGCGGGAACCTGCCGCGCGCCCTGGCCGCCTACCCGGCGGACCGTGTGCCCGCCTCGCCCGAGGAGCGCCTCTACCTGGCCGCCCTGCTGCTCGCCGTCGGGAACGTGGACGAGGCCCGCCAGTCGCTGGATTCGGTGCCGGAGGACCACCGCCTCGCCCCGGTTGCCGCCGCTCACCGACGCCTCATCGCCACCGTCCTGCGTCAGCCAACACCGGCCATGCACGATCCGGCATCAGACGTCCGGCATCTAGCATCCGGCCTTCTGGCCGAATCCTACCGCCTCCAGGTCGAGGGCCGTTTGCCGGACGCCCGCGATCGGGCGCGCGCCGCGACGGAGCGTTCCCCCGGCTTTGGCTTCGCCTGGGTGCGTCTGGCCGAACTCGAGTTCAGCCTGGGGAACACGCGGGCGGCCCGGCGCGCACTGGATCGAGGCGTGGCGCTCACCCCGGACAACGCCGAGGCCCACGCCTTGCGCGGCTTCGTCTTGGCCGCCGGCAACCGGATTCGCGAAGCCCGGCGGGCCTTCCAGACCGCCCTCGAGCTCGATCCCGCCCTCGGCAACGCGTGGCTTGGCCGGGGCCTGTGTCGCATCCGCCAGGGCGATCTCGAGGGCGGCCGCGCCGATCTCCTGATGGCCGCCGCCGCCGAGCCGCCGCGCGCCCTTCTCCGCAGCTACCTGGCCAAGTCGTTCGTGGACTCGACGCCCTTCCGGGCGCCGCCGCTGGCCGACAAGGCCGGTCACGAACTGGACCTCGCCCGCCGCCTCGACCCCAACGACCCCACGCCCTGGCTTTATTCGGCGCTGCTCCACCAGCAGGCCAACCGCGTCAACGCCGCCATCGCCGACCTCGAACGCTCGGTCGTGTTGAACACCAACCGTTACGTCTATCGCTCCGAATTCCTCCTGGACCAGGACCAGGCCGTGCGCAGCGCCAATCTGGCCGCCCTCTACGCCGACGCCGGCATGAGCGAACCGGGCGTGCGCGAGGCCACCCGCGCCGTGAACCTGGATTACGCCAACGCCTCCGCCCACCTCTTCCTCGCCAACAGCTACAACGCCCTGCGGGACCCCCGCCAGATCAACCTCCGCTACGAGGCGCCCTGGCTCGGCGAATTCCTCCTCGCCAGCCTCCTCGCCCCCGTGGGCGGCGGCGCCCTTTCCCAGACCGTCTCGCAACAGGAATACGCCAAGCTGTTCCAGCGCGACGGCTTCGGGGTCGTCAGCGACACCCTGTGGACCAGCAATGGCGACTGGCTCGAATCCGCCGCGCAGGTGGGTCAGTTCGGCAACTTCGAATACGCCTTCGACGCGCTCTACCGCTCCGAAACCGGCCAGCGCCCCAACAACGACCTCGAACAACTCAGCCTTTCGCTCAAGGCCCGGGTCCAGCTTGGCCTCGCCGACACCGTGTTCCTCCAGGGCATTTACCACGAGGCCGAAGCCGGCGACGTGGAGCAGTATTACGACCCGGCCGAGGCCAATCCATACGTCCGAACGACCGAGCGCCACGAACCCCTCGTGCTTGCCGGCTGGCATCACGAGTGGAAGCCGGGCGTCCACACCCTGCTGCTGCTGAGCCCCTGGAGCGCGCGGGCCACCGTCGTGGACCCGGCCAACCGGACGCCCGTGGGGTACTTCCTCCCCGACGGCTCGATCGCGCTCGATGACCACCCCCGCTTCCAGCCCCAGCCGCTCGCTTACGCCACGCGGTACACCGGCTTCTCCGCCGAACTCCAGCAGCTCTGGCAGGCGCGGGAGCACACGTTCATCGGCGGTGTTCGCTGGCAGACCGGCGCGTTCGACTCGGAGGCCGCGCTGGACGTTCGGAAGGTGTTCGGCCCCGGGCCGCCGCCGGTCCGCCGGTACGACGCCGCGCCGGGGCTCGAGCGCTTCAGCGTGTACGCCTACGACCAGTGGCAGGTCCGGCCGTGGGCGCTGGTGACCGCCGGCGTGGCCTGGGACCGCCTCGAGGCCCCGTTCAACTTCACGCTGCCGCCCCTCGCCGTGGAGGAGCGCGCCACCGACCAGGTCTCGCCCAACCTCGGCCTCACGCTCACCCCCTGGAAGGGCGGCGTGGCGCGCGGCGCTTACACGCGGTCGCTGGGCGGGGTCAGTTTCGATCAGAGTTACCGGCTCGAGCCCGTGCAGGTGGCCGGGTTCACCCAGACTTACCGCGGCCTCCTGCCCGAGTCGCTCGTGGGGCTGGTCCCGGCCCAGGAGATGGAGACGTGGGGCGTCGCCTTCGAGCAGCGGTTGCCCACCCGCACCTGGCTGGCCGCGGGCGCCGAAGTTCTCGAAAGCGCCGCCGAACGCGGCGTGGGCGCCTTCCTGTTCACGGACACGGGCGTCGAGCCGGGCGCGTTGACGGAGTCGCTCGAGTTCCGCGAGCGCAGCCTCTTCGCCACGGCCCACCAGCTCGTGGGCGACCACCTCGCCTTGGGCGTGAGCTACCGCCTCAGCGAGGCGGAGCTCGAGCGCGTCTTCGCCCGCGTCCCCGACCGCGCCGTTGACCAGCGGTCCGTGCTGCACCGGCTGGTCCTGAGCGCGCGCTTCCACCACCCCGGCGGCTTCTTCGCCCGGTGGGACTCGACCTGGAGCCGGCAGTCGAACACGGAGGACGTGTCCGGGCTCGCGGGCGACGAATTCTGGCAGCACGACTTCTGGGCCGGCTGGCGGTTCCGGCAGCGCCGGGCCGAATTGGCCCTGGGCGTCCTGAACCTGACCGATCAGGACTACCGGCTGTACCCGCTCAACTACTACCCGGAGACCTACCGTGAACGCACCTTTGCCATCTCCGCGCGGTTCAACTTCTAAGCCGCTTATTGCCGCGACCGGACAACAGACAACCCACCACCCCTTTTGCCCGCGTATGAAAACGACCAGCCAGTTCGCTTCCCATCCCTCCCCGCTCCCGTGGCGCGCCCTGCCTGCCGCGCTGGTTCTGGGAATCGCCGGGACCCTGACCAGTCGCGCGGCGGACCCGGCGCTGGTGGGACAATGGCCCGGGTACCCTCGCGGGCCCGCTGATGCGGTGGCGTTTTCCGATGGCCACGCCTATGTAGCCACAGTTGAAGCGGGCCTGCAGGTGATTGACGTGCGCGACCCGGCCAATCCGGTGCGGGTTGGCGGCTATGACACGGCCGGGTACGCCCTGGGCGTGGCGGTGGCGGG
>CAZMOZ010000015.1:0-106176 GCA_964568145.1 uncultured Verrucomicrobiota bacterium
CCAGATACCAGATACCAGATACCAGATACCAGATACCAGATACCAGATACCAGATGCCAGATACCAGATGCCAGATACCAGATGCCAGATGCCAGATGCCAGAGGCCAGAGGCCGGAGGCGAGGACCGGAAAGCGGCCGCAAGCGGCCGCACTCCAAACGCTGGCGCGTGGGCCGGGCGCCCCGCGAATCGCGGAGTGTTTGGAGTGCGCCGGCTTGCCGGCGCTGTGGAGGCCCCGTAGCGCAGACCTCTGGTCTGCCGTACCGCGGGTTTCCAACCCGCCGGGACTGGGCGAACCGCTCGTCAGGGCCGACTGGCAGTCGGCGATACAGCAGGCTGGCAGCCTGCGCTACGAGCCGGCGGCAGGGCCGCACTGCGGCGCGGCACAATCCGGTAGGGCCGGGCTGCGTCCCGGCCGTCAGCCGGCGCCGACACAGCGGCGCCCTACCTCCGCAAGCGCGCCGCCCAAAGCCGGCGGGGACGCCGGTGCTCCGGAGCCGACGGCGAGGCGCCGTCGGCGGCACGCGGGGGCGCGTGCGCTCACCGAACTGAGCCGGCGGCAGGTTGCCGCCGACAACGGCCTGGTAGGCCGTTTCCACGATCGGTCCGCCCATGTAGGAGAAGCTGTCCGAAAGGAGGATTTCGGCCTGCGCGGGCAGGACGGACGCCAGGAACAGCAGGCCGAGCGCGATCCGCCGCTTCGTGGCCGGACTGGCCGGCGGCGGGTTGCGGCTCTGGTCGTAGTTGATCAGGACGGTGGCGTAGTACTGGCTCATGGCGATGGCGTGGTTGGTGTCCGTGGCGGCCCGTGTTCGGATTCCGCGCGAAGCCAGGCCGGGGACTCCGGGCGGAAGGGTTCACGCCGGTTCAGCGTTTTTGACCGCCCCTCAGGGCGAGCGGAAGCGGTAGAGGCGCGCGGGGGCGTCCGCCGCGGCGGGGTCGCTGAACTCCGCCCGGCCGTCGGTCAGGGTGAGGGTCGCGAGGACGGTCCAGGCCGGGCTGGCCGGGTCCGGCGCGGTCTCCACCACGATCACCAGGCCGGGCGTCCCGTTGAGGGTGCAGCCGAAACGGCCGTCCCGGATCCCGAAGGCGGCGTCGAAGGCCACGCGCGGATCCCAGAGGACGACGGGCCGGCCGGCGAATTCCTCCCGCCAGCCGGTGGTGCCGGCGCGGTGGTACACCTTGGGTCCCCATTCGGAGGGCTGGAGCACCAGGGCCTGCATCCCGGCCGTGGGCGCGTTGCCCTCGAAATGGAGGCTTTCCACCAGCGGGGGCGGCCAGTCGCCGCCGAAGTAGGGCTCGAACACGCCGACGCCGAGGGTGCGGACGCTGGCGGGGATGGTCAGGCGGCGCAGATCGCGGCACCCGCTGAAAGCCAGGTCCGAAATGGTCCGGAGCGTGTCGGGCAGGTGGACTTCCGTGAGCTCGAGGCAGCCGGAAAAGGCCGCGTTCGGGATCACCGTGATGCCGCGGCCGAGGCGGATGCTGAACAGCCGCGCACAGTTTTGAAACGCTCCGCTACCCAGGAAGGCCACGTCGTCGGGGATCACGAGCGTGCGCAGATGCGCCGCGCCGGAGAAGGCGGTGTCCTCGATGCGCCGGACGCTGGCCGGGATCTCGTAATCCCCCGGCCGGCCGGCGGGATAGGTGCGGAGCGCGCTCAGGCTCTTGTTGAAGAGCACGCCGTCCACGCTGGCGAAGGCGGGATTGGCCGCGTCCACCGTGATGGCGGCGAGGCTGGTGCAGTCCATGAACGCGGAGGTCTGCAGCGTGGTGACGGTGGCGGGGATCGCCGCCACGGTGAGCTTCGGGCACCCCGCGAAGGCCTGGTGGCCGATGGTCCGCACGCCTTGGGGGATGGTCACCGAGGTCAGTTCGGGGCAGTCGCGGAAGGTCTCGTCCTGGATGGCCGTGACGCCGTCCGGGATGACGAGGTTGGTGATGCCGCTGAAGGCGAAGGCCTGCGAGCCGACGCTGGTGAGGCCGGCCGGCAGGGCGAGGCCGGACAGCTTCCTGCAGCCCGAGAAGGCGCCGTTGGGAATGGCCTGGATGCCGGCGGGGAGCGTGAGTTCGGCCAGCGCCGAGCAGTCGGCGAACACCCGGCGACCCAGCGTGGTCACGCTGTCGGGGATGACCACGCCGGTCAGCTTGGCGCAGCCGCTGAAGGCGCCCTCGGGCAGGCTGGTGATGCCGTCGGGGATCGCGAAGATCCCGGTCTTGCCGCCCGGGCATTGGATCAGGGCGGTCTTGTCCTTGTTGAAAAGCACGCCTTCGACGCTGGCGTAATGGCTGTTCAGCGGGTCCACCTCGATCTCCGCGAGGCTGGCGCAGTTGGCGAACGCCCGGGCTCCCAGGCTGCTCACGCTCGCGGGAATCCGGATCTTCGTCAGCGCAGGACAGGGGCTGAACGCGTCCTGGCCGATCTGTCCGAGCCCCTCGGGCAGCGTCACGCCTGCCAGGCCGAGGCAGCCGGTAAACGCCCGCGCGCCGACGTGCGTGAGGCCGGGCGGGAGGTTCACCGCGGCCAGCTTCACGCAGCCCTGGAACGCGTCCTGGCCGATGCGGGTGACGCTGTCCGGATAATGGACCGCCACCAGGTTTCGGCAGCCGATGAAGGCGCCGTCGGGAATGATCTGGATGGGCCCGAGAAAGGTGACGTTGGTGAGCAGTTGGTAGCTGTTGAACTCGGCCACGCCGAGGTTCGTGATGGCGGGCGGGAACGTGATGCTCCGGGTGACGTACTGGGCCGGCGCGAACTGGAAGGCCCCGGCGGCCACCCGGGCGACGGGCCAGCCGTTGAGGGTTTCCGGGACGACGAGGTTGGTCTCCCGGCCGAGGTAGCGGGTGATGGTGATGGCCCCGTTGTTCGTCGTGTGCGCCCACTGGGCCGCGGCGGGCAGGGCGGTGGAGGCGAGCAGCAGCAACGTCAGGGCAATGGGCCGGCGACGGCCGGCGGTGATGGCATGGAGGTGTTTCATGGCTTGGTTCTCCCCGGCCCGTGACGGGCCGTTCACCCTTCAACGCGACGTTTCGGGATGGAATGGGCCAGGAATCTTCCGGTGCTTGAAGGCGCGGGCAGGGCGCGCGCGGATGAAGCCCCAGGCGCAAAGCTCAAGAAAAGCTCCAGGCTTCAAGGCAGGCGGCGGCGTCATGGAGTGCAGGGGCAACGCGAAGCGACGCCGCCGTTTGCGGCGGCCGGACGCGCGTTGGAACGCCGGAAATCTTCCCACAGGCCAAGCCAAAGCGGCGTGGCGCTCCGCTTCCCGCCGCGCTCCATGGCGCCCTTTTGGCTGACGGCAGCCCCGGGACTTCTCGAGCTGCGGCATTTCTCGAAACTTTCCGGGTCCAAGCTTCAGCCGGCCGGGCTTGTCCTTGGAACTTCCCTTGAGCTTTGCGCTTTGCGCCGCGAGCCGGGCGCCCCGCTTCCTCCCGGCTTACGGCCGCTCGCCTTCCGCCGGCATTTCCTGCCGGAACGCCTCGTATTCCGCCCCGCCGCCGGCCGCGGCCCAGGCGGCCAGCAGGGATTGCCGCGCCTGGGCGAAGGCGGGTTCCAGCGCCGGCTGTCCCGCGCGCACGGCGGCGGCCACTGCGCGGAGTTCCGCCGCGGCCTCGAGGTGGAGGCCCTGCGGCACGAGCACCTGCGCGACGCGCTGAAGCCGCACCGAGTGGGTGAAGAAATGATCCGCCCCGTTCACCTGTTCGCGCAGGGCCAGCAGTTGGCGGAGCGACCGGCCGGCGGCGTCCAGGTCGCCCTGGCCGGCCCGCACCTCGGCGAGCAGCTGCAGGCTCCAGAGCGCGTCGCTGCTGGCCGGGCCGTCGGCGGCGACGGCCAGCCGGTGGGCCTGATCGAACAGCGCGGCCGCTTGGTCCGCCCGCGCGTGCCGGGCCTGGAACTCGCCCAGCCGGTTCAAGGTGGCCCGGTAGATGTGCGAGTCGGCGCCCACATGCCGCCGGAGGTCTTCCGCCGTCGCCTCGAACAGGGCCACGCCCTCGGCGTGGGGCAGGCGGGCGGCGCGGTAGTGCGCCGCCTTGGCGGCGGCCGTCAGGGTGTCGGGATGGCGCGCCCCGAGCACCCGGAGACGGAGGGCCGCCGCCTCGGCGTAACCGGCCTCGGCCTCGGCGGCGCGGTTCTGGAAGGCGCGCAGGTCGGCGAGGTCGTGCAGCAAGGCGGCGGTCGCTTCGTCGGGCTGGGGCGCGTAGGCGCGCCGCAGCTCGAGCGCGCGGAGCAGGTTCGTCTCCGCCGCCGCCCACTCGGAGAGTCCCAGGTAGGTCTTGCCAAAGGTCCGGCGGAACGACGCCTCGGCCAAGGGCTCCCGGGCGAAGCGGCCCCCGAGGCCGGCCGCCGCGCGGTCAAACGCCTCGCGGAGCGTGATGGTCCGGTTGGTGTGCTGCCAGGGCGTTAGCGGCTTGAACAGTTCCTGCCAGACGAACTCCGCGGCCTGGCGTGCCGCCGCGGCCTCACGGACCGCGAGCGCCTCCGCCCGCTGCGCGCGGACCGCCAGGGCGGTGCCGGCCACGGCCGCCACCAGCAGCAGGACGGCGCCGGCCAGCATGGTGACCACCCCCTTCCGGTTCCGCCGGTAGAACTTCGCGATCTGGTAGCCGAGCGTCGGCGCCACGGCGGTCACCGGCTCGTGGTGGAGGAAGCGCCGGAGGTCGGCGGCGAGGCCGTTGGCGGTGGCGTAGCGGCGGTCGCGGTCCTTCTCCAGCGCCTTCAGCACGATCAGGTCCAGCTCCCGGGGAATCCGGGAGTCGCCTCTTGAAATCTGCCCTCCCGCCGCGCGGGCCGCCGGCCCCCGCTGCCGCCGGGTCAGGCGGGTCGAAGGGCGTTCCGGTTCCCGTTCGCAGATCGTTTTCCGCATCTCGTCCAGGCCCGATTTCAGAAGCTCCTTCGCGTCAAACGGCGGACCGCCGGTCAAGAGTTCATACAGCAGCACGCCCAGGCTGTAGATGTCGCTGCGCGTGTCCACGTCCAGACCGCTCAACGCGACCTGCTCGGGACTCATGTAGGCGGGCGTGCCGAGGAGCTGCTGGAACTGGGTGAAGACGGTCCGGTCCGTGAGCGGCTCGCCGAGCGCCTTGGCGATGCCGAAATCAATCACCTTGGGCACGGGCCGGTCGCCGTGCAGTGTGACGAGGAGGTTTGACGGCTTGAGATCGCGGTGGATCACGCCCTTCTGGTGCGCGTGCTGAACGGCGGAGCAGACCTCGATGAACAGCTCCAGCCGCGCCCCGAGATCGAGCGGCTGTTCCTCGCAGAAGCGGTTGATGGGAATGCCGTTGACCAGCTCCATCACGAAGTAGGGCCGGCCGGCCGCGGTCGTGCCGGCGTCGAAAATCCGGGCGATGCCCGGATGGTCCATCAGCGCCAGCGCCTGGCGCTCCGCCTCGAAGCGGCCGATCACCTGCTTCGAATCCATGCCCGGCTTGATGATCTTGAGCGCGACGCGGCGGCGCACCGGCTCGAGCTGGTCCGCCATGAAGACGACGCCGAAGCCGCCCTCGCCGATCCGCTCCAGCAGCTTGTAGCGGCCGATGACGGTGCCGAGCCCCTCGCCGGCCGGCAGCCCGGCGGCGGCGGGCCGGCCGGGCAGGAACGCCGCCGGCGACTCGTGCGCGCACAGCAGGGCGGCGACGCGCCGGCGCAGCGGCTCGTCGTCCCCGCAGGCCGCCGTGAGGAAGGCGTCGCGCTCCTGCGGCCGGCCGTGTTCGAGCGCCAGCCCGAAGAGCTCGCGCACGCGGTCCGGGTCCGACGGAGGGTTCATGGGGTCGGCCGGGGGCCTCGTTCAGGGCTGCCGCCGGATTTCCTCGTACAGCCACGCCCGGGCATAAGCCCAGGTCCGCTTGGCCGTGCGTTCGGGGAGGTTGATCAGTTCGGCGGCGTCCACGTTCGACAGGCCGGCGAAGAAGCGCAGGCGAATGAGTTCCGCGCCGACCGGATCCACAGCGTTTAGTTTGTCGAGGGCTTCGTTAACGCGCAGCAGGGTTTCGTCATCCGTGGTGATGGCCAGGTCCAGGTCGTCCACGTTGACCTGCTGCAGGCCGCCCCCGTGCTTCTCGCGTCTCCGGCGCCGGGCCCGCTCGATGAGGATGCGCCGCATGGCCTCGGCGGCGGCGGCGAAGAAATGCCGGCGGTTCTCCCACGGATGATCCTCACCCGCGAGTCGCAGCCAGGCCTCGTGTACCAGAGCCGTGGGTTGGAGGGTGTGTCCGGGCGGCTCGGCGGCCATTTTCTGCGCGGCCAGGCGGCGCAGTTCATCATAGAGCAGCGGCAGCAAATCCGCCGCGGCCCGCAGGTCGCCGGCCTGGGCGCGTTCGAGGAGGCGGGTGGTGTCGGGCATAGCAGTCCGAGTCCGACCGCAAAGTAGCATCCTTCGGCGGGGTGGCGAACGGCAAACGCGCGTCTTGCGGGCTGTACCGGTCAAAGACTGACGGGCGGCAAAGCCCCGCGTGCGGTTTGGCGCACCCTTCCTCCAAACATCCCGGCCCCCGCGTCATTTCCCAACTCGAACCGCTCGTCGCGTCGCCTCGGGTTGGACGCGAGGCGTCTCCAGTGACACCCGGGAGCGCGGGCGCTCCCCAGTCCAGCGTTCCGCGTTTACCCGCCGTAAAACGCGTATGCCCCCTCGAAGCCGGGCAGGGGGTGTTCGCCCCGCGGGGTCAGCGCCAGCACGGTCGCCAGAGCAGCGGCCGCCGGGGCGCTGAACAGCGCGGGAACTCCGAGCTGGCCCGCGAGCTTTTCCATGCGGAACACGAAGTTGACCTCCGGGCCGGAGAGGCTGTCCTCGCCCAGCGACGCCGCGCCGCCGAAAGTGACCAGGCCGTGGTGCAGCACGAGTCGAAAAGCCGGCGTCCCCGCCGCTTGCAGCGGGCGCAGGGCTTCCAGCATTTTGGCGAGCGCCGGGGCGTCGGTCTTGTCCGCCGGCCAGTAGGCCAGCAAGCCGTCGCCGAGGTATTTGTTGATGATGCCGCCGTGGGTTTCAATGACCTGCCGGCAGGCGTTGAACCAGCGGCCCATGAGGACGGCAAAGTCCGCGCCGGGCAGGCGCCGGGCCAGGTCGGTGGAGCCCTGCACGTCCAGCACGAGCAACCAGCAGGGCAGCGTCCGCACGTCCACCAACGTTTGCAAGGTGGTCACCTCGCCCGGCCGGGTGGCGAACGCGGCGCGCGCCTGCCGAAACACCAACGTGAAGGGGCCCAGTTGGAGGCGGTCGCCGTCATGTAGGCGCCGGGGCTGGCCGACGCGGCGCTGGTTAACGTAGGTGCCGTTGCGGCTGCCCAGGTCCACCAGCCAGTAGCCCTCCGCGCCCTGCCGGTGGATCAGCGCGTGGCGGCGGGAGACGCGTTCGTCGGGCAGCACGACCGTGTTGCCCGACGTGCGGCCGAACGACACGTTGCCGGCGATCGCGATGCGCTCGCCGTCGGGCTGCTCCAGCCACGCTTCCACAGTGCCCGGTTCATTCATGACGGCTGCGGACTTTAGCGCGCGCGGGCCGGGCCGGAAAGGACGGTTTGGGTCCGACGGACGCCATCGCCCCGTAACTCCAAAAGCAGGGAGCCCCCCGATGAACGCGAGGAAAGCGAAGTTTTCGACTTCGCCCCGATCCTCGGGACTGCTTGAGGGCACAGAACCCCGCTTGTGGCGCAGCTTCAAAAAGCGCCAGCAAGCTGGCGCACTCCAAACGCTTCGCGCAGACCAGGCGCCGCGATTCTTCGCCGCAGCGCGCAAAGACCGGAGGGCTCCTCGCCGCTGCCGGCAGAGGTCGTTCCCTCACTCCCTCCTGCTGGCTACTCACTCACCGCCATCCTGGGTGCCGGCCCGCGCTCCCCTGCAGACGCTATTGCAGAGTGAACGGCATCTCGCCGTCACGGCTGAGAGCCTTCGCCGAGACGCGGGCATTGCGCGTTCGCCAAGCCGCGCGCGGCCAAGGGCGGTTCGCCCGGCCGGCATCAGGGCAGCGGCTGGCCGCCGGCCGCCACGTTGTCGCGCGTGAAGAGGCGCGAGCCCAGGGTGATTTCCTGCGGCACGCGTTCGCCCTGGAGAATCTTGAGCGCGGTGGCGATGGCCTCGGCGCCGCCGGTCGGGTACTCGAAGGTGGCGTCGAGGATGCCCTGACGGACATAGGCCACGCCTTCTTGGGGCAGCGCGTCAATGCCCACGAACTTGATTTGTTTTTCGCGGCCGGCGGCCTTGGCGGCGAGGTAGGCGCCGTGGGCGCCGGGGTCGTTGTGGGCGTACACCAGGTCAATCTGCGGGAAGCGGGCCAGGGCGGATTCCATCTCCTTGCGGGCCTCGGGTTCGAGCCACTTCATGTCCGCCTCGAAGATGACCTCGATCTGCGAGCCGGCGATGCCTTCGCGGAAGCCGGCGTGCCGGTCCTGTCCCGGCGTGCTGGTCATGAGGCCCTTCAACTCGACCACCCGGTCCTTGCCGCCCAGCGTGCGCTTGATCCACTCGCCCGCGGCGCGACCGATCTTCTTGTTGTCGGCGCCGATGAAGCAGGTGTAGTTCGTGCCGAGCAACCGCCGGTCGAGCACGATCACGGGGATGCCGGCAGCCATCGCCCTGGCCACGGGCTCGGTGAGTGGCGCGGCCTCCTTCGGCGAGATGATGAGCAAATCCACCTTCGCGCTGACGAACTCCTCGACGTGGGCGCGCTGCTTGAGCGTGTCGTTCTGGGCGTCCTTGAAAACGACGCGGAGGTTCGGGTGCCTGTCGGCGGCGGCCTTGATGTCGGCGTTCATCTGCACGCGCCACGGCTCGCCCAGATTGCACTGGCTCATGCCGATCGTGAATACTTTGCCGCCGGGGGCGGCGTCGGCGGTGCCCGGCGCGTCACCCGAACTGACGGGGGTGGACCTGCCGCAGCCGGTGAGCGTGACCGCCAGCACAGCCGCGAACAGGAGAGCGGGGAACGTTTTCATGCGCAAAAGGTGAGGTCGAAAGCCGGCGGCGACAAGGCCCAGTTCTTGATGGCGACTGGCTCAAAGGTAGCCGGCCCCTGGCTCAGGGGCCGGAACCCGTCGCCCCCGGCGGGGGGCGACGGGTTCCGGATTTGAGGAGCGCAACCGTCCTGCCGGGCCAACTTCGGTTTTCGGGTTCACTGCACACGCCACTCGAGGATGCCGCCGGAAAAGCTGTCGCGCAGCTTCACTTCGATCCGCAACGCGTCGGTGGTGACCGGTGTGAAGTTGACCACATTGTAGCGGTCTTTCTCGACCCCGTAGCCGCCGCTGGCCGTCACCGGCCGCCATTGGCCGTCCTGGCGGTACAGCAGGCGCCAGCTTTCGGGCACGCGGCAGCCGCCCACGCCGGTGTCGTCGAACCAGTACACCGCCGCCTGCGAGAAGCGCCGCGTCTTGTCGAATTCGCGCTCGATCCACTGGGCGTTGCCCTTTTCGGGCCACCAGGTGAACCGCGGGATGGACTGGTCGTTCGAGCTGCGCGGCTCGGCGTTGTCGCACACCGCCGCCACGCTGTCGCCTTCGTGGCAATGCGAGGCGCGCACGCCCGTCTTCGCCGGCGCCGTCCAGTCCTTCGCGTCCGGCCCGCGGCCGATCACCGGAAACGCGCTGATCCGCAGCCGGGCGGCGCCCATCGGGATGAGCGTGATTTCCTCGACCGGCTCGGTGGACCGCACCGGGCTGTCCTGGACTTCGTGGACCAGGCCCGTTTCGTCGAGCGTCCACGCCGGGATGCGACGCGCCTTGGTCTTGAGCTGAACGGGCGCGGCGTCCCAACGCCACGGCTGGTCGTCGGCGGGCCAGGGCTGGCGGACCAGGGTGAAGGCGCGCTCGGGATTTCGCGCCGGCAGGTCCAGGCCGTAGTTCCAGGGCGAAGCCGGGAAGATGTCGAAGGCCGGCCATGGGTCGGTGCCGCCGTGGCGGACGTACTGCTCGGCGATGCGCAGCGAGTAGGTGAGCGGCCCGCGATCCACAGACACGGTGTTACGGTTTTTCGTCCAAGTGCGGAGCCGCACTTCCATGGGCAGCGTCAACGTCACGGTGTCGCCGTCGGCCCAGGCGCGTTCGAGCCGGATGAACCGACTGGGCCGGGCTTCGCCCAAGGCAACCTTCCGCCCGTTCACGCGGACGGCGGGCTTGGCGCACCACGCGGGCACGCGCAGGTAAAGCGGGAACGCCACCGCGCGCGGCGCGCCCAGCTTGAACGCGATCGTGTCCGCGAACGGGTACTTCGTGGCGGCGCTGATCGTCACGCTCACGCCGTCGCCGACCTTCGCGGTGACGCGCGACGGCGCGTAAAGCACGGCGGCCAGGCCGTTGCCCGCCGTGGCCATCCAGAGGTGCTGCGTAAAGTACGGCCAGGCGTGGCCGGCGTTGTGCTGGCAGCAACGGTGGTCGTGCGGGTTCATGCAGTACATCGGCCCGCCGTTCTGGATGCCCGGCGCCTTGCTGACGTGATCGCTCTGCGGCTGGTTGGGGGCGGTGAGGTAACGCAGGGCCTTGAGGTCGGCCGTCATCGCCGCGGGCAGGCTGTTGAAGGCGACGTTTTCGCACTGGTCGGCCCAGCGCAGGTCGCCGGTCAGACTCAGCAGGATTTCGTCCGAGAGCATTTCCTCGGCGATGCCGCAGGTTTCGATGGCCTGGCGCGGTCCGGTGAAGCCGGGCCGGCAGTTCTCGT
Organism: uncultured Verrucomicrobiota bacterium; assembly: GCA_964568145.1. Taxonomy (GTDB): domain Bacteria; phylum Verrucomicrobiota; class Verrucomicrobiia; order Limisphaerales; family J093; genus DSVZ01. The sequence continues at coordinate 10,642 of CAZMOZ010000015.1, forward strand.
CGCTGCCGTACATGCCGCCGGGCACCTGGCCGTACAGTGCGCGCAGTTCGGTCCACACGCGCTCGGTGGCCTGGAGGTGCTTCGGGTCGTGGCTGAGCACCCAGTACGTGGCCGGCTCGCGGAAGCCCTGGGCGAGGTTCACATTGTGCCAGTTGATGAGGCCGGTGTCCCAGCGCGTGGCGTGGCGGTGGGTTTTGTGGGCCAGCTCGAGCAGCCACGGGTCGCCGGTGCAGTTGTAGAGCCAGTAGATGCTGAAAAGCTGGTCGCCCGCGCGCATCTTCGGCCAGTAGCCCACGAGGAACCGCTCTTCCGGCACCGCCACGAGGTACTTGAAGTAATGGGTCATCAAGTCCAGCACCCGCCGGTCGCCGGTGCGCTCGTGGTACGACTGGAGGCAGAAAAGCATGATCATGTTCGGCCAGAGATCGTCGCGGCCTTTCAGGTCGGTGGCCACGCCGGTGCGCTCCTCGCCGGGGCCGAACCAGCCGTCCGCCTGCTGGCTTTTGAGGGCGCCCTCGATCCAGATCATCGCCTCGCGGATCATGCGCTCGTCCTCGAGCAGGTAGCCGCAATCCTGGAAGCCCTTCAGCCAGTACGGCACCTCCTCCCAGCCGCGTTCGCCCCGGCCGGTGGGGCTGAGCCAGGCGTTGTTTTCCTTCTTCAGAAACGCGCTGATCTCCGTGAGGTGGCCGTGAAAACCGTCCCCTTGCCGGCGCAGCACGCGCCGCAACCATCCCTCCGGCCGCACCGCGCCCACCGGCAGCTTCAACAGCGGGTTCGGCAGCAAGGGCGCGCGGTTGCCGACGTAATGCGTGTTCGCCGGCGCGACGGGCAGCGTGGCGACCACCGTGGCGACGGCGGCCGGTTCGGAGCGGGTGACCGATGTCATGGCCAGGGCGGTGAGGAGTGGGAAAACGACCCGCGTGCCGGTCGCCCGTGACGACCCGCCCCGCAAGGTCGGAAGAAGGTTCGAGTGCATGGTGAATTGGTGCTGTGTGCGGGGCTAAACTGGCGGCCCGCCCGCGGGCATGTCAAGCAGCGGACCGCAGCAGCGCCGGCGGCTTGCTGGCGGCGGTCGGCGGGCGATTCGCCCGTGCTCACCGCGGACGCGGATGTCAGCGTCCCCGCAGGGTTCCGCAGCATCCGGCTCCGCCGCAACCCGGGCGATTGACCCGCCCCCGCGAGCCGTGTATCTCCCTTGTAGAAACGTATGACTGCAAGAATCCAGAAATGGGGCAACAGCCTGGCGCTGCGTCTGCCCCGAGCCGTGGCCCAGCAAATCAAGGTCTCGGCAGGCCAGGCAGTGGAGCTGAAGGTGGCGGCCGATAAACTCATCGTCCGACCGGCCAGGCGGCGCGCGACACTTGACGAACTGCTCGCCAAAGTAACCCCTGACAACATTCACGGAGAAGTGGACTGGGGTCCGCCGCGCGGAAGGGAGGTCTGGTGAAGGGCAGTCAGTCGAAGCCGTGGGCACCGGAACGCGGTGACGCAGTCTGGCTGGACTTCGATCCTCACTTGGGCCACGAACAGGGCGGGCGCCGGCCCGCTGTGGTTCTGAGCGCATCCCGTTACAACGGCCGGATCGGACTGGCAATGATGTGCCCGGTAACCAGCCGCGAAAAGGGCTATCCGTGGGAGGTTGCGTTGCCAGCGGACCTGCCGGTTTCAGGCGTTGTCCTGGCCGACCAGGCCCGCAGCGTGGACTGGCGCGCTCGTCACGCGGAACTGATCTGCAGCCTGCCTCCCGGATTCATCGAGAGTGTCGTGGAAAAGGTGCAGACCCTGATCGAGGCGTAGCCGGGGACGTAGTTGAATACGTTGACTTCTGAACGTCCCCACCCGGCACGTCAGGCCTGGCCCGCCGGCCGCCACAGATCAATCGGCTTGGCGGCGTCTGGGGCGAAGGGCAGCCGCACCTTCCGCCCCGTGCGGACGGACTCGTAGGCGGCGAAGATCACCTCGAGCACCACGCGGCCGTCCTCGCCGGTGACCAGCGGCGGGCGGTCGTGCCGCACGCAGTCCACGAAATGCGCCATCTCCTGGTGGAAGCCGTAGTTCCACGCCTCCTCGTAGATCGCGAATGACCAGCCCTTGGTCGAGCCCGCCTTTTCGACCGCGTAGTCGTAGCCCTCGAGGCTGTAGGTCTCGATGGCATTGCCGTGCAGCAGGTCGGCGTAGGCCACGCCCTTCGAGCCATGCACCTCGGCGCGGTCGTCCATGCCGCCGGGCTTGGTCCAGCTTTCCTCGGCCAGCGCGGTGACGCCGTTTTCAAACTCGAGGATGAGCAGCGCATTGTCCTCGCCGCGCGTCTTGTCGCGGTGCACGTGGGTGCCCATCTGGGCGTACGCGGAGGTGACGCGCGCGCCGTTGAGCAGCCAGCGGAAGAACTGGATCGCGTGGCAACCCATGTCCATGGTCACGCCGCCGCCGGAACGCTCGACATCCCAGAAGTGCGGCGCGTGCGGGCCGTCATGCTTTTCCGACTGCTTGAGGAGTGTGGGGTGCCCCAGCGCGCCGGAGTCGAGGAGCTGTTTCACGCGCACGTACTTGGGCGCGAAGCACAGCTCCTCGGCGTACATGAGCTTCACGCCCGCCTCGCGCGCGGCGGCGATCATGCGGTCGGCCTCGGCCAGGTTCAGGCACAGCGGCTTCTCCATGACGACGTGCTTGCCGGCGCGCGCGGCATCCACCGCCACCGCGCAGTGGAGATGGTTCGGCACGCCGACGACGACCAGGTCGAGGTCCGGCAGCGCGAGCATTTCCTGGTAATCGGTGAAATGGCGCGGGATGCCGAACCGCCGGGCGAACGCCCCGGCATGGCCGGGCGTGGGCGAGGCCACGGCGACCATCTGCGCGGCGGCGCAACGCTGAAGCGACTCCGCGTGAATGCTGGAAATGAACTGGGAACCGATGAGGCCGACGCGCACAGGCTGGGTCATGGGATCAGGTTTTGCGGGGAGTCTAGGCCTGGACCGCCACGAGGAAAAGCCTTCTGTCGGGCTGCGTCGCGGCTCGAGCGAAGCTCAGGGGCCGGCAATGCACTTTGTGGTGCCGGCGCTTAGCGCTGAGTTCACCGGCAGACGTCAAGCTGCAAGGACCTCTCGTCCGGCAGAGAGCGACGTTCGGGTGACCGCGCTGTTTGCCTGGACTGACCGTTCCGCAGCCTACGGCGGGAGCACGACTTTCCCGCCGTTTGCTTCCGTGACCGAACCGTGGTTCACGAATGGACTGGCGCGAATGGTCAAGGTGCGGTTGGCCACGTCGGCCAGGACTGTGCCTTCGTTGATCAACGGCAGGCCGGGATTGCCGATCGTGCCGCTGCCGCCGCGGATAGTCATCGAACTACCGATGGTGAGCGTGCCGGCGGTGGGGCGGAGCTGGCTCCAACCGTCAATGTCGTCGAAGACGACGCTGCCGGTCCCAGCCAAGGTTTGTTCGCCGGCAAACTCGACGGCCATGTACCGGCCCGCGCTCCGCGTGAGGGTGAGCGTACCATTGAGCGTGAGCCCGCTGGTGACGGTGAGGATCGCGGAATCGTCCAGCCGCACGTTGCCGTTCAGGGTTACTCCGTCGAGCGTGCCGCCGTGGAAGCGCCCGCCCGCCAGCCGCCAGGCCCCGCCGTGGGCGTCGAGGTCAAACGTGCCGCCGCTGTTCTCGAAGGTGCCGGTCAGGACCACCTCGCCGCCGTCCCGCTGGATCAACCCCAGTTCCGCTTTCCCAAAACTGCCGCCCAACACCAGCGTGCCCCCGGCGAGGGTTAGCGAGCCCGTATTCCGCCACTGGCCCTCCAAAGCCAGGGTGCTTGCCCCGTCCACCTGGCCGGTGCCCCGGTTTTGCACGTTGTTCGCCGACAGCGTGCCGCCATTGCTGGCGCGCAACGTGCCGTCGCTTGTCAGGACCGAGGCCTGAAGGGTCAGTCGCCCGAAGCGCGTATCGGCATGGACTGTGCCGTGGTTGACCAGCGGCTGGTTGGGATCGCCTACCGTGCCGCTGCCGCCGCGGATGGTGATCCCCGGCCCGAGGGTGAGCGTGCCGGCGGTGGGGCGGAGCTGGCTCCAGCCGTCCACGTCGGCGAAGACAACACTGCCGGTCCCCGCCAGAGTTTGCTCACCGGCGAATTCCAGCACCATCGGCCGGCCGAAGGACCGCGTCAGCGTCAGCGTGCTGTCCAGCGTCAGGCCGTGGAGCACGATGACGTGCGCCGAATCCGAAAGGATGGTCGGCAGGTTGAGCGTGACGCCGTCCAGGGTGGGACGGCCTTGGGCCGGCACCAAGACCACCGCCTCCGGGCCGCCCAGGACCGTGCCTGTGCGGAGCGTCCCGCCGCTAAGCCGAAGCTGGCGCGTGACCTCGATGGTTTCGTCCACAGTCAGCGCGCCGCCAGCGATTTCCAGGTTGTTGCCGCAGAGGATGCGCCGGAGCCGGACCGCGTCGCGGTTGAACGTGATCGTGAGGTCGCCCGGGACATCAATGACCACTGAGTCGCCATCCCCGGGCACCGCGCCCGTGCTCCATTGCGCGGGGTCGTGCCACGAGCCGGAAGCTCCGCCGATCCACGCGACCGAGTTATTCGAGAACTGCCATTCGAACGGTTCTTCCAGCGGATGGCCTGTCATGTCCTTGACCCCGGTGGTGAGCCGGGCGCGGTAACGGCCTTCGGGCAACGGCGTCGGGAAGTCCAGCATCGCCGCGCCCAGTTCCGGCACCCAACGGGCGGTGCCGTTGCCCACGGCCACATCGTCTGGCGTGCCGGGCAGGCCGTCCATACCGGCTGCGAATACCAGGAACGTTGCCTCCGTCAGGCTGGCCGGGTCCAACGGTTCGCTGGCAAAAGCGATCAGTTGGGAGACGCGGCTGCCACCCAACGCCGGCCAGGCACGGACGATTCGCGGCGGCGAGGTATCCTCCGGCAGCGGGATAACCAAATCCGCGGTGGCGGCGCTATTGCCGCCGGTGTCGGTCGCGACCGCACGCACGGTGATGCTGGTTTGTTCGGCCGTTCGCCGTGGAGCGGTGAAGCGGTATTCGAAGGGGAAACTGCCGTCCACGAACGCCAGAACACCATTCACGAAAAACTGCACCTGCCTCACCTGGACGTCGTCCGTGACGCGCGCCGCGATCCGCACGGGCTTGGCTTCCTCGACGCCTTGCGCCAGGCCGTCGGCAACCAGCGTGACCGTCGGCGGCTGTCCACGGTTGTCGTACGGCAGATAATTTACCACCTGGAGGCCCGCCACGTCGTCGGCAATGTACGCCAGGCCATTGAGCAGGGTCACCGCGCGGGCAAATCCCGGCGTGGGGAAAAGCGTGACAAACTCGTCCGGCTTGGTGGGTCGTGCAGGTCGTAGAGTGCGACGTTGTGATCGGCCGGCGAGGTCAGGTCCAGCACGGGGCTGACCGCCGCCAAGCCGTAGCCCGAGCCGTTCGGCACGGTCTGCTTCCAGCCAAACTGGGCCGTGTTGGCCGCGGCGATCAAGCGGGGCGCCGCCGGCTGGGACACGTCGAACGTGTTGACGCCCTTGCCGTGGGTGCAATAGGCGAAGCCGCCGCCCACGCTCAGCCGCGTGTTGGGGGTCGTGACGAAGGGTGAGGCGACCGTGGCCCGCATCTGCAGTTCGCCGGCGTTGACCGCCAGAACGAACAAGGAATCCGCGGTGAACGCGTAAAGCTGGTCTTCCGCCAGCGCGAGGTCCTCGATCCGCTTGCCGAGGGGCAGCCGCGAAAGGATCGCGCCGCTTCCCAGCTCGACCGCCACCACCTGGCCGCCGGCCGTGCCCGCAAAGGCCATCGCGCCGCCGGCGGTCACCGTCGTGACCGCTCCGCCCAGCGGCAGTTCGTGGACCACCCGCGCCGTGGCTGGATTTGTCACCACCAAGATCGCCAGCCCGGCGGCACCGTCGGCCACCGCCAGATATTCCGCCGTGGCGGCCACACGTTCCGCGCGCCCCGGCGTGTCCACCTGGGCCACGCGGACCGGCTTGGCCGGCCGCAATACGTCGAAGATCGAGACGCCCTGTTCAAGTTCCGCGACTAACACGAGTTCACCGGCACCGGTGACGTCCACCGCGGGTCCCTGGGTTTGTGCCGTCGCGATGATGCCGGTTTGGGCGGGCGCTCCGTCGAGCGGGTCGCTGCCAAGGTCCACTTCAACGCCGTCGAGGATTCCGTCGCCATCCGTGTCCGGTCGGGCGGCGTCCGTGCCGTAAATGAATTCAACCTGATCCGGCAAACCGTCGGCATCGGCGTCTGCGGCATCGGCGGGGATTTCATCGAGGTTGAACCAGGGCAGGCGGTCGGCGGCTTCGGGGCGGAGGTACGGCGTAATGCTGCCCCAGCGTCGGGTGCGCGGGTCGTAGAAACTGACGCCGACCAATTGTCCATCGCGCGGAACGAATAGCGAGTACCGGCCGAAGGGCTCGGTCTGGCCGCGGAGAGTCAGCGTCCCGGAAGGTCGCACGATTTCCGCCGCATAAAGCACGGGGTAAGACGGCGCGTTGCCATAATCCGGCGGGTATTTGCCGGCCGCCGCGTCTGCCTCCGCCAGCCGCCGGCGGATTTCGTCGGTGAGCGCCTTGGGTATCTCGACATTCGGGTCCGCGTAAGGCGCCAGCAGTTCAGCGATGGACTGAAGCAGGCTGCGGATCGTTTCTTCCGGCGTGCTGCCTCCGGCTAGTGCAGCCACGCCAGGCTTGGGCGTGCCGAAACACTGCGAACACTCCTTCTCGCAAGCGATCTTCTCATCCAAGCACGCGCTCAACCGGGCGTCCAAGAGAGCGTCCGCGCGACGGCGGTACTCGTCGGCCGCCGCTTTGCCATCCAACCTTTCAATGATCTCCGCGTTTTTCAGGGTCTGCAGGTAAATCATGTAGGCGAGGGTCTCGCACTCGTCCCACGCATCCCTGCAGCGAGCAAAGCACTCTCTGAGCTTCTCGGGATCGCGCCGGCAGCGCTCGCCGCATTCGAGCGGCTGGCCCTCGTGGAGGGCGGCGCCGGCCAGATTCACGCCCGGCGGGGCGGGCGGAGGGGGTGGTGCCGGCTTGTCGCAGCATTCCTTTTCGGGATCGCACTTGGGTCTCTTGGGGTCCGGCCCCACGCCGTGCCAGCCGGGCTGCAAAATGCCCGAGCCCGGGTCGGTGCAGATCATCCGGCCGTCCGCACTGACGGTCATCTCGCCGACGGCTTCCCAGATGCCTTTGCGGTGGTTGAACGAGATCAAGGCCTGCCGGCTGCCGGCGGGTAGCGGCTTGCCCGTCATCGGGTCGGGCAGGTTGGGAAAACAGACGGGCGCGGGCCGGTCGAAGTTCAGGGGGGCCGTCGGTCTGGACGGTGATCACGAGGGGAAACTCAAGTCCGGGCGGCAGCGGACCGGGGAGCCGGTCCGGTGGCACAGGCGCGATCCCCACCCGACCGCCCCGCGTGCCGTCGTCGGCGAACAGCGAGTTGGCCGGCACGGTGACGGAGACGCCGGCCAGCGCCGGGGTCGCGGCCACGACTTCCGGAGGAAAAGTGACCGTGGTGTCCGCCACCACGCTGACCGGCTGCAGCGTCCCCGGTCTGATGAGCGGCAGGTAAATCTCGCCCGTGCCGCCAGCCAGATTCGTCCGGCCAGCCAACGCATCCCAGGCCTTGCCGACGGTTGGGTAAAAGGCACCGTGGGGGTAATCGCTGCCCTTGGCGGTGCGGCCGTCAATGTGGACGAAGAAACGGCCGGGCGGGACGGGGGCCAGCCGGAAATAGCCGGCGGCGTCGGTGGTGGCCCGGAGGTCCTGTTCGCGGCCGTCCACAGTGATCGTCACGCCTTCGAGGGGACGGTTGACCGCGTTGGTTCCCGTGTCCGGCCCGGCGACCAGTTCGGCGGCAAACACCCGCCCGACCACAACCGTGCCGGCCAGCGGGGTGGTGCTGAGCGTATCAAAGCTCCAGACGCCCACGCCGCCGGGCTGACCGTCACGATCTCCATCCACCGGCGCGCCCACCTGATCCAGCAGATTATTACTGTCGAAGGAAACCGTCACGCGGCTGCTCCCGGGCAGCGGCTCCAGATGGAACAAGGTCACCGTGCGCCGGTCGCTGGACAACTCCACCCGGCCCAGGAGGCGGCGCCCGCCCGCCTCGGCGTGGAGCCGATCCAGCGTGAGCAGGGTGTCGGCGGCCAGCGGGCAATCGAAGTGAAGAATCGTTTCGCGCGTCACCGAAACGCCGGGTTCCCCTTTGTCCGGCGACAGCTCACCAGATGCGTCAGCCCGGTTTCCCGAAGACGGAAGAAACGCGTGGCCGTGCCGGGTGTGACGGTGACCACCACCTCCAACTGGGTGACGGTTTCGGGGAGGTCAAGCCGCCGCCACACGGCCGCCTCGCCCACTTCAACGGCGCTTTCCAAGGTGTACGTGCTGGCGCTTCGCGGCCAGCTCACCCGGATCGTGTGGTCCGGCTGGAGCGCCACTTCAAGCGCAGGCTGGGCCAACGCCGGCCCGCATTCGCCGCCGGCCAGCGCCAGTCCGGCTGTAAGGGCCGCCGTCACTTTTCGCAGCCGCGCCCGGCCCCCCTTGTTCCCCAGCCCGACGGCTTGGTGGGAACATTGTCTTATCACTTACATAACCATACTTTGCACCTGGTCCCGCCGTCAAATCCCGTTTGGACCGGCGGACCCGGACAAGCAGCCGCCCGGCGGATCGTCGGGCTGTTCGCGCGCACCGGCCGCTCCCGGGCTCCGGTTGGCCGGCGCCGCGGCAGAATTACCACTTGACGTGGATGGCCCCGCAATTTCTAGTCCCGGTTATTCTGATGAAAGCCATAAGCAGCAACGCCTTGCTGGCGGCCTTGTGCCTTGGCCCGACCTTTCTCGCAGCCGCCCAACTGAGCCTCGACCCGACCGTCGGCCCGCCCGGCTCCTTGGTGCGGCTGCGCGGCGCGGCGCGACCCGGCCAGCCCGAACTCCGTTTTTACTGGGAGCAAGGCGGCGAGTTGCGGGCCTTTGCCACCGGCACCGCGGACCCGACCGGCGCGTTCGTGGCGACCGCGCAGGTGCCCGCCGACGCCACGCCCGGCTCCGCGCGGGTGGGGGTGCTGCCGGTGGGTGGCGCGGTGGACGAACTGGCGTTTGCGGATTTCCGGGTGACGCCTCCCGCGCCCGCGGGGATCACCGGCACGGTGCGAAACGCGTCCGGCGCAGGCGCTGGCGCCGGCTTGCGCGTGCGGCTGCTGGACGCCGGCGGACTGCCGGTGGCGGAAACGCGCACGGATCCCACCAGCCGTTTCGAGTTCGCGGGCCTGGCCTCGGGCTTGTACGTGGTGCAGATAGTCCAGGACGGCTACCCACCGAAGTCCGAGGTGCTGCAGCCGGGCGATGCTGCCACGCTGGTGGCGGAGCCGGCCCCGGCGGACTTCCAGGTGCCGCCGCTTTACCTGGTGGGCGCCGGCGCCATCGCCCTGCCGGGAGGTTCGTTCTCGGGCACCGGGCCCGCCAAGGTGGGCGACTGGGGCGATGCGCCGTTCGCTCGGCTGGTGTCGCTCAAAGGCAAGGGCTTGGCGCCGGTGAACGTGCGCTTCTGGGCCGAGGTGCAGCGGGCGACCCTGCCTTCCACCGCCCCCTTGGTCCTCGCCTTCCAGTTCAAGAAGGGCGGCCAGGTGGTGGCCAGCGCCAACAGCGCGACACCCGCAATCGTCTTCAACCAAAGCCCGTTTGACTTCGCCGCGTTCACCGCGGACTTCAACTCGCTCGAGCTGCCGCCCGGCAAGTTCACCCTGGCCATCCGCGCGTTTTCCACGTTGTTCGCCGAGGTGGGGCACTGGGAAATGCCGGTGGAGGTCGTGGACCTCGGCCAACGCTGGTACGCCGGCCATGTCAAGAGCCCGCAATTGAAGGTCACGCGCGAGGACTTCTTCCAGTTGCGCTACGAGTTCAAGGGCACCCTGCCGGGCGGCCTGCCGGGTGTGGGGACGCCGCTGTTCAGCCAGCCGTTTGATCTCAAGTTCAAGACCGTGCAGAACCGCTTCGATCTGGGCATCTCGCTGACCGAGCGCTTTTACACCCATGGCGGCTGGTCCGGTCAGGCCAAGGCCCTGGCCCAGCTCACGCTGCTGGACATGAAGGTGATTGACGAAAGCCGCGCGTTGAACCTCCAGGGCGCCAGCCTGCCGGGCGCCACGTACAGCCTGCCGCCGTGGACGGTGCCCCTGCCGGGCGGCCAGTGCGTGCCCGTCTGGGGCGCCGCCCTGCCCGAGCCAGTCAACCTGTGCGGCCTGAAATTCAACGGCCAGGTGGGCGTGGTGTTGTGCCTGGATGGCCAGGTGTCGCTGGGCGCCACGGTGCATTCCGATCTGCGCACCAGCGCCACCGTGACGCCCGCGCTGAACGTCTCGCTGCCCGTCGGCGCCAGTCTCGAGGCGGCGATCTGCGACGCCACCGCCAACATCAAACCCGCCGCCAACCTCAACGCGCCGATCATCCTCGACCCCGCGCACGCGCCGCCGGTTTACTGGAACGGGCTGTGCCTGACGCTGAGCGGCCAGGCGAATCTGGCGCTGACCTGCTGCGGCCTGGGCTTCGACAAATCGGTGGACTTGTTCGACCCAATCAAAATCGGCAGTTGCCCGGCGGCGCTGCGCGTCGCGCTCAAGGCGGGCGAGCCTTCCCTGGCCTTCGCTCCGCCACGCCGCGCCTCGGTGGCATTCAGCCCCGCCGGCTTTGCCCTGGCCGTGTGGGAGAACTACGTGACGCGGGACGGCGAAGTTCACCGGACCACGCCGGTGTACAGCATCTACGACGGCGCAAACTGGTCGCCGCCCCAGCCCATCGCGGGCGAGGCCTACGCCGGCTGGGAGCCGCGGGTGGCGTTTCTGAGCGCTCGCCGCGCGGTGGTGGTGTGGGTGCGAACGAACCCGCCGGGCGGCGCCGCGCTGGCCGGCCCGGCGCCCCACGGCTTGTGCGGCACCATCGAGGACCTGCTCGACTATGGCTGCGAACTGGTTGGCGGCGCGGTGAACGTGGTCGAGTCCGTGGGGGATTTCTTCGGTTTCGCCCGTGCAGCCGCAGGCGGTCCGCGACCGGCCATTTCGGTGACGTGGCAACGGCCAACTTCGCTGACCGACGACCTGCCGCTCGACGTGCGGCCCGTGCTGGCGGCTGATCCAAACTCGGGCGATGCCGTGCTGGTCTGGCTGCGCGAACAGGAACCCATCGCCGGCCGCCAGCAGGCGCTGGCGTTGTACTTTGCGAGGCGGGCGCGGGGCGGTTGGAGCGCGCCGGAACGGGTGGACCCGCTCTCGAACGCCTTTGACCTCCAGCCCAGCCTCCGGTTTGACCGTCGCGGGCGGCCCAGCCTGGTCTGGGTGCGCGACGCGGACGGCGATCTCGGCACGCCGCGCGACCGGAGGCTGGTGTTCAGCGTCCTTGGCACCCTCGGGTGGTCCGCGCCCGAAACCCTCCAGCCACTGCCATTGGCGCCGTGGACCCCCTCGCTGGACTTCGACGAACTCAATCGCCCGCTGGTTGCCTTCGTCGTTCCGGCCACGGATCCGGCCACCGGTCTGCCGCTCAGCGGCGACGGCTTGTTGAGCACGCTGCACGTGGCGCGCCGGCTGGACCGCGGCTGGATCGCGCAGCCCCTCGGCGGAGAAACGCGCGCCGAACGGCCGCTGCTGCGCGTGAGGCCGGACAACCAGGCGCTGGTGTGCTTCCGCGGTTTCGGCACACCCACGCAGACGCGGCCGGGCGGCGATGTCGCCGCCGCTGTGGCGGACTTGGGCGCGGATACGTTGAACTGGAACGTCGGCCGGCTGACGACCGACGACCGCCTGAACTGGCAGGTGGCCGCCGACCTGAACCCGACCTCCGGCGAGCCGCTGCTGGTCTGGGAAACGCGCGACCCCGCGGACATGAGCGCCGAACCGGAGTTGCGCAGCCAACCGCAGCCGTGGATCGCGGACCTCGCGTTCGCCGCGCCGGAGCTGACGTTCTCGCAACCGCATCCCACGCCCCGGGAGCCCGTGCAAATCACCGCCCGGCTGACCAACGCCGGCTTGAAGCCGGTCGGGCTGGTCAGTTTCCACGTGAGCTTTTACGACCGCGAACCGTTGCGCGGCGTGACGCCGTTTGCCACGCAGGTGGTGCGCGGCCCGCTGGGCTTCGGCGAGGAGCGGCCGGTCACCGTGGCCTACACGCCGGCGGACCGGGCGTGGCGGACGTTCCACGTGGTCGTGGATTCCGAAAGCGTGGTGCCCGAATCCAACGAAGACAACAACCAGGCCGCAGCGGCTTGGGGCGGACTGCCCGCCCCGGAAGGCCTGGCGGTCACGCCGTCCGGCGGCACCGGCGCGCCGCGCCTGGAATGGACCAATCCCGTGGCGGACGGCTCGGTGCGCAACTGGATCTGGCGGACCCGCGCCGGCAGCCGGCTGGCGGAGTTGATCGGCGCCACGCCCGGCGAGAGCTTCCTCGATCCCCTGGCCCGGGCCGGCGAGGAATACCTCTATCTGGTCGCGGCGTACGACGCCGCGGGAGCGCGGTCCACCGGCGCGGAGAGCGTCCCGGTCAGGGCCGGCGCGCCCGAGCCGGTGGACTCCGAGTGGCTGCGCCTGAACGTGGTCACATTCCGCGGCACGGCCACGCTCACCTGGAACGCCCTGCCCGCGGTGCAGCTCGAGATGGCGGAATCACTCGCAGGCGGCCGCACCCGGTGGACGCCGGTCACGACGGGGATCGAGCAACTCGGCGGCATGGCCCAATTCAGCCTGCCCGCGGTGCAACAGCAGCGGTTTTTCCGTCTGCTGGCACGGTGAGGCGGCGCCGAAAAACCCGAACGGCCCTGGCCCGGCCGCTGGAACTGTGCCGGCAACGCATTAACTTCGATCCGCGGGCGGGCAACCGTGAAGCGCCGTCCGCCCGCCAAAGCGCAAGCTCATGGCCGAGTTTCTGTCCGAGTTAGGCCGGTTCAAGACCGCCGCTTCCCAGACCCTGCTGGTGCTGTTGCTGGCTTGGGTGAGTTGGACGCCGTTCTTCGCTTACTTCACGCGCGCGTCCGCCGAGCGCGCCCGTCACGCGCTGAAGAACCTGACGCAGGACGTCATCAACGCCGTCGTGACCGGCCTGTTGTTCTTGGGGTTGCGGTGGAGCGCCGCCGCCTGGGCGGAACAGCGGCAGTTCGGGCTGTTGCACTGGCTGCCGCCGCCGGACTGGGCGCGGCTGGCCGCGGCCTTCCTGCTGTTCGACGCCTGGATGTACTGGTGGCACCGGCTCAATCACCGCGTCCCGTTTCTCAGGCGCTTCCACCGCACACACTACTCCGATCCGCGGATGGACGTGACCACGGCCAACCGGTTTTACGCCGGCGAAATCGCGTTCTCGTCCGTCCTGCGCGTGCCAGTGATTGCGCTGCTCGGCCTGCAATTGTGGCAACTGGCGCTCTACGAACTGGCCTTGTTCAGCGTCGTGCAGTTCCACCACGCCAACATCGCGCTGCCGGCGTGGCTCGACCGGGCGCTGCGCGCGGTCATCGTCACGCCCTTCATGCACAAGGTCCACCATTCGCGCTGGCAGCCGGAGCCCGACTCGAACTACGCGTCGCTGTTTTCGTTTTGGGACCGGCTGTTCCGCACCTTCCGGCTGCGCGACGATCCGCGCACGCTGCGGCCCGGGCTGGACGAGTTCAGCCGGCCGGACGAACACACGCTGGCCGGCTTGCTGGCCACGCCGCTCAAGCAGGTTCAACGCACGACCGGCCAAGCCTCCGCACACGCCATCTCCAATCTATGAAGCTGGGAATCATTCTTTCACAAACCGAACCCGAAACCGTCTTCAACGCGCTGCGTTTGGCTAACTACAGCCTTCAGCAGGGCGACACGGTCAAAATCTTCCTTGTCGGCATAGGCGTGGAACTCGACCAAATCAACGACGCGAAATTCAACGTGCGGGAGCAGGCGAACGCTGTGCTGGATGCCGGCGGGCATTTTCTTGCCTGTGGCACGTGCCTCAAGCTGCGCGATTCGGCAGGCTCGGAGATTTGCCCGCTCTCCACGCTCAAAGACCTCTACGAAATCGTGCGGGATTCCGACCAGGTGCTCACCTTTTGAACCATGAAGCTGCGCGAAAGCGGCATGCCGGAGGAGTCGTATTGGGAAACGCTCTTCGACGTGCCGCTCATGCTCGACCGGCTGGAAGTGGACGCGAGTCTCCGAAACGTGGTCGAACTCGGCTGCGGCTACGGGACGTTCACGCTGCCCGTGGCGCGGCGCATCTCCGGAGTCATCGAGACCGTGGACATTGACCCGGCCATGGTGGAACGCACGCGCCGGCGCGCCGAAGCCGCGGGGCTGCGGAACGTGGTCTGCCGGCTGGGCGACGTGATGGCGGAAGGCTTCGGCGGCGAGCCGGAATCGCGCGACGCCTGCCTGCTGTTCAACATCCTGCACGGCGAACAGCCCGTGAACCTGCTGACAGAGGCCGCGCGCGCGGTGCGCCCGGGCGGGTGGGTGCTGGTCATTCACTGGCGCCACGATCCCGCCACGCCGCGCGGACCCAGCTTGGAAATCCGCCCGCGCCCGGAGCAAATCCTCGACTGGGCGCGGGAGACCAAGCTGCTGGAAGCAGCCAGTCCGGTGCTGGACCTCCCACCGTGGCATTACGGCCTGCGCTTGCGGCGTTTGCCCAGTGGCGGCTCCTGAGCCGGTCTGCCCGTCTCAATCGATCGGTGCCGGGACGATTCATCTGAGGAAGGGGAGCACACGCGCCCGCGCGTGTCCCGACCGGCGCCCCGCCGGTCGGCTCTCCGCGTTCGAACCGCGCCCAGAGTGCCCCAAATCCGCTACGCGGAAAGTGGCGGGCGAGGCACCGGGCACGGCACCTCAGGGGGGGCGCTCCCCAGTCCAACGGCATCACTCCGGCTGAGTGGATGGCCGGCCGCAGGATTGTCGGCCAGTCATTCCAGTGAAGCTTCGCGCGCAAAAAGCGATGGCCTTGGGCACGGTGTTCCTGTTCATCATGTCGCGGGCGCCGATCGCGCGGGTTGAAACCGCCGGCCCCGAGCGAAACTGAGCCAGCGCGCCGCACTTGAAGCAGCCTTGAATCCGACCAACCAGCTTGAGCAAAAGCCGGCCCGCCGGCTGGCCGAGGTGTTTGGGGCGTTCCTGAAACTCGGGCTGATCTCGTTCGGCGGCCCGGTGGCCCACCTGGGCTATTTCCGCAACGAGTTCGTGGGCCGGCGCCGCTGGCTCGACGACGCGGCTTACGGCGATCTGGTTGCGCTGTGCCAGTTCCTGCCCGGCCCTGCCAGCAGCCAGGCGGTCTTCGCGCTGGGCCGACAGCGCGCCGGCTGGCTCGGCGGCGCGCTGGCGTCCTGCGGGTTCACGCTGCCGTCCGCAGTGTTGATGATCGCGTTCGGCTACGGCGTGACGGCGCTGGGCGACCTGCAACACGCGGGCTGGCTGCGCGGGCTCAAGCTGGCCGCCGTGGCCGTCGTGGCGCAGGCCGTCTGGGGCATGGGCCGCAGCCTGTGTCCGGACCGGGCGCGCCTCACCATCGCACTGGCGGCGGCGGCGCTGCTGCTGCTCTGGCCGGGCGCGTTGGTCCAGGTGGGTGTCATCCTGGGCGGCGGGGTCGTCGGCTGGTGGCTTTATCGCCGCGCCATCCCGGCTTCCGAGCCCGCCAGCCGGGCGGACTGGAGGCGCCACCTCGTCGCGGGCGGAATCCTCGCCGTGTTCTTTCTGCTGCTGGCCGCGCTGCCGGTGCTGGCTGCCGCCACCGGCCGCAAGGACCTGGCGGTCATCGACAGCTTCTACCGCGCCGGGTCGCTGGTGTTCGGCGGCGGGCATGTCATCCTGCCGTTGCTGCGGGCCGAGGTTGTTCCGCCGGGCTGGGTCACGGACGACACCTTTCTCGCCGGCTATGGCGCCGCCCAGGCCCTGCCCGGACCGCTCTTCACTTTTGCGGGTTGTCTGGGCACGGCCATCCACCCCGGGCCGAATGCCTGGGCGGGCGGGCGGGGGTGTTTGCTCGCGATCTTCCTCCCCGGCTGGCTGTTGATCGCCGGTGCGCTTCCCTTCTGGCAGCAACTGCGCGCGAGGTCGTGGGCGCAGGCCGCCTTGCGCGGAGCGAACGCCGTCGGCGGCGGCGTCCTGCTGGCGGCGTTGTACAACCCCGTCTGGACGGAAAGCGTCACCAGCGCGCCCGCCGCGGCCACCGCCCTGGCCGCCTTCGGGCTCCTGCAATGGTGGAAATGTCCGCCCTGGCTGGTGGTGGTGCTGGCGGCCGCCGCCGGACAGTGGCTGCCTGGGTGGTGACCTCCGGCTTGTGGGTCGGAGTCTGCTGCCCGATCACTCCGCGGGTGGAAGTCACCACAGATCAGGCCGGCAACCCGGTCGGGTGGATTGCATCACGTCCGCATGAAGCCGGGCGCGTGCTGACACGGCGGGTTGTGCTGTGCGGGGCAACCCGCCGGTCAGCCAAGTGGATCCTGCGCGTCAACGTTGATGTCCCAAGTGATCTTCCATGCCCGGGGTCGCTCCGGCGCCTTTCTGGGGGGCACAGCAATAGGCGTCGGTGATGCCGCAGTTCCGGCAGGTGTGGACGACCTTGTCCTTGGGTGGCCTGGCCAACTCATCGGTTACGATGCGGGTCTGGCAGCCGGGACACTCATGGCGCAGCACGCGCCTTTTCTCCTGCGGATTGACGGCCTTGCCGGTCTTCTCGGCCACCGTCACCCAGGTGTCCTTGCACTTGGGGCACGGCATAGCCATGGTGTCGCCCGGTTCGACTTTTTGCACGTCGGCGACGGCAGTGACGCGCTGGAGCTTCAAGAGGCGCTCCGCGCCCTTTTCTTGGGCCGTGAGGCTGCCCGACAGGAGGGCCCAAGCGGTCACGACACCAAGGACCGCTCCGCGGGTCAGGCGATTGGCGATGTTCTGAAAGGTCTTCATACCGTGTTGTTCTTTGTCTTGAGTGTCTGTCTGCGCGGCAACTATGTCGGTTGCCTGCCAAATGGCTTACACCGCCGCGCGCCAAATCCCGCGGAAAACCGGACGCAGATTAGGCGCGGGATTTGCGCCGGCGCGGTGTATGACCGGAAGGACGTGAACCATGAAAAACCATTTCGAACCGGATGACGACCGGCTGCGCGCGCTGTTGCGCGGCGCCCACCCGGCGCCGCCCCCGCCGCCGCGCTTCCGGGAAGCGGTCTGGCGGCGCGTCGAAAGTGCCGAAGCCAGGCCCGCCGCGGCTCCCTGGCCGGTGGCCCGGGTGGAGCACCTGCTCCTGCCCCGCGTGGCCCTGGCCGGTCTGGCCTTGGCACTGCTCGCCGGCGGTCTTTCGCTTCCTCTACCGCATGCTGGGCAATGAGCACGACCCCCGCGACCTGGCTCAGGAAACCTTTGTGCGCGTCTATCAGGCCCGCCACGGGTTCAGGCCGGGCCAGCCATTCGGCGTCTGGCTGTTCACCATCGCCGCCAACCTGGCGCGCAATCATCTCCGCTGGCGGTCGCGGCATCCCGACATTCCACTCGACGGGGAACCCGACGCCCCGAAACTCGGGCTGCGCGAGCGCCTGGCGGCGGACACCGCCACGCCCGGCGAAGCCGCCGAGGCCGCCGAACGCGCCGCCGCCGTGCGGTCGGCGGTGCAGGCCCTGCCCTCTGACCTGCGTGAGCCCGTCGTCCTGTGCGAGTGGGAAGAACGCACGGTGGCCGAGGCGGCGGCGGTGTTGCGGACCACGCCCAAGGCGGTCGAATCCCGCCTGTACCGCGCGCGCCACCTGCTGCGCGAACGGCTCAAGCGGTGGCTGTGACACCGGCGGGCTGCCTTCCGAACAGCGAATACAAAACCGGCAACACCACCAGCGTCAGCAAGGTGTTGGTCACGATGCCGCCGATGACTGCCGTGGCCAGCGGGCGCTGCACTTCCGCACCCACGCCCGTGTTCACGGCCATCGGCACGAAGCCCAGCGCCACCAGCGCGGTCATGAGCACTGGACCCAGGCGCACCAGACAGCCTTCGCGGACGGCCGCCGCGAGCGGCGCGCCGACGGCGAGCTTCTGGCGGATGAACGTCACCAGCACCGGGTCGTTGGGACATTGCCACATTTGAGGCGTTGCTTGTGTTCTGCTCCGCTGTCCCGGTGCTCCCGCACGGCTGCGACAGAAGCCAAAGCACTAGTTCGTGGCGGCCCCCTACGGCAATGGGACCAGGCGGTAGAGGCGAGGCGCCTGGCGGAAAGCAGTCAGATCAAAGTAGGACTGGGAGCTGTTGGTCAGCGTCACGGTGGCCAGCGTTACCCAGGCATCGGTCGGGCCGATGGCGTTGAGGCAGTCAATGCGCACGGAACTGCCGGGCGCGCTGGTCACCGCCCCGTTGGCGGTCGTGATCGCGACCGTGTAGGCCCCGCCCTGGGCGGGTTGGACGTCGGTCAGGCACAAGCTCGCGCCGCTCAGCGCGCTGCCGTTGAAATACCATTGGTAGGTTGTGCCTGGGACGGTGTTCGTGGCGACCACCCGGAAGCAAGCGGCGACCCGATCTCGACCGTCCGGGTCACGGGCGGCGACGGGACGGTGAGCGCGGGCCACAGAACTGGTGACACTGCCATAGGTGTTGCTCACGACGACCGTATAATCGCCGGCGTCACTCATCTGGACATTGGCCATCGTAACTCGGTCGTCGTAGCTCCTGAGATCGTGGCGCCGGAAGGCTGCACCCCGTCACCCAGATTGACCCCGTTCTTGCGCCATTGGCAGGTGAGCGGGGCCATGCCAACCGCGGTCACGCTGAAACGGGCTGTGGTTCCCACCATGTTCACCCGGCTCTGTGGCTGGCTGGCAATCGCTGGAGCCAGATCAATCCTGAACACCGTCCCATTATTCAAGTTGCCGCCGTTTCTGGTCGTGCCATAGAGCGTGTCGCCGGACATGATTAGATCAGAGGGCCCCCACCCATCGGGGCTGCCGATGAAACTCTTGAGCACGGTGTAGCCCGTGCCATGCGTGTTCACCTTGAACACCGTCCCGACATTTGAACTGCCGCCGGAAGGCGTCGTCCCGTAAAGCGCGCCGCCGGACAAGACTACTGACCCTTGCATAATATAGTGAGTTCAAAGGCGCCAGTCAGCTTGTTTCCAGAAGGCGCTTGCGAGTGTCGCCTTGCGCTGCTGCGCTTGGCGGAGCCCCCGGCGGGCCAGCCGGGGCAACTCCTCTTCGGTCCGGGCGCAGCCGTTGGCCACGGTGTGGGGCTTCCCCCAACCCCACAGGTATTCCACTGGATTGAGCTCGGGGGCATAGGCCGGAAGCTCCTCCACCACAAACCGGTCACCTTGTCGCTTGAGCCAGGCGCGCCCGGCCCGTCTGCGATGCACGCCCAGCCGGTCCCACACCAGCAGGATGTTGCCGCGCACTTGCCCCTTCAGATGCCGCAGAAAGTGGAGCAGTCGCCGCGCCTTGATCGAGCCGGGATAGAGCCGGAAATAGAATCCCCGACGGGTCACGCCCGCCGCCGCCGAAAGCTTCTTCCCTCCGCCCGGATGGCGCAGAATGGGAGTTTGTCCGCGCGGCGCCCAGGTGCGCATGACCTACGGGCGCTGACTCAACCCGCTTGCGTCGAGGAAGACGAGGGTGCGCCTTGGTCGGCGGGCTTTTTTTACGGCCGGCCAGCGGCGTGGTTTCCAGACGCGAATGGCCTGCTCGTCCCGTTCCCGGGCACGTCGAGCGGGCTGCTGGCAACTCCAGCCCATCTGGCGCAGCAGCCGGCTGGCTTGGGCGGTGGAATACTGGTGCCCGAAGCGTTGGCCAATCAGCGCCACGATGCGTGGCAAGGTCCAGAGCGCGGTCGCCTGGCCGAGCGTTTGCTCCGGTCCGCTTTGCGGGTCGGCCGCCAGTTGGAGGCGGTCCCACGGCTGGAGGCGGGATTGGCGACCGGCACGTCCGGGATGTTTGAGGGCCTTGCTGCCGCCCGCCTCCCCAGCCGCGTGCCAGCGCCCGGCGGACTGGTTGCTCACGCCGCAGCGCCGGGCCACCTCCGCTTTGGAGTATCCTTGCCCGAAGAGCTTGGCCGCCTTCATTCGTCGCTGCTCCAGCACGACAAAGGCTCGTTTCACACCTTGGGGATGACCCATAGCGTCTTGGACAGCAAGAGGGTAAAGGTATTCACTATATTATGCAAGTGTCAGTAGAAGTCAGAAGCTAGAAGACCCACAGGCCGCAAACAAGGAACCAAGAACAGGAACCCCCCGCGCCCCGCACCTCGTGCCAAAACAGCCGGGCTCGACGGGGTCTCGCCCCACCCGAAAGTGGTTCAGCGGGCGGCGCCGGCGAAGAGGCGGTTGGCCTCCTCGAGTTGCTCGAAGGAGCCGATGTCGAACCACCGGCCGGGCACGCGCCAGGTGTACACCGGCATGCGCGGGTACAGCCATTCGATCAGCCGGCCGGGCTGGTCGGGGTTGTTCTTCTTGGCGATGTACTCGTGGATCATCGGCAGAATCCGTCGCGGATAGAAATACAGCGCGATGCCGGTGAGCGTGCTGTGCGGCCGGGCCGGTTTTTCCTCGAAGTGCGTGATCCGGCCGGTGGCGTCGGTGTCAATCGCGTTGTACCGCTTGATCAACTCGAGGTTGCCCACGTCGTACACGGCCAGCACGGGCGCGTCTTTCTCGCGGCAGAACCGGCCGAAATCCCCCAGCGGCTGACTGAACAGGTTGTCGCCCGCGACGACGATCAGGTCGTCGTCCACCCGCTCGCGGGTGAGCACGAAGTGAATGTCCCCGATCGCGCCGAGCTTGTTGGAGTCGTCGGTCGAGCCGTCGTTGACGACGGTGAAGTCCAGCGCCTGCTTGTCGCGGCGGTAATGCGTCGCCCAGCGCTCGAAGTGGGCGGTGAACTTCGCGTTCGTGACCACGTACACGCGGTCAATGCCGGGGATGACGGCCAGATGATCGAGCACGTGCTCGACCAACGGCTTGCCGGCCACGGGCAGGAGCGGCTTGGGCTGCTCCCGGGTCAGCGGGTACAGCCGCGTGGCGTACCCGGCGGCGAGGATGAGCAGTTTCATGACGCGGAAGGATTCGGTGAGTCAGGATCGTCGCTCGTGAGGTCGAAAAGGCTGGGCGCGACGCGGTGGGCCAGGTCCCGGCACCGGTTCAGGATGTCGCGGCTTTTCTCGCAATTCAGGGCGAAGCCGGCCAGCTCGGCGGCCTCGGCGCGTTTGAGCCGCCGGATGACAAACTTGACGGGCGGCACGCGGCCCGGCGCGGCGCTGAGCTCGTCCGCGCCCAGGCCGATCAGCAGCGGGGCGAAGAGCGGTTCGCCGGCCATCTCGCCGCAGACGCCCACCCAGCAGCCCCGGGCGTGCGCGGCGTCCACCGCCCGCTTGATGAGCCGGATCACCGCGGGGTGGGTGGGCTCGTAAAGCTGGGCGATGCGCGGGTTGAGGCGGTCCACGGCGAGCGTGTACTGGACCAGGTCGTTGGTGCCGATGCTGAAGAAGTGGACGTGCGCGGCGAGCGACTCGGCCACCAGGGCGGCGGAGGGGATTTCGATCATCACGCCCACCTCCATGTCCGGGTTGAACGGCTGGCCGGCGGCGCGGAGCTCCTGGCGGCACTCCTCGAGCAGGGCGTTGGCCTGGAGCAGTTCCTCGAGGCCGGAGATCATGGGGTACATGAGCTTCACGTTGCCGCGCGGGCTCGCCCGCAGGATGGCCCGCAACTGCGCCTTGAACAGGTCCGGGTGCTGCAGGCAGATGCGGATGGCGCGCCAGCCCAGGAACGGATTGCGCTCGTCCAGGTCGCCGGCCACCTCGGGCATCTTGTCGCCGCCCAGGTCGAGCGTGCGGATGATCACTGGCGCGGGCGCCAGACGTTCCGCGACCTCCCGGTAGGCCGCGAACTGCTCCTCCTCGCCGGGCGGGGACGGGCGGTTCAGGAACAGGTACTCGGTGCGGAACAGCCCCACGCCCTCGGCGCCTTGCGCCTGCACGTCGGCGACTTCCTCGAGGCCCTCGATGTTCGCCGAGAGGGTGATGTGCTCGGCGTCGAGCGTGATCGCCAGCTCGTGCCGCAGTTGCTCGAGCCGGCCGCGGATCGCGAGCTGCCGGCGCTCGAGCTGGCCGTAGGCAAAGAGCGCCTGGTCGGTGGGCTCCACGATGAGCTGCCCCTCGAAGCCGTCCAGCAGGGCGAACTGTCCCGTGCGGAGCTGCTGCACGGCCCCCTCCAGCCCCGTGACCGCCGGAATCCGCAACGACCGCGCCAGGATGGCGGTGTGGGAGGTCATGCTGCCCTGCTCGGTGGCGAACCCCAGCACGAACCGCCGGTCCAGCGTGGCCGTGCGCGACGGCGAGAGGTCGTAGGCGACGACGATGCACGGCTCGCGCAGGTGCGAGAGGTCGGCGGGCATTTCCTGGCCCAGCAGGTTGTGCAGGACGCGCTCCGCCACGTCGCGCAAATCCACCGCGCGCTCGCTCAGGTACTTGTCCTCGACCGAACTGAGCGTGGTGAAATACCGCTGGCAGAAGTCGTGAAAGGCGTACTCGATGCACACCCGGTCCCGGCGCATGTGGTTGAGCACCTCGTCATGCAGGAACGGGTCGTCGAGCACCAGCAACTGGGCGTCGAAGATCCGCGCGTCCTTCACGCCCACGCCCGCGCTGACGCGCTGCTGCACGTCCAGCAACTGTTGGCGCGTGGCGATGAGGGCGTCCTCGAGGCGCTGGATTTCGGCCGGGAAATCCCCCTCGGTGATGGGGCGGCGTTCGATTTGCAGGGGGCGCGGCGGCGCCAGCACGAAGAGCCGGCCGCGGCAGACGCCTTCGGACGCGGGCAGTCCGCGCAAGACAAGTCGTCCCAGCTTCTCCGTGGCCGAAGGCATGGACCTTTGATACCCCTCCGGAGCCGGCAAGGAAAGCAATTCTGCGGCCGCTGGTCAGCGTCGGCCGCATCTCGGTTTCCTGGGAGCGACGCCTCCGGTGTGGTAGCGGCAGGCTTCCAGCCTGGCGGAAATCGGTTGGCGGGGCGCTGGGGCGATGTCTTTCCAGGCGGGTTCCGGGCGGCAAGATGCCACCCTTTACCTCAGCCAGGGATGGCTGCCGCTACCGCCCGCGCGCCGGCCTCCCGCCCGTGGGTGCGAAAACCGAGGTGCGCCCGTCATTGACCGTTCAGCGCCTCGTACATCGCCACCACGTTTTCTGGGGCCGCGTCGGCCAGGATGTTGTGGACTTGCTGGAACACCCAGCCGCCGCCCGGCCGCCAGATGTCCGCCAGCCGGCGCACGTGCTCGCGCACCTGGGCGGGCGTGCTGCGGATCAGGACTTCCTGGGTGTTGCAGCCGCCGCCCCAGAAGGTGAGCCGGTCGCCAAAGTCGCGCTTCAACCCGGCCGGGTCCATGCCTTTGCACGTGATCTGGACCGGATTGATCGCGTCGAGCCCCGCCTCGATCAGGCCGGGCAGCAGTTCGCGCACGCCGCCGCAGCAATGCAGCATGATCTGGACGTGCGGCGCGAGTTCCTTCGCCCGCCGCCACATCTCCCGCTGGCGCGGGAAGAAAAACTCCCGGTACATCTTCGGCGAAATCTGCGGGCCGGTCTGCATGCCGAGATCGTCGCCGAACAGCACGAGGTCAATGTACGGCCCGACCGCGCCCAGAAACCGCTCGAGGTTGGCCAGGTGCATCTCCACGGCGCGGTCCAGAAACTCGTGGGCGCGGCGCGGGTTGCCGGCCAGGAGCAGGAAGAAGTTGTCGTTGCGGTACAGGAACTGGCCCAGCTCGAGCAGGTTGCCGCCGAACAATCCGATCACCGCGCGGTCCGTCCGCGCGCGCAGCCGTTGCGCGCCTTCGCGCAGCGCGCCCACGCCTTCCGGACCCGCGGCCAGCGGACCCGGCGGCGACGCGATGGCCGTCCACATGCTTTGCTGGAGGTAATCGCGCAGGTGATCCATGTCATCCTGCTCGGCGAAGGGCCAGTAGGTCTGCTCGAAATACAGCACGCCGTCCGGCATTTGCGCCAGCACCTGGCCAGAGGCCGACAGAATCACCCAG
This sequence comes from uncultured Verrucomicrobiota bacterium, assembly GCA_964568145.1. Taxonomy (GTDB): domain Bacteria; phylum Verrucomicrobiota; class Verrucomicrobiia; order Limisphaerales; family J093; genus DSVZ01. The sequence goes on from CAZMOZ010000015.1 coordinate 34,645, forward strand.
CGACCCGGCTCGCGGCGCAGGTTGACCCAGGCGGGCATCTGACACGGCGTGCCGTCGGGCAGCGTCCAGTCCTGCCAATGCTGGTCCTCGAGCGCAAAGGCCCGGCCCAGCTCGATGGTGTCCACTCCGAAGAGTTGCAGCACATCCTCGTCCACGATGGCGAGCTGCTGGACGGGGTCGTAAACCCGCGGCGGCCGTTCGGGCAGGCCCAAGTGCCGGCGCAGCCGGGCGTAGGCGATGGCGGCGATGCCCGAGGAGCGATGGCCGGAGAGGTCCAGCGGCGGCCGGTCGGTTTCCCGGTGGTGGAGGGCGGCCAGCACCCGTTCGCGCGAGGTCATGCCGCAAGGCTTCGCCTCCGCCCGCGAATTGCAAGCCGGTAACGCGTTCAGGGCTGCCGGCCGGCGGCGGTTACCGGCCGAAACACTTCAGAACGATCACGCGCGGGTCTGGGATGTCCACCAAGAGGCGCAAAACGCGCAAGAACTATGAACCCGGAAACCGAAGTCGGCCGTGGCGTGGTGTAATGTTTCGCGCAGGCAGCCCGAAACGTTCCGCGCTTGGCGGCGCGCCCGGTCAGCGGTTCAATGCCCGCCATGAATCCGCGCACCCCGATTTCCCTGCTGGCCTTTGCCGTCTGCGTTTCCGCCGCCGCCTCGCCAGTGCGCGTCTGGCAGACCAACCTGGTCCTCCCCACCTACCTCGCCGCGCCGCCCTCGCCGGTGCCGCGCTTTTACGAGGGCCGCACCTACCAGGGGGCAAAGGCCACGTTCTACCCGTACCCCGTGCAGGATGTGCTGACCGATGTGAAGTCGAACGTCACGTACCGCGCGTTGTTCCTCGAAAACGATTACCTTCAGATCTCCGTCCTGCCCGAACTGGGCGGGCGCATCTGGTCGGCGACGGACAAAGCCAACGGCTACGACTTCTTCTATCGCCAGCACGTGGTGAAGCCCGCGCTCATCGGCATGTTGGGCGCGTGGATCAGTGGCGGCGTCGAGTGGAACGTGCCGCATCATCACCGCGCTTCGAGCTTCCTGCCGGTGGACTGCACCACCGCGACCAACGCCGACGGCAGCGCCACGATCTGGGTGGGCGAGATCGAGCTGCGCCACCGCATGAAATGGCTTGTGGGCATGACGCTTTACCCGGACCGCAGCTACCTCGAGCTCACGTGCAAGGTTTTCAACCGGACACCGTTCGCGCACCCGATGCTCTTCTGGATCAATCCGGCGGTGCATGCGAACGAGCATTACCAGGTGCTGTTTCCGCCCGGCACCGAATGGGCCACGCAGCACGGCAAACCCGAGTTCGCGAGCTGGCCCATCGCCCGGCAGGTCTATGGTGGCACGGACTACACCCGCGGCGTGGACATCTCGTGGTGGAAGAACCATCCGACCCCGGTCTCGTTCTTCGCTTGGAACTACGAGGACGACTGGTTCGGCGGCTACGATCACGGGCGGCAGGCCGGCGTGCTCCACGTGGCCGACCGCCATGTGGTGCCGGGCAAGAAGTTCTTCGAGTGGGGCAACGGCCCCGAGGGCGAGATGTGGACGAAGATTCTCACCGACGAGGACGGGCCGTACCTCGAACTGATGGCGGGCGCGTGGTCGGACAACCAGCCCGATTACAGTTGGATTCAGCCCGGCGAAATGCGCGAGTGGCAGCACTGGTGGTATCCGATCCGGAACCTGGGCGGCGTGAAGGCGGCCACGCGCGACGCAGCGGTGAATCTCGAGGTGACGAACCGCGTGGCGAAGGTGGCGGTGAACGCGACGCGGGAGGTCAAGGGAGCGAAAGTGCGTTTGGAAATGAGGAGCGCGGGCGCCTCGCCGACCGCTCCGAGTGTGTCGGCGTTGGAGGAGCCGACCGGCGCGGGCGCCGGTCGGGAGCACGCGGGGCGCGTGCGCTCCCCTACCACCACGCTTCTCGATCAACCCGCGGAGCTCAGCCCGGCCACGCCCTTCGCCGCCACGATCACGCTGGAAAACGACGTGCCGCCGGAGAACCTGCGGCTCTCCGTCCTCGACGCCGGCGGCCGGGAACTCGTGGCTTATCAGCCGCAGCCGCCGAGGAACACCCCCCTGCCCAAGCCGGTCGAGCGACCGAAGCCGCCCAAGGAGTACGCCAGCACGGACGAGCTGTACTTCACCGGCCAACGGATCGAGCAGCTTTACAGCCCGTCCTTCGAGGCGCAGCCGTATTACGAGGAAATCCTGCGCCGCGACCCCGGCGATTACCGCGCGAACACCGCGTTGGGCATCCTGCTCAGCAAACAGTGGCGCTGGGACGAAGCCGCGAAACACCTGAGCAACGCGGTCGCCCGCGCCACCGCGAACTACATCCGGCCCAAGGACGGCGAGGCGTTTTATTACCTCGGCGTCGCGCTCAAGGCGCAAGGGATGCTGGAAGACGCGGAAGAGGCGTTCCAGAAAGCTGTCTGGAGTCCGGCCTGGCAGGCGGCGGGTGGGTGCGAACTGGTTGAGCTCGATTTACAGCGCGGCAGGCTCGGGCAAGCCTTGCCGCACGCCGACCTGGCGCTGACCGCCGCGGGCAACAACGCGCGAGCGCGAAACCAGAAGGCCACCATTCTGAGGAAGCTGGGCCAGCCCGAAGCCGCCGAGCGGCTCGCCACCGATACGCTCGCCGCCGACCCGCTCAACGTCCGCGCCGCCTTGGAGCAGGTTCTGGCGCAAAGACAGCGCGGCGCGCCGGAATGGCGGGAGAACGTGGCGCGGGTGCGACGCCTCATGGGACGCAACCCCGAGGCCTTCGTTGAGAACGCGATTGCCTTCGCCAGCGCGGGGCAATGGCCGGAGGTCGTCGAAATCATGCGCGATCAGGTCGCCGCCGCCGCTTCCGGCGACGCGGAGACCGTCGCCACCGCGCTTTATTTGCTGGCCTATGCCTTGGAGCGCACGGGTCAGACCGACGCCGCGGCGGAGCAGTTCGCCGCCGCCGCGCGCACGTCGCCGGCGTTCTGTTTCCCGTCACGGTTCGAGGAGGAACCGATCCTCCGCCACGCGCTGGAACGGAATCCCCAAGACGCGAACGCCGCCTACCTGCTCGGCTGCCTGCTTTACGACCACCAGCCCGAGAACGCGATCAAGGCGTGGGAGGAGGCACGCCGTCGCGATGAGCGGTTTGCGCTGACGCACCGCAACCTCGCCCTCGCCTACGCCCAGCACCAAAAGGACATTTCCAAGGCCATCGCCAGCCTCGAGCGCGCCGTCGAGCTGGACCCGGCCGAGCCGCGGTTCTTCTACGAACTCGACGTCCTGTACGAAGCCGGCGGCACGCCCGTGGCGAAGCGGCTCGCAATGCTGACGAAGCACCACGACACCGTGGCGAAACGCGACGACGCGCTCATGCGCGAGATTGTGTTGCTGACCGTGGCCGGCCAGCCGGCTCGCGCGCTCGAACTGCTTCGCAGCCGGCGCTTCCGCAACTGGGAAGGCAGCAGCCAGATTCATCACGTGTACGTGGACGCTTGTCTAGCCCGCGGACGGCAACTTCTGGCTGGGAAACAGCCGCGCGCGACGCTGCGCGAGTTCGAGGCCGCGCTCGAGTACCCGGAGAACCTCGAGGTCGGCCGCGCCCGCCGCGCGCCGCGCGCCGCGCAGATTCAATACTTCATCGGCACGGCGCACGAGGCGCAGGGCGATGCCGCGGCGGCCATACAGGCGTTCGAGCTGGCTGCCGCTGGCAGAGGCGGCGGCGGTTCGGAAGCCGATTACTTCCGCGCGCTGGCGCTGCAAAAGCTGGGCCGCGCCGCCGAGGCGAAGCCGGTGTTCGAGTCGCTCGTGAAGGCCGGCGAGGAACAGCTCGCGCGCGGCGAGGCGCCGGATTACTTCGCCAAGTTCGGCGAGCGCCAAAGCGAGCGGGTGCGCCAGGCCAACGCGCATTACCTGATCGGGCTCGGCAGGCTGGGCCTGGGCGAGACGGCGCAGGCGGAAGCCGCGTTCAAACAGGCGCGGGAACTGCACCCGGCGCACTTGGGCGCGAGCCAACGGTGACGCGGCAGTTGCTGCCGGCGCGGTTTGACGACCGCAGCTACGGAAGGTCAGAGCTCGACAGAGTCTCGCCCCACCGGCGTGGCCAGCGACCGCGAAATTCGAAGTCCGAAAGCCGGCATCCGGCATCCGCTTCCCACGAACCAGTAATCAGTAACCAGTGACCGGTGATTCGTGGCTACGAACCACGTACCAACTCCGCCTTCCGCCTTTGGAGTCAGGCTTACCGGTTCCGCCGCGTGGCGTGCTGCTGAAGCCAACGCACGTCCGGGCTTCCCGGCACGGGATGGTCGTGATCGTCCCACCAGCTTTTGGGCGGGTTGTTCGGATCGTTGGAAAAGCCCTGCGTGCGGCGGTCCACCCACTTGTGAATCTCGGCGTGGCCGTCGGCAAAGGCGAACGTGGAGGCCGGCCGGTGGTACGCCGCCGGGATGTGGTAGAACGAATCGCGGCCGAGGTTCAGCCCGAAGAACGGACGACAGATGCTCGGCCCGTGGACCTCGGCAAACACCCACAAAACCGTCGGGCCGGGATCGAAGGTGTCGGTGGTCCGCAGGTAAACGCGATAGGCCGGATCCGGCTGGCCGCGGTAGGTCGGCTCGCGCCATCCGATCTGCGAGTTCAAGGCGTAGCTGCGGCTGCGGCGCATGAGCCGGCCGCCGATGCGGTCGCGGTTCTTGTCGCCGGGACAGCGGAAGACGTCGCTGGAGCGCAGGTACGGACCGAAGAGCGTGTTCGACCAGGTCGTCAGGAGCAGCGCGTTGGTGATGTCCTGCTGCGCCGAGTGGAAGCTCCCGAGCACCCAGGTCGGCACCTGCCAGTCATCACCGACGCCGTTGGGGACCGCGGCGTCCTGGAAGTCGCCCGCGTACATGGTCCACGCGAGGCCGAGCTGCTTGAGGTTGTTGACGCAAGCGATCGTCACGGCCCGGGACTTTGACCGCGACAGCGCGGGCAGCAACAGCCCCGCGAGGACCGCGATGATGGCGATAACGACCAGCAGTTCGATGAGCGTGAAGCCGCGCGCCTTCCGGGAGTTCCCGCGACCATCGCTGGCGCCCGAAGCCCGGACTTCGACCAGCGACTCCGCCCGCGCTCCGGGCAAATTCGGATTCCAGCTTGAAATGAAGTGCCGGCGGACCATGTGGTCTCGGGTTCGAGTCGGGCTGCCCCAGGCAGTTCGACCCGCCGGCAGGCGCGGTCAGCGTCTGACGGTGGTGTGATCCTTGATCCAGCGCAGGTCGTTGCGCGCGCCCGGCCGGACCTGGTTGCCGCCGTGGCTGTGCCAGTCGCCGGGCGGGGGCTTGGGATCGTTCATGTTGGCGTCGCTCCAGCGGTGCGTCTCCGCGTGGCCGTCGAGGAAGGCGAAGTTCGACATCCGGCCGTGGTAGTTGCCGGGGTAGTGATAGACCGCGTCCGAATCCATGTTCACGCCGAACATCGGCCGGCAGATGCTGTCCGGATGAATCTCGCCGAAGAGGAAGTACTGCGAGCCCGCGTTCGCGTCCGCGGTGCGCAGAAACACCTGGTAGCGGGTCTTGTTGGGGAGGGTGCCATTGTAAGACGGTTCTTGCCAACCGACGTAAGCGTTCATGCCGTAGCTGCGCGGCCAGCGCACCCGCCTGCCGTTCCCGAGCGTGCGCAGCTTCGTGTCGCCGGGACAGCGGAAGCTGTCCTTGGCCGGGAGGTACGACGCCAGCAGCGACACCTTGGGCGAGATCATGCCCACAGCGCTTTGCTCGTCGGTGAGGTTCGAGCCTTCCCGCCCCTCGACCCAGACCTCCGGCACGTAACCCGCCGGGGGGTTCGCCAAGTTGATGGTCGCATCGCCGGCGCCGTTCAGCGGCCAGTAGTCATTGAAGTCCGTCGCGTACGTGAGCGCGGCCAGGGCGAGTTGTTTCTCGTTGTTGAGGCAACTGATGGATTGCGCCTTGGACTTCGCGCGGGACAGCGCCGGCAAAAGCATGCCCGCCAGAATGGCGATGATGGCGATGACCACCAGCAATTCGATGAGAGTGAAACCGTGCTTCCGTGAATCCCGGGAAGTGAAGTGATGCGTCATAAAACCTGCCGGGCCGGAATTTCCGCACCCAACGCGCCGACTCTAGGCCCGGCGCGCTCCTCCGGGCAAGTGTGCGTTTGATGGCACGGTAAGGTGGCCGGCCCCTGGCTCAGGAGCCGGATCCATCGTCCCTCAACGAGGGGCAACCTGCCCCCCGCGGGAGGGTCGCCCGTGGCACGGTCCCAGGCGAGGTCGCCTAGGCCACTACGACCTGCCCGCCGCCGGGACCAAATTGAAATCCGCCCGTGGACCTGGACGCGGCTCGCGCTTTGCTTTCGCCGCCGGTTCTGCCAGCTTAACCGCATGGTCCTCGCACCTTTGGTACGCGGCGCCGCCTGGCTGGTCCTGGCCGGGCTGCTCGCCGCTGGCCCGACGCTGGCGCAAACCACCACCACCCGCGCGTCGCTCCTGCTGGCCGCCGAGGCCGCCCGCCCCGGCGACACGGTCATGGCCGCAGTGCGCCTGCAAATGGCCAGGGGCTGGCACACTTACTGGCGCAATCCGGGCGAGTCCGGCAAGGCCACCGAGATCGTTTGGAAACTGCCGGCCGGCGTGACCGCGGGCGAGATTCAATGGCCGCCTCCCGAGACCTACACGGCCAGCGAAATGACCACCTACGTTTACCACGATGAGGTCTTCCTGCTAGTGCCGCTCACCCTGGCCGGCGACCTCCGGCCGGGTCCGCTCGACATTCAGGCCGAGGTGGACTGGCTCGAATGCGAAGTCGCCTGCGTGCCGGGCAGCGCGCGGCTCAGCGCCCGCCTGGAAGCCGGTCCGGAAAACCGCACCTCGCCACACGCCGCCGCCATCGCCGCCTGGCAGGCCCGTGTGCCCCGGCCGAATCTCACGCTCGAAGCCCGCGCCTCCTGGGAGGCCAACCCGTCCGGTGACGACGCCACGCTGATCATCGAAGGCAACGCGCTGTCCGATTTCCGGCCGGTGGACTTCTACGCTTACCCGGCGGACGACTTCGAGGTGCGGCCGGCGGTGAAAGTGCTGTCCGCGTCGGAAGGCCGTTTCCGCCTGAGCAAACAGGTCAATCCGTTCGGCAAACCGCTGCCCACGCGCGTGGCCGGCATCTTGGTGCAGGCCGGCCGGCCCGGCGAACCGCCGCGAGCGGTCGAAGTCAGCCTGGATTTGCCCGCGGCGGGCGGCGCGCCGGCTGCGGCCACGTCAGCCGCCGGGTCCGGAGCTGCGGATGCCAGAAGTCCGGCGGCGAAAGGTTCGTTGTTGGCGATGCTGGGCCTGGCCTTTCTGGGCGGTTTGATCCTGAACATCATGCCCTGCGTGCTGCCGGTCATTGCCTTGAAAGTCCTGGGGTTCGTCCAGCAAAGCAAGGAAGACCCCGGCCGGGTGCGCCAGCTCGGGCTGATCTACGCCTTGGGCGTGCTGACGTCCTTCCTGGTGCTGGCCGGACTCGTCATCCAAGTGCAACAGGCCGGCGGTTCGGCCAGTTGGGGCATGCAGATGCAGAATCCGCAGTTCCGCGTCGCGCTGCTCGTGGTGGTGACCTTGGTTGCGCTGAATCTTTTCGGCGTCTTCGAGGTGATGCTGCCGGGCCGGGCGACGGATGCGGCGGCCGGTCTGGCGGCAAAACAAGGCGCGGCCGGCGCCTTCTTCCACGGCGTGTTGGCCACGGCGCTGGCCACGCCTTGCACCGCGCCGTTCCTGGCGGTGGCGCTGGGCTTTGCCTTCACGCAACCGCCGGCGGTGGTGCTTCTGATGTTCGCTTCGGTGGCGATGGGCCTGGCCTTCCCGTACGTGGTGCTGAGCTGGCGTCCGGGCTGGCTGCGTTTCCTGCCCAAACCAGGGCTGTGGATGAATCGTTTCAAGGTGGCGATGGGCTTTCCGATGCTGGCCACTGCCGTGTGGCTGCTGGACTTCAGCGCGCCGGGCTTCGGCGAAGGCGGGCTGCTGTGGCTGGGACTGTTTGTGGTGCTGCTGGCGCTGGCAGCCTGGGTCTGGGGCGAGTTCGTTCAACGGGGCGGGCGGCGTCGCGGCCTGGCCATGGCCATTTGCGCCGCAGTGCTGCTGGTTGACTATGTTTACGTCCTTGAAGGCCAGTTGCGCTGGCGCTCACCTCACACCGCCGCCATTGCGCAAGACGTGATCCAGGAAGGGCCGGATGGTATTCCTTGGCATCGCTGGAGCCCGGAGGCTGTGGAAGCGGCCCGTCAGGCCGGGCGGCCGGTGTTGGTGGACTTCACCGCCAAATGGTGTCTGACCTGCAAGTCCAACAAGCGTTTCGCGCTGGAAGTCCCCGAGGTGCGCTCCCGCCTGAAGATTTTGAACGTCATATCTTTCCGCGCGGACAACACCGATCCCGACCCCCGCATCGTGGCCGAACTCAAGGGGTACGGCCGGGCTGGTGTGCCCTTGGTGCTGGTCTTCCCGGCGGACATCGCACGCCCACCGATCGTGTTGCCCGAACTGCTCACGCCGGGGATCGTACTGGAGGCCTTGGAACGCGCCGCCGGACCGGCACTGGCCGCTGGTGGTTGAGGTCCGATGCCGAAAACCGAAGTTGGGCAGGCGGGACGCGCTGCGCTGGGGTCAACTCCGGTTTTCGGGCTGAATATTTGCGGGCGCGGTGTGCTCTGATTACAGTGGCATCTGGCGGCCAGCGGCAATTCTTCCGCCGGCCCAAAATAGCAACGGCGTATGATCAAGACCGCACTTTCAGCAGTTCTGGCGTTAGCGCTGACGGCCTTGGCGGATGTCAAGGTCAGCCAGCCAGCGCCCGATTTCACAGCCAGGGACATCAACGGCAAAACGCACCGGCTGAGCGATTACCAAGGCAAGATCGTGGTGCTGGAGGCCTACAACCTGGACTGCCCGTTCTGCGCCAACCATTACAAGACCGGTGCCATGCAGGCCTTGCAAGCGGCTGTGACCAGCAAGGGTGGCGTGTGGCTGGTGGTCAATTCCACGCACACCAGCAACCCGTCGTACCGTACAACCGAAGCCGCGCGCAAGGAGTTCGCCGCCCAAGGCATGAAGGCAACCGCCTGGCTGGACGACAGTTCCGGCGCGATTGGCCGGTTGTACGGCATGAAGACCACGCCCCACATGTTCGTGATTGATACGCGCGGCGTGCTGGCCTACCAAGGTGCGATTGACGACCGCGCGTCGTCTTCGGGCGATCCCAGGACCGCCAAGAACTACGTGAAACTGGCGGTGGAAGCCTTGTTGGCGGGTAAACCCGTTCCGGTGACGGAAACCAAGCCTTACGGCTGCGGCGTGAAGTACGCGGAGTAACCGCCTGTCTTGCCCCGCTTCCGCCTGCCGGTCAGACCGGTCATGCGGACCATTTACCTCGACTACAACGCCACGACGCCCTTGGACCCGGCGGTGCAGGCCGCCATGGAGCCTTTCTTGTGCGAAGTGTTCGGAAATCCTTCCAGCACACATGCGGTTGGACGCCAAGCTCGCGCCTCGCTGGATGAATTCCGGGAGCGTGTGGCCAGGCTCTGGGCCTGCCGGCCTTCCGAGGTCATTTTCACGTCCGGCGGCACGGAGGCCAACAACTTGGCTGTGCTGGGAACCGCACGGGCGCTGAAAGATCGAGGCCGCCACTTGGTGACTTCAGCCATCGAGCATCCATCCGTGCTGCGGCCTTTCGAGTACTTGGCCAAGCACGAAGGATTTGACTTATCCATAGTTAGGCCTGACCCAATCGGTAGAATACAGCCAGAGGCCGTTTTCGCTGCGTTGCGTGACGACACGATCTTGGTCTCGGTGATGGCGGCAAACAACGAGATTGGTACGCTGCAGCCAGTGTCGGTCATTGGACGGCAGGTTCGGGAACGGGGCATTGTGTTCCACACCGATGCTTCTCAATGGTTTGGCAAGGAGCCAGTGCAGACTATTTCTGACTTTGAGGCGGACCTAGTCACCTGCTGTGCGCACAAGTTTCATGGACCCAAAGGTGCGGGCGCCTTATTCGTGCGGTCACCTTTGAAGCCACACTCGCTCCATCTGGGTGGCAGTCAGGAAAACGAGCACCGTGGCGGCACTGAAAACTTGGCAGCCGTTGCCGGGCTCGTACTGGCTTTGGAAATGCATGTTTCTACTCCAGCATTCTCGAGGTCTGCACTGGCACCTATGATCCAGCGGCTGGAAAAACAGGTGCTTGAAGTGGCAGGTGTGCGCCGTTGGGGGCCTTCGCTGGAAGAACGGCTGGTTAACACGCTCACTGTCAGCGTTGATGGCTGTGACAGCCTGTCTTTGCTCGTCGGCTTGGACTTGGAAGGCATCTGCATCTCCAGCGGTTCTGCCTGTTCCGCCGGTTCTCTCGAACCTTCACGAGTACTGCTGAGCTTGGGTGCCTCGGTTTCCGAGGCATCTAGCATGGTGCGCTTTTCGTTGGGCCGGGACACGACTTTGGCGGACATCGAGACCGCTACCACTGTCTTTCGTGGCGTGGTACAACGGGTGCGCAACCAGCCGGAATGAGTTCGTTGGCCCTGAATAACTGGCAATTCACCGCGCGAAGGCAAGGCGATTCACACCCACCACGGCTTGCGGCACAGGTTATCCACAAGACCCCGAGACCACAACTCCTTGGGCCACGCTTGACAATGCATTTGGCCTGCCCTATTCACAGGCCTTAATAATACGCTTCCTTGAACTAGGGACGCCACACACCGTCATCATGAAACTGTCAATAACCAAGGACCAGTTCTCGCTCGGATTGCAGGCTGTCCAAAATGTCATCGGCGCGCGGACCACGCTGCCGGTGTTGTCCAACGTGCTGTTGCAGGCCGAGGACAACTGGCTCCGGCTCACCGCCACCGACCTCGACGTCAGCATCTCCTGCACGGTTGAGTCCAAGGTGGTGAAGAAAGGCGCGAGCACCCTCCCGGCGAAACGGTTGCTGAGCATCGTGCGCGAGGCGGCCAACCCGGAAATGGATGTCGAGGTGGACGATCACAACGTCTGCACACTCCGCTCCGGACCGTCGGTCTTCAAGCTGCATGGGCTCTCGGCCGATGATTTCCCGCCTTTGCCCAGGTTCGACGAGAAGAAAGCCATCACGCTGCCGCAGGAAAAGCTGAAAGGCATGTTGCGGCGCACTGCCTTCGCGGCCTCGACCGACGAAAGCCGCTACATGCTGAACGGCCTGTTCTTCAGCCTCAAGGATCACAAGGTCACCACTGTGGCCACCGACGGACGGCGCCTAGCGCTGACTGACGAGGAAGCGGATATCGAGCCGGCGGCGCACGCCGAATTCATTGTGCCCAGCAAGGCAGTCGCTGAACTCGCACGGTTGCTTCAAGACAAAGGCACCTTGGAACTGCGCCACACGGAAAACCAAGCGTCGTTCTTGTTGATCCCGGAAAACGGCGGTTCCGTCCTCATCATCACCAAGCTGGTAGAAGGCACTTACCCCAATTACCAGCAGGTCATCCCGCGGGACTGCCGCGAGCGGATCACCCTCCCCCGGGAGGAGTTCCTCCAGGCGTTGCGGCGCGCGGAGATCATGACCAGCGACAAGAACAGCTCGGTCAAGCTGACCTTCAGCCGCAACCAGCTTGTCATCACCGCGAACACACCGGAGATCGGCGAGGCCCGTGAAACACTGAGCCTCAATTACAAGGGCGTGGACTTCGTCATCGCCTTCAACCCGACCTTCCTGGTGGATGCGCTGCGCGCCTTGGATTGCGACGAGGTGTTCTTCGAGCTGACCGACGAACTCAGTCCGGGCGTGCTCAAGATCAACGGGCCGTTCTTGTACGTGATCATGCCGATGCGGACCAACTGAGCGGCTGCCGGGTGCGGAATCCGGCAGCGAACTTGCTGACAATTCGTTCGGCGCATACGGCAAACCCGCGGCGGAAAAGACGCTTTACAAGGCGCTCGCGGCCGGTACCGTTGCCTGAAACTTGATCGGCTATGCAACGCAAGCAGCTGCTGGTTTTCCCCTTGGTGCTGGGCACCGCTCTTCTGGTGGGCTGCAAAGGCCCGGAGAAGAAACTGGGCCGTGGCATCACCAACGCCACGGAGTTTGCCCGCATGGGCGAAATCCGGCGCTCGGTGGAACAAAGGGCGCTCTGGGACGGACCGGAAACCGCCTACTCCACCGGCTTCATCCACGGATTGAACCGGAGCGTGATCCGGACGCTCGTGGGAGTGTACGAAATCGCGACCTTTCCCATCCCGAGCTACGAGCCGTGGCTGAGGCCCGGCAACCGTTTCATGCCCGACGCCACCGTGGGCCCGGCCTTCCCGGACAGCTACCAGCCCGGCCGGATTGCGGACGGGGTCTTCGAAACTGACATCAGCCTGGGCTTCTCGGGCGGCGATACCGCGCCTTTTGTGCCCGGCAGCCGGTTCCGCATTTTCGATTACTGACCGCGTCTTGAGGACGCCCTTCTGAATTGCAGGCGCCTGCGTTCCGCGTGAGGCGCCTTTTTCATTCATGCGTCTGGAACTGCGTTCTCCCTGCAAGGTCAACCTGCTGCTCAACATCCTTGGCCGCCGCGATGACGGCTTTCACGAAGTGGAGACCGTGTTGCAGCCTGTCGCGCTGTTCGATGAGTTGACTCTGGAAACCGCCGGCGGTGAACTCGCGCTCACGTGCAGTGATCCCACCCTGCCGGTGGACGCCGGCAACCTGGTCGTCCGCGCGGCGCAAGCTTTCCTGGCAGCCAGCGGTGTCCAGGCGGGCCTGCGGATCCACTTGGAGAAACGCGTCCCCAGAGCCGCCGGTCTGGGCGGTGGCAGTGCCAACGCGGCCACCACGCTGCGCGGCTTGAACCAGCTTTTCGGGGCACCACTCGGCGCGGCCCGGCTTCAGGCGCTCGCGGCGCAACTCGGCTCCGACGTGCCGTTCTTCCTGCAAGACCGGCCCGCGCTGGCCACGGGTCGCGGCGAGCACATCCAGCCGCTGGAGCCTTTCCCCGCCTTGCGCGGAGTCTGGGTGCTGCTCATCCATCCGGGATTCGGCATCGCCACGGCGTGGGCGTATCGAGAGCTGTCAAAGTTTCCGTCGGCGCTTCGCGGACAGCCCGGCCGGGCCGCGGCGCTGGTGAAAACGTTGCGCCAGGGCGATCTCCCGGCAGCCGCCGCGCAGTTCTACAACGCACTCGAGGCCCCGGCGTTTCACAAGTATCCGGTGCTCGAGCTCTGGCAGGAATTTCTGGCGGCACACGGCGCGCGCGCCAGCCGCATGTCCGGCAGCGGCTCGACCGTGTTTGCGCTGGTGCCCGGTGAGACGGCCGGCGCGGAGTTGCGCGACCGCTTCCAGCGCCAGTTTGGAGACCAGTCTTGGACGGCCGTGGTGCCGCTGGACGGCGGCGGCGACGGCCGCTGAACGCGCACTTTCGGTTCGCCTGCGCCGCGCCGCCCGCTACTCTTCCGCCATGCGCCTGCCGGGGCAAAGCTGGTCGCGCGCGGTTGCCTGGATCCAGGACTTGATCTCCCGCCGCTGGCGGCAATTGCTGGCCTGGCGCGAGCGGTGGCGGCCCAGAGCGGACACAATCCATCTGCTCCTGGCCGGCGCGGTGGGGGTGATCGGCGGGCTCACCAACGCCATCTTCTATTTCGCCAACCAGGGCCTGAAGCTCCTCATCCTGGGCCAGCCGGGCGACCCGGCCGAAATCGCGGAATGGCTGAACCCCTGGCTACGTTTCGCCGTGCCGGCGTGCGGCGGTCTGATGGCGGGGTTGATCCTGCACTGGGGACTGCGCATGGTGCCCAGCAAGGGCACGAGCAACCTGCTTGAGGTGGTCGTGGCCGGCGATGGCCGGCTGCCATTCCGGGTCAATCTCATCAAAACCCTGTCCTCGCTGCTCAGCGTGTCCACGGGCGCCTCGATCGGGCGCGAAGGCCCGATCACCCAGATGAGCGCCACGCTGGCCAGCAAAGGCGGGCAATGGGTGCAGGCGCCGCCGTACCGCCTGCGGCTGCTGGTGGCGTGCGGCGCCGCAGCGGGCTTGGCGGCGGCGTACAACGCGCCCATCGCCGGGGCGGTGTTTGCCGCGCAGATCGTGCTGGGCAACTTCGCCATGAACCTCTTCGCCCCGCTGGTCTGCGCCTCGGTCATCGCGGCGGTGGTGTCGCGCAGCTTCTTCGGCATCGAGCCGCTCTACCGCGTGCCCGAGTTCGAGTTCACCCGCGTGATCCAACTGCCCTGGTTCCTCGTGCTGGGCGCGCTGGCCGGCGGCCTGGGCGCGCTGTTTCTGCGGCTGCTGCAAAGCGGCGAAGCCGTGGCCCGGCGGCTGAACCAGCCCGTGTTCATCCGGCTCTTCCTGGCCGGCGTGGGCGTGGGCGTGATCGCCTTGCTCGTGCCGGAGGTCTGGGGCAACGGCTACGCGGTGACCTCGCGCATCCTCGAGAGCAGTCCGCGCTACGACCTGTTTCTGCTGGGCTGCCTGCTGGCCGCCAAGCTGGTGGCCACGGTCATCACGGTGGGCGCGGGCACGGTGGGCGGCGTGCTCACCCCGACACTCTTCCTGGGCGCGGCGCTGGGCAGCCTGGCCGGCTCGCTGCTGCACCTGGCGGGCATCGCCGAGCCGCTGCCCAAGGCGGCGTTCGCCCTGGCCGGCATGGGCAGCGTGCTCGCCGCCACCACCCACTCGCCGTTGATGGCCATGATCCTCGTGTTCGAGATTTCACTGAACTACTCGCTCATGCCCGCCGTTATGCTCGCCTGCGCGGTGGCCACGCTGGTCAGCCGGCGCCTCCACCCGGCCTCCGTGTACACCGAGCCGCTGCGCCAGAAAGGCCTGCTCGAGGAAACCGAGTCCCAGCGCCTCGGCGCGGCCACGCAGCAGACCGTCGGCGACCTCATGCACGAATCCATCCCGCCGGTGCCCGAGACCGCGACCTTGCGCGAAATCGGCCAGCGGTTCCTGACCTGCTCGCGCAATTTCCTGCCCGTGGTGGACGCTGAAGGCCGGCTCAGCGGCCTGGTCGCGCTGCAAGACCTCAAGGCCTACCTCAACGCCGGCCCGGGCTTCGAGGCGGTCATCGCCTACGACGTGATGCGCCCGCCACCGCCGTGCCTGACGCCCAACATACACCTGCACGAAGCCCTGCCGCTGCTGCTGAGCAGCGAGCTGCGGCATCTGCCGGTGGTCAACAACCGCAACGAGCGCCGCCTGGTGGGCTCGCTGGTCCGCGCCGAGGCGCTGAGCCTGTTTTCCGAGGCCATCGCCACCAAGAACTGACTCGGAGGAACGCTGTGGCGGGCCGCTGGAACGGCCAAGCCGGCCATTACCAGCGACAACCCGCCGCCGCTTCACGCGAACGCTCACCCCGTCCGGGTCACCTGCCTGCTGGTGCGAAGCGCGGCTTCGTGCTCGGCTTGGACCCGAAAACCGAAGTTGGACAGGCGGGGCGCACGGCGCCACGGCCAACTTCGGTTTTCGGCTTGAATCGCATTGCGAGGCGGGCGGAGCGCGGGAAGACTCGCGGCGCCAATCATGCCACGCGCCGTTCTGCCCGCCGTGAGTTCCGGATCGCTGCCGGCCCCGCTCTGGCTTTTCAGATGGCTCTGCCTGGGGTTGCTTGCCGTGTCCGCCGCACTCGTGGCGTCGCCAGACCGGCCGGCGCGGCCGCTCACCGGCAAGCCCTGGGAAGACATGGATTACGGGCCGTTCCTCACCGCTTCGATCGAGGCCCCGGCGCCCCGGACCAACCTCGCCTACAAGGGACTCGCCATCCCGGTGGGCCGGGCGGCTGGCGGCGGACGCACCGAGGCGGTGCTCTTCGACACCGACCTGCTGCGCTATGCCGCGGGCTGGACCGGCGGCTTCGTCGCGTTGAAGGGCGTGGTCTTCGACGGCGAGCACTGGGCCTACCCGCACCTCGCCGGCCGGCAGGTCTTCGGCAACCCGACGCAGCCCGGCTGGGCGAAGGCCGGCGGGTTCGCCGACCCCCGCGAGCATCCGTTCGGCCCGCTGCCGCGCGACTGGGCGAAGTGGCGCGGGCTGTACCTGCACGGCGAACAGGTCGTGCTCAGCTACACTGTCGGCGACACCGCGGTGCTGGAATTGCCCGGCGTCGAAACGCGGGGCGAGATCAGCGCGTTCAGCCGCGTCTTCAACCGCGGCCCGGCCGGCGAAGTCCAGGACCTGCAAGTCGCCTTCGAGGCGGGCTGGACGGGCCGGGTGCTTTCGCGCGAACAACTGGAGCCCGCGCGTGAAGTCGTCGCCGCGACCGGGTCGCTGGCCGTGCTCGAACCGCCAGCCGGTTCGCCGCCGCCAACCGAAGTGCTCGCCGCGGCGGTGGTCGGCGCGCCGTCAGACACGCGCTGGCTGTCCGCGGCTGAAGGGCACTTACGCCTGAGCCTGCCGGCGGGTGAAGTGTCGTCGCGCTTCACCGTTTTGCTCTGGCGCGGACCGCGCGCGGCGCTGGCCGGTTTCGCGGCGCTGGCACGCCAGTTGCCCGCGCCGCCGGACCTCACGCCATTGACGCGCGGCGGCCCGGCGCGTTGGGCGGGGAAACTCACGACGCAGGGCCGGCCCGGCCGCGAGGACGGCCCGTACGCGATCGACACTCTGACCGCGCCCGACGACAATCCGTGGCATTCCTGGCTGCGGTTCGGCGGCCTGGACTTCTTCGCGGACGGCCGGCGGCTGGCGTTGTGTACCTGGAGCGGCGACGTGTGGGTGGTGGATGGCGTGGACGGCGACCTCGCTCAATTGACCTGGCAGCGGATCGCGACCGGCCTGTTCCAGCCGCTCGGCCTCAAGATCGTGCGCGAACAGATTTACGTGCTGGGCCGCGACCAGATCACACGCCTGCACGACTTGAACGGCGACGGCGAGGCGGACTGGTACGAGAACTTCAACAATGACTGCCTGGTAAGCGAGCACTTCCACGAGTTCGCCGCGGATCTCAAGATCGACCGCGACGGGAATTTTTATTACATCAAATGCGCGCGGCACGCGCTGCCGGCGTCGCATCCCCACCACGGCACGTTGCTGAAGCTGCCGCCGGACGGCTCGCGGCTCGAGGTGGTGGCCCGCGGATTCCGCGCGGTGAACGGCCTGGGCGTCGGCCCGAACGGCGAGCTGACCTGCGTGGACAACCAGGGACACTGGATGCCGGGCAACCGCATCAACTGGATCCAGCCCGGCGGCTGGTACGGCAACCAGTGGGCCTGGAATCCCGACCAGCGCGTCACCTACGACGAGCCGCTGTGCTGGATGCACAACTTCGTGGACCGCTCGGGCGGCAGTCACGTGTGGGTGCCGGACGACCGCTGGGGTCCGCTCCGCGGCCAGATCGTCACCGTCTCGTACGGCATGGGGCACATGTTCCTGTTACTCCACGAAACGGTGGACGGCTGGCGGCAGGGCGGCGTGACGCGCTTTCCGCTGGAGTTCGAGACCGGGGTCATGCGCGGCGTGTTCCATCCGGGCAACGGCCAGCTTTACGTGGCCGGCCTGTACGGCTGGGCGGGAAACAAGACGCTGCCGGGCGGCGTCTATCGCGTGCGGCACACCGGCCGGCCGCTCCACCTCGCGAACTCCTGGCGCGTGGCGCGCGACGGCGTCGTCATCGGCTTCACCGACCCGCTCGATCCGGCGGCCGCCACGGACCCCGGCAACTACGACGTCACGGTCTGGAACTACGTCTGGACGGCGAACTACGGCTCGCCCGACCTCAAGCCCGGCGGCGGCGAGGGCCGCGAGCGGCTGGTGATCGAAGCCGCGACGCTCAGCGCGGGCCGCCGCACCGTGTTCTTGAAGCTGCGCGGCCTCCAGCCGGTGATGCAGATGCACGTGGCGTTCAAACTGCGCGGCGCCGACGGCACGGCCTTCGAGAACTTCATCCACGGCACGGTCCACCGGCTCGGACAGCAAACTGGCAGCGACCTGCTCGGTGCGGGGACGCTGTCGCGCGCGGGCGGGAACGAACCGGCATTGTCACAGCTGGCGCCCGGTCTGGCGCAGACTGTCGAGCCGCTGGACCCAACACCCGGCCGTGAGGCGACGCCCGCCGACACGCGCCGCGCACGGTTGCCGGCGTTGTTCGTGCCGGCGGGCTCGCCGCCCACGCCCTTCGTGCAGCCGGGTTGTTTTCGCAGCACGTGGACCGGCTACCTGAACCTCGAACTGAACGACGAACGCGCCTTCCAGTTTGAAGGCCGCGGCGCGGCGCGACTACGACTCAACGGCGAAACCGTCCTCGACCACGCTGGCCCGGCGCTGGAAGGCGAGGCCAGCCGGCCGGTCCGGTTGCAGGGCGGGCCGAACCGCTTCGAGCTGGTTTACGAAAGCCCGGCCGACGGCGACGCCGAACTGCGCGTGCTGTGGTCCGGCCGGGGTCTCCCGCCTGAACCCATCCCGGCCACGGCTTTCGTCCACGAGGCCGGCCAGCCGGCGCTGGAGGCCGGCGAGGCGGTCCGCGCCGGCCGCAACCTTTTCCTGCAACGCCAGTGCGTGAAATGCCACCGGCCAGACGCCGACCTGCCCGCGGCGGCCAACCCGGAGCTGGCGATGGACGCGCCGGCTCTGGACGGCATCGGCGCGCGGCTGAACGCCGCGTGGCTGGCCGCGTACTTGACCAACCCGGCGGCCGCGCGCGACGACGTGCTGATGCCGCAGGTGCTGCGCGGGCCGCCGGCGGAAGTGGAACGGCAGGCCCGCGACATCGCCGCCTTTCTCGCGAAGCTGAGGCAAAGCTCCGAGACCGGCGCCGGCGGCGGTCGTCGCGATTCGATTTCGGGTGAACCTGAAACAGCCACGGCGGAGGATTCAGCCACTTCAGACCCGGCGACGGTCGCGGCCGGCAAGGCGCATTTCGACCGCCTTGGTTGTGGCGCATGCCACGTCCTGGCGGGCGAGACGCGCCTCAGCGACGACGCCCGCCTGAGCCTGGCTCACGTTCCCGCCAAGTGGCGGACCGGCGCGTTGACGCGGTTCCTGGCCAGGCCCGCGCAAAACCACGCGTGGACGCGGATGCCGGACTTCAAGCTGAGCGAAGCCGAAGTGGTTGCGCTGGCGGCTTACCTGCGCTCGCAGGCCGGGGCCGCTGCGGCGTCCAACGCCGACACGCCTCCGGGCGAGGCGGCGCGGGGACGCGACTTGCTCGCGAGTTCGGGTTGCCTGAATTGCCACGCCGTCCCGGGCTTGGCCACGCAACTTCAGGCGCCGTCGCTGGCGCCGCTGGCGGCTTCGGACTGGCGGCGGGGCTGCGTGGCGGACGACGTTTCCGCGCGGGGCGCGGCTCCGGAGTTTGGTTTTGACGAAGCCCAACTGGCCGCATTGCGCGCTTTTGCCGCCACGGACTGGCGTCCGGCGCTGCTGCGCGAAACGCCGGCGGAGTTTGCCGAGCGGCACTTTGCGAACCTTCGCTGCCAGGCGTGCCACGCGCGCGATGGACAGCCGGATTTCTGGTCGCGCCTGACCGCCGCCCGCACCCCGCCGGTCAGCGGCGGCGACGAGGAGGAAGGCGGCGCCGGGAGCGTCCATCTCGGCCGGCCGGATCTGACTTACGCCGGCGAAAAACTTCACGGCGAGTGGATGCAACGGCTGTTGAGCGGGCGGCTCGCGTACAAGCCCCGGCCGGAGTCGCAGGGTCGCATGCCCGCGTTCCCGGCCGTCGGCGAGCGGCTGGCGAGCGGTCTGGCGCATCAGCATGGTTTTCCGGGCGCGCAAGTGGCCCGGCCTTCACCCGAACCCGCGCTGGCCGCAGTGGGCGCGGCGCTCACGAAAGTCGAAGGCGGGTTCAGTTGCGTGGCCTGTCACGGCGTGGGACGGCAGGCGGCGCTGGCGGGGCCGGACACGGCGACGATCAATTTCGCGTTCGTGGCGGACCGGCTGCGCCCCGCGTACTTCTGGCGGTACATCCGCGATCCGCAGCGTTTCCGGCCGGGCACGATGATGCCGAGCTTCATCGCCGAGGACGGCAGCACGCCGATCAAGGCTGTGCTGGACGGCGACGCGCGGCGGCAGTTTGAGGCGATCTGGCAATATCTGCTGTCGCTCACGCCGGAGAAGGCCGCGGAGGCATCGGGGCGCGAATGACCGACACGGCGCCGCCACGGCTCACGCGAGCCGGCAGCCGGCGCAGCCCATGCCCTTGAGAATGAGCGCGCCCGTGGGGCAAAGCTCCGCCGCGCGCCGGCCGGACTTCTTGAAGGCCTCGGCCATCGGCCGGTCCAGCGGCGGCGCCACCACGGTCTCGAAGCCGCGTCCGTAGAACGTGATGCCCCAGTCCTCGCCCGCCTGGCGCGCGACCTCCACGCACACGCCGCACAGGATGCACTTGCCCGGCTCGAAGATGATCTCCGGGTGCGAGGTGTCGCGCTGGAACGGCCGGCGCTGGCCGACAAACCGCGCCGGGTCCACGCCGTACTCGGTGGCCAGCGCGCGCAGCCGGCAGGGAATCGCCTTGCCGCAGCCGCAGCCCAGGCAGCGGCGGGATTCGTGCAGCGCGTCCGCCGGCGTGAAGCCCAGTTCGACCTCAACGAACGTCGCGCGGCGCGCTTCGAGCGGCGCGTGCGGCATCCGCGTGCGGGGGATGCTCTCGATGTCCCGCAACAACACCGCGAGTTCCGTCTCGTCCAGCCGGCCCATCAGCACATTCACGGCCTCCGGCGAGCCGATCACGCGCCGGCCCGCGAGGTACTGGTCCATCGCGGCGGCGGCCAGCTTGCCCGCGGCGACCGCGCGCACGGCCACGTCGGGTCCGGTCACGGCGTCGCCGGCGGCGAACACGCCCGGCAGGCTTGTGGCGAGCGTTTTCATGTCCACGGCGATGCCCCGATTCGAGAAGTTCAACGCCGGCGCGTGGTGCGGATCGAGGTTCACCGCCTGGCCGATGGCGGCGATGACGATGTCCGCCTCAACGACGAACTCCGAGCCGGGCACGGGCACGGGGCGGGCCCGGCCGCTGTCGTCGGGCGCGCCCAGTTCCATGCGCTGGCAGGTGAGCCGCAGCCGGCCGTCGAGGCGCTCGAGCTTCACCGGCGCGACGAGGTATTCGATGCGCACGCCTTCCTCCTCGGCCGCCTCGACCTCCTCCATGAGGCAGGGCATCTCGCGGCGCGTGCGGCGGTAAAGCACCCGCACGGACTTCGCGCCGAGCCGGAGCGCGCTGCGGCTGGCGTCCATGGCTGTGTTGCCGCCGCCCACGATGACGGCGTCGGTGCCGACCCGCGGCGCCGGGCCGTCCACGATCTTCTCGAGGAATTCAAGGGCGGGCGTGGCCAGTTCCTCGCCCGGGCAACCCAGGCCGCGCGAGCCTTGCGCGCCCACCGCGAGCAGCACGGCGTCGAACTCGCGGCGCAGATCGTCGAGGGTGAAGTCGCGGCCCAGCCTGCGCCCGAGGCGGAACTCGGCGCCCAGCGCGCGCACCGCGTCAATCTCGGCGTCGAGCACGGCGTGCGGCAGGCGGAAGGCGGGGATGCCGTAGCGCAACATGCCGCCGGCCCGCGGGTGGGCGTCGAGCAGCACCACCGCGTGGCCGCGTCGCAGCAGGTGTTGCGCGGCGGTGAGGCCGGCCGGACCGGCGCCGACGATGGCCGCGCGCTTGCCGGTGGATTCCGCCCTGGGCGGCACGTACGGGCCGGCGGTCTGGCGATGGTGATCGGCGGCGAAGCGGTGGAGGTTGCGGATCGAAAGCGCCTCCTCGGCCTGGCAGCGGCGGCAGCGTTGCTCGCACAGCCGCGGGCAGACCCGGCCCAGCGAGGCCGGCAGGGTGAGGTCGTCGTGGACGATCTCCGCGGCCTTCGGGTTGTCGTCGGCGGCGATGCGGGCGATGAACTCGGGGATGCGGAGCCGCGCGGGGCAGCCGGTCTGGCAGGGGCCGACGCAGTCGCCGGCGTGGTCGGAGACGAGCAGTTCCAGCGCGGTCTTGCGGGCTTCGCGGACTTCGTCCGAGTTGGTCGCCACCACCATGCCGGGGGCGGCGGGCATGGCGCAGGCGGGCCAGAGGTTGGGCCGGCCTTCGATCTGGACCGCGCACAGAAAACAGGACGCGGACGGCGCGAAGCCCTCGACGTGGCAGAGGGTGGGGATGGCGATGCCCATGCGCCGGGCGGCCTGCAAGATGGTTTCGCCCGACCGGGCTTCGATCTCGCGACCGTCAATCTTGAGTGGGAAGGAGGACGTCATGGCGAGGCGAAGTCCGAAGTCCGAAGTCCGAAGTCCGAAGCGGACGGGACGGCGGCCTCGGGACGGAGGATGCGAAGGAGGTTGGTTGAAGGCATCCGGTCATTTCCTCCAAATCGCGCCGAAGATCCGGTTCAACTCGCGGGCTTCCCGCCAAAGCCGGCGGGCTTCCGCAGCCAGCGAGGGTTCAGCCGCAGCAAGCATCCGGAGGAAAAACATCGTTTCCTTGGATTCTTTCCGGTTGATCCCCACCCGGTTTCTGAAATCCTTGCGCGAGACCGCGTCCCTGGCCTCGCAGTAGTTGGCACCGAGGCTGGTTCCGGCGCCGACAAGCTGGTCGGTCAGCCGGTCCGTCGCCGGGCCCCGCGGGATTCTTTTGGCGAACCGGACAACCGCCTCGCCAAACCGCGCCGCGCGCTCCTCCAAGTCCGGTGGTTCAGTCGCGGTGTGGGACGGGCATTCGCGCAAAAACATTTCGCCGCGCTCCTCACCTCCCCAGGACCAGAAGGCTAAGTTTTCCCACATCCCGCGATCCTCAGCGATCTCCGGGTCTTGCGCTTCGGACTTCGGACTTCGGACTTCGGATTTCATCTGACCTCCACCGCCCCATGCGGGCAGACCACCCGGCAGGTGTCGCAGCGGGTGCAGATGTCGGTGTGGATGACGTGCTGCTCGTAGGGCGTCAGCGGAATGGCGTCCACCGGGCAGTTCTGGGCGCACAGGGTGCAGCCGGTGCAGCGGTCGTTGACCGTGTACTTGATGAGCGCGGGGCACTTGCCAGCCGGGCAGCGGCCCTCGAGGTGCGCCTCGTACTCGTCCCGGAAATACCGCAGTGTGCTCAGCACCGGGTTCGGCGCGGTCTTGCCCAGGCCGCACAGGCTGCCCTGCGTGACCTGTTTGGCGAGGCGCTCGAGTTCCTCGAGGTGCGACCGCCGGGCCTTGCCGGCGCAGAGCCGCTCCAGCAGTTCCAGCATCCGCTTGGTGCCGATGCGGCAGAAGGTGCATTTGCCGCAGGACTGGTTCTGCGTGAACTGGAGGAAGTACCGGGCAATGTCCACCATGCACGCGGTGTCGTCCAGCACCACCAGGCCGCCGGAGCCCATGATGGCGCCGATGTCGCGCAGCGACTCGTAATCCACCGGCGTGTCCGCCAGGCGCGCCGGCACGCAGCCGCCGGACGGCCCGCCGATCTGCACCGCCTTGAACTTGCGCCCCGGCGCCACGCCGCCGCCGATCTCCTCCACGATCTCGCGCAGCGTGGTGCCCATCGGGATTTCGATCAGGCCCGCGCGCTGGATCTTGCCCGCCAGCGCGAACACCTTCGTACCCTTGCTGGTCTTGGTGCCGATGGCCGCGAAGCGTTCCGCGCCGTGGCGGATGATCCACGGGATCATCGCCAGCGTCTCGACGTTGTTGATCAACGTGGGTTTGCCCCACAGGCCGGACTGGGCCGGAAAGGGCGGGCGCAGCCGCGGCATGCCGCGCCGGCCCTCGACGGACGCGATCAAGGCGGTTTCCTCACCGCACACAAACGCCCCCGCCCCCTCCTTGATGGCGAAGCGCAGCGGGTAATCGAAACCCAGCAGCCGCTCGCCGATCCAGCCGCGGCGCTCGCACTCGGCCAGCGCGGCGCGCACGCGCTTCAACGCGTTCGGATACTCGTGCCGGATGTAGAAGATCGCGTCGTGTGCGCCGACGGCAATGGCGGCGATGGCCAGGCCCTCGATGACGCGGTATGGAAACGACTCGAGGATCATCCGGTCCATGAACGCGCCGGGGTCGCCCTCGTCGCCGTTGCAAATGACGTACTTCACGTCGCCGGGCTGCTGGCGGACGGCACGCCACTTCACCCCGGTGGGGAACCCCGCGCCGCCGCGGCCCCGCAGCCCGGAGCGCTCCATCGTTTCGATGATTTGCTCCGGCGGCAGCTCCTGCAAACAGCGGCGCAGCGCCTGAAAGCCTTCGTGGGCGAGACACTCGTCGAGGTCGAGCGGATCGAGCCGGCCGTAATGCTCCATCGCGATGTGTACCTGCCGCCGGAAGAACGCGCCGGCGCCGGCGTCTTCCGGCGGGGCGGCCGGGGCCTGGACCGGCGCCGGCGCCGGCGGTGACCCGTCCTCGCCGGGCAGCAACAGCCCGTCCACCATGCGCGACCAGAACCGCGCGAGGCGTCCGCCCAGCCCGGCCGGGGCGAACTGCCGCTCGATGAAGCCCTCGGCCAGCGCGGGCGTCATCCCGATGATGGTGGTCTTGCGGCCGCCGGGCTGGAGCACCTCGATCATTGGCGTCCGGTAACAGGCGCCCACGCAGCCGACGCGCTTCACCGTGGCCGGCGCGCCGGTGCGCTCGATGGATTGCTGCAAGGCGCGGAAGACGCGGTCCGTGCCCTTGGCCACGCAGCACGAATCCAGGCACACCTGAATCTGCGGGGCGTTCTCGCGCCGCGGCATGGAGACCAAAGGCCGCGTGCTTTTGCGCGCCGCCTGGGTCGCCAGGAACTCACGGACCGAGCCGGGAATCTTCTCCGCGGAGGCGTAGCCGATGGTTTCCTCCTCGATGCGGACCACCGGCGCGAGCGTGCAACAGCCCAGGCACGCCACCGGCTCGAGGGTGAACTGCCGCGCCGGGTCGGTGTCCGCCCCGGCGGGAATCCGCAGGTGCCGCCGCAGCGCGTCCTCGACCCGGTCCGCGCCTGCGACGTGGCAGGCGGTGCCGTGGCACACGTGGATGACGTGTTGGCCCACCGGCGCGTGCCGGAACATGTCGTAGAACGTGGCCACGCCGGTGATGGCCGCGGGCGTGATCTGGCTGTGGCGGCTGACAAACTCGAGCGCCTCCCGCGGCAGATAGCCGTAATGATCCTGCAGCGCCTGGAGCACCGGAATCACCGCGTCCGGCGTGCGGCCGAGGCGCTCGAGCGCCTCGGCGGCGAAGCCGAGGTCCACGGCCGGCGGGGGCGCGGGCGGAGCGGCGGGGGCGGGCTTCACGGCGATTTCGCCTCCAGTCGCGGGCCCGCGCCGGGGCCCACGCAGAACAGGTGTTTGACCGAGCGCACGACCATCACGCCGTGCGCCATCGCCGGGCTGGCAAACACGCCTTCGCCCAGTTCAAACCGCGCAAGCTCCTTCGCCGCGCGGGCCGCCTCGAGCACCGCCACGTGGCCCTTGGTGCCGAACAGATACAGACGGTTGCCCGCAATGGCCGGCGTGGCGTTGACCTCGAAATCAAGTTCGCGCTCCCACAGCGGCTTGCCGTCCTTGAAATCGTAGCAGGTCACCACGCCATGCGAGAGCACTGTGAAAACCAGCTCGCCGTTGCTGACCGGACTGGTGATGTCCGGGACGCTTTCGTCGCTTTCCCAGACCAGGTGCGATTTCGTGACCTCGCCCGCGCCGTCCGGCCGCAGCGCGAACAGGCGGTCGGCGGGACTGGCGGCGAGGAACAGCCCGCCCGCGAAAATCGGCGAGGGCGTGACCTCGCCGGCCAGCAGCTTCGCGCGCCACAACTCCGCGCCGTCGGGAGCCTGGTAGGCGATGACCCATTCCCCGCCGAGCGTGCCGATCTGCGGCTTGCCGGCCGCCTCGAAGACGATCGGCGTGGCCCAGGACGCGCCCACGGGCCGGTTCTTCTGCCACAGTACGCGGCCGCTCGCGCCGTCGAAGGCGTACAGCTTCGAGAGATTTTCCTCCGGCTCGGCCTGGTCGAACTGGACCAGCAGCCGGCCCTGCCAGGTGGCCAGCGACGTGGCGTGGCCGTACGGGTTGTGCGGGACACCGAGGTTCTTCGACCAGACCGGCGCGCCGTCGAGGCTGAGGGCCGCCAGGTCGCCGTTGGCGAACAGGACGTACACGCGCCGCCCGTCCGTGGCCATCGTGGAGGCGGCGAAGCCGGTGGACTCGGGAATCTCCGGCGGCTTGGCGGGCGAGCCCGGCACGTTCACCACCGGGCGTTCCCAGGCTGGCTGGCCCGTGGCCAGATCGAAGGCGAGAACGACCCGGTTGGAAGCGTCGCCGCCGGCCAGGAACACGCGGTTGCTCCAGATCAGCGGCGAGTTGAACCCCGCCGCGCTGACCGGCGTTTTCCAGCGCACGCCCGCGCCGCCGGCCAGGTCAAATTGCAGCGGGAAGACCGCCTCGGGCACGAACGCGTTGCCGGTCGGGCCGAGGAACCGCGGCCAGTTCGCGGCGTACTCGGCCGGCGACGGCAGATCCGCCGCGTCCTCCTCACCGCGCAATTTGGCCAGCAACTTCTCCACGCCCGCCGGGTCGGCCGGCAGGACGCTCCGGACCGAAAGACCGAGCCAGCCGGCGCCCACGACAGCCACCGCCGCCACGGCGGACGTGAGCAGCCGCGCGCGCCGGGCGGTGTCCGCCGCACGCTCCGCAGCGTCCGGGCGCGGCTGCGGCAGGGGCGGCACGGCGTGAAGGCGGGCCAGCGCCTTGCCCAGCAGCACCAGCAGCACCGCGGCCGCCAGCAGGAACCACGCGCCGAAGCCGTACACCGCCAGCAGCCAGGCGTGGCGCCGGCGCAAGGTCAGGTCGAGCGCGCGAATCTGTTCCTTGAGCGCCTCGTTCCTGGGCTCGGCCACGAGCTGCTGCTTCAACGCCGCAAGCTGCGGCGACTTGAGCGGATCGTCGTGGCGCGTGAGCCAGTGAACCGCCAGCAGCGTCGCCACGGCCAGGCCGCAGAACACCGCTACGAGAAGCAGCGTTCGCGCCAGCGGCCGCGCGACTGCCGGGGGCGGGGCGGCCGGAGCGGGATGGGCGCTGAGGGTTGGGGCGGCCACGGCTCAAGTGCGGTTACGCGCGGTGGCGGCGAGGTTGGCGTTGAGGCCCGCCGCCTCCGCGGGCGAGATGAGCCCGCGGCGCACGCGCTCGTTGGGGCAGGAGAGGTAACAGCGACCGCAGGCAAAGCAGGCGCCGCGGTCGGGCTCAAAATCCGTGCGGGTGGTGCGCAGGGACAGGCTGATGAGCCGCGCGCCGAAGACCAGTCCCACCCAGCCCCCGAACCACCCGCCCGCGGTGGTGAGCCGGCGGCGGATGTCCGCGGCCCGGGCGATGATCGCCGGCGCTTCGAGTTCGGCGCGGGCCAGCGCGCGGGTTTCCGGGGTGGGCGCGCCGGGCGGCGCGGCGGGTTTGTCGGGCGCGAGGAATTTCTCCGCCAGCGCCACGGTGGGATGCGCGCGCGCGGCGGGCACGCTCAAGTGCCGGCCCACCCAGGCGCCGGCGACCACGAGCAGCGGCAGCGCCACCAGCAGCCAGCCCAGGCGGCGGCGGTCGGGCGCGAGCGCGGCGGGACTGGCCGGCGCGGCCAGCGGCTCGCGGATCGCGCCGAACGGGCAGGAGTGCTCGCACAGCCGGCAGTGCGTGCAGTAGTCCGGCGTGATCCGCACCCGCCATTTCGAGAACAGCGAGCCCACCCGCAGCAGCGCCCCGTACGGACACAGGAACCGGCAGAACGGCCGCCCCACAAACATCGAGGTCACCAGAAACGCCCCGCCGAGCGTGAGCATGAAGAGGCTGCCCGTCATGCGGAACAGCGGCACAAACGGGTCGTAGCGGCAGATGATGAAGCCGACGCCGGTGGCCGCGAAGAGCAGGCCGCCGCCCAGGAAGATGTACGGCAGCGTGCCGAGGCCCTGTTCGAGCCAGGCCGGCACCTTGACCGGCTTGAGCAGCACCAGGTCCTGCAGCGCGCCGTGCGGGCAGACGGCCGCGCAAAAGGTGCGGCCGGTGAACAGCGAGAACACCAGCGGCACCAGGAAGAACAGCAGCACGGTCAACGGGATGGCGTAGCTGGGGTTGAACAGGCCGTAGGCGACGTTCTGCGGCGCGCCGATCGGGCAGATGCAGCCCTCGCGGTAGAAACCAAAGTAGATCAGCGAAAACACCGACAGCGCGGCCAGCCCGCGGCGGGACCGCTGGCGGTGGACCAGCCAGGCCGCGAGGCCCAGCGCGCCCACCAGGACCGCCAGGTCCATGTATTCCCAGGCCAGCGCGCGCGGCGGGGGCGTGGTGATGCCCGGCGGCATGACATAATCGCTTTCAAATTCCGGCGGGGGGAAGCGTAGTTCGGCCAGCGCGGAGCCGCCGTGGCCGAGCCACAGCAGCAGCCCCCCGACGATCAAACTGAGGACCAAACTGCGCCGGGCGGGCTTCATTCGTGGGCGGTCAGCTTGATGATGTACGGCTGGCTGGCCGGGACGCGCCGGAAGGCGTCGCCGGCGCACACGCGGGCGATCGAACACTCGTTGCAGTTCAGGCAGCGGTCGTGCCGGACCTGCAGGTAAAAGGAGCCGTTGCCAAAGCGCGTGCAGCCCTCCACGCATTTGGCGCAGCCGATGCACAAATCCTCGTCAATGTTGTACTCGTAGTATGGGTCCTCGATGAACCGCCGCTCGATGGCCGCGGTGGGACAGACCTGGTTTTCCGCGCCGGTGTTGAGCGCGTTCGGCTCCGGCACGAAGTAGCCGGTGCACAGGTCGCAGTAGCCGCAGATTGGGTAGCTCTGGACGCACTTGACGGCGGACGGCTTGAGCACGCAGGCGGTGGCGCAGTTGCCGCAATACACGCAGCGCGCCGGGTCAATCTGCCAGACGTGGCTCTGGTCCTTCGCGCTGCGCGTGGCCGCCAGACCGAAGATCGCGCCCAGGCCGGTCATCGTGGCCACCCGCGCGCCATCGCGCAGAAACTGGCGCCGGCTCGGCGGGCTCTCGGATTTCGGCGGGGCGGACATGGCGACGACTCAGGCGGCGGACTTGGGCGCCATGACCCGGATTTCCGCGCTGACCGGGTCGAGGATGTAAATGCGCCCCTGGCGGTCCGCGACGACGTCGAGGCTGATGTTCACGGTCTCGTTCCGGCCATCGCCGCGGCAGGCGCGGAGATTCTCCGGGAAGCTCTCCGCACCGGCGACCACGCACTCGAGGTTGCCGTTCACGCCGTACACCTTCACGCGCGGCAGGCCTTTCTCCGCCGTCACGATCCGGCCGTCGGGCAGGATGGCGAGGGCGATGGGGTTGCAGCACCCGCAGAAGGCCTCGATGCCCATGCCCGGCTTGCCCCAGAAAAACTCGCGGTCACCCTCGAGTGTGTACGCCTCCACCAGGTGGCGGCCGGGGTTGTTGACCCGCAGCAGGCCGTCCGGGTGCAACTCCACGTCCAGGTGCGGGCTCGGCAGCACGAAGCCGGGGATGTCGCGGTCCTGGTCCTTTTCACCCAGCCGGCCCAGCACCTGGCCGGCGCGGTCATGGCGCCAGATCACGCGGTTGCCCGAATCGGCCGCGAACACGGCGTCCGCCGTGGCCAGGAGGCCGGTCAGCCACGCGCGTTTGCGCGGCGATTCCCAGACGGCGGTGCGCTTGCCTTCGGCGTCCAGCACTTCCACGTGATCGCGCAAGCCGGCGAAAACCGCGCCATCGGAAGCCACCGCGAGGCACCGCAGCGGAGCGGCGAAGGCAACTTCCTTAAGCGCCACGCCGGTGTCGCTGGCCTCCACGAGGTAATTGCCGGCGGCGATCCACAACCGGCCGTCCGGCCCAAGCGTCAGTCGGCGGGCGTCCGCGCGCGGCGCCTTGAAGCGGCGCAGTTCCGTGTAGCCGATCAGGCGCGGATCGGTCGTTTCAAACCGGCTGACATCGTAGGCCGACGGGTTGGGGCGGCCGGGCGCGGCAGCGCGGGCGGCGGGATTCGCGGACGCCACCAGCCCGGCCAGGCCGAGTCCGCCGCCGGCGCGGAGGAACTCGCGGCGGTTCAGTGCGGAGCGGTTGGATGACGGTTTCATGAGCGACCTCCTTCCTGTGGGGCGCGTGCGGCGAGGGCGGCTGGAAACTCGCAACCGGCCAAGACCGCGCAACCCGCGCAAGGCCGGGCAGTCAGGCAGGCTTCCGAAAGCGGCTGAATGCGTCGCCGGCGGGCCAGCTCGATTACGCCGCCCGCCAGCGCAAGCACGGCGGTCCAGCGTCCGCAGGCGCGGAGGAACTCCCGGCGGTCAGCCGGCGCTGGCGTTGCTTTGACCACGGTTTTCGTCCCACGACGTTCGGCTCCGGCCAGCCGGCGTTCAAGACGGTCAACCGGCTTTGCCTGAGCCAGGTCAAGTTTTTGCGAATCTGGCGCGTGGACTACGTGCCTTTTGGCCAAGGCTTGCCGTTTTTTGGCCCGGAACCGCCGCGGACAGGGCGCGGCGGGGGGAACGGTGGCTGCTCAAACCGAAGAACCACGACTGGCGCGGACGGCACGGATGGAAGAGCCGGGCACGTATTCCGCCGGATGCCCGGCGCCTGCGTCCGGGTCTCCGGCCTTGGCTGCTCTAGGCCGCAAGCTGCCGCCCACTCCGTTCGGCAGGAGGCCCGAGCCACGGCCCGCGTTTCCCCCGCCGGGAGGCTTGATTTTTTTCGTGCGAAGACGCCGGGTCCGGTGTCTTATGTACAAGGTCACCGAAGCACGAGGGTTCGTTTGAACCGGGCTTTAACGGAGTTGACCGACAACCGCGACACGTCATCCCATGAGAGCACGAATCAGATTCCCGTTGATCCTCGCCTTGGCGGCCGGCGTCTGCCTGGTCGTCACGGCCCAGGCCTGGCTGCCCGCGGCCCTGAAGTTGCTCAGCCAAAGTGTGGGCAGTACAGCCGGAGAAGGGGAGGCCGGCGCGATCACGGCCGACGCCTACCAGGCCCAACTCCGGGAGGCGGCCGCCCGGCGGGCCAAAGACCCGGCTTGGAAACCCGCCTGCCAGGAGGTGGCGACGATTCAAATCGGCGACCCGCGGCGGCCGGGCGCCTTGCGCAATTACGGCCTCAACCGCGCCGGCGAGATTCTGGCCTGCTTTGCGCCGGCCAAGGCCGCGAGGCCGGGCGAGGAAGTCCCGGCGGGCACCACGGCGCCTGCCACCGGCGCGCTCCGGGTTTATTCGCCGCAAGGCGAGCTGCGGCACACCTGGCCGTTGGACATTCAACCGGAAGCGGTGGCTGTCGCGGCCGATGATACCATTTACGTCGGCGGCAGCGGCAAAATCCTCAAGCTCGACCCCGCCGGCCGGGTGCTGGCCAGCGTGGAAAGCCCCGTCGCCAACACCCAGGTGACCCTCAGCCCCGAGGTCGAGGAGATGATCCGGGAGGACGCGCGGCAGACCCAGCAGAGCTGCGAAAGCGCGCGCGACCGGATGCTCGCCTTCCTCGAGCGCCGGCGCGCGGATGTGACCGGGCTGGCGGTGACCGGGCAGGACGTGTTCGTGGCCGTGCCCGCGCCGATGGACTTCACCTACCGGGTGTACCGCCTCACGCGCGACCTGACCGAACCGGCGATGATTGTCGAGAAACTGCGCGGCTGCTGCAGCCAGATGGACATCCAGGCGCGCGAGGGCCAACTCTGGATCGCCCACAACGCCCGCCACGGCGTCGAGTGCCGCGACCGCGATGGCCAACTGCTCCGCAAGTTCGGCAAGTCCGGCCGGGTCAAGGCCGACGACTTTGGCGGCTGCTGCGAGCCCAAAAACCTGCGCCTGCTGACCGGTGGCGAGGTTCTCGCCGCCGAGTCCGGCCCGCCCACGTGCATCAAGCGTTTCTCGGCCCAAGGGCAATTCCTCGAAGTGCTAGCGCTGATCGAAGGACCCGGCGATTGCGTGCGCGTGACCGTCGCCGCCAGCCCGGACGGCGCCCGCTACTACCTGCTCGACACCACCCGCGACGCCATCCGGGTGTTTGCCAGGAAAGGCTGAACCGGAACCCACCCCATGCGAGCCTGCGGCCTGCGGCAGAAAGGTCGGCCGGGATTTGGCGCGCCCGAAGCGGGCCTGCGGAATCGCGGCCCTGACAGCGCCAGTTTCCAATCTGCCACCGCGCCGACGGGCAACCGGCCGTGTCGCCGGCCGTTGACCGGCGCAGCCGCTGGCAGGTTCACTCGCCCAGTCTGGCGACGCTGGCCCGCCCCAGTGCTGGCCTTTTGCCTCGCCGTGACCCCCCTGTTGGCCCGCGCCGCCGAGCCGCTGTTGCTGGTGGTCATGGACCCGCTGGCCAAGGAGCTGGCCTGCGCCTGTGTTCCTGGCTACGGCCAGCGCGATTACCGCAAACTCGCCGCCCGGCTGCAGGTCGCGCTGAAGCATCCCATGTCCGTCGAGTTTTCCGACGACCTGGCCGACTCGCTCGCCTTCGCGGCGTCGCGCGAGCGCGTCCTCGTCATCGGCGACCGCGCGCTCGTGGCCCACGCCGCGCGGCTGGCCAACTGGCCCGCCCGCCCGGTTTGCGAACTCACCGACCGCGAGGGCCGCACCAGCGCCGCGGCGCTCTTTGTCGCCCGCAAGGACGACCCCGCGCGCGAACTCAAAGACCTGGCCGGCCGCCGGGTGCTGGTCGGATTGGCGGAAGCCGACGCGCGGCACGCCGCCGCCCGGGCCGCGCTGGCGGCGCTTGCGCTGGAACCGCCGCCCCGCCTCGAGACCCGCGGCCCCGGCAACGAAGCCGCTTTGGACGTGCTCGACAGCACCGCCGCGCCGCCGCCCGTGGCGGTCATACCGGAATACGCCCTGCCACTGCTCGAGGGTTGCGGCAGCATCTCGCCCGGTGATTTGCGGGTGCTGGGCCGCTCCGCGCCCACGCCGTTCATCACCGTGTTCTTCAGCACGGGTCTGGCGGCCGACCTTGCAGCCCGCGCGGAAAAGGCCCTGCTGGACCTCAAGAAGGACACCCGGCTCCTCCGCGACCTGGAGAGCAAATCCGGCTTCCAGCCCCTCGTCCCGCCCGCGCCCGCGCCGGCTACGCCGCCCCGGGCCGGCGCCGACTGGCCGGACTGGCGCGGCCCCAACCGCGACGGCCGCGTGCCCCGCCTGCCCGCCCGGTTGCCCGACCCGCCACGATTCGTGTGGAAGAAACCCGCCATGCCCGGCTGCCTGGCCGGCTTGAGTGTCCTTGCGGGGCGGCTTGTGCTGGCCGAGCGGGACTTCGCCGACGAACACGACGTGTACCGCTGTCTGGACGCCGCGACCGGCGAGCTGCTCTGGCGCATCGCGTTTCCCGCGCGCGGTCAGCTCGATTACGGCCAGTCACCCCGCGCCGCGCCGGTATTGCGCGACGGCCGCGCCTGCCTCCTGGGGGCCTTTGGCGGTCTGCGTTGCGTGAGCCTTGCGGACGGGCGCCTCCTGTGGGAGCGGGACCTGCGCCGCGACTTCCAGGCCGCGCTGCCCACCTGGGGCTGGTGCGCCACGCCGTTGTTGGTGGACGGCCTGGTCATCGTCAATCCGGGCAGCCGGAACGCCGCGCTGGCCGCGCTCGACGCCGCCACCGGGCAGACCCGCTGGACCGTGCCTGGCCGGCCGGCGGCCTATGCCGCCTTTGTTCTGGCCGAACCGGGCGGCCGACGGCAGATCGTGGGCTATGACCAGGAATCGCTTGGCGGCTGGGATCTCGTCACCGGCCGGCGGCTGTGGGCGCTCACGCCCCCGGAGCCGGGCGACTTCAACGTGCCCACGCCGCTGGTCGTGGACGGCGGGCTCCTCGTGGCCACGGAAAACAACGGCACACGCCGCCACCGCTTCGACGCCGCCGGTCGCCTCGTGACCCGGCCTGAAGCCGCCCTTGCGGAACTGGCGCCGGACACGGCCACGCCAGTGGCCACGGCGGGCCGGCTGTTCGGCGTTCATCGCGACCTGTTCTGCCTCGACCTGCGCACCCTTCAACCGGTCTGGCGCCACGCGGATGATGCCCTGGGCGACCACGCCACGCTGCTGGCCGATGACGCGCGGGTGCTGGTGGTGACGCTGGGTGGTGAGTTGTGGCTGCTGGACGCGCGCGCGACCGAGTGCCGGACGCTGTCGCGCGTTCGCGTTTTTGAGGACGACGTCGAGGTGTATTCGCACGCCGCGCTGGCCGGCTCGCGGCTTTACCTGCGCGGGGGCGAGCGGGTGGTGTGTCTGGACTTGGATGAAGAAACGCTGACCCGGCGATGAAAACGCTCCTGGGCTGTCTGCTGCTGTTGTCCGGCCTGGCCGCCGGCTGCTCCAACTCCCGGTCGAGCCGCGAACCGGCGGCGTTGCTGCCGCCGCTCCGCGCCTACGTGGAGGCGGTGACCGCTGAACTGGCCTTGGTTCCGCCCGAGCGTCAGGAGGTGCTGCGGGACATTGCCGCGGTCATGACGGAAGAGCTGCGGGCCGGAGGCGACGCCCGGGTCACATTCATCTGCACGCACAACTCGCGCCGCAGCCACCTTTCCCAGATCTGGCTGCAAACCGCCGCGGCCTGGTACGGCCTGGAGCGCGTGCACGCCTACTCGGGCGGCACCGAGGTCACCGCCTGCAACTGCCGCACCGTCACAGCCCTGCGCCGCGCGGGCTTCGCGGTCACCGACGCCACAGGCGGGGACAACCCGGTGTACCTGGTGAGGTATGCCGCGAACCGCCCGCCGGTGCGGGCCTACTCGAAGCCCTACCGGGCCGACGGCAACCCCCGCCACGGGTTTATCGCGCTGATGACCTGCAGCGCCGCTGACCGATCCTGCCCGGTCATCGAGGGCGCGCGGGCGCGTTTCGCCATTCACTATGCCGACCCCCGCCTGTGCGACGACCTCCCCACCGAAACGGCGGCCTACGACGCGCGCTGCCGCGAAATCGCCCGGGAGATGTTCTTCATCACCGCCGAAGTGCGCCGGCAACTCGCGATCCCGGAAGCCGAGACCGCCGCCGCTCCGAGTCCCGCGCGCCCCGCCGCTTTCAACCCGAACTACTGAGTTGGCTGGGGAGGCGCGAATGGGTGGGAACGGGCAACTGGCCTGTTCCGCCCCAGCCGGGCGTCCAGGTCATCAGGATCGAAGTTTGGGGTGTGCTGGCCCGGAACCCGCCGTCGAGGGATTGGCCGGGGATCACGGCTGTCCAGACCAGGGAACCACGGATTGCACGGATGACACGGATGAGAGAACCGGGCACGCATTCTGCGGATGCTTGGCGCCTGAACCAGCCAGGATGATTCAGCGGAGGCTGGGGAGCACGCGCGCCCGAGGCGGGTGCATTCCCCGGGTCAACGGCGTTGCTCCGGTTGAGATCTGAACTTCGGCGTCGAGACTGGCAAGCGCCCAAAGCTATCGCCGCCGCGGAATCCGCGAAATCCGTGGTCAAAACGTCCTTGGTCGAGGCTCACAGCACCGTAACCGGTCGCTCGCCGCGGTCGAGCGAGCCGCGGGTCACGCCGAGTTGATGCCGCAGCTTCAGCTCGCGCCAGAGTTGCGCGCCGGTGATTTCCCCGGCCAGCAGTTGGCGGTATCTCGCGATGGTCCGCGTCACGGCCGCCGGCGGTTCGTCCAGGAACTCGATCCGGAACCAGCGCGCGCCCAGCGCGATCAGCCGGCCGGCGTACTCGGCGCCGGTCTGGGCCAGGGCGTTGTACACCGTGTTGCGGCAGCCGGCGTCGGCCTTGAGCGGATGCAGCGCGCCCACGCGGTCGCGCAACTGGACGGCGTGCCGGTCACACGGCCGGCCGCAGTCGCGGTAGTCCCGGCCGGCGCTCAGAAACGCGCAGAACACGCAGTGCTCCATGTGAAACATGGGCATGTGCTGGTGCAGGGTGATCTCGAACCAGCGCGGCGGCGCGGCCGTGAGCAGCGCCTCGAGCTGCAGGTTGTTCAGATCGTACGAGGCCGTGACGCGCTTCAGGCCGAACCGCTCGAGGAAGTACTCCGCCGCCAGTGGATTGGCCACGTTCAGCGAATAATCGCCCACGCACCGGCATCCGGCGAACCAGCGCAGATGGTCGTGGTGGCGGACCAGGTAGCCGTCCGCCTCGCTCGACCGGACCTGCTTGAGAATCCAGTCCTCGCCCGGCTTGGTGATGCGGGGCGGCGCGACGAAGAGGGATGAGGGGTCAGGGGTGAGGGGCGGGGCGCTGCGGCGCTCGCGGGCGAGGCGCACCGCGTCGCGGTAACGTTTCGGATCTTCAAGTTCGCAGTAGATCGTGGCCACGCCCGCGGCCAGCGCGGCCTCGAGTTGCGGCAGGCTGCGAACCATCACGATCAACTCCGGCCGGGTCGTGGCCGGCGCGGCATCGGACTTCGTACTTCGCACTTCGCACTTCGCGCTTCCAGCTTCGTTCAGCCTCCACCTCTGGGGCGCGATCCGCTGGCGTTCGATCTCCGCCACGACCTCGCGGCGCAGACGGTTGAGTTCGCTCAACGGCAGCATCACGTCGCCGGCGAGGTGGTTGTCCAACCGGCCCAGCCTGAATGGCGTGCCGCCCAGGCGGCCGAGCTGATCCGCCAGCCGGGCGGACGAAAGCGGCTGGGTGGTCGCCGGCTCGAGCGGCAGGGCGGAAGCGGCTTGCGCGATGTGGCCCCCGTCGTCCCGCGCGATGAGCGTCAGCGGCTGCCCGGCGGCGCCGTGGACCTCGAAGTCCAGCGGCCGGCGGAAGCGAATGGCGTCGCCCTCGAACGTCTGCCGGAGACGCCGCTCCAGTTCGGGATCGCTGGTCTTCCAGACCTTGTCACCCGGCCGGACGCGGCGGAAATCAATGTCGCCCTGGCCAAACGTCAGCACGACTTCCCGCGGCCCGCCGGCCTCCGGTCCTCGGATTTCGTACACCCGCCCGCCTTCCTCGGGCGCGGCCGGCCGGCCGGCGTCGAACACCACGCCGTCGCCGGGCTTGAGCGGGCCTGCGAGCCGGACCTGCACGCGGTCGCCGGCGACGCGCCGGACTTCGCCGAGAAAGACGCCGCGTTTCTTCGGGAACCGCGCGTGGACCAGCGCCTGGTTGTTGGTGCCGCCGAACCAGCCGGTGTACAGCCCGCGCGAAAACGCCATCTGCATTTCGTATTGCGGAAGGCGGAAGGCGGAAGGCGGATTTCCGGCATTCGGTGTCTGGCATCCGGCATCCTTTTCCGCCACCGCATCCAGCGCTTCGCGGTAGATCCGCGTGATGCTGGCGACGTACTCGGGCGACTTGAGGCGGCCTTCGATCTTGAGTGACGCCAGGCCGAGTCGCACCAGCTCGGGGATCAGCTCCACGCTCGCGAGGTCCTGCGGGCTGAGCAGGTAGCGGCGGTCGCCCAGCGGCACGGTGCGGCCGTCGGCCACGAGTTCGTACGGCAGCCGGCAGGCCTGGGCGCATTCGCCGCGATTGGCCGAACGGCCGCCGAGCGACTCGCTGGTCAGGCACTGGCCCGAGTAGGCCACGCACAGCGCGCCGTGGGCAAAGACCTCCAGCGGCAGGGTCGCGCCGGTGGCCTGCCGGATGGCCTCGATGTCGCGCAGCGAGCATTCGCGGGCGAGCACGACCAGTTCGCAACCCAGCTCGCGCGCAAACTCGATCCCCGCCGCGCTGGTGATCGTCATCTGCGTCGAGGCGTGGATGGGGAAGTCCGGCGAGAGCCGCCGGATCAACCGGCAGATGCCGACGTCCTGGACGATGACGGCGTCCACGCCGGCGACGATGATCGTGCGGAGAAACCGCGCCGCCGCGGCGAGTTCGTCAGTGAAGACCAGGGTGTTGAAGGTGACGTAGCCGCGCACGCCGCGCCGGTGGAGGAACTCCATCAGCCGGGGCAGGTCGGCCTCGGTGAAATTCCGCGCGCGCATTCGGGCGTTAAAGCGGTCGAGCCCGAAGTAGATCGCGTCCGCGCCGTTCTCGACCGCCGCGCGGGCGCATTCCCAGTCGCCGG
The DNA here is from genome assembly GCA_964568145.1 of uncultured Verrucomicrobiota bacterium. GTDB lineage: Bacteria > Verrucomicrobiota > Verrucomicrobiia > Limisphaerales > J093 > DSVZ01. The sequence continues at coordinate 72,416 of CAZMOZ010000015.1, forward strand.
CGGGGGCGAGCAGTTCCGGGAGGACGGCACGGGGAGCCGGCGCCGCCGGTTTCGCGGCGACAACTGTTTCCAGACTGTCCGGGACGTTTTGCACGACACAGATCCGCCAGGACCGGCGAGCCCACAGCCTAAGCCGGTCCGGCAATCACTGACTGCGAGTCTAGCGCAGCCGGGCACATTTGCACGGCGGGAGATTGTCGCGGCCGGAGCGGGGGGCATCTCACTTTTGTACCGGTCCGGCTTTGACGGGGTGGAGCGTGACTTCGTCGAGCCCCACCCTGGCAAGGCCGGTGCGGCAGACTGGAGAGTTGTTGCCGGCGGAAGCGGCGGCCCGCGCTCCGACTTACTTCCCCGTCCGCACCGTGCCCACGAGCTGGCGCAGGTCGGTGAGGCCCTTCCGCTCCATGAATTCCCGCAGGCCGGCGATGACCTGCAAGGCGGTCTGCGGCTCGTAGAAGTTGGCCGTGCCCACGGCCACGGCGCTGGCGCCGGCCATCAGGAACTCGATGGCGTCCTCCGCGCACTGGATGCCCCCCATGCCGATGATGGGAATCTTCACGGCCTGCGCGGCCTCCCAGACCAGTTTGACGGCGATGGGCTTGATGCACGGTCCGGTGAGGCCGCCGGTCACGTTGGCCAGCTTGGGCCGGCGCGTCTCGATGTCGATGGCCATCGCCGGGTAGCTGTTCATGATGGACAGCGCGTCGCTGCCGGAGTCCTCCGCCGCCCGCGCGTACGGCGCGATGCTGACGACGTTCGGGCTGAGCTTGGTGATGAGCGGCAGGGTGGTGGCCCGGCGGCAGGCGGCCACGACCTCGGCCAGCAACTTGCAGTCCGTGCCGAACTGCGCGCCGCCTTCCTTGATGTTCGGACAGGAGACGTTCAGTTCGAGCGCGCCCAGGCCGTCCAGCGCGTCGAACCGCCGCGCCACCTCGGCGTATTCCTCCACCGTGGTGCCCCAGATGTTGATGATCGTGGGCACCTTCAGGGTCTTGAGGAACGGCCAGTACTGCTCGATGAAGCCGTCCACGCCCGGCCCTTGCAGGCCGATGGCGTTGATCAGGCCGCTGGCGACCTCGACGGTGCGCGGCGTCGGGTTGCCGCGGACCGGCCCGAGCCGGATGCCTTTGACCACCACGGCGCCAAGCTGGTTGAGGTCGAGCAACCGCGCGTACTCAACGCCGTAGCCGAAGGTGCCGGAGGCCACGGTCACCGGATTGGGCAAGGTCAGCCGGCCGATCGGAACGGAAAGGTTCATGCGCAGTGGATTGGGAGACGAGCGAGGAGACGATTCATCCGGCCACCTCCCACGCAATCTGCCGCGCATCAAACACCGGCCCTTCGGTGCAGGTGCGCTGGTATTCCCAGCCCGCGCCGTTGCGGACCGGGATCACGCACGTGAGGCAGACACCCACGCCGCAGCACATGTGCTCGTCCATGGAAAGCTCGGCGGGCACGTTGAACTCCTCCGCGATCCCGGCCGCTGCCTTCAACATCGGCGTGGGCCCGCAGGCGAACAGCTTGCGCCGGGCGGCGCCGCGGCGGAGCTCGGCGATCAACGGCTGCGTCACCAGGCCTTTCTCGCCGTGGCTGCCGTCCTCGGTGGTGACGCGCACCTCCCAGCCCAGCGCGCGAAACTCGGGTTCGCACAGGATGTCCACCCGCCGCCGGCCGCCGACGAACACGATCCCCTTCTGCGGCGAGCGTTGCGCCAGCAGATACATGGCCGCCATGCCGTAGCCGCCGGCCACCAGGAGCGGGATTTCGCCTCCCGGCACCGGCACCGTGAAGCCGTGGCCCAGCGGGCCGATGGCGCTGAGCGTCTCGCCAGGGCGCATCCGGGCGAGCGCTTCGGTGCCTTTGCCCACGGCCTTGTACAGGATGGAAAAGGTGTCGCCCTCTACCTGGAAAATGCTGAACGGCCGGCGCAGCAGGGCGTCCTTGAGCAGCGGGATGCGGAGGTGCGCGAACTGGCCCGGCTGGACCCGCGGGGCGATCTGCGGCGCGCGCGCCACCAACCGGAAGTACAGGTCGGTGTCGCGCTCGTTGGCGAGGAGCTGGACAGTCTCTTCGAACATTGCCGGCACCGAGCATCCGGGCCGCCGGCCGGGCCGTCAACGGCTTCGCGAGTCCGACAGAAGCGTTCGCTTCCGCCGCGCCGCGCCGGCGGGCCCGCCAACGCGGGTTTCGGCTGACGCCCTGCCGGGCGGTGGCCGGGAGAAACCGACCAGACTGTTGACATTCATAAATGTTTATCGTATAAGTTACCTAAGCTAACCGCAAAACGAGTCGCTGCGGCGGGCTGACACGTTCGTTTGCGACTCCCCAAACCCAGAAGACGCCCAACCCAGCAATGAAACAGTTCATCAAGCCCCGCATCGCAGTGTCCACCCTGACAATCGCCCTGGTGGCGACCGGTCTGCTCCGCGCACAGGAGTGGTCCAATGCCCAGAAGGAAATCTGGAAGAGTGTCGAGGCTTATTGGGCCCTCGACGCCGCGCGCGATATCGAGGGTTTCCTAGGCTACTTTCACGACGACTATCTCGGCTGGTCGGTGGAAGACGCCCTGCCCGTCAACAAGGCCACAGTGCGCCGGTTCGTTGAGCATCAGTTGAAGACCACCAAGGTGCTCGTTCAGAACATCCAGCCGGTCGGCATCAAACTCCACGGCGACATCGCGTTTGCGCATTATTACTGGACGCGCATCTACCAGGACGCCGAGGGCAAGGAAAAAACCGAATCCGGGCGCTGGACGGACATTTTGAAGAAGCAGGGAGACCGGTGGTTGCTGATCGGCGACCACGGCGGTCGTACGTCCAAGGATTAAGCCGGTCCGCGCGGCGCGGAACCTTCAGACGGGTCGAGGAGCACCCCGGCCGGGGTGGTGGTCAGCCGGCTTCCGGTGCAAGGCCTGCCGCAACAACTCGAGCGCCTGCTGGCTGGCCATGTGCTTGAAGGTCTCGCGGTCGAAGGCGTTCAAGTAACGCTTCACCCGGGTGCCGTCCGGCGCCGCCAGCGCGATGAAGACCGTGCCAACCGGCTTGTCCGGCGTGCCGCCCGCGGGCCCGGCGATCCCGGTCACGGCCAGCGCAAAGTCGGCGCCGGCGCGGAGCCGCGCGCCGTCGGCCATTTCACGCGCGGTTGGTTCGCTCACCGCGCCGTGCGCCGCCAGCGTCTCGGCCCGCACGCCCACCAATTGCTGCTTGAGCGCGTTCGAGTAGGTGAGAAAGCCGCCGAGGAACACCGCCGAGGCGCCGGGCACGTCGGTGACCCGGCTGGCCAGCCGCCCGCCGGTGCACGACTCCGCCACCACCAGCGTGTGCCGCCGTTCGGTGAGCAGGCGGACGACGCAACCCTCGAGCGAATCGCCTTCCTCGCCGTAAATGTGGCGGCCCACCTCGCGGCGGACAACGGTCTCGGCTTCGGCCACGAGTTGTGCCGCTTCGGCCCCGCGGGCGGCCAGCCGCACGTCCACCTCGCCCGGCCGCGCGCAATAGCCGACCTCGAGCCCGCGCGCCACCAGCGGTGCCAGCGGGCCGGCGATGTGCTCCTGCATGACGGATTCCGGCACGCCGGTGCTGCGCAACGTGCGGCAGGCAAACGGCGCCGGGAGCGGGAACGTCCGCCGGACCCAGGGCAGGACTTGCGCGGTGAACATCGGCTGCAGTTCGCGCGGCGGCCCGGGCAGCATCACCAGCCAGGCCGGCTGGCCGGTCAGCGAGTGCGGATTCGGCCGGACTTCAATCAAGAGGCCCGGCGCGGTGCCGTGGGCGTTGGGCAGCACGGTGGCGCCTTCCGGCACGCGCGCCTGGACGCGCACGGCCGGCGGGGCGATGCGTTTGCGCCCCGCGTACCAGGCCTCGAGCACCGCCACAACCACGGGATCTTCGCGCAACGGCCGGCCGACGAGTTCGGCGATGGCGTCGCGGGTCAGATCGTCGGAGGTCGGCCCGAGCCCGCCGGTCACCACCACCAGCGTGGCGCGGCCGAGCGCCTCGCGCACGGCTTGCTGGATGTCGCGGGCGGTGTCGGCCACGGCGACCTGGCGTCGGATCGCGTAGCCGGCGTGGGTGAACTGGCGGCAAAGCCACTGCTGGTGCGTGTTGAGCACGCGGCCGAGCAGGAGTTCGCTGCCGGTGTTGAGGATTTCGATGGTCAAGCCGTGCAAACGGCCTACGCGTGCCTCAAATCACGGCCACGCGCAACGCGTTTCCCGAGCCTTCACCGTTGCAGCAACGCGATGGCTTTTCCGGCGTCCTCGGCGGTGTCGAACGCCAGGTGCAGCACGAACTGCGTGCCCAGCGTGGCGCCGGAAAAGCCGCGCAGGTTCAGCCCGGCCTGGCCCATCTTCAACGCCACGCGGGCGGCGATGCCCGGTTCATTCATCCCCTCCACCCGCACCGAATGGAGATGCGTGGTGGCGGTGAAACCTTCCTCGGTGGCCGCTTCAATCTCGCGGTCCCCGCGCAGCGGCGTGACAAACACCACGCCCGTGCCGGGATGATCCGGCGCCCGGCGGGCGATGATGAACCCCAGGTCCGCCCCGGCGTCGGCCAGGGCGAGAAGTTTGTTCGCCAGGGTGCCTGGCTGGTCCAGCAGGCTGGCCACCCAGACCTGCTCGTGTTCGGCGGTGACGTTCATAGGACATGCTCCTTTGGTTGTGTCTGGTTTGCGTTTCGGCGGCCTGGCTTTTCCAAGCCTCGGAAATCAGTTTAACACGGCTGCCGCGCGATGTCGCCGCCGAATTGGGCCGGGGCGGAAACCCAGACGGGCAAAGCCTTACGCAAGGCCGAGGCTGGCGCGCGTCGGCCAGCTCCGCGCACTGCGGGAGGAGACGGGTCAGGTAGTGATTGACGGCCCTGGCCGCGTGGCCAACCTTCGCCCAAGCCGTGGGTGTGGTCGCCAGCCGGGGTGATAGACTCTGCCAGAGGTGAGGCGGTCCCGGCGGAGCCAGGAGCGCAGAACGCCGCCGCCCTTGCGGCGTGCGCCAAACTGCTTAGATGACCTTTCCGCCACGGCGCGGACAGCCGGTGTGGTGAAATGGCAGACACAAGGGACTTAAAATCCCTTGGCCAGTGATGGCCGTGTGGGTTCGAGTCCCACCACCGGCACCAGTTTCTCCCCCCGCCAACGGACCAACCTCCCACCGGATAACCGGCCGGATGCCGTCCGTGCCTCACAGTCCAGCGGAACCGCAGCGCGCGCGGGCTGTGGTTAAAAACATGATGCCTCAACTGGGATCGAGGCTGCATTTTGAACGCTTACTTTGATATCGTCCAAAACACGACGTGGAGGTCCGCTTCTTTGTTGACACGCGGGTCGTCTTGCCGCAGTTGGGTGTGTGCGGCGTCGAAGCGCCGCCGGACCTGCCATGCTGTGCCTGTCGCAAACCACGGGTTACGCCATCAAGGCCCTGGGCTGCCTGACGAACCCGGGAGCGCGGAGCTGCTTCATTGCCGATGTGGCCCGGACCACCCGCGTGCCCCGGCCTTACCTGGCGAAGATCATCAATCTCCTGGCGCGGCAGGGATTGGTCATTTCCAAGCGCGGTTACCGCGGCGGCATCGCCCTGGCCCGCCCGCCGGCCGGGATTTCGCTGCTGGAAGTCGTCGAGGCGGTGGAAGGCAAGGACTGGCTGGGGCCCTGTCTGCTCGCCATCGAGGAGTGCGCCCAGGGCCATGACTGCCCGACGCACGCCTTCTGGAAGGAAATTCGCGAGCAAATCCGCGCCAAGCTCCACACCACCACCCTGGCGGAGGTGATCGCGGCGTCTCCCATCAAGATCCGAAGCCGCAATGGCCGGCCGGCCGCGTCGCGCGGAGTCCGGAAGCCCGGCGAGAGCCGGCCCGGACGCGGCGGGTCCAGCCGACGCGTCAGGCGCGCGGCCCCCAAGCCATGAGCGAAACGCAAATCCTCGACCTGATCTACGTGGGGGCTTACAGCCTGGCGGGGCTCGTGTTCGCCCTGGGGCCGTTTGTGCTGGTGCATCTGCTCTCGGCGCGGGAGACGCGGCAGACCTCCCAGAAGACCGGCCAGTATGTGGAATGCGGCGTGGAGCCGATCGGCGACGCCTGGATTCGCTACAGCGCGGTGTATTACCGCTACGCGCTGGTGTTCGTGGCCTTCGCGGTGGACGTGCTGTACCTGATCCCGGTGGCGGTCGTGTACGACGACCCGCCCTTCGCCGTGCGGGACCTGGTCGAGCTGGCTTTGTTTGTCGGCATCCTGTCGCTGGTGATTGTGTACGCCTGGAAGAAAGGGGTGTTTGAATGGAAACGCAAAACCCAACCGCCGAACTGAAGGAATGCGGGCAGGTCATCCGGTTCGCCAAACTGGAGGATCTGCTGGCGCTGGGCCGGGCCAATTCGCTCTGGCCGCTGACCTTCGGCCTCGCCTGCTGCGCCATCGAAATGATGGCCGCCGGCGCGTCGCGCTTTGACATCTCGCGCTTCGGCGCCGAGGTGTTCCGGCCCTCGCCGCGCCAGGCGGACGTGATGATCGTGGCCGGCACCATCAACAAGAAGATGGCGCCGGCGGTGAAGACGCTGTACGACCAGATGCTCGAGCCCAAGTGGGTCATCGCGCTGGGCAACTGCGCCATCTCCGGCGGGCCGTTCGTGTTTCCCGGCCAGTACGCCGTGGTCGAGGGCGTGGACAAGCTGTTCCCGGTGGACGTGTACGTGCCCGGCTGCCCGCCCCGGCCGGAGGCGTTGATCGAGGGCATCCTGACGCTCGAGGAGAAGATCACCGGCAAGCGCCGCTGGCCGCGCGTGACCCCTGAATGAGCCTGCCGCCGGAAAGCCTCGTCCAGCAATTCGCCGGGCGCTTCCCGCGGGCGGCGGACGTGGCGCCGGCTGCCGCGGCGGGAACCGGGAGCGGTGCCGCGCCTGCGCAGCCACCAACCTGCCAGGTGGTGGATTTCCAGCGCCGGGGCGTGCATGTCGAGGCGGCCGTGACAGCGGAGCAGGTGGCGGCGGCGGCGCGGTGGCTGGACGAAAACGGCTACGCGCTGGACGCCGTGACCGGCGTGGACTGGCTGGCCGGCAACGAAATGGAAGTGGTGTACGACTTCTTTCATCCCGGCGCGTTCTGGCGCGTGGCGGTGCGCGTGCGGCTGCCGCGCGCGGCGCCCGCGCTGCCGACGATCAGCCCGGTGTTCCCCGGCGCGAACTGGCACGAACGCGAGACGCACGAGTTCTTCGGGATCGTCTTCCAGGGACACCCAAACCTGAGCCCGCTGTTGCTGCCGGAGGACGCGGATTACCACCCGTTGCGAAAGGACTACCGCCCGTGAGCAACACGGCCGCCATCGCCGCCGCCGCCACGGCCGCCGCCGCCGGGGCGGAGACCTTCGTCCTGAACCTTGGGCCGCAGCATCCGGCCACGCACGGCGTGCTGCGCGTGAAGCTGACGATGGACGGGGAGTACATCACGCGCGCCGAGCCGGTGCCGGGGTACATCCACCGGATGCACGAGAAGATGGGCGAGAACCGCACCTGCGCGCAGTTCCTGCCCAACACCAGCCGCATAGATTACCTCTCGGCGATGCACTACACGCACGCCTTCGTGGCGGCGGTGGAGCGGGCGGCGCAGATCGAAGTACCGCGGCGCGCGGAGTTCGTGCGGGTGATCACCTCGGAGCTGAACCGGATCTCCAGCCACCTGGTCTGGTTCGGCGCGTTCCTGCTGGACCTGGGCGGCTTCACGCCGCTGCTCTACGCCTTCGATGACCGGGAGAAAATCCTGGACCTGCTGGAACGCATCACCGGTGCGCGGCTGACCTACTGCTACTACCGGTTCGGCGGACTGTACAACGACGTGGACGCCGAGTTCTTGCAGGGCACGCGCGAATTCACCCGGTACATGCGGCCGCGCCTCTCGATGTACCGCGACCTGGTGACCGACAACATCATCCTGCGCAAGCGGCTGGTGGGCATCGGCCTGGTGGACGCGGAAATGTGCCGGCGTTACGGCGCCACCGGACCGGTGATCCGCGGCGCCGGCGTGGCCTACGATGTCCGCCGCGCCGAGCCGTACTCGGTGTACCCCGAACTCGACTTCCGCATCCCCACCCATCCCGAGGGCGACTCGATGGCTCGCTACCTCGTGCGCATGGAGGAGATGGAGCAAAGCCTGCGCGTCATCGAGCAGGCGCTGGACCTGATCCCCGAAGGACCGGTGCAGACCAAGGTGCCCAAGACCATCAAGCTGCCGCCGGGCGACACGTGCTTCGCGGTCGAGGCCGCGCGCGGGCGGTTCATGGTGCGGATCGTCGGCGACGGCAAGGACATCCCGTACCGCGTGAAGCTGCGCACGCCGTCCTTTTCCAACCTGAGCCTGTTCGAGGAAGCCAGCCGCGGCATGCTGCTGGCGGACGCGCTGGCGTTCATGGGCAGCCTGGACCTGGTGATCCCGGACATTGACCGATGAAGAGAAAGTCGAAGGTCGAAGGTCGAAGGTCGAAGACCGGCGTTTGTCGGGCGGCGAGGGTGCCGATGCTGGATGCGGAGAATGCCCTGGCGGTTTTCAGTCGGGCGCGCTTCGGACTTCGGACTTCGCACTTCGGACTTCGCACTTCGGACTGCCTGCGGCGTTCGGCGTTCGGCGTTCGGCTTTCCCGCACATGACCCTCCCGGAGCCCTTTCGCCTGTTGCTGTTCGTGGTCGGCGCCATGGCGTTCGTGGGGCTGAACGCCGCCTACCTGGTGTGGGTGGAGCGCAAGGGCGCGGCGCGCTTCCAGCGGCGGCCGGGGCCGACGGAAGTCGGGCCGGAGGGCCTGCTGCAGCCGATCGCGGACGCCATCAAGCTGCTGTCCAAGCAGGTGATCGTGCCGCCGGGCACGGACGCCGCGCTGTTCCGGCTGGCGCCGGTGCTGGTGATGGCGCCGGCGTTGATGTGCTTCGCGGTGATCCCGTTCAGCGAGGCGCTCACCGCCCGTCCGCTCAACGTCGGCCTGCTGATGGTGTTCGCCTTCGGCTCCATCAACGTGATGGCCATCATGCTGGGCGGCTGGGCCTCGCGGAACAAGTACGCCATCATCTCCGCCGCGCGGGTGGTGTCGCAGAACGTCGCGTACGAAATCCCGCTGCTGCTGGTGGTCATCACGCTGCTGCTGATCACCGGGACGATGGATTTGCGGGAAATCGCGCGGCAGCAGGCCGGCGGCTTCTGGCACTGGAACCTGTTCAAGGTCTGGGTGAACCCGCTGATGCCGGTGACGTTCGTGGTCTTTTTCATCTGCATGCTGGCGGAGACCAACCGCGCGCCGTTCGACATGGCGGAGGCGGAGAGCGAGCTGGTGGCGGGGGCCTTCACCGAGTACGCCGGCATGGGCTTCGGCGTGTTTTTCATGGGCGAGTACGCGAACATTGTGGTGGGCTGCAGCCTGGCCACGGTGCTGTTCCTGGGCGGCTGGCAAAGCCCGATCGGCGTGGCGCCCGGCGTCTGGTGGTTCCTGCTCAAGCTCTACCTGCTGATCTTCACCGTGGTGTGGGTCCGCTGGACGTTTCCGCGCACGCAGTTTTACGGCCTGTTGAACCTGTCCTGGAAAATCTTGATCCCGGTGTCGCTGTTCACGCTGTTGCTGACCAGCGTCGTCTTGAAACTGTTCTGAAATGAAAAACGCCCTTGGCGAAATCCTCGGCGGCTGCCGCAGCCTGATCACCGGCATGAAGATCACGCTGCAGCAGTTCTTCAAGCCGCAGGTCACGGTGCATTACCCGCGCCAGACGCTGCCCATCCCGGACCGCTACCGCGGCCACGTCGAGCTGGTGCGCGATCCGCAGACCGGGATGTCGCTGTGCGTCGCCTGCAAGTCCTGCGAGAAGGCCTGCCCCAGCGGGTGCATCGCGGTCGAGGGCATCAAGCGCGACGGCGAGAAGCGCAAGTCGCCCACCGAGTTTCAAGTGGACTTCACCCGCTGCAGCCTGTGCGGCTCCTGCGTCGAGGTCTGCCCCACCGACGCCCTGCGGTTCAGCAAGCGGTACAACCTGGCCGGCACCAGCCGGGAGGCGTATTACCTGGACCTGCTCAAGCGGCTGCAGGCGCAGAAGTCATGAGCGCGTTTCCGGGTTCCACGGGCATCGTCGCCGGCGTCTTCGCCCTGGCCCTGGCGGTCACGGTGGGCGGCGCCTTGCTGGCCGTGTTGACCACCCGCGTCATCCGCAGCGTGTGCGGGCTGGCGTTGTGCGCGCTGGGCCTGGCGGGGCTGTACTACTTCCTGCACAGCCCGTTCCTGGCGTTGATGGAAATCCTCATCTACATCGGCGCGGTCTGCGTCACGATCATCTTCGCGGTGATGCTGGCCGAGCCGGACGAGCCGCCGGTTGAGGTTCCGCGGCCCCAAGCGCGCCTGTGGGGCGCGGGCGCCCTGCTGGTCAGCGCCGCCCTCGGCGCGGGCGTGGCCTGGCTGGGCGTCCGCACGTCCTGGAGCGTGCCGGCCGCCCGGCTCAACGACGGGTCCGTGCCGGCCATCGGCGTGTCGCTGCTCACCACCTACAGCCTGGCGTTTGAACTGATCTCACTGGTGCTGCTGGTGGCCATTCTGGGCGCGCTGGTCCTGGCGCGCGCCGGCCGCGCCCCGCCTCCGACATGACCCCCTTGTACGACCAACCCGCCGCCTACCTCGTGACCGCCGCCGTGCTGCTGGCGGCCGGCGTGTTCGGCCTGCTGCGCCGGCGCACGCTCATCGGCATGCTCATCGCCGGCGAGTTGATCCTCTCCGCCGCGTCGCTGAATTTCATGGCCCTCAACCGCTTCACCGCGCCCGACCCCGCGGTGGGCCAGATCTTCGTGCTGTTCATCATGGGGCTGGCCGCCGCCGAGGTGGCCATCGCGCTGAGCCTGGTGTTCGCCGTGTACCGGAACTACCGCTCGGTGATCACACGCGACCTGTCCGAGTTGAAGGGCTGACGCGATGGACCCCCCCCCGGAGATCCGTCTGCTGCTGGCCCTGCTCGCGCCGTTGCTCGGCGCGGGGCTGGTGATGGCCGCCGGCCGGCGGCCCAACCTGCGCGAAGGCTGCTCGCTGCTGGCGGCGGTGACGCTCTTCGCGCTCACGGCGTCGCTCATCCCGGATGTCCTGGCCGGGCGCGCGCTGCGTTATACGGTGTTCGAGTGGCTGCCCGGCCTGCGTATCGCCCTGCGCGCGGACGCGATGTCCATGCTCTTTGCCGTGGCGGCCTCGTTCCTGTGGGTGCTCACGGTGTTTTACTCGGCGGGCTACATGCGCGGCCTGCGGGAGCACGCGCAGACGCGGTTCAACACCTGCTTCGCGCTCGCCCTGTTCGGCGCCGCGGGCTGCGCCTTCGCCGACAATCTGCTCACGCTGTACCTGTTTTACGAGGTCGTCAGCGTCAGCACGTATCCGCTCGTGGCGCATCACCAGGACGCCGAAAGCTACGAGGGCGGCCGCAAATACCTGGTGTACCTCACGGCGACGGCCAAGGGCCTGGTCCTGCCGGCGATGGTGCTCATCTACGTGCTCACCGGCAGCCTCGACTTCGCTCACGACGTCCGCGGCGGCATCCTGCCGGCCGGCCTCTCGCACGGCGTGGTCGCCGGCCTGTACGTGGCGTGCCTGCTGGGCTTCGCGAAGAACGGCGTGATGCCGCTGCACCACTGGCTGCCGGGGGCGATGGTCGCGCCCACGCCGGTCAGCGCGCTGCTGCACGCGGTGGCGGTGGTGAAGGTGGGCGTCTTCGCGACCACCCGCGTCATGCTCTACGTGTTCGGGGTGGACCTCATGAACGCGGCCAACCTCGGGCTGCCCACCGCGTGGTTCGTGTCCGTCACCATCCTGCTTGCCTCGGTGGTGGCGCTGAGCAAGGACAACCTCAAGGCCCGGCTGGCCTACTCGACCGTGAGCCAGTTGTCGTACGTCATCCTGGGCGTGGCGCTGCTGACCCCGGCGGCCATCCAGGGCGGGCTGGTGCACATCGCCAACCACGCCTTTTCGAAGATCACCCTGTTCTTCTGCGCTGGCGCGATCTACGTGGCCACGCACAAGAAGGACATCTCCGAACTCGGCGGCCTCGGCCGGGTGATGCCGTTCACCTTCGGCGCGTTCGCGCTCGCCTCGCTGGGCATGATCGGCGCGCCGCCGGTGGGCGGGTTCGTCAGCAAGTGGTACCTGCTGGTCGGGGCGCACGACGCCCGGGCCTTCGGCATCGTGGTCGTGCTGCTGCTGAGCACGCTGCTCAACGCGGCATACTTCGTCCCGGTCGTGTACCAGGCCTTCTTCGGCCGGCCGCCGGCCCACCCCGGCGAGGGCCACGCACCCGCCGGCTCGAGACTGGCCGAGGCGCCGCTGGCGATGGTGATCCCGCTCAGCCTCACCGCGGTGATCTCGGTGGTGCTGGGCTTTTACCCTGAACTGTTCATGAGCTTTGTGCGCGAGGTGCTGCCATGAGGCCGGCGTGGGTCCGCAACTTTCTCCGCGATCCGCGGCACCGCCTCAGCCGCTGGGCGGTTGTTGTCCTGCTGGGGCTCCTCGTCGCGGACGTGGTGCCGGGCTGGGTGGACAAGGAACACGCGCACACGGCGCTGGAACGGCTGCCCGGGTTCTGGACCGTGTTCGGCCTGATCGGCTGCATCCTGATCGTCCTGCTCTCGAAGTGGTACGGCCACGCCGGGATTCTGACGCGGGAGGATTACTACGACGATGAGTGAGTTCTGGCTGCATCCCGCGCTGATCCTGGGCCTGGGCGGCCTGTTGCTGCCACTGGTGCCGGCGCGCCTGCAACGCGCCTACCTGCTGCTGGTGCCGCTGCTGACCTTCGGCCGCGCGCTGAGCCTGGCCAAGGGCACGTTCGGCGAGGTGGACTTCCTGAGCTGGACGCTCGTGTTCGGCCGGGTGGACAGCCTGAGCGCGCTGTTCGGCTACATCATGAGCCTGATGGCGGTGATCGGCACGCTCTACGGCGCGCACGTGAAGGAGAAGGCCCAGCACCTCGCCTCCTGGCTCTACGTGGCGGGCGCGCTCGGCGCGATCTACGCCGGGGATTTCCTGACCCTGTTCGTGTTCTGGGAACTCATGGCGTTCGCGTCGGTGTTCCTGATCTGGTTCCGCCGCCGGCCGGAATCGCTCGCCGCCGGTTTCCGCTACCTGCTCGTGCATGTGGTGGGCGGGTTGGCCCTGCTGGCGGGCATCATCCTGCACGGCGGGGCGAACGGCGGCCGCCTGGCCTTTGACGCGTTCGACGTGGCCGGCATGACGCCGGCGGCCTGGCTGGTGTTGACCGGCTTCCTGCTGAACGCCGCCGTGCCGCCGCTGCACGCCTGGCTGCCGGACGCCTACGGCGAAGGCACCTTCAACGGCTCCGTCTTCCTCTGCGCGTTCACCACCAAGACCGCCGTGTACGCGCTGGTGCGCGGCTTTCCGGGCCTGGACCTGCTGGTGCCGCTGGGCGTGGTGATGTCGCTGTACGGCGTTGTGTACGCGGTGCTCGAAAACGACGCGCGCCGCCTGCTCGCTTACCACATCATCAGCCAGGTGGGCTACATGGTGGCCGGGGTCGGCATCGGCACCGAGATGGCCCTCAACGGCACATGCGCCCACGCCTTCGCGCACATCCTCTACAAGGCGCTGCTCTTCATGGGCGCCGGGGCCGTGCTGCACATGACCGGCCGGAGCAAATTCACCGATCTCGGCGGGCTGTACCGCAAGATGCCGCTGACGTTCTGGTGCACGCTCATCGGCGGCCTGTCCATCTCCGCCTTCCCGCTCACCAGCGGGTTTGTGAGCAAGTCCATGGTGGTGCAGGGCGCGTTGGACGCGCATCTGCTCTGGGCGGGCTTCCTGCTGAACCTGGCCTCCGTGGGCACCTTCCTGCACACCGGGCTGAAGGTGCCGTACTTCATCTGGTTCGGGGAACGGCACGCCTCGGACGAGACGTGGAACCGCGCCGCCGACCCGCCCTGGAACATGCGCGCCGCCATGACCGTGGCCGCGGCGCTGTGCTTCTTCATCGGCTGCTACACGCCGTATCTGTACAGCATGCTGCCGTTCCCGGTGACCTACCATCCGTACAGCGCGTACCACCTGTCCGAGACGCTTCAACTGCTCCTCGCCACGGGGCTGGGCTTCGCGCTGCTCATCGAGAAGCTCAAGCCGGAGGCGAAAATCGCGCTCGACCTGGACTGGGTGTACCGCCAGGCCGTCCCGGTCTTCACCCGGCTGGCGCGCGGCCCCATCCAATGCCTCGACGCCTGGGCGGGCGAACTCTACCGGAGTTCGGGCCTCGCCGGCCTGGTGGCGTCCGCGCGGCGCGTCGGGTGGTTCGACAACCGCGTCATTGACGGGGCGGTGGACGGCCTGGCCGCCGCGGTGCGCGCCTGCGGCGGGCGCCTGCGCGCGCTCCAGCGCGGGCAGGTGCAGGAAAGCCTGCTGCTCGCCTTCGCCCTGGCCGTGGCCGTGGCCCTGGGTTTTCTGCTGCTGCGCTGGGTTCTCCGATGACACCGTCCGCCGCCAGTTCCTCGTTTCCGCTGCTCAGCGTCCTGATCTTCAGCCCGCTGCTCGCGGCGGCGGTGGCGGCGTGCCTGCGCGGCGACCGCGCGCTGCGCTGGTGGACGCTGCTGGCCACGCTCGCGGTGGCGGGGCTGTCGGCGCCGCTGTACCAGCAGTTCGATCCGGGCACCGCAGCGTTCCAGTTTGTCGAGCGGGCGCGGTGGATTCCGGCGCTGCGGATCGAGTACGCGGTGGGCGTGGACGGCATCAGCCTGGTGCTGGTGCTGCTCACCACGGGCCTGCTGCCGCTGTGCGTGCTGGCCTCGTGGCGGTACATCACCACGCGGGTGCGGGAGTTCATGATCGGCCTGCTGGTCCTTGAAACCGCCATGGTCGGCGTGTTCTGCGCGCTGGACTTCGTGCTCTTTTTCCTGTTCTGGGAGGCCATGCTCATCCCGATGGCGCTGCTCATTGGCGTCTGGGGCGGTCCGCGCAAGGTGTATGCCGCCATCAAGTTCTTCATCTACACGATGGCGGGCTCGGTATTCCTGCTGGTGGCCATCATCGCGCTGTTCCTCGAGACCGGCAGCTTCAGCCTGCCGGCGCTGATGGAGCGCCAGTACCCGCTGGTCTTCCAGTGCTGGGTGTTTGCGGCGTTCTTCGTCTCGTTCGCCATCAAGGTGCCGATGTTCCCGTTCCACACGTGGCTGCCGGCGGCGCACGTCGAGGCGCCCACGGCGGGCAGCGTGATCCTCGCCAGCGTGCTGCTGAAGATGGGCACGTACGGCTTTCTGCGGCTCTCGCTGCCGATCACGCCCGACGCCGCGCGGCTGTTCCTGCCGTACCTGACCTGGCTGTCCGTGGCGGCGATCCTTTACGGCGGGCTGGCCGCGCTGGCGCAGACCGACCTCAAGAAGCTGGTGGCCTACTCGAGCGTCGGCCACATGGGCTTCGCCACGCTGGGCATCTTCACGCTGACCAAGGCCGGGCTCGAAGGCGCGATCCTCCAGATGATCAACCACGGCATCACCACCGGCGCGCTGTTCATCGCGGTGGGCCTCATTTATGAACGCCTGCACACGCGCGACCTCGCGGCCGCCGCCGGCCTGGGCCGGCACGTGCCGGTGTTCGCGGCCTTCCTGGGCGTGTTCGCGCTTTCGTCGCTGGCCTTCCCCGGCACGAACAGCTTCATCGGCGAATTCCTCGCGCTGGCCGGCGCCTTCGAGTACGCGAAGCCCGTCGCCCTCGCCGCCGTGCCCGGCGTGGTGCTGGCCGCCGCCTACATGCTGCGCCTGCTGCAGAAGGTCGCCTACGGCGGCCCGCGCAACCCGGAGCACCGCGGCGTCCCCGACCTCGATGCGCGCGAAGTCCTCACCCTCGCGCCGCTGCTGGTCTTCGTGTTCTGGATCGGACTGAAGCCCGGGCCGTTTGTGCGGCTCTTCGAGCAGAGTGTGCTGCATTTGCTCGAACAAACCCAGCCGGCCACGCTGCCCGCGCTCGGGCCCGCGACATGAACTTGAACCGCGAACTTCAACCGCCGGGCCTGATCGCGGTCGCCTCCGGCTTACCCGCAACTGCAGCCTGTTGTGCGGTAGCGGCTGGCTTCCAGCCCGGTGGACCCCGGTCTGCGACGCGGCGCGGGCGGGGTTTCCCGGCTTCAGTTCCGGGCGGCAGGATGCCACCCTTTACGGCAGCCAAGGATGACCGCAGCTACCAGTTGCGGCGGTCGTCCAGTTGCCTCCTTACCGACCGCAGAACCTGACATGGCTTTCCTTCCTGAACTGGTGTTGTTGCTGGGCGCGCTGGGGCTCTTTGTGCTGAGCCTGGGCGAGGCGCGCGGGCGCGCGGCGCGTCGTTTCGCGCTGGGCGTGGCGGCGGCCACGATCCTCGCCGCCGTCGCCGCCTTCGGCCAGGACGCGGTGCTGTTCGACGGGGCGTATCGCGTGGACGCGTTCTCGCAACTGCTGAAGCTCCTCTTCGCCGGCGGCTTCCTGCTGGTGCTCCTGCTGGGCGGCGACCTGCCGGACATCCCGGCCGAGGTCAAACCCGAGTACCACCTGTTCCTCACGCTCAGCGTCTGCGGCCTCACGCTCCTGGTGAGTTGCGTGGACGTGATCACCCTGTTCGTCGCGCTCGAGCTGGCCGCCTTCCCGCTGTACTTCCTCGTGGCCATGCGGCGGGAGCGCGCGGGCCAGCGCGTGCAGATGGAATCCGCCATCAAGTACCTGCTGTTTGGCGTGAGCGCGAACGGCCTGATGCTTTTCGGCCTGAGCTACCTGTTCGGCCTCACGGGCACGACGTCGCTGCCGGTGATGGTGCCGAAACTGGCGGAGAACCTCGCCTCGCCAGCCGCCATCGCGGGCCTGGCGCTGACCTTCTGCGGGCTGTTCTACAAGCTGGCAATCTTCCCGTTCCACTTCTGGACGCCGGACGTGTACCAGGGCGCCTCGAACGAAACCACCGGCCTCGTGGCCTCGCTGCCCAAGCTCGGCGCGGTGGCGGTCTTCGTCCGCTTCGCGGCGCTGGCCGCGCCCGAGGATCGCGTGCTGCCGGCGGTGTTCAGCGTGCTGGCCGCGGCCTCGATGTTTTACGGCAACCTCATCGCGCTGGCGCAGACCGACCTCAAGCGCCTGCTGGGCTTCTCCGGCATCGCGCACGCCGGCTACGCGCTGGTGGGTTTTGTGGCGCTCGATGCCGCCGGCTACGCGGCCGCGCTGTACTACACGGCGGCGTATCTGTTCATGGCGCTGGCGTGCTTCGCCGTGCTCGCGTTGCTGGCGCCGGACGGCCGGAACCTCGCGCTGGCCGACCTCGCCGGCCTGCACCGCCGCTCGCCCCTGCTGGCGCTGACGCTGGGCGTGGGCGTGTTCGGCCTGGCCGGCATCCCGCCGTTCGCCGGCTTCATGGGCAAGCTCACCCTCCTGACCGCCGCGTGGGCGAAGGGTCATTTCGCGCTGGTGATCCTCACCGTGGTGAACTCCGCCATCGCCATCTACTACTACCTCGTGATGGCGCGCGAGGCGTTCTTCCGCGACGCCCCCGAGGCCGCGCCGGTCCGCCTGCGCTGGCCGGCCCGCGCGCTGTGCCTGTCGCTCATCGTCGTGATCCTCACGCTGGGCGTGGCGCCGGGCCGGTTCCTGGAGTCGCTCAACGGGTCGCTGGCGTGGACGCGCGACGCGGCCGCGAATGCGGGCTTGTCGGCCACCGTCCTTCCGGTAAAACAGCCTCCAGCACCGTTCCGGCCATGAGCCCGACCGAGCCGCAAATCCCGCCCGCCGCCGCGCCGGCGCCGCGCTCCGCCACGGCCCGCCTCGCGGAGTTCCTGGAAATCTACGGGCCGTACGACGAGGAGTCCGCGCGCGCCGAGGCCAGCCGCTGCCTGCAATGCCCGGAGACGTTCTGCGTGGCCGGCTGCCCGCTGGGCAACCGCATCCCCGAATGGCTGCAGCTCACCGCCGAAGGGCACTTCCTCGAGGCCGCCGCGTTGATCCAGAGCGCCAACAACCTGCCCGAAATCTGCGCCGGCCCCTGCCCGACCGAGGAGCTGTGCCAGAGCGCCTGCGTGCTCAACGGCCGCGGCGACCCCGTCGCCATCAGCGCGCTGGCGCGGTTCCTGAACGACTACGCCTTCACCCACGGCGCCGCCGCGCCGGTGGCGCCGCCCAACGGCCTGCGCGTGGCGGTGCTGGGCTCCGGGCCGGGCGGCCTGGCCTGCGCCGATGAACTGGTGAAGCACGGCTATGCGGTGACGGTGTACGACACCTGGGCGGTGCCTGGCGGGTTCCTGGCCAACGGCGCGCCCGCGCTCGCCCTCGAGGAGACCGCGCTGTTGCGGCGCATCGGGCAACTGCGCCGCCGCGGCGTCGAGTTCCTGCACGGCGTCCGGCTCGGCGAGGACGTGACCCTGGACGAACTGCGCGGGCGGTTCGACGCCGTGTTCCTGGGCTTCGGCGCGCAACAGGCACGGCCGCTGGACGTGCCCGGCGCGGAACTGCAAGGCGTCTGCCAGGCGCTCACGTATCTGTTGCCGCACGTGACCTCGCCGCCGCCGTCGCTGCCCCGGCTGTCCGTGGCCGGCCGGCGCGTGGTGGTGCTGGGTGGCGGCGACACGGCCATGGAATGCCTGCACCGCGCGCTGCGCGAAGGCGCCGCCTCGGCGCACTGCGTGTACCGGCGCGACGCCGCGCGCCTGCCGGCCAGTCGCCGCGAATACGAAACCGCCCGCGACGCCGGCGCCACGTTCACCTGGAACGCGCAGCCCGTGGCCGTGCTGGGCAACGCCGCCGGCGCGGTGGTGGCGGTTCGTTGCCAGCGCACCCAGGCGGGCGCGCCGGGTGCGGATGGCCGCCCGGTGGTGGAATGGGTGCCGGGCTCGGACTTTGAAGTCCCCGCCGACGTCGTGCTGGTGGCGTTCGGCTCCGATCCCGTGCCGCATCCGCTCGGGGCGGAGCTGGCCCTGCTGGCGCGGCTGAGCGACGGGCGGTTGCGCGTGGACGCGGACCTCATGACCAGCGAGCCGGGGCTGTTTGCCGGAGGCGAACTCGTGCGCGGTCCGGGCCTGGTGGTGCATGATGTGCGGGACGGCCGCCGCGCGGCCGCGAGCATCCACCGTTATCTGTTCGACCGCCGCGTCAACAACCTCGCCGCCTCCGAGACCGACCACCTGGCGCCAACCTGAGCGGCGGGGCCATCAGGGTGTTGGCTGGCCTCCCGGCCGGCCGTAGCCCGGCAGAGCGGATACCCGCAGGCAAACGGCGGCGACGCAGCGGTGCCCTACCGGGGCTGAGGAATTCCCCTGCCGGGTAGAGCCGCGCTGCGGCGCGGCCGGGGCGCGGGACGGCTACGTCTGCGGCCAATTTGAGTTCCAAGCGGCCAAGGGTGGCAGTCATGACGAGGTGGCAGCAGGCATCCTGCCTGCTGTAGAGCCGGGCTTCCAGCCCGGCGGACTCTGGCCTGCGGCGCAACGCGAGTGGGATATCCCGGATTCAGTTCCGGGCGGCAGGATGCCGCCCTCTCCGGCAGCCAGGGATGGCTGCCGCTACCACTCGCGACGCTGTCAAGACCCGCCATTCACGCGTCATTTGCCGCTCCTCCGCCGAACGCCTTGCGTTTGAATTGGTGCAGCAACGCCACGCCCGTCAGCCCCGCGAGCGCGGACACGGCGAAGACCCCGACTTCCGCGCCCACCACGTCCACAGGCACGTTTACCAATCCCATCCCCGCCGAGATCACGCACACGGTCACGAGGCCCACCGCCGCGCCCTGCCAGACGAAGTTCACCGCCTGAGCGGCCTTCCACGGGCGACGCCGGTCCGCCGCGCGCAGCAGCCCGCCCAAGCCCCCGCCGATCAACGCCACCAGCAGGAACCGCAGCGGCAGGATGCCTTCCAGCAGCGCCACGAAGCCCAGCGACTCCAGCGGGATGGTTTGCCGGAGTTCGCCGAAATCCGAGCGCGCCGTCACCTGGGGTTGGGCCGCCGTTTTCCGGCACGCCAGTTCCACCTCCCGGTAACCCCCGGTGCCGCTTTGGGTGATCGTGACGGACGGCGGCGACACTGCGGCCTGTTCCGCGAAGAACTGGATCACCACCGGCGGCCGCAGCTCCACCGGCTCCTGCGAGTCGGCCATGTCCACACCCGCCACCAGGCGCGTGGCATACGCCCGGGCCTTCGCGTCCCAGGGCAGCGGACTGGTGCGGGGTTCGAGAAAGACGGCGCCCCGACGGGGCTTCTCTGGCGTGGTCGTCACCAGCAACCGGCCGGGAAACTCCGCCTTGCCGCGCGCCAGCCTGCCCGTGGCGGACTGGCTGCCGGTGAACACCACCGCCTGCTCGAGCGGCGGCAGGCGGACGGCTGCTTCGGTCGGTCCGGGGCGAACCACCGCGGCGGTGGACAGCGTGCCCGGCGCCGCGCGGCGCAGCACGGTGAGGTTGGTCCCGCGAAACACGTTGCGATCCAGTTCCAACGCCACCAGATCCCGTCGCGTGGCGCCGGTCCGGGTCGTCAGGTTCGTCGTGGCGAGAGCGGCGGCGGTCGGGCGGAGCGTGGCGGCGGCGCGGGCAGTGGACGACGTGGCGGCAAGCAGGCTCGGGCAGCCGGCGAGCAGCGCCGCCAGCGTTCCGCAAACTAGAAGGCGCGGTTGTTTCATGGCTTGGGGTTTGAAACTGGCGGGACGATACACCCCGGCCGCCAGCGCTCAAAATGGGTGCGGGCCGATCTCACCCGAAAGCCAATGTTGCCCGCCTACCCGCGCTCAACCGTCAAAGACCGGCTGGTGGTTCTCACGGCCGCACCGTCAGCCAGAAGGTGTCCGTCTCGTTCACGAGCATGCCGCCGGGCGGCGCGTGCCGGCCCTGCAACGGCGCGGTGACGGCGAACGTGCGCGGCGGGCTCGACACCGGATCGAGCACGAGCAGCCGGAACGGTCCGCTGAAGAGGCGCGCGTCGTCCGCCGCGTGGAGTTCCAAGACCGCCGTGTCGGTGTCCGGCGCCAGGATGGCGCTGCCGGCCGTCACGTCCGCGGGCAGACCCGCGGCGGTCACGGTGAGCACGCCGCGATAGGCGTCCGGCCGGCTGATCGCAATGGCGACTTCGAGACGCCCGCCGGGCGCCAGCGTGAAGGTGTGTTGCCGGGTCACCGCCGCCACGCGCGGCTCCGGCGGCGCCAGTTCGAGTTCGTACGCGAAATCGGGGCCGCCCGCGCCGCGGGCATCGGCCACGACCAGCGTGTACGTGCCGTCGGCCGGCGCGGTCCATTCCAGCGTCGAGTCGAGTCCGGGCGCCGATTCAGCGAGCACTTCGCCCGCCGCCCGCACGCGCACCACCGGCAGGAACTCCGACTCCGGATTCATCTTCCGCACGCGGTAACGGTGAACTTCCTCGCGCCGAGCCACGAAGCTGAACCGGTCCTCGTCGCCGCCCGGGTTGATGAAGCCGCCGAACGTGCCGGCCAGGCCGTCGCTGGGGCTCAACGTCTCCGGGTGCAGCACCGGTTCGGGCGGGGGCTCCGGCGCCTCGCGGATGATCACGCGCGAGGACAGATCGGGCAGCGGCGCGCTTTCGAACAACGTGCCCCGCGGAACCAGCGCCGCGGCGGCGGCCGGCGCGGCGGTCGTCGTTTTCAACCGGTAAACGACCGGCGCCTCCGCCTCGCTAGCCGGCGCGGCCGCCCGGCGGCGCACTTCGAGCCGGTAAGCGCCTTCTTTGACCAGCAGGCAGCGCAGCTCCGGATCCGCGGGCGGCGGGTTGGTGGACTCGCCCAGCACCGTGCCATCCGCGTCGAGCAGCCGCAGGCCGAGCGTCGCCGGCGAATCGAGTCGCGTGGCCGCGGCGTCGAACTCGAGCGTGACCGGGCCGGCCGCCGCGAAGCGCCAGGTGTGGATTTCGCCGGGTGAGCGCAGTTGGCCGTGTTGCGCGCACGGCACCGGGAGCGGTTCGAGACCTTCCTCAGATTCAGGCGCGGCCACTTGTTCCGGCAGGTCGCCCACCACAAACTGCCACGGAGCGCTGGCGCCGGAGTCATCGTGGAACCGGATCAGATGCGGGCCAACGGCGATGTTGGTGGCGATGACCGCCTGGAAATGACCCGGCGCGTCCGCCGCGACGATGCGCAGTCCGGGATCATCCGTCCACACGGCCAACGGCCAGGAACTGAACCGGCCCGCGACGCTGAGCGCGACCTCCGTGCCCACCTGGCCGCCCGCTGGGTAAATGAAGTCCACCCGCGTCTCCTCGCCGCGCAGGCCGGCGGTCAGAAGCAGGCCGGCCAGAAACAAGCCGGACAGCCGGTGGCGGGTTCGGCGTTGCTCGGCGCCGGGCGCCAGGTTGGGCGCGGCGAATTGCATGGCCGATGGCTCAACCCAGCGCGGGCAGGCTGGCCGCGGCCATCGCCTGGCCGTGGCGTTTTTCCTTTTCGTCCGGCGTGTGCAGCGTCACGCGCGCGGCCAGCTCCGGGAATTCCACCTTCAACACCGCGCGCGCGCCTTCCAGGATCAAATCACCGCCGCGGCCGCTGGTCACGCGCCCCAGGATGAGCAGGTGGCGGAAGTCGTAGAAATCGGCCAGGTGGGCCACGGTGTAGCCGAGCCAGGCACCGATGGTTTCGTAGATCTTCCGGGCGCGGTAATCGTCCTGCCCCATCAACGCCTGCACCTCCTTCAAGATCTCCGGCAGGCCCAGACCGGGCGGGGCTTCGATGCCCGCGATCTCGACCAGCCGCCCCACCGCCTGTTGCGAGAAGTACTTCGCGCCGGTGCCCGCGTCGCCGGACCATTCGTCCACCGGCGCGCGCGGCTGGTAATCCACCGGCACGAACGCCAGCTCGTTCAACCAGGAAGTGATGTTGCCCTCCGGGGTCACGTAACCGCCCGCCGTGCTGGTGCCCAGCGCGAGGCCCAGCACCGCGTTTTCGCCCAGCGCCATCGAGCCGGCCAGGGCGGTGACCTCGCCGTCGTTGACGACTTCCAGCGGCACGTTGTTCCAGGCCCGGCGGATTTCCAGGAAGAGGTCCTTCACGCGCCGCTCGAACAGGTCGGGCGGCACGCCGCGGAACAGCGAGGCCACCTTCACCCGGTTGTTCACGTACACCCCGGCTGCTGACCCGCCGATGGCGTCCACGCGCGGCAGATGCGCGGCGGCGCGGCGCAACGAGTCCATGATGCCGTCGAAGTGGTATTGCGGATCGGCCTGCGGGATGGGGTCCCACACCGTCTCGTCGCTGAAGACCACCTTGCCTTCGAGCACGGCGGCCACCTTGCGGTCGCTGCCGCCCAGGTCGAAGCCGATTCGGCAGCCGTCCAGGTGCCGGCCCAGCGGCCGGGAGGTGGTGCGCTCGGGCGGGAGTTCCTCCGTCCGGCAGGGCGCGACGGTGAACGGCCGCTCGTAGATGCGCGCGCCCATCATCTCGGCGTCGAACCGCCCGGTGGCGCTCTCGCGATAATGTCGCTCAAGCGCCGCCGCCAGTTCGGCCGGTCCGGCGAAGTGGATGCGCCAGCCGCCGCGCGACCAGAGCAGGAACTTCAGCCAGCGTTCGAGGTAAAAGAAATTGCCCGCCGCCTCCGGGTGCTCCGCCGGCAGCACGGCCGTGGCCAAACGGAACATCGAGCCGTCCGCCTGTTCCAGCGCCACGGCCACCGGCACGGGCGCGCCCGAGGCGCGCACCCGCTCGCGAAAGGCCCGGTTGGCGAGCACGGGCGGACGGAAGGCCGGGTCCAAGACCGGCGTGATCCGGGGAGCGACGAGGATCAAACCGCGATTGCGCATGGCGCCGCCACTGTGCGCCGGGCCGCCGTCTCGGTGAAGGCAAAACGGGCGGCGGTCCAACCCGGTCGCGGCGCGGCGCCGCTGCGAAGTGGCCGGCTTCTGGCCCAGGTGGCCGGCCCCTCGCTGAGGGACCGGAACCTGTCGCCCCCAGCGAGGAGCGACCTCCCTGCGACGGGCGACCCACCTTGTAGCGGCGGCGCTGCGCGCCACAGTCGAGCCGCAGGCCCGACACTTCATCGCCCGCCGCTACGCTTGCGCGCCCAGCACCTCCCGCAACGCCGCCACGCACTTCTCGTTTTCCGCCGGCGTGCCCACCGAGATGCGGACCCATTCGGCCAACTGGTAGCCGCCCATTGGCCGCACGATCACGCCGCGTTTCTGGAGTTCGACGAAGCACCGCTGGCCGTCGCCGACGCGCACCAGGATGAAGTTCGCCGCCGAGGGCACGAAGGTCAGCCCCAGCCGCCGGAAGGCTTCCGCGTAAAACCGCAGGCCGGCGGCGTTATTCTCGCGGGTCCGGCGGAGATGCTCAGGGTCGTCCAGCGCGGCCAGCGCGCCAGCCTGGGCCAGCGCGTTCACGTTGAACGGCTCACGGATCTTCTCGAGCGCGGCGATGAAGTCCGGATGGCCGATGCCGTAGCCGATGCGCAGTCCCGCCAGGCCGTGAATCTTCGAGAACGTGCGGGTGAGAAAGAGGTTCGGCTTCGCGCCGGAGCGGATCAACGGCAGCAAGTCCAGCGGCTGGTCGAGGTATTCGAGGTACGCCTCGTCCAGCACCAGCAGGACCTCCGGCGGCACGGCATGGACCAGCTCGAGCACCGCGTCGGCGGGGGCGAGGGTGCCGGTGGGGTTGTTCGGGTTCGCCACGAACACGACGCGCGTGCGCGGGTTGATCGCGCGGCGCATGGCGGCCAGGTCGTGCGCCAGGTCGCGGGCCGGCGCCACGACGAGCGTGCCGCCGAACAGGTGCGTCACGATGGGATAGACCGCGAAGCAGTATTGCGACACCACGACCGCCACGCCGGGCGCGATGACGGCGTGGCCGACGAACTCGAGCACTTCGTTCGAACCGTTGCCCAGGATCAGGTGGGCGGGCTGGAGCCCAAGTGTCTCGGCCAGCCGGCGTTTCAAGTAGAAGGCGTTGCCGTCCGGGTAAAGGTGCTGCTGGGCGAGCGCGGCGCGCATCGCCTCGAGGGCCTTGGGCGAGGGGCCGAGCGGGTTTTCGTTCGAGGCGAGCTTGATGATGTCGGCGGGCGGCAGGCCCAGCTCGCGGGCGACCTCCTCGATGGGGCGGCCGGGCTGGTACACGGGCAGGCTCCGCAAGGCGGGGTTGAGCGGCACCCGCAACGGGGCCGGCGGATGGGGTGAAGCGCTGGGGGCGATGGTGTTCATGGTTCGGCCGCAAGGGTGGGCCGCGGCGAAAGGCCTGTCCAGTCTGCGGGTGCTCAAGCCCGCAAGTCGCGGCGCCGGTTTTTGATGCTGATCGCCGCGGCTCCCGCGGCGCCGAGTCCAGCGAAGAGCAGCGTGAACGCACCCGCCACGACCGGATGCCCAAACGCCAGCAGCACCGCGCTGTGGAGGACGCCGCTCACCACCCACACCGCGAAATAAGCTGCGACACACGGCAATCGCCACCGCCGCCGCAAGTGCCGGTAGAGCGGGTAGCAAACGTACCGGGTGGGTGGGTAGCGGTGCCGGAACATGGATCAACGCGTGACAATGGGCTCAACGAACCGGCCGGGGCGCGCTCGCTGCCGAACTGGGGTGCTGGGACAGCGGCAGCGGAAGAAACCAAGCCTGAAACTGACGTGTCATTGTGGACGATCCTGGTCCGGCGGCCAAGACGGCAAGGCTTGAGCGCCGGCGACGCACCGGCGTGACCGGCCCTTTCACCGCCCTCCCAGCCACCAGTGCAAAATCCGCGGCCCGGCAAACACCCAGACCGCAGCTGCCGCGGCGATGAATGGTCCGTACGGGATCGGCGCCGACCGCGTGTGCCGGCGCAGCGCGATCAGCGCCAGGCCCGCCGCCGCGCCCACCAGCGCGCTGGCCATCAGGCTGAACAGCACCGCCTGCCAGCCCAGAAACGCCCCGATCGCCGCCATGAACTTCACGTCCCCCAGGCCCATCACCTCCCGCGGCAGCTCGATCCGGTCCGCCACCGCCTCGAAACCCGGCAGCGCCTCGAAGGCGAATTCGTCCGGGCCGATCTTCACCCGTTCGCGCGTCACCTCCACCGGCACGTCGCGGTAACAGCGGTCCACCAGCTCCACGGTGCGCGCGACGAACCGGATGCGGTCGCTACGCCGGTAGAGCAGTTCCTCGTACGGAATCTTGCGGTCCGGCAGCACCAGGCTTTCCTCCGCGAAGCGCACGGGCGCGCCCGGCGGGAGCACGAGCGCGTGACGGCCGAAGAGTACCTTGCCGCCGCGCACCACCGCGTAGATCAACCCGCCGCCGGTCACCGCCCCGAGCAGGGAGCGTTGCAGCGCCGCCACCGGCGATTCCGTGCCGTGCAGCGCTGGCACCAGAAACGAGGCCGCCACGCCCACGGCGATGCCGCCGATCGTGAGTTCGTCCGGGATGATGAAGTGTTCCCAGTCAATGGCCGTGGCCGCCAGCAGGCCGGACAACAGCACGCTGTAAACCAGCGCCAGCGCCGGCGAGTCGTCGCCAAAGACGATCCAACAAGTGGCGAACAGCGCCGCGGTGAGCGCCTCGATCACGACGTACCGCGGCCGGATGGCGCTGCCGCAACACGCGCTGCGGCCCCGCAGCCGCAGCCAGCTCAGGATCGGCAGGTTGTGCCGCCACGGAATGGCCGCCCCGCAGCGCGGACAGTGCGAGCCGGGACGCAGCACGCTTTGCCCGGCCGGCAGGCGGTGGATGCACACGTTCAGAAAGCTGCCCACGATCGCGCCCAGGCAGAAAAAGACCACGGTCCAGAAATGGGGCGGCAGCATGGCCCAGCTCCGGGAGTCGAAAATGTTTGCGGCGAACATGGCGCGTCAGGTCCGGCCGTACACGCCGGCCCGCAGCGCCAGCCGCATCACCTCCAGCGGCGCGGGCCGGCCGGTCCAGATTTCCAGCGCCTTCGCGCCTTGATGAAGCAGCATCCCGAGACCGTTTGCCACGCGGCCGCCTGACGCGCGCGCCGCCGCCAGAAAAGGCGTCTCCGCCGGCCGGTAGATCATGTCGTAGGCCATCCGCGCCTGCCGGAGGTCGAATTGCGCGGGATCAAACGGCAGCGTGTCATCGGGCCGAAGCCCCAGTGACGTGGCGTTGAGCGCCAGGTCCACCTCGCCGCGTGGATAGCCCAGCGTGGCGTGGACGCCGGGAAAACGTTGCTGGATTTCCGCGGCCACGGCTTCCGCCTTCGCCATGGTGCGGTTCACCAGAAACAGCCCGGCCACGCCGGCGCTGGCCAGCTTCAAGGCCGCTGTGCGTCCCGCCCCGCCGGCGCCGAGCAACAACACGCGCGCGCCCCGCAGCGCCAGGTCCAGGTCTTCGCGCAGCGCCACCTCGAGGGCGTCGGCGTCGGTGTTGAAGCCGTGGGCGCGGATTTCCGCGGTGTCGGGCACTTCCTCGAGTTCGCCCAGCGGGCGCCAGGCTTCGCCGATCCGGGCCTCGAAGCGGATCGTGTTCACGGCGCCCCAGGTGGCGGCGCTGGCGTCGAGTTGGTCCACCAGTTCGAGCGCGAGCAGCTTGTGCGGCACGGTGAGGTTCAGGCCGATGAAACGCATGGCCCGGGCGCCGGCCACGGCGGGACCGAGGTTCTCCGGCCGCACATCGAAGGCAAGGTAGCGCCAGTCCAGGCCCAGCGCGACCAGGCCGGCGTTCTGCATGGGCGGCGACGCCGAATGCCGGACGGGATGGCCGAACACCGCGCAAAAGCGCGTGCGGGCGGTGAGCGGAAGCGGTGTCGTTTCGGACATGCGCCGTCTTTAGCGTGGCGTGCGCGGCGTTCCAAGCCTCGATTCGCCGTTCACCGGCTTCCTGAATCGGCTTGGAACGCCCGGCCCGCCGCCGCCCCTCTGCTCCTGCTCCTGCTCGTGATCCTGGCCGCACCGCGGACACGAACGTCCGCAGCTTGGAGATTCCAGGGCTCGACGGAGTCTCGCCCCACCGGCGGCCTGCGGCCGCGAAATCCGAAATCTGAAATCCGAAGGCCGCCTGCTGGCATCCGGCATCCGGCATCTGGCCCTCGACGGAACCGCGCCACCGCGCCGTGCCTTCGCGCGCGCTCCGGACTTGCCAAACAGGCGGCTTTCATGATTCTTTCCAGCGTGGCTTCTGTGCTCCCCAATGCCCGCCCGACTTGGACCGGCGGCGGGGCACGGCCGCGCTGAGACATACGGGTCATGGAAACGAACGCATCAATCAACGCCACCGTTGAGGCGATCCTCAACGTCAAGGGCAACGCCGTCTGGTCCGTCGCACCGGACGCCGCGGTCTTCGAGGCCATCCGCCTGATGGCCGAGCGCAACGTCGGCGCGCTGCTCGTCATGGAGGGCGACCGGCTGGTCGGCATCGTGTCCGAGCGCGACTACGCCCGCAAAGTGGCCTTGCAGGGCAAGAACTCCCGCACCACGCCAGTGCGCGAAATCCTCACCCCCACGCTGCACACCGTCACGCCACGCACCACCATCAGCGAGTGCATGGCGCTCATGACGGACAAGCGCATCCGGCACCTGCCCGTGCTGGACGGCGGCAAGGTGGTGGGCGTGATTTCGATCGGGGACCTGGTGAACTGGATCATCCGCGCGCAGGCGGCGGCGATTGACCAGCTCCAGGCCTACATTACCGGCAGCTACCCGGCCTGAGCGGGAAACCTTCGACTGGAAACTGGGCGCGCGACCGTCCCGGTCGCACCGGCCGGCGTCCCACCGATTAGAACCACCGCCCAGCCAGAGCTTCCCGAAGGGGGACGGATTCTGTGCTGCATGAAAAATCCCCGGCCTGGCACTGCGAACCGCCGGCGAGCCGCCGGCGCTCCCAGATCCAGTTGCATCGCCCCGGGTTGAATATCCTGCGCGCCTGCCAAGTTGGCGGCGGCTTTCCTTGAAGCGACGCGGAGCGGGTGCTAACACGCCGCCATGCGTGTCGCGCGGGTTGTTCTCCGGTGCTTGCTGGCCGTTCTTTCCTCGCTGGCCTGGCTGCCGGCCGCAGCCCGCGCGGACTGGCCGCAACTGCGCGGCAACCCCCAGCGCACCGGCTTCACGCCGGAGTTGCTCAAGCCGCCCTTCCGCCTCGCCTGGGCAGCCGAGTTCGCGGACGAACGCCTGGGCACGGCCATGGAACCCATCGCGGCCGACGGCCGTGTGTTTGTGGCCACCCACGCCGGCAACCTGTACGCGCTGGATGCCCGGACCGGCGAGGCGCGGTGGCGCTTCACGGCGCCGGGACCCTTCCTCCACTCGCCCGCTTGCGACGCCGGCCGGGTGGTGGCCGGCTGCGCGGGCGGCGGGGTTTACGCCGTGGACGCCAGTTCGGGGAAGCTGGTCTGGGCGCACGTGCCCGAGGGGACGGTCGGCGGCTTTGCCGCGGCGCCGCTCATCGCCGGCGGACAGGTCTTCATCGGCTCCCGCGACGGGGGATTTTGGAGCCTGGACCTGGCCAGCGGCGCGGTGCTGGGGCACGCCCAATGCGGCGCGCCGGTCCGGCAACCCGCCGCGCTGGCCGGTGGGCGTGTGATATGCGCAGCCGAAGACCTGGTGGTGCGGGCCTTTGCCACCGATGCCGTCCGGACCGGCGCGGAAGTCTGGCAGACCCCGGTGTCCGGCCAGTCCGTGCGCGATTACCCGCCGGTGGTGGTCGCCGGCGCGGCCGGCCGGTCGCGGGTGGTGGTGCGCACGAACCCGCTTCGCAGCATGGCCCAGCGCATCGCCCGCGACAGCTCCCTGCTCGCGCGCCAGGCCGGCGCGGACGACAGCGACTGGCGCAAGCTGGACGCCTGGATCAAAAGCGACGCGGCGCGCGGCACGCCGGAACTCTGGGCGGCCGAGCAGACCGCCATCCAGGCGTATCTGCGCGAGCAGCCGGACGCGCGCACGTTCTTCGCGTTTGACGCCGAAACGGGCGGGGCGCTGCCGCCCGCGCCGGTGCTTTGGGCCGCCGGTTGTCAGGGCGTGGGCACGCCGCCCGCGCTGACCGCCGACGGCCGGTTGCTGGTGTTCCATCGCAGCGCCTACGGCAACTGGAACCATGGCGTGGCGCCGCTCGTGGCCCTGGGCCTGCTGGACCTCGCGCAGAACCGGATCGAACCGCTGTTCCACGATCGCGGCGCCCAGCCGCCGTGGAACACGTTTTGGGGCACCGCCGACGAGTCGCAAAACTTCACCATGGCCGGCCGCCTCGTCTTCATCGCGCATCAAGGCACGCTGAGCGGGTTCGACCTGGAGACGCGTCACCTGTTCGCCATTCACGGCGAGCGCGACACCTTCGGCGGCTTTCGCAATCCGCCCTGGGCGCGCAACGAATGGCACGGGCCGGCGCGCGGCGGCGTGGCTGTGGCCGACGGCCGCGTGTTCTGGCTCACCGGCAGCCGCCTGCTGTGCCTCGTCTCGGGCGAGAGCGGCGCGGCCGGACCGTTGCGCAGCATCTCCGCGGCGGCAATGCCGGGAGAAGCCGCGCCCGCGCTCCCGCCGCCCGACTTGCGGCGCGAGTTGCGCGCGGTGGTGACCGAAGTTCTGAGCCGCCGCTGGGCGCCGCTGTTTGTCGAACCGGGTCTGGCGGGCCGCGAATTTTTCTTCGCGCACAGCGGAGAGACCTTCGCCGCGCTGGCCTGGGCGTATCCGCATCTGGCGGGCGATCCGCTGCAAGCCCGCGTGCGCGAGTGGCTGGCGGCGGAATGGGAGCGGCACCCGCCGTTCAGCGCGCAGGGCGCTTACGCCGTGGACGCCGGCGCCCGCCGCGAGTTTTTTCCGGTGGCCGGCGCGGACCTGACCCGCGCCGGGCAGTACAAGCCGCCGCATCCGTTTGGCCACCTCGCCGCCGTGTGGCGGTACGCGACTCGCGTGGGGGAGACCAACCGCGTGCTCACGGCCTGGCCGCACCTGCGCGCCAGCTTCGCGGACTGGCGGCAGACCGGCTGGCAGCTCGACGGCGCGCGCGGCGACTTGTACGCAAACCGTTACCTGGGCGCGCTGCTGGCCCTGGAGCGCCTGGCGGAACTGGCCGGCAACGCGGAAACCGCGCGATCCGCGCGCGACCTGGCCGGGACGACGAGCCGCGAACTGGCGGCGTGGTGGCGGCGCGCGGCGCAGCAGCCCGCAGCCGGTTCATTCAAGGGAGTGGGCGAGCTGGACCCGTTCATCGGCGGGGGCGATGCGCTGTCCTTCAAGGTCACGCCGCACCGGCACAAGATCGCCCTGCTTCGCGACCTGACGCCGGAGGTGGCCGCGCGGGCGCGGGCCGAGGCCGCCGACGCGGTGGAGGCGGTGTGGCGGCGCTTCGCACGGCTGCACGCGACCTGGTGGCTGGTCGGCGAGGAGCGCCAGGTGCATTTCGGCGAAAACTTCGTGGACCCGCCGGACCTGGCGCTCGGCGCGTTCCAGGCGCTGGCCTGGCTGCGCGGCGCGGGCGCGGACGAACTGGCGCGGCGGGTTGACATGCCGTTTGGGCGCGCGGACTTTAGCCGCCTGATGAAGCTGGGCATCGCCTTGGACGCGGCGGCCGCCGGCCGTCGGCCAGGCGGGCCGGCGGTGGATTGACGCGTCCATGCAAAACGAACCCGCCATCCCCCTCGACGTCCCCTGGTACCGCACGCCGTTTTTCGAGCGGCTGATCCTGCTGGTGTGCCCGCCGCTGGGCTGGTGGCTGGTGGTCCGGGACCCGTTCTGCACGCCCGGGCACAAGGTGCTGGTCACGCTGTTCACGCTGCTGTGGCTGGTGGTGTACACGGCGCTGCTGATCGGGCTGGCCATGTTGCTGGGCGTGGCGGACCTCGAATTCAAAGGCGGCTTCGGCCCCACACTGGTCCGGGCGCGCACCCGGCCCAATTACGGTTTGCTGGACGAAAGCCGGCGCGATCAACCGGCCGCGCCCGCCCCGGCCGGCACGAACCTGCTGCGCAAGCTGCCGCCATACTGGACCGATTTCCGTGGTCCGGGCCGCGCGGGTCGTTACGCCGAACAGCCGTTGTTCACGGAATGGCCGCCCGAAGGCCCGCCCCGGCTCTGGCGGCAACCGTGCGGCGGCGGCTACGCGTCGTTCGTCGCGGCCGAGGGCCTCGCCTTCACCCTCGAGCAACGCTGGGAAAAAGAGGTCGTCGCCGCGTATGACCTGGAGACCGGACGCGAGGTCTGGACGCACGCCTACGACGCGTTGTTCAGTGAATGGATGGGCGGCGACGGCCCGCGCGCGACACCGGTTTATCACGCCGGCCTGTTGTTCACGCTGGGCGCGACCGGCGAACTGCGCTGCCTCAGCGCGGCCCGGGGCTCCGTGCTGTGGCGCAAAAACGTCCTGCTGGACACCGGCGCGCAAAACCCGCGCTGGGGCCTGGCCGCGTCGCCCGTGATCGTGGACAACGCGATCGTCGTGGTGGGCGGGGACGGCACGGAGAACCAGATGGTGGTGGCCTACGACCAGCTCAACGGCCGCCGGCTGTGGGCGGCCTTGAGCGACACGCCCACGTACGCCTCGCCCCTGCGGGCGGAACTCGCCGGCTGTTCCCAGCTCGTGCTGGTGACCGCCAGCCGCGTGCTGGGCCTGGACTGCGGTTCGCGCGAAGTGCTGTGGGAAACGCCGTGGAAAGTGCCCTACGACGCTTCCTGCGCCCTGCCGGTGCTGGCGGGCACCAACCGCGTGTTCGTCTCCGCCGGCTACGGCGTCGGCGGGGCGTTGATTGAGGTGACGCCGTCCGGCCACCGCGCCCGCGCGCGCACCGTGTGGCAGAACCGTAATCTCAAGACCAAGTTCAACGCCGCGGTGTTCTGGCAGGACCACCTGTACGGCCTCGATGAAGGCGTGTTGGCCTGCGTGGACGCGCGGACCGGCGAGCGTTTGTGGCGCGAGGGCCGCTACGGCTACGGCCAGGTGCTGCTGGCCGAAGGCCATCTGATCGTGCTGGGTGGCGAGGGTCAGTTGGCCCTGGTGGAGGCCACGCCGGCCGGCTTCCGCGAAAAAGCCCGCGTGGAGGCGCTGCGTGGCAAGACTTGGAACGTGCCCGCGCTCGCGCACGGCCGCCTGCTCCTGCGCAACGCCGTCGAGATGACCTGCTTTGACTTGCGGCCGCAACCCACCGGCGCGGCGGCACGCTGAATTCACCGATCCCGAATCCCGATTCACCCGCCACCCGCCACCATGAACCACCCGCTTCTCCGCACTCCTCGCCACCTTCAGCGCGCGGCCCGGGCTTTCCTGGCCATTGCCTTGCTGGCCGCCGGCCTGAGCGCCGTCGCCGCGGAATGGCGATCGCTCTTCAACGGCACGAACACGCACGGCTGGCGGCCGCCCACCGGCGACTGGCTGGCCGTCGGCGGCGTGAGCCTCGACCCCGCGGATTCGAAGCGGTTCCAGGCGCGGCCCGGCACGGGCGTGCTGCTCAACGGCGTGACCGGCCGCACGGTGAACCTGATTTCCGAGGCGGAGTTCGGCGACGTGGAGGCGCACATCGAGTTCTGCATCCCCAAAGGCTCGAATTCGGGCGTGTACTTCATGGGCCGCTACGAAATCCAGGTCTATGACAGCTTCGGCGTCGCGAAGGACAAGTACCCCGGCATCGAGTGCGGCGGCATCTACCCGCGCTGGACCGAGGCCCGCGGCGAGTTCGAGGGCCACTCGCCACGCGTCAACGCCAGCCGGCCGCCCGGCGAGTGGCAGACGTTCGACGTGAGCTTCCGCGCGCCGCGCTTCGACGCCGCCGGCCGCAAGACCCGCAACGCCTGCTTCGTGAAGGTGGTCCATAACGGCCAGGTCATTCACGAAAATGTCGAACTCACCGGCCCCACCCGCGCGGCGGTGTGGGAGGATCCGAAGGACGAGAAGCCCGCCGGCCCGCTCATGCTTCAGGGCGACCACGGTCCGGTGGCCTACCGGAACCTGCGCGTGAA
>CAZMOZ010000016.1:0-98265 GCA_964568145.1 uncultured Verrucomicrobiota bacterium
TCAGCAGATATTCGTTGGTCGCGCTCCAGTGATGCTCCCCCCGCAGGATGCCGCTCACGGGAACGGTGGCGGCGGTGACTGTTGACGCTCCCGCCAGCAAGGTCGCGGCGAGAGCGAGGTTTCGCATTGTCTGATATCGTTTCATAATCGAATGTCGTTTCATAATCGGAATGGGCTGCGCGGCGCGCCGGGCTCCAGTGCCTTGGCACGGCCACCGCGGGGAAGAGACTCCGCGCTTTCTGTGGAACCTAGATGGCGGACGGGTTACAAAGCGGTATCAAAGCCGCCCTCGCGGCCGGAACGGGCCAGGGCCGTGCGCCCGGATGGTCTCAGTATTCGTAAGACAGCGAGAGCCCGAAGGTGACGCCCCGGTTGTGGGACGAGTAGATGAACTCGCGGTCCGTCGGCCCGCCGACCGCGTAAGTGCGGAGAATCTTCGGGTCGAGCAGGTTGCGCGCGGTGAATTTCGCCTTCAGCCCTTTGGCCAGCCGTTGCGAGATCACGAGGTCCAGGCTGGGTGCCGCCTGCTCGTAGATGTCCCAGCCGTTGTTTACGATCAAGGCCAGCCGCTCGGCCGCGTAATAGCAGGCGAGGGTGACGCTTGTCCCCATGCGCTCGTTGTCGTAGGACAGGTCGGCGTTGAGGATGTAAGGCGACTGGTCGTAGAGCGGGCGGGTGTTGAACCATTCGCCGGTGGCTTGGAACTTCATCTCCTGAATCTCCGGCTGGAGCGCGACCTCGGTGTCAATCCATGCGGCGTTCAGGCCGAAGCTGAACGGCCGGAGGTTCGGCTCGAGGAACGCCAAATTCTGCCGCGCCTCGAACTCGACGCCCCAGACCGTCGCCTCCGGCGTGTTCAGGAAGGTGACGAAGTCCGACGACGCGGTCCAGATGGGCGTGCCGTCCGGGCTGAGCGTGGCGTTGAATTTCTCGATCGGGTCCTCGAGGATCTTGTAGAACGCGCCCGCGGAGAGCAGCCCGCCACCGGGCGTGAACCATTCCCAGCGGGCGTCGAGGTTCCGGATGTGGGTCATCTTCAGGAACGGGTTGCCTTCGACGATCTGGTCGCCTGTCACGTCGAAGCTGCGGTAGCGGGCGAACTCCCGGTAGGTGGGCCGGGCGACGGTTTCGGCATAGCTGAGCCGCACATTCATCTGGTCGCGCAGTTCCCAACTGAGGTTCACCGCCGGCAGCGCGTCGCCCTCGTCAATCGTGCCGGTGAAGGTTTGTGCCGACTGAAACGCCGAGGAGCTGACCTCGAGCAGGGTGGTCTCGTAACGCGCGCCCCCCGTCAGGCGCACGCGCGGCGCCACTGGAATCTCCGCCATCCCGTACACGGCGTAGATGTCCTGGAGCCCGTCGTAGTAGTTGTTGCCGAAGGTCGAATTCAGGCTGCGGGCGAACACGTAGCGGGAGCGGTTGTTCTGCGTCACCAAGCGCGGCGGCGGCGCGTTCGTGCCCAGCATGTACTCGTACGGGAAGGTCTCGATGTCCACCAGGCTGCCGTTGCCGCCCGCGTAGCTAAAGGTGCGCTCGGTGAACGCGCGGTCGGATTGGCTGCCCCAGACGCCGCTTTTCACCTTCCAGGGCAGGCCGCGCCAGTCTTCGCCGGGCAGCGTGAGATCCAGCTTGGCGTTGAGGTTCTGGTCCTCGAGCGCCCGGAAATAGCGCGTCGGGCGTTCGGGAAACGGCGTGTTGTTGCTGATCAGGTCCACGCCCCGCAGCGGGTCGTCGGGGTTCTGCGGGTTGGGGTAGCTGATGAAATTGAAGTAACGCAGGTCCGGCTCGAGCTGGGAGGTGTTGGCGAAAGAGATCAGCCAGTCCGCGGCGAGGTCGTTCAGCGGCGGGATCACGTGCGCGCCGCGGAACTGGTGCGCGGTGAGGTTGCGTTCCGTCCAGTGCAGCTCGTTGAGGTGCGTGCGGCGCGCGTCGTTGAACTGGTCCTCGCCGCTGCTTTCGATCTGCCCGGTGAGTTTGCGGGCGGTGTCCTCGGCGTTCTGCGCGTAAAGGAAGGTGTAGCCCAGCTCGTGGCGCTCGAAGAACCGGCTGGCCAGGCTGGCCAGCGCCGACCATTGCGCCACGCTGGCCGACCGGGAGTCCTGGTAGTCCTGGTAAATCTCCGGCTCGCCGCCCGCCGGCCGGTAGCGGCGCCGGATGCCGTCCTCGTAAAACCGGTAGTCGTGCTCGTAGCTCAGGTTCGCGAACCAGCCCAGCGGAATCTCCTTCAGCTTGACCGTGTCCCCGACGAGCAGGCTGAAGTCGTGGTCGGGCGGCGCCTCGCGGTCGGGGCCCATGAACGGCGTGCCGAACGAGCGGACCAGCCGGTCCATCCTGGCTGCGGCGGCGGTCTTCTCGGCCAGCGGGATGTTCTGGCTTCCGCTGGTGGCCGTGGAAAGCAGCCTCTGGAGATCGTCGCCGGAAACGTCCTCCAGCTCGCCGGGCATCGCGCGCGTGCCGTCGTCCAGCGCCAGGAAGTCCGTGCCGCCGCCAGGATAGGCGAGGAACCGCTCGTTGCCCGTGGCCTGCGTGTTGTAGCCCACGCCCGCGTTGATCTTGAAGAGGAACCGCTCCGGAAAGGACTTGGTCCGGATGTCCATGACCCCGCCGGAGAACCCGCCCGGCAGGTCCGGCGTGAAGGTCTTGCTCACCGAGACGTTCTGGATCACCTCGGCGGGGAAGAGGTCGAGCTGCACGGCGCGCCGGTACGGGTCCGCGCTGGGCACGTCCGCGCCGTTGAGCAGCGCGAGGTTGTAGCGGTCACTGAGCCCGCGGATGACCGCGAACTTGCCCTCCACCACGGACACGCCGGTGATCTTGGTCATGATCTCCGCGGCGTCGCCGGCCGCCAGCCGGCTGAAGCGTTCGGTGCCGATGGCTTCGATCAGCGCGCTCACGCTCTGGCGCTCGACCAGCAGCTCCTGCTCCTGCTGTTCGAGCTCCGGCGCGGTCACGACGTATTCCTCCAGCTCGTAGAACTCGGGCCGGAGGCTGATGTTGACCTGCGAGGCCTGGCCCGGAGCCACCAGCACCTCGGTGACGATCGCGCGGGCGTAGCCGGGCTTCGAGAATTGGACGGTGTGCAAGCCCGGTGGGACCGGGCTCAGCTCGAAACGCCCCTGGGCATCGGTCGTCACGGCCAGAGTCGTGCCGCGCAGGCTCACCGCCACGCCGGCGAGCGGCTGGCCGTTCCAGCTTTCCAGCGTGGTCCCGCGGATGGACCCGGCCCCGGCCTGGGCCCGGGCCGAGCAGCAGGCGAACAGCAGCAGCGGGCCCGCCAGCCAGACGAAACGCAGCCCGACCGTGGCCGCCGGCCACCGCGGAAAGGCGAGGCGGATGAATCTCAAGCCGAAAACCAAAGTTGGGCAGGCGGGACGCACTGCGCTGCGGCCGATTTCGGTTTTCGGACTCAAGCGGGTTCCTCTAGGGGCCGGTTTCGCGGGCGGGTCAGCCGCGCGCGCGGGCCGCGAACTGCTCGACCTGGTCGAGGAACCGTTGGACGTGGTCGCGGGGCTGGAGCTTCTGCGCCTTGCGGAGCAGTTCGACCGCCGGGGCGTATTTGCGCTCCTTGACCAGCAACTGGGCGTGCTTCACCAGCGCGCGGGCTTCAAAGCCCTCGATCTTGGCCGCCGCGTCGTAACGCGATTCCGCCCGCTCCACCTCGCCGGTGCGCGCGTAGTAATCCCCGGCCATGACCAACGCCTCGCCGTCCAGCGGATTGCGAAGGAGCAGTTGCTCGAGCACCTGGATGGCCCGCTCGCCGGCGTCGGTGGACAACGCGACGCGGGCCTCCAGCCGCAGGAGCTTCAGCTCGAGGTCACCCGCGAGGTTCGTGCCGGCTTGGCTGCGGACCCGGTCCAGCAACTGCCGGGTCTCAGCCCAGGCGCCACGGCTGGCGAGCAACTCGGCGGCGCGCAGGGCCCGCGGCAAGTCCGGCGGCCCGCCGGCCTCGCCCGCGGCCAGATAGGCGCCCAGCGCCAGCTCCCGCGCGTCCTGGGCCAGGTACAGGTCGCCCAGCAAAAACAGGTTTTGCGGCGTGGCCTTGCCGAGACGCTTCAACAGTTCGAGCGTGACCGCCGCCCGTTCCAGTTGCTCCTTCTGGATGAACACGTTCGCCAGCAGCGTCCACAGGCCTTCCCGCCCGGGATGCTGGCGGATCAACTCCTCGAGCAGGGCGACCGCGTAGTCGTAGTTCGCCGCGGCCACCGCGCCTTTCACCAGGCCCAGCTTGAGGTCGAGGTTCTCCGGCTCGAAGACCAGCGCCTGCCGGTACGCGGCTTCGGCGGAGGCGGGCCGGCCCGCGTTCATGAAGGCGAAGCCAAGCAGGCCGAAAATCCGGCCGTCCGCCTCGCCCAGCGACACCGCGCGGGCGAGCGGCTGGATCGCCTGCTCATAACGGCCGTCACGCACCAGCGCGAAGCCGAGGCTCTTCCACGCGCGGCGGTAATCCGGGAACTTCGCCACCGCAGTCTCGAAATGCTTCACCGCGTTGGTCAGGTCGCCGGTCTGGAACAGGATGTTGCCGAGGGTGAAATCAAAGACCGCGCTGGCCCCCGGCTTCACCAGCCCTGCGAGCACCGGTACCGCGCGGGCGGGGTCTTCGCGCAGCAGGGGCACGACCTTGTCCCGGTAGGCGGCCTGTTCCTCCGGCGCGAGCCGCGGCTCGACCTCGGACGCAAAGCCGTAGCCGCCGATCAGCCGGCGGGTGAACTCGGGGTCGTTCCAGATCGAGGCCAGTGCGTGTTCCGCCGGCAGCGGGGCAAACGTGGTCGGAGCCGTGGCCGGGGCAGGCGCGTCGGATTTGTCCTTCTTCGGGCTCCGCGACTGCGCGGCGGAGGTCAAGGCGGCCAGCAGGGCCAGCGTCAGGTGGAAGAGCGTGAAAAACCGGTTCATGGCCATGGACAGGGGGTGGGCGACGCGGCGCCTCAGCCGGAGGTCAGTTGAAACTTCATGGGAATACGGATGAAACTGCGCACCGGCTGGCCGTCTTTGTAGCCCGGCTTGAATCGCCACTTGCGGATGGCTTCGAGCGCGGGCGCCTCGAACTCGGGCCGCGTGGAGCGCTCGATCCGCGGGTCTTCGACGCGGCCTTCCTCGTTGAGGATGAAAACCAGCGTGACCTGGCCTTCAATCCGGGCCCTCTGCAACGCCCGCGGGTACACCGGCGGCACCTGCGAGACGGCCTCGGGGCGTTTCTCCAGATCGGTGACATCGAACGCTTCCTGCGCGATCGCCTCGACGACCGCCGGCGCGGCCGCGGCGCCGAAGCCTTCGAGCGCGCCGCCGGAGCCCAGCGCCACCTCGAGATCGGCCGAGAGCGGGACTTGGGACGGCGCGGCGTCGGCCAGTTGCGGGTCGGCGGGCAGCTCGGTCTCCGGCGCGGTCTCCGGCGGCGGCGCCGGCGGCTCCTCCTCGACCGGCGGCGGCAGGTCGGCCGTGCCGGCTTTGCGCAGCTCGAGGGTGCGCGCGGGCTTCGCGACGATGTGCGTGAAGGGGAGGATCGCGAACAGCAGCGCGGTGAACCCGACGGACACGAACATCGGCACCACCCAGCCCGTCGAGCCGCGGTCGCCCTGATACACTTTGCGCATGCGGAGGTCAGGGCGCCGGCCGCTCAGCCTTTTTCGGTGGCCAGGCTGACATCCCGGGCGCCACCCAGCTTGGCCTCGTCAATGACGCGGATGACCATGCCCGAGCGGGCGTTTTCGTCGGCCTGGATGACCACGGGCAGCGGTTCCTTGGCGCAGAGTCGTTTGACGGTGGGGCGCACCCCGCCCAAGCCGATTTCCTTGCCGCCGTACGCCACCTTGCCGTCGCCGGTGACGGCAAAGATGATGCTGTTCTTCTCCAACTGCCGGGCGCTGGCGGCTTGGGGTTTGTCCACCTGCACGCCCGGTTCCTCGATGAAGCTGGTGGTCGAGACGAAGAAGATCAGCAGGAACATGATCACGTCAATGAGCGGGATCAGGTTCAGCTCGATGGGCTCTTCAGGCTCGCCCAATGTACGCCGGAATCTCATGCAGGAACAATGGCGGGCGTGGGTTCAACAACTGCAGGCCGGGGAGGACGCTCTGGCCGCCGCGTCAGCGGCGGCGCGAAGTCCCGGAAGACCGGGCGGAAATGCCGCAGGGTGATGCCCTCGAGACGGGCGAGGAAGGCCACGTACTCGTCCCGCAGCCGCTTCACCACATGCGCCATCAGGAGGCCGGGAATCGCGACCATCATGCCGGTCTGCGTGGCGACCAGCGCCTCGCTGATGCCCCGGGCGATGATCTCCGAGGTGGAACTGCCGCCCACGCCGATGGCTTTGAACGTCAGCAGCATTCCCAGCACCGTGCCGAGCAGGCCGAAGAGCGGCGCCGCCACCACCAGCACCTTCAAAAACGCCAGCCGCCGGTCGAGGTCGGTGACCTGCGACGTCTCCACCTCGCGGAAGCGCCCCTCGATGTCCCGGAGGGAACGCACCTCGTCCTGGGTGTAGCGGATCAGTTCGCGCACCTGGGCGGGGGCGTGGCCGGGCTCCGCAACCCACCGCTGGATCACGGCGTCGCTCGCGCGCTTGAGCCCGCGGCGCGGGGTGGAGTGGAGCAGATGCGCGGCGGTGGCGTACATGAGGAGCGCCAGCAGTGCCAGGGCGGGCATCACCCAGCCGCCGCTGGTCCACGTGTG
This sequence comes from uncultured Verrucomicrobiota bacterium, assembly GCA_964568145.1. Lineage (GTDB taxonomy): Bacteria > Verrucomicrobiota > Verrucomicrobiia > Limisphaerales > J093 > DSVZ01. Next base: position 6,667 of record CAZMOZ010000016.1, read on the forward strand.
CATCATCTGTTCGAGGATCGGATTCATGGGAGGGGTTTGGGGTGACGGCTAACTCAGGGCCAGGCTGTTGGATTGGGGCAGGCCGTTGATGAAACCCACCGCGGTTTGTTCCAAGCTGCCCACGAGGCCCTTGGCCCGTCGGGTGAGAAAGGCGTGAGCGAGCAGCGCCGGGATCGCCACGGCCATGCCGGTGGCCGTGCAGATCAGCGCCTCGGAGATGCCCGCCGCCAGCACCTTGGGGTCGCCGCTGCCAAAGCTCGAAATCAGCTTGAACGTGGCGATCATGCCCATGACCGTGCCCAGCAGACCCAGCAGCGGGCCGGTGGTGGCGGCCAGGGCAAGGAAGGGCAGCCCGCGTTCCAGCCGCGTCCGCGCGCCGAGCATCTTCTCGTAAGCGATCTCCTCGATGTATTCCTTCCGGTCGTCCACGTGCTCGACGGCCGCCGCCAGCAAGTCCCCGGCGGGTCCGCCGATGGCGCGGGCGCGGGTCAGGGCGCCGGCGGTGCTGCCGTGGGCGATGTCCTTGAGGATGGCCTCGAGTTCCTGCGGCGTGGCCAGGCGCACCCGCGCGAGCTGGACCCACTTGAACAACGCCACCACCAAGCTCGCGGCGCCCAGTGCCAGCAGCGGCGCCATCGCCCAGCCGCCCTTCTTGATCTTCTCCCAGAGATTCTCCTCGAGCAGCGTCAGCTTGAAGGCGTTGCCCAGCGTGGGGTCAAGCATCATCTGTCCCTGGCCGGTGGTCACCAGGGCGCGGCTCGCCGTCGCGGTCGCGCGGTCCACCGCGAGGACCGTGGGGTCGGCGCGGTTCAACTCCTGTTGCAGCAGGCCGGCGGTGTCCCCGGCGTCGCTCGCGAACATCGCCACCGGCCCGAACAAGGCCACCCGGCCCGCCTGGACCAGGCCGCGTTGATCCAGCGCCTGGCCGGGGAAGATTTCGCCGCCCAACGCGGCCGCAGCCCGCTCGAGCGCGGTCTTCAGAATCGCGGAGCGTTGGTCGAAGCGCTCCGCCGGGGTCGGCCCCGGCGCCACGGCGGCTTTCTCCACCGCCTCCAGCACGGCCTGATAACGCGGTTCCTCAATGAAATTCAACCGGGAGCGGAAGGCCCGCGTGTATTCCGTGAGGAGCGAATCGAGATACTTCACCTCGTCGCCCCGGCTCCTGGCCTCGGCCTTGAGGGCGTTGAGCGCTACCAACTGGTTCTCCGCAAAGCGCTGCGCCCGGGCCAGCTCCGCCCGCCGGTCAGCGAACTGCTGCTCGAGTTCGCGCAGGCGCCGCGCCAACGGAAGCCGCTCGGATTCGACCTGCTGTCGCATGGACGCCAGCTCGGCTAGGGATTTTTCGAGGTCCGCGGCGGCGCCGGCCGCCATGCCCTCGAGGTCTTGCGCGGACAGACCGGCCGCGGCCACCACGCCCGTGAGCAGCAGGGTCAACGACCGGAGCTTCGACCCCGGACCTGAAGTTGCGCGGGTGGAGTGAGCCGCGCCGCCGCGAGTGCCGGTTTTCGGTTTTCGGAAAAGATGCTTCATGGAAAACGGGGGCCTCCAGGTGGGCGTGAGAGGTTACCGGATTTGCGCGGGCAGAGGGATGAACCGGGCCGGGCGTTCGTTGCGGTAGATGCGCAAGACTTCGCGCACCGACGCCGCCAGGCCGGGCTCGACCTTCCATTCCCAGCCGCTGGCTCCCGGCGTTCCCCACCCCGCGAAATCGCCGGCTTCGTTCACGAAGTAGGCCGCGCCGAGCCCGACATAGACCGTCTCGACGGCCACCTCGGCGCCTTGCTGGTCGCGGCGCTTCTCGCTGAACACGGTCACGGCGTTGTTGAACTTGTCGAGTTCGTTTAGTACTCCGACCAGCGCCTGGATGTGCTCCGGGCTCGTGATCCGCCTCGGCGCGCTCGCGGCGGGCAGGCGGTTGAGGAAAGGCCTCAAAAGATCCTGCAACGGCGCCGGCAGCCGGGGCACAAGCTGGTTGACCTCCTGCTGGAAACCGGCGGCGAACCGGGCGGCCTGCTCGAGCGCCGCCTGGGAGGTTTTCAGCGATTCCTCGGCCTGCCGCCGCTCCTTCTCCGCCTCGACGGTGTTCGTGCTCAGCCCGGCGAACTGCTCCTCGATTGTCCTCAGTTCCCGCTCGAGCATCGCGATGTTTTGCTCAAGGGTTTCCCTGTCGTTGGCCCAGTCGGCCTGGGTGCGGGAGATCAATTGCCGCGTCTTCACCCACTGCTCGACGGCGGAGCGGGCCTCATCCAGACCGGCCGCGCGACCTGGCGCGCAGAGCAACGCCAGGCCCAACCAGCCCCACACCCGCCAGACTGCCTGAAATTGTCGCATACGGCTGTCGCCAGCATGGACAACTCAGTTCACAGATGGGTGGCAGATTGGAAACATTACCGTTACAGCTTCCGGCCAGGGCAGTCCGCCGTCGCAACGGACGCCGTGAAAACAGACCCGGAGCAAGAGCCCCCAACGACGGCAGGATTGTTGAGCCCGAAAACCAGAACGCGCGGCGCCTTTGCTGCTACTTCCCACGCGAGCCCGGCTGGTGCAGGCAGCACAGCCGGACCCTTTGCGCCGGCGCGCCCTGCCACAACCCGGCGCGTGGTGCTGATAGATCTGCCCCGTCCAGCAAACCGTTGTCATGAGGCGTCGCGGCCCCGGTTGTGTTGCGTTCGGTCGGGACGATTCAGTTGCGGCTGGGGAGCATACGCGCCCGCGCCGACCGGCTCTCCGCGATCGACACGCCCCAAGGCCGCTCAAAACCAGTCACGCTGGAGGTGTCAGGCCAGGTCCATGCCACAGCATCGCTGTCGGGAGTGTTCTCCGATTCAACAGCGTCACCCAAGCTTGGCCGGAACGAAGCAGAACAAACCACGGATTCACGGTTTTCCCGGCTGGGAGAGGATGAGAAGCGGGTCGCCACGCCTTCCCGCAGGCTGCTTGGAAAGGGAATGCTGTCTTGCCTGGCAGACCGATCTTCAGTCCCGCTTTGTCGGTCAAAGCCATGAATTCCGCAGTCAACCTGCTGAATCGTCCCGGTTTGGTGGGGGATGCGGCGTGCCACCAAGGAAGCGCAAAAAAAACGCCGACCTCCCAGCCGGCGTTTTCTTGGTGTCAACACGCACCAGACAGGTTGTCCGGCGCACATCTTTGAGGACGCTGGCCTTCTTCCGCTCGGAGTCCCCTCTCCGGCCTCTGATTCAGCACCTCGCCCACACCCCCACTGCTCCTCCCTTCCGCATTCCTGCGTACTTCAAAGCTACCTTGCCAGTTATTGATTCCTCTTCAGCACGGATATTAAGAACAGTTTTCGTGCCAGAGCCCTCGGGCAGGCTTGGGTGACATTCCAGTCTGTTTGTCTGGAACAAGTTGCAAATCCTGATTGAGGCCGGCAGAACCGCTTCCAGCTCTCGAAATGTGTAAGCGCTGCCGACGTCAGCCACGCCTTGTTACCGCCGGGCCAGGCTTGTTTCGCTGCAAACTATTGGCCGCAAGACGCTAACGAAAGCCGTGAGAATGATGCTGTTGTGTAAGCTTTGCCGACGGGTGGTTACACTTGGCAGCAAGTCGCGAGTTGGAGCTGGCTTTTCGCGAAATCCGCTGAAGCCCAAATTGATGTGACTGCCAACATTCCGTGTGCAAACTGGCCGGGTGCTCTGAATCGGTTCGTGGTTCATGGAGATCGGTATCACCCTGCCCGGACAGGCACCACCTCGTGCCCTTACTTGCTGCGGTGTGAAGTGGTTGCACCCGTTCCGGCAAGCGCCTGATGGATCACCGCGTGTCCCAGCGGATTCAGGTGGCCATCGTTCGGGTAAAACAGCCGCGCGCCGTTTTTCGCGAATTCGCTTTGCAGCATTGTCACCAGATCGTGAGCCGCAATGCCGCGTTTGTCGCAAACCGTCAGCACATGCCGGGCGAAGAATCGCTGGTATTGCGCCGAAAGCGACTGGGGTTCCTCGACGCACGACCGACCCGCCAGCACCAGCACCCGCAGATCGGCCTGCGCTTGGGCGCAGGTTTGCTGGAGGCGCGCCAGAATGGCGTCGAACACGTCGTTGGCGCCGCGGAACCGCGCTTCGAACGTAACACCGTAATCCGGTGTCGGCAGCAGGACGTCGCGCGCCCTCCGCCCCAGCGCAAACCGCCGGGCAACCCGCGCTCCCCAGCCATCCTCAGGCGCCGATTCGCCCAAAACCACCGTGGCTAGGTCGGGCGGAGGCTGCCTTTCTGTGTTGGGAGCAATCGGCACGGGCACGTTCTTGAGTGCCAGTCCGTTGGTCGTCAGGACGAAGTGCGGTTTCGCGGCGTTAAGCTGGATCGGCCGGGCAAACTGATTGTCCAGCAAATCATTCCCCACATAAACCGCCAGCCACACCGCGTCCGGACGGACCCGTGGCAGTTCGTCTTCGAGAAGCAGTGCCTGCTGGTCCGTGCTGAAGCCGGGGATGGACAGATTGAGAAAGGTGTTCGTGCCATCGCGGTTCAGCCGGCTGACGAATGTCTCGCCGTCGTTGACGCCCAGACCGAAGGTGAAACTGTCGCCCACCACCGCGATCAGCCGGCCGCAGCGGTTCCTCGGCTGGGCCGGGTCCGCGCGGTAGCCCGATTCGTTGATCGCGTATCGCACGGCGAAATCGTGATGCCGGTGCGCACCCTGCCAGCCGGGGGTGAGCCGCCAGCCCAGCCGGGGATCGTACCGAATGAAGCCCGGGTCCAGCCGGTCGCTGCCTTGGATGGCGGCCTGCCTCCAGCGCAGCACCAACTCCGCCACCGCCAGTCCCAACGCGCTCACCAGCAGCACGACAATGAGCCGAAAGGCGAGTCGTTTGTTCAAGCTGGCGCAGACTAGGGCACGCACAGCCAGGCTGGCCAATCCAAAAGCACAGTTGGAGCGTGGAGCAATCCGGTGTGGCGGAATCGTGACCCAATGCTGTGGAATGGGTGAATGGTTAAATGAGTTGCAAACTCGGGAACCTTCAGCCCCCGGCGAAGCATCCGGCGTGGCAATTCAAATGGAGTAGAAAGGCAACCCGATTTTCCCCGGCATGCGTCGGCGGCGCGCGCGATTCGCAAAGCCGCTTGCTGCGCCGCCATCACCTGTCAGCGCTCATGGGTGTTCAACTGCAATTTGCGGAATCAGCGCAAATGCGCGCGACGTGCGCCCCAAGGCGGAACCTTGCTGTGGCTTGACGCCTCAACATTTTGTAGGCACCGTCGCCGGTGGCCACATTTAGCGGTGGTCCGGCCGATTATGCGTTGTCCCAAGTGCGGTTGCCACGATGACAAGGTGATTGATTCCCGCGCTTCGCGCGAAGGGGCCACCATCCGGCGCCGTCGGGAGTGTCTGGCCTGCGGTCATCGCTTCACCACCTACGAGCAGGTGGAAACCCGGCCGCTGGTGGTCATCAAACGCGACGGCCGGCGCGAGGCTTTTTCCAAGGACAAACTGCGCAACGGCATCACCCGCGCCTGCGACAAGCGCCCGATCAGCCCCGCCACCATCGAGGAGGTGGTCGAGCGCATCAGCGGCGAGTTGCACAGCGAGTTCGACGGTGAGGTGGCGGGCACGCTGATCGGCGAGCGTGTGATGAACGAGTTGCGGGCGCTCGACCCGGTGGCCTACGTGCGTTTCGCCAGCGTTTACCGGCGGTTCGAGGAAGCCACGGATTTCGTGCAGGCGGTGAAACGTCTGGAGGTGCCGCATGATACAGCTACGTACCGATTGCCTGGTTTTTGAGACGGCCCACGGCCGCATCCCGTGCTCGGCCGAACTGGTGGTGACCGAACTCATCGGCGATGTCTCCGGCTTGCTGGATCCGGAGCTGCTGCACCACGCGGCGGCCGGCGTGCTGCGGTACTTCCGGGACGACCTCGGCCGCGAATCGGTGACTGTGGAGGAATTCACCCGGGCGCTGGTCCGGGTGCTGCGCAGCCTCGGCCTGCAGGTCACGACCGACGAGCCGGCGCCCGCGGAGGCCGTGCTGGCCGCGAACCTGGACCTGCAAGACCTGGCTTTGGAGTCGAGCCCCAGTTTCGAGCTAGCCTTCTTCAACCGCCTGCGCCGCGAAGTGCGTCTGCGCCTCGAACTGGCGCCGCGCGTCCTGCGCCTGCACGGCTTGCGCGGCTGTGTGAAACACCTGGCGGCGGCGCGGCGCTGGTGCCCGCGCTGCCGGCGGCTCTCCGATCAAATCCTGTCCTTCCTCGGCGAATGCCTTTTGGAGACCGCCCCGGGCGGAAATTGCGCGCTCGTGGTTAGCTGACTCGCTGGGGCGAGACTCCGTCGTACCCTGCCATCAGCCGGGCACAGATGTCCTCATCCACGGCGGCGCGGGGCGGGTCGCTGGGGCGAAGACCGCAGGCCCGGATGCCCACACCACCATCGCCGACGATGTGCTGACGCCACCCTGACTGCCCGCGCGGATCCGAAGTGCGCCTTGATGGGAATCCGCTTGGCTTTTTCTGCATCAGCGGCTAATGCATTTCCGTAATGAACTCACCCGCCGCGATCCGGGCTGAGCGCGCTGTCCGCGAAAAGCTCGCGCCTGTCGCGGTGCAACCTTCCTCATCGCGGAATCTCCCATGAATCCAAACCCGTCCCTCGCTTCCGTTTCGTGCCCGTGCTGCGCCTCGGTGTCCCGCGCCCGCCAGCAACCGGCCTTGCTTGGTCATGCCGCCGCCGAACCCGCGCCGCTGGATTTCGCGCTGAACCGCCGGCGCTTCGTGGGCGGTCTGGGCGCGCTCTTGGTCACGCTGCCGTCGCTTTCCGCCGCAGAGGCCAGGGCCTGCTGTTCCGTGAAAGAACGCGCCCCGCTCCGCCGCAAGCCGCTGCGCGTCCAGCCCGTGCTCACGTATGAAACGCCGCAACGCCGCGAGGCCACCAGTTGGCGCAACTGGGGCGGCATCCAGACCGACGAGGCGGCCCGGCAGGAGCAGGCCCGCATCACCGGGGAGTTGAAGAAGCTGGCGGCGCAGGCGGAGTTCCCGCTCGAAATCCGGCCGGTGCTGGCGGTGAAAACGGTCGAGCAGGCCGCGAACATCGCCCAGGGCGACTACGACGTGATGCTCATGTACGCCGCGGGCGGCTGGCTGAACATCCTCGAGACGCTCACGCGCAAGGACCGCTTCAACCTGATGTTCCTGCGCCACCTGCCCGGCCCGGCGTACCTGTGGTACGAGATCGTGCATCCGCGCTTTCTGCGCAAAACCGTGGACGAGTACGGCCAGCCCGGCATGGACGTGAACGACGTCATCACGGACAGCTACGACGAGATGCTGTGGAAGCTGCGCGCGTTGCACGGGCTCAACAGCACGCACGGCAAGCGCGTCGTGTGCATTGGCGGCGCGGCGGGCTGGGGCGAGGGCGGCCGGAAGGCGCCGCGCATCTCGCGCGACCTGTGGAAGCTCGACCTGGTGGATTACTCCTACAAGGACCTCGAGCCCCGGCTGACCGCGGCGTACAAGGACAGCGCGCTGGTGGCCGCTTGCGAGCAGGCCGCGAAGGCGTACCTCGGCAAGGCCGGTGTGAAACTCGAGACCACCCGCCAGTTCGTCGCTAACGCCTTTGTCCTGCGCGAGGTCTTCCTCGACGTGATGGAACAGCACCAGACCGACGCCCTCACGGTGAACCACTGCATGGGCACGATCATGGGCATGTCCAGGACCACCGCCTGCCTGACGCTCAGCCTGCTCAACGACGACGGCTACCTGCTGTTCTGCGAATCCGATTTCGTGGTGATCCCCTCCGGCATCCTGCTCCATTACATCTCCGGCAAGCCGGTGTTCCTGAACGACCCGACCACGCCGCACGACGGCATCGTGACGCTCGCCCATTGCACCGCGCCACGCCGCATGGACGGCCGGCGGCTCGAAAAGGCGCGCATCCTGACGCATTTCGAGTCCGACTACGGCGCCGCGCCGAAGGTCGAGATGAAGCTGGGCCAGATCACGACCAACCTCGTGCCCGATTTCAACTGCCAGAAATGGGTCGGCTTTGCCGCGACGATCGTCGGCAACCCGTTCCTCGAAATCTGCCGCTCCCAGATTGACGTGAAGGTCCACGGCAACTGCCAGAAGCTCCTCGAAGAGATGAAGGGCTTCCATTGGATGCTCAGCTACGGCGACTACCTGAAGGAATGCGGCTACGCGCTGCGCAAGCTGGGCGTGGACATGCTCAACGTCAGCGCCCGCAGCGCCTGAGCCGGGCATTCAGTTCAACCGCGAATGGACCCGAACCCACACGAATAAAACCAGAAGCCGAAGTTGGCCGTAGCGCAGCGCATTCCGCCTGCCCAACTTCGGCTTTCGGGATAACGGATGGCTTGGTCCCGCGAATTCGTGTCCCCTGGTGTTCATTCGTGGTTCCCAGCCCGGTCTGCCCGAGCCTCACAGCCGGTACTGCGGAACCTTGAGCCACGCGCCGCCTTGCAGCGCGGACTGGTGGGCCACAATGCCCGCCACGGTCATGTTCAATGCCAGCGCCACGTCCACCAGCGGCCTTCGCTTTTGCAGCACGGCGGTGACAAATTCGTTCATCAGGTGGCCGTGCGAGCCGCCGTGGCCGCCGGCCTCCACGCCTGGTGGCAACGGCGGGCGTTTCGTGTCCGGCAGCTTCCTTTCGAGGCCTTCGTAACGGCCGTGAAAGGTCCCCCGCTGGCCGCGCACCCGCCCGCGTTCGCCTTCGTCGCCAGGCGTGTCCCAGCTCACGGCCATGCGGGACATGCCGCCTTCGCTGGCGCGGAACAGCGCGATCTCCGTGCCGAACGGATTGCGATACCGGTTGTTCGCCGGCTGCAGGTGCTGAATCCGGCTGGGCATGCCCAGGCACGACACCTCCGTGAAGCTGCCGCCGGTCACGCCCAGGTGGTACGCGTTCGAGTGCGTCGGGTACCACTGCGGCGGCAGGCCCACGCGCCAGTCCTTGAACGACGGGATGGGCTGTTCCATGTAATGGTAGTACTCGCCCTCCGAATAAAGGACCTCGCCCAAACCGCCCGCGCGGTAGATTTCGCGCATGGCGTGGAGGTCGGCGTGGTAGCAGGAAGTCTCGAACAGCATGTACGTCAGGCCGGATTTCCTGACCGCCTCGAAAAGCTGGTCCGCCTCCTCCAGCGACCCGAACACCGCCGGCACCGCGCTGGCGACGTGCTTGCCGTGCTTGAGCACTTCCAGGCAGTGCCGCGCGTGACTCGGCGCATCCGTGGCCACGAACACCGCCTCGATGCGGTCGTCTTTCACCAGTTCCTCGAGCGACGGATACGTCTTGTCGCAGCGACACGCCCTGGCCAGACCCGCGCAACGCGCCGGGAGGAGGTCGCTCACGGCCACAATCTCGACGTTCGGGTGGTCCTGGAAGCTGAACGCCGCTCCAAACTGGCACACGCCGTAGCCCACGATGCCGACGCGCAGGCGCCGGTCCGAAACCGGTTTCCACTCCCGCGATGCCTCGGGATTGGCGGGCGCCTTTTCGAAGCCGGCGATCGGAATTTCCTGGGCGCGGGACGACACCGCGGCGGCGGCGCCCGCTCCAACGGTTTTCAGAAACGCGCGACGCGTGCTGGCATGCGGCGTGGGAACAGCGGGAGATTTCATGCCGGCGTGTTAACGCGACGTCCGGCTTTTGTCACGCGCTGACACGGGCGCCTCTCGCAGCGGCAGCCCTCTTCGACTGCCTCAAAGGCCGGCATCCTGCCGTGCCAAGCTGGGTAGCCGGCCCCTCGCTGAGGGTCGGGAACCGTCGCCTCTCAGCGAGAGGCGCCCCACCGCTTGACCCTGTCTCGGCGTTTCGCACGGTATCCTGCGGTTGTTCGCAGAACTTGCTTTCCACCCGCCCTCGGTCTTTTCACCATGCCGGCATGACCGCTTTCCGCCTGCTTGCCGGCTTGAGACTGCTCGCCGCCGCGGGGCTTTGCGCCGGGTCGGCGGCGGCCGCCTCGCCGCCCACCGCCGAATCGCGCTTCCGCGTGGATCTGCCGCCGGCACCGTTCGCCACCGCGCTGCTCACCAACTCGCCCTTCGGCATCAACACCGCCCTCGAACCCGGCCAGCCCGATCTCGAAAACCATCTGCAGGCGATGCAGGACCTCGGCATCAAATGGGGCCGGCAGGACTTCACCTGGCGTAGCATCGAGCGCGCGCCCGGCCGATACCAGTGGCAGGCTTACGACGCCTTGGTGGACAAGCTCCGCGCGCACGGCATCCAGGTGCTCGGCTGCCTGGCCTACGCGCCGTCCTTTCACAACCCGGCCACCATCGCCGGTGCCGACGCCTACGCGAAATTCGCCGAAGCTGCGGCGCGTCGCTACGCCGGGCGGGTGGACCACTGGCAGATCTGGAACGAGCCCAACGGCGGCTTCTGGAAAGGCAGTCCCGAAGATTACGCGCGGCTGCTCGCCGCAGCCGGACCGGCCATCCGTTCGGCCAACCGCCAGGCCCGGGTGGTGGCCTTGAACATGGCCTTTTGCGACGTGCTCTGGGCCGGGCGCGTGCTCCGGCAGGTGCCGGCCGGCGCCTATGACATCGTGGCCTTCCATCCGTACCGCCCGCCGAACGCGCCGGAGGACAAGTTCGACTGGTGGACGCTCGACCAGTACGTCAAAAGCTGGCACGCGGGCGACCTGCCCACCAATTACGCGCTGGTGAACATGACCTTCCTCGAACAAACCGGTGAACTGGTCCGCCTGCTCCGCCAGCTCGGCGCGCCCAAGCCGCTGTGGGTCACGGAAATCTGCTGGAACTCGCACATCCACCCGTACGGCACCAGCGAGCTGCGCCAGGCGGACCTGGCCGTGCGCTTCCACGTCCTCGCCCTCGCCTCGCGGGAGATCGAAAAGGTGTTCTGGTGGACGCTCCGCGACCAGGGCGTGCGGCAGTTCGACCAGGCGGACATGGTGGGCCTGGCGCGCTTCGATCTTTCGCCCAAGTATGCCTTCGCGGCCTACGCCTGGATGACCCGCCAGCTCGAGGGCAAGCGCTGGGTGCGCAACGACGCCTTCGGCCCGGAGGTCTTCGCGGTGGCCTTCAACGACGAGGCCCGGAAGGAAGACGTGCTCGTCGCCTGGGCCAATCAGCCCGTGGCCTACATCCGCGTGAACACACCGGAGGCCGGGCTGACGTTTTACGACGTCTTCGGCGCGCGGCGCTTCGTGGAGCACGATCCCATTCGCACCGGCAGCCTCACCGTGCCAGTGGGCGAAAGTCCGATTTACATCGTCGGACCGCAAGGCCTGAAGGCCGCCGTGAAGCCCGCCCCGGGCTGGTGAGGCGTGCCCGGACCGCGACGGCCGGCCGTTGTTCCTCACCAAACGGGAACCAAGAAGGAACACCAAGGAACACGAATTCGTGGAGTCAGTCCCCGGGCAGTCGGCGCGCGGAGCCCGCCAGCCGGTGGGCGCGTCCAGCGCCTGGCATCGTCAGCAGAGGCCAACTGCCTGCACTAGTCCGAGCAGCCCTGGTTGCTCCACGACGTCCGTGCGACAAGGCGACTAGGAAGAACGCGACCGCCAGCACAGTCAGCACGGCCTCGCACGTCAACTGGCGCATATTCAAGTTTGCCAGATTCTGCGAGCGAAGTGTAAGGTGTTTCTGGAGCTGGAGCCGGTTATGACGACGACGTTATTCGAGACAGGCATCTACACGATTCGGGACGCCTCGCGGCTGACAGGCGTGTCATCGTGGCGCATTCGCCGCTGGTTGCGCGGTTACGAGTTCCCAACCAAGCAGGGCCGTCACCGGTCGGAGCCAATCTGGCAGGGCCAGCTCGAACCAATTGACCACAGCCTGGCGGTGGGCTTTTTGGACCTCATGGAGATTCGCTGCGTGGACGCATTCCTGCGCGCCGGTGTCGGTTGGAAGACCCTTCGCTTGGCCCACCAGCACGCGCAACAGGCGCTGGGACTTTCCCATCCGTTCTGCACGAACCAGTTCAAGGTGGCGGGACGCAACATCTTCCTGGAAATCCCTCAGGAAGAAGCCGAGCCGATTCTGTGGGATATCGCGCGGGACCAGCGCGAATTCAACCGGATCACACGGCCGTTCCTGAAGGACTTGGAATTCTCGGCTGGCGACCTGCCCCAGCGCTGGTGGCCGAGGGGCAAAAACCACGGCGTGGCGCTCGATCCTCGGCGGAGTTTTGGCCAGCCGATCATCTTCCGCGACGGAGTTCCCACCGGCATCCTGGCGCGGAGTGTCCGGGCGAATGGTTCCATTCGGAAAGTGGCGCACTGGTTCGAAATCAGCCCGGCTTCCGTCCGCGAAGCGGTTGAGTTCGAGCAGTCGCTCGCCGCGTGAGGTTCTTCTTCGACAACAACCTGGCACCCAAACTGGCCCACGGCTTGGACCAGATGGTCGTACCGGACCACCGCGTCATTCATCTCAAGGACAATTTCCCCGGCAACGTCAAAGACCTCGTCTGGATGCGGGCGCTGGCCAAGGAGCAAGACTGGGTCATCGTCACCGCTGATGTCCGCATCAGCCGCAATCCACACGAGGTGAAGGCGTGGCGGGAGGCCGGGCACACGATCTTCTTTCTCAAACCGGGTTGGACGGACCTTACGTTCTGGGAACAGGCGAACAAGTTCACGAAGTGTTTCCCCGCGCTGCTCGAAGAGGCCGAGCGAGCCGAACGCGGGTCGGCGTTCATTGTGTCGGTCAATGGGAAGGTTGAGCCGTTGCGGTGAGGGCGGCAACACACCAGCGTTAAACCCGAAAACCGAAATTGGGCAGGCGGGACGCACTGCGCTATGGCCGACTTCGGTTATCGGGTTGAAGCTCTGGAACCCTTGTGCTTCATGCGCCTTTTGGTAGCCACCTCTTTGGCGGCGGCGGCAGTCGGCGCGGATTGGGTTTGTGTCCCTTGGTGGTTCCGCGCCCGCCCCGCTTACCGCACCCATTCCACGAGGATCTGCTTCACGTCGCTGACGCCGATCTGCACGAGCGAGGCGTTCTGGTACAGCGCCAGGTTCGGCTTCACCGCGGGCACGTCGGCGAGTTCGCGCTGGCGCTCGAGTTCGCGCACGGCCAGCACGTCCAACGCCACCGGATCGGTGCCGAACCAGAGCTGGTTCAAGACCGCCGCGTAATGCAGCAGCGTGCGCTCCTCGCCGTAGTATTGCGCCAGCAAGGCGTCGGTCACATTGAGCACCACGCGGTCCCCCAGGATGGGCAGCGCGCAAATCTCCGGCACCGCCACCGCCAGCCGGCCGGGGTCGGCGGTGAACCGGAGCGTGTTGTCCACACTGCCCAGCGCCAGACTCATCAAGTGGCCCGAGACGCTGGTCTGGTTGTGGTTGAGCAACGGGGTGACGCTGATGATCTTGGTCATGCCGGAGGTGACGAGCCGGCTCACGTACGAGCGCCGGCCCAGCGATTCGCGCCGCAGATCGAACTCGAGGTCGCCATGCACCAACTGGCCGAGGATCGCGTTCTCGTAAAACTCGTTTGTGTCGTAACCCGCCTCCGCCGCCGCGGCCACACGCACGCCCTGACGCTCCGCCAGTTCCACAAAGCCCGCCGGCCGCAAAGTCAGCATCTGCTTGTCCCAGATCACCACCTGGCCCGGCGGATGCCCGGCCGTGAGCAGGCTCGACACCAGCGCCTCGACCACCGCCGGCCGCGTCCCACTGAGCGCGCCAGGGGCGGAGAGGACTTTAATACCAACCGTGTCCTGTGTGCTCACCAAGCTGCGCCAGGCCTCTTCAGGTGTCGGTTTGCCGGTCAGGTTGGTCAAGCCGCGGTCCACCATGCGGCGCAGCACCTCCGGCTGCGGCTGGTAAGCCTCCGTGGCGGCGGTGTCCTGCACCATCACCACGCGCGCCTGGGCGGGCGCGGGCAGGGTGAAGACGGGCGGGGACGGCGGCCGCGGTTCCGGCGCGGCCGGCGCGGGCGTGTCCTCGCTGTCTGCTAAGCCCGTCAAGGCCAGCAGGAGCAGCGCGAGCGCACAAAAATGTGGGTTCCTTGACTCGCCAGACATGGGGTGTTACCACCGGGCGACATGTTGGCCGCCCAAAAGCGGGGGCAGTTATCGGGCCTCTCCCGTGACTTTGGCAAGCTTGACCGCCCCGCCGCATCGCCGCCTCCCATCCGCGCTCCCGGCCGGCCGGGCGTCGGGTGGATGACCGCGTGCGTCCTCGTATTGCTGCTGGCCGCCGGGTGCGGCCCGCAAGGCCGCGATCAGTTGCTGCTGGGCCAGCGGCTGATCCGCGAAGGCCGGCCGGCCGAGGCCATTGAGCCGCTCCAGGCCGCGGCGCAGGCCTTTCAAACCAACACCGCCGCCGCCGCGCAGATTTTGAACTACCTCGGCCTGGCCTATCATCAGGCCGGGCGCCCCGCCGAGGCGGCGCAGGCTTACAAGGCGGCGCTCGACAAGGATTTCAACCTCTTCGCCGCCCGCTACAACCGCGGCGCGTTGTTCTTCGAGCAGGGCAACCTGCCCGCCGCCATCAACGAACTCACCACCTACACCGCGCACCAGCCGAAGGACCCCGCTGGCTGGCTGCTGCTCGGCAAGGCCCAGCTCCGCGCCGGCTTGTACGACGCCGCGGACCGCAACCTCCTCCAGGCGCTCCGCCTCAACCCGTCCCCGCAGCAGCAGGCCGAGGGGCTGAACGCCCTGGGCATGGGCCAGGCCCAGCGCCGCCGGGCGCGCGAGGCCTTCCAGTACTTCGAGGCCGCGCTCAACCGCGTCACCAACTACCCGCCGGCCTTGCTCAACCAGGCGGTGCTCTCGCAGCAGTTGCAGGACCGCAACTTCGCCCTTCAGAAGTACGCCGCGTACCTCGCGGCCGGCAGCAACGCGCCGAACGCCGACGCCATCCGCGCGCTCACGAACCAGCTCGCCAGCCAGCTTGCGCTGGCGCTCAAGCCGACGTCACCACCCACGAATCAGGCCCCGGCCACTAACCTGGTTCTGAACGTCCGCACTGCCTCGCCGCCGGCCGTGGTGCGGACCTCGCCGCCGCCATCGCTGGTCCAAACCGCGGCGCCGCCGGCGATCGCGCGCACCGGCCCGCCGCCCGCCGAGATGACCGCGAGGCCGCTGCCGGTTTCGAGCAACCTTGTCGCCCAGACCGCGCCGCCTTCCACGAAGCCGCCCGCCGAAACCGCGCCGCCGCGCGGCGACCGCACGACCACGGCAGTGAGAGCCGTCACCGCGCCAGAGGTCCCGCCCGCGCAACCCGAGCCGCCGCTGGAGCGGGTCCAGCTCGACGCGGAGCCGGAGATCAAGCCGGCCGTGGACGTCGCGCTCGCGCGTCCGACAGCGGTCGCTTCGTCCACCAACTCGGTTTCTCCCGCGCCCGCGCCCGCCACGGGTGGTTCTGCCACAACTTCGCCCCCCGCCACGACCACGGCGGCTGAAACGGAAGACGAGAAGGCGCCGAAGCGATCACTGATCGCGCGGCTCAATCCGTTGAACTTGTTCCGCGGCGACGAGGATCCGGAAAAGGCGCGTGAGCGCGAGGCGAAGAAAGCGGCCGGGCAGGCGCGCAAGGCGGAAAAGGAAGCGGCGAAGAAGCACACCACGCCCGTGACGCGGCAACCCGCGCCGGCGCCCGCTCTGGTCCAACCGACCACGCCCGCCCCGCCCACGTTCACGCGCTACGCCTACACCGCGCCCGCCGCGCCGCCGCCCGGCAACCGCGCCGAGTCTGAGCGGCAGGTCGCGGAAGGTCTCGCCGCGCACAAGGCCGGCCGGCCCGGCGATGCCCAGGCCGCTTACACGCGTGCCGTGCGGGCCGATCCGGCGAACTTTCAGGCCCAGTTCAACCTGGCCGTGGCCGCTTACGAGAATCAGGACTGGCCGCGCTCCCTGGCGGCTTACGAACTGGCGCTGGCGCTGGCACCGGACGACACCCGCGCGCGGTATGGCTTTGCGCTCGCGCTCGAGCGCGCCGGTTATCCGCTCGACGCCGCCGCCGAGCTGGAACGAATCCTCGCCCGCGAACCCGGCAACGTGGACGCCCACCTCGCGCTGGCGAATCTAAACGCCACGACGCTCGGCAACACGGTCCGGGCGCGGGAGCATTACCTGAAGGTGCTGCAGCTTCAACCGAACCACCCCCAGGCCGGCCTGATCAAGCGCTGGCTCGGACCGGCTTACCGGCCGTGAGGGGCAGGAGTCAGTGGTCAGTAATCAGTGGTCAGAAGCTGGAAGTCAGCATCTGGCGTCCGGTATCCGGCATCTGCCGTCCGGCAACACCCACACCGCGCGTAACTCACCGCACTGTCACGCGGCCGGAACGCTGCTGCCGGCTTTGAGCGCGGCGAGTTCTTTTTCGAGTTCGGCGACGCGGCGGACCAGTTCCGGCAGGCGTTCCATCAGGACCATCTGCCGCTTCATCTGCGTGGCCGGGCGGGCCGGCGACCCAAACCAGACCTGGCCGGCCGGGACGTTCTGAATCACCCCGGACTGTCCGGCGATGACCGCGCGGTCGCCGACCGTGAGGTGGCCCACCACGCCCGCCTGGCCGGCGATGGTCACGTAATTGCCCAGCCGCGCGCTGCCGGCCACGCCCGCCTGCGCCACCAGAATGCAATGCTGGCCCACCACCACGTTGTGGCCGATCTGGACGAGATTATCCACCTTGGTGCCCCGGCCGATGACCGTGGCCCCGAGCGCGCCGCGGTCCACGGTCACGTTGGCGCCCAGCTCGACGTCGTCCTCGATCACCACGTGGCCCACCTGCGGGATTTTGCGATGCGCCCCGCCATCCAGCACGTACCCGAAGCCGTCCGAGCCCACCACCACGCCCGCGTGGAGCCGCACGCGCTTGCCCACCTGCGTGCCGGCGTACAGGGTCACGCCCGGAAACAGCCGCGTGTCTTCGCCGAGCCGGCAGCCCTCGCCCACGTAATCGCCGGCCATGAGCACGACGCGGGCGCCGATTTGCGCGCGCTCGCCCACCACGCAAAGAGGCCCGACGTGGGCGGTGGCGTCCACGCTGGCGCTCGCGGCCACCACGGCCGTGGGGTGGATTCCCGCCGGGAACACCGGCTCGGGATAAAACCACGGCAACACCCGCGCGAAGGCGATCCGCGCGTTGGGCACGCGGATCAAGGTCTTGCGCGAGATCACGTCGGCGGCCAAGAGGATGGCGGCGGCCGCGCTGGTTTCGGCGCGCGCGAGGTGTTTGGGGTTTTCAGCCCAGGTCAGGTCGCCCGGCCCGGCGTTGTCGGCCGGCGCAAAACCGGTGAGGCGCACGGCGGGGTCGCCCACGACGCGGCCCTGGAGACGTTCGGCAAGTTCGGCGGCGGTGAAGGCGGGCATGGGCGGGCGGGGAACCGGCGGAGTTCAAATGCCGCGTTCGCTGACAATGCGGTTGGCCTCGTCCAGCACGACGACCTGGGGCTGCCAGCCGTGGGCGTCCACCTCCTCGACGAGGGCGAAGCTCATGATGGTCAGCCGGTCGCCCACCTGGCCGCGATGGGCCACGGCGCCGTTGAGCACGATGTCGCCCCGGCCGCGCGGGCCCGGGATGGCGTAGGTTTCAAAGCGCGCGCCGTTGTTCATGTTGCCGCACAGTATGCGTTCGTACGGCCGGAGCCCGGCGCGATCGAGCAGGTCTTCGTCAATGGTCAGGCTGCCCTCGTAGTTCACGTTGGCGGCCGTGACGCGCGCGCGGTGGATTTTCGACTTGAGCAATTGTATGAGCATAACCGGCGGGCGGGCGGCCTCGCCGTGTGGGCAAATTCGCAACCCGGCCCCGCCAAGTCAATCTCCCGGCGGGCCGGGCTCGGAGGCGGGCCCGGCCGGCGGAGCGTTCTCCGCCGGCGCACGTTGCAGGCCGCGAAGCTGGGAGCGCACCAGCCGGGCGGTCATCTCCAGCTCGAACTCCGAGATGCCCAGGCTCCGGTGATCCACGCCGAATGCCGTCAGCCAGCGGTCTTCCACCGGCTGGTAGCCCAGCGCCCGGCAGAGCCGGTGCTCGAGGTCGGCCATGTGCCCGGCGCCATAAAACACGGCCACGGAGGCCGGCGCGGGCCGCCGGGCCAGCGCGGCGCGGGTGTCCCGCACCACCGCCTCGTTGCGTTCCTCGACCAGCACCCGCAGGAGCCGCTGCAAGCCCGGCGGCAGGCCCGCGATCTGGGTGAGGTCGTTCGGCAACTGACCCAGCACCTCGATCAGGGCCACCTTCGTGGCCGCTTGCAGTCGCGGGCTCGCAGCCAGCAGGGACACGCCCAGCCGGGCCAGTCCGCCCAGCAGGCCTTCCCCGCTCATCGCCTGCACCAGCGCGTCGAACTCGACCGCGCCCGCCTGCGGCCGGCTGCCGGGCGCGGGCTGGGCCGGCTCGTTCGTCGTTCCGCCGAACACACGGGCAAGCTGCTCAAGGCTGAGGTCGCTGTTCCGGAAGTGCGGCCGCTCGTAATTGATGGCGTCGAGCTGGAAGGTCAGCCCCAGCGCGCGCGCCAAATCCACCTGCAACGAATACCCCTCGTGCCGGACCGGCGGGCCGTCGCCGGAGCGGATGGCCTCGAACAGCACCACCGTCTGCTCGTCCAGGAAGTCCTGCAACGCCGTGTAGTAATTGCTGGTGCCGATGTGTGTGACCGCGACCAGCCAGAGGTCCGCGCCGCCGCGCCCCCGCACCGGGGCGAGCCGGCGCAAGGCGACTTCGAGCGCGATCACGCCGTTGGTGTTCTTGAGCGACCGCAGGTAAGGCCGCACGTCGTCCACGCTGGCCGGCTGCGCAGTGGCGGACCAGCCGGTCAGGCACAAGCCGGCGAGGACGGCTGGCGCAGCCAGGCGTTGGAACATTCCGCGTTTCATCACACCGCCCAAAATGCCAGCAGTCGGGCCGGGATGCCAGCGAGGGGTTGGGGCACTCAGCCTGTAACGCAGCTCAAAACGCGCCGCGGGCGCTCCGGGCGGTGGCGACGGTGACTTGCACCGCATGGTAATCCTGCCGCGACTGCGCCGGCGGCGATCAGTTCGCCGGGTCTTTGGGTATCAGGAACCACAGAACCAGGTACACGATGATTCCGGGAAACGCGGCGCTGAGGATCGAGACCAGCACATAGACCAGCCGGACCCGGAACGGCGACCAGCCCAGGTAGTGGGCCAGCCCGCCGCATACCCCAGCGATGACGCAGTCTTTCGTGGAACGGGTGAGTTTCATGGCGAGGAGCGATGCGGCGCGCGCACTCTCAAAGGGAACGCGGCGGCAGGTCCGCGGCAGCCTGCGCGCGGGGCCGGCCGGCGAAGAAATAGATCAACGCGCCGATGAGGTTCACGAAGACGATGACAATCACCCACACGATGCGCTCGGAGTCGTTCAAGCCCCGGTTCTGGATGGCATGGATCAACATCCACAGCCAGAAGGCAAACAGCGCCAGCGACACCGGTAGAAGCACCAGCATCAGGACAAGCTCGATGATGCCAAGAAAGGCCAGGGAAGCTGTCATGGCGTCAAGACACTTGGGGTCGGTAAGCGGAAGTCGAGCGCAGGCGCGGCCAGGGTGGAGCAATCACCCCGCAGGCGGCGCGATGGAATTGGAATCATGGCATGCATCTGGACTCCGGAGTTGTCGGACAAAAGTCTGCCACAACCGCCGTCCCGGCCGAAAGCGCAAACGCGGGTCCAGCAGCCCAGCCGGCGCATCTCAATTTCGCACCGGCAGCGGGCGGGCCGAAGTGGCCCAAGCGACCTCGCCTAAGGCCGTGCCGCGGGCGGCGCGGCCCGCGGCCGTGAAGTCCGAAGTCCGAAGCGGAAGCGAAGCTCGCCGAAGATGCCCGCGTCGCAGTTCCGCATTGCGCATTCCGCAATGGGAATGCCGGGGCTCGACGGAGTCTCGCCCCACCCCGTCAAGAACGGACCGGCACAAAGGTGAGATGCGCCCGCCCGGCAAACGGTTTGACTTGGTTTTTTGCGAAACTTAGATTCCGCGCAATGCTGGCGACTCACACGACCGCGGCCGCCGCCCCCGAATCCGCCGCGCCCGCTCCGGACCTTTCGCTGTCCTGGCGGCACATTGTTGCCCCGGTGCAGCCCTTCCTGCGCGCGGTTGAAAGCCGGCTGTCCGCCCAGATCGCGGCCTTCGAGCCGGAGATCGAGGAGCACGCGCGTTACGCGCTCAGCAGTCAGGGCAAACAGCTCCGGCCCGCCCTGGTGGGGCTCAGCGCCGAGGCCGCCGGCCGGCTCCACGACGATCACGTGACCGTGGCGGTCATCATCGAGATGGTCCACCTGGCCACGCTGGTCCACGACGACGTGATGGACGCCGCGGCGATGCGCCGTCGCCGGCCCACCCTGGCCGCGCAGTGCGGCGCCGCGACGTCCGTCCTGGTGGGCGACTGCCTGTTTGCGCACGCGCTGGTGCTGGCGGCCAGTTTCCCCACCCCGAACGTGTGCCGCGCGGTGGCGTCCGCGACCAAGATCGTCTGCACCGGCGAAACCATCCAGACCGAGCGGCCGGGCCGGCTGGGGCTGAGTCGCGAGGAATATTTCCGCATCCTGCGCATGAAGACCGGCGAGCTGTTCGCGCTGTCGTGCGAACTGGGCGCGCGGCTCGCCGGCGCCGGTGCCGAGGAGCAACAGGCCTTGCGCGCGTACGGCATGGAGTTGGGCACCGCGTATCAGATTTACGACGACTGCGTGGACCTGTTCGGCACCGAGTCGCAGGCCGGCAAGTCGCTCGGCACCGACCTGCTCGGCGGCAAGCTGACGCTGCCCCTGCTGGTAGCCGGCGAGCGCGCCCGCGGCAGCCGCCACGCCGAACTGGAGCGGCTGCTGACGCCGTGGCACCCGGAGAACCTGCCCCGGTTGCGCGAGATGCTGGAGGAAAGCAACGCCCTCGCGGAATGCCGACAGGTCATCCGCGGCTTTTGCCGGCGGGCGGGCGAAGCCTTGCAGGGCCTGCCGCCCACCGCCGGTCGCCGCGCGCTGGTGACAGCCACCGATTTCCTGGCCCGCCAGACCGACGGTCTCGGGTCCAGCGACGGTTCTTGATCGGCGTACCATGCCGCCCACCGCCCCAGGGATCCCTCCCGCCCTGGCGGTCGCCCCGACGAGCGAGCCCGCCGAGGACGCCGAGTTGGTGCGCCGGGCGCAAGCCGGGGAACTCGATGCCTACGACGCGCTGGTGCGCCGCTACCAGGAGCGGATTTACGGCGTGGTGTACCACATGACCTCGAACCACGAGGACGCGGCGGACCTGGCGCAGGAGGCGTTCGTGCGCGCCTACCGGGCGCTGGCCAGCTTCAAGGGGGATTCGAGCTTTTTCACTTGGCTGTACCGCATCGCGGTGAACCAGACCCTCAACTTCCTCAAGCAGCGCCGGAACCGGGGGCACCTGAGCCTGAACGACCTCGATTTCCAGGCCGAGAACGACCCGGACGTCGTGGCGCTGATCTCGGAGAAGACCCCGCGGCGCGAGACCAGCCTGCGCGAGCTGCAGGAGAGATTGAACGCCGCGCTGCAAAAGCTGTCTGAACAGCACAGAATGGTGGTCACCCTGCATGACATCCAGGGCCTGCGGCACGAACAGATTGCCGAGATCATGAAGTGCAACGTGGGCACCGTGCGCTCGCGGCTGCATTACGCCCGGCAGCAATTGCAGGCCTTGCTGGCCGACTGGACGCAGTGACATGAACCCGGGAGACGACAACTTCGACAAGGTGCGGCGGCTGCTGGCTTGGAAACGGCATGAAGCGCCGCCGCCCGGCTTCTTTGCCGCCTTCCCCGAGCGGGTGCGCGCGCGGATCTGCCAGCCCGCCCGCGCGCCGGCCGCGTCTTGGTGGGAGCGGTTGTGGGCCGGGGATCTGTGGCGTCCCGCCCTGGCGGGCGCTTGTGCGCTGGCCGCGGGCGGCCTCCTGATCTGGCAGTTCAACGCGGGGGCGCGACCTCCGGGCCCGGGGCCGGGCCTGGTCCGCCAGGAGCTTCCCAAGCTCGGATCGGGGGCGTCTTTGGAATCTCCGCGCGGCGTGTTTCAACGGCAGCTTCCCGACACGTTGGCCGGTTTCGGACAGTCGAGCGGCGAGCCGGACAGCAGCATGGCGCCGCGTGGGTTGTTCGCTCCCGGCGCCGGCCTGCGCGGTCCGCTGACCCCGGCTTCGGTCACAGGCCATCCACCCGCGCTCACGGTGACGGGTGTGAATCTGGGCGGCCCGGAAGCGCGGTAGGCAGGTCGCCTCCCGCCAAGCCGGAACGGATTCAGCCCGGGGATCACGCCCCCCCGGGCGTTGCCGGAGGCGTCCTCACCTCCCGCTGCTGAACCCACACACCGCCTGGCCAGGCAAATCGGGTCCGGGGATTGGCGGCGTTCCGTGAGGTGCCTGTCTGCCCACCGGCACGCGGAAAAACGCGCCGAAGGCGGGTGCGCCCCCCAGTTTCCATTTATGATCTCCGGGTTCGGTAACCTCGTGAGTGGGACGCCTGCGAGTGAGGGTGGGCTGGCGGCCCGCCAAGGCTGCAGCGAACAGCCAGGTTGGCTGTTTTGCCAATTCCTGTTGAGCCGTTCCGGCCTAGGCGGAAGTTCAGTAGGTCCGCACAAACACCAGACTCTGCCCCGCGGCGCTGAGGATCAATTCGTCTTGTTCCAGCACCGCCGTGCCGCGGCTTTCCTTCCCCTGCTCGTTCTGGATGGTGACCTTGTAGCGCAGGCTGGAGCCTTCGCGCTCCCAAGTGCCCTTGCCGGCGAGATTCGCGCCGGGGATGGCCGGCACGGCGGGAGCGGCCGGGGCCGCGTCCGGCGCCGGGGCGGCGTCGGGCCCCCGGCGCATCAGGCCGTAGCGCTCGGCGTAGCCGGGCGGCAATTGTTGCACGCCGGAGGCCTGTTGCTGGGCTTGCAGCGCCGCCTCGGCGGCCTTGCGGGCCGCTTCGACGATCTGCCGTGCCTGCTCGCTCAATTCCACGCGGAGCAACAGGCTCTTGTCCGGCGCCGCCATGACGGTGAGCTGCGGAATCCAGACCATGAGCAGTTGCTTGAGCTCCGACATCTGCTTGGGCGGCATGTTCGGATTCTTGCGGCGGGCCAGCGTGAACGTGGCGTGCGGGTCCAACTGCCACCAGCCCAGAATCTTCTCCTCGTCGTATTTGGCCGATTTGCCGGTCTTGAGGTACTGGTACAGGTCCTTCAGCGACAGGGCTTCCAGCTCGCCCATCACCTCCGGGTTGTTCAGCAAGGCGACGATCTTGGGATGCTTGATCACTTCGAGTACAGGACCGCGCGTCTGGAGGAGATTCAGCAAGGCGGTGTCGGTGGCGATTTCCTTGAACTCCGGCCGCTCGCCCCAGGCGAGGAACGCCGGGTAATTCGCCAGCCGCTGCTGGAGCGTGGCGTAGTTCTGGTAAACCAACCCCGCCACGTCGCAGGCCAGGTAGTAATTTTCCGGCATCGGGTCCAGCGCGGCCAGGGTGCGGTCCAGCCCGGTGGCGGTGATGTCATTGCGGGCCGCGCTCAGGAAGCGTTGCAGCGCCGGGCTGTCCTCGCCCGTCACCTGCACCGCCGGGTAGCCGAGGATGTAGATGACCAGGCCGACCAGCAGTGAATAGATCACGCCGCCCACCAGACCCACCACCAGCCCAAGGCGCTGGTTCAGCCGCTCGAAGCGCAGCCGCGTGTAGTCGTCCGTGGCGTACTTGAAATGCAGCATCACCTTGTGATGCACCAGGAAGGACAGGCCCACGAACAACAGGGCGATCAGGAAGAAGACCGCCACCGGCGGCAGCAACACCGCCCAGAACGGGTGCGTCAACCCCACCTTGGGCACCAGCGGCTTGAGCAGCGGTGCCAGCGGCAGGGCCAGGAAGCTGGCCAGGATGACGCCGACCAGCGCCACCAGCGAGCGGATGGCGCCTTTGTAGTAACTCGTCAGCCCGAGAATGACGAAAATCGCGATGATAATCAGCCAGAGCAACATGCCGGTAATGTAGGCGCGGACCCCGTCAAACGCACGTGAAAAACAGCCGGCGGCGACGGGATGGGTCGTGATTCCGTCGAGCCCTGCCATTCAGTCCGAAAACCGATGTTGCTTGCAGCGCCGGATTCCCATCCGGCTCAACTTCGGTTTTCGGATTCAGAGCGGCGGCCCGGCTCGCCGGCCGCCGGGCGTCTCATTTCGCGGCGGGCGGCCGCTGATGGCGGAGCAGCCACTCGTAAAGCCTCGGGTTCGCGTAAGTCTCCGTCCAAGAATCGTGCTGGGCCTCCGGGTACACGGTCAGTTCCACTTCGCGCACCCCCGCCTTGCGGAGCGCGTCCACCATGCGTTCGGATTCCACCAGCCGCACGACCGGATCCTTCGCCCCGTGAAAAGCCCACACCCCCAGCGTGCGCAGCGCCTCGGCCTTCGTCGGATCAGCCAACAGCACCTTGAGCGGGTCGCCGCCGCCGCAGATCGGCACGATGGCCGCGAAGCGTTCGGGGTAGGCGAGGCCCAGACTCCATGTCCCGTAACCGCCCATGCTCAGACCGGTCAGGTACACCCGTCTCGGGTCCACCGGTTGCGTGGCCAGAATTTCGTCCAGCAAGGCGAGCACCTCGTCGTTGTCCCAGACCCGGCCGGCGGGGCATTGGGGCGACACGACGATGAATGGGAAGTCCGGCTGCTCGCGAACGATCTTGGGCGGACCGTGCTTGGCCACCAGCCAGATGTCGCTGCCGCGCTCGCCCGCGCCGTGCAGGAACAGGATCAACGGCCACTTCTTGTCCGGCTGCGTGGCGGCGGCCTTGGGCACGAACAACAGGTAGTCCAGCGACACGGTGCGCGTGATCTGCCGGGTGAACTTGCGGACCTGCTGCACGGTGTCGGGCTTCACATCCTGGGCGGCGGCGGGCAGCAGACACGCGCTGGCGGCCAGCAGGCTGAGGAACGGCTTGGTTTGCATGGCGGGAATGGGGTTGCGGTGTTCATTCGGGAAACCGGTGCGTGGCCGGACCAGCACGCCGGCGCGGCAATCCATTTCGGGTTCAGCCACGCCACGGGTTCACGCGTGGAGGATGTCACATGAGCTTGAGCTTGGGCAAGTCCTGCGCGTCCACCAGGCCCACCGGTTCGCGCCGGGCGTTGACCACGATGAGGTCGTCAATGCTGCGCTCGTTGAAAATCTTCAGCGCCTCGACCGCCAGGGCGTCTTCGCGCACGCACACCGGCCGGCGGGTCATCACCTGGGACAACGGCCGGGTCAGCACGTGTTCGTCCGCCGCCATGTGCCGGCGCAGGTCGCCGTCGGTGAACACGCCCACCAACCGGCCGCGGGCGTCCACCACGCTCACGCTGCCGGCCTTGGCCCGGGTCATGACCAGCAGCGCCTCCTTGACGGTGAGCGTCCGCGGGGCGACGGAGTTGCGCTCGCCCCGGCGCATGATGTCCTGGATGCGCAGCAGGAGCGCGCGCCCGATGGCGCCGGCCGGGTGGTGGCGGGCGAAGTCGTGGGGCTTGAAGCCGCGCGCCTGGAGCACGGTCATGGCCAGCGCGTCGCCAAGGACGAGCATGGCCGTGGTGCTGGTGGTGGGCGCGAGGTTGAACGGACAGGCCTCGCGGGGCACGCGCACGTTCAGCACCCGGTCGCTGTGCCGGGCCAGGGTGGAGCGCGGCTGGCCGGTCACCGCCACGAGCCGGACGGCGAAGCGCTTCAAGGCGGGCAGCAGGTTGAGCAGCTCGTCCGATTCGCCCGAATAACTCAGCGCGAGCACCAGGTCGCCGTCGTTGACCAGGCCGAGGTCGCCATGCACGGCGTCCACCGGGTCCAGCGCCACGGCGGTCGAGCCGGTGCTGGTGAGCGTGGCGGCGATCTTGCGGCCGATGTTGCCGGACTTGCCGATGCCCACGACCACCACCTTGTTGCGGCGCCGGAGCGTCTCGATCACCTCCTCGACCACGGCGCTGAAGGTGCCGTCCAACTGGCCGCGCACAGCGCGCAGGCCGGCCAGCTCGAGGTCAAAGACCTGCCGCGCGCGGGCCAGGTGCGGGCGCGGCCGGGCGGCGGGGGCGCGGCGCATGGGCTACTCAAGGTTCGGGTAAGAGCCGAGCACCTTCACGAAGACGCAATGCTGGCCCAGCTCGTCCAGCGCCCGGGCCACCTTCGGGTCCGTAGCGTGGCCGTCGCAATCCACGAAGAAGTAGTACTGCCACGCCTTCCGCTTGCTGGGGCGCGACTCGATCTTGGTCATGTTGATGCGGTATTTGCGGAACGGCGCGATGGCGCCGTGCAACGCGCCAGGGCGGTCCGCGATGCAGAACATGAGGCTGGTGCGGTCGTGGCCGGTGCGGGGCGGGCACTGGCGGCCCAGCACCAGGAAGCGCGTGGCGTTCTCGGCGTTGTCCTGGACGTTGTGCTCGAGCACCGGCAGGCCGTACTTCTCCGCCGCGAGCAGGCCGGCGATGGCGCCGGCGCCCTTTTCGCGGGCGGCCAGCTCGGCCGAGCGCGCGTTCGAGGCGGTCTCGAGGATCTCGACGTCCGGCAGGTGGCGCTGGAGCCATTGGCGGCACTGGGCCAGCGACTGCGGATGGATGTACAGGCGCTTGATCCGCGCGCGCGGCGACTTGCTCATCAGGCACTGGGAGATCGGCATCACGATCTGCGCCACGATCTTCAGGTCGCTGTCCATGAACATGTCCAGCGTGTGCGTGACCACGCCCTCGGTGGAATTCTCGACCGGCACCACGCCGAAGTCCGCGCGGCGCTTGGCCACCTCGCTGAACACGTCGGCGATGGTCTTGAGCGGCAGGTACCGCAGGCTGTTGCCGAAGCGCTGCATCGCCGCCTGGTGCGTGAAGGTCGCCTCCGGACCCAGGTAGGCGATGGTCATCGGCTTCTCGACGGCCAGCGCGCTGGACATAATCTCGCGGTAGATCGCGCGGATGCCCTCGCTGGTGAGCGGACCGCGGTTGAGCTTGGTCACGCGGCTCAACACGGCGCGCTCGCGGTGCGGGGCGTAGATCTCCTCACCGTGCCGCAGCTTGAGCGAACCGATCTCCAGCGCGCGCCGGGTCCGTTCGTTCAGCAACCGGACGATCTGCTGGTCCAGGCGGTCGATCGCTTTGCGTTGTTCGGGAATGCTCATGATGACGGCTGATCAGACGGGGCCGGGGCGTTTGGGGCGGCGGGCCCGGCGGCCGGCGGGTTGAGCTGCGCGGGCGGCACCGTGGCCAGGCCCGGCTCCACGGTGAGCAACGACGGCGGACGCTCCACGGGAATGCGCCGCAACTCGTCCCCGCCGGGCAGGTCGTCCAGCGACGCCAGGCCGAAGTATTCCAGGAAAGCCCTGGTGGTGCCGTAGGTGATGGGCCGGCCCACAACCTCCGCGCGGCCGACCGCCTCGACCAGGCCGCGCTCGAGCAGCGTCTGCATCACGCCATCCACCGACACGCCGCGAATCTGCTCGATCTCCGCGCGTGTGATCGGCTGGCGGTAGGCGATGATGGTGAGCGTTTCGAGCGCGGGCTGGGACAGGCGGGCCGGCCGGGCGCGTTCGCCCGCCAGCACGCGCAGCCAGGAGGCAAACTCCGGCCGGGCCACGAACTGCCACGCCTCCGCCACGCATGTCAGGCCGTAACTGCGCCCGGCGGCCTCTTGCTCTTCGCGCAAGGCGATCAGCGCGGCGGCGATCTCGTCCGTCTTGGTCTTTTTGAAGGCGCGCACCGCCGGTTCATCGCTCTGGTCGGCGGCCTGGGCGAGCACCCCCTTGAGGTCGGCCACGCTCAGCGGCTTCTGCGAGGCGAACAGGATGGCCTCGAGGACAAGCTTCAAGTCGGTCATGGCAACGCGGGGGCGGCGGGCGCCGGCGGCACGGCGGGCTCCGGGGAATTGGACTCGTCCGGCGGCGCGGCTTCGATGGTGATTTCGCCAAAGGCCGCGCTCTGGGTGACCAGCGCCACGCGCAGCCGGATCAACTCCAGCAGGGCCAGGAACGTGACCACCACCTCGGTGCGGTGCGTGGCGTCGTCGAACAACTCGGCGAAACGAAAGCGCTGCCCGCCGGCCAGTCGCGCGCGGAGTTCCTCGAGCTTCTCGCTCACCGTCCAGCGGTCCTCGTAGATTTCGCTGGCGCGCCCGCGGGCCTGGAAGCGCTTGAGGACGGCGTTGAGCGCGCCCACCAGATCGAACAGCGAGACCTCCGGACGGCCGGGCGCGGGCGGCGCCTCCGGCCGGGGCGCCTGGCGCGGGAAGGTCAGTTCCTGGCGGCGTTCGAGCGTCTGCAACTCCGCGGCGGCGTCCTTGAATTTCTTGTACTCGACGAGCTTGCGGATCAGCTCCCAGCGCGGGTCTTCAAGGTCTTCGTCCTCCGGCCCGACCGGCGCCTGCAGGTCGCGGGGCAGCAGCTCGCGGCTCTTGATGAGCATGAGCGTGGCGGCCATGACCAGGAACTCGCCGGCGAGATCGAGGTCCAGCTCCTTCATGAGCTCGACGTACTCGATGAACTGGGTCGCCAGCCGGGTCAGGTTGACCTGGTAAATGTCCACCTCCTCCTTCTTCACGAGGTAAAGCAGGAGGTCGAGCGGGCCTTCGAAGACCTTGAACTGGACCTTGTATTCGACCATGCCGTCGCGCGGCGTGTGTCAACGGATGGGCGACGCTAGCGGAAGCGCGCGCCGTTGGCAACGGGCGGCGTGGCGGGGGCGCATTGCGGCTGCGGACTTCAGCCTGCGGCGGCGTTCTCGCTTCGCGGGCGGAGTTTCCACAACGCGCTGGGCCGGCTCACCCGCGTGGATTTCCCGGACAGCACGTATGTCCAGCACGTCTTCACCAACGGCGCGGGCGTGAAGCTCCTGGACCGCACCGGCGCCCGCGACCGCCTGGGCAACTGGACCCGCTACGAGTACAACGGCCTGCGGCAGGTCACGCGCGTGCTGGACCCGCTCCTGCGCGAAACCCGCTACACGTACTGCGGCTGCGGCGGCCCGGAGAGCGTCACCCGCGCGTACGGCACGACCCTGGCCGAGACCACCAGTTACGAATACGACTTCGCCGGCCGCCTGCGCGGGGTGACCGCCCCCGACGGCACCAGCGTGACCAACACGTACGACCGGTTGGGCCGGCTGGCCATCGTGGGCCGGGCCTTCGACACCCACACCAATTACTACGACAACCTCGGCCGCCTCTGGGTGGTGGAGAACGCCGCTGGCGTGGTCTCGGAACTGGCCTACGACGACCACGACCGCGTCCGACTCGCAATTGACGCCCAGGGCGTGACGGTGACCAACCGCTACGACGCCCTGGGCCGCCTCCTGAGCCGCACGCTGCCCGCGATCAACGCCGTCGAGTCCTTCGGCTACACCGCCGGCGTCAGCGGCCCCACGGCCCACACCAACCCGGTCGGCAAGGTGACGCTCCACGCCTATGACGCCGCGGGCCGCCAGACCAACGAAGTGCAGCCGGGCGTTTTCACCAACCGCTTCACCTACACCCCCGCCGACGACCTGGCCACGCTGGCCGACGGCCAAGGCAACGTCACCACCTGGAAGTACGACGCCGAGGGGCGCGTCACCGAAAAGTGGTACACGGCCAGTCCACCGCCGACCTGCTATACCTCTACAACGCCAACGGCTGGCTCACCCAGCGCTTCACCCGCACCGGCACGGGCGCCAGCACCAACGGCTACTTCACCACGTACGCGTATGACAGTGCGGGCAATCTGACGAACATGACCTACCCCGCCGGCACGGCCTCGCTCACGAACGGGTTCGACGCCTTGGACCGGTTGACGAACCGGCTGGACGGGCTGGGGCAGACGAAGTACCTGTATGCCGTGCTTGGGAACGGCCAGCACACGTTCACCCAACGGCCCTTGGGCGGGGAACGAGGTGACCGTGACCAACCGGCACGGTCGGCGGGCGGGGTTGCGGATCGCGCAGCCCGGCGGGCAGTTCACGGTCACCACCACGTGGGATGCCGCCGGCTGGTGGGCGACCGTGGGCGGCACGGCCGGCACCTTCACCTGCGGCCATCCATCACCGGTGGGTGACAGTGCCCTGTCGGCGACCGCGCAGTTCACACGGTAAAATGTTGCGGCTTCCGGGTTGAAGGCGGAGCGGAGAGATCGTGCCGACGATTTGTTGGGAGGCGCGGTCGTGGGGCCGCAGGGCGAAGGTGGGTCTGGGGTTTGTGGTTCGTGGTGGCTGGGATGGCAGAACGCCGCTCCTTTCTTCCCAGCGCAAACTTCAGCCGCAGGCGTGGCCGTCCGTGTCCCCGAAAACCGGGCGTCGTGGCACTCGGCCCTCCGGAACGGGGATGCCGCCGCGTTCTGACGGACATTTACGGGCCGCTGAGCCAGCGGCTGGGCACCAGCGCCTCCCCGTTGCGCGGCGCGCGCCAGGGCGTATAGTTTTGCATGAAACCCAGGCGCGACATGAACGCGCGACGTATTGGAGGCTGATGGCTCCTCCAAACACGAATCCGGCCGCGCCGGCCGCCGGTCCGCCGACGGCCCGCGAGGGATTGGCTGACGCGCTCGACCGCCACACCGCCGCGGGCCGGTTGTGCCGGGCCGAGAACGGCAAGGTCCGCTGCGTGGCCTGCGGGCATCGCTGTCTGATCGCGCCGGGCCGGCGCGGCGTGTGCAAGGTGCGGTTCAACCGCGACGGGGAACTTCGCGTGCCTTTCGGCTACGTGGCCGTCGTGGCGTGCGATCCGGTCGAGAAAAAGCCGTTCTTCCACGCCCTGCCCGGCAGCGACGCGCTCACGTTCGGCATGCTGGGCTGCGATTTCCACTGCGCGTACTGCCAGAACTGGATCACCAGCCAGGCGCTGCGGGACGAGGAGGCCACCGGCCGTTACCATCCAGCCACGCCCGCGCAGTTGGTCGCCGCCGCACGACGCCACGGCGCCCGGCTGATGGTCTCGAGCTACAACGAGCCGCTCATCACCGCAGAGTGGGCCGCGGCGGTGTTCGCCGAGGCGAAGCCCGCGGGCCTGCTGTGCGCGTTTGTGTCCAATGGCAACGCCACGCCCGAGGCGCTGGACTTCCTCCAGCCCTGGCTCGCCGCCTACAAGGTGGACCTCAAGGGCTTCAACGACCGCCGCTACCGCACCCTGGGCGGCACGCTCGAGGCCGTGACCGAAACGATCAAGATGGTCCACGCGCGCGGGCTCTGGCTCGAGGTGGTCACGCTGCTGGTGCCCGGCTTCAACGACCACGAGGCCGAGCTGCGCGAGCTGACCCAGTTCCTGGCCTCAGTGAGCCCGGACATTCCCTGGCACGTCACGGCCTTCCACCCGGATTACAAGATGCTGGATCCGCGCGCCACGACCGCGGCGGACCTGGTCCGGGCGGCCGAGATCGGTGCCGCCGCCGGCCTGCGTTACGTCTATGCCGGCAACCTGCCGGGCCGGGTGGGCGAGTGGGAGAACACCCGCTGCCCGCAATGCCGCCGCACGGTGATCCGCCGGCACGGCTTTGCCGTCCTGGAAAAGCAGATCGGCGCCGATGGCCGGTGTCCCGGTTGCGGCGCCACGGTGCCGGGCATCTGGAGTTACGGAGACTATTATCCACCCCCGCCGCAGCCGGCGGGGGCGATGGGCCGCTGGCCCCGCCCGGTGGCCCTGTGATGGAGGATTTGCCATGCTTAAAACCGTCCCCCAATTGATCCGGTCTGCAGCGCAGGCCGGCCGTTTCTATCCGGGCAGCCCCACGCGGTTGCAAGCGGATGTGAACGGGTATCTGGAACAGGTTTCCCCCGCCGAAGGCCCGGTGCCCAAGGCGGTCATCGCCCCGCACGCCGGCTACGTGTATTCCGGCCCGGTCGCCGCGTCGGCGTTCATCCGGCTCGCCCCGGCGCACGCGCGCCTGCGCCGGGTGGTGCTGCTCGGGCCGTCGCATTACGAGGACTTCGAGGGCCTGGCGGCCACGGCGGCGGACGCGTTTGCCACGCCGCTGGGCCTCGTGCCGGTGGATTCCGAGGCGATCGAACGCGCGCTGGACCTGCCACAGGTCAAGGTGTTCGACCGCGCGCACACCCCGGAGCACTGCCTCGAGGTGGAACTGCCCTTCCTGCAAACCGTGCTGGATGAGTTCGTCATCGTGCCGTTGCTCGTCGGCCATGCCGACCCGGCTGAGGTGGGCGAAGTCCTCGACGCGCTCTGGGACGGCGAGGAAACGTGCGTGGTGGTGAGCTCGGACCTGAGCCATTACCTCGACGCCGAGACCGCGCGGCGGGTGGACCGCGCCACCGCGCGGGCGATCGAGGCCTTGCAGGGCGATGCGCTGGACGGGCGTTGCGCCTGCGGCTGCCGGGCCATCGCTGGTTTGCTGTGCTTGGCGCGAACGCGCGGGATGAGGGTGGAGACACTGGACCTGCGCAATTCCGGCGACACCGCCGGGCCCACGGACCGCGTGGTGGGCTACGGCGCCTTCGCGTTCTTCGAGCCGGAAACTTCCACCCGCTGAACCGGAACACGCTTCACTGCGGGCCGTGGTGACGTTGGCGACCTCGCCTGCGGCAGTCACGCGGGCGGCCCGCCCGCGCCCGCAGATGTGGACCTCCGCGCCCGAAGTTGCCGGGCGTCGGGAAACTCCGCCCGCCGGAAATCCAAATCCGAAGTTCCAAGTTCCAGATTCAAAGTCCCAAGCCCAAGTCCAGAGTCCACAGACCTCGAGCGGTTTGATTAAAGCTGTGGCCGCGTGGGGAGCGCGGGCTTCAGCCCGCTTCACCGTGCGCGGGCAGACGGGCGTGGAAGCGGCGTGAACGCCGCGCTCCGAAAACGCTGTCGCAAGCGGCCCCAGTTTTATTGAAAACGCGCTCGATCCCCGAACCCCGGACCAAGAACCAAGAACCAGAAACCACCCGGCATGCCCCCGCGCTTGCCCGGCGGGCGCAACTCGGCCAGACTCCGCCGGCTTGCGACCGGCCCGGCGGTGGGTGCCCGGCCCGGTCCGGCCGCGCCACACGCATGTCGCCGTCCCAATTGCTCCGCGAACTCATCGCCCTGCCCAGCGTCAACCCGGCCTTTCTGCCGGCGGGCGACCCGCGCGGCGGCGAGGCGCGCGTGGCGGAGCACCTGGCCCGGCTCGCGAAGACCGCCGGCTTGCGCGTGACCCGCCAACGCGCGCTTCCCGGCCGGGAGAATCTCCTGCTCACGCTCGCACCGACCGGCCGCGCGCGCCGGCGGGTGATCCTCGCGCCGCATCTGGACACGGTGGGCGCGGAGGCCGCGCAGTTCCGACCCGTCCAGCGCAATGGCCGGCTGCACGGCCGGGGCGCCTGCGACACGAAGGGTAGCCT
This sequence comes from uncultured Verrucomicrobiota bacterium, assembly GCA_964568145.1. Taxonomy (GTDB): domain Bacteria; phylum Verrucomicrobiota; class Verrucomicrobiia; order Limisphaerales; family J093; genus DSVZ01. The sequence goes on from CAZMOZ010000016.1 coordinate 39,818, forward strand.
GGCGGCCATGTTCAGCGCGCTGACCGCGGTGGCACATTCGGCCCGCCGGCCCGCCCACACCGAGATTGTCCTGGCCGGCCTGGTGGACGAGGAAGACGGTCAGCGGGGCGCGCGCGCGTTGGTGGCCTCGGGGCTGGCCGCCGACCTCGCCATCGTGGGCGAGCCCACCGCCCTGAAAGTGATCACCGCGCACAAAGGCAGCCTGTGGCTGGGCCTGGAGACCCGCGGCCGGGCCGCGCACGGCGCCCGGCCCGGGCTGGGCCGCAACGCCATTCTCGCCATGGCGCGCGTGGTCGCGTTGCTGGAGACCGAGTACGCCTCCGCGCTGCGTTGCCGGCCGCACCCATTGCTCGGGCCGGCCACGGTCAGCGTCGGCACCATCGCCGGCGGCGTCCAACCCAACATCGTGCCCGACCGGTGTGAAATTCGGGTGGACCGGCGCACCCTGCCGGGCGAGACCGCCGCGGGTGTCATCCGGGAAATGCAGGCCTTCCTGCGCCTGCACGGCCTCAAGGCGACCATCGCCAACCTCAAGGAGTTGCCCTGCGATCCGCTGGAAACCGATTCCAACCTCCCGCTGGTGCGGGCCTTGATGGATTGCGCGGGCCAGCGTCAGCCCGCCGGCGTGGATTACTTTTGCGACGCCGCGGTGCTCAGCGCGGGCGGCATACCCAGCGTGGTCTTCGGGCCGGGCGACATCGCGCAGGCGCACACGGCTGACGAATGGGTTTCGGTGCGGCAGCTTGAGCGGGCCATGGTGATCTTGACCCGGTTTCTGCACGCGCTGCCCTGACCGCCCGGCTTCATGCGCGTCGCCCTGCTCACCCACGAGCCGTTTTATCCGCCCAGCGGCGGCGGGTCGGCCGAGGCGTTGTACCTGGTGCGCGAACTGGCGCGGCGCGGCCATACGGTGACGGTGTTTGCGCCCGGCAGCGGCTGGCCGGAAGACCTGGCCGGCCAGGCGGGCGCTCGGCTGCAAACCTTCACGACCTGGCCGATGGGCCGGCGCGCGCGCGCGCGGACGTTGAAGTACCTGCTATACCCCGCGGCGCTCGCCCGGTTAGTGCGACGCGCGACGGCCCGCGAGCGGTTTGACGTGCTGGTGGCCCAGCACGCGATCGCCTGTGTGGCCGCCGGCCGGCTCAAGCGGCCCCTGCGCGTGCCGGTGGTGATGAACTTCCTCGATCATCTCACCGGCTTCATGGAGACTTGGCCCGCCTGGCTCATGCCCAAGCCGGTGCTGGCGGGGCTCAAGCGGTACGAACTCGCGCTGCCGCGGCGCTTCGCGGCCGACGCGGTGCTCACCGTCTCGGAACCGCTGGCCGAGCGCTTCGCCGCCGCCGGCTACCCGCGCGACCGGCTGCGCCCGATCTTCTACGGCTACGACGCCGCGCTGTTCCGTTTCGACCCGGCGCGGCTGGCGGCGCGGCGGCAATCCCCGCCGGTGGTGGTGATGCACGGCTCGTTCGACCACCACCACCTGGGACCCATCGCGCTGGACACGATCGCCCGCGTGTGCGCGGAACGGCCGGAGGCGGTGTTTGAATTCATCGGGCCGGACACACCGGCGTGGCGGCGGTTTGCGCGGCAGGCGGCGAAGCGCGGCCTGGCCGGCGCGTTGCGCCACACGGGCTTCGTGCCGTACGAAGAAGTGGCGCGCCGGCTGGACGCGGCTTCAGTCGGGCTGGTGCCCTACGAGGAATCGGCGGGCACGCACTGCGCGTTTGTCGCGAAAGTGGTTGAGTATCTCGCGCTGGGTCTGCCGGTGGCCAGCACGGCCCTCGCTGGCATCCAACGCTATTTCGCAGACGAGCCGCTGGCGCGTTTCGCCGCGTTCGACGGCGCCCGGCTGGGCGAAGCGGTGCTGGGCTGGCTGGCCGAACCCGCCGCCACGCGCGAGGCGCTGGCCGCGCCGGCCGCCCGCCGCGTGCGCGAGCAACTGGACTGGCCGGTCATCTGCCGCCGCGCGGTGGACGCCATCGAACTCGCCCAGCAACGCGCGGCGGAACGGAGCTGACGACGCATCATGGCCGAGACCACCACGGGCCGACTCACGTTCTTCCGGCAGACAGGCTGGATGGTGCTGGCGACCGGGTTGATGGGGCTGTTCATGACCGCCACGCAGATGGTCGCGGCGCGGTGGATGGAGCCCGGCGAATACGCGGTGTGGTTCGCGCTGTTGCGGGTGTACCTGTTGCTGGGCATTCCGAGCATCGGCCTGCAAACGGTCTTTGCGCACCAGGCGGCGGCCTCGCTGGACCCGGCCTCGCAGGAGCGCCTCCACGCCACGGTGCGCGCGGTGCTGCGCGTGACGTTCCTCCTGTGGCTCGCCGTGGCGGTGGCGACGTTTCTCGCCCACGGCTGGCTGTTGCGCACGCTCAAGATCGCCAACCCGGCGGCGCTGTGGATCACGCTGGCCATCGGCCTGGTGTCGCTCTGGGCGCCGGTAATCCGCGGTCTGGTGCAGGGCCATCAACGGTTCGCGGTGCTGGGCTGGGCGTTGATCCTGGACGGCGTGGGGCGGTTCACCGCGGTGCTGCTCATCGTGCTGGCGGGCGGGCAGGCCGCGGGCGGCATGGCCGGCGCGCTGCTGGGCCAGGTGCTGGCGGTGGTGCTGTGTCTGCGCGTGGTCTGGAGCGACCTCAGCGGGCCGGGCGCGGGTTTCGACTGGGGGCCGTGGCTGCGGCAGGTCGGCCCCATCACGGCCGCCACGGGCACGGTGCTGTTTTTGTCCACGGCGGACGTGGTGTACGTGCAAAGCCTGTTTCCGCTCGAGCAATCGCAACGGTACGTGCCGGCGGCGATGATCGGGCTGGCGTTGACGACCTTTGGCGTGCCCATCGCGGCGGTGATGTTTCCCAAGGTGGCGCGGAGCACGGCGCTGGCGCGGGGCTCGAAGGCCATGCCGCTGGCGCTGGCGGCGACGCTGGGCGGCGGCGCGCTGGCGGCGCTGGCCTGCACCGCCTTTCCGGAAGTGCCGCTGCGCCTCATCTTTTTCGGCAAGCCGCTGTACTGGCAGGCCGCGCCGCTGGTGCCGTGGTTTGCCTGGGTGCTGCTGCCGTTGATCGTGGCCAATGTGCTGATCAACAACCTGCTCGCCGCCGGCCGGTTCCGCGTGGTGCCGTGGGTGCTGGCCGCGGGCCTGCTGTACCTGGGGTTGCTCTTTGGCGGACGCCACTGGCTGCCCACGCTCGAACCGTTCACCGCCTTTCGCGTGCTGCTCGGTACCTTGGGCGCCTGCAATCTCCTGCTCCTCACCTTCGCGACGATCTTCACGTTGCGCGAGCCGGCCCTGCCGCTGGACGGGAAGAGCGCAGTTGACGCCAGCGCCCGGACCGCCGCACCGTGCGTCCCGTGACCAGCCGTCCCCCACTCGATCCCGAGGAACGTCGACTGCTCCTCGCCCTGGCCCGGGAAGCTGTGTGCCGCGGTGTGACGGGCGCGCCGTTGCCGGAGATCGAGGCGTGCAAGGTGCCGCCGCGGCTGGCGGAGCCGGTCGGCTGCTTCGTCACGCTCACGCGCGAAGGCGTCTTGCGCGGCTGCATCGGCAACCTCGAGCCCCGCTGGCCGCTGTGGCAGGCGGTGCTGGAAAACGCCCGCGCCGCCGCCACCCGCGACCGCCGCTTCCCGCCGGTCGCACCGGACGAAGTGGAGACGCTCCGCATCGAGATCAGCGTGCTCACGCCGCCGCAGCCGCTGGTCTGCGATTCGCCGGACGCGCTGCTGGCTCAACTGGCGCCGGGCCGCGACGGGGTGCTGCTCGAGCTGGGCGCGCGGCGGGCGACGTTCCTGCCGCAAGTCTGGGACAAGCTCACGGACAAGGTCACCTTTCTGGACCAACTGGCGCTGAAGGCCGGCGGCACGGCGGGCGACTGGTGGCGGCCGGACGCGCGTGTCTCCATCTACGCCGTCGAGCATTTCGCGGAACCCGACGAACCCGGCGCGGCGCCCGACCCGCCGGGCGCTTGAACGCGGTCGCCACCGGGACTAGTCTGCCGCCATGGACATGGCCACCGTCTTCCGCACCTTCAACGCCCCCGAGGCGCACGTCATCCGCGGCCGGCTCGAGGCCGCCGGCATCGAGGCCAGCGTTCGCAATGAGTATTCCGCCAGTGCTCTCGGCGCCGGTGGTATCGCTGGCGTGGAGTACTACGTGGATGTCCCGGAGGACTCCGCCGAGGCGGCGCGGGAGTTGCTCCGCTCGCCGGCCCAGCCCGAATGAACCGGACGACCGCCAGCGAAAAGCCGTCCGGCGGGGCAAAACGGGCCATGAGCTTCAGCCGCGGAGCAGGTTGGCGGGGTGGCTGGCTTTTCCAGCCGGAAGCATGGAAGCCGCTTCCAGCCGTTACACAGTCTCCCCGCCTTGCGCTATTTGCGCCTTTCTGCGGCCTTCTTGATCGCGAAATTTAGGATGAACCCCCGCCTTGCCGCCGCGTTGCGCCGCCTGCAGCGCCAACTGCCCGCCGGTGAACTGCGTCTGGACCCCGCCACGCGCGAGGCCCACGCGGGCGACAAGTGGTTCACGCGTCACGTGCCCGACGCGGTGGCGCTGCCCCGCGGCACCGCGTCCGTGGCGGCCATTTTGCGCTTTGCCCATGAGCATCGCCTGCCCGTGACGCCGCGCGGCGCCGGGCACGGTTACGTGGGCGGCTGCGTGCCGGTCCGCGGCGGGCTGGTGCTCTCGCTGGACCGCCTGAACCGCATCCGCGAAATCCATGCCGGCGACTTCGTGGCGGTGGTCCAGCCGGGCGTGCGCACGCAGACGCTCCAGGACGCGGTCGAGGCGCGGGGCCTGTTCTACCCGCCGGACCCGGCTAGCCGCAGCGAGTGCAGCATCGGCGGCAACATCGCCACCAACGCGGGCGGGCCGCGCTGCCTCAAGTACGGCGTCACGCGCGACTACGTGCTCGGCCTCGAGGTGGTGCTGGCGGACGGCAAGGTGGTGCGCCTCGGCAGCCGCACCCACAAAAACAAAACCGGCTTCGAACTGGCGCGCCTGTTTGTGGGCAGCGAGGGGATGCTGGGCGTGGTCACCGAAGCGACGTTGAAGCTCCTGCCGTTGCCGCCGGACCGCGCCTGCCTGTGCGTGGGCTACACGAACATGGCCGCCGCGGCCCGCGCCATTCGCGCCATCTTCGCCGCGGGCATCCTGCCCTGCGCGCTGGAGGTGGCCGACCAGTTCACGCTGGCCGCCGCGCGGCGGCGCACCGGCAGCCGTCGGCTCGAGGGTTGCGGGGCCTTGATCATCGTCGAGCTGGACGGCCAGCCGCGCACGGTGCGGGCGGAGTTGCGCCTGGTGGAGGCGGCGGCGCGCAATGCCGACACGCGGTTCGTGCAGCGCGCGTTGGGCGCGGCCGCGTGCGAGAGGCTCTGGCAGATCCGGCGCGAGTTTTCCTACGCGCTGCGCGACACCGGCCTCACCAAGCTCAACGAAGACATCGCCGTGCCGCGCAGCCGGCTCGAGGATTTGTTCCGCTTCGCCGCGCGGCTCCAGCGCAAACATGGCTTCCCGGTCGCGTGCTTCGGCCACGCCGGCGACGGCAACATTCACGTGAACGTGATGGTGGACGAATCGCAGCCGGGCGCGCAGGCGCGGAGCGAGGCGGCGCTGGACGACCTGTTCCGGCAGGTCCTGGCTTGGGGCGGGGTGGTGACCGGCGAGCACGGGATCGGCTTGGCCAAACGCCGCTGGTGGCCGCAGGCGGTGTCGGCGGAGGTGCGGGCGTTGCACGCGCGCGTGAAGCAGGCGCTCGATCCGCAGGGAATTCTGAATCCGGGCAAGTTCCTGGAATGAGCCGCGGGTGGGAGGCCGGGAGGCAGTATTCAGTAATCAGTAATCAGGAGCCAGTAGTCAGAAGCCAGGAGCCAGAATCCAGTATCCGGCATCTGGCATTCGCCTTCCGATCCTTCCCAACCGCCCGGAGTCACGGTCCCCGCTCCCTGGAGGCAATCTACTTGGCGGCCGGCTCGATCAATTGTGGAGGAGCAACCGGATCGGATGTCGCTTCCCGCCCCGCCAGCGCCCAGCGGGCGGCGCTGCGCACCGCTTCGCTCGCGTCGTTGGTGGCCATCTGGAGCGCGGCGATGGCCGACGGCGTGAGCGTCTCCAGGGTGCCCAGCGCGTGCGCCGCCAGTGTCCGTGGGTCTTCGTGAAGGTCTGATCCGAGCAAGTCAGCCAGCGCGTCCGCAGTCAAGGACGGTTCGTGTCGCTGCGCCGCCAGATGCAAGGCCGCACTGAGCCGGACCCAGGCTTCCCGATGCCGGAGTTCTGTGACGAGAATCTGCAAGAGAACCGGATTGGACGGGGCTATGGCTTGAAGCGCGCGGAATGCCGAACGGCGCACATGCCACGTCGGGTGCCGCAGAAGGGCGAGCAGCGGCGGAACGACTTCGGCAGCATCCGGGTGGACCTGCGCCAGTGCATCCGCGGCCCCAGTGGATTCAAACAGATCATTGCTGGAAACCAGGGCCAGCAGGTCCGGCGCAAGAATGTGGGCGCTCCAACGCAGGGAACCGGAAGTGATTCGTTGGATGGCCTCCATCCGCAGACGGGCGGGCGTGTACTCAGATGGTCTGCCAAGAATTGCTGAGGCGCGGACCAGCCAGTTCGGCGCTCCGATTCCACGCAAATGGAGGACGGCCCTTTCGGCCAGGGTCGGGTGTGCCTTGAGCATCGCGCGCCAGACGGGCAGCGCCTCGTCGCCCCAGCTCATCAACTCATCCAGCGCGGCAAACCGTTTAACCCGGTCCTTTGAGAAGCGCAGTTCCACCATCCACGCGCTGACGGGCCTGCCTCCCACTCGAGGTTCCGCGGGCCGGCTGACCATCCAGATCGTCCCGGCCGCCAGCGCCAGGCCAATCGCCGCCGCGGCCCGCCACTTCCAACCGAGTCTGGCCCACAAGCGCTTCATGGCTGGTGCCCAGCCTCGGTATAGCCAACCACGCGTCGGTTCAACCTGAATTCCGAACTTCGGCAGGCGCGCCGCGTTCTGACGAACACCGTCACGCGGGCGGCTGGCCAGAAGACAGAAGGCGGCATCTGGCATCTGGAATCTGGCATCCGCCGTCCGCCATCCAGGGCGCGGCCGCTCAACCAAACATCCGCTTGAGCCGCCAGGCGTCGTAGGCCGCACGCTGGGCGGGGGTCATCTTCGCGAAGTCCGGCGCGCCATCGGCCCGCACCGGCCAGGCGGGGGCGGGCTCGGCGGATCCCGGATGCCTGATCCCGGATGCCGGATGCCGGATGCCAAGGGGACTGTGGACTCGGGACTGTGGACTCGGAACTTCGCCTTCGCGTCCGGCCAGCGGGTTGTTCCGCACTTCGACGCTTGTCCGCGACCCACCGCCATAGCTCATGGCCTGGTCGGTCAGTTCGAGGTCTTTTTCCAGCGGGCGATGCGGCTTGAGGCCCTTGCCTTGCAGAACCCCGTGGTAGGCCCGCACCGCCTCTTCGGGCGTGACGCGGCCGTCGGTGATGAGCCGCAGCATCTCGATGAACGCGAGCTGGTGTTCAGCGTGGTTGATCTTGCGGCCGAACAGCGCCACGCGCGCGCCGTACTTCTGCGCGTCGTGGATGAGCTGGAAGGCGTCGTAGGTCGTGCCCGCGCCGCCGCCGAGGACGCCGACCACCATGTTCGGGTCGTACTGGCAGAGCTCCTCGAGCGCGCGCGGCCCGTGATAGACGATCTTCAGGAACAACGGCCGCCCGGCCTCCGGCACGCCGGCCAGCGTCCGCAGGATGTTGTCATTGATGAACTCGCCGAGCTTCTCCGCCGGGATGCCGCTGGCCACGTTCGGGTCGAAGACCTCGAGGAAGTGGCGGAACTGCTTCCGCTCGGCCTCTTCGCGAAATTCCTTGTAGGCAAGGAGTGTCTGGCGGTCCTGTTCGAGGTCGTTGACCCAGGTGACGCTGTACAGGCCGAGGTTGGCGCCGGGGAAGTCGTCCGAACTACGGTCGCACTCGACCCGCCCGCACTGGATCTGGTCAATGCTCGCGCTGCGGAAAGGCTGCGCCGGCTCCCGCGTGTAGCTGCCGTGGCGGGCGGCCCAGACGTCGGTGGTGTCGTTGGCGCGGGCGGCGGGCGTGACCGGCGACTCGCGGAACAGGCCTTCCTGGATGGTCAGCACGTCGTTCACGTAAGCCGACATCAACATGATGTCCACCAGGCCCTGCTGGGTGACTTCGCGGATGATGTCGAGGAACTCGGGCAGGTTGCGGTAGCCGAATTCCTCGCGCGTCCAGACCTCGGGCGAGAACTGGGCGGGCCGCGCGCCCCGGGCGGACAGATACGACCGCGGCCCTGGCGCGCGCACGCCGAAGGCCATGTCCGCGTCCTTGGCGTCGGCGAGGATGAACGCGCGGGACCGCGGGTTGGCGCGAATCTCGGCAAGCTTGGCGTCGAGGGATTTCATGCGCTAACCACAAAGGCACGCAAAGCCCGAGAGCATCCGATGGCGGCACGTTTGAGGCCGGGTTTGGACTTCGAGACGCGGACGTGGATGAAGACGGCGGAACGGCGATGTTTTGACAGCCGGGGCGCCGTCCCGACACCGGCACCGATGCCGACAGTGATGAGCATCGGGCCGTACCGTTTCCATTTCTAAAGCCGGGAGGGCCGGGAGCCGCCGCACATCCACGTGGCCCGCGATGATTTTGAAGCCAAGTTCTGGCTGGACCCGATCACGCTCGCGGCGAGTTTTGGCTTCCGCCCGGCGGAACTGCGCGACCTCCAGCGGCCGGTGGAAGAGCATCGCCAAACGTTGATCGCCGCGTAGATTCGTGTCCATGGACAATAACGCAGCATCCCCGGTGATCGCGGTGCGCTGCTGGATCGAAGGCCGGCGCGTCTGGCTCGAGCTGGGCGACCAGCGATTGGTCAGCTTTCCCGCCGCAAAGTATCCGCGGCTGGCCAATGCCAGCGAGGAAGCGCTGGCCCAGGTGCGGCTCCGTGTCGGCGGCCGGGCCCTGCGGTGGGAGAACCTCGATGAGGACATCTGGGTGGAAGACGCGGTGCTGGGCCGTTTTCCCCGGTCCAAGACCGAGACGATCTCCGCGTAGCCCGGTTCCAGCCGCATGATGCCTCACTTCATCTGCGCCAGGATCTGGTCGGTGACCGCCTGCACCACCGCCTCGGCCTCGGCATCCGGGCCCGCCGTCGTCTCCGCCCGAGCCGGCACCTGACAGGTCACGCCGGGGCGCCATTCGTCGTTGTCGCAAAGCTCGCATTCCTTGAGCCCGTAACGCGGGTCCACGTAGCCGAGGCTTTGCTTGATCTTGAGCAGGTCCTGGAGCTGCTGGGGTGAGAAGGTGTTCGGCTTCACCCCGAGTTGCGTGGTGACGAGCAGCGTGCGGCAGTACGCCTCGATGATCTCCATCCGCCAGTAGGCCTCCTCGAGGTTCTTGTGGCTCCAGGTCACGACGCCGTGGTTGGCCATGAGGATGGTGTTGTGCTGGTCCACCAAGTCGGCGACCAGCCTGCCCATCTCCGGGGTTCCCGGCGTGCGGTACGGCGCGACCGCGACGGCGCAGAAGACCTCGTACTCGGGCAACATGCACGTGGGCGGCGCGACACCCGCCACGGCGAAGCCCGTGGCGTACGGCGGATGGCAATGGCACGTGGCCACGGCCTGGGGCTGCCGTTGCATGATCTGCAGGTGCATCAGGATTTCGCTGGTGCGTTTTCTCGCGCCCAGAAGCTGGTTGCCCTCGAAATCCACCAGGCACATGTCCTCGGGCTTGAGCGAGCCCTTGCTGACCAGTGTGGGCGTGCAGATGGCGATGTCCTCGCCGACGCGGATGGCCATGTTGCCGCCGTTGCCGTCCACGTACTCGCGCAGCCACAAGCGCCGGCCCATCTCGCAAATCTGCTGCTTGAGATCAAGCGCGTAGGCGGAGTTGAAGAACGCCTCGAGCTCGGCCTTCGGCGACCTGGAGTTCAGCGGCCGGGCGGGCGGACGCAATTCGTCCTGGGCGGCCGGTTTGCTCGGCGCGCCGTTCGCGGCAACAGCCGGCCTGCCGCCGCCCCGCTCCAGCGTGTCCCGCACGAGGTCGCGGGCGGACGGCGTCAAAATCGCCTCGGCCGGCAGGGTGTTCAGGTCCACGCCCCGGCGGAGCATGTCTTCGATGTCGCGGGCGCTGATGACTTTTTTCATGGGAAGGGGTGAGAAAAGGGCTCCAAGTGGCGAAGGTTGCACCCAAAAACCGAAGTTGAGCCGGATGGGAATCCGGCGCTGCGGGCAACTTCGGTTTTCGGGCGAGAGCCGGCTTGCGGCATTCCGCTGAATCCCGCCGGGTTGCTCCACGAAAGCTTGGAAATCCTCCGTGGCGCGTCACCGCGCGTATCGTGATCGCGCGGTGCGAAAATGGAGTCCGGGAACCTCACCCGGCTCAAGCGGCCGAAGCTGTCGGCTGAAGTAGCTCGACCCGGACGATGTGCAGGGGCGAGCCGTGAACGATCTTCTCGGGCAAGCCGGTGGCGGCATCGGGAGCGAGCGCAATCTCGACTGTATGCTTCGTGATCATCAGAAAATCCCGGTGGGGAATGTCGAAACTCCTCCCGTCGGTGAACACGATCCGAAACGGCACGAAGGGCTGTTGATCGCGCAAGGCTTTCAGGTCTTCCGGTCGCATAACACAACGCGAGTTTAGGATCGCCGGCGTGACCTGGCAACAGCGTGGCGCGGCGCGGCCAGGTGCCGTCGGTTCCGCCTGGCGTCCTGTCCGGAGCCTTGCGGCCAGCCCGGCTTGCTGAATGTCGCCAGTACGCGCTCATGCGAAAGGGCTGTAAAACACCTCGTCAATGAGCGCGGTGTTGATGGCGTCCACCGGCGTGGGCTGGGGAAACGGCTGGGCGGCCTCGCGGCCTTCGATGTAGCCGATTACGTCGCCCACGCCCCCGCCCAGATTGTCATAAACCACGAGGCTGGGATCCTTGCTGAGCGTGATGGGCGACGCGCCGGCCTTCGGGAAATGCTCGCGGGTGAACGGGCTCACCAGCAGCCAGCGCCCGCCCGTGAACGGCGGGATGGTGCGGTTCAGCGTCACGCGGCCGATGACGGTGCCGAGTTTCATGACGAGGGGCGGGGAGCGGGCGGCGGGGGGCGGTTCAGCCCGCCCGCCGAATCCTGGAGTGCGGTTGTCCCCGGTGTGACTTCGTCCACGATGCCGATGATCATCCAGCGCGCGGGGCTCTGGTCGTCGCCCACCGCCCGGCGGGCGGCCAGGCCGTCGCTGGAGAGGATGACCCGCTGGTGCAGGCCGGCGCCGAGGGCGTCGAGGGCGACGAGCGGTGCGGCTTCCGGCTGGCCGTCGCGGCCGATCGGCTGGCAGATGATCAGCCGCCAGCCGGCGAAGCTGGGGTGCTTGCGGGTGGCCGTGACATTGCCTTCGACGCGGGCGAGCAACATGGAACTTAGAAGTCAGGAGTTGGAAGCTAGAATGCGCGCGGAGTAACCGTGGAGGAGGCGGCCGACCTCATCGTACAAAGTCAACAACTCGCTGCTGTCGCCGTAACCGAGATCTTTCGCGAGTAGAAGGTAATAATGGCTCTCCTCCAAGGAACCTTGGGCAATGTTAAAGAACCGGGCCTTGTCGTTGGCACCACGCTTAGGAAATCCCTCGGCAATGTTTGCCGCGATGGACACGGCCGCACGGCGCAGTTGTGACGTCAGTCCAAAGCGTTCTTCCGATGAAAATCCCTGAGTGAAACGATACACCGCCAGCACAAATTGGTGCGCTTTCCGCCAAACTACCAGATCCTGAAAGCTGCGTGCCGGTGTGCTCATTCTAGCTTCTCACTTCTAACTCCTCGCTCCTCAGAAGATCCGCAGATTGTCCACCATCACGCACCGCCGCACGCGCGTGAAGGTGCGCGGATTGCAGATGCCTTCGCCGGTGGTGGTGGCGATGGAGAAGTTCGGGTAGCCCTCGCCGCCGCTCCCTAGGCCCGCCAGGCACGAGCCGTTTTTGATGAACAGCGTCGTCTCCAGCGCCTTCGCCATGGCCGTCATGTGCGCGACGTTGTGCGAGTGGATCATCGCCGAGTGCCGGTAGCCGTGCTCGGCTTTCTTCGCCAGCGCGATGCCTTCCTCCACCGTCTTCACCCTCACGACCGGCAGGAACGGCATCATCTGCTCCTCCTCGACGAAGAGATGGTCTGCGGCGGTTTCGGCGAACAGGAGCTGGGTGCCGGCCGGGACGCTGGCGCCAGCCGCGGCAGCCAGCACGGCCGGGTCTTTGCCAATCAACTCGCGGTTGACCACCGGATGCGGGCAGCCGCCGCCCTGGCCGGGCGGGAACACGAAGGCGGCCTTCGCCAGCCGCTCGACCTGGGCGTCGCCCAGCCGCACGGCGCCATGTTTCTCGAGCGCGCTCACGAACGGCTGGAACACCTCCTCGAGCACGAACACCTCCTTCTCGCCGATGCACAGCAGGTTGTTGTCGTAGGCCGCGCCGAAGACGACGTTGCGCGCCGCGCGGTCCAGGTCGGCGGTGTCGTCCACCAGCACGGGCGGGTTGCCGGGGCCGGCGCAGATGGCGCGCTTGCCGGTCTGCATGGCGGCCTTGACCACGCCCGGGCCGCCGGTCACGCAGAGCAGGCGGACGAATTCGCTCTGGGCGATCGCGTTGAAGGATTCGAGCGTGGGCTGCTCGATGACGCAGGCGAGGTTCTCGATGCCGAGTTCGGCGTGGATGGCCTCGTTGATGACGCGCAGGGCGGTGACGGCGCACTTCGCCGCGCCGGGATGCACGTTGAAGACCACGGCGTTGCCGGCGGCGGCCATGCTGATGATGTTGCACGCCGCGGTGGGAATCGAGTGCGTGCTGGGCGTGACCGCGCCGATCACGCCCACCGGCGCGTACTCCTCGAGCGTGATGCCGTGGTCGCCGCTCAGGCCGTACGGCTGGAGAAACTCGACGCCGGGAATCGCCCGCTGGCCCTTGAGCTTTTCGATCTTGTGGTCGAGCCGGCCGATCTTGGTTTCCTCCAGCTCGATGCGCGCCCACGGCACGGCGTTGAAGTCGCACAGGCGCTTCACGATCTCGACCACCTTCGCGCGGCCCGCGACGCCTTGCCCGGATAACTGGAGGTATGCTTCGTGCGCGGCGGCGCAGGCCGCCTGGGCATCCTGAAAGACGCCGAACGTGCCGCGACGCGCGGCGCTGGAGGGCTTGGCCGGGGTCGGGCAGTTGCAGGCCGGGCGGGCGTCTGGCGCCGCCGGCCTGGCGGGTGCCGGCGCGCCGCCGAGGCGGCCCAGCACTTCGCTGACGATGTCACGGATCAAGGCTTCATTGACGGTGCTCATGGCAGGAACGGAAAAATCGGAATCACAGGCTCGCCACGCGAGCGGTTGGGAAGCGGTTCACCTCATGGCCGGATCAGGCTTGGGTCCTGGCGCTGTAGATCACCCGGCCCAGCACGTCCACGGTGTCCACGATACCGATGATGACGGCATCCACGGGCGCCTCCTTGAGGCCGGGCGCGAGGCGGGCGCTGCTGCCCTGGCAGAACATCACCAGCTCCCCAAGCCCGGCGCCCACCGTGTCCACGGCCACGATGGTGTTCACGCCGGGGCGGAACCGGGTGGGGTCCTTGTCGTCCACCAGCAGGGGCCGGAGCAAAAGCAGCTTGCGGCCGCTCATGGCCGCGTCCTTCTTGGTGGCGACCACCGCGCCTTCGACCTTGGCGAGGAACATGATGGGGGAGAATTCAGGAGCCAGGAGCTAGAAGCTGGAATGTCGCTCTGACGGACACAGTCCTAACTCCTAACTCCTCACTTCCAGCTACTTCTTCTTCGGCAACACCGCGTCCACGTCCGGGTGCGGGCGCGGGATGACATGGACACTGACCAGCTCGCCCTGAATGGCCTTCACGGCCTGGGCGCCGGCGTCCACGGCGGCTTTGACCGCCGCGACGTCGCCCACGACGACGGCCGTGACCAGGGCGTTGCCGACCTGGGTCATCGGGCCGGCGAGTTCAACGTTCGCGGCCTTGAGCATCGCGTCCGTGCCCTCGACGAGGGCGACCAGACCGCGGGTTTCGAGGAGTCCAATGGCTTGAGGCATAAGCGAGGTACGAGGTTTGATGTGCTGGGTTCGAGGTTTAAGTCGCGGATTTTTCCAGAAAACGTTTCACTTCGCGTGCCACCACGAGTTCTTCGTTGGTGGGAATGACCATGACCTTCGCGGCGCAATTGGGCGGGCTGAGAACGGCTTCCTGCGCCCGGGCGGCGGTGTTTTTCACGGGGTCGAGGGCCAGGCCGAGCGGTTCGAGGTCGGCGCAAACGGCGGCGCGGATTTCGGGGCGGTTTTCGCCAATGCCGGCGGTGAAGACCAGGGCATCCAAGCCGCCCAGTTCGACCAGGTAGGCACCCAGCCAGCGGCGGATTTCGTGGACGAAAAAGTCCAGGGTGGCGCGGGCGCGGGGATGGCCCTGGTCGGCGGCGGCCTGGATGTCGCGGAGGTCGTTGGAGACGCCACTGACGCCCTTGAGGCCGGCTTCGCGGCAGAGCTGGCGTTCGACTTCCGCCAGGCTCAGGCCCAGGGTGCACATGACCCAGGGCACGGCCATGGCGTCGAGGTCACCCACGCGGTTGTTGTGGGGCAGGCCGGATTGCGGGCTTAAACCGAGGCTGTTGCCGATGGCCACGCCGTTGCGGATGCCGGCCAAGCTGGAGCTGCCGCCGAGGTGGCAGGAGATGACCCGCAGCGCGGGTTCGCGCACCGGCGTGGCGCCGCTGTTTACGTACAAGTCGCGCACGCGCGCAGCCACGTCGGGCCGGCCCAAGAGTTCGGCGGAGCGCTCGGCGATGTACTTGTGGCTCGCGCCGTGGAAGCCCCAGCGGCGCACGCCGGCTTCATGCCACGCCGCCGGCACGCCATAGCGCGTCGCGGCGTCCGGCATCCACTGGTAGAACGCAGTCTCGAACAGCCCGACCAGCGGCACCGAGGGCAGGCGCCGGGCGAAAAGGCGGATGCCGGCGATGTAAGGCGGGTTGTGAGCCGGCGCGATGGCGTTGTAGGCCTCCATCGCCTGCACGACCGGCTCGTCCAGCCGCACGCAACCGGTGAGGCCGCGGGCCAGGACGGTCTTGAAGCCCACGGCCGCGAGATCCCGGCCGCTGGCGATGTGACCGGCCTGCTGAAGCTGGCCCAGGCAATCTTCGATCGCCTGCGAATGATCGCTCACCCGCTCGAAGCCGCCCCTGTGCAGCAGGCGCTCGCCGTCGCCGGCAAAATCGAACAGCCGCCACTTCAGTGACGTGCTGCCGAGATTGGCGACGAGGATTTTCACGGGAGAATCTGGAATTTAGGAGTTAGGAGCTGGAAGGTTGGGTGTCGCGTGTCTCGCTGGCTTCTAACTTCTAACTTCTAACTTCTGACTTCTTTCACTGGAGCCACTTGCCCAGTCCGCTCAGGCCTTCGTGCGGCCGCGGGATGACCTGGACGCTGACGACCTGGCCCACCTGGGCGGCGGCCGCGGCGCCGGCGTCGGTGGCGGCCTTGACCGCCGCCACGTCGCCCCGGAAAAAGGAGGTGACATAGCCGCTGCCGATCTTCTCCCAGCCGACGAGGGTGACGTTGGCGGCCTTGAGCGCGGCATCGCTCGCCTCGAGCAGCGCGCACAGGCCCTTGGTTTCAATCATGCCGAGTGCTTGAGTTGCCATAAATCGGGTCTCGGGTTTGGGTTTTCGCGTTTCGGGCGGGCGGTTACTTCGCGGGCTTGGGCGGTGCGTTCTCGCCGAGGAACGACTTGAGCAGATCCTCGTGCGGCCGGGCGATGATGTGCGAACTGATGAGTTCGCCCACCTTGCCGGCGGCCTTGGCGCCGGCGTCCACGGCGGCTTTGACGCTGCCGACGTCGCCTTTGCAGAGGACGGTGATCATGCCCCCGCCGATGGGGATGGTTTTGACGAGGCTGACGTTGGCGGCCTTGACCATTGCGTCGCTGGCTTCCACCGAGCCGACGTAGCCTTTGGTTTCGATCATTCCGAGTGCTTCGCTCATGATTTTCAGGTGTTGGGAGTTGGAAGTTAGAATCTAGAATCCAGCCAGGAACCAGAAGTCAGCGGGCGTGGTTCACTTCACCAGTTCGCAGGGCGTGTTGGGTTGCAGGTTGCAGGCGTTGCCTTCGTCCGTGTCTATGTGGACCTCCAGCTTGAAGCTCGGATCCACGCGCACGAGCATCTGTTCGAGCGTGAGCGCGCACGGCCCGCCGACATTGAGCCTCATCGCGTCGCCTTGCTTCACGCCATAGAACGCCGCGTCGTCCGGGTGCATGTGTACGTGTCGCAAGGCCCGGATCACGCCTTCCTTCATTTCGAAGAAGCCCGCCGGCCCCATCAACATGCAGCCCGGGGTGCCCTTGATGTTCCCGGAAAGCCGCAGCGGGATTTCAAAGCCCAAGGCGATGGCGTCGGTGTACGCCAGCTCCACCTGATTGAGTGTGCGGCACGGGCCGAGGATGCGCAGGTTCGAGATGACCCGGCTGCGCGGGCCGATCAAGGTGACGGTTTCCTTCGCGGCAAACTGGCCTTCTTGGTAAAGCCACTTGTGAACCTGAAGCTGACGCCCCTTGCCGAACAAGGCCTCCACCGCCTCGGGTGTCAGATGGCAATGCCGCGCGCTGACGTTGACGACCAACGGGTTCGGCGCCGTCGCCAGCCGCGGCAAGGGCTTGCCCAACCGCTGGTAAACCACCTGACGAACCAAGTGCTCGACCACCGCCCGGGGCAAAGATTGCTGCGGCATTGCCATGTTCGAGCGCAGACTGTGCTTGAATTTACGGTCTAGTCAACAAATTTCTTGCAATTTCTACCAAAATCTACCACAAATTTGCCAGAATGACGCCGGAAGAACGCCAGCAACGGCTCGAGGAGTACCTTCAACAAGTTGAATTTGCGTCACTTGAAGAACTCGCCCAAGCGGTGGAAGCTTCGATTTCAACCGTGCGACGGGATGTCACGTTGCTGGAAGCGCGCGGCACGGTGCGCCGGACCCACGGCGGCGCGCGCGTCATCAACCCCCGCAGCGACGAGTTCGTGTTCAACGCGCGCGACACCCACCAGCTCACGGAAAAGGAGGCCATCGGCCGGGCTTGCGCCGAGCTGATCCAGCCGCGCCAAAGCGTGATCGTGGACGCCGGCACCACCTGCTACCACGTCGCCCGCTACCTCGAGCCCAAGAAGCCGCAGATCATCACCAATTCGCTGCCGGTGGCCACGCTGTACGCCTCGTCCAGCCTCGTGGAGGTGGTCATGTCCGGCGGCGTCATTTACCCGCGGCTCGGCGTGCTGGTCGGGCCGCTGGCCGTGGAATCGTTTTCCCGGATGCACGCGGACGTCGCGGTCATGAGCGCGGGCGGCATCACCGCCGAGGGCCTGACCAATTCCCACGGCCTGCTCATCGAAATCCAGCAGGCCATGATGCGCGCAGCCCAGCGGGTCATCTTCTGTCTGGATCACACCAAGTTTGGCCGCAAGTCCATCTCGCCGCTGGCCGGGCTTGAAGGCATCCACACGGTCGTCACGGACGAACAGGCGCCGGGCGAGTTGGTGCAGCTTTTACGCGGACGCGGCATCGAAGTCGTGACCGCAAAACTGGCCAACGGCGAAGCGGCGCGGTAAGGCACCCGTCGGCCTGCGGGTGCGTCAGCGCTCCGTTGGCAAAGCCACGACGGGAAACTGGTTCGTGGCGCCGACCTGGACCTGGCCCTCCAGACGGGAATTGCTGATCAAGAATTGCAGCGCGGCTGCGTTGGTAAGCAGCGCTTGCGGCTGATCCGGCAAAGGCGGCGGCGCGACATTCGTCAGCAGCAGCCGGCCGACGAACCGCACTTCTTGTTGCAGGCCGCGGTTGGTGCCCGCCGCGCGCAGCCCGATGACATGCGGCGGTTGCGTGTTCGCGGTCTGCTGCCGGGCCGGCGCAGGCGTGGTCACCGCCCGCGTGGCGCTGGTGGCGGGTGCCGCGCGCGTGGCCAAGCCCGGCGAAGGCGCGGTGGCCGGTGGGCTCACTTCCGCCGGGCTGGCCAGCGTGGCCGGATAGATCGAGCCGTCGGCGTCCACCAGTTGCAGCCGCGACCCGATCTGTTCGACACGGAAGCTTTGTAGAACCTGGTTCGTCGGCGCAGCCGCCCACTGGGTGAAGCGCTGCTGCACCAAGGGCGCTTCGGCGACGACGCCGAACGAAGCCACCGCCCCGGCTTCGGCCACCTCCGCCGATGGTTTCGTCACCGCCACAACCGGCGCTGCCAGCTTGTCGGCCATTGCTTCAGTTTCAACGGCGGCCGCCGCAAACGTCGAACGCCTGTCCGCCTCCGCGTCCTTCCCAGCAATAGGCGCAGCCGGCGCGGCAACCAGCCGTTCCGCAGCCACGGCGGGTGGCTGGGAATCCGCCGTTTGTCCCTGGCGCGCGGCTGCCGGTTCCTGGGCCGACAGCATTTCCGATTCGCCGGGGCCGGAGCGGAACGTCTTCCAGAGCACCAGACCCGTGAGCATCACGCCCAGCACGCCACCCCAAGCCCAAGGCCGGCGCAGCCACTCCCACAGCCCGGAGACCGGAGTGACGCCCTCTGACCTCCTGGTTGCCGCTGCGGCCAGTCGTTCCACCTCGCGGTGCAGGCGCTGGCGAACGTGTTCCGGAATGGCGCGCGGTCCCCGCCAGGCACGACGCCGGCGTGCCACGTACTCTTGAAGCGTGGCTTCGACCGGATGCAGCGGGTCTTCGTTCATACTTGACTCCGGATTAGACGGTTTTGAGCGGGGGCGCCTTCCCAGCCGGGGACGTCTTCAGCAGGTCGGCCAGCCGGCGCAGGCATTTGTGCAGGCGCGAGCCGGCGGCCTTGATGCTCAGGCCCAGTTCCCGCGCGATTTCGTCGTAGCTCAGGTCGCCAAAATACCGCAGCTCGATGACCGTGCGGCACGGGTCGCCCAAGGCATCGAGCGCGGCCCGCAGCGCGACGCCTTGCTCGTGGCTGGCCAGGGCTTCGTCCGGGCCGGCGGCGTCGCCGGGCGGATCGGGCGTCAGGCCGGTTTGCGGGTCGGGCTGGTCGAGCGAGACCAGCGGGCGGCCGCCGCCGCGTTTGGCCGCGCCGCGCTTTTCCAGAAAATCGCGGGTCTTGTTCACGGCAATGCGGAACAACCAGGTCTGGATCGCGCTGCCGCCGCGGAACGACGCGAGGTTGCGCACCGCGGCCAGAAACACCTCCTGGCAGATGTCTTCGATATCCTCGTGGCTCAGGTCCGGGCTGAACTGGAAGACAAACCGGCCCACCGCGTCATAGTGCTGGTCGAACAAGGCGTCCCAGGCGCCGGGTTCGCCGACGCGGCAGCGCACGAGCAGACTGGATTCGGAATCAGGCATCGCGGGGCGGGCTGGGGCCGCAAAAGATTTTGCTTTTGCCGGGTCGTCATCCCACCGTTCTGGCCATGACCAAGCCGCTGGCGCTCATCTTCTATGAAAGCCTGCTGGCCGGCAATCAGTTGATCAACCGCTTGGGCGATCTGGATTACCGGACGCAGACCGTGGGAGACATTGGCCAGCTTCACGCCCAGGCGGCGCGCGAGATGCCGCTGGTGGTGGTGACGGAGTTGGGCGCGCTGGCCGAACGGGTGTGCGTGGCGATCCGCAGTCTGCGCGCGGAGTCCGGCACGGCGCACATTCCCGTGGTGGCCTACCTGAGCGCCAGGGGTCGCAAGGAAGAGGACCGGCTCACCGACCAGGCGCGGGCCGCCGGCGCCACGGTCGTGGTGAGCGAGGCTGCCCTGCTGGCGCACCTGGGCACAGTGCTGGATCAGGCGCTGCAGGTGGATTGAGCGGGCCTGCCGGTGCGGCTATCCGCACCAATGCGCTGTAATTTGGAATTCAGGAAGGTGGGAAAACGAAGTCCGAAGTCCGAAGTCCGAAGGTTGAAAGCCGGCAACCGGCATCGGGCATCCGTCTTTCCCGAACTGCGCACCTTGAACCTCAAACCCTTGAAGGAGGTTCGCCCTGCCGGCACAGGGTTGCAGATTTTGAATTTCGGACTTTGGACTTCACCCCCGTCGCCACCCACGCGGGTCAGCAGCGTAGCTGCCAGCCGCTGGAGGCGCGCACAGCGATGAACTGCAACCCGGTGCCGGTTTGACAAAAACCTTGCTGCGCAAAGGCCCCGGGTTACTCTCGCCTCAACAGACCGCACCTCCTGCCGCGACACCGCACCGGTTCGGGCACCGGGGTTGCGCCAATCAATAACCAGTCAAAGCTCACAGAACCTATGTCACCGAGACCTCTGAACGTTGGCTTGGTCGGGGGCGGCAAGGGCGCCTTCATCGTTCACCCGCACCAGAAAGCGATTCATTTCGACGGCACCCGCCGCGTGGTCGCCGGCGCGTTGTTTCCCGATCCGCAAATCGCGCTCGAGGAAGCCTCGAACTGGCCCTACCCGATCAAGGGTTACGGCTCGTACACCGAGATGATCAACGACCAGAAGAACCTGCCCCCCGAGCAGCGCCTGGACTACATCCTGATCGTCACGCCCAACTTCGTGCATTTCGACCCGGCGATGAAGGCCCTCGACGCCGGCATCCCGGTCTTCTGCGAAAAACCGCTCACGGTGACGCTCGAGGAAGCCGAGCAGATCGTGAAGAAGGTCCGCGAGAAGAAGATCCCGTTCGGCGTGGCGCACACGTATCTCGGGCACTGGACCAGCCGCTTCAGCCGGTATATCGTGCGCGCCGGGCTGCTGGGCGAAATCCGCTGGGTGGACAGCTACTACCTGCAAGGCTGGCTCGCGACCAAGCTCGAGGACACCGGCCAGCAGCAGGCTTCCTGGCGCGTGGATCCCAAGAAAGCCGGCGGCTCCGGCTGCGGCGGGGACATCGGCACGCACGCGCTCATGCAGCTTCGTTACGTGACGGGGCTGGAGGTTCAGGAAGTTTCGGCCAACCTGGAAATCTTCGTGAAGGGCCGGCCGATTGACGACCACTTCACCGCCTATTGCCACCTGACCAACGGCGCCCGCGCACTGGTGCGCGCCTCGCAGATCAGCATCGGCCACCTGAACGACCTCGGCATCGAGGTCTGCGGCACCAAAGGCACGCTGGTGTGGCGGCAGGAAGATCCCGAGTGCATCACCATCAAGCTCATGGGCCAGCCGGACCGGGTGTATTACCGCGGCGCGGTCACGCCGGGCGACGGGTTCCTGCCGGCCAAGGCGGAAATTGACAAGGTGATGCCGGGGCTGATGGAGGAACCCACCATCCCGCCGGGCCATCCCGAGGCGTTCCACGACGCCTTTGCGCGCCTGCACCGCTGTTTCGAGGCCGATGTGCGCAAGTACCAGGCCGGCCAGCCGTTCGCCTGCGACGGCACCAAGTACGCCAACGTCGAGGATGGCTGGATGGGCATGGCCTTCCTCAAGACCTGCATCGAATCCAGCAAGAACAAAGGCGCTTGGACGCCCCTGCCGCCCAAGATCTGACACGAACCGAACTCCCGCAACCCCGGGGACGTCGCGGTCGCCGTCCCCGTTTTTTGTTTCCAAAGAGTTTGCGGAAGCGGCGGGATTACGGCATTTTGCACGGCATTGCGGCGGGGCCCAACCGGCGAACGGCAGAACGCTGGCTGGAGAAACCTGACGGCGATTGTAGGGTGTGACTGCTGCAGAAAAGCGGTCGGGTTGGCCGCCGGCAATTTGAAGCCTTGATAATCAGCGGCTTGGGCTTGTAGCTTGGCGCGAGTTATGCTGGCGGGTTGAAATTATTTACTTGACCTCAAGTTTGCTTTGTCATGAGTTTTCGCCACGTATGACAAAACGGGCGCGTAGAGGGTTGGTGACCGCAGCCACGTCAATCTCGCTCTGGCCGGCGGTCGTGTATGGCGTCACCGGTGTCACCTTCGAATTCCGGGACGCCGCGGGCGATACGCTTGGCGGGCCGAACGAGACCCAAGTTCTTCAGGGTGGTTCGTTCTCGGTGGAGGCGTGGATACACGCGTCCGAACCCGTGGCCGTGGTGAGCTTCAAGGTGAGCTTCCTCGAGTACTTCTGGACGGAGCCCGCCACGTTCATCATCAATGCCGCTCCCGACCGAAGCGGCAGCGACTTCGTCAATTCAAACACCATAGACAGCATGGTTCCCGGCGAAAAGCTGGTGCCGGAAAACGACAGCGACCTGGGTGCCTTTATTGACCCCCCGGGCTGGGCTGAAGGTGATAAGTTTATCGTGCGACTTTCATTGTTCGTGGACCCCAGCATGCCGGTGGGCACTTACACCCTCGGCCGCGGAGCTTTTGGATTTTCCTGGGGCCGGCCTGAGGAAGGCGGCGAATACGAGTTCGCTGATTTCACGCCCTACTACGTGCATGTCCTGGCCGTGCCCGAGCCTGGCGAATACGCCTTGGGCGCGGGGCTCGGTCTGCTGGGCATGGCGGCCTTTCGTCGGTACCGGAAGGATCACAACGCCAGGTAATCCGAGGCACCCATCTTCTGGCCGGCGGGGTTTTCCGCCGGCTTTTTGTTTTGTCAAACGGCTCGCGTGCGGAGGTTTTCACGCTTCCAGCGTTGAACATCGTACGGGCAGTGGCACCTTGGCTTCCAGAGTGCGACGCCTGCTCAGTCAAACGCAGTCCAAACGGAATGGTCGCGGCATGCTGGCCCTGCGCGCGGCTGGTTGTTCCCGACCCGGCCGCGGGTGGTGGGGTTTGTGGACGGCGCTCTGGCTCGCCGGGCTTGGCTACCCGGCTTTCGGCGCCGAAACCGTGCGAGACGCGCGCGAGCATCTCATCGCCGGCCGGCACCTCGACGCCATCGCCGCCGCCCAGCGCGCGCTAGCAGACCGGGACGACCTCGAGGAATGGAACCTGATTTTGGGCGAAGGCCTGTTGCGCATCGGGCGCTACCCGGAGGCCGGTCAGGCCGTCACCAACGCGCTGGCCCGGCTGCCCCGCAGCATCCGCCTGCGCTGGCTGGGGCAGGAGGCGTTTCGCCGCAACGGCCAGGCCGAAGCCACCCAGCGCGCCGTTCAGGAAATCCTCGAGCTGGTCTCCGGCCGGCCGTTCGCGTATCGCGACCCGGCCGAGCTCGTGGTCTTCGGCCAGGCGGCGCTGCGGCGCGGCGCCGATCCCAAGCAGGTGCTGGATCGCGTCTTCGCCGCGGCGAAAAAAGCCGAACCGCCAGTCCGCGAAGCCTGGCTGGCGGCGGGCGAACTCGCCTTGGAGAAACGCGACTTCGCCCTGGCCGCCCGCACCTTCCAGGAGGGCCTCCAGCGGTTGCCCGACGATCCCGACCTCCAGTTCGGCCTCGCCCGGGCCTACGCCCCCAGCGACACCCCGTTGATGCTGACCGCGATCGAGGCCGCGCTGGCGCGCAACTCCAACCACTCCGGCGTCCTGCAGCTCCTGGCCGAGCACCGGATTGACGAGGAAGACTACGCCGCCGCCGAGGCCTTGTACGGGCGCGTCCGCGAGGTGAACCCGTACGATCCCGAGGCCTGGGCCGGGCACGCGCTGGTGGCGCACCTGCAAAACCAGCCACACCGCGAGCAGACGGCCCGCGAGATGGCGCTGCGCTTCTGGACCAACAACCCGCACGTGGACCACTTCATCGGCCGCAAGCTCTCGCAAAAGTACCGCTTCGCCGAAGGCGCGGCCTGCCAGCGGCGCGCCCTGGCCTTTGATCCGGACTTTCTGCCGGCCCGGGCCCAGCTTGCGCTGGATCTGCTGCGGCTGGGTGAAGACGCCGAAGGCTGGCGCCTGGCGCAGGAGGTGCATGAGCGCGACCCCTACGACGTGGCGGCGAACAACCTCGTGACCCTGCGGGACGCCACAGCCCGGTTCGCCACGCTTACCAACGAGCACTTCACGTTGCGCATGAGCGCGCATGAGGCGGCGTTGTACGGTGCGCGCGCGCTGGCCTTGCTGGAAAAGGCCCGCGAGCGGCTCACCAGCCGTTACGATGTCACGCTCACCCGGCCGGTGCTGGTCGAAATCTTCCCGGAGCAAAAGGACTTTGCCGTGCGGACGTTCGGGATGCCGGAGAACCACGGCTTCCTCGGCGTGTGCTTCGGCCACGTCATCACGGCCAACAGCCCTGCGGCGCGCCCCGGCCAGCGGTTCAATTGGGAATCCATGCTCTGGCACGAGTTCGCCCACGTTGTGACCTTGCAACTGACGCGCAACCGCATGCCGCGCTGGCTCAGCGAGGGCATCTCGGTGTACGAGGAGCGCCGGGCCCATCCGGCCTGGGGCGAGCGGCTCACCCCGCGCTACCGCGACATGATCCTGGGCGACGAACTCACGCCGGTCGCCAACCTCAGCGCCGCGTTCATCGCGCCGCCCTCGAGTCGACACCTCCAGTTCGCGTACTACCAGTCGTCGCTGGTCGTCGAGTTCATCGTGACTCGGTTCGGCCCGGAAAAACTCGCGGCGATTCTGCGCAACCTGGGCGAAGGCCAGCCCGTCAATGAAGCCATCGAAGCGCACACCGTGCCGATGGCCACGTTCGAGCAGGACTTTGCCGCCTTTGCGCGGCGCCAGGCGGAAAGTCTGGCGCCGGCGCTGGACTGGGAGAAGCCCTCGCTGCCGGCCACCCTGGCCGGTCCGGGCGCGGGCGCCTGGCAGGCCTGGGCCGGCGCGCGCACGAACAACTTCTGGGTGCTCACCGCCCGGACGGGCGAGTTGATCGAAGCCCGGCAATGGCCGGAGGCGCGGGCCGTGCTCGAACGGCTGGTCGGCGCGTTCCCGGACTTCACCGGAACGGACAGCGCGTGGCGGCAGCTTGCGGCGGTGTGCCGCGCTTTGGGCGATACCCCGGCCGAGCGCGCGGCCTGGGCCCGCCTGGCCGAAAAAGATGGCGAAGCGCCGGACGCCTACCAGCGCCTGTGCGAACTGGCCGCGGAGGCTGGCGACTGGGACGCCGTACGGCTCAACGCGGAGCGTTTCCTGGCCGTGGACCCGCTGGTGGCCGCGCCGTACCGCTTCCTGGCGATGGCGGCCGAGAACACCAGCGACGTGGCCGCAGCCGTCGCCGCGCTCCGGGCCTTGCTGGCGCTGGACCCGGCGAATCCGGCCGAAATCCATTTCCGCCTGGCGCGCCGGTTGCATCGGCTGGGCGACCCCGCCGCCCGCCGGCACGTGCTGCAGGCGCTCGAAGACGCGCCGCGTTACCGCGAGGCCTTGCGGCTGCTGCGCGAAATCCACACCGCCGCCCCGGCCCACGCGGCCGCCACCCCCCGTCAGCCATGAGAGTGTTGCGCGTCGTGCTGTTGGGGGCTCTCGCCTGCGCGCTGGTGGCGCTGGCGCAGCGCCGCCGCGGCGGGGGCTGGGGCGGATGGGGAATCGGGCCAGACCTCCGCACCGCGCGGGAGATTCCTTCCGGCAGCACCGGCACGCCGGAATGGACCAACGCGCCGGGCTTCGAAAAGGACGTGTTCACCTTCGTCCGCGTCCGGTACAGCGGCAACGGCGGCGGCCGGGGCGGCTGGGCCACGGACGTGCCGGACAGCGACTTGAACCTCTCGTGGCGGTTGCAGCAGATGACCGCGATGAAGGTGGACCCGGACGGCCGCATCCTGCGCCTGACCGATCCGGACCTGGCGGAGTTCCCGTTCATTTACATCGTCGAGCCCGGCGGCCTGTGGCTGGGCGAACCCGAGATCGAGGCGCTCCGTCGCTACCTGCTCAACGGCGGCTTTCTGTGGCTGGACGATTTCTGGGGCGAACGCGAGTGGGCCAACTGCGAGGAGGTCCTGCGCCGCGTGTTCCCGGACCGCGAATTCACCGAACTGGGCCTCGACCACCCGCTTTACCGCTGCGTGTTCAACATCCGCGAAAAAGGCCAGGTGCCGGCCATCAACATCGGCGTCGCCAGCCAGTGGACCGGCGACACGCGCGAGCGGCCCGACGCGGGCGAGGTGCATCACCGGGTGATCTACGACGACCGCGGTCGCATCATGGTGCTGGCCACGCACAACACCGACAATGGCGATGGCTGGGAGCGCGAGGGCGAACACCCGTATTACTTCGAGCATTTCTCGGAGAAAACCGCCTATCCGCTCGCCGTGAACGTGCTCTTTTACATCATGACCCACTGACGTTTCATCCCGACTCCAACCATGAGCTATCCCCCCACCGCCGCCCCCGCCGTGACCCTGCCCGCCGCCGCGCCGCTGTCCTTCCAGGCCGAACGCGAGGCGGTGCAACGCCTGGTCGCCGGCCGCGCCCAGATCGAGGCCGAGCTGGCCAAGGTGATCGTGGGCCAGCGCGAGGTGATCGAGCAGATCCTGATCGCCCTGTTCGCCGGCGGGCATTGCCTGATCACCGGCGCGCCCGGCCTGGCCAAGACGCTGCTCGTCAAATCCACCGCCCGCATCTTCCACCTCCAGTTCCAGCGCATCCAGTTCACGCCGGACCTCATGCCGGCGGACATCACCGGCACGGAGATTCTGCAGGACCACGCCGGCGCGCGGCACATGGTGTTCGTGCGC
Organism: uncultured Verrucomicrobiota bacterium; assembly: GCA_964568145.1. GTDB lineage: Bacteria > Verrucomicrobiota > Verrucomicrobiia > Limisphaerales > J093 > DSVZ01. The sequence continues at coordinate 66,278 of CAZMOZ010000016.1, forward strand.
GGGCCGGTCTTCGCCCACCTGATCCTGGCCGACGAAATCAACCGCACGCCGCCGAAGACCCAGGCCGCGCTGCTCGAGGCCATGCAGGAACACCAGGTGACCGTGGCCGGCCAGCGACACGCCCTGCCGGAGCCGTTCTTCGTGCTCGCCACGCAGAATCCGATCGAAATGGAGGGCACCTACCCGCTGCCCGAGGCGCAACTGGACCGCTTCATGTTCAACGTGGTCATGGACTACCTCCCGGAAGAGCAGGAGGCCGAGGTGGTCCGCCGCACCACGGCCGAGCCGGCGCCGCCCATCCAGGCGCTGTTCGACACCGGCGACGTGCTGCGCTTTCACGAGCTGGTCCGCCTGGTGCCCATCGCGGATGAATTTGTGCGCTACGCCGTCCGCCTGGCCGCGGCGTCCCGGCCGCACCAGCCCGGCGCGCCGGAGTTTGTGAACCAGTGGGTGAACTGGGGCGCCGGCACGCGCGCCGGGCAGTTCCTGGTGCTCGGCGCCAAGGCCCGCGCGCTCTTGCTGGGCCGCGCCCATGTCACCGTCGAGGACATCCGCACGCTCGCGGCGCCGGTGCTGCGGCATCGCCTCCTGCTCAACTACCGCGCCGAGGCCGAAGGCGTGCGCGTGGACCAGGTCACCCAGCGCCTGCTCGAGACGGTGCCCCCGCCCGTGTCATGACCCCGCCCGCCGTCCAGACCGCCGGCCCCGGCCGGTTCATTGACCCGCAGGCGTTGATGAGCATCCGCCACCTCGAACTGCGCGCCCGCGTGGTGGTCGAAGGCTTCTGGAGCGGCCTGCATCGCAGCCCGTACCACGGCTTTTCGGTCGAGTTCACCGAATACCGCCCGTACACGCCCGGCGACGACCCGCGGTATCTGGACTGGCGCGTCCTGGCCCGCAGCGACCGCTATTTCGTCAAGCGCTTCGAGGACGAAACCAACCTGCGCTGCCACCTGCTCGTGGACCAGAGCCGCTCCATGACCTTCGGCTCGCTGGCGGGCACGAAGGCGGACTATGCCGCCACGCTGGCCGCGTCGCTGGCGTATTTCCTCAACCTCCAGGGCGACGCGGTGGGCCTGCTCACCTTCGATGAGCAGGTGCGCGATTACCTGCCGCCACGGCACCGGCCGGGCCATCTCCGGCAATTGCTGTTCCACCTCGACCGGCCCGCGGCGGGCCGCGGCACCGACCTTACGGCGCCGTTGCGGCGCGCCACCGAACTGCTCCGCAAGCGCGGGCTGGTGGTGCTGATCTCCGACTTTCTCGCCCCGCTGGACCGGCTGGACCGGGCGCTGTTGGAACTCGCCGCCGGCGGACACGAAATCGTGGTCTTCCAGGTGCTGGACCCGGCGGAAGTCGCCTTCGAGTTTCGCACGCCCGCAGTCTTCGAGGACGCCGAGACCGGCCGCCGGCTGCAACTGGATCCTGTGGCCGCGCGGTCGGATTACCAGCGGCGGCTGGAGGCGCATTGCGCGGCGGTGCATGAAATCTGCCGCCGCCTCGGCGCGGGCTACACCCGCCTTGAAACCCGCCAGCCGCTCGAGCTGGCCTTGCTGGAATTCCTCCGCCGCCGGACCGAGCGCGGGCGGCGCAGCGTGCGCGTGGCCCGCCAGACGGCGCGCCGCGCGGCCGTGGTCGCATGAGCTTTCTGGCGCCATGGTTCTTGCTGGGCGCGCTCGCCGTCGCCGCGCCGCTGATCTTCCACCTGGTGCGCCGGACCACGCGGGAGCACAGGCGGTTCAGTTCGCTGATGTTTCTCCGGCCGGTGCCGCCGCGCCTGACCCAGCGCAACCGCCTCGAGCATCTGCTGCTGCTGGCGCTGCGCTGCCTGGTGCTCGTGTTGCTGGCGGCGGGCTTTGCCCGGCCGTTTTTGAACCGCCTCCTGCCCGCCGCGCCCGCCGGCGAACCGGCCCGCCGCATCGTGGTGCTCGTGGACACCAGCGCCAGCATGCGCCGCGGCGAACTGTGGTCCGAAGCGCTGGCGAAAGCGGCGGCGGTGTTCCGCCAGGCTTCGCCGGCCGACCAACTGGCGGTGCTCACTTTCGACCGCGAAGTCACGCCACGGCTGACCTTCGATCAATGGAACGCCGCGCCCGTGGGTGAACGCGCCGCGCTGGCGCGCGCCCAACTCGCGGCGGCCAGTCCCGGCTGGGCCGCGACGTATCTCGACGCCGCCTTGATCCGCGCCGGCGAACTGGCCGCCGAGACGGACGACACTTCGGCGGCGGTCCAACGCCAGATCATCCTGATCAGCGACCTGCAGGTCGGCAGCCACACCGGCGCGCTCCAGGCCCATGAATGGCCGAAGGACGTTTCGGTGCGGGTCGAGACCTTGACGGCGCCCGCCGCCGGCAACGCCGCGATCCAATGGCTGCCGGAAAGCGACACCGCGGCGCCCGCCGCTGACGCAACCACGGTCCGCCTGCGCGTCGTCAACGCCCCGGACTCCAGCCGCGAGCAGTTCCAAGTGGGCTGGTGGCGCGCCGGCGCGAATGACTGGGCTGCCCCGCCGCAAGCCGTTTACCTCGCGCCCGGCCAGTCGCGCGTGGTGGCGCTGAGCGTGGTCACGAACACGCCCGCCGAGGTCGTCAGGCTCTCCGGCGACGCCGAGCCGTTCGACAACACCGCCTTTGTGGTGTCACCGGAGCCGGCGCGCCTGCCGGTGCTGTACGTCGGGCGCGAAGCCAAAGGCGACACCCGCGCGCCGCGCTTCTTCCTGGCGCGTGCGTTCCAGCCCACGCCGCGCCGCGCCGTGGAAGTGCTCGCGTGGAATCCCGACGTCGCGCCCGCCCCGGCCGCGGCGGAAGCGGCGTCGCTGGCGGTCGTGACCACGCCCATCACGCCCAACGTGGCCGGCGTGTTGCGCGCCTTGCTGGCCCAAGGCCGTTGCGTGTTGTTCGCGCCGCCGGACGCGAAGGCGGCGGCGACCCTTGCCGAACTCGCGCCCGGCGCGGCGGTGCCGGTCGAGGACCCGCAGCCGAAGGACTACGCGCTGCTCGGGGAAATGGATTTCCGCCATCCGCTGTTCGCGCCGTTTGCCGACCCGCGCTTCAGCGACTTCACGAAGATTCGGTTTTGGAAGCACCGCCGGTTTGACCTCGCCGCCTGGCCCGAGGTGCGGGTGCTGGCGCGGTTTGATTCCGGCGACCCGGCGATGTTCGAAGCGCCGGCGGGCGCAGGCCGGCTGATCGTTTGGGCCGCCGGCTGGCAGCCAGGCGAAAGCCAGCTTGCGCTGTCCACGAAGTTCGTGCCGCTGCTTCACGCCTTGCTCGACCTGAGCGCGGGCGCGCCGCCCGCCGCCGGCCAGTTCGTTGTGGGCGATGCCATCCCGTTGCCGAAATCCGCGGCGCAAACAACGGCCGGGTTCTCGGTCCTGCGCCCCGACGGCACGACCGCGAAGCTTGGCGCGGACGAAACCCATTTCTCGCGGACCACCGAGCCGGGCGTTTACCAGCTCATCGCGGGCGGGACGGTTACGCGCTGGGCGGTGAACCTCGCGCCGGCCGAAAGCCGCGTCACCCCCCTGCCAACCGATGAACTCGAACGCCTAGGCGTGCCGGTGGCGGCCGCGCGGCCGGCGCCGGAAATCGCAGCGGCGCGGGAAACACGCCTGCAACGAGCCGAACTGGAAAGCCGGCAGAAGCTCTGGTGGTGGGTGCTGCTGGCCACGCTCGCGGTGCTGCTCACCGAAACGGCGCTGGCCGGCTTCGCCGCGCGCCGCGCGGCCTGGAGAACGGAGGCGGCCACATGATCCATCCCGTCCTGCAAGCACGGTTGCGACCCGCCGCGCGACGCCTGGCGCGACGCGCCTTCTGGTGGCGGCTGGCGGCCGGCTGGGCCGCGGCCGCCGCGCTCGGAGCGACGGTATGGGCGGGCCAGCGGCTCAGCGGTTGGAGTTCTTCGCTGGCCTGGGTGGTCGCGGCCGGGCTCGGCGTGGTCGTCGCGGGCTGGTTCGCCGCGCGCGGCCGGCGTCATCGCCACGACTGGCGCGCGCTGGCCGCGCGCATCGAGGCGGCGCACCCCGAACTGGAGGGCCGTCTGCTCACGGCGGTCGAGCAGGACGCCGTGACACTGCATGGGCTGGGCTTCTTGCAGCAACGCGTCGTCTTCGAGGCCTGCGATCACGCGCAGCGGAACAACTGGCGCCGTAGCGTGCCGTGGTGGGGCTTGCCGCTGGCGCACGCGGCGCACGTCGTGGCGCTCGCCGCCTTTCTCGTGGTGGTCTGGAGTCTGCGCAGCACCGCCCCGCCCACGCTCCTGGCCGCCCCGCCGGCGCGGGGTCTCACGGTGACGCCGGGCGACCTCGAGCTCGAACGCGGCCACAGCTTGGTGGTGCTGGCGCGTTTCGGCGGTTTGGTCCCGGCCTCGGCCGACCTGGTGCTTCGCGAGCCGGGCGCGCCGGAACGCCGCCTGGCGATGACCCGCAGCCTGAACGACCCGCTCTTCGGCGGCAGCGTGGCGGAGGTGACCAACCACCTGACCTACCGCGTCGAGTACCCCGGCGGCCGCTCGCGGGAATTCACCGTCATGGTCTTCGAGCATCCGCGGCTGGTGGGCGCGGACGCCGATCTCGCGTTCCCCGCCTTCACCGCGCTGCCGCCAAAGCGCATTCCCGACACGCGCCGCGTCACGGCCGTGGAAGGCACGCGGGTCACGTTGGCCTTGAGCCTGAACAAGCCCGTGAAGGCGGCGCGGCTCGTGCCGAAAGACCCGGCCGCCGCGGTCGTGCCGCTGACGCTGGCGAGCAACCAGCCCGCCGCGACGCTGGACGGCTTCACCCTCCAGGCCAGCCAGACTTACGACCTCCGGCTCGAGGACGCCGACGGCCGCACGAACAAGGAGCCGGCCACGTTCACCTTCAGCGCGCTCCCGAACCGCACGCCCGAGTTGCGGCTCACCTCGCCGCGCGGCGATCTCCGCCCGTCGCCGATCGAGGAAATCGCCTTCGCCGGCACGGTCTGGGACGACTTCGGCGTGCTGGCCTACGGCGTGGCACATTTGCGGCCCGGCGACGACCCAGTGTGGATCGAACTCGGCCGCGACACGCCCGGCCGCGAGAAACACGCCTTCAGCCACCTGTTGCGGCTGGAGGAACTCGCGCTCCAGCCCGAGGACCTGTTGTCCTGGTTCGTCTGGGCCGAGGACCTCGGGCCGGACGGCGAACCGCGCCGCACCACCGGCGACCTGTTCTTCGGCGAGGTGCGGCCGTTCGACGAAATCTTCCGCGAAGGCGAGGGCATGGCCGGCGGCCAGCAGGCTCAGCAAGGCGGCGAACAGGAGGGCAGTCCCTCGGCGCAACTGGCGGAGTTGCAGAAACAGATCATGAGCGCCACCTGGAAGCTGCTGCGCGACCAGCCGGCGGCCCGGAACCGCGCGCGGTCTTCACAGGTCGCGCCCGTGGGTTCGCCGCAATCGTTCGCGCCCAGCCGGCCGGCGGGCCACACCGGACCGCGCAACCTCGTCTTCGGCCGGCCGGACTTCATGGCCCAGCGCGCGACCGTGCGGCCCGCCCCGGCGCGCCCGCCGACGCCCGCCGCCGACACGGGGAATCGTCGCGAGGCGCCCAAGCCGGGCGACGATCTGGGCGTGGTGCGCGACGCGCAGGAACAGGCGTTGGAGCAGGCTCACGAGGCGGGCGCCGAGGTCGCGGACCCGCGGCTGGCGGCGCTTTGGGAAACCGCGCAACAAGCCATGCAGGCCGCGCTCGAAAAACTCGAGGCGGCCGGCAAATCGCCGGAGGCCTTGCTCGAGGCCTTCGCCGCGCAGCAGACGGCGTATCAGGCGCTGCTCAAGCTCCAGGAGCGCGAGTACGCGGTGTCGCGCGGCCGCAACCAGCAGGGTCAGCGCGGCGGCGGTTCCCGCCAGCAACAAATGCAGCGCCAGCTTGACCAGCTCGAGCTCACCCAGTCCGAAAACCGTTACGCCACGGAAAGCCGGGCCCAGGCGCCGGACTCGCCCGAGCGCCGCGAGCAGTTGCAGACCTTGAACCGCCTGCGCGAACTCGCCCGCCGCCAGCAGGACCTCAACGAGCGGTTGCGCGAACTCCAGACCGCCCTCGAGGAGGCGCGCACCCCGGCCGAGCGCGAGGCCATCCGCCGCGAACTCAAGCGGCTTCAGGAACAGGAGCAGCAGGTCCTGGCGGACATGGATGAACTCCAGCAACGTCTCGACCGGCCGGAAAACCAGTCCCGGCTGGGCGAGACCCGCCAGCAGCTCGAGCAGACCCGGCAGGACGTGCAGCGCGCGGCCGAGGCGCTCGGGGAGGGCGCGGTGTCCCAGGCGCTCGCCGCCGGCTCGCGCGCCCAGGACCAGATGGAACGGATGCGCGAGGATTTGCGGCGCGCCAGCGCGGGCGAGTTCGCCGAGGAACTGCGCGAACTTCGCGCCGGCGCCCGCGAACTGACGCGCGAGCAGGAAGCGCTGGCCCGGCAACTGGACGCGCTGAGCGATCCCGGCCGCCGCACCTTGAGCGACGCCGAGGCGCGCCAGGAACTGCTCGACCGGCTGGCGCAGCAAAAGCAACGGCTGACCAACGTGCTCGGCCAGGCCACCGCCTTGTCCGAGCAAACCGAGGAGGCCGAGCCGCTCGTGTCGCGCCAGCTTTACGACACCTTGCGCCGGTTCAGCCAGGACGACGCCGTGCAGATGAAACAGATGCGCCAGGAGTTGCTCGAGCGCGGCCTGCTCACGTACAGCCTCGATGACCGCCTGCAACAAGCCGCCGAGCAGGAGGCGCAAGGCCTCGAACTCACCGCCGAGATGCTCCGCCAGGGTTACCTGCGCCAGGCCGACGCCGCCGAAGCCCGCGCGCGCGCGGACTTGCAGACGCTCCGCCTGGGCGTCGAGCAGGCGGCCGAGAAGGTGCTCGGCGACGACGCCGAGGCGCTGCGGCTCGCCCAGCGCGAACTCCGCGACCTCACCGAGCAGGTGGAACGCGAAATGGCCGCCGCCGGTGGCATCCCGTCGCAAGATCGCGAAGGCCAGGCGGGCGACCGCCAGACCGGCCAGGAAGACCGCGCCGGCGAGCGCGAAACGGAACGCCCGGATTCCGCCCAGGCTGGCCGGGAAGCTCGGGAAGGCTCGCCGGCTGGTGAAGAATCGCCTGAAGCGCAGTCGCAGCGCGGCGAACCGGCGGCGGCCGACCAGGATTCGTCTTCGGCGCAGCAGGCCCAGGCCGGAGACCAAGCCGGCGGCCAAACAGGCGGCGGTTCGCCGGATTCGCCAAACCAGCCGTCCGGTCCGCGCACCGCGCAGTCAACCGACGCTTCAAACCGCGAAGGCTCCAGCCAGCGCGAAGGCGGCGGGTCCGCGAACGAGTCTCGTGAGCCCGGCCGCCAGGCCGGTGCGGAAACGCGCGGTGCGGACCGGCTGACCGGCGGCGCCACCTCGGGCCCCGGCGGCCGCGGCGCGCGGCTGCCGTTCGACCTGGACCAAGTGCTCGGCGGTCCACGCGACCTCGCCGGCGGGCCGATCACCGGCGACGATTTCGCGAACTGGTCGGACCGGCTCCGCGAAGTCGAGGAGTTGGTGGAGTTTCCCGAATTGCGCAGCCAGCTCGGCAGCGCCCGCGAACGCGCGCGGCAGATGCGCCAGGAGTTCCGGCGCGATCTCAAGAAGCCCGACTGGGCGGTCGTGCGCCTGCAGATCGTCCGGCCGCTGGTCGAGGTGCGGGACCAGATCGCCGAGGAGCTGGCCCGCCGCGAGCCGCGCGATCAACTGGTGCCGGTGGACCGCGACCCCGTGCCGGCCCGGTTCTCGGAACTGGTGCGCCGGTACTACGAGGAACTCGGCCGAACGCCTCCGCCGTGATGTGGCTCGTCCTGTCCACGCTCACCCTGGCCGCGCCGCAGTGGTTCTGGCCCGCCTTCGGCCTGCTCGCCGTTACCCTGCTGGCGCTGGCGTGGAGTTACCGCGTCGCGCCCGCCGGCATGCGCTGGGTGTGCGCGGGGCTCAAGAGCCTCGGCATCGCGGCGCTGACCTTCTGCCTGCTCGAGCCGCTCTGGACCGGCCAGCGCGCCCGGCCCGGCGCCAACCTGCTCGCCGTGGTGGCCGACAACAGCCAGAGCCTGCGGGTCCGCGACCGCGACGCCGCCCAGACCCGCGGCGAGGCCATGCGCGGCTGGCTCGACCCGGTCCGCGCCGCCTGGTGGTCCAGCCTCGAGGAAATGTTCGAGGTCCGGCGCTTCAGCTTCGACGCGCGGCTGCACGCGGTGCGGGACTTCAACGAACTGACCTTTGACGGCCGGGCGTCGGCGTTGGGCGCGGCCTTGAGCGCGTTGCGCGAACGCTTCGCCGGCCGGTCGCTGGCGGGCGTGATCCTGCTGACCGACGGCATTGCCACCGACATTCCCGACACCTGGCCGCCGCTCGACGGCCTGCCGCCGGTGTATCCGGTGGTCGTGGGCCGGCCCGGCGCGGTGCGCGACCTCGCGGTGGCGCAGGCGCAGGTGAACCAGACCGCGTTCGAGGACGCGCCCGTTTCGGTGCAGGCCGAGGTGCGCGCGACCGGCGCGCCGGACGAAGCGGTGACGGCGACGCTTTTCGATGCCCGCGGCGCGAAGGTGGAGGAACGCGAGGCGCGCGTCCGCCGCGATGACGAGACGCTGGTCTTTCGGTTTCAATGGCGGCCGCCGCAGCCGGGCCTGGCTTTCTACGAATTGCGCGTCGGGTTCCGGCACGGCGAGGCGGCCGGCGAGGCCACCCCGTTGAACAACACGCGCGTGGTGGCGGTGGACCGCGGGCGCGGGCCGTACCGGGTGCTGTACGTCGCGGGCCGCCCGAACTGGGAGTACAAGTTCCTGAACCGCGCGCTCGGCGAGGATAATCAGATCGAGCTGACCGGCCTGATCCGCGTCGCGCTGCGCGAGCCGAAGTTCGAGTTCCGCGGCCGGGCGGGCGAGACCGGCAACCCGCTGTTCCGCGGGTTCGGCGACCAGGACCGCGAGCAGGTCGAACGCTACGACCAGCCCGTGCTGGTGCGGTTGTATCCGAATGACGCGGCGCAGGCGCGTCACGAGCCAGTGTTGCGGGCGGGCTTTCCCGGCGTGGCGGAAGCCTTGTACGAGTTCGACGCCGTGATCCTCGATGACGTCGAGGCGGCGTTCTTCACGCCGGCCCAGCAGGCGTTGCTCGCGCGGTTCGTGTCCGAGCGTGGCGGCGGCCTACTGATGCTGGGCGGCGCGGAGTCGTTCCGGCAGGGCGGCTACCACCGCACGCCCATCGGCGACGCGCTGCCGGTGTACCTGGACCGCGCGCCGGACCCGGCGCCGGGCGGCGCCTGGCGGTTCAACCTCGCGCGCGAAGGCTGGCTCGAGGCCTGGGCGCGATTGCGCGAAACCGAGCACGACGAAAAGGCGCGCCTGCAGACCATGCCGCCTTTCCAAGTGCTGAATCCCGTTCGCGAAATCAAACCCGCCGCCAGCATCGTGGCCACCGTCGCGGATGAGCAAGGCCGCGAACATCCGGCGCTCATCACGCAGCGGTTTGGCCGCGGCCGCACGGCGGCGATGACGATCGGCGATTTCTGGCGTTGGGGCATGCGCGACCCCACCGCGCGGCGCGACCTGGAAAAGGCCTGGCGCCAGCTTGCGCGCTGGCTGGTGGCGGACGTGCCGCGGCGGGTGGAACTCACGGCCGAGCCGGCGCCGGACCAGACGCCCAGTGCGGTGCGGCTGCAGGTGCGCGCGCGTGATCCGCAGTTCCAGCCGCTGGACGAGGCGCGCGTCAGCGTCGAGGTGGCAATGGCGGCCCTGGGCACCAACGCCGCCCCGGCGCCGTTGCGGTTGACGGCCGAACCCGCGGGTCGCGAGGCCGGGCTTTACAAGGCGTTGTACGTGGCCCGCCAGCCGGGCGGCTACCGCGCCAGCGCCGTGGTCACCAACGCGGCGGGCGCGGAGGTCGGCCGCGCGGAAGCCGGCTGGAGCACGGACCTGGCGGCGGAGGAGTTCCGGTCGCTCGAGCCCAACGTGGTGCTGCTCGAAGAACTGGCGCGGCGGACCGGCGGCGAGGTGCTGCCAGCAGCCCGGCTGGCCGACTTCGCGCGCGGCCTGCCGCAACGGCGCGCGCCGGTGATGGAGGCGTGGACTGTGCCCGCCTGGCACACGCCCTGGCTGTTTGCGTTTGCGCTGGCGTGTTTCGTGACCGAGTGGGGCCTGCGCCGATGGAAGGGATTGCCGTGAGGTGGACGGGTCAACTAGTCCGGCTGTACTCGGCGTTCGCCCTTGCGGTCTGGAGCTTTGCGGCGGCGCAGGCGGCGGCCGGCACGACCGTCATTTTTGTCGCCGGCGCGCCGGGGGAAGACACTTACGCGAGCAACCTGGTGCGCCAGGCCACGCTGTGGAGCAATGCCTGCGCGCAGGCCGGAGCGCAACTGGTCACGCGGGGGCTGGACGAGTCCGGCGCCGCCGACCGCGCAGTCCTGCAGGAAACGCTCGCCGCGCAGGTCAAGGACGGACCCGAGCCGCTCTGGCTGGTGCTGGCCGGCCACGGCACGTTCGACGGCCAGGAGGCGCGCTTCAATCTGCGCGGGCCGGACCTCACGCCCGGCGATCTGGCCGCGTGGCTGGAGCCGTTCCGCCGGCCGCTGGTGGTGATCCACGCGGCCGCGGCCAGCGCGCCGTTCATGAACCGGCTGGCGGGCACCCATCGCGTGGTGATCACGGCCACCCGCAGCGGCCACGAGCAGAATTACGCGCGGTTCGGCGATTATCTGGCCGCGACGTTCACCGATCCCTCGGCCGACCTCGACAAGGACGGGCAAACCTCGCTGCTCGAGGCGTTCCTGAACGCGTCCGCCCGCGTGGCCGAGTTCTACAAAAACGAGGGCCGGCTCGCGACCGAGCACGCCTTGATCGAGGACACCGGCGACGGCCTGGGCACGCCGGCGGACTGGTTTCGCGGCGTGCGGGCGGTGAAACGCCCGGCCTCCGGCGCGGTGCCGGACGGCGCGCGCGCCCACCAGATCCACCTGATCCCGAGCACGGCGGAGCTGGCCCTGCCGGCGGAGGTCCGCGCCCGGCGCGACGCGCTGGAGCTGGCCGTCTTCCGGTTGCGCGAGACCAAGTCCGGCCGGCCGGAAGAGGAATACCTGCGCGAGCTGGAGCAATTGCTGCTGGAGCTGGCCCGCTTGCTGGACGACGCGGAGCGCCGGCCTTGACGTGCCGGCCGCCTGCGGGCCGGGCGGGCGTGGCCCCCAATTCGCCGTAACCACCTTCATGCCCGCGCCGTCCTTACCGTAAGCCCCGCGTGACCCGATGTCCCGCCGAGGGCCTGTAGCATCATCCCAATCCAAGACACGTATGAAGCAAAACCTGTTGTGGAGCGCTGTGGCGCTGTTGGCGGTTTCCGCGCTGGCCGCGGAGACCAGTTCCAAGGACACCGTGAAGAACGCCGCCAAGAAACTGGCCGAGCAGGCCAGCTACAGTTGGCGGACAACCGTGGAGACGGCCAGCGACAGCCGCTTCCGCCCCGGTCCGACCGAGGGCAAGACCGAGAAGGGCGGGTTCACCTGTCTGGCCATGACCCGCGGCGAAAACACCTTCGAGGCCGTCATGAAAGGCGAGAAGACCGTGATCAAGACCGACGAAGGCTGGCAGACTGCGGAGGATCTGACCGCCAGTGGCGGCGGCGGACAGGGCAATCCGGCCCGCTTCATGGCGCGCACGCTGCAAAACTACAAACTGCCTGCGGCGCAGCTCGAGGACCTCATGGCCCGGGTCAAAGACCTCGCGCTGGCGGACGGCGCGTACGCCGGCGAACTGACCGAGGAAGGCGTGAAGCAACTCCTCACCTTCGGCCGGCGCGCGGGCGCGGAGCCTCCGCCGATCAGCAACGCCAAAGGCTCGGTCAAGATCTGGCTCAAGGATGGCCTGCCGGCCAAATACGAGGTGAAGGTCCAGGGCACCATCACCTTCAACAACAATGACATGAACGTGGATCGGACCACCGTCACTGAGATCAAGGAAGTGGGCAAAACCAAGGTGGAAGTGCCGGCCGAAGCCAAACAGAAACTGAGCTGAGCCTTCCGCCGGGGCGGCCCGCAAAAAAGCGGCCGCGCCACGTGCGCCCGGCCCGAACCGGGCTATAATGACGGGCACCCAGCCCGGGCCGCCAGACCGGTTGACACCAGCCGGCCAGGGCAGTCGCGGACTGGGTGCCCGGTCACATTTACGCGAAGCCTATGAAACTCATCGTCACGTCTCTGCTGGCGGCCGCAGGACTGGCCGCTGTCTCCGGCCAGACCCAGGATTGGGCCAAAGCCCGGCTCGAAAATTCCCCCCGCCACCTCGAATGGGTGAAGGTCAAACACGGCGACCGCGAGGTGAACTGCTTCCTGGCCTTCCCGGAGGTGAAGGAAAAAGCCACGGCGATCGTGGTGATCCACGAGATTTTCGGCCTCACCGAATGGGTGCGCGGCGTGGCGGATCAACTGGCCGAGGCGGGCTGCATCGCCATCGCGCCTGACTTGCTTTCCGGAGCGGCGCCCGGCGGCGGCGGCACGGCCGAACTCGGCGGCGGCGACGCGGTGCGGAAGGCCATCGCGGCCCTGCCCCCCGACCAGATCACCGCCGACCTGCGGGCTGTGGCGGAGCACGTGGCGAAACTGCCCGCGTGCAACAGCAAGGTGGCCGTGGGCGGCTTTTGCTGGGGCGGCAGCCAGACCTTCCGCTTTGCCACGAACGCGAAGGAGCCCCGGGCCTTCTTCGTGTTTTACGGCTCCGGCCCGGAAACCGAGGCCGGGTTGGCCCGCATCCAGGCGCCGGTGTACGGTTTTTACGGCGGCAACGACGCGCGCGTGAACGCCACCATTCCCCAGACGGCCGAGCTGATGAAGAAGCTCGACAAGCAGTTCCACCCGGTGATCTACGACGGCGCCGGGCACGGCTTCATGCGCGCCGGTGAAGCCCCGGACGCCTCCGAGGCCAACCGCAAAGCACGCACCGAAGCCTGGCAGCGGTGGAAGGAAATCCTCAAGGGCCTCTGATCCAAACCCCGCCTCCGACATGCCGACGAACCTGCTGTTACGATCGCTGGCCCTGGCCGGCGTCCTGAGCCTGCCCGCCTTCGGTCTGGCGGACACCCCGGCCGCGTTGCACAACTGGCCACAATGGCGCGGCCCGCTGGCCAACGGCGTCGCGCCCGAGGCCACCCCACCGGTCACCTGGAGCGAGACGCGGAACGTGAAATGGAAGTTCGCCATCCCCGGCTTCGGCACCTCCACGCCCATCGTCTGGGAAAACCAGGTGTTCATCCTCACCGCCGTGCCCGCCGAAACCGCCGAGCCCCCGCGCCTGTCACGTGGCGGCGGTCCGCCCGGCGGGGGGGATGCGCTCGGGAAAACCCACCGAGGCCTGCGCCTTCACGGTCATCGCCATGGACCGCCAGGCCGGCCGGCCGTTGTGGGAACGCGTCGCCCGCGTGGAAGTGCCGCATGAAGGCCACCACCGCGACCACGGCTACGCCTCGTTTTCACCGGTCACCGACGGCGAGCACCTGTTCGTTTACTTCGGCTCGCGCGGGCTCTACGCGTACGACCTGCAAGGCAACCGGAAATGGGAAAAGGATCTGGGCGACATGAGCACCCGCAACAGCTTTGGCGAAGGCAGTTCACCGGCGCTGCACGGCGACGTCCTGGTGGTGCAGTGGGACCATGAAGGCGACGACTTCATCGTGGCGTTCGACAAGCGCACCGGCCGCGAACTCTGGCGCCGCGAGCGCGACGAACTCACCACCTGGAGCACGCCGCTGGTGGTCGTCCACGGCGGCCGCACGCAGGTCGTGGCCAACGCCAGCAACCGGATTCGCAGCTACGACCTCCACACCGGCGAGCAGCTTTGGGAATGCGGCGGCATGACCCAGAACGTCATTCCCACCCCCGTCACGGACGGCGCGCGGGTGTACGCGCTCAGCGGCTTCCGCGGCGCCGCCCTGCTCGCCATCCGCCTCAGCCATTCCGGCGACCTGACCCACGCCGCCGACGCCATCGCCTGGCGGCACGGAAGGAACACGCCGTACGTGCCGTCGCCGCTGCTGTACGACGGCCGCCTGTACTTCTGCTCCGGCAACAACGCCATGCTGTCGAGTTTCGACACCGCCACCGGCAAGCCGCTGCTGGAGGCCGAGCGGATCAGCGGCGTCAACGGCGTCTATGCGTCGCCGGTGGGCGCGGCCGGCCGGGTGTACCTGGTGGGGCGCGACGGCAGCACCGCGGTGCTCAAACACGGCGACCAACTCGAGGTCCTGGCCACCAACAAGCTCGACGACCGCTTCGACGCTTCCGCCGCGGCGGTGGGCAGGGAACTGTTCCTGCGCGGCCACCGCCATTTGTACTGCCTCGCGGAATGATGGCGGCGAGGCGGGATTGAGGTGTTGGGCGTGGGGAAGGCGGAGGCTGGATGCCGGAGGGTGGACTTCGGATTACGCGGCCGCAGGCCGCGCTGGTGGGGCGAGACCCCGTCTAGCCCTGCTGGTTTGGTCGTTGGTTCCTTGTTCGTGGCCGGGGATTTCCGGCTTCCTGACTTCTGGCTCCAGACTTCGGACTTCTCGGCGCTTCACAGCCGGCGCAAATGGAAGCCGCCGTCCACGTTGATCACCTCGCCCGTGCTGAACGGTAGCAACCCAAGCGCGATGGCGGCCACCGCCTTGCCCACGTCCGCCGGCGTGCCCCAACGCCGGATGGGCGTGAGACCGTCGGCGATGAGCGCATCGTAGCGCGCCTTCACCGGCGCGGTCATGTCCGTGGCGATGATGCCGGGTCGGATCTCGTACACGCCGATCCCAGCGTCGGCCAGGCGCGCGGCAAAGAGCTTCACCAGCATGGCCACTCCGGCTTTGGAAACACAGTAGGCGCCCCGGTTCACGGACGCCGTGTAGGCGCTGATCGAGGACACGAAAACAATGGTCCCGCGCGGTCGCCCGGCGCCGGCATCCGCCAGGGTGGCCGGCGTTTCAAGCATCCACCGCGCGATCTGCTGGGTGAGGAAATACGGCCCTTTGAGGTTCGTGGCGATGAGCTGGTCGAAGCCCGCCTCCGCGGCTTCGAGCAAGTCGGCGCGCACCGCCGGAGCCACGCCGGCGTTGTTTACCAGCAGATCGAGGCGGGGAAATTCCGCCCGGGCGCGGGCGATCAGCGCCGCGCGGTCCGCGGCCTGGGCGATGTCCGCCCGCGCGGTGAGCACGCGGATGTCCCGGCCTTGCGCGCGGGCGGCGGCCAGGCAAGCGGCGGCGGCGGCGGCGGCGGCGGCTTCGCTGCGGGCGTAGTTGAGCAGGAGGTCGTGGCCCAGCGCGGCCAGTTCGAGGGCGATGCCGCGGCCGATGCCGCGTGAGGCGCCGGTGACGAGGGCGGCGGGGTTCATGGCGCGAGCTTAAAAGCGGTCCGGGCGCGGAAAAGCAGAATGTGAAGGCAGAACCGAAGTCCGAATTCCGAAGATCGAAACGTGAAATCCGCCGCCGCGAAATAATCGCTCTGGGTGCGTGAGATGCCGGATACCGAATGGCGGATGGCGGACGCCGAAGTTCGGACTTGGAACTTGGAACTTCGGATTTCGGATTTCGCGGCTGCGTGCCGCGTCGGTGCGGCGAGACTCCGTCGAGCCCTGCTGTCTTGGGCCTTGGTTCCTTGTTCGCGGCCTGTGGATTTCTAGCTTCGGACTTCGGGTCTCGGGTTTCGGATTTCGGATTTCACCTTCCCGCTTTCCTGATTTCCCCATTCCCGAGTTCCCCGGCTCGCTGGCCAGCAAGCTGTCCGCCGCGTACACTCCCCCCATGCTCAAGCGGCTGTTCCTCCTCGACGGCATGGCGCTGGTGTACCGGGCGCACTTCGCCTTTGCCGGCCGCCCCATCCGCACCTCCACCGGGCTCAACACCTCGGCGCTGTATGGCTTCATCACCACGCTGCTGGACATCCTCGAAAAATGGCAGCCGACGCACCTGGCCGTGGCGTTCGACACCGAGGCGCCCACGCCGCGCCACGCCGAGTTCCCCGAGTACAAGGCCCAGCGCCAGGCCATGCCCGAGGAACTCAGCGCCGCGCTGCCGCACGTCCGCCGGCTGGTCGAGGTCTTTCGCCTGCGCGCGCTGATGCTCGACGGCTACGAGGCGGACGACCTGATCGGCACGCTGGCCCGCCGCGCCGAGGCCGCCGACTTCGAGACCTTCATGGTCACGCCCGACAAGGACTTCGGCCAGCTTGTCACCGAGCGCACGCGGCTTTGGCGGCCCGGCTACAAGGGCGGCGACCCCGAGGTCTGGGGCCCGCAGGAGGTCTGTGAGCGCTGGGGGCTCGCGCGCGTGGACCAGGTGGTGGACCTGCTCGGGCTCATGGGCGACGCCAGCGACAACATCCCCGGCGTGCCGGGCGTGGGCGAAAAGACCGCCGCGAAACTCATCGCCCAGCACGGCTCGCTCGAAGCCGTGCTGGCCCACGCCCACGAGATCAAGGGCAAGCTGGGCGAGGCGCTGCGCCAGTACGCGGACCAGGCCCGCCTCAGCCGGCGCCTGGCCACCATCATCACCGATGCCCCGCTCGCGGCGCAGCCGGACGACCTGGTCATCCGCGAGCGTGACGACGCGGCATTGCAGGCGCTGTGCGTCGAGTTCGAATTCAACGCCATCGGCCGCCGGCTGTTTGGCGACGATTTCAAAGCGGGCCGCGGCCAGGCGAACGCGGCTTCCAGCAAAACGCCCCCGGGCGCGCCGCCCGCTGAGCCGCGCGACTTGTTTGGCCAGCCTTTGGCAGCGCCGGCCGCCCCGGCCAAATCACCGGCGTCAGCGCCCAAGTCCGGACCGGCCCAACCGCACGAGGCCCCGCCCGGCCCGGCCTTGCGGACCGTGGCCGACGTGCCGCACCGGTACGAGTTGGTGAACGACGCGCGCGCGCTGGCCAGACTGATCGCGCGGCTCGAAACACGCGACTGGTTCGCCGTGGACACGGAGACGGACGGCCTGGACCCGCAACAGGCGCGCCTGCTGGGGGTGGCGTTGAGCGCCGCCGCCGGCACGGGCTGGTATGTGCCGGTGGCCGGGCCGGACGCCCCGGCGCTGAAGGCGCTGGCGCCGCTGTTGGGGAATCCACGGATCGGCAAGGTGGGGCACAACCTCAAGTTCGACCTGCTGGCGTTGCGCTGGCAAGGCGTGACGGTGCGCGGGCCGTTGTTCGACACGATGATCGCCCACGCGGTGCTCGAGCCGGAGCAGCGGCACAACCTGAATTACTGCGCCGAGGTGTACCTGGGTTACTCGCCCATCCCGATCGAGCGGCTCATCGGCCCCGCCGGCCCCGGCCAACGCACGCTCGCGGACGCGCCGCTGGACGCGGTGGCGGAGTACGCGGCCGAAGACGCGGACGTGGCCTGGCGGTTGCGCGAGCGCTTCCTGCCGCTGCTGCGCGAGCGCAACGCCGAACGCGTGTTCTTCGAGGTCGAAATGCCCGTGCTGCCGGCGCTGGTGGCGATGGAGCACGAGGGCGTGTGCGTGGACGCAGCGGTGCTGACGGCGTTCAGCGCGCAGCTCGCGCGGTTGATGGCGGAGCATGAACGGGCCATCCACCGCCTGGCCGGCCGCGAGTTCAACGTGAACTCGAACAAGCAGCTTGGCGAGGTTCTGTTCGACACGCTCCGCCTGGTCGAGAAGCCCAAGCGCACCGCCACCGGCCAGTACGCCACGGACGAGCAGACCCTCCAGGCGCTGGCCGCCGGGCACGAGATCGTGCGCCGCATCCTCGAATACCGCGCCGTGGCCAAGCTCAAGAGCACGTACGCGGACGCGCTGCCCGCCGCCATCTCGCCCCGCACCGGCCGCGTCCACACCACGTTCCTGCAGGCCGCCACGGTCACCGGCCGGCTCAGCTCCCAGGACCCGAACCTGCAAAACATCCCCATCCGCACCGAACTCGGGCAGGAAATCCGCCGCGCGTTCGTGGCCCGCGAACCCGGACCCGACGGCGCGCCGTGGCAGATCCTCTCGGCCGATTACTCGCAGATCGAACTGCGGATCCTCGCGGCGATGAGCGCCGAGCCGGCGATGATCGAGGCGTTCCGGCGCGGCGAGGACATTCACGCCGCCACGGCCGCGCGCGTGTTCGGCGTGCCGCCCGACGCGGTGACGCCCGAGCAGCGGCGGCGCGCGAAGATGGTCAACTTCGGCATCGCGTACGGCATCTCCGCGTTCGGCCTGGCGCAGCGGCTGGGCCTCCCGCGTGCGGAGGCCGCGGCGCTCATCGAGCATTACTTCGCCAGCTACCCCGGCATTCGCGGGTATATTGACCGCACCCTCGATTTCGCCCGCCGGCACGGCTACGTGGAGACGCTCACCGGCCGGCGGCGCGTGCTGCGCGACATCAACTCCGCCAACGCCACCGTGCGCGGTGCCGCCGAGCGCAACGCCATCAACACCCCCATCCAGGGCACCGCGGCGGACATGATCAAGCTGGCGATGGGCCGGGTCCACGCCGGGCTCGAGCGCCGCGGGCTGCGCTCGCGCATGGTGCTCCAGGTGCATGACGAACTGGTGTTCGACCTGTACACGCCGGAGGAGGCGGAGGTGCGGGCGCTGGTCACCGAAGCCATGCGCGACGCTCTGCCGCTGCCGGGCGTGCCCGTCGAAGTCGGCTTGGGCACGGGCCCGAACTGGCTGGAGGCGCACTGAAGCCCGGGGACCGCACTGCGCCACGGTCAATTTCGGTTTTCGGGTTCAGGTTCGACTCGACGCCGGTTGGATCCGTTCAGCGATCTGGCCTGTACGGGACGCCGCTTCCGAACTGGTAATCCCAGGGCGCCACCCACCACTCGCTGTGAACGGACCGGAACCGCACCGGGGCGGGATTCCAGAGCCGCTTCAGCACCGGCATGGCCTGGCTGGCACTGAACAAAAGGCGGGCGGGCAAGGGCGCGGGTTCCCGGAACGTGACCACTGCCCGGAACGGCACGCCCTGCTTGCCGGCCACCAGCGCCCGTTCTTGGGCGGTGGCGCCGGGAGTGAGACGGCCGCCGGCAAGGTGCGAACAAAGAGTCTGGCTGTGTTTGAGGTTGGGATCCAGCGGGGCCTCCACCCCGAGGCCCCAGTCCACTGCCCGCGACGTTAGGTTCTGGATCGTGAAGCGGCCGTACGGATTCAGGTGAACACCGCTTGCGTCCATCCCCTCGAACCGGATTGCGACCGGCGGCCCCGCTGGCGGCCAGCGCGCCACCCAAACGCCAGCGAGGATCAAGCTTACAGCCAGCACACCGCCCAAGACCCATCGCCAATATCTGCGCGCGGCTGCATTCATGCCGAAGGTCCAAACCCGGCGATTGGCGCCAACAGCGCGCGGCGCTGGCAGCGAGCAGACGGAAAACGCCGGCAGCCGCCCGCTGGTCCCCTTGGGCGACGGATCAATGGAGGGCACGGCTCCGGCTGGTCGTGCAGCGGCTCAATCCTCCCCGCTCCGCACCGTCTCGCAGACACAACACCTCCGGTTGTGAACGCTCCGCAGCCGGCCGCACGCCGGGCAGCCGAAGCGGATTCGCTGCTGCTCGATCAGCGCCTGGACACCCGCCCTTTTGATCAAATCCAGGTTCCCGATCAGGCTCATCCCGAAGCGCGTTCGATACCGCGCGTCCAGATGTTTCAGGCGCTCGCACGGATACCCGGGACACTCCCAGCAGAAGTTGACCTCGCCGGTCGCGAGCCGGGAACAGTGACCCTTCAGGTAGGCGCATTGCTTCCGCCGAATCCGGCAGCCGGCGCAGTGGGTGATCGCGCTGCGCTTTCGGGGAAGATTGTTCGCGAAGGCGAGGTAGGCGCTGCTCACGCCGCAATCCATCCTGCACGGGGCGATCAACTGCGCTCGCTATGCTGCTTCGCCAGCCATATCCACGGTTCTCCACCTCCGCCGGACGGAATTGGTTTGAACCCGAATACCGGTTTGCCGCCGCGGTCCGCTCAGCCGGCGGCCAGCGTGGCGGCGCGGACGGTGTTGCGCATCAGCAGGGCGAGGGTCATCGGCCCCACCCCGCCGGGATTGGGCGTGATGAGCCCCGCGCGCGGCTGCACGGCCGCGAAGTCCACGTCGCCCACCAGGCGGTAGCCGGAGCGCGCGGCCGGGTCGGCCACGCGGTTCACGCCCACGTCCACCACCACGGCGCCGGGCCTGACCATGTCCGCCTTCACAAACTCCGCCACGCCCATCGCGGCGATGAGGATGTCCGCGCGCCGGCAATGCGCGGCGATGTCGCGGGTGCGCGAATGACAGATGGTGACCGTGGCGTCCGCGTGGCGCGCCTTCTGGAGCAGCAGCGTGGCCATGGGCTTGCCCACGATGTTGCCGCGGCCCAGCACCACGGCTTCCGCGCCGGCGATGGTCACGCCGGAGCGGATCAGCAGTTCATGCACGCCGGCCGGGGTGCACGGCACGAAACCGGTCGGGTCGCCCAGCATGAGCTTGCCGACGTTCACCGGATGGAAGCCGTCCACGTCCTTGGCCGGCGACACCGCGGCGTACACGCGGGCCTGGTCAAGGTGCGGCGGCAGCGGCGCCTGCACGAGGATGCCGTGGAAGGCCGGGTCGGCGTTGAGCCGGGCGATGAGTTCGAGCAGCGCGGCCACGCCCGTGCTTTCCGGCAGGACGTGTGTGTGCGAGCGCAGGCCGAGGCGGGCGCACAGGCGCTCCTTCATGCCCACGTACACCTGCGAAGCCGGGTCTTCGCCCACGCGGACGAAGGCCAGGCCGGGCTGGATGCCGCGGGCCGCCAGCGTCGCAATCTGAGCCGCGGTCTCGCAGTGGATTTGCTCGGCAAGGGCGCGGCCGTCAATGAGGTTGGCGGGGGGGCTCACGGGGCAAGGATGATTTCGTCCACGCGGAGCAACGGGGTGGCCCAGCGCTCTTCAATGTACTCCTCGCCGGCCACCCGCACCCGCTCGCCGCGGAACGGGCGGAGGTCATTGTTGGTCGAGGCCGGCAGGAGGTAGTTCAGCCGCCGGCCGGTGTCGGTGGCGCGCAACTCGAAAGCGGTCGGCGCCTGGATGCTGAGCGTGCCGCGGACGATTCCTTCCCGTTGCACGATTCGTGGGCCGGGTGTGGGCGCGGCTTCGGGGCTGCGCCTTTCATCGTGGCTGCGGTCGTCAGACCGCGGCTGACCTGGGGTCGAAGAGGGCTCGGCGGGCTCAGCTTGGGCCGGCGGCGAAGGCGTTGGTTGAGCTGCTGGCTCGGTGGCGGGGGGGGGGTCCGGCGCCTGCGTGTCCGGCCTGGCGGGCAGGTCTGGCGCCGAAGCATCTTTGGTGGCTGGAGCCGGCGCGGCTGGCGGCGGCGCCGTGTCGGGTGCGGCGGGCGTGGCGTTTTCAACCGGTTTCAGCAAATGCGCGGCGACGAAACCGGACAGCCCGGGCGGCGCGGCGATTTCCAGCCACCCACCGGCGCTGCCCTGCACCGTCAGTGTGGTGCCGCGGGCGACCGTGCCCAGCACGCCGTAATCTTCGCTCGGGCCGGCGCGGACGTTCAGCAGCCGGGGAAGCACCTGGTTGCTCGCCGGGTCCACGTGCCCGGCGGCCACCCAAACGCGTGTGCCGGCCGGCAATTCGATGCGCGTCCATTCGGTGACGGGATCCTTGGGCAGGAGCGCCGGCAGACCTTCCTCGAAAACCAGCACCCGCTGGCCGCGCGCAAGTTGGGTCACCACCTCGCCGCTCAGGCTCGGCCGGCTGCGGACGTTCACGCGGTCGCCGGCGACGACGGCCTGGCCCTGGGCGTGGCCGGCGGGCGTGGCGCCGGCCAGGACCAGCCAGGCCGCGAACGTGGTGAGGGCCAGCCGCATCATGGTGCGGACCGAGTAGAGGAAGGAACCGCCGTTCTGTCAACGGCACCGGGCGCCGGCCGGGCGGACGGCGGGGCGCGCAAGGCCGCGATTTCGGCCGCGGTGAGCACGCGCCAGCGGCCCGGCTTGAGTTCGCCGAGCTTGAGCGGGCCAAGCTGGATGCGCTGGAGCCGCTCCACCTCGAAGCCGAGCGCGCCGAACATCCGGCGGACTTCGTGCCGGCGGCCTTCGGTCAGCTCCAGTTCCACGACGCTGTGGGAGGCGTTGGCGGAAAGCACCCGCGCGCGCCGGGCCCGCAGGGTTTCGCCCTGATCTTCCACGCCGGCGCACAACGCGCGCGGTGCCGAGGGGTCCACCTTGCCGACGAGCGTGGCGCGGTAGGTCTTGCCCACGCCGTACCGCGGGTGTGTGAGGTGGAGGCAGAACTCGCCGTCGTTGGTCAGCAACAACAGGCCCTCGCTGTCGCGGTCCAGCCGGCCCACGGGGTAAAGATCCCGCCATTCCGCGGGCAGCAGGTCACCCACCAGCCGCTGGCCGGGCGTCTGCCGCGCACGCGAGCAGACGTAGCCGGGCGGTTTGTGCAACGCCACCGTGATCCGGCGGCGGGCGGGCAACGGCCGGCCGTCCACCAGAACAACATCCATGCCCGGCTCGGCCTTCAGCCCGGGCTCGCGGGCGGGGACGCCGTTCACCCAGACGCGGCCCTCGCGCATAAGCTGCTCGGCCGCGCGGCGCGAGGCTACGCCGGCCTCGGCGATGAGCTTCTGGAGCCGGATTTTCAAAAGCGCAAGCCCGCCAGAGGCGGGCCAACGGGGTGAGCCGGACGGCGCCCGTCTCGGAGCCGGGCGGTTTCAGCTCGCGGCCTTGGTCTTGCGCAGGCCGGTGACGCGGTTGCCTGGCTTCCATTCGCCGCGTTTTTTTAGCAGCTCGACGCGTTCGAAGCGTTTGAGGACGTTGCGCTTGGCGCCAAGGGTGGCCGCGGCGCGGAGACTGCGATGTTGCGACATAATGATCTTCGGACTTGAAGTTGGTCAGTCCGCCCGGAAACGAGCGGGCCGATGGTGTAGCACAGCCCGGCGGCCGTGCCAAAGACTAAAATGAACCACCCAGGGACACGAATTCACACGAACCCGCTCCGCGACTCATTTGACGATTCATCCCGAAAACCAAAGTGGGGCGGGCGGGATGCCCGACACCACGGCCAGCCTCGGTTTTCGGGTTCAACCGATTCGCCCGCTTCCGATGAAGCCGCCGCCACGCAGGCTCGACGGGTACGCCTGGGGTTTTGCGGATGCCGCGTCGCGCGCGCGCGACGAAACGCGACGAGGCGCGAGCGGCGTTCGGGAAAGGCTGGACGGACCGGCGGGTCCAACGCAGCTTTGCGCGGCTGCAAACCGGATGAAACCCAGCGAAGTCAGGCGGGCGCTCGCCGTGGCGGTGGACGCCGCCCGGGCGGCGGGCGCGTTGATGCGCCGCCACGCGCGCGCCACCAAACGCGTTCACGCCGCCTCGCAGCACGACCTCAAGCTCGAGCTGGACCTGCGCTGCCAGCGGTTGATCGAACGCCGGCTGCGCGCGGCGTTTCCGCGCCTCGGCGTGTTCGGCGAGGAGGGTTCCGTGGCCGAACGGACCGGCGGCCCGCGCTGGGTGGTGGACCCGATTGACGGCACGGTGAACTTCGCCTACGGCATTCCCCACGCCTGCGTTTCCATTGCCCTGGAGGAGCCGGTCGGCGCCGGCGCCTGGCGTTCCGTGGCGGGCGTGGTGTTCGATCCGTTTTGCGGGGAGTTGTGGACCGCGTTGCGCGGGCGGCCGGCGCGGCTCAACGGGCGCGTCATCCGCGTGAGCGAGCGCGCGCGGCTGGACGAGGCGATCATTTCGCTGGGCGCGGGCAAGCGGCTGAGCGCCATCAGCCACATGGTGGCGGCGCTCGCCGCGCTCATCCGCCGGGTGCGCAAGCTGCGGAGCATGGGCTCGGCCGCGCTTGCGCTCACCTATGTGGCGTCCGGCCGGTTCGACGCCTACGCCGAGGTGGGCCTGAACTGGTGGGACATCGCGGCGGGCGGATTGATCGTCGAGTGCGCGGGCGGGCGGTTCGAGACACGCGAACTGCCCGGCGGCGGCTTCGAACTGCTCGCGCACAACGGCCGCCTTGGCCCGCGCCTCAAACGTCTGCTGCCCGCGGCGCCCGGTTGAGTCCGGCTTGCCAACGCAACGCTCATGAACACGCTTTTTCCTTTCAACCGGAAAGCCGATCCTGGCCGTGGCGCCGGGCGTCCCGCCTGCCCAACTTCGGTTTTAGGTTTCAAGCTCCTGTTCGGCATGACGCTGGCGAGGATCCTGGCCGGCGCCGGGCTGGCGGCGGAACCGGCCGCGGATGGTCTGTATGCCCGGTTTACCACGTCGCTGGGCGAGTTCTGGTGCCGGCTCGAGTTTGAGAAGGCGCCGCGCACCGTGGCCAACTTCGTCTGCCTCGCGGAGGGCACGCGGCCCTGGCTGGATTACCAGCGGCCGGGCCTGCGCCAGCAGCCGTTTTACGACGGGCTGAAGTTCCATCGCGTGATCAAAGGCTTCATGAACCAGTCCGGCTCGCGCAATGGGCAGGGCACCGACGGTCCCGGTTACCAGTTCCAGGACGAATTCCACCCGCAGTTGCGCCACAACAAGCCGGGCATCCTTTCGATGGCGAACTCGGGACCGAACTCGAACGGCAGCCAGTTTTTCATCACCGTGGAGCCCGCGCCGTGGCTCGACGACAAGCACTCGGTCTTTGGTGAAGTCGCGCTGGGCTACGATGCGGTGACCAACATCAACCTCCGGGCGGGCACGCCCGGCGGCACGCCCAGGGAGATCGTCACCGTGGAACAGGTGCGGATTCTGCGGAAAGGCGCGGCGGCGCAGGCGTTCGATCCGGCCGCGGTGACCCCGCCGTTGCCGGTGTGGGAAGGCGCGCCCAGCCAGCTCCGCCTCGTGGGCGACAAGCTGTGGCTGGATTACTCCGCGCAACCGAGGCACCTGTACTACGTGTTCTTGGGGCCGGACCTGGTTCAATGGCAGTTCCAGGCGTTCCCCGCGACCGTGACGCCGCCGCTCGATGCCAGCGGCCTGCTGGGCCGGCCCCGCTACTTTTTCCAAGTACTCGCGGTCGGCACAGAGCCTTGAACCCGAAAACCGAAGTTGGCCGTAGCACAGTGCGTCCCGCCTGCTCAACTTGGGTTTTCGGGTTGAAACGGCCGCGCGGGGCAAGCTTTGCTTGAATTCACTTCCGGCCCCGCATAGAACCGGCCACGGGATGCGCCACGTGACGACATCCCGCGGCAGCCTATGAAATTCATCCTGCTCCTTTCGGCCACGGCGGCGGTTGCCGCCCAGGCAGTCCGTGCCGCCGCCGACCCAGCGCCGGCGGCGGACCCGTGCGTCATCCAGCGGCAGTTTATTGTGGACAACCCGCCGTTTCCCTCCAGCCACGCCTCGACGATTGTCGAGACCCCGGAAGGGCTCGTGGCCGCGTGGTTCGGCGGCTCCCAGGAACGCGCGCCGGATGTCAGCATCTGGCTCGCGCACCACGACGGCAGCGGCTGGAGCGCGCCGCAGGAGGTGGCCAGCGGCGCAACGAAGGCGGGCGACCGCCGTTACCCGTGCTGGAATCCCGTCCTGTTCCGCCGCAGCAACGGCGACCTGCTGCTCTTCTACAAGGTCGGCCCCAGCCCGGAATCTTGGTGGGGCATGCTGCGGCTTTCGCAAGATAACGGCAAAACCTGGATCAAGGTCCGCCGCCTGCCCAGCGGCTTCCACGGACCAGTGCGCAACAAGCCGTTGGAACTCGAGGACGGCGCGTTGCTGTGCGGCAGCAGCAGCGAAAACCGCGGCTGGCGGGTCCACTTGGAATGGGCCAAGGACCCCCTCGGCCTGTGGTCGCGCGGGCCGGAACTGAACGCCGCCTTCACCGTCGCGGCCATCCAGCCCACCTTGCTGCGGCACGGCAACGGCCTGCAGATGCTGTGTCGCACCAAGCAGGGGCGCATTTACGAGGCCCGGTCCGCGGGCAACTTGCTGCGGTGGACGCCGTTGACCCGCACCGTCCTGCCCAACCCGAACAGCGCCGTGGACGCGGTCAAGCTGCGCGACGGGCGTTCGTTGCTGGTGTACAACCACTCGAGCACGAGTCGCGAGGTGCTGAACGTGGCGATTTCGGCCGACGCGGGCGCCACCTGGGAGGCGGTCTGCGAGCTCGAGCGCGAGCCCGGCAGTGAATTCTCCTATCCCGCCGTGATCCAGGCCTCTGACGGCCGGGTGCATGTGACCTACACCTGGAAACGCCAGCGCATCCGCCACGTGGTGCTGGACCCGGCGCTTGCCCGGCCGCGCCCCATGCCCGACGGCCAGTGGCGTTGAACCGCCCCGGCCGGCCGCCACCTCCCGAGTCATGGCCTCCGACACGGTCGGCAAGCTGAAACGGCTCCAGGCCGAGGCCCAGGAGGCGCTGGACGACGCGGCGCTGGCCCGCCGCCAGGAACACGAGCAAACCCGGCTGCAACGGTTCCTGCACTTCTGGGCGCTGGTCAGCCGCAGTTTCGTCCGCAATCGCTGTCCGGTGCGCGCGGCCGCGCTGGCCTACGCCAGCCTGCTGGCGCTGGTGCCGATGCTGGCGGTGGTGATCGGCATCACCAGCAGCTTCCTGAAAAGCCAGGGCGAACGGCCCGTCGAGCAGTTCGTGGCCAAGCTCGTCGAGAGCGTCACCCCGGCAGCCAAGTCCCCGCCCTTCACCTCGCCGGCGGACGCCGCGCCGGGCTCGGAAGAAGACACGGCGGCCCAGGCGCGGCTGGTGGAGGAAACTCGCGCGCGGATCACGCAACAGATCATGGGTTTTGTCGGCAACATCCGCGGTGGCGCGCTCAGCGCGACCGGCGTGGTGGCGTTGCTGGTGGTGGTGTTGTTGATGCTGGCGCGGATCGAAGACGCCTTCAACGACATCTGGGGGGTGACCCGCGGCCGGCCGTGGCACCTCCGGGTGATCCAGTACTGGTTCGCCATCAGCCTGGGGCCGCTGCTGCTGATCTCCGCGGCGGCGCTCACCAGCGGACCGTACCTCGGCTGGGTGCGCGATTTCGTGTCGCGTTTCGGCGTCGTGGGCGAGGCGGCGGCCAAGACCGTGATGGCGTTGCTGCCCTACGTGCTGCTCAGCGTGGCGTTCGGCCTGCTGTATCTGCTCATGCCGAACACGAAGGTCCAGTGGCGCGCGGCGGCGGTGGGCGGCGTGGTCGCCGGCGTGGCCTGGCAGCTCAACCAGGAGTTCAGCGTGTTCTACGTCTCGCGCATCATCAGCAACACCAACATCTATGGCAGCCTGGGCGCCGTGCCGGTGTTCATGATCGGGCTGTACGTCTCGTGGGTGCTGCTGCTGTTCGGGGCGCAGGTCGCGTACGCGTTTCAAAACCGCCGCGCCTACCTCCAGGAACGCCAGGTGGAGCTGGTCAATCAGCGTAGCCGGGAGTTTGTGGCGCTGCGGGTGCTCACGCAGATCGGTCTGCGCTTCGAGCGCGGCGAACCGCCCCCCTCGCTGTCCCGGCTGTCGGAAGAAGTCGGCATCCCGTCGCGCCTCGCCAACCAGGTGTTGGGCGCGCTCCAGGCAGCCGGGCTCGTGGCCGAAGTAGCCGGCGCGGAAGCCGCCTACGTGCCGGCCCGCCCGCTCACGCAGATCACCGCCGCCGACGCACTGCGGGCGTTGCGGGTGGAGACGGGCCGCGACCTGGCCACGCGCGCGGACCCGGCCCGCGCAGTGGTCCAGCGCGAATTCGAGCGCGTCCACGAAGCCGAGCGTGCCGCGGCGGAACAGGTGACCTTGCACGATCTGGTGCAACGCGCGGCGGGCTCTTGAACCCGAAAACCGAAGTCGGGCAGGCGGGACGCGCTGCGCCGCGGCCGGCTTCGGTTTTCGGGTTGAATTCCAGGGAGGGCGAAAAAATGAAGCCGCGCCACGCGGCGCGGCTTCGCAGGGGAGATCGCGGCGGGGGTGCGGCTAGGTGGCCAGTTCTTCGGACCAATCGCCGTACCGGATGAACTCGCGGATCTTGCGACGTTCGTAACGGTGTTTCTTGGGTTTGCCCGGACGATCATCCACCTGACGAAACGGGTGCTTGGGGTTGCGGATGGTCTCGGTGATTGCTTCAAGGGATTTCGGCATAGTTGTCTCACCTTGGTTTGAGACCCGCCGGGGGAAGCGCGACTCCTCGTCACAGCCGCGACTTGCCTTGCGGCCGGATTGCCAGTTGCGCTGACTCAGCGAGGTCATGACGACTGGTTGGACACCGCCTTCGGTGTCACGTTCGAAATATGTGACGGGCCGGTGAACTTGTCCAATCCAAAAATCAGCCGGCTTGGCCGCGGTGGTAAGCGCCGCTTTTCTGACTGCGCCGTGGAATCTAGGCGGGCGCGCACGGCCCCGGCGCGGCGGCTCAGCAGTGGACGCCGGCCAGCATATCACGATCGCCCAGCGGCACGGCGAACGGCTCCAGCGGCAGCGGGTGGGAATGATCCAGATGCTCCGCCCAAAGCGCGAACAGCCCGGCGCGGGTGGTGGCCCGCCGGCAGCCGTCCAGAAACCGGCCGGACGGCTCCACGCCGAGCGCCACGAAGTTCAGGTACTTCTTGATCCGCTGGACGTGCGAACGCTCGGTGAGGTGCGGCCGGGCGGTGGCTTCCCAGAGTGCGTGCAGGTACGCCAGCACGTCGCGGCCGGCGGGCAGCGCCGGCGGTTCGCCCCGGAGCCGTGCCTGGATTTGCGCGAAGAGCCACGGATTGCGAATCGCCCCGCGGCCAATCATCAGCCCGCGCGCGCTGGTTTCGGCCACCACCCGCAAAGCGTGGTCGGCCGAATGAACGTTGCCGTTGGCGAACACCGGGCAGGACAGCCGCGCGGCGGCCCGCGCGATCAGATCGTACCGCACCGGACTGCGGTACATCCCGGCCACGGTGCGCCCATGCACGGTCACCCAGTCCAGCCGGTGCCCGGCCAGCAGGTCCAGCAATGCGTCGAAGCCGTCCGCCGACTCGAAGCCCACGCGGGTCTTCACGCTGAGCTTCACGGTCACGGCCTCGCGCAGCGCGTGGAGGATCGCGTCCACGCGCGGCAGGTCGCGCAGCAGGCCGCCGCCGGCGCACTTGCGGTACACCACCGGCGCCGGGCAGCCGAGGTTGAAGTCAATGCCCGCGATGGGCAGGCGCTGCAGTGCCCGCGCGGTGCGCACCAAGGCCGGGATGTCGTTCCCGATCAACTGGGCGATCACCGGTCGCCCGGTGGGGTTGGCCGTGATGGACTCGACGATCCAGCGCTCGGGCACCGACGTGCCATGCACGCGGAAATACTCGGTGAAGTACACGTCCGGCCCGCCGTACCGCCGGATCAGCCGCCAGAACGCCTGGTCAGTGATGTCCTGCATCGGCGCCAGCGCCAGCGCCGGCTCCGACCGGGCAAAAAGGGCTTCGTCCCAAGAACTGGGTGCGCTGCCGGTATCCCTGCCGCTGGAACACATTTGCACGGAATAGCCGGCAGGGATGCCGGTGCTCCCAGGACCGGTCGTTTCCCGCAAAAGCGCTTCGCCGGCGTTCCCGGTGACGGCGGGCTCGCTCACGGCACTTCCACCCAGCGGCGGCTCAACGTGGGCTTGTCCTTTTCACCCGCCGCCTTCGCCGCCGCTTGCAGTATGCACGACCCGGCCTGTCGCGGGATGGCCAGGGGCACCCGCAGGGTGGCGTCACCCAGCGCCGGCATCGCGAACGGCCGCGTGGCGCGGACCAGCGTCTTGCCGCCTTGTTTGGCCAGGGTGAGCGTGACCTCGCCCCGCACCGGCCGGGCGTGGTCGTTCACCAGTTTGACCGTGAACTCCCGGGTCTCGCCGCCCGCCAGCGCGGGCTGGAAGAAGTTGAGATACACGCCCAGCGGTTTGAAGGCCTCGCCCAGGTAATCCGCGAAACGGGGCTCGAGCTTGAGCTTCGCCACGTCCTGCCAGTGGTCCGCCGTGTACACGCCCGGGTAACTGCACGTGAGGTACACGAAGTGCAGGATGCCGGCGTACTGCCGCGAGGCGCGCCAGTACTCGGTCTTGCCTGCCAGCAGGTAGGCGTTCATGGCGAAACGCTCCCCCGCGGTCGAGTCGGGTCCGGTCAACAGCGGATAGAGCTTGTCCGTGAGCAGCGTGGGCGTGCCGTCGCGGTTCAACCACAGCCAGCCGTACTCATTGATGAGCACCGGCCGGTCGTGTCGCGGGTAATGCCAGATCTTGGGCGTCGGATCCAACGTCTCCAGATCGCTCATCCGGAACTTCAACTCGCCCGCCGTGGCGCTCGCGTGGAAGAGATACGGATGGTGCTCGACCGGATCGCCCGGCGCGACCGGTTCGTTGTAGCTGTTTTCCCAGGGCCGCCCCGACAGGTCGAGCGGGCGCACCGCGGGGATGATCTCCCGGCCGAACAACGGTTCCTGGGTCTCGTTGTTGGCGTCCCAGATCGACACGCTGGGGTGGTTCCAGTTGTCCCGCAGCCAGTCGCGGTACTGCCGCGTCAACTCGGGCACGTCGTAGCTCCGCGAGTACCTGGCGTCCCAGCTTGGCGCGCCGGTCCAGATGAAGAACTCGTTTTGGATCAACAGGCCCGCCTCGTCGGCGATTTCGAGCCAGCGCTCCGGCACCGGACCGATGCAGAACCGGAACGAATTCCAGTGCATCCGCTTCGGCACCTCGACCAGCAGCCGCCGCAGCCAGGCCTCGTCCCACGGCAACGCACGGCACTCGGGGTCCTCGAAGAACCGGTGCAGCGTGATGTTCGACCCGCGCAGGTAATACGGCCGGCCGTTCAGCAGAAACCGCCGCGATGCCGCGTCGCCGCGGAACTCGCGCATCCCAAATCGCGTCTTCAATGTGTCCCCGCCGGTGCCGGTCTCCAGCTCGTACAGGTGCGGCGTTTCCGGGGTCCACAGCTTCGCGTCCGCAAGGGCCACGATCTGCGTCACCGTCAGTTCGCCGCCCGCCGGCACGGTGACGGGGAGGGGCGGCGCCGCGCCCGCCGTGCCCGCCTTGCGCCACGGCCGCACCCGCTGCGACAGCGTGGCGCGCGCCTTGGTGTCGCCGTGATTCCGGAGCCGGGTCACCACGACCGCCTCGCCCGTGGCCACGCGTGGCGCCACCTGCACCCATTCGATGGCCGGGTTGTCGCAGAAGGCGATCGTCACGCGGTCGTAGATGCCCGGCGTCCACTTCAACTTCTCGAAGTCCGTCCCGGCCGGATAGGTGGCCGGCAGCACGGCGGGATGCGCGCCCACGCGGATCACCAGCGTGTTCGCGCCGCCCCAGTTCACGGCGGGCGTGGCGTCGAACACGCCGGCGGTGAAACAGCCCGCGTGCTCGCCCAGCTTCGTGCCGTTCAGCCAGACCCCCGTGCCGAACTGCGCCTTGTTGACGCGCAGCACCGCGACCGCCCGCCGCGCCGGCGCCCGGAACTCCCGCCGGTACCAAAAGTAATTCCGCGACTGCCGCGGAATGCCGGCGCCGTCCACGCGCGCCGACTCGGGCAACTGGCCTTTTCGCACCCGGTTGGCGATCAGCTCCTTGCTGTCGAACCGGTCCACGTCCGGGAACGGCGGTGTGGCCAGGTTCGCCAGACCGGGCACGGGCGCACGGTGCGCGAAACGGGCCGGCGGCGCCTCCCTGGCCACGCTGTCGGCCAGCTCCCATGTCCCGTCGAGCGACAGCGTGGTGCGGCCGGCCCACGCGGATACCGCGGCGAGCATTGTCGCCGTCCAAACCCAGGCGTGATGTGTGTTCATGATTGAGACCGCCCGCACTGTGCGGAACCCGCCCGCGCGCGACAATCCCCGAATCCGGGGCCGGCAGACTCCGCCTCCCGGTCGGGTGGGCACCCGCCGAAGACGGCGAAAAACCATCACCTGCGCCTCGCGCGCCTTCACCATGCCGCGCGCTTTCATACCCCGCCTCGGGACACGCCGGCGGCTGGAGGCGGGAGCGGGCGGGCGGTCTTCAGCCCGAAAACCGAAGTTGGGCCGGCGGGACGCGCTGCGCCACGGCCAGCTTCAGTTTGCGGGTTCAGAGCACTCCGCGCCCCCGGTTCAACCCGGGACCGGCCCTGAAAATCACCGTGCCACCCCGTTACGATTCATCAGGATGATCGAAACAATTCCGCAAAAAAAGT
>CAZMOZ010000017.1:0-19634 GCA_964568145.1 uncultured Verrucomicrobiota bacterium
ACTTTTTTTGCGGAATTGTTTCGATCATCCTGATGAATCGTAACGGGGTGGCACGAGGAAGAACCGGGTGGGGCTGGTTCTGTCGAACCCGGTCTTCCGTCGCAGACCGCCCGTCGGCGGGGCGCCAACGTTTCCTCCCGTTCGAGCGCCAGAAGCGGCCAGCACTGTCGCCGGGCGTGTAGAATGCCGCTGGCAGTCCGGCGGTTGTTTTGCCAGAGTCGCCGCGTGCGCAACCCGCAGCGGTCGAGCAACAGCGCGGACAGGCGGTGGCTTTGCCGCCGAGATTTCACCCATTGTTCCCGGCCACCCCGTCCACGCGCCACCGCCCACCCGGCCCCGAACCACCGCCGCTCATGAGTGAGTCCCCCGCTACCGCCGTCGCGTCCAAGCCGGACAACCGGATGCCGCTCAGCGCGGCGTTCATCGTCGGCAACGAGGCGGCCGAACGCTTCAGCTACTACGGCATCCGCAGCATCCTGGCGGTGTACATCACCGGCGAGGTCGTGCGGGGCGGGCTGGGCCAGACCAAGGACGCCGCCACGACCATCATTCACCTGTTCATCTTTGCGAACTACTTTCTGCCGCTGCTGGGCGCGTGGCTTTCGGACCGGCTGATCGGGCGGTACTGGACCATCCTGTCGCTGTCGCTGGTGTACTGCCTGGGCAACGGGGTGCTGGCGTGCAGCGACTTGTTGAGGACGGTGGACGCCAAGCTGGCGTGCCTGGCGGCGGGCCTGGGGCTGATCGCGCTGGGCTCGGGCGGCATCAAGCCGTGTGTCTCGGCGTTCATGGGCGACCAGTTCAAGCCGGAGCAGGGCCATCTGCTGCAAAAGGCCTACGGCGCGTTTTACTGGTCGGTCAACTTTGGCTCGTTCTTCTCGTTCCTGGTGGTGCCGTGGGTCAAGGACAAGCACGGCTACGGCTGGGCGTTCGGAGTGCCAGGCGTCTTCATGGCCCTGGCCACGCTGATCTTCTGGCTGGGCACCCGGCATTACACGCGCGTCGCGCCCGCGCGCGAGACCAAGACCGCCGGCTTTCTGAAGGTGCTGTTGGGCGCCTTCCGCAGCCAGCCCCGGCTGTCGCTGGCGCCCATCCTGAACGTACTGACCAGCCTGGTCCTGCCGGTGGTTGCCCTGGTGATCTTCACGGCGCTGGCGCTCAGTCATGAGCTGACCCCGGTGAAGCGCGGCATTGGCTGGACGGCGCTGGCGCTGGTGGGCTGCTGGTATTTGCTGATCGTGGGTCTGAGCCTGAGCGGCCGGCTGGAATTGCCGGACAGTTACTGGAACGCGGCCCGGCCACGCTTCACCGAGGGCGAGATTTCGGCCGCGCGTTCCGTGAGCCCGATCCTGTTTGTCTTCGCGCTGGTGCCGGTGTTCTGGGCGCTGTTTGACCAGACTACCTCCACGTGGGTGCTGCAAGGCAAGACCATGGTGCCGGTGCGACTGCTCGGCTACACGATTGACGCGGAGGAGATGCAGTCCGCCAACCCGGCAATTGTGATGATCCTCGTGCCGTTGCTGACGCTGGTGGTATATCCGCGGCTGGGCCGGCTGGCCACGCCGCTGCGGCGGATGGGCGCGGGGATGTTTTTCGCCGCGGCGTCCTACGTGATCGTGGCCTGGCT
This sequence comes from uncultured Verrucomicrobiota bacterium, assembly GCA_964568145.1. Lineage (GTDB taxonomy): Bacteria > Verrucomicrobiota > Verrucomicrobiia > Limisphaerales > J093 > DSVZ01. The sequence continues at coordinate 1,628 of CAZMOZ010000017.1, forward strand.
GCAACACCGCCTCGAAGCGGGCGAACAGCTCAGCATCCTCTGGCAGGTGCTGCCTTACCTGGTGCTGACCACCGGCGAGGTGCTGCTCTCGACGACCGGGCTGGAATTCGCCTTTGCCGAGGCCGCGCCGAGCATGCGCAGCACGATCATGAGCTTCTGGCTGCTCACGGTGGCTTTTGGCAACCTGCTGGTGACCGCCATCACAAAGGTGCTGGGCGGCGGCGCGCTCGAGGCGGGCTCGGTCACGTCCGGGCGGTTCCTGCTGTACGCCGTTCTCACCGCCGTGGTGGGCGTGCTCTTCAGCGTCGTGGTCACGCGGTATCGCTACCGTCACCCGACCTTCAAGGCGCTGGCGGGCGAGCAATGAAGATCAACGCCACGCCCGGAGGTCACCTCAGGGCGTGGGTTTGGGTGGAGGCGTTTCACCCGGCGGGGCCACGATGTCTTGGAGGGTTCCGAGCGGATTCAGCAACGGCCGCAGGAAGCCCGGCACGCGCAGCGGCTTCAACTCCGGATCGGCCAGCGTGCCGGTGACCTTGTACTCGAGCACCTTTGCCACCGGGGCCAGCACCAGGCTGACCAGCGGCCCGATCACCGGCGTGCCGTGGAGCACCTCCGCCACCACGCGGGCGTCCACGCGGCCCTTGAAGTCCACCGTGCCTTTGTACTGCAAGCGCGCCGGGCCGGCCTCGATCGCCAGGTCATCCGTGTAGATCACGCTGCGCTGGATGCGGAACGTGGCCCGGGCGGCGCTCGCGCGGCTGTTGCCCAGACCCGGCACCACCAGGTTCATCCCCTTCGAGAGCAGGCCGAAGATGGGCAGGTCCCACAGCAGCCCGTCGCGCATTTCGGCCCGGCCCCGGCCGTGCCAGCTTTGCCAGTCGGCGGTCTGCGCGTCGGTGATGATGAGCGCCACCGAGGTCGTGCCTTCCACGCGGTTGGTGCTGTCGGGCAGCACGTCGCGCAGCAGCTTCTGAAGATCGAACTCGCTCGCCTGGGCCTGGAAGTGGAACGTCGCGTCGCCGGACGGCTGCAGTTCCAGGTCAATGCCGCCGGAGAGCCGGCCGCCGTAAAACGCGGCGGCCACGTTGGTCACCGACACGAAGTCGCCACGCCAGCGCACGCCGGCCGTGACGTTCGTCGAGTTGAACCGCCAGAAACTGAACGGCCCGCCGGTCACCTCGAAGGTCATGGCCGCGTTGCGCAGATCGCCGCCGGCCGGCACCACGCCGCTGGTGGTCACCGACGGCGGCCGCGTAAACCGGTACGGACGCAACGTTTCCCCAACCTGCGGGCCGATGCACCGCGCCACCAGGAGCGGGTCCATCTGCGTGCGCGCGTTCGTCAACGCCACGATGCGGTTGGTCAGATCGTACTGGACCCACGGTGCTTCCAGCCACTGATCGTCGCGGGTCAGCCGAACCTCCGTGGCGGTGAGGAATTCATTGGTCTTGCCCAGCGCGGCCGTGAGTGAATCGAAGCGCTCGCGCCGGAAGGCGAAATTCGTGGCCGCCAGTTGCAGCGCGAAATCCACCCGCTTGGGCGGATTCCAGTTGCCCCAGACCTCGCCGGTCACGCGCGGCGGCGTCGTGAACTCGAACAACCCGAGGATCGGCGGCAAGGTGTCGTCAATCACAGGCGCCGCGGCGTGGGCGTCCACGTCGCTGTCCACGCGCCAGCGGAAGTCGCGCGTCCGCAGGTGCAGGTCGTAGGCGAGCGACGCGCGGCCTTCCGGGCGGTTCACGACCAGGTCGCGCAGGCGCAAGACCTCGTTCGAGATCGTGACCGTGACCCCGGCCGTGTCGCCACACAGATCCCGGAAGCTGGCGTCGCGGCCGTCCAGCCGGGCGCGTAAATCCAGCGTCGGCAGCACCTGCCGGCCCAAGTCTGGACCGAACTTCCCCCAAGGCGGGAGCCGCACCGAGGCGAAAACCGCGGCCTGCGGCGGTGCCGGGTATTGAAACTGGGCGAGCCAGCGACGCGCCTTTTCGGGGAGCAGCCGGTCCAGCCGCTGCACGTCGAAACCCACCGCCAGTTCGGCGGCCACCTCGCGGCTCAGCACGTCGAGCCGGCCACGGGTGAGCTGCAGCGTGCCTTCGAGCAAGCCCGCCTGGAGGTTGGTCAGCGACAGCTCCGGGTAACGCCAGTTCGCGCCCGCCAGCACGTAGTCAACTTCCAGCCAGGGCGAGGTCAGGCGCGAGGCTTGCAGCGCCACCGCGCCCTGGACCGCCGCCAGTTCGCGCCAAAGCTTCGAACCGGCCGCGCCGGCTTCGGGGGCCCGCGCCGCCGGTTGCGCCTCCAAATCCAGGACCAGTTGGCCGGCTTTGACTTCGCGCACCGTCGCGTCAGTGGCGTTCAAATGCAGCGTAAGCTGGCGCGGGCGCGCCAGGATTGTCGCGTGGTCCACCTGGCCGCGCAATTCGAGGCGCGCGGCGCGCGCCCACGGCGTCTCCACCGTGGCCGCGCTGGCGTCCAGGGTGGTGAGGCAATCGCGCGTGAGCGCGTCCATCCGCGTCCCGCCGGTGATGCGCGGCTGGCCGAGTCGAAGCCCGCCGCGCTGGAACTCGCCGGCGTACGCGCTCCAATCCAGCCGGACTTCCTCGCCGGCGCCGCGCGGTTGCCGGGCCGCGGCGCGCACGTGCAGATCGCGCAAGGTGCCCCAAGTGGCCGTGACGGCGGCCACCTCGACGCGCCATTCCGCGCTGGCCACTTCGTTTGTCCCGGCCGGGCTCCAGCGCGCCGCGATTTGCGGGCTCTGCCACCGTCCCCACGGCGTGTCCACGCCGGCCGATTGGGTTTGGAGGTCCGCGCTCCACGAACCCGGCGCGCGGGCGTCGCCGGCAAACCGCAGGTGGATCTCGGGCGGGCTGGTAAAGGTGAAGTTGCCGCTGGCGCGTTTGACGGCCCGCAACCATTGCCGCCACTCGATGCCCGCCGGCGTGGTGGCCGGGCGATCCGTACCGCGTGGCCGGCGCCACAAGGCAAAGCCGTTGGTGATCGCGCCCCGCGCCTGCACGGTGGCGTCGAGCAGCCGGGCGGTGAGCTCGTCCACCCGCCAGGTGTTCTCGGTCGCCAGGTCGAAGCGCGCGGTGATCTGGTCCACCACGAAGTCCTCCGGCGGATCGTTGGTGGAGGCGAGCGGCACGACCAATTGCCCGCCGCGCACCGCCAGCGTGTTGATCTCGACGGACCGCTTCCCCAGCAGCGTCGGCCACTGCGGATCGAGCACCACCTGGTCGAACCAGATGCGCGGCGCGGCAGGCGACCGGCCGGCTTCCAGCGCCACACTTTCAGCGACCAGGCCTTGATGCCACCGCAGCCGCAGCCGCTCGAAGCGCAGTTCCACCCCGCGCCGGCGCAAAGCGGCCGTCACCTCGTCCCGCACGAACCCCGGCACACCCACCTGATGCAGGTAGAAGGCGCCGAGCAACGCCAGCAGCACGGCCAGCAACGCGCAAATCCGCAACCACCGGAAGCAGACGCGCAGCCGGTGCCGGAAGGTGGAGGAGGTCGCCGCGGACATTTCACGGAGCAGGCGTCGCGGCGGAAGCGGCCCCGGACAGGCTCAGGTCGCTGAGCACAAATTCGTAGATGGACGCCGGGCATTCGAAGACCACCGTACCGGGCGGCTCGGGCAGCGTGACCGCCGCGTACGTGCGGCCGCTGGCGCTGCGCCGGCCAAAGCGCACGCGGTACGGCTTGGCCGGATCGGCGCCGCGCGCCTCCAGGATCACCTCATGGCCACCGGACACGATGGCCGTGCCGGGCAGCGCGTCCTCGCCCTGGGCGACCCAGCGTTCGGCGCGCAACTGGCCGATCCGGTAAGCGGCCTCCTCGAGGGTGACCGGGTTCGGCGGCGGCCCGGAGCCTTCGGCGGCGGCCCATTGCATGGGACCGGTGCGCACGAGTTTCCGGACGCGGTCGCCCACCCGCACCGTGATGGCGGTGAGGTCGTTCGTGCTCACGTTCCAGATGCGGCGGTCGCGCAGCTTGAAGGCCGCGTCCGGCAGCCGCACGGGATCCAGCGCGAGCACCACCGAGTTTTCCAGCGAACGCCGGGCGAAGTAACGGTGGCCGGTGGCGTTGCCGTAATCCACCTGTGCGAGCACGACGGGCGTCACGCCCGGTGCGGTGCTGCTGGCGGCCTTGAGGAGGAATTGCCGCCGGGGCGGGTCCAGACCGTACGGGGCGAAATCGGCCGTGACCTCGCGCTCGAAGGCGAGAAATTCCAGCGCGGCCATCTCGGCCAGGGCCTCGAGCACCAGCAGAGAGTCCGCCTGGGCGACGTACGGCTCGACGATCCGCCAGGTGTGGTTCGTCGCGCGCTCGAGGGCGAAGGTCTCGGCCGCCCGCGCCTCGATGCGGCGGACCTGTTCCGGATCGAAGATCATCAGGCGCCGGTCGCAGAAGTTGGTGAAGCCTTCCAGCCAGGGCCGCAGCGGCGCGCCCGGCACCAGCACCACGTTGGAATAGCTCGTCAGGCGCACGTGGAGCAGGTCCGGCTGGCTGGGCGGCGGCAGGCCGATCTGGAGGCGGAGCAGTTCGTTGGTGCCGCGGGCAAAGACCAGTTCCCGTTGCGGCGGCGCCAGCCCGCAGCTTTCCAGGTCCAGGGCCGGCGGCTCGGCGACGAACCGCGCCACGCGGAGCAGATCGAGTTCCTGGATCAAATGCTCGAACAAGGCGCTGTTCGCGCGCGTGGGCAGCGGCTTGTTCAGGGCCCAGGTGCGGGTCGCGGGGTCGCGCAGCACCTCGAAACCGTTGGTCAGCGGCCGGGCCTCCAGGCGGTTGAAGGGCAGGCGCGAGAGGTTCACGAGCGTGGTGTCGCGCCACGCCTCGAACCCGGCCGGCAGCGCCGTCGGCAGGGACGCGTCCACCGCGTACAAACCGTCCCGTCCCACCACCTGGGCGTACACCTGCCGCCCCAGGCTCATGGACCGGCTCAGGTGCAGCGTGGTCCGCTCCGGCCCGCCGGTCAGCAGGATGGTGATGGCCGGCGGCGCGAGGCCGAACGCGGCCAGGCCGTTGGTCTGGCGCAGCACTTCGCCGGCGCTGATGTGGGCCAGCGTCGTGGCCTGGGCAAGCCGGCTAAGGAACAACTCGACGCTGTCCGCCACGGCCGGGTACAGCAACGGCGCGCGGAAGAACCACGTGTTCGTACCGCGTTCGAGCACCACCGGGCGGTTCGTGCCGATGCGGATTTCGAGGCCGGTCAGTTCGCGCGGGTCCAGACCCGGCAGCAGCCGGGTGGCCTCGGCCCGGCGCTGCGCGGACGAACGCGTGCCCCGCTCGAAGAGCACGATGAACAGGGCCAGCGCCACCGCCACGCCGACCAGCCATTGGGTTGTGTGCCGCTTCATGGGTGGTCGCGCACTGCTCAGGCCCGCCGCCGCCACCAGACCAGGCCGCCGACGGCCAGCACCACGCCGGGCAGCACCACCAGCAACAGCCAGCGCACCTGCGCCGTTTGTCCGGGCGTGAGCGCGATGCGGTACTCGTGCAGCGGCCGCGCGGCCAGCCCGGCCAGGTCCTGCGGGCGGTCCAGGAGCCAGTTGATGGCCAGGCCGGCGAAGTCGAGGTTGGCGGCGCTGACGATCAGTTCGTTGCCCAAGAACAACGATTCACCCACCGCCACGATACGCGCCGCCGCCAGATCCGCGCCCAATCCCTGGATGCCGCCGCGCTCGACGGCCACTGCCAGCGGCACGGCGCCGCGGACATCTTTCCCCGGATCGGGCTTGGGCACACCGGCGTCGGTCACGCCGCTGGCGGTGTAGCCATCCGCGCTGGAGAAAAACAACGGCTGCGGCCGGGCGTCCGCCGCGGTGCCCGCCCCGGGCCGGGGCACGACCGAGCGCGCCAGGATGAGGTGCAGCCGCCGGTCCTGGATCTGCAGCGGGCTCGTGATCGGATGCGCCGCGAAGTTCGTGATGATGAGGTCGTTGCCCCGGATGGAGTTGTCGGGGTCGAGCACGTAGTTGTCCCCGACCTGGATGCCCCAGGCGAGCAGCAGGTCCTCAAGGCCGGTGCGTGCCCGCTGGGCCTGGTAGAAACTGAGCAAGGCCAGCAGGCGGCCGCCGCGCTGGAGGTAACGGTTGAGCTTGTCCAGCTCCGAGGGGTCCAGTCGCGAGCGCGGACCGGCCACGATCAGCAACGGGCAGTCCGGCGGCACCTCGTTGGCGCCGATCAGGTCCACGGGCCGGGTGTCCAGGCCTTTCTGCCGCAGCAGGCCGGCCAGGCGCGAGTAGCCGGTGAGTTTCACCTCGCTGGCCGGATCGTGCTCGCCGTGGCCGCGCAGAAAGCCTGCCACTAACTGGCGCGTGTGCTGCACCGCGGCCAGCGCGGTGGTGAACAGCGCCTCGCCCTTGAACCCGGTCCGCCGCACCTCGCGTCCGCCGGCCAGCAGCGGCGAGAAGTCGTACTCGGACAGCTCCGCCGCGCGCACGATCCGCGAGCGGCCCTGGCACTCGAAGATCACCAGGTCGGCCTCGCTCGAGGCAAGCTGGTACTGGCGCGCGATCAACTCGGCCCGCCCGGGGTCGCGGCGGTAGTTGATGTGCTCCAACTTGAGGCGCGGGCAGGCGTAGGCGTATTCGGTGAGCAGCCCGTACACGGAGGGGAACAGCACGTGGTCGCGGTCGAAGAGCACGAGCACGTTGACTTCGTTGGTGAGGCGTTCGAGCACGCTGCGGGTGGTCGCCGAGAGGGTGAACCGCGCGTCGGTGGTCCAATGAGCGCGGTGGAAATGGCGGGCGGCGAGGTAATTCACCATCACCACGATCGTGCCCGTCGCGACGGCGGCCAGCAGGACGTTCCCGGCCACGCGCACACGTTGCGCGGCCGAGAAGCTGGGCGAGGGCGGGGACGGCGGGTTCATGTCACTTCCAGCGCCGGCTTTCGACCACCTTCAAGGTCAGGAACAGGAACAGCACCGTCAGGCTGAGGTGGAAGGTCAGATGGCGCGTGTCCACCACGCCACGCACGAAATCCTCCATGTGCGTGAGCAGCGAAAGATGGTTCACCGTGGCGGCGAGCCAGCCGGCGCCTGTGCCGAGGCTGGAGCGCAGAAAGCTCAACAGGAACAGCGTCACGCCCAGCGCCAGGGCGATCACCGCGGCAAGAATCTGGCTGCGGGTCAGGGCGGAGGCCAGGCAGCCCATCGCCACAAACAAGCCGCCCAACAGGGCGATGCCCAGGAACGTGCTCGCCACCGGCCGCCACTCGAACGGGTTGGGGTCCGGGGTGTACCGGCCCACCACGTACAGGCAGGCCAGCAGCGGCAGCCAGGTGAGCAGATAAAACAGAAAGCTGGCGGTGAACTTGGCCAGCACCACCGCGAGGTCCCCCACCGGCGCGGTCATGAGCGTCTCAAACGTGCCCGCCGCCCGCTCCTGGGCGAACAGCCGCATGGTGATGACCGGCGGGGCCAGCAGCAGCACCAGCCAGAAAAACATGGTGTCGTAAAAGACCTCGGTCAGCGGCGCGTTGAGCGTCTCGCCGTTGAAGGCCTCCAGCACTTCCACGAACCCGAGACCAAGCAGGAACAGCACGACCGCGATGGTCACGTAGCCGCTGAGCGAGAGCAGGTAGCTGCTCAACTCGCGCCGCACGAGGATCAGGTACGGGCGCATGGCGTCATTCCTCGGCCTCCGCCTCGTGGCGGGTGAGGCGCAGGTAGATGTCCTCCAGCGTCTGCTGGCGGCGGGTCAGCTCGCGCAGCTTCCAGCCTTGTGCGACCGCCAGGTCGTACAGCGCGGGCCGCAAGTCCGCGCCGTTGCGGGAAATCAGCATGCAACGGACGTAACCGTCGGCCTGCGGCTCGCACTCGAAGCGTTCCACGTCGGGATGTCCATCCCAGCAGGCGCGCAGGATTTCGAGCGGCGCCGCCAGCTCAACCACGGTCTCGCCGCTGGCGCTGAGCCGCTGACGCAGGTTGCCCGTGGTGTCCGCCGCCACGATGCGTCCGGCGTGCAGGATCAAAACCCGGCCGCACGTGGCCTCGATCTCGGGCAGGATGTGAGAGGAGATCAGGATGGTGCGCTCGCGTCCCAACGCGCGGATCATGTCCCGCACGGCGCGAAGCTGGCGGGGGTCGAGCCCGATGGTGGGTTCGTCCAGGATGATGAGCTGGGGCTCGTGCACCAGCGCGTCCGCCAGGCCGACCCGCTGGCGGTAGCCTTTCGAGAGCGTGCCGATGATCCTCCGGGTGACCTCGACCAGGCCGCATTGCTCGATGACGGCGTCCACGCGCGCCCGGCTGGCGGCGCGGCCCAGGCCTTTGAGGCGGGCGCGGAATTTGAGGTACTCGCGCACCCGCATGTCCCCGTACAGCGGGTTGTTCTCCGGCATGTAACCGATCTGCCGCCGGACGGCGTCGGCTTCGCGGAACACGTCCCGCCCGGCCACGCGCACGGTGCCGGTGGTCGCCGGCATGTAACAGGCCAGGATGCGCATGATGGTGCTTTTGCCCGCGCCGTTGGGGCCGAGCAGGCCCACCACCTCGCCGCCGGCGACCTCGAAGCTCACGTCCTGCACGGCGGCCTGCCGGCCGAAACGCTTGGTCAGCGCGGCCACCTGAACCATGGGAATGCCGCTCATGCGGACGAATCAGCGCGGATGCGCAGTTCCACCTGGCCGCGTTGCGGCAGCAGCAACCGCCCGCTGCGCCGCAGGATCAACAGGTCCAGCCGCACCTTCTCGCCGGCCGGGCGGCCGTACAACTGCCGGGCCGCGGTGATGACGCCATCCGGCACCTTGCCGTCCAGGCCGATCAGGATCTGGCCGCGCTGGACCCCGGCCCGCTCGGCCTCGGAGCCCGCGTCCACGCCGGCGATCAACAGCCCGGACGTGGTGAGCAGGCCCCGGCGCGCCGCCAGTTCCTCGGTGATTTCCTGCACGCTAATGCCCAGTTTCTGCCGGATGAGCGCGGCGTTGAAGACCGTGGCTTCGCGCGCCAGCCGCACAGTCAGGCGCAAGGTCGCGCCGCCGCGCTGAATTTCCAGCGGCACGTCGCGGCGGTCGCCCGCGGCCAGCAACCGCTGGTTGAATTCGATCAGGCCGGCCGGCTTCTCGCCGCCCACCCTCACCACGCGGTCGCCCACGCGCAAGCCGGCCCGGTCCGCCGGACTGCCCAGCTCGACCGCGGCCACCGTGAGTTCGCTGCCCGCCGGCCGGAGCCGGGCGCCGAACCACAGCCGCTCGCTCTCGGGTGAGAAGATTTCCATCAGCGCCTCGGACACCCGTTTGATCGGAATGGCGAAGCCGATCCCCTGTCCCTGGCGATAGACCGCGATGTTCAGGCCAATGAGCTCGCCGCGCAGGTTGATCAACGGTCCGCCGCTGTTGCCGGGGTTGATGGCGGCGTCGGTTTGCAGCCAGTCCTCGATGCCCATCGGGCCGCCTTCCTCCGCCGGCCGCCGGCTTTTCGAGCTGAGGATGCCCTGGCTGACCGAGCCGCCGAGGCCGAACGGGTTGCCCAACGCGATCACGGTCTCGCCGAGGAGCAGGTCGTCGTCCGCCGCGAAGCGCACCGCCTTGAAACGCTCGCCCGGCGTGGCCTTGATTTTGAGCAACGCCACGTCGCTGGCGGACGTTCCGGCCACGCGCTCGGCCTCGTACACGCCGCCGCCGGCTTCCTCGGTGAGCTTCACCCAGATGCGGCTGGCGCGCCGGACCACGTGGTCGTTCGTGAGCAGGTAGCCGGTCTCGTCAATGATGACGCCCGAGCCCAGGCTGTACTGTGTTTCCGCCGGGCGGCGCCGGTAGTACGGTCCCCAGAACTCACGGAGCAACTCCTCGAACGGATCGCGCACCTCGACCACGGTCTCGGTGCCGATGTTCACCACCGCCGGCAGCACTTGCGCCACCGCCTCCACCGTCGGCGTGTGGCGGACATCCGGGTCGCCGGCCAGCGCCGTGGCGAGCGCCAGCCAGGCGGCAGCCCAGGCCGCCCCCCGCCGGGCCGCCGGGCCGCCGGGAAACCATCGAATCTTGCTGTGTTGTGTGCTCACCAAAGTGAATACCCCGTCCGCCGTGGCAACGCCGCTGGACCCGCGGGGCTGACTTCACGCCGCACTTGACTTACCAGACGCCGCGCTGGAAAAGCAACGCCAAGGTGCATTCCTGCCCACCCGGGTTGTACGAACGCTGGCGCGTCGCGAACCGCAGCCTCACGCTGCGCGAGGCGGGTATTGCGGCGGCGCCGGACGAGGCGCTGCTCCAACGCATCTGGGCCCACCAACGCCTCCAGCGCGACGCGCTTCGGACCTTCGACGGGCAGCCCGTCACCGTTCTTCACCCCGGCTTCCGCAACCGCGAGGCCGGCCCGGACTTCCACGACGCCGTCCTGCAAATCGGCGAGGCCCGTCTCGCGCCCGGTGACGTCGAGGTGGACCTGTGCCCCGCCGCCTGGCGTCAGCACGGCCACGACCGCAACCCCGCCTTCCGCCAGGTCCGCCTGCACGTCGTCTGGAAGGCGGCTCCGGCGGAACCCATGTCGCTGCCCACGCTGCCGCTGGAACACGCCCTCGACGCCCCGCTCGGCCAGTTGCGCGATGAACTCACCGCGACCGAGCCGGCCGACTTCCCGGCTGCTTTCGCCGGCGCCTGCGCTGGTCCGCTGGCCAGTCTTGCTGGCGAAACCCTTGCCGCCTTGCTCGACCAGGCCGCCCTCGCGCGGCTGCGCCTCAAAGCCGCGCGGTTTGCCGCCCGCGCCCGGCAGGCCGGCTGGGCGCAGGCGCTTGGGGACGGCCTGTTTGCGGCGCTGGGTTACAAGCACAACGCCTGGCCGATGCGCCGGCTGGCGGAGCTGTCCGGCCGCGTGCTTGCGGACTTGGACTCCCAGCCGCCCGCGCCGTTCGAAATTCAAGCCCGGCTTTTGGGCTTGAGCGGCTTGCTGCCAGACCAGGGCACCCGGCGCTGGCCCGAGAACGACGCCTGGCTGAGGCGGGCGTGGGATGTCTGGTGGCGCTGGCGCGAAAGCGTGGCTGACTGCGTCCTGCCCCGGGCGGCCTGGCGCTTGCACGGCACGCGGCCGGCCAACCATCCGCAGCGTCGCCTGGCGCTCGTGGCCCATTGGCTCGCGGCGCCGGGTTGGGCGGACCGCTGGCCGGCCTGGCTCCAGGCGGGAACGGATGTTCGTCAGGCGGCCGCCGAGTTGCTCAAGCTGCTCCAGCCCGCCGCCGACCCGTTCTGGGAACGGCACTGGACCCTGACCACCGCGCCGCTGTCACGACCGCAGCCGTTGCTGGGCGAGCCGCGCGCCACGGACCTGGCCGTCAACGTCATCCTGCCGTGGCTGTGGGCGCGGGCGCAGACCGCCGCCGAACCGGCGTGGTCCGGGCAGGTGGAACGGCTGTACCTGGCCTGGCCGGCCGCGCAGGACAACGCAGTGCTCCGGCTGGCCCGCCGGCGGTTGCTGGCCGGCCGCGCGCTGCCCAAGCCGGGCCGGGCCGCCAGCCAGCAGGGCTTGCTGCAAATCGTCGGCGACTTCTGCGCCGCCAGCAACGCGCTGTGCGAAGGCTGCCGCTTTCCCGGTCTGGTTCGCGAACTGGCGGCCGGCGAGGCGGGCGGTTGAGCCGCGCGACTTCTGAAACCACTCCACGCGGCCTGCTCGCAACGAAGCCGGATGAAAACCCCGAAGAAACGCCAGGCTGGACGATTCAGTGCCTGCAACTCATTTAACCCAAAAACCGAAGTTGGCCGTGGCGCGGTGCGTCCCGCCGGCCCAACTTCGGCTTTCGGGCTTGCCCCTTCACCCATTTAACCGCTTCCGGATGCCGCGCCGCCGCATTCATCCTTGCTTGAACTCAACAGTCCCGGCTTATGCGCCCCACGATTGATGTTCTGGGCCTCGGCTGCACGGCCGTGGATGACCTGCTGTTCGTGCCCGCGTATCCGCCGGCGGACAGCAAGCTCCAGGTCACGCGCCGCGAGCGGCATTGCGGGGGCCTCACCGCCACGGCGCTCGTCGCCGCCGCGCGACTCGGCTGCCGCGCGGCTTACGCGGGCACGCTGGGCGAGGACGCGGACTCCACGTTCGTTCGCGAGGCGCTCGAACGCGCCGGCGTCAGCACCCCCCTCGTGGTGCGCCGGCCCGGCGTGCGACCGGTGCGCTCGGTCATCGTCGTGGACGGGACGACCGGCTCGCGCACGATCCTTTACGATGTGTCGCACGCCGGCGGCGCGCATCCGCGCCGGCCGGACGCGGCCAGCATCGCTCGCAGCCGCGTGCTGCTGGTGGATCGCTGGGGCGTGGACGGCATGATCCGCGCGGCCCGCATCGCGCGGCGGGCCGGCGTGCCGGTCGTCGGGGACTTGGAGACTTTCGACGTGCCGCGCTTCGACGAATTGCTGGCTTTGGCCGACCACTTGATCGTCTCGGAGAACTTCGCCCGTCGTTACACCGGCGCGGCGGATGCCGCGGAAGGCGCGCGCAAACTCTGGCGCGACGACCGCGCGGTGGTGGTGGTGACCTGCGGCGAACGCGGCGGCTGGTGGCTGGCCGCCGGCGACGCGCACCCCCGGCGCTTCCCGGCCTTCCAGGTCCGGGTTGTGGACACGACCGGCTGCGGCGATGTGTTTCACGGGGCCTATGCCGCGGCGCTGGCCAAAGGCCTGCCGCTCGAGAAGCGGCTGGGTGTGGCCGCGGCGGCGGCGGCACTCAAGGCCACAAAAGCCGGCGGCCAGGCGGGCTGCCCGACCTGGCCGGCGGTGCTGCGCTTTCTGCGGGCGGCACAGCATAGCTGAAGCTGAACGGAGCGTTTGACCGCGGCTGGCGCAGATGGGCAGACGCGCTTGCGGAACCGCCCACGGCTGCGCACGCAGTTCCCTCTCCCCAAGGGACAGGGTGAGGGAGAACAAGGCACAACCTATCTGCACAGGACCGCGAAGCCGGATGTTCGCGGCACGAAGAGCCCCGGTGAATGCCGCGGCGAGGAGGGGGAATCCGCGTCGCCTTTCCCCGCACCCCAAGCCTCTCCCCAAGGGAGAGGGTGGACTGGGCTCCGCCTCCGTTGAACCTGCCAGAGCAACGAAGACACGCGTTGCTCTTGCGACCTGCAAGATGTCTTCGGCTTGCCACGCCGGGCCAGCCGTAGTTCCAGATTTGAACCCGAAAACCGAAGTTGGGCAGGCGGGACGCAGCGCGCCACGGCCAACTTCGGTTTTCGGGTTGAAAGCCTCGCCGGGCGGGCTCAGCGCGGGAGCCGGCCGTTCTGGAGCTCGCTGACCAGGCGGCCGGCCTTGTACACGCGCCGCAGCGCTTCGAGGATGCCCCGGCTGTCCACGCTGATGCTCCGCGCCAGGACGTCGTCGTAAGCGAAGTCGAGCACCAAGGAGTGGATGTTGCCGTCGAAGATGATGCCCACGAACTCGCCGGCGCGGTTCACCACCGGGCTGCCCGAATTGCCGCCAATAATGTCGTGGGTGCCCACGAAGTTCAGCGGCGTCGTGGGATTGAGCGCGGACTTCCGCTTGAGCCACAGCTCGGGCAGGTCGAACGGCGGCCGGTGCTTCATGCTCGCGGCCCGCTCGTAAAGCCCGGCGTAGGTGGTCATCGGCGGCACGGGCTTGCCGTCCTCCTCGTTGCCTTTGACCGTGCCGTACGCGAGCCGCAGCGTGAACGTGGCGTCCGGGTACGTGCTGGCGCCCTGGAGCGCGAACCGCGCCCGAGCCAGCACGGCGTGGGCCTGCTTCTTGCGCTCGTCCTGAGTCTCCACCGTCTTGCGTGATTCGCGGGCCTCGGCGTCCACCAGGCGGGCCAGTTCGATCATCGGGTCTTTGGCCGCCGTCACCGCGTCGGCGCCGCCGCTGTAAAGCTGCCGGCGCACGGCCACGTCCTGAACGCGCGTGCCGGCCACCAGTTCCGCGGCGCGGGCACGCGGCGTTTTGCCGGCCAGCACGCGCCTTACCAGCGCGTCTTCCGAGCCGAGCTTCTCGACCAGGAAGGTCAACGAATCGGCCAGGGTGAGCGTCTCGAGGTCGGTGTAGATCGGCTTGGTGGAGAACAACTGCAGCTCGAGCGATTCGCGGTTCGAGTCGCGAAATTCCGGCAGCCGCTCGCCGTTGGGCTTGGGCCGCTCCTCGCCGGCGCGCAGCAACGTTCGCGCGACGCTGAACAACTCGGAGTGAAAGCCGTGGCTGACCTCCAGCAGCCGGTAGCGCAAGGCCACCGCGCCGATGGCCTGCTGCGCGGCAGCAATCTCCGCGTAAGCGCCGGCCACGCCGCTGAATTCCGGCTGGGTGGCGGCCGCGGCCTTGAACGCCTCCTCGGCCTGCGCCTTGGCGCCCATCAACACCGGGTCCAGCAGCCCCGCCAGCCCGCCGTCGCGCGCCTTGCGGCTGTTTTGCACGCCGAAGAGGTCGTCCTTGGCGCGGCGGGCGTTTTCCTCGTTGCGCGCGCTCCAGGCGGTGAGCAGCACCTCGAGGCGCTTCAGGCGCTCGAGCGTGTACGGAAACTGCACGTCCCGCAGATAGGCCAGTTCCGCCAGCGTCAGCAGACGGTCCGTGCGGCCGGGATGCCCGGACACGAAGGTCAGTTCGCCGGGCTGAGCGCCGGCTTTCGACCAGCGCAGGTGATGCGGCACCCGGGCCGGCTGGTCGTTCTCGTAAACGCGGAACAGGCAGATGTCCAAGACGTGACGCGGATACTCGAAATTGTCCGGGTCGCCGCCGAAAAACGCGATCTGCTGCTCGGGCGCGAACACCAGCCGCACGTCCGTGTAGCGCTTGAAGCGGTACAGGTGGTACGCCCCGCCCTGGTAGAGCGTGACCACGTCGCTGCGCAGGCCGGTCCGCTCCTGCGACTCCTTTTCGATGGCGGCCATGATCGCGCGGCGGGCCTTGAGGGCCTCGTCCGGGCTGGTGTTCGGCGGCACGGCGGCGTTCACCCGGTCGGTCACGTCCTCGATGCTTTGGAGCACGTTCAACTCGAGGTCCACGCACTTGACCTCGTCGGCCAGGCGGCTGGCAAAGAAACCGTCGCGCAGATAGTTCTTCTCGGCCGTGCCGAGCTTCTGCAAGGCGTCGGCGCCGACGTGGTGGTTCGAGATCACCAGGCCGTCCTCGCTCACGAACGAGCCGGAGCCGCCGCTGTTGAAGCGCACCGAGGACTGCATCAAGTGCTCCAGCCAGGGCTCGGTGAGCTCGAAGCCGTAGGTAGCGCGGATGAGTTCGCGGGGCGGGGCGTTGAACAGCCACATGCCTTCGTCGGCGCGGGGCAGGGCCGGATCGAGCAGCAGGGTGCCCAGGCAGACAGCCATGGCGGTGCGGGGGCGGGCAATGGGTCGGTTCATAGCGTGGTCTGGCCGGCGAACGCCGCCGGCCGGCAGAAGATGGCGGCGCACCGGTGAATTTCAAATCGGAAAGTGACTGTGAAATCCGAAAACCGAGATCCGAAATCCGAAGGCCAGAAACCAAGAGCAAGGAACCACGAACCCGAACAGCCGGGCTCGACGGAGTCTCGCCCCACCGGCGCGGCTGGTGGCCGCGAAATCCGAAAGGCAAAGCTCGAGCTCGGGCACGGCAAAAGCGCGGGGCGCGCTCGCGTCCGCGTGACCCCGGCGGGCGCTTTGGTTCAAGGCCACGCCCGGCGGGTTTCAGCCGTCGCCGCGGAAGACCACGACGCCCAGCGGCGGCAGGGTGAGCGGCGCGGAGAACGGCTGGCCGTGCATGGGATGCTCCTCGGCCGGGATGCCGCCCAGGTTGCCCACGCCGCTGCCGCCGTAGATTTCCGCGTCACTGTTCAACACTTCCCGCCAGTACCCGGGCCGCGGCAGCCCCACGCGGTACTGGTACCACGGCACCGGCGTGAGGTTCATCACCACCACGAGTTCGGGCCCGGCGCCGAGCGGGCGCCGCAGGAACGACAGGACGGAATGTTCGTGGTCCGTGCAGTCAATCCACTGGAAGCCGTGCCCGTCGTAGTCGCCCTCCCAGCAGGCGGCGTGCTCGCGGTACAGGCGGTTGAGGTCGGCCACGAAACGTTGCGTGCCGGTGTGGTAAGGCCCGGCGTCGAGCAGCCACCAGTCGAGTTCGCCGTTTTCGTTCCACTCGGCGCGCTGGCCGATCTCGCCGCCCATGAAGAGCAGTTTCTTGCCGGGAAACAGCCACTGGTAGGCCAGCAGCGCGCGCAGGTTGGCGAAGCCCTGCCAGTCGTCGCCCGGCATGCGGCCGCGCAGCGAGCCCTTGCCATGCACCACCTCGTCGTGCGAGAGCGGCAGCACGTAGTTCTCGTGATGGTGGTAGAGCATCGCGAAGGTCAGGTCGTTCTGGTGGTACTTGCGGTGGACCGGGTCGCGCTTGAAGTAGCCGAGCGTGTCGTGCATCCAGCCCATGTTCCACTTGAGGCTGAAGCCCAGCCCGCCCACGTACGGCGGCCGGGTCACCTGCGGCCAGGCGGTGCTTTCCTCGGCGATGGTCAGCACGCCGCGGTGTTCGGTGTGGACGAGGTGGTTGAACTCGCGCAGGAAGCCGATGGCCTCGAGGTTTTCGCGCCCGCCAAACTCGTTCGGCACCCACTCGCCTTCGCGGCGCGAGTAATCCAGGTACAGCATCGAGGCCACGGCGTCCACGCGCAGGCCGTCCACGTGGAAGCGGTCGCACCAGAACAGGGCGTTCGCGGTGAGGAAATTGCGGACCTCGTGCCGGCCGTAGTTGAAGATGAGCGTGCCCCAGTCCTGATGGGCGCCCTTGCGCGGGTCTTCGTGCTCGTACAGGGCCGTGCCGTCAAACCGCGCCAGCGCCCAGGTGTCGCGCGGGAAGTGCGCCGGCACCCAGTCCACGATCACGCCGATGCCGGCCGCGTGCAGCGCGTTGACGAGGAACTGAAAATCGTCCGGCGTGCCGTAACGGCTGGTCGGCGCGTAGAAGCCGGTGACCTGGTAGCCCCAGCTCGGGTAAAACGCGTGCTCGGCCACGGGCAGGAACTCGACGTGCGTGAAGCCCAGGCGCGTGACGTACTCGACCAGCGGCCCCGCCAGCTCACGGTAGCTGAACGACTCGAAGGCCGATTTCTTCCGCCACGAGCCGGGGTGGACCTCGTAGATGCTGATCGGCGAGCGGAACGGGTCCGCCTGCGCGCGGCGCTGGAGCCAGGCTTCGTCCGTCCAGGCGAACCGGCGGTTGTCCCAGACCACCGCCGCCTGCTTGGGCGGCACTTCAAACAGGAAGCCAAACGGGTCGGCGCGCAGGCTCAACTGGCCCTGACAGTCCTTCACCTCGTACTTGTAGAGCGTGCCCGGACCCAGCCCCGGCACAAACAATTCCCACACCCCGGACGGCCCCAGCAGGCGCATGGGATGGTACCGGCCGTCCCAGCCGTTGAAGTCGCCCACGACGCTGACGCGTTGCGCGTTGGGCGCCCACACGGCGAAGCTCACGCCGGCGACGCCGTCAATCTTGCGCAGTTGCGTGCCCAGCTTGTCGTACAGGCGGCGCTCGTTGCCCTGGCCGAAGAGGTACAGGTCTTGATCGTCCAGCGTGGGCAGGAAGGAATAGCCGTCGCGCTGCAGGCGCTGGCCGCCGCGGTAGTCCGTGATGACCAGATCGTACGCGTACACGCGCGCGGCCTCCCGGGACACGCCTTCGTACAGCCCGGAATCGTGCAGGCGCTCCAGCTTGATGCGCGGCATGGACGGCTCGTGGACGGGCACCGCCTCCACGGCCGCGGCATCCGGCAGGTAAGCCCGGACAACCACGCCCGAGCCGTCGCCCAGCGGGTGCATACCCAGCAAGGTGTGCGGCGCGCGCTGCCGGACCTGGACGAGACTCTCGAGTTCGTCGGTGGTCAGAATCATGCCGTTGCTATGCCAGAACAGCGCGCCAAAGCCACGCAAAAAGGCCGTTGCCATGCGCCCGGCCAATCCTGTGGGAACGGCTCCAGGTTCTTGGTTCCAGGTTCTTGGTTCCTGGTTTTGGGTTCGGTGGACTTGGCCTCCGCCCTCCTCTTTCGACCTTCGACCGGAGACTGCGGAAGGCTTTACGCGGAACAGCCCTCGCGACTGCTGACTTG
>CAZMOZ010000017.1:19734-90595 GCA_964568145.1 uncultured Verrucomicrobiota bacterium
GGACTTGGAACTTTGAACTTGGGACTTGGAACTTTGAACTTGGGACTTGGAACTTTGAACTTGGGACTTGGAACTTGGGACTTGGGACTTGGAACTTGGGACTTGGGACTTGGAACTTGGGACTTCGGCCTTGCGCCGCTGTGAGGCTGATTCCGTCGAGCCCATGCCTGCCGGAACCAAACGGCTGCCTTTCAACCCGAGCAAAACTCTCGCGGTCCCGTGACGCGGCGCATACGCTCACGCCATGCGTTCCACGCTGATGCTTCCCGCCCTGCTGGCCGTGTTCCTGGCCTGGCGCGCCCAAGCCGAGGTCCGGCTGGGCAGCGACGTGCTGGCCGCGCGCGACTTCCAGGAGTTGCGCGGCAAGCGCGTCGGCCTCATCGCCAACCAGTCCAGCGCCAACGCGCGCGGCGTGTCCACCATCCAGCGGCTGCGCCAGGCGCCGGGGGTCATGCTCGTGGCCTTGTTCGCGCCCGAGCACGGCATTGACAGCGACCTGCCGGCGGGCCGGGAGTTCACGAACTCGATTCACAGAGCCACCGGACTGCCGGTCTATTCGCTGTACGGCCCCGGCCCGGTCCGGCGGCCGACGCCGGCGATGCTCAAGGGCCTGGACGTGCTGATCTATGAAGTCCAAGACACCGGCTTCCGGCCGTACACTTACATCAGCACGATGGGGCTGGCCATGGACGCCTGCGGCGCGGCCGGCGTGCGCTTCATGGTGCTGGACCGTCCCAACCCACTCGGCGGCCAGCGCGTGGAAGGGCCGCTGCTCGACCCCGCCTTCCGTTCGTTCGTGGGCCAGTGGGACATTCCACTGATCTACGGCCTGACCGCCGGCGAGCTGGCCCGGATGATCAACGGCGAACGCTGGATCTCCAACCGCTGCCAGCTCACCGTCGTGGCCATGACCGGCTGGAAACGCTCGATGACCTGGCGCGACACCGGCCTGCGGTGGACGCCCACCTCGCCCAACGTCCGCACCTTCGCCACCGCTTTGGGGCTGCCGGCCACGGGTCTGGTCGGCGAAATCGGCGGCCTGAACATCGGCCTGGGCGGGCCGCATCCGTTCCAGTGCTTCGCCGCGCCGTGGCTGGACGCCAACAAAACCGCCACGTTTTTCAACGGCTTGAAGCTCCCCGGCGTCCGCTTTCACCCGGTCACGTTCACGTCCCCGCGCGGCGCGTACAACGGCCAGACCGTGCAGGGCGCACGGATCGAATTCACCGCGCCCGCCACCGCGCCGCTGGCCGCGCTGAACTTCCACGCGCTCGACGCCGCGCGGAAGCTGGGCCGGCGCGACCTCTTCGCCGAGGCCCAAAAAGCGGGGAAATCCTTCGCGATGTTCGACAAGGTGGTGGGCACGGACAAGGTGCGCCGGGCGCTCCAGGCCGGCCAGTCCGCCGCCAGCATCGTGGCTTCGTGGAAAGCGGGCGAAGACGCCTTCCGCCGCCGCCGCCAGTCGTACCTGCTTTATCCGTGAGCCCCGCCGCCGAGCCAACGCCGGGCGCCGGCGCGCCGCTGCTCGAGATCCGCGACCTGGCCATCGAGTTCGGTCAAGACGGCCAGACGGTGCGCGTGGTGGACGGCGTTTCGTTGAGCGTGGCGGCGGGCGAAATCGTCTGCCTCGTGGGCGAAAGCGGCTCCGGCAAGACGTTGACGGCGCTGGCGGTGGCGCGGCTCCTGCCGGCCGGGGCGCGCATTGCCGCCGGCGCCATCCGGCTGGCGGGCCTAGACGTGCTGGCGCTGAAGCCGCGCGAGCTGCCCCTGATTCGCGGCCGGCGCGTGGCCTACATCTTCCAGGAGCCGGCCACGGCGTTAAACCCCGCCATGCGCGTCGGCCGGCAGGTGTTGGAGGCGCTTCAGTTGCACCGGCCGGAGGCCGCGACCGCAGCGGAGGTGGCCCGCCTGTTGCAGATCGTCGGCCTGGCGGCACCGGCCGCGCGCGCCCGCGATTATCCGCACCAGCTTTCGGGCGGCATGCAGCAGCGGGTGATGATCGCCATGGCGCTCGCCTCGCGGCCGCAATTGCTCATCGCCGACGAGCCCACCACCGCGCTCGATGTCACCATCCAGACGCAAATCCTGGATCTCTTGCGCGACCTGCGCCGGCAGTCCGGCATGAGCATTCTGCTCATCACGCACCACCTGGGCATCGTGGCCGGGTTCGCCGACCGGGTGGCGGTGATGTACGCCGGGCAGATCGTCGAGCAAGGCCTGGTCGCCGACGTGCTGCAACGGCCGGCGCATCCGTACACCCGCGCCTTGCTGGAGGCCCTGCCGCGGCTCGGCACTGAAGCGGAGCGTCTCGTGGGCATTCCCGGCAACGTGCCCGCCGCGGGCGCCTGGCCGGCGGGCTGCCGCTTTCATCCGCGCTGTGCTTTCGCGCAGCCGGCCTGCCGGGAATGCGAGCCCGGCCTGGAAACCGTCCGGCCCGGCCATGTCGCGCGCTGTCCGTGGTGGGCCAGCCTGCCGCCTACCACTCGATCAGCGTGATCTCCGGCCGGCAGCGGAAGCGGACCGGCAGGTAAAACCAGTCGATGCCCGCGCCCACGTACAGCGGCCCGGCGGGCGTCCGGTAGAGCCCGAGTTCGTAGCCTTCCACGCCGAACGGCTTGACCAGCGCGCCCACGAACGGCAGCCGCACCTGCCCGCCATGCGAGTGGCCCGCGAGGATGGCGTCGAAGCGGTGCGGGCCGAGGTTGGGAAACCAGGCCGGATAATGGATCAAGGCCACCCGTTTGCCGCCCGGCGCCGGCTGGAGGCAATTGGGCCGGCGACAGGTGTAACCCAGCACCTGCACCGCGCCGGGGGCGGTTTTGACGGCGTGATCCAGCAGCCACGCGCCGCCGGTTGCCGTGAATACTTGGGCGATGCGGACGAGGTCCGCGCCCGACCAGTAGTCGTGATTGCCCGGCACCCCGTACAGCGGCGCTTTGATCTCCCGCAAGCCCTCCAAGGCCTCCTCCAGGTGCGTCGTCTCCTCCACCAGATCACCGCCGAAGCACACGAAGTCCGGCTCCAAAGCGTTGATGCGCCGCACCACGCGGTCCAGAAAGGCGCGGTCGCCTTTGTGGTGCAGGTCCGCGAAGAACACGAAGCGGCAGGCCGGCGAGCCGGCTTCCAGCCACAAGCTGTCAGCCGCCGCCAGCGCGGGCACGTCGCAAAACCCAATCCGCAGCCAGGCGCGGCGACTCAGCAGCCGGCATTTCATGCGGGGTGGCTTAGCAGGGTGTTGAAAAAGTCGTCTTCGCGCGAAATGACATGCAAAAACCCGAGCAAAATCAAGGGTCATTTCCCCCAAACAGGTCTATTTCAACAGCCTGTTAGCAGCTTGACGAGCCGCAGGTCAACCGCTCCGGGCTGGTTTGGGCATCCGGCGTCGGCCTTCCTCGAACCAGGAACCAAGAACCAAAACCGCTGAGCTAGACAGCGTCCCGCCCCACCGGCGCGGCTGTTGGCCGCAATTGCCCTTGTCACAACGCCATCGTCGGCATAGACCTTCGCCGTCGCCATGAATACCAACCTCGCTGCTTCCCGGCGCAATTTCCTGAAGACCTCATTCCTGGGCGGCCTCGCGATCACGGCCGGCGGGTTTGCCGCCGTGGGCCGGGCGGCCGCGGCAGCCGCCGCCAGTCCGGCGCGCACGCGCGTGGCCCTGACCACCGGCACCGACCGCGCCGCCATGACGTTCGACGGGCTCAAGCCGTTCGCCGCCGAGCTGCAGCGCGACATCGGCTCGCGGCGCGTCGTCATCAAGCCCAACAATGTCTCCATTGACACCCCGCTGTGCGCCACCCACGCCGACACCATCCGCGGCATCCTCGAGTTCCTGAAATCCATCGGCAAACTCGACGGCGCGGTCATTGCCGAGTCCGCCGCCAGCGGGCCGACGCTCGACGGCTTCGACAACTACCAGTATTCCCGCTTCGCCGGGCAGTACGGGGTGAAGCTGGTGGACCTCGACCAGGACGAGTTCGAACTCATCCACGTCTTCGACGAGAAGGATTTCCGGCCGCACCCGATGCGGACCTGCCGGACGCTGCTGGACCCGGATTCGTTCGTCATCTCGGCCACGCGCTTCAAGACCCACGACCGCGTGGTGGCCACCCTGTCCTTGAAGAACATCGTCGTGGGCGCGCCGATCAAGGACGCCGGCTTCCGTTGGGGGCGCGACTCCCGGCCCGGTGCGAAGAACGACAAGCCGATCGTCCACGGCAGCGGCTTCCGCGGGCTGAACTGGAACCTGTTCGCCCTCGCGCCGCGACTGCACCCCCATCTCGCGGTGCTGGACGGCGTGGAAGGCATGCAGGGCAACGGCCCGGTGGGCGGCACGCCGGTGGACCATCGCGTCTGTCTGGCCAGCCCGGACTGGCTGGCGGCGGATCGCGTGGCGGTGGAGTTGATGGGCATAGACTTCGCCAAGGTCGGCTACCTGAACTACTGCGCGCAGGCGAAATTGGGCGAGGCCGACCTCGGCAAGCTGGAAATCCTCGGCCCGGCGGTGCGGGAGCACATCAAGCCGTACAAGCTCCACGACAACGTCGAGCAGCAATTGATCTGGACCCGGCCGGTCCAGGGCTGAGGATCGCCATGCTTGTTGGTGGGGCCACGCGCCCGCGTGGCCGGCCCCTGCCGGGCGCACCTCAAATGCGTGCCGTCCGTATCGCCTGCAGGGGTGGCGGTCGGCTTCCAGCCGGTCGGGAGAGTCGGGTTTCCAGCCCTGCGGACACAGCGAGAAAGCCCAAACTCAGAGACTCAAAAAAACGGGTGGTGGGCGAGTGGGCTGAGCTTAGGCAACTGGTAGCCGGCCCCTGGCTCAGGGCCGGACCCGTCGCCCCACAGCGAGGGGCGACCCACCCCCGCGGGCGGGAAGCCACGCTCCCACGCAGCCGACCCTTGCCTTCGCCCCTGCAAAACCGTGGACTTGGGCGCGCCGCCGGTGCTTCAATGCCCGCCCGTTCTGACCCTATGGACGAGAACAACGCCCTGATTGCCCAGCGACGCGCCAAGCTCGAGGCCTTGCGCGCGCGCGGCCTTGACCCATTCCGGAACAAGTTCACGCCCACCCTCGGCTGTGGCGAGGCGCGGAGCCGCTTTCTCAAAGGCGTCGAAAACCCCGCCGACCCGGCGGCGCTGGTCGAAGGCGCGTCCGTGGCCCTGGCCGGCCGCATCACCGCGCACCGCGATATGGGCCGGAGCCAGTTTCTGGACCTGAAGGACCAGTCCGGCCGCATCCAGATTTACGCCCAGAAACAGGTCCTCGGCGACGAGCAGTACGACATCTTCAAGCATCTCGACCTCGCGGATTTCATCGGCGTGACCGGCACGCTGTTCCGCACGCGGACCGGCGAGCCAAGCGTGAAGGTCGAGCGCTTCACCATCCTGGCCAAGGCGCTGCGCCCGCCACCGGCCAAGTGGCACGGACTGGAAGACACCGAGATCCGCTATCGCCAGCGCTACCTCGACCTGATGGCCAACGACGCGGTGAAGCGCGTCTTCCTGCTGCGCTCGGAGATCATCCGCGAAATCCGAGCCTTCTTTCACGCGCGCGGCTACGTGGAGGTGGAGACGCCGACGATGCAGGCCATCCCGGGCGGCGCGGCGGCGCAGCCGTTCAAGACGTGGCATAACGCGCTGGGCTGCGAGTTCTACCTGCGCATCGCGCTCGAGCTGTACCTTAAGCGCCTGCTCGTGGGCGGCTTCGACAAGGTGTTCGAGATTGGCCGCAACTTCCGCAACGAGGGCCTGAGCCGCCGGCACAACCCCGAGTTCACCATGCTCGAGGCCTACGAGGCCTACGGCGACTACGCGACGATGATGGAGACGGTGGAAAGCCTGGTCTGCCACGTCGCGCAGCAGGTGCTGGGCACGCTGGTGCTCGAACACCCGCAGGACCAAAGCCTGGCCAGGACCATCGCCGGGGGGCTTGCCGAGCTGGACCGCCTCTCCGCCGCCACGATGGGCAGTCTGATGAAGACCGCCGGCGGCGATGTGGCCAGCCGCTTCGTGGCGGACATCGGCAAGGCCCGCGAGGCGCTGGTGCAGGCGCAGGAGCAAGTCGGCCGGGCGCCCGCTGCCGACGTGGCCCGGGCGGCAATCGGCGCGGTGTGCATCGCGGTCGGCGCGCTCGGCGTACACAAGGCTGGCGCTTCCGGACACGAAACGTCGCTGGAACAACACCTGGGAGAGGCGGCGGCCAAATTCGACGCCACAGTGCAGGCGCTCGAAAAGCTGGCCGCGCCCCGGCTCATTGACCTCACGCGTCCCTGGCGGCGGGAGAAGTACAAGGACCTGGTCCGCGCGGTCGCCGGCGCGGACTGGTTCGAGGTTCCGCCGGCCGAACGCCGCCGGCGCGCCATCGAAAACCTCAAGCTGGAAGGCGACATCGGCACCGGCTACGAAGACTTTGAGGTCACGGGCGCGGTGTTCGAGAAGCTGGTCGAGCCGACGCTGATCCAGCCCACCTTCGTCACGCATCTGCCCAAGGAGCTGGTGCCGCTGGCCAGGCTCTCCTCCGACGACCCGACCACGGTCGAGGTGTTCGAGCTGTGCATCGGCGGGCAGGAGATCGCGCCCGGCTACACCGAGCAGAACGACCCCATCGAGCAGCGTGAGCGGCTGGAACACCAGGCCGGCGGCGAGCAGCAGAAGCTGGACGAGGACTTCCTGGTGGCGCTGGAGCACGGCATGCCGCCGGCGGGGGGCATCGGCATCGGCATTGACCGCCTGTGCATGTTACTGCTCGGCCAGGAAAGCATCCGCGACGTGATCCTGTTCCCGCAACTCAAGCCGAAGTGAGCCGGCTCCGTGGCTGCGGTCGTCAGACCGCGGCTGACTCCTCGGAGTTATTCCCCCAGGCCTTGCTGTCGTGCCCAATTCCGAACTGCACCATCTCCCGCGCCTGGCCCGGCGGTGCTACCAGGCTTTTGCGGCGGTCCACTGGGCGATGCGTGTGGAGCCTTCCATGCCGGGCTGGCTCGACGAACGTTTTCATCTCCGGTTCCGCGAATTGTTGGTTCATGCCTGTGTCCGTGAACGCCTGGTATGCCCCACCTACTGCCTCATGCCTGATCATCTTCATCTGCTTTGGCTCGGAATGAGCCTGGAAAGCGATCCGTTGAATGGCATGAAGTTTCTGCGGATGCGCCTGAACCGTCTGCCGTCGCAGGCAAGCCCGAAGGCGCCACGCAAAACGACGCTGCGAAGGCAGGTGCGACCTCGCGAACGCAGCCACCCTGGCAGTTGCAGCCGCAGGCGTTCGACCACGTCCTGCGCGCGGAGGAACGTCGGCGAAACGCCTTTGCCCGCGTCTGTTTCTACATCCCGGCAAACCCGGTGCGAGCCGGTCTGTCGCGCCGTGAGGCGGATTGGCCCTACAGATTGGACCTTCAGTGGCGCGCTGGTGCCGGGCTACCCGGACTTGGGACCGCTACGCGGAGGCTACTGGAAGTTGTTCTGGCGTCTGTACGACGAGCAACGCGAACCGCCGCCACAGCAGCCCGGGAACAGGACTTCACAAATGTCAGCCGCGCTCTGACGAGCGCAGCCACGGCGCTACTTCTCGTACGGCGTGAACTTGAATTTCTGCCCGCCTATGCTGGCCTCGTACATCAACCCGCCCCGCGCCAGCGTGAAAATCGCCACGCCCAGCTTGTACTTGGCGTTCTTGGACGCGCCCTCGGCCGCGGCCACTGCGCTCACCTGGGCGCTGAATTCGAGGTTGCCCGCCTTGAAGTCGTCCAGCGTCTTCTGGTCCTCGAAGAAGATGATTTCCGAATAGACCTGCCCGCCCAGTTGGAGCCCGACGGTCACCTGGGTGAGGCTGGCCTCACCCACCACCTTGCCTTGCTCGTACAACTGTCCCCGGCCGTTGGCCGCGCCCACGCCCACCGCGCCCTTGGCGACCTTGGGAAACACCGCGTAACCAGCCGACTTCTCCAGAAACTCCTTCAACGACGAGTCGGCCTTTTTGAACTGTCCGAGGGCTTCGGTGACTTCGGCGCTGAGCTGCTCGCGGCGTTTCTCGACCTTGCTGTCCGCGGCCTGGACCGTCAGCACCCCGCCCAAGAGTGCAACCAGAATCAATGGTGCGCATTTCATGGCGCGACACTGCCAGTCTCACTCAAGCTGTCAAAGCAACTTCCCCAAATCCGACGGCCGCGCCTCGGGCGAAGCGCGGCCGTGGCGGAAACCCAGACCGGTGCCGGTCCTACCGGGCCTTGAGGTCGTAGCAAAGCAGCGTGTCCTGGTCACGGAGGTAGAGCCGGCCGTTGGCAATGACCGGATGCGGCCAGGCTTCCTTGCCGCTTTGCTCGGGCTGCTCGAACACGCCCTTCTGTTTGTAGCCGGCGGTCGTGGCCTCGATCCACGCCACCCGGCTGCCCTTCTTTTTCTCCTCACGGATCACGAAGTGGCCGTCCGCGTACACGATGCTGCCCTTCCCGAGGTGGTCTTCGGTCTGCCAGACGGCCTCGCCGGTCTTGAAGTTCTGGCAGGTCCAGCCGCGGCGGTCATCATGGCCGTAAATGTGGCCGTCCACAAAGATCACCCCGCCGTGGTGGTTGGCGACCACCCGGTTTTTGTAAACCTCCTCCGCGCTGAAGGCGTCGCCGCTTTTCGCGATCTTGAACAGGTTGCACCCGATGTTGTAGCCCGAGGTCACATAGACATGGCTGTCGTGGATCACCGGCGTGGGGATGACGGCGACGGCGCCTTTGCGCGGCGCCTGCCACAGCACCTGGCCCGCCGGGGACACGCCCACCACGCTCGCCATCGTAAGCTGCACGTACTGCGGCGTGCCGTGGATCGTGGCGGGCATTAGCGACGAGTACTGGGCTTCGTCCGTGAAGCCGGCCGTCTGCCAGAGCAACGCGCCGGTCAGCTTGTTCACGGCCACGATGGCGCCCTTGTCACCGCCAGGCGTGAACACCAGCTTGTCGCCGTCCACCAGCGGGGACTCGCTGAAGCCCCATTCGGGGAGCTTCGCACCGAAGTCCTGGATGAAATCCTTTCGCCAGACCTCCTTGCCGGTCGCCGCTTCGAACGCCGCGATCTCGCCGTACTGGCCGATGGCGAACAACAGCCTGCCGTCCACGGTCGGCGTGCAGCGCACCCCGGCGAAACCACCCCAGCCGGGCGCGCCGGCCTTGCCCAGCCTGGCCGACCACAGCGGCTTGCCGTCCTTTTCGCTGAGGGCGAAGACGAAGTTGTCGTCGCCCGTGTCGCCGGCGGTGTAGATGACGCCTTTGGCCACGGAGACCGTGGCGAAGCCGGCGCCAAGCCCGGTGGTCTTCCAGGCGAGCGGCGGGCCACCGGCGGGCCATTGTTTGAGCAGGCCGGTCTCGGTGGATTTGCCGTCGCGGTGGGGGCCGCGCCATTGCGGCCAGTCTTCGGCGAGCGCGGCGGTGGCAAGGCCGGCCGCGGTGAGCAACAGGGTTGGGATGTTCAAGCGGTGGTTGTGTATCAACATGGCCGCTTAGATTGGCGCAAGTCGCGCGAAATTCAAATCCCGGCCGGCCCGACGGCAGCTTAGCAGGCGGTAAAGCCGGGGTGGCCGGCACGGTGGACCAGGTGGACCTCGTGGCTTGACGGCGCCGGCGCAACGGCGCCCTTCCGGGCTGAGTGAATACCCTTGCCGGCTCGCCTGGAGCACCGGGTCTGCTACCTTGCCGACATGTCTGAAACGCCGCTAACCGTGCTGCTGGTGGTGGGCAGCCTCCGCGAAAATTCCGCCACGCGCACGGTGCTGGCCTGGCTGGCCCGCGAACTCGGCGCCGCCGGCTGCCTGGCCGACCTGCTCGACCTGGCGCGGCCTCCCCTGCCCCTTTACAATCCGGACACCGCCTACATGGACCCGGCGTTCCCGGCCTTGAAGGCCCGCGTCGAACGAGCGGACGTCTTCGTGCTGGGCACGCCGGATTACCACGGCACCATCGGCAGTCCGCTGAAGAACTTCCTCGACCATTTCTGGCACGAGTTCGCCGGCAAGCTGTTCGTCACGCTGGTGGCCTCGCACGAAAAGGGACTCACCGCCACCGACCATCTCCGCACCGTGGCGCGCCAGTGCCAGGCCTGGACGCTGCCGTACGGCGTGTCGTTCGTGGAGCAAACTGACGTTCAAGGCGACCAGATCGTGAATCCGAAACTACAGGCGCGGCTGGCGATGCTGATGCGCGACACTCGGGTTTACGGCGCGCTGCTGGCCCGTCAGCGTCGCGCAGACCTGGGCGGCACCGAACCCGGCTTCCTGGCCCGGCACCGGAAGACCGGGTGAACACTGGTCGAGCCCAAGCTCAGAAACTCAAAGGGAAGAACGCGGCCCGGCGCGCGGTCGCCGGCCCCGGTCTCAAGCCGCCCGGTGCTCACCGGGCGGTGAAATCCTGGCGGATGCCGAAGCGCTCGATCCGCTTGCGGAGCGTGGCCCGGGTGACGCCCAGCAGGCGTGCCGCCCGCACCTGGTTGCCGTGCGTTTCGCGCAAGGCCTGCACGACCAGTTCGCGTTCCACGGCATCCATGACCTTCAAATCCGGATGCTGACGCGCCCAGGCAAAAAGACGCGCAGCCAGCGCCGCCACGTCTTCCAGCGACGCGGCGGGCTGCACTGTGGGAGTGGCGGGCTCGGGCGGCGGCGGGCTGGGCGCGACGGCATTGTCACCGGCCGGTGCGCGAATCGCCGCGGGCAGGTCCGCAGGCAGGATGACGTCGCCTTTCGCGACCACCGTCGCGTGTTCAATGGCGTTTTCGAGCTCGCGCACGTTGCCGGGCCAGTGGTGGCGCTCCAGATCCGCCAGCGCCCCGGCCGACAAGGCCCTGGACGACTGTTGAAGCTGCTGGGCAGACCGGCGCAGGAAATAAGCGGCCAGCAGCGGGATGTCCCCGGACCGGTCGCGCAAGGCGGGCAGGCGCACGCGCACGACGTTGAGCCGGTAGAACAGGTCTTCGCGGAAGCGTTTTTCGGCCACGGCGCGCTCGAGGTCCTGGTTGGTGGCGGCGATCACCCGCACGTCCACGCGCACGGTTTCGTTGCCGCCGACCCGCTCAAACGCGCCGTCCTGGAGCACGCGCAGAATCCTGGTCTGCGTGGCCGGGCTCATGTCGCCGATTTCGTCGAGGAAGATTGTGCCGCGGTGGCATTGCTCGAAGCGGCCGATGCGCTGGGTGACGGCGCCGGTGAACGCGCCCTTTTCGTGGCCGAACAACTCGCTTTCCAACAGTTGCTCGGGGATGGCCGCGCAGTTGACGGCCAGGAAAGGCTGCTCGCGCCGGCGACTGTGGTGGTAGATGGCGCGGGCCACGAGTTCCTTGCCGGTGCCGCTTTCGCCGGTGATCAAGACCGTGGCGTCGGAAGCGGCGAGCTGGCCGATGAGCTTGAAGACCTCCTGCATGGCCGGGCTGCGGCCCACAATGCCCAGCTCGTAATCCTCGCGCTCGAGCAGCGGCTGGTAGGACACCACCTGGCGCATGGCCCGCGAGGCCTTCAAGGCGTCGAGCACGATCTGCTTGAGCCGCGGCACGTCGAAAGGCTTGAGCAGGTAGTCGTAAGCGCCGAGCTTCATCGCCTCGATGGCCGTCTGCGTGGTGCCGTACGCGGTCATGAGGATGACCGGGAGGCGGGCGTCCATCTGGCGGATGCGGCGAAGCGTTTCAAGGCCGCTCAGGCCGCCCATCCGGATGTCCATGAGCACCAGGTCGGGCCGGAGCCCGGGGATGAGGCGCAGGCCTTCTTCGCCGCTGGCAGCGGTGGTCAGCTCCAGGTCCGGCGAATCAAAGATCCGCCGGAACGAGTAGTGCATGTCCGCCTCGTCGTCTATGAGCAGCAATTTGTCCATGCGGCGTCATCGCGCACCCGCCGTCGCCAGGCAAGTCGAATGGCGGCGCGGGGGGTGGGTTGCATTTCCTGCCGTCGCGAGCGCTACCGCTGGCGGTCGCCGACTTCCAACCGGTCGTAAAGCCGGACATCCTGCGCGACGAAACTAGGCGAGCAATGCAAGGCAGTGTTCACCCTTTGGGGTAGGTCGCCTCTCGCCGGGAGGCGACACCTTCCGGCCTCTGAGCCAGAGGCCGGCTACCGGGCTCCGGACGGCCGGCCGCTACTTCACGCGCCGCCCGGCACAGTCGCCGCCAGCCGGGTCGCCTCGGCGGCAAGCCAGCCGGTGATGGCGGCCAGGGCGTCCGCGGCCTTGACCGAAGTCAGGGTCCCGCCGCGCGGCTTCAACTCGACTTCTCCGCGGGCCAGCGCCTTTTCGCCCAAGTTCACGCGGAGCGGAACGCCGATCAGGTCGGCGTCCTTGAACTTCACACCCGGCCGTTCATCACGGTCGTCCAGCAGGACCTCCACGCCGAGCGCGGTCAACCCGGCGTAGAGTTGCTCGGCGAGTTTCATGACCGCGCTGTCCGGGGCCACGCTCAGCGGCGTGAGGCAAACCGCGTACGGCGCGGTGGTCAGCGGCCAGACGACGCCGTCCTTGTCGTGCTGTTGCTCGATGATGGCCTGCAGGGTGCGCGTGATGCCGATGCCGTAGCAGCCCATGACGTACGCGTGTTGGCGGCCGGCCTCGTCGAGGTACAGGGCGTTCATCTTCTCGCTGTACTTGGTGCCGAGCTTGAAGACGTGGCCCACCTCGATGGCGCGGCGGATTTTGAGCGGCTGGCCGGTGGCGATGTCGAGTTCGCCGGGCCGCACGGTGCGGAAGTCGGCCCAGTCGTCCACGGCGATGTCGCGCGCGATGTCCACGTGCCGGAGGTGGAAGCCGTCCTCGTTGGCGCCGGTGGTCAGACCGGCGCCGCCGCGGAGGGCGAGATCGGCGAAGACGCGCACTGGTTGCTTGAGCGTGGACCGGACCGCGCCGAGCGAGCCGGGCCGGGCGCCGAGCGTGGCCTGGCATTCCTCGGGCGTGGCGGGCCGGGCCTGGGCCGCGCCGGTGCGGGCCAGGAGCTTGGCCTCGTTCAACTGGTCGTCGCCGCGGAGCAACACCAGCGCGGGCTGCGAGTCCAGGATGTACACCAGCGTCTTGATCTGGTGATCCGCCGGCACGCGGTACGGCGCGGCGGCCAGCGCCTCGATGGTTACCACCCCCGGCGTGGGAAACCGCTCCGGCGCCGGGCCGGTGCCCATGGCGGGCGTCGGCGTCAACGCTCCGCGGCTGGCGGCCTTTTCAATGTTGGCGGCGTAATCGCCCGCCTCGCAATAGACCACCTCGTTCTCACCCGTTTCGGCCGGGACCATGAACTCGTGGGAGAGGTTGCCGCCGATCACGCCGGTGTCCGCCTCGACCGGGAAGGCGCGCAGCCCGCAGCGCGCGAAGATGCGCGTGTACGCCGCGTACATCTTCCGGTAGCTCGCCATCGCCGCCTCGTCGCTCACGTCGAAGCTGTAGGCGTCCTTCATGATGAATTCCTTGGCGCGCATCAGGCCGAAGCGCGGGCGGATCTCGTCGCGGAACTTGACGCCGATCTGGTAGAAGTTTTTCGGCAGTTGCCGGTAGGAGCTGAGTTCGTTGGCGGCGAGCTGGGTGATGACTTCCTCGGCCGTGGGGCTCAGCACCCATTCCTTCTTCGCGCGATCGAACACGTGGTAGAGCACCTCGGCGGCGGTGGTGTAACGGCCGCTTTGCTGCCAGATGTCCGGCGGCTGCAGGCAGGGCATGGACACCTCGAGGGCGCCGGCGCGGTCCATCTCCTCGCGGACGATCTGCTCGATCTTGCGCAGCACCCGCACGCCCAGCGGCAGGAAGGTGTAGAGGCCGCCGGTGAGCTTGCGCACCAAGCCGGCGCGCAACAGCAGTTGATGGGAGACGATCTCGGCGTCCGCCGGGGTCTCCTTCAGCGTGGGAATAAATGTCTGGGTCCAGCGCATATCTGGCAGGCGGGGGCGGGCGAATCCGCGCCCGACGGAAAAACTCCAGCGGTCCCGGCCGGGCCGCCGCTACTTCACCGTGTTGACCAGCGGGGCCATGCCCTGAATCCGCACTTCCAGCCGGTCGCCGGATTCGATGGGCCCCACGCCGCTGGGCGTGCCGGTGAGGATCACGTCGCCGGGCAGGAGCGTCATGTTCGTGGAGATGAAGCTCACCAACTGGAAGCAGTTGAAGATGAGCTGGCCGGTGTTCGAGTTCTGCCGGAGCTGGCCGTTCTGGAAGAGCTGGATGGACAGCTCGTGCGGGTCAATCTTGGTCTCCACGTACGGCCCCAGCGGCGTGAAGGTGTCGAAGGATTTGCAGCGCGCCCACTGGCTTTCGGAGTTCTGAATGGTGCGGTCGGTGATGTCCTGCGCCGCTGTGTAGCCGAAGATGTACCGCGCGGCGGCGGCCGGGGTCACATTGCGCACCCGGCGGCCGATGATCACCGCCAGTTCCGCTTCGAAATCCACCCGGTGATTCGGGAAGGGAATCTCGATCTTGCCGCCGTCGGGCAGCAGCGAGGTGGGCGCCTTCAGCCAGAACAGCGGCTCCTTCGGGAGCGGCTTGCCGGATTCGCGCGCGTGGTCCGTGTAGTTCAACCCCACCGCGATGAGCTTGGAGGGGGTCACCGGCACGAGGGTCTTCACCCCCTTCAGCGAGGTGGGTTTCTTCTCGAACGAAGGCGACCCAAAGACATCGCCAATAAGCCGGAACAGTTCGCCGTCCACGACTTTGGCGTAGAAGATGTCGTCACCCTTTTGAAAGCGGCCGATCGCAGCCATAAAAGAATGACAAGCTCGTAACAAATTTCACTGTCCTTTCGCAAGCCGAAAGTCAGAAAACCAGGAGTTATCCAGCCCGGACCGGGCCAGGCCGGAAACACCGAACGCAGCTCAAAGAATTGCGCTTAAGGCTCTTGCGACCGGCAATCAGGGGGAGACGCCTTTCGGCTGGAAGGCCACCACCAGTTCCCGCGGGCTGGAGGCATTGGTGAAGCGCAGCCAAAGCAGACGGTTCGCCGCGTCGAACCGCGCCGGCTCGAGCGGCTGGCCGGCCAGCGTAACCATGCGGGGCATCGCGGGCACGCGCAGCAACACCACCGCCGGGGTGCCCGCCACCCCCTCCACCACGCAGCGGAATTCGCCTTTGGCCCCTGCCATCGGCAATGCCTTGCACGCGGACGCCAGAACTTGCGGGCCGCGCCCTTTCACACGATCGAGATCGAGCAGGAACAGGCGCTGTCCGGGCCCGCCCTGGACGCGGTCTTGCAGTCGCAGTTCGGGATCGAACAGGTTCACGAAGCGACCGCGCAGACTCCCGTCTTCGGTCGCCAGCCAAGGATTCCCGCTAATCACGGCCTCGCCGGGTTCGGCGAAGACCACATACGGTCCGCGTCGCAGCAGCATGTGCCCGCGTTCGCGCCAGCGGATGCCGGTTCCCTCACTGGCTGCGCGCAGGACCACGAGCAATTGCAGGTCGCCGTCGGGCGACGCCGCCAGCGCGGCGGGATCGCCGCGCTCCCAGAAAAGCCGCCCTTTCCCCACGCGGTGAAGGCCGGGTTTCATTTCGCGGTTCAAGCCCAGCGTTTCAAACAAGTGTTCGCGCGGCGTCGCGAAAGTCCGGCCGTCGCGGTTCCACCATTCGCGGACGGCGTTGTACGGATCGCGGTCGTCGTCCCAGACCACCAGCACGCCGCCAGCGCGGACCCAGTCCGCCAGCGGCTGGTGCACCTCCGGCGAGAGCGGCTTCTGGCCGTGGTAGCTGAGCAGCAGCAGCCGGAAGTCCTTCAAGTAGCCGGCCACGGTGAGGTTCTCCAATTGCACCGGTGTCACCGGCATGCCCCGCACCAGCAGCGGCAGCGCGAGGCCGTAAACGTGGCTCAGGTGCGGATCGCTGGGCGTCGGCTCGCCGCGCTGGAACATCAGCGAGTCGCTGACCACCACGCCGAGGCCGGTCGTGCCGCAGTCCCATTTGACCTCGCGCTGCCGTAGGTCGTTGAGTGCGTTGAACACAACCTGCAGTTCGGTCGCGTAGGCGGGCGGGATCGGCTCGCGCTCCTGCGGGTTGTCCTTTCGGGGGTAGCGCCCGCCAAAGACGCGCTCCGGCCACGGCGCGACCTCGTACTGCCACACGTCCGGCTGGAGCAGCGACGCGACCAGCGTGGACTCCCAGTTCACGCGATAGTCCTCCCAGTCGTGGTTCGGGTTGTCCTCGATCGGGTCGTTCAAGTACCAGACCGTCCGGCCGGTGGCGCGGACGAGATTTTGCATCGCGCCGTACTCGAGGAAGGCGGTCTCGAACGTGCGTTCCTTGAGCTTTCCGCGAAACAGGTTCGGCGTGCGCGAGGTGCCCGTCCAGACCTGCGCGATGTAACCGTCGCAACCGTTGAGCCGCGCCAGGCTCGACTCGGGGCTGACGATCCGCCAGTGGGAGTAGTTCAGGAGACTGTGCGTGGGCACGTAGCAGCGGACCCGCCGGCCGGTGCGGCGATTCCAGTCCTGGACGTGATCGAAAACCTGCTGGAGCGCACGGCGGTAAAGGAAGTACTTCAGCTTCGAGGCCCGCCATTGCGCGTCCACGCTGGCGTGCGGCGGCTGCCAGTCCTCGCCGTAATGCTTCCGCCACTCGCGCTTGAAACCCTCCGAGTAGCCGCCACGCACCCAGAATTCCGGCTCCTCGAGGTGAATCGCCTCGATGCCGGCATCGAGCGCGCGCTGCACGCCCACGCACAGGAACTTCCCGAAATTCTCGCCGGGGCACATGTAGTACACGTCGCCGCCGTGGCTGATCTTGTTGCCCCGGAGGTCGGTCTGCGCCTCGTCCTCGTGGTTCACGCCGTCGAAGCGGCCGTAGAGGTAATCCTGGTAGTTGCCCCACGACACGCCAGTCATGACGTGGATGCGGTAGCCGCGGTCGCGCCAGGTCTGGATGCGCGCGGGCAGGCCGGGATCAATGCCGTACACGATGGCGACGTCCGAGCGCAGGTTGCCGTTGGGACTCCAAGCGCCGCCGGTCTGGAAACACGTGCGCTCGAGATGCTGATCCGGATCCGGTGGGAACGGTGGCGGCAACTCGGCGGCCGGGACCGGTCCCCGCCACAGCAAACCGAGCAGCAATCCAAACACGAGGCAGCGCATGACGGCACCGTAACGGAACGGCGCGTTCGCGGCGACGTTTTCGTCCTGAATTTGCTGCGACCGGCTTGTCCCGCCACGAAGAGCCCGTATAGTTTTCGCCGTGAACCGCAGGACCAGCCACATCACCTGGAGCGCGACGGACGCCCGTCCGCGCGCGGGTGGAGTGTCTTGCGGCCTGCACACGCATCGCCCGACCGCCTTGCGCAGTTGAGGAGGCTGGGCGCACCGGCACGCTTTCCACGCTTCCGCCTCCGGACTTTCTTCACCGTCAACCGCGAACGGACGCGAACGACCGTGTTTTTCGCACCTCAAAATCTGCGAGTGTATGACCATGACTTTACCCCTTTACATCAGCGAGAACGACGCCCGCCGGCTGCGACCGCTCGTGTAGTCGGCGGCCTTGCTTAAGGGACCGGATGCCGAAAACCTGAAACGGCTCGTCGCCGAACTGGCGCGGGCGCGCATCGTGCCCGAACAAGAGTTACCTGCGGACGTGATCACCATGAACTCGACCGTCGAACTCGAAGACCTGACGGACGGCGAGCGGTTCACGTACATGCTGGTCTTTCCGGAGCACGCCGCCGCGGACCGCGGCCGGATTTCGATATTCGCCCCGTTGGGCACGGCCATGCTGGGTTACCGGGTGAGCGACGAGTTTGAATGGCCCGTGCCCGGCGGCCCGGCGCGGGTGCGCGTGCTGCGCCTGGTCGAACGGGCCAGCCCGCAGGCGACGCCGTCCGCGGTGCTCATCGGCGCCGCTGGGTAGTGAGTGGCCGGCAACCTTGAGGAGTTTCATGTCGCCGATGAAGTCACAAGCCGCCAGTGCGGTCGTGGACCACGTGGCCTGGGCGCGGCGAATCAACGGACGCTGGATCGTTCATCACGGGTTAAACCGGGACGCGGAGGCTTACCTGAAACTTCTGGAGCGAACCGCGCCGGAACGCCTGCGGCGGTCCTGTCTCAACGCCCGGTTGCTTACCCCGACTGCCCGCCGCTGGAAGACCCCAAGTCCTGGTTTTTACGCCGGGCTGTTCAGCCTGGCCACCGAGGCCGAGGTGCGGCAATTCCTCGCCGACCACTGGCTCGTGGCCACGGCGGTGGCGCCCGCGGAGGCGGCGTCAGTCACCGCACCGGCGCTGGAAAACGTCAGCGACGCCACGCTGGAGAACGTTCGTCACATCCGCGAGGCCTTGACCCGGCTTCCCAAGCCTTGAAGCCGCGCTGTGTGGCGACGTCAAGACGCGTTGACCCGCCAGAAACCGGCTGGCCCGCTGGACTCCGATTCAAAGCCGCTTTAACCGCCGTCTTGCCCGACCGGGCTGCCCCCGCCGCTCCGCCTCAGGCGAAGTACGGCTGCAACACGTTTCGCGCCACCTTGAGCGCCCGCTGGCGGCCTTCCAGGCTGTTGCCGAAGGTGCCGTCCTCGACCTCGATGCACACCGGGCCGTCGTAGCCCACGTCCTGCACTGCGGCCATGAAGCGCGCCCAGTCAATGTCGCCGTAGCCGGGGATGCGCGGCTGATGCCACTCGAGCGGGTACGCGAAGATGCCCACGTCGTTCATGCGCTCCCAGCGGATGCGCACGTCCTTGGCGTGGAGATGAAACAGCTTGTCCTTGAATTCGGCGAGCGGCGCCGCCGGGTCCATGAACTGGAGGATGAAATGCGACGGGTCGTAGTTCAGGCCGAAATGCTCGCTGGGAATGTCGCTGAACGCGCGCCGCCAGATCACCGGCGTGGTCATCAGGTTCTTGCCGCCCGGCCATTCGTCGCGCGTGAAGGACATCGGGCAGTTCTCGATGCCGATCTTGATGCCGTGATCCTCGGCGAAGCGGATCAGCGGCTTCCAAGTCTTGAGAAAGCGCGGCCAGTTCTCGTCCACCGTCTTCGTCCAGTCGCGGCCGATGAAGGTGTTGACGTTCTTCAGGCCGAGCATCCCGGCGGCGACGATGACCTTCTTGAGATGGTCGGCGCATTTCTTCGCGACCTCGGGGTCGGGATCGAGGATGTTCGGGTAATAACCCAGACCGCTGATGCCCACGTCGTGCTCGTGGACGCGGGCCAGCACGTCGTCGGCGCGGGCCTGGGTGAAGCCCACGACGTCCACGTGGGTGACGCCGGCGAACTTGCGCTCGGCCTTGCCGACCGGCCAGCACATCAGCTCGACACTGGCGAACTGTTCGGTTTTGGCAAACTGCAACACCTGTTCCAGCGACAGGTCCGGGAGAATGGCGGAGACGAATCCGAGTTTCATGGTTCAGGAATTGGTGGCCGCCAGAGTGACGGAACCAGTGGAAAAAGCCAGTCCTGATTCGCGTGGCTGGAGCCGGCGATCGAGGAAAGTTGCACCGTGGTGGCCGCGCACGTCGGCACCTCCGCCTTCTTCGGCGATGCCCGGTTCGCGGCGCGCTTCGACAATCTGTTCAAGCTGATCCGCCGGCTCCCGAACTTGTACCTCGACACCTCGGTGCTGGCCTCGATGTACCGCTGGCGCACCCTGCCGCGGATTCTGCAGTCGCGGGAGCTGCTGGCGCGAGCTGTCCACGGCAGCGACTTTCCGTTCCCGTCGAACGCGCTGGTGTTCTGGAACCGCCTCCCGCCCCGGCGTCTGGCCGCGCTCTTGCGGGAAAAGAATCTCCTCGAGCGCGACTACCGGCTGAAACAGGCGCTCGGTTTCCCGGCGGAAATGTTCACGCGGGGCGCCCGGTTGCTGGGCGTGAGTGATGACGCTCGCCGCCGGTCAAACTGACCGAGGTTCGGCCGTCCAGGTCGTCACGGGAATCGCAAAGGAAGACGGTCCTTACCGCTAACTGTTTGGGACTGACCAGACCGAGCCGCAGCTTTGTGTCGCAGCGCCTGGCAATGCTTGCTCGTCCTGGGTTGATCCAAGCTGTTCCGGGAAGCACAGAGCCGGTGCATCACCGGGCCGGTTCCAGCAACTTCTCGATGGTGCTCAGGGCGTTTTCGATTCCCGGCGGCTCGTTGAGTCCCAGCGTGCGAAAGGTCTCGAAGTCATCCAGCGCGGCCTGCTTCCAGCTCAGGCCGTTCCCGATATCCCGCACGTTCAGGTACCGGCGATGCAGCGCGACCGCCTCGTTGGTGCGCTTCAGGAACATCAGCGCGTGGGCCAGGTTGCCTGCAATCCAAGCCTTGTCCGGCGCGAGCTGCAGGCCCTGTTCGGCCGCCTGACGTGCCTGCTCAAACTCGCCCGCCAGCAAACACTGGAAAGCCAGGTTGCCAAATCGTTCCGCATCCTTGGGATGGGCGGCCGCGAGTTGCTCGTAGCAGCCGAGCAACTTTCGGATTACCTGCCGTGCCTCCGGGATTCGCCGCTGCCGCAGGCAGAGCGTCTCAAGTCTTTGGTACACCGTGCTGAGGGTCTCGACGGTCAGGAGTTGGGCCTCCGGCGATTGTACCCTGCCTTGGAGACTTTCCATGGACGCGGCGGCATCGGTCCACACACGTACCTGGCCGTCGGCGTTGGTCTGGCTCTCCCACCAGCCGGCCAGGGCGGACACCCGGTCCAGCCACTCGCCGTGATAGGTGTCAGGGGTAGGATCCACCTGCAACACCTCGGCAGCCAGTTTCACCGCGTTGGTCAGGACTGGAAGCGCCTTGTCAAACCGCTCCTGTTCCGTGTACAGGCTGCCAATGCGGCTTTCGATGAACGCCAGATGGCGTTTCCAAAGCAGGTTCGTTGTCTGCCGCGCCACCAGCCCC
The DNA here is from genome assembly GCA_964568145.1 of uncultured Verrucomicrobiota bacterium. GTDB lineage: Bacteria > Verrucomicrobiota > Verrucomicrobiia > Limisphaerales > J093 > DSVZ01. Next base: position 40,492 of record CAZMOZ010000017.1, read on the forward strand.
TGGGCAATGTGACGCATGTCCTCGTAGGTCCTCAGGGCCTCGGCGGAAAGATCCATCTCGCGCAACACCTCCACGGCGGCCGCGTGGGCGCTGAGCAGTTCGTGCTCCCAATCCACCTCGCCGTCCTCCACCTGACCCGCCATTTCCTGACAAAGCCGGATGCTTTGACGGTAGGCCTCGAACGCCCGGGAGAAATCACGGCGTTTTTGATGCAACTCCCCGATCTTGCGATACTGGGTATTCAGCGCCCGGCGCACCGGCTCATTCAAGCGCTTGAAGTCCCGCGTCAGTTGCGGCACCACCACGCTGGCCGCGGTTTCCAGCGCCAGGCTCTTTTGCATGCGGTATCGCAGGACGATTTCCCATTCGGCATGCACCGCCAGCAGCCGGTCTCCCTCCTGGTCCGCGTCCAGTTGCTCCACCAGCAGCGAAAACCACCGGTCGAGCTGCTCCTCGCGCTCGTGATCGTCGGGTCTCAAGTAGTAGGCGCTCCCCAAGCTCTTCAGCAAAGCCCAACTGTTGGTGTACGCCGCGTCGCGGCGGTCCAACACCCATTGCAGGACGGCCACGTTCCGCAGCGCGTCATTTACGTCGTCCAGGTGGGCGAGCGAATCCTCGAGTCCGAAAACCTGCCGCGCCACCCCGAGGGCCGCCTCGAAATTGGCCAGGGCCGCCTCGTGTTCTCCCCGGGTCCGGTGCACCCGCCCGACGGTGTGGTGGGCGATCTCGAGGACCCGCAACGCGGCCGCGTTGGTGGGGGCTTGCTGGACGAGTCGCCGCGCCGTTTCCCGGCTGTCTTCGAAATACACCAGCGCACGACTGTAGCTGGTGAGCGCTTCGTGCACGCACCCGACCTTCTCCAAGGCAATCGCCATCATCTCCAGTGTGGTGGCGCTGGCGCCGTGATTCGCCACGCTCTCCTCAGCGGTGCGCCGGGCGGCTTCGTACCAGGCCAGGGTGTTGGTCAACAACAGCGCGCGCGAGTCGTCCGGCGGCTCGATGGCCTGCGCCCTGCGGAAAACCATGTCGCCGATCTCCACCCCCAGGTAAAAGCGCCCCTCTTGCAGGCTCGCGCTGGTCGGCTCACACGCGATGGCCTGCGCCGCCGCGGCGAGGGCATTGCTGTAAGCGTCACTCGAGGCAGCCAGGTCTCCCCGCGCTCCCAGGGCGTGTCCCAGACTCAGCGCGCACACCTTCACATAGTTCCAATGATCGGCCTCGCCGGGATGCTGCCGGGCCAGATTGGTGGCGATCTGCCAGCCGCGGGTGAAATGGTCCAGAATTTCGTCGAGCTTTGACCGGCTGGATTCCCATTTTTGCGGCGGTTCATGCCAGTACTGGGCAACCTGCTTGTAAATGGCCCCGCCAATTCCCAGGAGCGCTTCGATGTGCCCGATCTCGTCCGCGGCGGTCCGTGACGACGGCGGCAGGCTGCTGTAAAACGTTTCCGCCTGGCGGCAGACCGCCTCCACCAACTGCGGCTTGCCCAGCTCCTCAAGCTTTTTCCGATGATCCCGCAACACGAAGGCCATCAATCGCGCGGATTCCGTTCGTCGGAACTCCGCCTCCCGGGACATCTCGAACGCCTGGTGGCGGCGGTTCTCCGCCAGTTGTTCGGCCTCACGGGCGGCACGCGCGGACTCCAGGGCTTGTTGCGTCGCCTCCTCGGCTTGTCGCTTCGCCGCCAGGGCATTCGCCCGCTGCTCCTGCGCCTCCACCCGCAGGGCGATCTCAGACCGGGTCCGCGCGTCCTGCAGGACGAGCAGAAGAACCAGGGTGCCCAGCAGCAGGGGAATCCCCACCAGCAGCGGTTGCCTCAGCTTGGCGGGAATGCGCCACTGGCGCTGGCGGTAAATGGCCCGCGCCACGCGATCATGGCTCAGCTCGTAGTAATGGGTTCCGAGGCGCGGTTCCTTGCGGAGAAGGCGCGCGTTTTCCAAGGTGTCCAGCCACTCGGCTCGGAGGTCGTATTCCCGGAGCAGTTCATCGCGGTCCACGCTCCGGCGCCGGCCGGCGCCGGCGATCAGGCCCTCTTCGCAGAGCCGCCGGGCCCGCCGGCGCGGGGTTCCGCCGGGAAGCTGCCGGATGGCCTCGAGGTAAAAACCCGACGTCAGTTCCCGCAGACCGCTTTCCCCGCCATAGAGGCTCGGGGCAACGCAGGCTTCCGCCTCGTGGTGCTGCTGCCACCCGTGGACCTTCGCCTCGATGTGGCTGCAGAAAAGCTGGAGCAGGAACGGCTCGAAGGACCCGTCTTCATCCCGGGCGGCGGCGAGCACCTCGCGGTGCGCGTCCTCGCTGTAGCTGAAGGGCCGCGTCAGGAAGTCCACCTTGTCGGAAACCAGTGCCGCCGGGCTCCGAATCGCCCGGGTGGCCTGCGTTTCGGACAGCCCTGCGAGACGGAAGCGGTTGAGGAGGATGGTGGGCACTTCCGGCGCCAGTTCGTGGAGCGCCCCCACGAAGTCCTCGCGGATGCCGATGATCACCCTCAATTCCGGCGGCTGCTCGCCGAAAGGCAGCTTCTCACCCTGTTGCAGCCGGCGGCGCAACGATTCCGGCAGGCGGGGCGTCAGCACGTGCCCGATCTCGACGCCGAGCTGGCTGCGGAACGAGCCGGACTGCAGGGTGAGCACCTCCTCGAACTGGTCGAATACCAACACCGGCGTGAGCAATGTGTCGCCCCGCCAGAACTGGGTCGTCTTCAGATACTCCCACAAGGTGTCCCCCTCGCCGGGCTCGTAATCCAGTCCTTCTTCCTCGCAGTGTTCCCGGATCCGGGCGCGGATGACCTCCAGTGGCAGGAGCTGCTTGTCCGCGTGATTGAGGCGGATCGGAATGGGGAGCAGGTCGTGCTCCTCGAGACGCGGGAACAGGCCCGCGTTGAGGAGCGACGTCTTGCCGATGCCGGACCGCCCGTAAACGACCATCAAGTTGTGGCTGAGAACCTGCTGGAGCAGGTCCTCGATCTCGGTTTCGCGGGCAAAGAAGCGTTCACGGTCGGCGACGCTCCGGCCGAACGGCCTCACGCCCGGGTACCGGAAGACCGCGGAGCGCGCGGGGGTCACGGGTGGGTGGCTGGCGGCAGGCATGAAAATCAGGTGCCGGCAGGGGCCGGGTGTGCGCTCAGGCGACGGCGTTTTTCCCAGTCTTCCAGAATCGTCTGCTGCAAGGCGGGCAGGCCCTGGCCATTCTGCCAGTCAATGTAATGCACCCCGGCCAGGCTCTCCAAAGGCAGACGCGGGTCGGGTTTGAAAATCACCGGCACCAGGAAGCGGAAGCCGAGGCCAAAACGGCGTTGACGTTCGAGCGCGATGCCGATTTCGAGATGGAAGTAACTTTCCGGCTTGTCGAGCATGTGCGGGCTCTGCAGGACGAGCACGTAATCGGTCTGTTTCTCGATGACCCGCGGGATGATCTGGGGCCACAGGTCGCCGCCACGCAGGCTTTTTTTGTCGAGCCAGACGTTGATCCCCCGGGCGCGCAACTCGTCGGCCATCCGCTCCGCCGCCGGCTTGTCGCGGCTCTCGTGGCACAGGAAGACGGTGGGGCCTTCCGGCGAGGGTTGCGGCGCGCCCGGAGCGGTGCTGCTTCCGTCACTCCATCCGACCCGCTGGCGCAGATCGCAGGCGAATTCCAGCCAGGAAACCTCCCGGAACTCGATGGTGTGGCCGCTTTGAAAAAAGACCGCCGTCTGACGATAATCGGGCTGGCAGAAGAAGCTCGAGTCCTCCAGGGCCAGTGAGAAGGCGGTGTGCCCGCTGGCCTCGAGCACGTGCAGCAGCAGCCGCCAGTACCATTGCCGGAACCCGAAGCCGATGAAGAGGAACGACGTGCGCTTGTTCTTGAACCGGGCCGTCAGGTAGTCGTGAAGCCGCGGGGTGCCGCGCGTCACCTTCACCAGGAAGTCCAGGAGATTGTCCTCGGTGAGGACCAGCGAACCCGTTTCGGCGAGCGTCCCGAACAGCTCGTACACCAGCGGCTGGCGGTACGGCTCGTGCTCCGGCGGAGACGGCGCGGCCACGCGCTCCCGCGCGCGCTTCGGATCAGGCTGGAAATCATAGTAGTCGGCGACCGGCTGCTTCCCCTCCGCCTGCCGGAACGCGTTCAGCGCAAATCCGTCCGGCACCGTCGTGATGCACAGCGAAAAGGGCAGCGCCGCGAGGTTCTCGTGCAGCGGGGTCGTCCGGCCCTGGAACCGCTGGAAGAACTTGTCCACTTTGGCCTCCAGCCCGACAGGACCGCGAGGCATCATTCGGGAATAGACTTGCGCCACATGGGCCAGCTCCGAGTCCGCCGCCAGCAGTTCGTCGTGGCGGGACTCGCGCAGTTCCCGCGCCATCTCTTGGGCGAGTTGCACGGGCAACGCCGGCCGGTCCGGGTGATCGGGATCCAGGGAAGCGCCCGGCCCCAGCAGCAAGACACACTCGCTCTTGCGAATGGATTTGACGAGCATGGTCCAGTCATCGTCCTGCACCCGAAACGCGGCGGGTGCTGGCGTCCCCTCATTTGTCGTGGTTGTCATGGGCAGCGGGCTTTACCTCTTGGGGGGACAAATTGCTGGTTTCGCGAGTCCGGGGTGAACCGACCCCCCGCCGAAAAACCGGGTGCTGTGGGACCTGTTCCGGGGCGACCCGTGCCGGACAATGAATGTGGTGGAAGCATTGGGTTGCTTTCGGTTTTTAATATGTGTGAAAAGAACCAGCCATTCAAACGCAAAGTGGCCCACTGATTTGGACAGTCAGGGAAATACGGGAGAGCCTGGAGAACCGTCGCGCCGCGCCTTCGCTGAGTTCAGCATTCACGGGCTCAAGTACAGCCGGCGCCAAAGAGAAGTTGCCGTCTTCAATCCTGCCCGGCGGTGCTCCCAATCCGGCCGCCACGAGTCAAGGCCGCCCAAAGAGAGGATCATCCCGTCTGGCAGCAATCTGGGCAGCAAGCGAGACCCTGGCTGGAACGCAGCCAGCGAGTCGCCTCAGCGCCTGGTTTGAGGCTGGCGACCCGGCCGTGGCGCTGCCGTTTGGCGGGGGAGCCTACCGGGCGTCGGCCAGCGGCTTGGGCTGGGCGGCCTCCCATTCCTGCACGCTGACCTTGCGTAGTTCCTGGAGGAACACGTGGGCGCCTTTCTTGTTGCCGACCATGATATCCGGCCAGCCGTCGCCGTTCACGTCCCGGGCCAGCGCCTGCGTGCCCACGCCGGAGTCGCTGTCAATCAGGTGCGGCACCCAATCCACAGCGCCGCCCGCGCCGCGCACCAGCTTGAACCAGTACAGCACCGCCGGCGCGTTGGGCTCGGGGTCGCCGTCCGGGCCGTGCGCCCAAAAGCGCTTGCCCGTGACCAGGTCCTTCAGGCCGTCGCCGTCCAGGTCCGCCAGGTCGAGCGCGTGGGGCTGGGTGAACTTGACGCCGTATTTGTTGTCCGCCGGCTGCTTGTTCATGAACACGTGCGGCTTGAAGGAAATCCGGCCCCCGTCGCGCGTCTGCTCGTACCAGGCGAGGCCGTAGCCATGCGCCGCCAGGCAGGTGATCACGTCGTTCCTGCCGTCGCCGTTCACGTCGTAGGCGAACAGCTGCGCACCGCCCACCGGCACGCCCGGATCGGCCGGACAGAAGGTGTAGGCATGAAACGTCCATTCCGGATCGCCGGCCAGCGAAGCCGGCTGCTCCCACCAGCCGTTGGATTCGAGCAAGTCCGGCCGCTCATCGCCGTTTACGTCGCCCACGCCCAGGCCATGCGTGAAGCGGTGATAGTTCTTGTTCGGCGTGATGGGCCGGAACTTCCACGGAGCTGTCGGGTTGGTCGGATCAGGCGCGGCGAAGCCGAAAAAGCCCTTCGAATTGCATACCAGCTCGGGTTTGCCGTCGCCGGTCAGGTCCTTGAAGTCCGGCGACTCGTTGTCCGCCACGTCCAACGCGAGGTGCCGCTTCCAGTGGCCGGACGTGCCTTGCGGATTCTCGAACCACCACGCCTGCTCGCCGGGGATGCCCGCGATGAGGATGTCCGCCCAGCCATCGCTGTTGAAATCGCCGGTCCAGATGAAAAAGCAGTCCGAGTAGGCGTTCTTGCTGCCCAGCGCGCCTTCGTAGCCGGGGATGGTTTTCTCCGAACCGTCGGGCGCCTTGATCTTGAAGGAATTCGTCGCGGGCCGGTACTCGTGCCGGGCCTTGAAGTCCGGCCCGGCAAACCAAAACGGCCCGTACGCCACGTCCAGCTTGCCGTCGCGGTTGAAGTCGCCCACGTGGGCGCCCTCCGCCCAGAACTCGGGGGTGAGTTGGATTTTGCGGAACGTGTGCAGCGTCTTCTCCGCGGCGGTCGCGACAACGGCACAGCCGAGTCCGCAGAGGAACAGGGGAAACCAGATGCGCATGGCCCATGTCTGGCATGACCCGACGGGAGGGTCAAGCCGGGCGAACGCCGGGCCGCGCGCGGGAACGCAACTCACTTTTGTGTAGTCCCGGCCATGACGGGGTGGGACGAGACTCCTTCGAGCCTTGCAATCATCGGGGCGCGGACGGCCACGTCCGCGGCAAGTGTGGGCGGGGCGCCCGCCGACGAGGCCGTCGGCGCTCCAGCGGGATGCCCGTGCTTACGCCGCCGGAAAATGCGCCCGCACCACGCCGGCCACTTCCTCCAGCCAGGCGCGACGCTGCTCCGGCGTACTGATGATCACCGGACTGAAGTTGCGCCGGTACACCGTGGGCACCCCGCACAGGCCGAAGACCACCTTGCGCCAATGCACCTCGAGCGGGTCGCCAAAGAACGCCTCCTCCTTTTCCTGGGGCGTGTTGGCGGTGTTGAAGACCATCCCCACACGCGCCCGGAGCAAGCCCACCGGCCGCGCGCCGCCCTGCCCGTCCGGGATGAAGTTGTACGCCAGGCCCGGACGCAGCACGCGGTCCACCCACCCGCACAGGATCGCGGGTGGCCGGCTCCAGTAGTTCGGGTGGATGAAGATCAGGCCGTCGGCGGCGCAGGCTTCCTCGGCGTGCCGGGCAACCGCCGGCGGCAACGCGGCGTCGCGCGCCAGTTCGGCCGCGGTGTACACCGGATCGAAACCTTCGGCCTGGAGGTCATGAAACCAGACGCGGTGGCCAAGCGCGGCCAGCGTGTCGGCCGCGGTGCGCGCGATGGCGTGGTTGAAGCTGCCGGGCGCCGGGTGGGCGAGGATCACGGAGACGTTCATGCGCGCGCGACGATGCCGTCCCGCCGCCCGGATGGGAAGCGGTGTTCGGAGCGTCGGTTTGTCAGGCCGGGCGCACTGATCGGCCAGACAACACATTTAACCATTCACCCAGTCAACCGCCTTCCTCGCTATCGTGTTTCTCGTCCGCCGCCGCGGGCCTAGCCTCCGCGCCCATGAACCGTTGCGCCGCGCCACCGTCCCGCTCCCCTGTCCTGCTGTTTGTTTCGCTGCTGCTCGGATGCCTGCTGCTCTGCCCGGCCGCTTCGGCCCAGGGCACCAAGGCCGACTACGAGCGGGCCAGAACGCTCGCGGAGCGCACGCGCAACACGGTGGCCAACGCCAGCCTCACCGCGCATTGGCTCGGCGATTCCGGGCGGCTTTGGTATCGCCGCGAAATCTCGGCCGGCGGTTTCGAATTCATCCTCGTGGACGCCAACACCGGCCAGCGACGCCCGGCCTTCGATCACGGCCAGCTTGCCACGGCGCTCACGAAGGCCGCCGGACGCGAGATCAGCGCCACGAACCTGCCGTTGGACAACCTCGCCTTCGCGCCGGACGCCGCCTCAATCCGTTTTGAGGCCGCCGGCAAACGGTGGAGCTTCGATCCGGCCAGCGGCGACTTGATCGAGCAACCGGCACCGCCACCCGCGGAGGACGAAGAAGAACTGCCTCGCGCCAGCACCAGCACCGGCGAGGAAACCTGGATCACGTTCGTGAACCGCACGGACGGCGAGGTGGAGTTGTTCTGGCTGGATGAGGCCGGCGAGCGCCGCAGCTACGGCCGGCTCAAGCCCGGAGCCGAGCGCCGTCAGCACACCTTCGCCGGCCACGCCTGGCTCGTGCTCGACGCTGAAGGCCGCCCGCTCGCCGGCCGCATCGCGCGCGCCGAAGGCGGCACACTGGTCATCGAGGCCAACGCCCGGCCGCGCCGCGCGGGCCGCCGGCCGCCTCGGGCCGAGCCCAGACCGGCATCCAGGTCGACGGACGGCCGGTGGTCCGCGTCGGTGGCGGGGTTCAACGTCCGGTTGCGCGAAACCGGCGGCGAGGACGCGCCGCTGACCTGGGACGGCAACGAGCGCGACTTTTATGCGCCGGAGTTTTTCTGGTCGCCCGACTCGCGCTGGCTGGTGGTCATGCGCACGCAAAAAGGCGACGAGCGCCAGGTCACGCTCATCGAGTCCGCGCCCAAGGACCAGCTCCAGCCCAAGATGCATTCCTTCGCGTATGACAAACCCGGCGACCGCCTCACCGTGAGCCGGCCGCGCTTGTTCGATGCCGCCGCGCGCCAGGCGGTGCCGTTCAGCGACGCGCTCCTGCCGAATCCGTGGAGTCTGTCGGACGGGCGCTGGGAGCCGGACTCCTCGCGTTTCACGGTGCTGTACAACCAGCGTGGGCATCAGGTGGTGCGGGTGCTGGCCATCGAGCCGGCCACAGGTGTGGTGCGCGCCATTGTGGACGAGTCCAGCAAGTCCTTCGTGGATTACGCCCACAAACTGTTCACGCACTGGCTCGACGACACGCGTGAACTCATCTGGATGTCCGAGCGCGACGGCTGGAACCACCTATACCTCCACGACGCGGCGTCCGGCGCGGTGAAGAACCCGATCACGCGCGGCGACTGGGTGGTGCGCGGCGTGGACCACGTGGACGCCGCCAGGCGCCAGGTCTGGTTTCGCGCGCTCGGCATCCGGCCGGGCCAGGATCCGTACCAGACCCATTTCTGCCGCGCGAACTTCGACGGCTCGGGGCTGACCGTGCTCACCGAAGGCGACGGCACGCATAGCGCGCAGTTCTCGCCGGACCGGCGCCACTTCGTGGACACCTGGTCGCGCGTGGACCAGCCGCCGGTGCATGAACTGCGAAGCGCCGGGGACGGCCGGCTGATCTGCGAACTCGAGCGCGCGGACATCTCGCGCCTGCAAGCCTCCGGCTGGCGCGCGCCGGAACGGTTCGTCGCCAAAGGCCGCGACAGCGCGACGGACATTTACGGCATCATCCACCGGCCGACGAATTTCGATCCGGCCAGGAAGTATCCGGTCGTCGAGGCCATCTACGCCGGGCCGCAGGATTTCCATGTGCCCAAGGCCTTTCGCGCCCACCACCGGCCGCAGGAACTGGCGGAGTTGGGTTTCATCGTCGTCCAGATTGACGGCATGGGCACGAACTGGCGGAGCAAGCAGTTTCACGACGTGTGCTGGAAGAACCTCGGCGACGCCGGTTTCCCGATCGCATCACCTGGCTGCGCGCCGCCGCCGCGCAGCACCCCGAGATGGACCTCACGCGCGTCGGCATCTATGGCGGCTCGGCCGGCGGCCAGAACGCCCTGCGCGCGCTCATCGCCCACGGCGACTTCTACCGAGCCGCCGCCGCCGACTGCGGCTGCCACGACAACCGCATGGACAAGGTCTGGTGGAACGAACTCTGGATGGGCTGGCCGGTCGGGCCGTACTACGAGGAAGCCTCGAACGTCGCCCAAGCGCACCGGCTCCAGGGCAAACTGCTGCTCACCGTCGGCGAACTCGACCGCAACGTGGACCCGGCCTCCACCCTGCAGGTCGTGGACGCGCTCATCCGCGCGGACAAGGATTTCGAGCTGCTGATCGTGCCGGGCGCGGGCCACGGCGTGGGCGAGTCACCTTACGCCGCCCGGCGCCGGCAGGATTTCTTCATGCGGCATCTGCTGGGCGTCGAGCCCCGCCGGGCACCGTGATCCGGAAAATTGGAAAGGCGTGGAGCGCTGATATGAATTGGGAACCCAGGAAAGGCTGAAGTGCGAAGAAGGGGGGAGGGTTGGGGGCTGGGGACGAGGCGAAATCCGAAATCCGAAGACCAGAAACCAAGAACCAAGCTTGCCGACGCGCCGCAGGTTTGCTGCCCGGCCGACTCAGTTTGGATCTCAGGAAGGCAGGAATGGGAACGCCTAGGTCCCGAGCAGAAAGACCGCCACACCCAGGATGACCACCAGAAAGGGTCCAAGCAGACTCATACGCAAAGGCCAGGTTAAACGACATGAACTGCCGCAGACTTGATCCACCGGTCAGGATCCGCACGTCCGGGCTGGCCGGCATCGGCGGGCAAGGTGCGTCGGGGTAGCCTGGCAGGCAAATGGTTTTGCCAGGCCGGTCGCCACGGCAGCCGTTGTCCGCTCCGTCGCGTCGAACTGCCCTCGCCTCCGTTGCCCGGTTGACGCTGTTCGGGTCTTTCGCCGCTTTGTTCCCGCCTGCCGGTGGCCAAAGCTGGCGGATACGGACCGCCGCCCTGGCATCAGTTCGGACACTGCCTCCTTGTTGGCAGAAAGAGCTTGTGTTCGGGGGGCGGGAGCACACGCTCATGACAGCATGAAATGGAATCGGTTGCGGACGTTTCTCCGGGGGAAGCCGGCGGGCGATTTGACCACCACCCGCGCGCAGGCGGAAGCCGGGGATGCCGAGGCGCAAGTCGGCATGGCCAGAACCTGTGGCGGCGATGCGGAAAATGCGGCGGACGCTTGCGCCGCTGCAGCCTGGTACCGCAAGGCCGCCGAGCAAAATCACGCGCATGCGCAGTTTTCCCTCGGCCTGTTCTGCGCCGAGGGTCGGGGCGTGCCACGCAACGAGGCGGAGGCCCATCATTGGCTCCGCAAAGCGGCCCTCCAAGGGCACATGCAGGCCCAGTTCCACCTCGGCATCCGGTGTCAACGTGCCACGTTCGGCCCGAGAACGCGCGCAGCGCGGGAGTCGCGAATCGAGGCGTACAAGTGGCTCCGGCTGGCCGCGGACCAGGGGAGCCAGGAATCGGTCGCCGCTTGGGAACAGGTCGTGATGTCAATGACCGCCGAGGAGGTGGCGGAAGGAAATCGCCGCACGTGCCAGTTTGTGGCGGCCGCGAAGGGCGCGCCGGCCGGCGGTTAAATCAAATCAGACCGCGGGCGGATGACAGCACGGACTGCGGAGCGAGGCTGGGTTCGACGGGAGCGCCGCCCCATCAGCTTCGGGTCTGGGGTCTTGGGCCCCGGCTCTTGGATTTCGGATTCCTGCCTTCCGGCCTTCCAAGTTCCTCTTCTGAATTTCTGGACTTCGGCATCCAGCGCTTTTCCGCGACACGCTCGCGAGGGGCGAAACTTCCGCTGGCCGGCGCGGTCAAATCTGCCAAAAGTCATCGTATGCAAAGCGCGGTGGATCTTTCCGGTGCCTTGGACAACCGGCGCGCGGGCTGGTGGGTTTGGCTGGCGGTCATGGCGCTGGCGGTTTTGCTGGCCGCTTGCGGTCCGCGCCAGCCGGTTCACGGCGGCAAGCGGCTTTCACAATGGTTCGCCGAAGCGGTGGAAGGCACCGCAAATCCGCAAGATGTTCGGGAAGCTTTTGAAGCCATTGAGGGTGACGCGGTGCCTTTCCTGATCCGCGAAATCCGCCAGGGCCGGCGGGCCATGACCGCGGCGCTTACCAATGCCCCCAACCCCTGGCTGCTAAACCCGGCGGGCAAGACCCTGCAGACGCTGGGCTTGCAGACGGAAACACCCGGCCCGGAAGCCCGCCACCGCAAGGCGTACAAGCTGCTCGAAGTGGTCGCTTCCAAACAGCGCGAGCTGGCGGAAATGGGCACGCCCAGCCAGAAGCCTTCGATCACGAACACGTTCCCGTTGCTACGGGAGACCTTCGATAATCCGCGTTTGCAGGAGCCGAACGACGCCGTCTCCGTGATCCTTGCCGCCGGACCGCTGGCCGCCGTATTCCTGCCTGACTTGTTGACCATCCTCACGAACTCCATGCCGGATGATCCTCGCACGCCACTCATAATGCTGGCCTTGGGTCGTCTCGGTGACGCGGCCATCCCGTCCATCCCCTATCTGATCCGTGTGGCGTCAGATGCGCGCCGGCCGGCGCATCAACGTTATTGGGCCGCCGAGGCGCTGGGACAATTCGGACCTGCCAGCCAATCCGCAGCTCCGCTCATTGCCACACTGCTGCGGGAAGCCAGCGCAAAGGCGACCCAAAGCCCCCACCAGGCCCACATCCGAACGGTAACGTGCGCGCTGGCCTCGGTGGGTCGCACCCCGGAAGAAGCAGTGGCCATCCTGGAACAGGTGGCGGCCTGCACTAACGACTGGGAGCGCGTGCCGGCTTTGATCGCGCTGTGGAACCGCCAGCCCGAAAACGCGGCGCTTCGGTCCGAAATCGTCGCCGCCCTCACCTCGTCCAATCCCGGGCCGGCGGTTGTGATCCTGGCCCGACTGGGCACCAACGCCGCCGTGTTCGCGCCGCAGATGCGCGGCCTCACCAACCATCCGCTACGGCACGTCCGCGTCGGGGCCGCCCGCTTCTTCCGCGCTGTGGAACGGGCCGGTCAATGAAGAAGCCCCGCCCGCTGTAGTGGTCGGCTTCCAGCCGGCCGTGAGTTGCCGCGCTTCCAAGCCAGTTCAGCGCGCCATTGCCTTGCGCGCGGCGGGCGGGTTCACTGGCCGGCGTGACCACGATGTTTCGACTCCGGAATGGGGAAGCGCATTCCCGGCCCGGTTTGGCCGGTCGCTTCCTGCCTCCAGCACGCCCGACCTGCTTCCAACTGGCTGGCATGTCCAGCGCACCTTGCCAAACCTGTTCTCCGCGCGGGCGCGGAAAACCGCGCGCGAGACGTGTGCGCTCCCCTTTCAATTTCGTTTTCCGGCGCCTCCTGGCGGTTCTGCAACTGGCCGCCGCCGGCCTCGGTGTCGCCGCCGCGCGGAGTGCCACGCTGCCGGCCTTTGACTTCACCGACGCCGCGCGAAGCGCCGCGTGGGGCGACCCGCACCACCTGGCCAGCCGCGCGCAGACCGCAGACGGCCTGGTGCTGGCCATCAACGGCCCCGACCCGTGGCTGATTGGCCCTCCGCGCGATTTTCCGGCCGGCCAGCCGTTGTGGCTGCACCTGCGCCTCAAGTCGGATCAGAGCGGCACCTGCCAGGTTTTTTACTTTCCCGCCAGCGGCGGGCCCAGCGAGGCGGCGTCGGTGCGGTTCGCGGTGCGCGGCGGGGCGTGGTTCGAGGCCAAAGTCCGCCTGCCCGCGCTGGGTACCGCCCACCGGCTGCGCCTGGACCCGCCCGGCGACGGCGGGGTGTGCTTGCTCGGCCGGCTGTGGTTCACCGAGCGGCTCCAGTTCACGCCGCCGGACTGGCCCCGGCCGACACCGCCCGAGTTGGGCGCGGACGCGGCGTCGCTCGCAAGCGGCGGGTTGAAGGTGGTTCACAGCCGCACGCAGTTCGGCGGCTTCGTGGTCGAAGTGGACGGTGAACGCCTGGCGGCGGGCCACAACGCGCCGTTGATCGGCTACGTCCGGGACGGCCGGCCGCGCTGGGTGCCGGTCAACGCGCCGGGCACGAGGGTGGTGGTGCAGCAGGCGGCGAGGGCGGCGCTCGCCGACGCCACGCTGGGCGGCACCTTGAGGGCCCGCGTGACCGTGACGGACCCCGACGGCGGCCAGTGGCGGCTGGAACAGAACTTCAAGCTCGACACCGCCGGCTCGCTCCAGGTCGAGGCGGTGGCGCGCTGCGATCAGGACCGCGACGTGCTGTACCTGCCGCCGTTCACGCTGCTGCCGGGGTTGGGCAGTTACGACACGAACAAGACACAAGCGTTGCTGGCGGGCGTCGAATACCTCGAAAACGAGCCGAGCAGTTCGACGGCCGATTTGCAGCCGCCTGGCTCGGACCGGCAGGTGGCGGACACCGCCAGGCTCACCTTCCCGCTCATGGCCGTGGCGGCGCGGGAACGGTACGTGGCGCTGGCCTGGAACTCGCCGCCCGGCGCGCCGGTCTGTGCCGTGTTCGACTCACCGGACCGGCTGTTCAACTCGGGCGCGCAGGTCATGGGGCTGTTGTTCCCGGGCTCGGACGGCGCGAACCGCGAGGAAAGCAGCCTGCTGCCGTACGACACCGTTCGCCTTGGCGCGGACAAGCCGGTGCGCGTGGCGGCGCTGCTGCTGGGCGGGCGCGCCCGGAGCGTGATCCCGGCCGTGCAGGAATACGCGCGCCGCTTCGGGCTGCCGCCGCTGCCCGAAATTTCGGGCGGTCCGGCGGCGTATCTCGAGCTGGCGGCCCGCGGCTGGCTGGACTCGCAAATCCGCGACGGCGACCTGTACCGGCACGCCACGCCCGGCTTTGGCAGCCAGCCCGCCGCGGACGCCGCGTTGTTTGAGGACTGGCTGGCCACGCGCGTGGCCGACCGCGAACTGGCCTTGCGCCTGGCCGCCGCCGCGCGGGCCGCGTTGAGCAAGGTGCCGCCAGCGAGCTACAACCAGGCGCAGGTCGGCCACGTGCGTTACCCGGCGCCGGCGCTGGTTTACGGCGCCGTGGCGGAGAACCTTGAGCGCGCCGAACAAGCCGCGCGCGGCCTGCTGGCGCGGTTCGAGGCCGACGGCTTCATCCGTTACCGGCCGTCGCCGGGCGGGCTCGATTACGGCAGGACGCACTGGGCGCCCGACGCCAACGGACTAACGGCGGCGGTGCTGGACCAGGTCTTGCAGGCGGCGGCGTTCACCGGCCGGACGGAGTTGATCGAGGCGGGTCTGCGGCATCTGCGGGCGCTCACGGAGCGGTTTCGCGACAGCGTGCCGCGTGGCGCCCAGACCTGGGAAATCGCGCTGCACACGCCGGACATCCTCGCCTCGGCGTACCTGGTGAACTGCTGCGTGCTCGGCTACGAGTTGAGCGGCGACGCCGGCTTCCTCGACGAGGCGAAGCACTGGGCCTGGACCGGTGTGCCGTTTGTCTATTTGTCGCCGCCCACCGACCAGCCCGTCGAGCTTTACACCACCATCCCGGTGCTGGGCGCCACGCAATGGATCGCGCCGAACTGGATCGGCCTGCCCGTGCAATGGTGCGGCCTGGTCTATGCCGTGGCCATCCAGCGTCTGGCGCGGCACGACGCCGGCGGTCCGTGGCGGCAACTGGCCGCGGGCATCGTGCGCTCCGGCATCCAGCAAACCTATCCGGCCAGTGACGCGAAGTACCCCGGCCTGCTGCCGGACAGCTTCAACCTGCGGGCGCAAACCCGGAACCCGGCGAACATCAACCCCGCCACGCTGCTGGCCCCGGCCATCGAGGCGCTCGAACAGCCGGCTTTGTACGACTTCCGCGTCTTGTCCCGGCATGGCTTGCGCGTGCATGCGCCGGGCGGCATCCGGGAGATCGCGGAAAGCGCCGACGGCGTGAAGTTCGTCCTGGACGCCTGGAGCCCGCGGCCATGCTACGTGCTCGTGAACGGCCTGCGCCAGCCGCCGGAGGTTCGCCTCAACGGCGCGGCGGTTCCGTTGTCCGCGCCGCACGAATACCAGGCCGCGGCCGGCCGCCTGATCCTGCAAATCACGGGCCGGACGGAAGTCGAACTGAAACATCCCGCGGTGGCGGCGTTTTGAGGTGGATGGCGCAGTTCAGCGGCCGCAAGAAGGCGCGAAAGGCGCTGAAACGCTGATGCTGAAATCGAAGGCAGTCCTTGGCCTTACACCCGGCAAGTGAATCCAGCCACGCCGGCGACCTTGCCTAGCTTGCCCCCAAAACCAAAACAGCCGCCGGGGCCAATCGGCGCAACCTTCTGAGCGGCGGCGCGGACTGGCACGGGCGGCTGCGGAATGATGATCTGGTTTGGGGTCTCAGCGCGGCAGCGCGAAGGCCACCCAGGCGTCGCCGTACGGCGTGCCCAGCTTGTTGCCGCCGCTGGCGCTGATGACGACGTATTGCCGACCGTTGACCGCGTAAGTGGCCGGCGGACTGTTGCCCACGTACGGCAGCTTCGCCGACCACAACTCTGCGCCGGTGTCCTTGTCGAACGCGCGGATTTTGTGGTCGCGCGTGCCCGCGCAGAACACGAGTCCGCCCGCGGTCACGATGGCACCGCCGTAGTTTTCGGTGCCGGTCTTGGGCACGCCTTCCGCGGTCAGTTCCGGGTATTCGCCCAGCGGCACTTTCCACACAAGCCGGCCGGTGTTGAGGTCAATGCAGTTGAGCGAGCCCCAGGGCGGCTTGTTGGCCGGGTAACCTTCGTGATCGTAGAACTTCGGGTAGCCGTTCTCGCCGTAGCTGGGACGCTCGGGCGACGGGCCGGGCGGCGGCAACGGCCGGTCGCGCACCAGCAGGTAATCCGCGACGGCCCGCACGTCTTCGTCGGCCATGTTGGGTTGCGCGGGCATGGCGTTCTTGCCTTCCCGCACCTGGTTGGTGATGGCCTCGAAAGTGAGCCGGTGCCGCACGCCACGCAGCGCCGGGTACATGCCGAGGCCCCGAAGGGTCTCGCCGTGGCATTGCTGGCAGGCCTGTTCGTAAACCTGCCGGCCGCGGGTCTTGGGCGCCTGCGGATTGTAAGGCGGGTCGTCGTCGCGAAAGAGCGAGATGGTCCAGCCGATGTGATTCGCGGTCACGTACAGCCGGCCGGACTCCTGGTCCGCGCAGGCGCCGGTCCACTCGGCGCCGCCGTCTATCCCGAAGAAGATCGTGGCCTTGCCTTCACTGCACGGTCGGAACCAGCCCGCGTGCATGCTGCGGAAGCGCGTCAACGCGTAGTCGGCGGCCTCCTCGGTGCGGTCGGTGAGGTCGGCCTCGGTGTATTCTATCTTCGCGAACGGCTCCGGCAGCTCGGGGTCCGGCTGGTAAGGCCAGGTGACTTCGCCCGGCACGTCGCTGGTGGGGGCGCGGCGCAGGCGGAAAGGAAAAACCGGTTTCCCGGTCACGCGGTCGAGCAGCAGTGTGTTGCCAATCTTGGTGCAGGCGGCCACCACGTCCACCCGCCGGCCGTGGCGCATGACGGCGGCGAGGTTGGGCGGCGTGGGGATGTCGAGGTCCCAAATGTCGTGGCGGATTTCCTGGAAATGCCAGAGGCGCCGGCCGGTGCGGGCGTCGAGCGCGATGAGGCAGTTCGCGAACAGATTCCGGCCACGATGGTACACGCCGGCGAAGTTGGGTTTGGGCGAGCCGGTGGTGACGTAGGCGATGCCGCGCGCCTCATCCATCGCCATGCCGCCCCAGCAATTGGCGCCGTACGGCTGCGGCCGGTCCCAGGTGTCGTGTCCGAACTCGCCCGGCTCCGGCACCGTGTGAAACGTCCACAGATGCCGGCCGCTGACCACGTCGAAACCCCACACGTCCTTCTCGAAGCCGGGCACGACGATGATGCGCTCGAAGATGGCCGGACAAGCCGTGGCCGCGCCGAAATCGCCTTGCGCCGCGCCCGGCAGCAAGGCGCGTCCGCCCTCGCCAAAGCCGGTCACCGGCCGGCCGGTCTGCGGCTCCAGCGCGTAGAGGTGCCGTCCGGAACAAAACAAGATGCGCGACGCAGCCTCGCCGTCGCCGGGCCAGTAGATCAAGCCGCGCCAGGCGGGCCGGCCTTCCGGCTTGAAGCGCCAGAGTTCGACGCCGGTTTCGGCGTTCACGGCCGCGATGAACTTGCCCGGCGTGGGCGTGAACATCACACCGTCCACGATGATCGGGTTGCACTGGAGGTTGTCCCGGCCGTCCCGCGAGTGGTAGGTCCAGGCGACTTGGAGATTGGTCACGTTCTGGAGGTTGATCTGATCGAGCGAGGAGTAACGGGTGCCGCCGTTGTCGCCGTGGGAACGATGCCAGGTCAGGTGGGCTTCGCGTTTCGGAAAACCGCTGGCCGGCGTCAGTTCTTGCGGTTCGGCGGCGGGAATGATCAGGTGTTCCGGCAAGCTCGCCCGCGCGGCAGCGTCCTCGACGCTCCAGTAACCGGACGGGGGCGCGGCGCATGCCGCCCACGTCTCGAATTCCTCCGTTTCGGCCGCGGTGTGCGGCGCCAGCGTTTGTGTGCCGGCGGCGGCACCCAATGCGTCCAGCGCGGTTACCAGCGACTCCAACCCGGCCAGATTCTCACGCAGCCGCACCTCGGCGTCCTCGTCGGTGTGGTTCAGGAGGCCGATCGGCCTGCGCCAGCCGCTGTCGCGGATGATCTTGAGGAGCGCCAGGTCCAGTTCGCCCCGGCCCAAAGGCAGGATTTTCCGGCCGGTCTGCTCGCCGTCCCGGGTCATGCCGTTGAGGTTCAAGGCCAGCAGATGCGGCTTCATTTCCGCCAGGAGTCCGGCGAAGCGATCCACGTGATCGTGGCCGTGGTGCTGGTTGTACACGATGCCGACGTTGGTCACGCCGCCGGCCCGCAGATGCTCGATAATGGCAATCTGGTTCCCGGGTTCGCCGAACCAGCCGCCGTGGTTGTACAAAGCGACGGAACAACCGAGGGCCGCCGTCGCTTCGGCGATGGGCCGTAGGCGCGCCGCCTCGGACTCGACCCTTGCCTGCTGTTCCGCGGTGCTGGCGACCGCCCCGCCGCCGCCGCTGACCCAGAGCTGGACGCCGCGCAATTGATGGCGCCGGAGCACGTCCAGGATCAGCCGGGCCTCGTCGTTGAGCGCGCCGGGGAACCACCAGGCGAGCAGGCGGATGCGGTGGCGCTTGAGCGCCTTGATCTCGGCGTCGAACGTGGGGATGTGCTCGGCGCGGTAATCGTAGGCAAGCTGGGTGACGCCCAGCCGTTCGAGCAGGGCGGCGCGCTCTTCGGGCCCGCGCTTCCGGGCGTCGAACGGCACGATGCACCAGGCCACGAGATTCGTGCGGGCAAAGAGGCCGTTGTCGGCCCGCGCGCCGGCCGGGGCGGCCGGCAACGCCGCGGCGACCAGGAGCGCAAGCCACGCCCTTCGGAGCCCGGAGAATGCGGTCGGAGTCACGGGCCGAGCTTACGAAGACCCGCCCAGGCTGCCAATCCGACGCGAGAATTTCTTGCCAGGCACTTGCAGCCGGTGAATTCCGCCACACCTTCACCCCTTAAGCCTGAGACCGGCGCTCGCCGCGGTATGGACGGCACGCCCGTTTGACTGTGGGTCCGCCCTGAACCGCCGGCCGGCCCGGCCCCTGACAACGACAACAAACATGACCCGTTCACCAACCGTCCGCCTGTTAGTTTTCAGTTGCTCCCTGGCCATGCTCTCGTGCGCCGCGCGGGGCCATGACGCGGGACACCAGCACTCGCACAGCGACCCCCCGGCCGCGCGTCCCCTGCCCTTCCGCGTCGAAGCCAGGGCGCCCATCAAAGGCGCGAAGGTGGCGCCGGGCAGCGTGGCCACCAGCGGCCAGGGCGCGTGGACGTTTGCCGCCGCGCCCGGTCTGGTGCCCGTGCCGGACGCCGCGAAACCGCACCTCAAAGGCGCGCACGGCACGCTGATCGTGGACGCCGGGCGGGACGTGGTTTACTGGGGTCTGGAGAACGTGGGCTGGATCGCATTCAGCGACCGGCTGAGCAAATCCGTCGTCATCACCGGCGACCCCGCGCTGGCCAGGGGCAATCTCCACGGCGCTGACCTGCTGCCCCGCCGCGGCCGGCTGCCGCTGGTGGTCGCCGCGGACAACGTCGAGGGCCACGTGTATCTGTCGGACACCGCGTGCGGGTCGGTGACGACGTTGGGCATCCCGCCCGGCGGGCCTTACGCGGACGGCAAGGGCTTCGCGCCGACGGACGCCGCGTTCACGCGGGCCGGAGAAATCTGGGTGACCGACGGCTACGGCAGGGCGTACTTCATGCCGGCCACAGCGGAGCCGCTGGCGTACACGGGCGCGTTATACGGCGGGAAAACGATTTCGCGGACGCCGCACGGAATCACCTACAATCGCAAGGACAAGTCGCTGCTCGTGTCCGCCCGGCCCGAGGCGCGGATTCTGCGGTGGTCGCCGGCCCGCGAAAGCTGGCTGGAAGTTCACGTGTTGCCCGCCGGCAGCACCGTCTGCGACGTGGAGTTGTGGGGCGATTACGCGCTGGCGCCGTGCCTGAACGGACCGAACAACTCCCCCGGCCCGATCTACGTGATCAACCTGAAAAAGCGGGCCATCGTCAGCACGATCAAGCCCAAGGAGGAACTCGGTTTCACCGAGGCGCAGCACATCCACGACGCCTGCTGGTACGTGGCCGGGAAGGGTCGCAAGCGCGAACTCTACGTGATCTTCACGAACTGGAATCCGGGCGGCATCGGCGCGGTCAGGCTCGTGAACGTGGCGGAGTAGCTGGCGGGCAGCCTCACCGCAGCGTCAGGCATCCTGCCTGACGTTGGGGGCAGCATCCTGCCGCCCGGATGTCGGATCGCCGTGGATGTGATCGTCCGCGCCCCCGGTCATGACGCAACGCGGAGCGCATCTCCATTTCGCGCAAGCCGTATTGCCTGCCGGGGTGGCGGTCGGCTGGGAGCCAGAAGCACCGGGCGTTCACGGACTCTTCGCCGCGACCGCGAACAGGCGGTTCATGGTGGCGACGTACAGCACGCCGTTCGCGGCGGTGGCGGTGGCGCTGATGGGTGAGCCCATTTGAATCGTGCTCAACACGCGCTTTTCCCGGCCTGCCTGCAGAATCAGAAAGTCGCCGCGGCGCGTGCCGACGTACACCTTGCCGTCGGCCACCAGTGGCGAGGCCCAGAAGTCCCCGCCCGCCTCGTGCGTCCAGACCGCCTGACCGGTGGCCGCGTCCACGCAATGTAGCACACCCTCCGTGTCACCGATGCAGGCGAGCCCGTCGTGGACAGCGGGCGTGGCGAAGACGTGCTTGCCCAGGGGGTAGGACCACACCAAGCCGGACTGGGTGATGTCGCCCGTGCCGCTGGCGTCAATGCACTTGAGCCAGGCCGCGTTCTTGCCCCACCAGAAGTCGCCGCCGCCGGCCACGAAGACGCGGTTGCCCACGACGACCGGCATGCCGTAGATGTTGCTGGGGCTTTCGCGGCGGTTCTGGTGGTAGCGGTGGACGTCTTCCTTGGGCGCGGCGGGATCGAAGTCAAATTCCCAGACCTGTCGCAGCGTGGCGGGCTCGGCGGGGCAGGCGCCGGCCGACAGTGGTTCGAAGGCGCGCACCACAGCGTCGCCGCCGGCGAAGATCACCAACGGCCGGCCGTTCACCGTGGCCAACGACGGCGGGGACCAGGTGGAGTGGAAGATGCGCCCGCCGTGGGAGGAGCGTTCGCGGGCGAGCAGGCGGCCGGTGTGCTTGTCCAGCACGATCAGGCCGGGGGCCTCGGGCCGGCGGATGCGGCGGTGGGTGTTGTCCACGCCGGTGCCGGTGTTGAGGTAGAGGTGGTCGCCGTGGATGAGGATGCCGCTGTGAACGGCGTCGTGCGACCAGATGCCGGCACCGCTGGAGAGGTCGAACATCCAGAGGATGTCCGCGTCAAGCGGGCCGGGGGTGACCCGGCGGGGAGCCGGGTCGGTGGGAATCAGCGCGCCATCCGGCGCGAAGGCGGCCGGGGCGCCGCGGGCGAGGTCATTGGTGAGCTGCGGCGCGTAGTAAATCTCCTCGAGGCGGAACAGTCCGTCGTTGCCGTCGGCCATCCCGCGCAGGTCCAGGCACAACACCACGCCGCGGTTGTCCACGAGGTAGGCCCGGTCGGCTTCGATCGTGGCGGGGGAGCAGATGCCACTGTTCGGCCAGTCGAAGAAGATGTCCTCGACGCGCTTGGGGACGACCAACTGCCACAGCAGCGCGCCGTCGCGCTCGTCGAGGCAGAACAGCACGCCGCGGTCGCCTTCGTGCCGGGGATCGCGTGGGGCATTGTTGTTCGTGCCGATGAACACCCGGCCGCGGCCCACCATCGGCGAGGCGTGGGCCTCGGTGCCGAGCTTCGCCACCCATTTGATGTTGTGGCCGGTCTTCGGGTCGAAGGTGTCTGGCAGCCCGCGCTCGCTGGAAACCAGATTGCGCGACCACGCTTCCCCCCACTGCGGCTGGTCGGCGGCCTGAAGGCCGGCGGCAGCCAGGGCCAAGGCCAGCCCCGCCGCCCACCATGCTGTCCTGGCTGTCGGTACGCGCCCTAACCTTCCACCGCTCGCAGCAAATCGCATGGCGGCAGTATCGCCGCCGCCCGCCCAGCGCGCCAGACTCTTTCCCGCGCTGCCACCCGGGACTCGTGTTGGGCCGCGCGGCTGTGCGTTCAGTTCTCATCTTTCCACGTGACAGGCCGCCGGCCGCCAGTAGTGTTTGCGCCGCTGGTGACCCTATGGTCTAGCGGTTAGGACACCACCCTTTCACGGTGGGAGCCCGGGTTCGAGTCCCGGTAGGGTCGCCAATTTTGCGCTCTCAGGAGCGCGCTCACCCCGGCTGCCCAGCCAGCAATCCCTTCTGCACGGCGTAGCGCACCAGGTCCACGCGGCTGGTCAGCCCCAGCTTCTGGCCGATGCGTTGCCGGCAGCCGGCGATGGACTTGACGTTCAGCCGCAGCCGGTCGGCGATCTGCTGGTTGGCGTAACCCCAGGCCAGCAACCGGAGCACTTGTAGTTCCCGTTCGTCCAGTTGTTCGCCGGTGCCCCCACCATCACCTGAGGTGTTCAAGTTGCCCACCGGCGCGCGCTCCGCCAGCCCGGCATCAATGCGGCACTTGCCGGCCATCACGTCGCGGATCGTCTGCACCAGCGTCTCCGATGGCGAGCGTTTGAGCACGTATCCGTCGGCCCGGGCCCGGAGCATGCCGACCAGGTAGCTCTCATCCTCGTGCATGGTGAGGGCGATGACCTTCGTGTCCGGCAGTTCCGCCTTCAACTGCCGCGCCGTCTCCACCCCGCGCAGCCCCGGCATGACGAGGTCCAACAACACCACGTCCGGGCGGAGCGCGCGCGCCCTAGCCAGCGCCTCCTCGCCGTCCCCAGCCTGGCCGAGCACGCACATGTCGGGCTGGGCGTTGAGGAGCAGGGTCAAACCGTCGCGCAAGACGGCGTGGTCATCCGCGATGAGTATGCCGATACAGTCCATAATGCACCTGTGGGGAAAGGTGACCGAACAAAACGGTCGTGCGGTCAGAGTCCGGTGGAACGGAAGTCAGTTTGGGGAGTTCGTTGACGGCTGGGGTCGTGCCGGCTAGCGAGAAGGCGATGGGAGGATTGGGGCAGTCGGGGTTGCGGCTGGCGGGCGCGTAGGAACGATGTTGTTTCGGAAGGCGGAAGGCGGGGAAAGGCGACGGCGGGTGGGAAAACCAGCCGGCGGGGACTCACCAGACTTGCACCTTGGTGGGGACGTAAATCACGTCGTTGGGTCGCAGGTAAAAGCGGGTGGCGGAACGGCCCTCCAGCATGGCGCGCACATCCAGGCGGTAGCTCTTGGTGACGCCTTCGACCTCGCGGGTGACCACCACGGCGCCGGCCTTGGCCCGGTTTTCATCCAGACCGCCCGCCTCCATGATGGCCTCCACGACCGTGATGGCCTGGGTGACCATGACCTTGCCGGGCCGCAAGACCGCGCCGCTGACGTACACGGGATAGGCCGCGGATTCGACGGTCACCAGCACCTGCTTGGTGACGAGGCGTGTCTCGTAGAGCTTGAGGATCTCGGCCTCGAGTTCGGGCGGCGTTTTGCCCATGGCCGTGATTTCCCCGGCTTGGTCGAGGGTGATCTTGCCGTCACGCCGGACCTGTTGCGTCGTGTTCAAGCTGGGCGCGCCGGGGAAGGTGATCCGGATGACATCGCCTTCGCGCAACGCGACGCTCGAGTAAGGCCGCTGAGTCTCGGGTGACAACGGCAGCAAGTCCGGTGAGGTGCAGCCGGCGAGCAGACCGGCCAGCAACGCGCAGATCACAGGCCAGCCGGACGCGAGGATGGCCAGGAAACGGGGCACCGGGCCGGGGGAACCGGTCCGCGAGGAGCAAGACGAGGTGGTCATGGCAGTTCGGGAGGCAGTTGAGGGACAAACGGACGGCGGAAAGTTCACTCGCGCTTGAGGCCGAGCTTTTCGATCAGTTCGTACATGGTCGGACGGCTGATGCCGAGATCGGCGGCGGCCGGGGCGATCTTGCCGCCATGCCGGTGCAGCGCGCGCGTGATGAGATCGCGTTCCAGATTCTCGCGGGCCTCTTTGAGCGTCGGCGCGGTCACTTCGATCGGGTCGGCGGGGCCGAGTTCCAGGTCCGCGGCGCGGATGGTCTTGCCTTCGGCCATGATGACGGCGCGTTTGATCCGGTTTTCGAGTTCGCGCACGTTGCCCGGCCATTTGTGCTCCCGCAACACGCGCATCGCCTGCTCGTCAAAGGCCAGCGAATCCCGGCTGGCCTGGCCGGCGAACCGCTGGAGGAACGACCGCGCCAGCAGCACGATGTCGCCGTCCCGCTCCCGCAACGCCGGGATTTTGATCACCACGACCGCTAGGCGGTAAAACAGGTCCTCGCGGAAGGCGCCGGTCTCGAGGCCGGCCTTGAGATCGGTGTTCGTGGCGGCGATCACGCGCGTGTCCACGGGAATGGTCTTGCGACCGCCCACCCGTTCCACGCAACGCTCCTGGAGAAAGCGCAGCAGCTTGACCTGCAGCGGCGGAGGCAGGTCGCCGATTTCGTCGAGGAACAGCGTGCCGCCGTTGGCCAGCTCGAGCCGGCCGGGGCGGGAGGTGTGCGCG
Organism: uncultured Verrucomicrobiota bacterium; assembly: GCA_964568145.1. Classification (GTDB taxonomy): domain Bacteria; phylum Verrucomicrobiota; class Verrucomicrobiia; order Limisphaerales; family J093; genus DSVZ01. The sequence goes on from CAZMOZ010000017.1 coordinate 65,031, forward strand.
CCGGTGAACGCGCCCTTTTCATGGCCGAAGAGTTCGCTTTCGAGCAGGTTCTCGGGAATGGCGCCGCAGTTGATGGCGATGAACGGGCCGTCCTTGCGCAGGCTCAGCCGGTGGATGGCGCGGCCGGCCATCTCCTTGCCGGTGCCGCTCTCGCCCAGGATCAACACCGGCGCATCGCTCGGCGCGACCTTGCGGATGACCTCGAAGACGTGCTGCATGGACGCGCTGCTGCCCAGCATCTCCTCGAACTCGCCGGCCTGAAGCTGCCGCTGCATGGCCCGGTACTCGGCCTCGAGTTGGGCGACTTGAAAGCAGCGCTTGAGGATGATCCGCAGCTCGTCGAGGTCCACCGGCTTGCACAGGAAGTCATAGGCCCCCTCGCCCACGGCCTTGATGGCGTTTTGCTTCTCGCCCTGACCGGAGACGATGATGACCTTGGCCAGCGGGTCCACGCCCAGCAATTCGGCCAGGGTGGCCAGGCCCTCGGTGGGCGCGGCGGGCGTCGGCGGCAGGCCGAGGTCCAGCAGGCAAACCCGCGGCCGGCGCTCGGTGAACATCGCCAGCGCGCTGGCCCGGTCGCCAGCCTGCAAGATCTCGTACTCGGACTCCAGGGCCCAGCGCATTTGCATGCGGATGTCCTCGTCGTCGTCAATGAGCAACAGACCCGGTTTCATGCGTGTTCTTCCTCCAAAGGCACCAGCATCCGGACAGTTGTGCCGCGACCCGGCGCGCTGTCCACTTCAATCCGGCCGCGGTGCGCCTCGACGATCACCTTGGCCTGAAACATGCCGATGCCCAGGCCGCGGCTCTTGGTCGTTTGAAACGGCCGGAAAAGCTGCTGCCGGATGAACTCGGGCGTCATGCCGCACCCATCGTCGGTGACGGACAGGACCGCCCAGCCGTTCTGGCGCACGGTCCGCACCTCGATCCGGCCCCGGTCGCCGATCGCGTCGCGGGCGTTGAGCAGAAAGTTGGCGATCACGTGTTGCATCTGGCCGGCGTCCAGGCGCGCCGGCGGCAGGTCGGCCAGCAGCGCCAGCTCGACCTTCGGAAAGCTGGTGCCCAGGGATTGGAGCGCGCCTTGCACCACTGCATTCAAATTCGTCCGGTGCGCGTTCAACTCCAGCCCTTGTCGCAGCGCGGCCAGCCGTTGGATCAAGACGTTGATGCGGTCGGTCGTGCGGCTGATCGCGCCCAGCGCGTCCTGCCGGAACGCCGGATTGTCAAAATGCACCCGCAGGTTCTCCAGCGTGAGCGTCAAAGTCGAGGCGGCATTTTTCAGGTCGTGCACGAAAAACGTGGACATGGCCTGAAAGGCCTCGAGTTGCTTGGACTCCAGCAGCCGGCGGGTCAGGCGCAGGTTGAGCAGGCCGGCGGCGGTCTGGTCGGCCAGACAACGGAGCAGATCGAGATCCTGCCCGTCGAAGGGCACGCCGCTGACGCGGTCGCCCAGCGTGATCACGCCCAGAAACTCGCCGTGGGCGCGCAGCGGCATCGCCAGGCGTCCGCCGCCCTTGCCGAACTGGTCGGGCTGCAACTGACGCAACGTCTCCTTCCACGCCTCGCCGCCGGCGTCAAAGTCCACCGGCTTCGTTTCGTTGCGCAGCGCCTCCACCACCGGGCGCGTGGCCTCCGATGTCGTCAGCAATTCCGCCGCCCGCTCGGCCGACAGGACCGTCGAAGCGCCCCAAGCCAGGCCGCTTCGGGCGTCGTCCACCAGCCATACCGAAACCGACAGCGACTCGAAGGTCTCGGAAACCAGCCGCGCGGCCGCCTGGCAGTACTCCTGTTGGTTGACGCACGTGGCCGTGCGCTCGCTGAACCCCGACCACAGCCGGCGGTAGTCGTGGAGCGGGCGTTGGAAATGCCGGCTCACAAACCGGCGCAGCCGCAGCCGCAGCCGGTCCGAAAGCGCCAGCAAGCCGAAACCCACCAGCGCCGCCAGCATCAGCGCCGCCGCCACCGGGAAATTGCCGTCGCCGCCCCACGCCTCGACCAGTTTCGCCAGCACGCCGACCCCGAGCAGGTACAGCCCGGCCAGCACAATCGTCAGCGAGTTGTACAGGATGGCGTGGGACGGATACACCTCGACCTCGAACGCGCGGGCTCGCGCCACCGAAGCGACCACCAGCAGGCACGCCAGCAGGATCGCGCACGACACGATCACGCCATGCGTCCGCGGCACCGCGGAGTAGAGAAAGGCCTGGCTGCTGGTGTACAGGCGCGTGCCGAACAAGACCGCAAAGCCCACGATGGCGAACTTGATCCGCCACCGCATCGTGCCCACGGCGGTGCGGAACGTCCGCTCCAGATTCAGCAGCACGAACACCCACGCCAGCAAGGCGAAGACGTGCAGGGTTTTGCCCGCCCAGCCCAGTCCGACGACGTACACCGTCTGCGCCGGCCCCGGCGGCAGCTCGATGACCAGGTCATCGTGAAACACGAACGCCAGCACCAGCGGACCGATCAGGCTGAAGGCCACCCACCCGCCCCAACGCCGGAGGAACTCCGCGTGGTTCCCGCGCGAGTAGCACAGGCTGAACAGCGACCACAGCCCGGGCAACAAAGCAAAGGCCAGCAGACGCCACTCCTGCCACCGCGCCGCCTCGCCCGGCGTCAGCGCCGTCGCGCTGCGCTGGCTCAGGAAAGTCTCCACCGCCAGCACCGCCAGCGCCGCGGCGAAGATCCACCGGCCCGGCGAACGCGTCCGGCCCGCCACCGCCGCCAGCGCCAGCAACGCGGCCACCGCCGCCGCCAACAACGGCACTGTGGAACTCAGCGTCATCAGTTCAGCGCGCTTTCACGGGAGAGGAAGCCCGTCCTGCTTTTCCGGTGTTGAAGCTTCGTGGCATTGGCGGAACGCGCATCCGCAGATCCGAAAGCCACGCCAGCGTTTCCCTCTCCCTTTGGGAGAAGGAGAATCATTCTCCATCTCGGGCGAGAGTCGGCCGCAGGACCGGCGGCACGAGCTTCCAAGGATCTCCAAGTCCAAGTCCGCGTTCAGACGGCTCACTTGAGTTCGGCCAGCACGCGGTTGGCCTCGGTGGCCAGTTCGCCGCGCAGTTTCAAGGCCACGGCCTTCTGCAAAGCCGGCTTGCTTTGCGCCGGTTGCTTCAACCGGTAATGGGTCATGCCAAGGTAATACTGCCATTCGGCCTCGTCCGGCCGCTGGCGCAACGCCTCGTTCAGCAACTGCGTGGCACGGGTGAAGTCCCCCCGCCGGTACGCCAGGACGCCGAGCGTGGCCGCCACCTCCGCGTCCTGCGGATACGCCTCGCGCGCCTTGCTCGCCAGCGCAAACACCTGGGCGTCGTCCTCGCCTTGCCGCACCCGCAGCAGCGCAAGCTGGCGCGTGGCGGGCGTGAAATCCGGATTGCGCGCGAGGATGCGCTCGTAGGTCTGGCGCGCCCCGGCCAGGTTGCCTTGCTGCTCCGCGGCTGCGGCCGTCACCATCGTGGCCGGAAGGGAGTTGGTGTCGGTCCTCAACACCGCCTGCGCCAGGGGCAGGGCTTGCGTGGCCAGCGCCGGCTGTGAGGAAGCCCGGATCAAATCCAGCCACTGACGGGCGGCCTGGGTCCGCGCCGGATTTCCCTCGGCCCTGGCTACGTCCTGGAAGCCCGCCTCCGCTTCGCTCACGCGCCCCAGGTGATAAGCGGCCACCGCGAAGTCGAACCGGACATCGGGATCAGCGGGCAACTTGCGCGCGCTTTCCTGAAGCAGGCTGAACGCCCATTTGGCGTCGCCGGCCTGCAGGGCGACGCGTCCGGCCAGTTGCGCGGTCCGCGCATCCTCGGGATCGAGGTTCCGGGCGGCACGGGCGTATTCCATCGCCTTGGCCAGGTTGTTGAGCCGGGTGGCGTGGAGTTCGGCCAGCCGCAGCGACGCAAAGACCGCTTTCGGATTCGCCTTGAGCAGGGTTTCGTACAGCTTCACCGCCCGCTCGATCTCGCCCCGGTGCTCGCAAACCGCCGCCAGCCGGCGCGCGGCGACCGGATCGCCGGGCACTTCTTTGACACGCTTTTCGAGCGCGGCCACGGCCTGCGCATCCGCCACCTGGGCGTCCAACGTCAGCAAGGCCAGGGCGGCCTGGGCCTCGGCTTTGCCGCGGAAGTCCTTGGTCGCCGTCACCGCCCGTTGCAAAGCGGTCCGCGCGGCTTCCTCCTGGCCGAGCATGTAGTTGGCCATGCCCAGGTGGTATTGAACCTCCGGCTCGGCCGGGAACGCCTTGCCGGTTTCTTCGAGCAACGTGAGCGCCCAGGGATAGTCGCCCTTGCGGAATGCGACCCAACCCAGCGTGTCGGCGGAGAACGGATCGTTCGGCGCCAGCTCGCGGGCGCGTTTGGCGAGGTCGAGCGCCTCGTCCAGCCGGTTGAAGTGCTCGCAGTACAGGTAGGCCAGGTTGTTCAGAGCGGGCTGGAAGCGCGGGTTGATCTCGATGATCTGCCGGTAGGCTTCGGCCGCCGCGTCGTGCTGACTCAGGCTGTCCCGCAACATGCCCACCTGCATCAGCGCCTGAACGTCCTTGGGATTCTTTTCAACCACACGGCCGAGGCGCTCGAGGGCCTCCTGTTGTTTGCCGGTGGCGATCAAGACCTGCGCCAGCAGCATGTAAGCGGACCGCGCGTCTGGATCGAGCGCGATGGCCCGGTTGAGCGTCTCCTCGGCCTTCGGCAGGTCTTTTTGCGCCAGGTAGGTGGTTGCCAGCAGCACTAACGGCGCGGCGGCTTTGGGATTCTTGGCCAGCGGCGCCGCGAGGAGCAGGCGCGCGGCGTCGTACTGCTTGTCGGCCAGTTGCAGTTCCACCATCTGCTGCACGACCTGCAGGCTGTCGGGCGCCAAGGCCTGGGCGGCTTCAAAGGCTTTGTAAGCCTCGGCTGGCTTCCGCTGATCGCGCAAGACCAGACCTTCGAGGAACCGGAACTGCGGCTCCTGCGGGTAGTCCTTGGCAAGCTGCCGGTACAACGCGAGCGCCTCGGCGTGCGCTCCTTTCAACGCCTGCGCCTCCGCCAGCGCCATGCGCGCCGGCACCAGCCCCGGCCGCTTGCGCAGCAGATCGGTCAAAGACGCGATGGCCGCCGCTTGGTCGCCGCGCCGGATGTTGAGCCGGGCCAGCAGCAACGTGGCGTCCGCGTGGTTGGGCTCCAGGGCCAGCGCCTGGTTGAGCGCCGCGGTGGTCCTGGTCAGGTCGCCGTTGACCAGCAGCGTGAGCGCGTAGTTGTACTGGGCCTGGGCGGACTTGGGGTAAAGGCCGACCAGCCGTTCCATCTCCTTGAGCGCCGCCTCGCGCTTGCCGCGCGCCAGCAAGACCTGTCCGCGCGCCAGCACGGCCTCGAAGTGCGTCCCTTCCTGCGCCAGCACCTTGTTGACCAGCGCCTCGCATTCGTCGAGCCGGCCTTCCGAGAGGTCCAGCTTGAACATCTGCACCTGCGCGGGCAGGTAATCCGAGGCTTGGGCGAGGAGGTTCGAGAGCACGGTCCGCGCGCGGGCGCGGTCGCCGGTTTGCAGGCACAGCTCGGCGAAGCGCAGCCGGACCAGCGAGCGGACCGGGGCCAAGTTCGCCGCGGCTTCAAAGGACCGCAGCGCGTTGGTGGGGTCGTTGATGGTGAGCAGAAAACCGCCGCGCACCTGGTGCGCCGCGCTGGATTGGGGTCCGAGCCGCACGGCCTCGAGCGAGGCGCGCGCCGCGGTGTTCGAGTCCCGCTGCATCATGGCCAACGCGGCGTGGGCGAGGTGGTAGCCGGCCTGGTTGCTGATGGCCGGGGCCAGTTGCGCCAGGCGCTGCTGGACCGCCGCCAGGTCGTTCGTGCTGCGCGGCGACTCGGCCAGGAGCAACAAGGCTTCGTCGTTGGTCGGCTGCAGGTCGAGCACCACGAGCACCTCGTCACGCGCCTCCTTGGGCCGGCCGCCCACCATGAGGATGTGCGCCGCTTTCAGGCGGGCTTCGACGTTGTTGGTGTTGAGCTCCCGGCTTTTGAGCAGAAGGGCCAGCGCGCGCGGAAAACGGCCCTGGTCGTAGTAGATCGTTCCCAATCGTTCGATGGCCTGCGGGTGCAGCGGCCGCAACCGCAGCACGTTCAGGTACTCGATCTCGGCCTTGTCCCGCTCGCCGGCCTGGAAGTACGCCTCGGCCCGCTCCAGGTGGCGCGCGGCCCGCGACGCCTTCGAGCAGCCGGGCGCGAGCAAGAGCAGGATCAACAAGGCGGCCTGGCCGGCGGCCAGGACGGGGTTCTGCATCGGGGATTTCATGGCGAGGTTGGTGAGACTGCGGCGGGGGTTTTCAGGCACTTGGACTCCGTCCGACGCAGCCACAGCAGGAACAGAAAGAACGGAATCAGCGACAGCACGAAAAAGATCGGCCCGCCGCGATGGTGGATGGGCGAATCAATCATGGCCGTGTCCACATGCACGCACAGCAGCGAGATGGTGAGAATCCGGAAGCCGTTGCGCGCGATGCCCAGCGGAATCACCGCCAGCACCAGCGCCCAGCGCCGCCAGCGGGTCCGCAGCAACAGATGCGCGGCGAGCACGCTCGTGATCAACAACACCAGGCTGGAGCGGATGCCGCTGCATTCCTGGGCGACTTCGAGCGTGATGCCCGGCAGCCGGAAAACCAGGCCGTCCCGCAGCACGGGCAGGCCGCTCAGCACGAGAAACGCGTGCGCCGCCTCCGCCGAGCCGAGTTGCAGGACGGTTTCGACGGCGTCCACCAAACCGGTCGGCCAGGGAATCATGAAGGCCAGGAACAGGACCGGAAACCGGAAGGCTTTGACCATGCCGGGTCCCAGACAAGCCAGGGCGGCACTCAGCACCAAGCCGAGGTAGGCGGTGGTCATGAGGCTCAAGTAATCGCCGGGCGGCAATGGTCCTCGGGATCGCAGCCCGATCCAATACCAAGCCAGCAAACCCGCAGCAAAGACAGCCGGCACAGCCGCCCAGCCTGAACCGGTCGTCACCCGCGGCAATGCGACCCCGCGGGGTCGCTGCCAGACCAGGTAAGCGCTTACAAAGGGAATCAAGAGCACGTGCGAGAAGAGCGAGCTGTGCAACGAAAACGTCGCCAGTTTCCACAGCGGCCACGCAAACACCGCCGTCATGGCCAACACCCAAAACGCGAAGCGCTGAAGGGCCCGGCGGGTTTCGGGATCAAGGCTGGCCGCGTCGGTTGCTCCCAGCGCCGTCCCGTCCGGCCCTGTCCGCCCGGCCTCGACCGGCGCTCCCTGGCGCGCCGGCTCCGGCGCCAGGCTGATTTCCTCACCACGCATATGCCAGTTGCAGCCCGATCTGGTTGCTGTCGTACGCAAAATCGTCGTTGTCCGAGTTGTTCTCCGACCATCGGTAGAAGACCGACGCGCTGCCCCGCCGCAGGAAACGTGTGTTCAGCCCGGCCTGGAAGTAGGCGCGGTCGTCTTCGCGCAGCTCAAAGTCGCTGACCAGCGTGCTGCTGTACTTCTGGAAGGTGTACCCGCCGCTGAGGTTCAGGAACAGCTTGCCCAGGAAGCGCTGGCGCACGGCGGCGCCGAAGCTCGTGTTCTCCGTGAACTGGTTGCTGTAGTACGACGTGCCCACGTCGTGCGAGAAGAACGCCGAAACGGTCGTGGGCTCGAAGAGTTGATAACTGACCGAAGCGTCCACGGTCGGCGAAATCTTGGTGTCCGCGTCCGAGTCGAGGAACTGGCGGAACTCCACGCCGCCCGCGACCGAATAGCCCAGCTTGTCCAGCGTCTGGCCCCGCACCCGCATGAGGATCTGTTCGCTGGTCATGTCCGTGCCGGGGTCCAGCATGTCGTAGCCCGCGCTGAGCCCGGCCGCCACCCCGAACCGCGGCCGCCATTGATAGTCCAGCCAGTCCGTAGTGGACCACGTGTAGCTGTCGGTGTAGTCCTGCGTGAAGCGGAGCGCCTGCGCCAGGCCCAGTTCCAGGCTCGTCTTGTCGGTGATGCGGTGCGTGCCGCCCAGCACGGTGTTGTGCGTGTCCTGGTCGGTCTGGGCCGCCGTCTCCGCCAGCGGGCTGCTGCTGGACCGGTAGGCGTAGCCGAGACTGAACAGCCAGTCGTCCCACACGACGGAGCCGCTCAGACTTACGGCATGATCCATCGTGTCGTCATACTGCTCGCTCGAATAAAACTGCAGGCTCGCCGTGTAATCGAGGCTCCAGCGCGGACCGAGCTTCAACGTCAGCCCCGGCGCGAGCGTGTTCAAAAACGTGTCCTCCTCCCGGCCCGGTCCGGAAAGGATGCCGGTGCCGTAAAGCAGGTTGTAAGCAAGGTGCGGGTGAAAGCTCAGACTGCCCCAATGCAGCGGCAAAGGCGGGGCCGGCGGGGCGGGGACACCTTGCGCCGTCGTAACGGGCGCCGCCGGCGCGCTGGGCAGTTCCGGCGGCGCGCCCAACACTTCCGTGCCCAAACCCGAACCGCGCGGCTGCGGCGGCCGGGTCAGGTCGCGCGGACCCAGTTGCGGCAGCGGCGGGATGGCCGAGGGCATCGGAACCGGCTTCGGCGTTTCCTGAGTTTCCGCCTCCTGCGCAGTCTCAGGGTCTGTGGGTGGCGGAGTGACAGTTTCCTGGGCCGTGCCGCCGGCACCTAAGGCCAGGCAGGGCAAGAGCGTGGTGAACAGACGGTTCATAAAACCTCCAAGGACGGCGGGAGCAGGCAAAGCGGCTTGTTGCCGGGCTATTGCCGGGCTCGACGGAGTCTCGCTCCCACCCCGGCATCATCCCGGTCAAGGAGCTGCGATGAACTTTGGATTCGATGTAGCGGCAGGCGACGTTGCTCCAGCGATGCCGCTTGAACTTCCCGACGGCACTGACGGCGAGGTTAGTTCCGCCCGATGCAGCCACCGGCCCGAGCCGGCGACGACTTCGTACACGTACGCCGCTGTTTCGGTGATCAACTCCTTGGCGCGGTCGCTGGAACGCCACCACGCGCCTTCGTGCGAGCCGGGAGGGTTCCAGGAAATCGCACCGACACGGGTGCCGGCATCCAGCACCTTGGCAAAGACCAGCCGACTGCGACGGCTGTGCGGTCCGCGGGTGAAGACATTGACGCCAACCGGCCGGATGCCGTGTGACGCCAAGGCCTGCCGGGTGGCGACGGCCGCCTGATACGTGCGCTGCGTGTCGAGATCGCCTGCCTGCGCAACCAACACCCGCTCCCGCGGCACGCCCAATCGCAGCAACTCCTTTTCAGCCATCTCCGCGTAACTCCAGCGCCGGTCCATCCAGCCTTCACCCGTGTAGCCGCCGGTTGCGACCAGGTACCGGTAGCCTCCTTGGTCAAACTCCGTCTTGGCCGCGCGCATCCCCTCCCGCCCGATCCAGCCTTCCACCACCAGCACTTCCGACGGTTGCCGCGCGGTCAATGAGAGAACCCCCTCCCCGTAAATGAACCACCAGCCCGGCAGCGCCCCGAGCAGCGCGAGCAGGCACAACCAGCCCAGCCAAGTCGGGCACCAGATGGTCCGCCGTTGAAACAGGCGGAGCTTCATGGGCCAGTTCGGGGGGCCAGCACCGCTCGCACCCAGTCCTGGTGGTCGAGGTACCACCGCACAGTTTCACGGATGCCGGTCGCGAACGTGTGGGCCGGCTGCCAGCCCAGCTCCCGCTGGATCTTCGAAGCGTCTATCGCGTACCGGCGGTCATGGCCCGGCCGGTCCGGCACGAAGGTGATAAGGCGTCGAGAGCCGCCGCCCAGATCGGGCCGGTATTCGTCAATCAGATCGCAAATCCGCTCGACGATTCGCAGGTTGGGCCACTCGTTGCGCCCGCCAATGTTGTACGTCTCGCCGGGGCGTCCCTGGTTGAGCGCCAGCCAGAGGGCCTCGACGTGGTCTTGCACATACAGCCAGTCGCGGACGTTCAGGCCGTCCCCGTAAACCGGCACCGTGCGGCGCTCCAGCACGCTTTGAATGACCACCGGAATCAGCTTCTCCGGGAACTGGAACGGCCCGTAGTTGTTCGAGCAGTTGGTGATGAGCGTTGCCAAGCCATAGGTGTGATGATAGGCGCGCACCAGCAGATCGCTAGCCGCCTTGCTGGCCGAGTAGGGTGAGTTCGGAGCGTACGGCGTGGTCTCGGTGAAGTAGCCGGTGGGCCCCAGGCTCCCGTACACTTCGTCCGTGGAGACGTGCAAAAAGCGTCGTTCCGCATAGCGTCCCGCCCAGGCCGTCCGGCACGCCTCCAGCAGGTGAAACGTCCCCACCACGTTGGTGTGGATGAAGTCGCCCGGGCCCGTGATTGAGCGGTCCACGTGCGATTCGGCCGCCAGGTGCATGACATGCGTAATCTGGTGCTCCTGCACAACTCGCAGCACCGCCGGCTTGTCGCGCAGGTCCACCCGCTCGAAAACGTACTTGGGATGCGCGGCCACGGACTCGAGGTTCTCCAGGTGGCCGGCGTACGTGAGGCAGTCGAGGTTCACCAGCCGCGCAATCTCCGGCCGGCCGATGAAGCGCTGGATCAGGTTGGAGCCGATGAACCCGGCGCCGCCAGTGACAAGCAGATTCATGATGCGCGCAACAGCGTTTCAAACCCCTCGATGGGCGACTCGAGAACCTGGTCCAGGCTGACCCGCCAGTCCGGCAGCCGCAGCCCGAACACCCTTTCCAGACGATCACAGTTCAGCACTGAATTCGCGGGACGTCGGGCCGGCGTGGGATACTCCGCCGCGGAAATCGGCGTCACCGCGCGACACCGGCGCGCGCCTGCCGGCACGCGGTCAACGATGGCCTGGGCAAAGCCATGCCACGTGGTGCGGCCCGCGCTGGCCAGATGATACAGCCCGCTGAAAGTCTCCGGCTCGCGGGAACGAAGCGCCTGCGCCAGCGCCTGCGCCGTCGCCTCGGCGATCATGCGCGACCACGTGGGACAGCCTGTCTGGTCGTTCACCACCCGCAGTTCCTCGCGCGTTGTCGCGAGTCGCAGCATGGTCCGCAGAAAGTTCTGACCGCGCCCGCCGTAAACCCAGCAGAGCCGGAAGATCAGATGGACGCCGTCCGCCTCTTGCACGGCGCGGTCGCCGGCGAGTTTGCTGCGGCCATAGACGCCCAGCGGATTGGGCGCATCGTCTTCGACGTAGGCCGAACTCTTGCAGCCATCAAAGACATAATCGGTCGAGTAATGCACCAGCCAGGCCTGGCGCCGTCGCGCCTCTTCCGCAAGAACACCAGGCGCCACCGCATTGATCTGAAAGGCGCGCTCCGGTTCAGACTCGGCCTGGTCCACAGCCGTGCAGGCCGCCGCGTTCACCACGACGCGGGGCCTGACCCGCTCGAACCACGCGCGGATCGAGTCTGCCTTCACCAGATCCACGTCAGGATAATCCACACCCGTCACCGCTCCCAACGGTCCGAGCGCCCGCAGCAGCTCCCAACCCACCTGACCCGTGCTGCCGATCACCAGGATGTTTGCGGGAGCCATGCTTCAGCCGGAACGCTGCCTTTGATAAACCACCAATAAACACCCATGGACACGAAAGAACCCGTCACGCTTGAGGTGACGGACGAGGCGCCCGCCACCGCATCCGAGGCAGGTGCGTTCCCCAGTCCAATGGCACCGTTCCGGCTTGGTGTGGCTTCGGTTCCATTCGTGGTTGAATCAAGTCTCTCTGGCTCAGGCAAACAAGCGGTCCGCCGGCACGTCCCGCAGCCAGGGCGCCGCGGCATCCTTGGGAGACAGCATCGGCGCGGACACCGGCCAGTTAATGGCCAGGTCCGGATCATTCCAGCGGATGCTGATCTCGTCGGCCGGCGAATACGGTGCGGTGCACTTGTAGTGGAACAGCGCCGTGTCGCTCAGCACCACAAAGCCGTGCGCAAAGCCCGGCGGCACATAAAACTGCTCCTTGCCGTCCCCCGTCAGCCGCACCGCCTGCCAGCGGCAAAACGTGGGCGAACTGCGGCGCAGGTCCACCGCCACATCCCAAACCTCGCCTTGCAGGACCATCACCAGCTTGCCCTGGGCGTTCGGGTTCTGCAGGTGCAGCCCGCGCAGCGTGCCGCGCCGGGAAAGGGAGAAATTGTCCTGAACGAACCGCTCCTTGATGCCCGCCTTGTGATAGCGACGTTCGCTCCAAGTTTCGTAAAACCAGCCCCGGTCGTCCGCGAACACCCGCGGCTGGATGAGTAGTAGCCCCTCGAGTTCCCCCGTCAGCACGGTCATTGTGCCCCGTCCTTTCCCAGCCGCCTGGCCTCGGCGATCACTTCGTTCTCCAGATACTCCCGGTATTCGCAGCGGGGCATCTGTCCGGCCAGGGATTCCAAGGCCGCCAAGGAAAGAAATCCCCGCCGAAACGCCGCCTCCTCCGGGCAGCCGATCTTGACGCCCTGTCGCTTCTCGATGGTCTGCACGTAGGCGGAGGCTTCCTGCAGGCTGCTGCTGGTGCCGGCGTCCAGCCAGGCAAACCCGCGCGGCAGCCGGTACACCCGCAACCGGCCGCGCTTGAGGTATTCGACGTTGACGTCCGTGATTTCCAGCTCTCCGCGCGCCGACGGTTTCAACGCCTTGGTGATGGCCACCACCTGGTTGTCGTACAGGTACAATCCTGGCACCGCGTAATCGCTCCTGGGCTCGCGCGGTTTCTCTTCGATGGAAATGGCCTTGCCGTCGCCGTCGAACTCCACCACGCCATAGCGGCAGGGGTCCTTCACCTGATAGCCGAAAATCGTGGCGCCCGACGCGAACTCGGCGAAGGCCCGGGCAAAAACGTCCCCGCCGTAAAAGAGGTTGTCGCCGAGGATCAGCGCGACCGAGTCCGTGCCGATGAACGACTCGGCGATCAGAAAGGCCTCGGCGATGCCGCGCGGCTGGGGTTGCTCGCGGTATTCGAGCGAGACACCCCACTTGGGCGCCTGCTTGAGCAATTGCCAGAACCGCGGCAGGTCATGCGGCGTGGAGATGAGACACAGCTCCCGGACGCCGTTCTCGATCAGCGTCGTCAGCGGGTAATAGACCATCGGCTTGTCGTACACCGGCTGGAGCTGCTTCGAGGCGACGAGGGTCAGCGGATACAACCGCGAGCCCGCGCCGCCGGCGAGGATGATGCCTTTCATGGGCGAAGAATTCAGGAGCTGGAAGTCAGAAGTTAGGAGTTAGGAGCTAGGATTTAGGAGTTGGAAGTCGGGAGACAGAATTCAGGAGACAGTAAATGGCAGGTGATTTGATCCCGTGGCTGGGCTACAGCCATCCTGGCCATAGCGTCGGGTATTCATGACTGATGTCGAGAGCGGCATCGTGCCGCTTGGAAACAAAGCCCGAAATATATCCGCCTTGCACTGCCGGCAGAGGTCCGCCGGGCTGGGAAGCCCGGCTCTACAGCAGGCACGGATGCCTGCTGCCACACTGCCTCCTAGCCGTTGGTGAGGGCCGCATCCCGTCGCCTGGAACAAAGCCCGAGAGACACCCACCTTGCGCTGCCGGCGGATGTCCGCCGGGCTGGGAAGCCCGGCTCTACAGCAGGCACGGATGCCTGCTGCCACTGCCATCCTGACTGCCAGTCTGGGCCGCATCGTGCCACCTGGAGGCTGGTTTGCCTGTCCCCTGCAAATTTCTTGGGTTGCGAAGCGAGGCTTCTTGGCAGGCTGGAGGCTTAGCACCACATCTGGCCAAATCCGGCATGGGAACTGCTAAATCTCGCGGCGAAATGCCCGAGGTCCAAAGGCAACGCACCGAAGCTGTTGTCCGCGACGGACAGAAACCGGTTGAAGCGCCGGATTAGCTTGCTTCCAGCCAGACCGAGGTTGATCGAACGATGATCGAAGGATCATCGAAGGATGACCGAAGGACCGGCGAGGCTGACTCCTCGCGTGGACTGGTTTTGACCGCAGCAGGACCGGAGCATGATGAGTAAACCACAAAACAAACTCAGGAAAGAAGGGTATTATGGCAAAAGTCAAACTCAACCCCGTACTCGAAGGGTTCCGTGGCAAGATCGGCGACCTGGTCTTCAAACGCTACCGCGACGAAGTCGTCGTGGGCCGGGTCCCGGATACTGGCGGACGCACCCCCACCGCGAGACAGGCGGCGCACCGGGAGCGGTTCCGGCTGGCCACCGTGTACGGCAGCACGGTCGTCGCCGATCCAGCAACCAAGGCGGTGTACGAACCGGCCGCCAAGCAAAAGGGCCTCACGGTGTTTGCCCTGACCATCGCCGATTTCCTCAACGCGCCGGCGGTGGATGAGATTGACCTCTCCGCCTACACCGGGAAAACCGGCGAGCCGATCTGCATCCGGGCCAGCGACGACTTCGAGGTCGCCGGCGTGGAGGTGAGCCTCACGGACGCTGGCGGAAGGGTGTTGGAACGCGGCACCGCCACGAAAGCGGGCACGGACTCGTTGTGGACATACACGACGACCACCAACCTGCCGGACGGGCAGCCGGTCTCAATCGAAGTCACGGCGACCGACCGGCCGGGTCATAAAACCACCAAAACCCAGGTGAAACCGTGATGAGTTGAACGGGGCTGGGTCGTCACGGCCCCGCCCCCATTCCTGCTTTGGTACAACCACGGAGGAGCATAAACCACGAAGGGCACGAAGTACACATAGACTGGGGGTACGAAGTGTACTTTGCCTGAAGTCATACTCGGGCAGGATGAAGCCCGGGCGCATCTCAGTTTTTGGGCGGCGACGCCTCCCGCCGTCGTAGCAGCAGGCTTCCAGCCTGCCAGCGAGCCGGGCTTCCAGCCCGGCGGAGATCGAGCGGCGTTGCAGCAGAGGCGGTGTCTTTCCAAGCGGTTTCCGGGCGGCAAGATGCCGCCCTTTACGGCAGCCAAGGATGGCTGCCGCTACCTCCCGCGCGCCCGTCTTCCTCCACGGGTGCAAAAAACTGGGATGCACGCGGAGCACAAACCACGAAGGGACACGAATGGGCACGAATATCGGCGGGGCACTAAGGGTACTTCGTCTGAGGTCATACTTGAACAGGATGGAGCGCTTCAGTCCATCAACTGCCTGAAGATGGTTTCAATGGCTTCACGATGGGTTTCACAGATGGCTGTGTTACCCGCCCGTAACAGGTCCTGTCGGCCGTAAAACCAGCGGGTGAACCACCCGCGCCGGTTCAGTCTGCGAAAGAGCCGGTTGTGTCCCAGCAGGGCACTGAGGTAACCATGCCCGTGTTCCTCACAAAATTTCCGCCACTCTGCCTCGACAAATGCATCGTCTTGGAGGGCGCGGGAACGCGCCTCAAGCCGTTGACGAAACTCCATCTCTTCCGCACTGGAAAGCCTCCGGGCACCAGGCGCCGGCTTTGATTGGGTAAAGGGGATCAACTCCATCCGCGAGGTGAAATTCGCTGCAACTTCCAGCTTCACCAGAAATCCTTCATGGAATCCCTGACGATCGCGATAGATCACTTCGTCCATGATCAAAGCTCCCTGACCATAGACGATGTGACCGCCCAGATACTCCTCGACCCCGCCCAGGACATGCGGATGTTGCACGATCACGGCCCTGGCGCCCATCTCGATCATGAAACGACAGGTCTCGCGGATGCGCGGCGTCGGCACATGAAACTCTGCCGAGCCATGCAACAGGACAATCAGATAGTCCAACTGATCTTGGAACTCACGAACGTTCCGGACGAAATCAATGAGATCCAGCGGATTGGCGCCCGCGCTGGTTCGCGTGGCAATCGAGAATTCCCGTTCCGCCATTGCCAGGACGCCCACGCGAATTCCGTTCACGTTTCTGATCAGGAGCCGCCGGGCTGCGGTGAGATTCTCGCCGGCTCCCACCGTGGCCACTCCAGCGCCCTCGCAGACCGCCAGCGTGTTCAGAAGTCCGGCCGGCCCGTGGTCCAAGCTGTGGTTGTTCGCCAGGCACAAGACGTCAATCCCCGCCGCCATAATGCCGCTGATGCATTCGCCGGGTGCGCCAAAAACCGGGCCGGTCTTGACGATGGGCGAGGGCTGTTCGATGAGCGGACATTCCAAATTGGCAATCACCAGGTCCGCCTGCGCAAATTCAGGCAGCAGGTCGTGAAACAAGCCTTGGGCGTCGCCACGTCGGAAATAAAGTTGGTTGGCCTCGACGGGGCACAAATCGGCGCCGACAAGAACGGTACTCATACCTGTACCGCGTCAGGGGTTGCGGCGGCAACCGTGGCTTCTTGGTGGAGGACACCGGTCCGCGCGCTGAACAATTCCCGGAACACCGTCTGCAGTTGATTCTGGGCTTCCCACACCCGTTTCATCAACTCCGGCCGAATCTCTTCCCGCCGTTGGAACAGATTCATGGTCCGGATCAGGGCCTCCTCATCCCCCATTGTCCGCCCGTCCACCACCCAGTCGCCGGCGCCAACTGTCTCAAACACCCCCGCAAACTTCTTGCTGTAAGCCACCCCCACGGCTGGGATGCCTTGGGACAGGGCGGCGATGCAGGCGTGCATACGCGAGCCAATGAAAAAGTCGCAAAGGCCGATGACACCTTTGATCTCGCTCTGGTCGTACTCGGCTGTGACAAGATGAACCCGCTCCGCCAACGCTTCCGGAACGGTATTCATGACGATACGGCTGGCTTCCGGGTCGCTCTCCGCACGGCCTGGAGCTGCAAACGTGTGCGGAACCAACAAGACACGCGTTTCGGCATCATTGATCAGCCGGAGCAGTAGTCGCTTTAGGAATGTCGGGTAATCAAGCTTGAGTCCAAACATGTTGGCCCGCGTGTAGCCGCCGTTGAACATCAATCCATTCACATTGAGGCCCACGAGACAGCCCGAACGCGTCCGCGGCAGCGGAGGTTCAATCTGCAGCCGGGCGGGTAATCGCGCCTCCAAGGTAAACGCGACATCCGGACAGAAGCGGATTCGATCAGAATCTCCAATCAGCCCCCGGAGCGTCTCGAGGCTCTCGCGGTCGCGGGATAGAATGACCAAAGCCCGGCGCAGGATGAACCTTGCCACGCACCTGGCCAAAAAACTCTTGTAAGGGCCATACGTCTGGGGAAACAGGACAATGTCCTGCCGCACAAGGAGAACGGCCAGGACCCCCAGCGAACCCATCAAGAAATTCCCCAGGCCGTAAATATCGCTGAAACTATCGCCACCCCGAATGTCGCCAACCAGTCGAGCCCCGGCGCAGACGCGGATCAGCGAATGCCGACGGCACAGCCATGCCCGCCATCCAGCGACTGGGATCATCCGGTACAGGCAAGCCAAAGCGAGCCAGACGAAGAGATTCTGCTGAAAACCGGCACCGGGCGAAAGCCGGTAATTGAACACCGGCACCGTTAGTTGCCTGGAGTTTGACCGCAGCATGAACGTCTCGGGCCGGCGGTGACTCAGCAGCATGGCTACGGCGGCCTCCGGCTGGTTCTGCTTGATAAGGTGTACCAAGGACGCACCGAGCGCGGACACGCCCCGGTTGGCCGTGCCAAGGGAGGCACCCATGAGCAACAGGGTGCTCTTTCCTTCCGCAGTTGCTTCCATAGTACCCACCAAAACCTTGTTCAGTTCGCGGTTGGAAAACGGAAGGTGGCAATACGCGGTTTTGAGCGGACCAATGGCCACAGGCGATCGCGAACTTCACACGCGAGGCGTCGGGTCAGCGGCCATAAACGCAACGCCGCCGAACGCTCGCGCGGTAGCGCTCGTTGTGGCACTTCACACACCACGGTCAGTTGCTCCCCAGGTCTGACTGGACAAGGTCCGACACAAATACCGGCCGCCGCGGGCAATCGCGACACACTCCCATGACGGATGAGGCTAACTGGCTCCGTGGCCTCCCCGGAAACCCACGGGCGCAGCAGAACGATTTGATCCACACCCTCAGGCACACACAGATGTATCTTTCTCGCCCCCAATTTTATAAACAAGGTGCCGTTCACTCTCTGTGTCAAAAAGCTTGAATGGATAATCTCCTCAAGGCTGGTCCAGCGCACATCTCCAAGACTGTTGACCCAGCGTGCCCAGTCAGCCAGCACCCCCAAACCGCCAGCTACGTCTTGGTGGTGGCCAATCATGATGATGGGTTGGTGGAAAAAAGCGGCCAGAACCGCACGGCCGGGGTCTTGACCGGCGAAATTGAATCGAGGCAGGACCGGAAAACCCTCGCCCAGAAATTCGGCACACCGCAGCCCGAAATCAGGACGCCAGCGGACCCTAGGGTTGCCCCGCATCAAAAGCAGCCAGGCTACACACGCCGCCTCATATCCAGCTTGCAGCATCAAATCAGCCGCCTCCAGACTGCACGCATGATGCGGAGGCGCCATCACCCGGCTGATGCGGAGTCCATGGCGGGCTTCCAATTCCTTGAGCTTCTCAAGACCCCAGTGTAAATCCGCCAGGCGGCGCCCGGCCGGCCTGGGCCGCAGCATTTCCGCGCAGGTATGCTCAACGCCGTGAACCAAAAGCGAGAGGTAACGGGATTGCTCCCGAAAAAGCGCCGCCGTGCGGGAATGGGTAAACCACAGGTCGAGGGGAACCGTCGCCATGCTTGCGTGGTAGTGGTGCTCACGGGCGTGATTCGCCAGCGCCCGGTAATCGAGGAATCCCCACGATGGCCAGTGGAGATTAGGGTCGTCGAACATGAAACAGGCCTGCAACCTGTTTGGTTGCCAGTCAATTTCCGCCGTCAACTGCCGCAAAAAGTGAAAAAGGGGTAGCCAGCGGATCCACCCTCCGCGCAACAACAGTGGAAACACCGGCTGGCCGGAGGATAACGGCGGCACACCGGTCGCCGCCCGGCGAAAAACAACCCCATTGTTCTGGCGCTCAGTCCAAAGCGGCCCCTGGTCGCTGACGGCGATGACGTTATCGCCCTTGGCGGGTCGGAAAGGCCAATAGGCACCCGCCGCCGTCACATTGACTTTCAATCCCAGCAGAAACGGCTGAACCACCGGGTTTCCAATAAACTGAACGGCGCAAGCACGCGCCAACTCCTGCTCCTGATGGCCGGTTGGCGTGTCCAACACAGGCAAACCTGATGCGAATGACCGTTCCGCAACCACCGTATTGCCATCCAAAATCCAAAGGGCGTCGGCTGGGGCGGTTCCCGTGTCCCGCGCCGCAAATCGAACCGGAAACAAAGCAGCCAGGACGTCCAACAGAGGCGTCATTACGGCCATCAGGGACGCAGGATGGACCGCCACGATCTTCCGAGGATAGACGTCAGCCAACATCAGATCACCGGCAAACGCTCTGAGGCCCGATAATCCGCCGGGCGATACAACCGCCGAACGAGCACCCGCCGCAGCGTGCCTACGACGGAGCGCAGCTTCTCAACCAGACTCAGTTTTCTCCAGCAATGGAACAAGTTGAGACCGTGGCAGCGTGTGACCGGCAGGCCCATCAACCGCAGGGCCAGTCGTCGCCCCCAAACCGCTCCTTTCTTGAGCACCAAGCCCGACTGGGATCGCTCCAGCTTCCATCGCTCCGCCGGCTGTAGATTCAGGTAGCCGGAAGCCCGCGCCCCGCGCAGGATCTCCCGCCCCCTCTCGGTTCTCGCTATCACGAGGGAGAAGCCCGGGTTCTTGCCGTCGGGTTGCTCGTACCACGGATCGCCACAACTGATGTCCGCCAATTCGCCCGCGCCATCAGGCCAGAGCTGCACCGACCACGGACGAAACGCCTGCAGAAAGCCCCAACTCTCCCGGTAAGTCAACCGGGGCAAGTCCTTCTTCCTGGCACTCACCGGAGCGAAATGGCCAGGCCATCCGCGCCCGCGATACCGCAATTCGACGATCCCCTCCCGGTTCGCTCCCATCTTCTCAAGCAACGCTAGAGTTCCCTGAGTGGAGGGGCTCTCCGCGCAGAAGAACGACAACGCGACTCCAACCTTGGTCGCCAGCGCCGGGCGAAGCCGTTCGGCGTTGCGCAGCGCCGCCATTTCGGCCGGTCGGCCAATCACCACGCAAGGCGCCGGCGCCTGTTCGACCCACTCCAAGTGGTTGCATACCGAAGCCGGGGAATAACGCGAACCGCAGGCCGACAACAGATCCGCGCGCGTCCGACTGAGCCGGGTCCGGTTACGGACGGGATCGCTCTCGTCCGGGCCGATATGCAAAACGCCATGCATGCCAGCCTGTTCCAGGCAATAGGCTGCAATCGCCGTCAACGCCCCGCCAGAGGAACCTTGAAACCGGATGGTTGGGTCTGTGGCATGGCCTTCCCAGATCTCCAGCACCGGCCCCCATTCGCGCGCAAACTCATCCGCGTGGGCGACGCCATTGCCTCGGCCAAAATCGGTGGCCACAGCCGGGCAAGCCTGCAGACATTGACAGCCCCCCGCGCACGGCCCGTCCCCAGTCACCTCGGGTCGGATCCCCTCGTTCACGATGTCCACCAAGCGTACCCGGTGTTCAGGGCAGATATAGGCGCAAAGCCCACAGCCCACGCACAGCCGCCAGTCCACTACGTCGGTGAGTCGTTGGATTCTTCGTGACATCCCGTAACTGGGCCCGATCCGCCGCTACACCTAACCCGGGGTTGACCTAACCCCGCGACCGTTGCGGCGGTTCATCTGCCCATTTCGCCCGTAACACTCCCGGTCTTCAACACAGGCCAGCCGTGCCGCCAGTCGAAGCGCCGTAAAGCCCGCCAGAGCCGCGACAACTCGCGCCGCGTGTCCTCCAAGCAGAACGCCACAACCGTCCCGGCGAAACCAGCCCCCACCACGGCCAGCGAAAGCGAGATGCCCGGCGGCAGGCCTTGTACTCCGAGTTGCGTGGCCACGCCAGCCAAGGCCACAGCGGCAGTGGCCAACGCTGCCGGCCTGAGACTGTGGGCCAAGGGCACTCCATGCATCCGTGACAATCGCCGGAAAGACACCGCGCACGCCAGGGCCTCGCCCAGCAGGCCCATGCAGGCAATCATCCAAAGCGGCTGCTTGCTCGGAGCCAGCGCCAACACTGGCAGTAAAGCCATGACCCGGGCCAGATTGGACAACATCGAGTTTAAGGAGTCTCCCCGGGCCATGGCCGCGATGGTCGGAGCCATCCGGATATTACGAAAGGCATTGGCGGCGGCCAGCCAGCCCAGAATGACGCCATAGCCGGCGTATCTATTGCCATAGGCCAAGCGCATAAGCCCTTCCGCGCCCACAATCATGCCCACGGAGTAGGCTGCGGAAAAAGCACTGACAACGGCGATAACCAAACGGTAACGGCGGTCAAATCCAGAAGGATCATCTTGAACCTTGGCCATCACCGACAAGGCGATAGAGTTGAAGACCCGCCCGAAGAGAAATGTCGGGGCCACGGTGAGCGCGGCCGCCGCGGCATAGGGTGCCAGTTCGCTCATGGTGTAAAAGGTGGCGACCAAAAATTGGTCACCTTGCAGGACGCCAAACATCAGCAAACCCGTCACGAGCAGCGGCCAGCCAAACCGAAGCATCCGGTTGACATACTCCCAATGGAACCGCCAACGATACGGCTGTTCAGCCAGCCAGTGTGACCCCGCACAAGTGCAAATGGCTTTCAGCACCAGCAGCACCAACACCGCCCGATAATCGCCCAGCCAGCGGGCCACCGGCCACACCGCGAGCACGACCCCGATCTGGGGAATCACTTCCACCCAGGTGGAAGGGCCGAAACGCAACTCCCGCTCGAAACGCCGGACATCGAGATGGTTGAAGCCATTCAGCAGCGGAACCACCGCCAGGACCAGCAGGGCATGAACCTGTCCCGCAATGCCAAAAAGACGGGCCAGCGGCCAGGCGGCGGCCATCATCAGCAGGCAACTCAGCACGGCTGCCACAGCCTGCACGAAATGGGCGCTGGCGAGAAACTCCGGTTGGTCGCCCTCCTTGTCCCGGACCACAAAGCGTGAGATGCCCAGCTTGGCGGAAAATTCGAGCAGGCTGATGATCAAGGCAAACGCCGCCGCGATGCCAAAATCCGCCTTGGTCAACAGCCGGGCCAGGATCATATTGCGCACGAAGGCAGCGGCAGAACCAGCGCCTTCGCCTAAGCTCAGGATCAAGGAGCCGCGCAACGACTGGAGACGGAGACTCACGTTTTCAACAAGGCGAACCGTAGAGGGCGGCCAGTGGAACTCAGGATACCGTCCCGCGGTTGCGGGAACGAGGGGGAAAGGCCAGGGCAAAACGCTCGGCCTGTTCTTCGGTCAGGTTAGCGGCGAAGAGATCCAAATGTTTCATCAACTCCGGCAGCGGCAGCAACCACCACTCTGATGCGGCGACGACGGCTTCGATTTCTGGAGAAAAGCGCTTGCGAATGGGCCGGGCTGGATTGCCGCCGACGATGGTGTAGGAAGGCACGTCCCGGGTCACCACCGCACCCGCGCCCACAATGGCGCCATTGCCAATGTTCCGGCAGCCGGGGCAGATGATGACGTTAAGCCCGATCCAGACGTCGTGCCCGATGACCAGCGGGTTTTCGACAATCGCCGGGTTGGTATCCGCCTGCACCAAGCCCGCGCCGCGGCTGTAAAACAGCGGGTGCTGTGAGATCCGCGCGGTGGGGTGGTTGCGCCGCAGGACGCGGATCCCACCGGCGAAGCTGCAGAAATTGCCGATGACGGTGCCCGGCCAGAACACTCCGGGCACCAAACCGGCTCCATAGGTGAAATACCCGATTGTGATTCCGTAATAGTCCAGATAAACGCGGCGCAGGGTCGGGGAATACATGATCCCCCCCTCCAGGCGGTCCAGCAGCCAGCGAATCGCAGGGCGGCCCGGGCGCACGCGATATGCGGCATGAAGCAGGCTTCCCAACGCATGCCCCATCTTGCCTGCTGGATTCACGGTCTCAGTGGCCACCGTCTCTCTCATCATCGCCATTCAACCGCATTCAGTCTCGTGCCGGCCCACTTCACCGGGAGAGCCGAAAATAGCCGGCCGCGTCCGCGGCCGTTACGCTCACATGGAATTGACCATCCTCCAAGACAGGATCCGCGGGAAAATCAGCCCACTCCCCGAGAAGTTTTGGGGCGCTTTGCAGAATCCAAGGTCCTTCCGCGGCCGGCCAACTCACACGCACTTGCGCGGCCGGTAAAAGCTGGACCTCCAGACGCGGCCGGGTGTCCAGCGGGGATTCATAAGCACCCGGCGTCCGCCCGCCCGCGCTGGCACCGAGGAGCTTGGAGTCCCAACGCAATCGCAGGCCGTCGTCCTCCGTGAACGGAAGCCCGTCGGGACCAAGAGGGTCGTTGATGTTCACAAACCGGGGATCGCCCCCGTTGAGGAGGGGATTGCCTTCCGGCCAGGTCGTCTTGGCGCCGTAGTCCGGCGGCGCTCCGGCCACGAAGTTGCCCTCGGTCGTCACCGAATCCGCGGGGCCGAGGAACCGATACCACCCCACTTCGCTCCAAGGCACGTCGCCGGTCGCCTGCCCGCAATCCAGGAAAATGTTGTTCCGGATGACCGCGTTCGTGGCGTAGTTGCGCGTTTCCAAGACCAATGCGTGGCGCTCCACCTGCACCGCCACATTGCCTTGCCGGGCGACGCGCAGGAAAGTGTTTTGCTCGATCCTTGTGCCCGGGAAATAGCCCCAGAAAAAGCCAACGTCCGTAAACACATTATGGGTCATCAGCAATGGGCCGCTCACCACGGTGTTCAGGGCCTTCTGCACGCTGATCACCCCGATGATGTTCTCGATGAAGTTGTTGGTGAAGACGATCCGCTCGAACTTGTTCGCCCCGTAGTTGTCCAGAATGTCCGGCGAAGGCGAGTAGTTGCCCCAGCCAAAATCACGAAAGAGATTATGATGAAATACCTGGTCACTGCCCGCCAACACCATGGCATCCCAGCCGTTGTTGTGGACAAAGGTGTTGGCCTCGAACAGGTGGTTGGACCCCGCCAGCATCACCATGATGTAACTGAGGTTCGTGAAGACGTTGTTCCGAAAAACCCCGTTGGTGACACCGCCATGGAAATGCAGCGCGAAATTGGGTGAACCGCTCAAGTAGGCTGGTTTGGGACCGTCGTTGGCGATATTGCCTTCTTTCAGTGTCAGGGTGGTATCACTTACGGCGGCAACGGTGTAAGTGATCTCGCGGTTGACCAAGGCCACGTTCGTGCCGCGGCGCAGGGCGACCGCCTGCCCCGGAAAGAAGCCCGCAGCCAGGAAGCCGCCGGCAGGGGAGTTGATCTGATCGGGCGCCGTGAAGACCAGATCGTCGCGCTTGAAGGCAAAGCCATCACGGATAACGCAGTTCGACAGTTCGAAATGGTGGGCGCCAGCGTTCAGTTTTACAAAACTCTCCGTACTGACCAGCGAGGAATGTCCGGTGATTTCAAAACCATACACCGCGATGTAAGCATGGCTGACCACCCAACCCCGCATGATGACCTTGCCGTCGGCCTGAAAGCGGATTCGATCCGCTTCGCCAGCCCCGCCCCGAGTCGTGCTGACACGCTCGTCATAGCGGCCTGCGTGTACGGTGACGGTATCCCCCGGCAGCGCGGTGTTCGCGGCCTTCTGGATTGTGCGCCAGGGCTGTTCCGCAGACCCAGGGTTGCCGTCCTGTCCCTCCACGGAAACATGGTAGGCCGCGGCCAAGACGGATCGAGACGCGATCACTAACAACCAGCACAGGCTAAGAATTGACTTCCTCATATGTGTGAGGGGGGTGCCACAGCACTTGCCCGGCCAGTGGAGGCGATCCGTTTAATAGTCAAACCGCAACCAAAGTCTCCACTGAGGCCGCTGCCAACGCGCCGGCAGCCATGGCTGGATCCGGCGGTACCACACCATGTGGTAGCCCGCTCGGAGCAGCCATTGCAGTCCCGCATAAACGCGTTGGCGAACGCGACTGCCGGGTGATCGGGCAAAGGCGCGGAAGACCGGTGCCTGATGTTCCTGCGCACCAAGGCGCACTTTATATTCGTAATGTCCCAGCCCCCCTTCCACCTGCCCGACGCCCTCACGAATCGCTTCCTGCAGCATCGTCACGAGGGCCGAGGGGCCCAGGCTGAAGCGCCTCCATTGCTCTCCCACCATGCGGGATGGCAGTTCCCACCACCAGCGCCTGTTGAAAGCGAAGATGTATTGACGGGCTACGACTTGATCGTCTGCCCAGATCCGGAGGAATCGAACCCGACCCTGTGGCCCCAATCTTGTCACCAGGGCACGATTGTATTCCGTCCCCTGTGGCCAAGCGCCAAAATGACCTGTTTTGCCTTCGGAGTTCCACTGGCGGGTGTGCTGATCGGCAAACCGATCAAATTCGGCCAAGAGTTCCGCCTGAGGACCGGAAATCAATTCCACCCGAACAGCAAATTCCTTTCCAAGCATCCGGAGTTCATACTTGCGCTTTTTTTGCTCATTGCGGCTTAACGCCCCCCAATAGTCTTCCGCGAGCCGCGGCAAACAGTACACCGCGTAAACCTCAGAATCATCTCCGCAACACCGCGCCACATCAGCCAGGCAGCTGGACAAACTTCCGTTCGCCCCCCATGGGCAGGTCAGCGACGAAACGGGACCCAGGCTCACGACATCAATCCCCTCCGTAACGATCAGATGCCGAACGCAGCGTTCGAGGCACCGCTCGGCCCAGTCCCGAGCCAATGGCGGGTCAAAGACCTTGGGGGGAATCGGGGAGCCGACCAGACGGGCGATCCGGAGGCGAAACGGGTGCCATCCCAAATCATCCAAGTACAGAGGCAGCAGCCCC
>CAZMOZ010000018.1:0-84056 GCA_964568145.1 uncultured Verrucomicrobiota bacterium
GCCCGTTCGCCCGTTCGCCCGTTCGCCCGTTCGCCCGTTCGCCCGTTCGCGGGTGAAGCGGCCAGCGAACCAAACAATTGGGTCTCATGAAACGGCGTAACAGTCAGACGTGGCCAAACCCCGCCATGCGGGGACCGGAGGCGAACAATCTTTCCTTGGCGAATCCCGTCGCAGCCGCCGCAGAATCCTCGCAGCTACCCTCCGGAGATTCGAGCGCCACGGCAACCCATCGGGACTGGAGGGCGCGGGGATTTACGGGGCGGTGGCGGGTTTTGCCGTCATTCACGTGCGCCTCGATTCAAGCTCACATGCCCGCAGCTGATTCCACTAAACCGGAGCAAGGTCGGCCGCTCGACGAAGCGCCATTGTTCTTGGAGCAGGTCCACCTCATGGTACAACCTTGTGTAGGCGTGAGTACAAACCTTGACGTCCTGTGACACAACAACCTCAGACTCAATGGCCGGACGCGCGCGTCAGAGAATGAGTGCTGCCGTTGAACGGCTGGCAGGCATGTTAGTGGGTGTGGGCTTTCTTGCCATGCTCTTGGCCTTGGCGGCTAACTGGCAACGCTTTGCAGTGCCCAAGTCATCGCGGGCGCAAGCCGAGAGCGCCCCGGTGGGATTTGATCCACCAACGTATGATTACGGCACCGTCTTACAGGCGACGAACGTCTCCCACACATTCCAGCTGATAAATCGTACGACCAACCGTCTCAGGCTCGTCGCTTTTAAGGCCAGTTGCGATTGCACGGTGGTTTCGACCAGCCTGTTGGGACGTATCTTGGAGCCCAATGAAAGTACACCCGTGCTGGTGTCGTTCCAGACCGGTTCTCGCCAGGGACCAATCATCTCAAGCATTGAGGTCGTCTTGCAGGGCGAACGCGAAAAATACCTGGCCATGGCACGGCTCTCCGGCTCGATCTGGCCTGATTATTCATTTGAACCCCGGACGGTTGATTTTGGTGAAGTACGGCCGGGCGCGGTCATCAGCCGTGTGGTAGCCTTCCAGCCGGTGGCGCGTAAGGAATTTGCGCTCATTCCAAGGCAGTCATCCGAAGGACCGTTCCAGGTCGCGGTGCATCCCAAGCATGTCGCTATCACCTTCCATGCGCCAAAAGTCGGGCACCGGGAGAGCTTCGCGCGCACGCTGGTGGTTGAAACCACGAGCCGGCGGGTACCCTCGGTCACCGTACCCGTGTCAGCGACAGTGGTTCCCGAGGTGTCCGTGAGCCCCAGCCTGATTGTGCTTTCTCCCGGCATGCTGTCGCTGACCAGTCGCTTCACGCTGGAGTCGGACAGGCCGACACGCTTGCGTGAGGTTATGCTGGATGGCGTCGAAGCGATACCGCAGGAAGAAACAGCGCTGCCCGCCGACTGGAAGCGCTCGCACATTGTCGAGATCAAGAATGCGTGGTTGGCGGGCGCGCGGCAGATCATTTTTCAACTGGACGTTGAAACCGCCACAGGCTGCACCGAGGCGCGGTCTTTGGCGGTGCAACTCAAACGCCTCGAGGAATAACCCGAAAGAACCCGAAAGGAATCCGCCAATGAACCGCACAACACATCATGTCTGCGTTGCCGTCATCCTGACGGTGTTAGCAATAACCGCCTATGCGCCCGATGATCTCAAGCAGAGGAATAATAATGAAGGAGTTAGGTGGTGCGAGCCATGTAGTCATGACACCGAGACTCCGCCGGGTGGCTGTCCACATCGGCAGCCGCGCACCCCGGGAATGTGCTGGACCAATGGAGGCCAGGGTGTGCGACAATGCCCAGAACAGACTACCGAGACGGCTTGCGTAGCAAGTACCCCCCAAGCATACGAAGTGAAAAATGACTTCCCCCAGACAGAGGGAGACAACGCCAGCTCAGTATGCATCACAGATACCACCGGTGGTCCAACGGCACAGTCCATGTGGATAGCACACACTTACGTCGTGGCACCGGCAGCCAATTGCTACAGGACGGTGCAGTGCCAATGGAATTCAACTTCCCGCAAATGCGAGATCAAGGCTGGCAGCGAGGGTCCATGGGTTGATCTACCCAAGCGGAATGCTAACCCCTGCTCGCCGTGCCTCCCCTAATGAATTTCCTACAAACACTTCAGACAGGGTTTTGGGCAGTTGCTTGCATGCCCGTGATCGCCTTTCGTGGTGAGGCGGCAACGGCTCCTCCTTCTGCCACACTGCTTCTGGAAGGCGTGGCCTCGATGCGAGAGCAGATTCCTACATCCCAATTGAGGATAATACATACCTTTCAAAACGCCTTTGTGCATAACTGTTATAATTCACTTATATGGTTTGACCGTGACAGGCGGTTCTACGAGACGGTCAGCTCCAACTACAACCAGTCGGACCGGGTGAGGATGTATTATGACGGCAAAGATGTTGGTCATTTCAGCGTCAATGATTCTTCATCTGTCCGGATTAGGAATCTGGATAGCGGCACGTCCGATTTCCTTTGCGACCCCAGGTTGTTCGGCATCACCCCGTACTATTCCTGGGACGACACCATTCGGAGATGCCTCCTGCTTGAGGCGCCTGAGGTGCCGGAAACCCTACTGATAGGCCTGGAGGAAGTGGATGACAGGATGTGCTGGCGGGTGCGGACCTTCCTGCCCAGTCGGGATTTACAGCGGGACTTTTGGATTGACCATCAAAACCAGTTCGCTGTGTACCGGATGGAGGAGAAGTTGGGACAGCACGGTTTGATAACGGTCCGTTCGGTTTACGAAAATCCCAGCTACCCATGGCTGCCGAGCCGGATCGAGACAGTGGAGCGGGGTCGGGACGGTAAGGTGCGAGACCGGCGTGAAATCAAGATTGTGGAGGCGGAGGCCGACGTGGCCATTCCACCGGACACCTTTTCCCTTACCGGGTTGCTGCGCGGGCAGGAGTTGCCGGAGTTGGTGCAGGTTACGGATGTGCGCAAGCCCGAGATCATCGGCTACTGGAGCAAAGGCCGACTGTGGAATCCAGATCTGACGGATCTTTGGAAGGAGAAATTGGCGCAGGCGCCTGCCGTCCTGAACTTACGGCGGAAGGTGTTGATGGTGGCCATAACGCTGCTGCTGCTCGCGCCGTTGGCGTACCTGTGGTGGAGACAGACGCGTCGGCCGGCCAGGCCCACCGATCGTTGAAAACCATGCAAGCGCGGAAAGCCCATTTTGTTCTTTCTTCGTGTGGCGGTATTTTGCTGCTGACGGGGGCAGCGAAGCTGTGGAGCGTAATCAGCAAGGAACCGGTGCTGGAAAGCGTCGATCCTGTGTTCGGGTTGACCTTGCGCGAATTATTCACTTACGCTGGCGTGATTGAGGCGATGGTAGGTCTGCATTGTTTACTGAGCGTGCGACTGCAAAGGTCAGCAGCGCTGGTCTTCTGGCTTTCGGGCGTGTTTGTGCTTTATCGAATTGGCCTTTCTTGGTTGGGGAGCGATGAGCCTTGCGGTTGTCTTGGCGCGCTTTCATTCCGATGGGGACTCACCCCGGCGGGCGTGGACACGGTCATGAAAATCGTGCTTGGCTGCATGGTGTCCGGCAGCGGGGCCGTCCTGCTACTTCTACGGGGGAAAAGTCAGGCCGTCCAGTAGGAAAGCCCTGTTGGGTGGTCAGTTGGTATGCATCCCATGACGCCCGGACGTCCAAGTAATGGGTGCTGGTCGTCTTTGCCACAGGAGCCAGATCAAAGAGTTCCTGGCGTGAGCGAAACATCTTGTTCGGCGCTTCAAGGAACGGCCGTGGACATTTGTGCCGCCAGCTATGTTCGGAGGCTCACAATATGGTCTGCGAATACAAATATTCCTTGCCGATCGTGGCCGAAGCGCCGGCTAGCCGCAACTCTCGTTGAGAGTGGTGCAGTGCATTCCATGAACTTGACCGCCTGCTCGGGAGATTGTCGGCCAAGCGGAGAACTGCGTGGCGCGTCCGCCTTCACCCTGATCGAGCTCTTGACCGTGCTGGCGGTGATCGGGGTGCTGGCGGGGCTGCTCTTGCCCGCGCTGGGGGCGGCCAAGTCGCGCGCGCAGACCACCCGCTGCACGGCCCATCTGCGCCAGTTTGCCCTGGCCCTGCCGTTGTACGCGGCCGACCACGCGGACCGGCTCCCGCCCAACGCCGACGGGCGGGAGGAGGCCCTGGGGGCCAAGTGGGTCGAGGGCTGGCTGGGCCTGCCCGGGCCGGACTGCACCAACACGCTCTACCTGCGGCGCAGCCTCCTGGCGCCGTACCTGGGCGGGGAGGTGAAAATCTGGCAGTGTCCGGCGGCGCGGCCGGTGACGGTGGCGGGGATCACGCAGCCGCGGGTGCGGACGGTGTCGTTGAACTGCTTTGTGGGCAGTCCGGTGGACAGTCCGGCGGCGCGGACGTACCGGCGGCTGGGGGAAGTGGGGCGGCCGGCGCAGACCTTCACGTTCCTGGACGAGCGGGCCGAGACGATCAACGACGGGAGTTTCGGGCTGCAATGGGCGTTTGACGCGGCGCGACCGGAGAGCTGGGTGTTGCGGGACAAGCCGGGGACGCGGCACCGGGGCGGGGCGGTGCTTGCGTTTGCGGACGGGCACCTGGAGGTGCGGCGGTGGCGGGACGGGCGGACGCTGGCGCCGCCGCGGGACGATGCGCCCAGCCCGGGCAACCCGGACCTGCTCTGGCTGCAAGAGCGCGCCACCGAGCGGCCCCGCTGAAGCGGGGCTTCCCCGCGCGCGGGCCGCGGGTTATTCTAGAGCCGACCAAAGCCCGCTCATGCCACCCCCACTGCCCAAGCCGGTCCGGACTGCCCAAATCCTGGGGCGGCGGTACATGCAGTTTTGCCTGGTGGGTGCCTCCGGCATGGTGGTGGACATGGCGGTATTGCATCTGCTGGCGGTGCGGTGGGGGTGGGACCTTGCGTTGAGCAAGGTGCTGGCGGCGGAAGCGGCGTTGCTGAACAACTTTTTCTGGAACGAGCGGTGGACCTTTCGTGGACTGGGCGCCGAGCCGGGCGGGCGGGGACGGACGCGGCGGTTGGTGCGGTTTCATTTGATTTGCCTGGCGGGCATGGTCTGGGGCGTGGTGTTGCTGCGCGCCCAGGTGGAGGGGTTGGGCTGGAACGTGTATCTGGCCAACTTCCTGGCGATCGTGCTGGTGAGTGTGTGGAACTTCGGCCTGAACCTGAAGTTCGGCTGGAAGGGCGCGGTTTCGGCGTCGCGCTCGGCGGGGGATGCCTGCCATGAGTGAGGGGCGCGCAAGGGCGGATAACGCGCCGCGCTGGCGCCAGGTGGCGCTGACGTTGGTACTGGTGAAACTGGCCTATGCGATGTGCGTTGCGGGCGGAGGCGACCATGACGCTGAAGTGGATTGCGGCCCGGCTACGGATGGGGACGGGGGCGAGCTTGTCGAACCTGTTGTCGGCCCAGCGGCGGGGGAGACGGTAGTGTCAATATGCGGGACTGACTCCTCAGGTCCGAGGTCGCGAATCTGCGTCAAAGTGCAATGCTGGCTGCGGTTTTCCAGCACCCGCAACTCGCCCCAGTCGGTGCGGATTTCCACCGCGTCGAGCATCCACGCGTGCCGGTCGTCGAGCGCGCTGCCGCACAGCGCGACGGTGTCCAGTTCGAGCCAGCCGGGGCCTTCCTCGGTCCACTCGCCGCGGATGGGGATGCTCCGGCGCAGCAAGCTGCCGGGGCGCGCGGATGGCCGCCTGGCGGTGATAGCCCAGCCGTTCGACCGCCTGGTCGAGGAGCTCGGCCTTGTGTTCCCGGCCGGCGGTGGCGTAACGCCGCCGCAGTCGGGCCAGAACTTGTGGCTTGGTTTCGGTGCTCATGTCGGTGTGCCTCGCGGGTAACACCGACTTTTGGCGCCAAGACCAGTTCCCGCGAACTGGTCACCCCGTCCCCGGTAACAATCTTTTTGGCGCGAATCGCCAGCGTCCGGCACCTGGCCTCGCAAACGGTTCGACTCCGCCCCGCATGGCCGCTAAGCTGCGGCCGTGAGCAGAGTCGCCTTCAACGTGGGCGGGCTGGCCATCCACTGGTACGGCATCCTCGTGGCCGCCGGGTTTGTGGCCGGGCTGTGGACCGCCAGCCGCCGCGCCCCGCGCGCGGGCATCGCGCCCGTCACCATCGCCGATTACGGACCCTGGGCCGTGGTCGGGGCGATCGTCGGCGCGCGGCTGTGGTTCGTGCTCAGTTACTGGGAGGAGGAATTCGCCAGCCGGTCGCTCTGGCACGTCTTCAACCTGCGCGCCGGCGGGCTGGTCTTTTACGGCGGCCTGGTGGGCGCCACGCTGGTCACCGTGCTTTTCGCCCGCTGGCGGCGGGTCGCGCTCTGGAACCTGGCGGACGTGCTGGCCCCGAGCATCGCGCTGGGCCACGCCTTCGGCCGCGTGGGCTGCCTGTTCAACGGCTGCTGCCACGGCACGCCCACCGACCTGCCTTGGGCGGTGCATTATCCGGACGATCCGGTGACGCGGGGCGCCGGGGTGCATCCCACGCCGGCCTACGAGGCGCTGTTATTGCTCGGGCTGTACTCCGCGCTGGCCGCGCAATTCCGCCGCCGCCAGTTCAGCGGCCAGACCTTTGCGCTCTACCTGCTGGCCTACGCCGTCCTCCGCTTCGGCGTGGAATTCCTGCGCGGCGATTACGGCGGGCAGAACGTGGCGGGCCTGAAGCCGGGCCAAGCCTTCAGCGTGGTGGTGCTGGCCGCCGGCGCGGCGCTTTACGCCAACCTGCGCAAACACCGCCTGCCGCCGGCCTCCGCGGCGTGAATCGCGCCGGCCGTTCCTGCCCGTGCCCGCCATGCCGGAGCGCAGCGAAACAATCGTGGTGGAAACCACCCGCCCGGGGCAGCGGCTCGACACGTTCCTGCGCGAGCGTTTTCCCGGCGTTTCGCGGATGCACCTGCAGCGGCTCATCCGCGAAGGCGCGGTGCGGGTCAACGACGCGCCCTGCAAGCCCACGCATTCGCCTCGCGCCGGCGAGACCATCACCGTCGCCTGGCCCGCGCCGCGCGAGGCCGCCGTGCCCGCGCGCGACCTGCCGCTGGCGGTGGTGTTCGAGGACGACCGGCTGCTGGTCTTGAACAAGGCGCCCGGCATGGTGGTGCATCCGGCCGCCGGCACTGAGGACGACACGCTGGTCAACGCGCTGCTGCATCATTGCCGCGGCCGGCTCAGCGGCATCGGCGGCGTGGCCCGGCCGGGCATTGTGCACCGGCTGGACCAGGACACCAGCGGGCTGATGGTGGTGGCCAAGGACGACGCCGCGCACGTGGCGCTGGCGCGGCAGTTCGCCGACCGCGAGGTGGTGAAGCTTTACCACGCGATCCTGTGCGGGGAACTGCCCCGGCCCGAGGGCGAAATCCGCGCCGCCATCGCCCGGCATCCGAACCACCGCAAGGTGATGACCGTGCTCGAAGGCGGCCGGCCGGCCCGGACCAGCTACCGGGTGTTGGAGCGGTTGCGCGCGGCCACGCTGGTCGAGGCCCGCCTGCATACCGGCCGCACCCATCAAATCCGGGTTCACTTCAAACATCTCGGCTTCCCGCTGGCCGGCGACACCACGTACGGCGCGCGCGCCAACGCGCGGCTGGCGGAATTGACCGGTGTGTGGGCGCCGCGGCAGATGCTGCACGCGCGTTTTCTGGCCTTCGCGCATCCGGAAACCGGCCGGCACGTGGAATTCGAGGCGCCCTGGCCGGCGGACTTCGCGGCGGTGGTCAACGCGCTCCGCGCCACCGGACCGACGACCTGACCGTCAACCGGAACGGCTCGGCTGGTTGCGCAAGCCGCGCGCGCTGGGCCTGCGCGGCCGACTGCTGAAAGTCGTCCACAGTTCCCGAAGCGCGCGGCCGGTTGCGGCCAGCCCCGGTGTGCAGGCGGCGCTGCCCCACGCGGTGCTGTGGCGCCACGGTGGTAATGCCCGCGGACCTTGCGGCGGCCAAGTGAGGCGCCGCTGCGTTCAACCGCCGGATGCGCAAAACCGCACGTCCGGCGCTGTGGGAGGTGCCGGGGCGCAGCCCCCGCCACCCGACCCGATCACCGGCTGGAGACTCCCGCTGCAGGCGGCGCGCCCGGCTTTGTAGAATTCTCGAACCACCTAAAGCGCGGAATGAGAATTGAGCGACCCACAAGCGCATTTCACTTTTTGTGGGGTGTTCTTCCGGCCACTGGCAACGGTCCTCAGCTCGTCGGAATCCTTCGTTTGCCTCCTTCCCCCTCACCCGGCCCGCTCTGTCAAGGAGAGGGAAAGCCCTCGACCGCCTCCGTCAGTTTGGACATGTCCGCGCTGACGACATGAGGGGGACGGCTCTCCCTCTCCCGTTGGGTGAGAGGAACGGGACCGGCTGCCACCAGCGAGCCAGGGCCGGTCCCGTTCGTCGCCAACACCGATCACTCCATTCACGCCGGACTGGTCGCCGTCGAGGCCCCGGCCGGCCGCTTCGCGCTGCGGCACAGGATCCGGCACTGCGCCACGCTGGACCCCCGCCGGGGGCGCTCCTGCGGCTGCGGCCCGGAGGTCATCGTCGGGCAACTGATTTACGCGCTCTGCTCGGGCGGCGGCTGGCTCGCCGACCGCGAGAGGCTCCACGGCGATCCGTTGGCGCGCGCCCTCTTTGGCGTGCGCCGGTGCAAGTCCGGGCGGTCACCCCAATTTCGACCGGCCGCGGTGTGGGGGTTATCGGTGAGATCCCACCTCGCGCAATGAGCAGGTCAATTCCTGCCCCTGCCGTTTGCGGGCTGAAATGTCAGTTCGCGTCTTGTCCGTCACCGCTTCCCCAGACTCGGGATTGGGTTGCGCTCCATAAGCGCGTGGTCGAGTCAGGCCTGCGGAACCAAGCGCCGGAGCGACTTGGTGGCAGGGCAGCCAGCGCAAGGAGAGTGGTTCCAATGCGGTCCCTGCCCCACCCGAACTAGCCGCCGGGTTTCAGGGTTTCGCGTTCAGTCGGCGCTCCACCGTGGCCATCATCCGCTCAAGTTTGTCGAGCGACTCTGCTTCGCCTTTCAAATCGAGCAGTGGCGTCAGTTCGCAGCGGACCAGGTGGAAGTCCAGTTTGCCCCGCTGGCGGATCAGGACGGATTCCACGTCCGCCCAGTCGCGGTCGCGCCCGGCGAACACCTTGTGGACCAGCAGATCCTCCGCGGTGCAGGTGGTCAGTGACGCCCCGGTCTCCCATCGCCAGTCTGTCGCGCGACCGATGCTGCGTTCCTCGAACGGAAACGCACCCAGGGCGATGTCCACGTCAATTCCCGAGGCGGTACGAACCAGCAAGACACGGCGGCTCAGCGCAAAATCGCGAGCATCGGACCGTCTGGCAGAATATGCGCCCAGCAGGACCTCAACAAACCGCTCTTCGTTCCCGAAGCCGGTCAGGAGGGTAAGGTCCACAACCTGGGTCAGCCGCGGGTTGCCCCAGCGCTGCACCGCGATGCCCCCGATGAAGCAGAAGCGCCAGTTGCGTTGCCGGCAGAAAGTCTGCAATTCAACGGCCGCGGCCAGCACTTCCGGAAGCCGGATCATGGGCGCGGACGTCCGTGGAAGATGGCCTGTTGTTCGACCAAACCCGACCAGTCCGGACGCTCGCGCCAGGCTTCGACCGCGCCCAGCGACCGGATGATTTCGCGGGCGCGCTCCTCGGTCATGGCCGCCAGTTCGTGGGCGCGCACGATCTCCAGCGCCTCGCTCCGGGCGCGGTACTGTTCCCGCCAGGCTTCCGCTAATTCGAGCGGGTCCGAACTCATGGCTGAACTTTACCCGACGCGTCCCGACTGTCAGCAGCATTTCCGCGACGGAGCCTGGGTGCGCGATCGCCGGCTGCACGAAGCACGACGTTGGCGGGCCACATCCACCCGGCACAGGCCCGCGCTTGTACCTGGACGAGTTCTCGCCGGACGCTTAGGAAGCACAACGGCCCGGCGACCGCAGCCGGCCACGCCCGTCAGCCCGCCTTCACGCTGGTCTGCTTGGTGGGCGCCAGTTTCTGGCTGGGGTAGCCATCCACTTTCTCACCCCGCACGCGCAGCGAGTGGGCCAGGGCGTACTTGAACGACTCCGGCCCGGTGCGCATCGCCTTCTTCAACGCCGCCGTGGCCGCCCGGCCGGGAACGCGTTCGAGCGCGCAGCGGGCGTCTTCGCGCACCTCGGCGTCGGCCAGCAGCGCGGCCATTGGCTCGACCGCCGGGTCGCCACCGATTTCGGACAGCATCCACAGCGCGTGCCGGCGGACGTCCGCGGCCGGGTGTTTGAGCAGTTTGACCAGCTCCACGGCCACGGCCTTGCGTTCGGCGTCCGCGCCGGGCCGGCCGGCGTGCCGCACGATGCGCTCGATGGCTCGCTTCGCCGAACGGGCGATTTCGAAGTGCTGGTCGGTCATCAGCCCGGCCAGCGGAGCGACGGCGGGCGCGCCGGCCGGGCCGGCGTTCTGCCAGGCCGGTCCGCGCACCTTGTCGTCCGTGCTTTTGATTTTGGCGACGAGGTTGGCGACGGCGTCCGCGGCCAGGGCGGTGGCCGTCAGGGTGGCGCCAGCGGCGGTAAGGGTGGAGGCGAGGGTGGTTTTCATGGCGTGGCGAGTGCGGGTGAAATGCATTTCCGGGCTCAAAGGGTGTACGGGTAGCGTTGGGGCCGGCTCATGAGGCGGCGGGCCTGTTCGTCGCCGACGATTTCCTGTTTGACGGGGTCCCAGTGCAGTTTGCGGCCACAGATGAGGGAGAGGTTGCCCAGCACGCACAGGAAGGCGGTGGCCACGCCGGCCTCGATATTCATGATGGTTTTGCGGCCGGTCTTGATGCCCTCGAACCAGTCCTCGTGGTGGTCGAAGCGCGGGCTTTTGGGCACCTGCGCGCCGTTGGCCGGCGGTTGGTACTCGAGCGCCTTTTTCTCGGTGTACACCTGGCCGTCGCCGACCCAGACGACGAGCTTGTCCTTGTCCCCGTAGTACACCGCGCCGTAGCCCTCTCGGATGCCTTCGTTCTTCACGCGCTCGCGGTCAGGGTAGGGCTCCATTTCGCCGGGCTGGGCCCAGATGAGGGTCCAGTCCGGGTTTTTGAACTGGTAGGTCACCTCCATTTCGATGGCGGAATCCCACAGACCCTTGGTGGGCACGCGGCCCTTGCTCTCGATGCTCACCGGCCCGGTGTGGTCGGAGCCGGTGAAGTGCAGGGCGTTGCTCATGACGTGCGCGCCGCGGTCGCGAATCTGCCCGCCGCCGGATTCGAGCAGCCAGCGGAACACGCCGTGCAGGTAGCGCGGATTGTATGGCCGCCAGGGCAACGGCCCCAGCCACAGGTCCCAGTCCAGTTCCGAAGGCGGCTCGCTGTCCGGCACCGGGTTGTCGTCCGACGGCGTGGCGTAATGCCAGCACTTCACGGTGTGGACGCGGCCGATCATGCCGTTGGCGATGTACTGGTGCGCGTAGAACGCCTCGCGCTGGGAGCGGCCTTGCGAGCCGACCTGGACGCAAATCTTGTTTTCCCGGGCCGCGCGCGCCATCGCCTTGCCTTCCTCAATCGTCCCGCAGGCGGGCTTCTCGACATAGACATGCTTGCCGGTTTCGCAGGCGTGGACGGTCTGGCAGGCGTGCCAATGGTCCGGCGTGGCGATGACCACGGCGTCCACGTCCTTGCGCTCGAGGATGTAGCGGTAATCCCGGTACGGCGTGGCCTTGCCGCCGGTGCTCTTGACCGCCGCGGCGAGGCGGCCTTCGTCCACGTCGCACACCGCGACCACGTTGACGTCGCCGCGCGACTGGCGGGCGAGCATGTAGCCTAGATGGCCGTTGCCCATGCCGCCCACGCCGATGTGGGCGATGTTCAGCCGGTCCTTCGCGCTAGGCAGGGTGTACGGCTGGCCCTGGCCCAGCAAGCGCGCGGGGATGATCTGGGGCAGACCGGCCGCGCCCAAGCCGAGCAGCGTGGCGCCGGAGCGGGTGAGAAATCGCCGACGGGGAATGCCTGAGTGTGTCATGGGTGTTACGGGAGTTTAGCGGGGGGTGGCCGGGTTCACGCCAGAGCTTTGAGGTAAGTCCGGGATTGGGCGAGCGCGGCGGCCATTTGACCGGATTCGACGTCGCCGTGCATGAACGGATTCACGAAACGACGGTAACCGATGTCCCGCAAGGCGCGCAGCCACGGCTTGAAGTCCGCCGGTCCGTGGCCGGGCAGTTGCGCCAAGCCGTCGGCCTTCTGCCAGGCGTAGAAGAACAGCAACCGCCTGCCCGCGATGCGGATCGCGTCCTCGACCCGGTCGCCACGCGCCTGGAGGTGATACGGTGCCAGCGCAATGTCCACGCGGTCGAATGGGTTCAGGTCCACGAAGGCCCGGAACGAATCGAGCGAGTCGAGCAGGGCGTCACCGTGGTTTTCGATGGCGAGCCAGGAATTGTGCTGCGCGGCGAGATCGGCCAGCGGCTTGAGGCTTTCGAAAAAGGCCTTCATCCGCGACGTGAGTTCCGCGGGCGGACACGGCCCGGCGCTGCCCTGGATGGCCACGCCGCCGCCAGCCCCGCCCAGCAACGCCGCGTATTTGGCGTACCCGCCGACGTAGGTAGAAAACGAGCACAGCCTCAGCCGCAGCCGGTCCAGCAGATCTTTCAAGCCGCCGGGGCCGAGGCGGTTCGACGCGTCGTCCAGATGCGGGCAGCCTTCGTAGCCGCTCCAGATGTCCACGCCGTCGAAGCCCAGCGCGGCGATACGCTCGCACGCCCGCTCGAGGGGCAGATGCTTGAAGTGGATCGAAGAGGTCGAAAGCCACAGGCGCCAGTGACTCGAGACGGGGTGGATGCAACCGCCCGCCAGCGAAGCGACAGCGGTGGCGGTGAGAAACTCGCGGCGGTTCATGGCGGCAGCCTAGCGCGGTCTGCACCGGCTTGGGCAGCGGAAAGTGCCGGCAACGGGTAATGCCTCAAACGATCGCGGTAGGGCAGGAGTCCGCTCGAGCCCTGCCTGTGAAATTGCAGGGCTCGACCGGGTCTCGCCCCACCAAGACTGACCGGCTGCGCCGCCGCCGCAGGCCGCGACGCCGCGCGGCCCGACTTGTCTCCGACAAGGCCATCCGCGCCCCCAAAGGCAGGCCGCCCCTTGGCAAGGGGCGGCAGGCGTGCGGCCTCGGCGAGGGCGTACCCACTTGTAGCGGCGGGCTTCCAGCCTGCCGTTGAGCCGGGCATCTTGCCCGGCGGAATGGCGCGGCTCGGCGGAGCCTCGCCCTGTCAAGGCCCCGGCCGCGACGCCGCGCGGCCCCACCATCCGGGTGTCAGTACTGTCGCACGCTGACCCGCTTCTGGAATTCCTCGGAGTCAATCTTGTCGGCGGCCAGGGCGTCGGCGTCGGCCTTCTTGACGCGCAAGACCAGTGTGTTGGCGCCCGGGCCGGCGGCCTGCGGCACCAACACCGAACGCTCTTCCTGACGCACTTCGGGCACCCTGGTTGCTCCCGCGCGTTCTTCCACCCGGACCACCCGGACTTCCCGCTCATCCACGCTGCTGGACACCACCACGACCAGGTATTCCTCGGGCTTGACGTGACGCAGGTTGACGCCTTGCTCGAGCGCCTCGATCAGTTCCTGCCGCAGCTTTTCCACCCGTTTGGCGTCGTACGCCGCGGTCCTTCTGGCGCCGCCGGGGAGTATGCCGTAGCGCATCAACATCATTTCGTCGGGCAGGCGGCCACCCATGCCGACTCCCACGCCACCGCCGCCCCCAAACCCGCCGCGGCCGCCGTACAACTCCCGTCGCGTTTGCTCCCAAAGGGTGTTCTTCGGCTTGTCCGGCTTCCGCTCGTCTTTCACGGCGGGCGCGGCCAGCGGGAAGGGCACATTCAGCAGGAACGTGGCACCGTAGCCCTCGAGGTACATCGCCTGCGGACGCCGCAGCCCGGGGAACGAAGACACGAGGATGCCCAACGCCATCTTCCCGGCGCGTTCGTCCTCGCGGCCGGCCGCCCGGGACAAAATCCGCGACAGGATCGCCAGGTCTTCCTGGGTTTCGGCGATTTTCTCCTGCCCGATCTCGAAGGCGATCACTAGCGGGGCGCCGCCGCCGCCCGGCTCAATGCCCATGTCGGCCAGCACCAAACCGCCCGCCTCGTAAGGCGATGGCGGCTCGGGGAACGGAGCGGCTTCCGCGTTGTCAACAGCCGCCGGAACGACCTGCGCCAAGAGCGCGGTCACGTGCTCCTGCACGCCGTCCAATTCGTGGCCGGCTTGCGCGAGCGCGGCGGTCAATTCTGATAAGTGAACCACCGGAAGCCCCGGCGGCGCGGGGAGTGGCGGCGCCGGCGGCGACTCTTCGGCGATGACAATGATCTGGCCGGCAAAAACGGCGGCCACGGTGCTCAGGATGAACTGTTGGGTTTTCATGGTTTCAGGTTTGTTTTTCGGCTAACGGGGCAAACCGCCGTCGCCGGCCGGCGTGGCCAGCGTGTTGGCGGCGAGTTGGGTAAGCTGTTGCTGCGTGAGGCCGATGGCGTCCTGCGCCACGACCGCCACAGTTTCGAGGTCGCGGCGCAACGCGGCGTAGTCGCTGAGGCGCTGGCGTTCGGCGCGCTGGAACAGGGCCAGCGTGGTGTGCTGGTCCTCGGCGCGCGCCGCCGCCCAGGTGGCGGCTAGGGCTTGAAGGCTCTCGCCGGTGCGTTGCTCGGCGGCGGCGAGGGCGGCTTGCAGCCGGGTCGCGAATTGCTGGCGCAATTCCGCCTCCAGATCGGCGCGCACCTCGGCCCGCAGGCGCAAGATGTCCGGAACTTCCGGCGCGGCCAGGCGCCCGCCCAGCCAGCCCAGACCCAGCACCAGCGCCGCGGCGGCGGCCCAGCGGACGGAAGTGGTGAACACCTCCAGCGGCCGGACCCGCGGGCGGACCTTGCAGGCGTCCAGCGCGGACATGGTTTCGCGCCATTCGGTGAGCTGGCGCTGGCAGGCCACGCAGCCGCGCAGATGCTCCTCCAGGCTGGCGCGGACCTCGGGCGCCAGTTCCTCGTACAGGTAATCGGCCCATTGCTCGGGCGCGGGGTGGTGGGAGGGTAGATTCGGGTTCATACGACAGAAAGGGTGGGCGGTCGGGCGCGCCGGTTGGGCGGCGGGCCGGGCGGCAGTTCAAGGGTTCGACGGAGGCGGCGGGCCATCTCGCTAAGCGCCTCGGTCATGCGGGTCTTCACCGTGCCTTCGGGCAGGTCCAGCACCTCGGCGATTTCGCGGAACTTCAGACCTTCGTAATGGCGCAGGACCAGCAACGTGCGCAGTGATTCGGGCAGGTCGGCCAGCGCCCGGCGAACCGCGTCGCCGGTTTCGCGGCGGGCCAGCGCCTCGTCCGGCGCGGGCGCGCCGTCGTCGGCGAGCTTCAGGTGCGCGGGTTCGGCGCCGTCGGGCGGCGGCTCCAGCAACGTCTCGCGGCGGTGCCGCGGCTTGCGAAGGTCGCTGTAGGTGTGGTTTAGCGCCACCCGCCAGAGATAGGTGGAAAACCGCGCGCCCGGCTGGAACGCCGCGCGGTGCATGAACACGCGGGTGAAAATTTCCTGGGCGAGGTCCTCCGCCCGGTGGTCGTCGCCGGTGAGCCGCGCGCACAACCGCTGGATGGGCGCTTCCCAGCGACGGACCAGCTCGCCAAACGCGCCGGGATCGCCGGTCATCTGCACCCGCCACATGAGTTGCTCATCGGTGGGGGCGAACAGCGACTTGAAGGCTTGGAACCGGGAGGCGCTCATGGCCGGACGCAGGTTGGCTGCATTTGCCGGCCGGAGGCGAACGAGACTGGACGCCGTCCGGCCGCTTCGCCGGACCCGCCGGTCGTCTCCAAAATCGGGACCTGCCGCTTCATGCGTACGGGGGTAATACGCCGGCGGCCGGGGTTTCGTTTGAACTTTTTTGCAACTTTCGCCTTCCGGGCCGGGTCTTGGGCGCGAGAATGGACATGGTTTGATGGTCAGCCCGGACTGCCAACCCATCGGCCGATGAACGACCCGGTCCAGTTCGAGGCCTTCCTCCGGAACTACCAGGACTTGGTGTACACGACCGCGCTGCGCCTGGTGGGTAGTCCGGCTGAGGCCGAAGACATCGCCCAGGAGGTCTTCCTGAAGGCGTACGAGCACTTTGACGAACTGGCCACGAGCCCCACCGCCGGCGGCTGGCTCAAAACCGTGGCCCGCAACCTCTCGCTCAACCACCTCACCCGTTACCGCAACCGCTGGCGCTTCTTCTCCGAGTACGAGGCCACGGACGACGAGGATTCCGGCCGCAGTTTCGCCGACACCCTGGCCGCGCCGGACACGCACCAGCAGACTGTGGACACCGCCGACCAGCGGGAGATTCTCGAGGCCGCCCTGCAAGCCCTGCCCCCCGCCCAGCGCGTGCCGCTGGTGCTCTACCACTTCGAGAACCTGAGCTACGAGGACATCGCCGCCCGGCTCAAAGTGTCGTTGGGCAAGGTGAAGACCGACATCCACCGCGGCCGCGAAGCGCTCCGCCGCAAGCTGATGCGCAACCCGGAGGTCAGCCTGGCGTGAACTGGAGATCTGCCATGAACCCGAAAACTGAAGCTATCCGCAGCCTCGAATTCCCATCCGGCTCAACCGCGGGCGCAGCTCGCTTTTTCGCAGCCGATGAAAACAGCCAGACGCCGCCGGGGGAGGCGGCAGCCAATCCTGGCTGCCGTAAAGGACGGCATCCTGCCGCCCGGAATCCAGGAGGGAAAACCCCACCCGCACGGCGCCGCCCGTGCCTCATCACCGGGCTGGAAGCCGGCCGCCACCGTGGCAGGCGATCCTGTCCGCTCGAAAATGAGATGCGCCCCTCAACAGCGGTCTTCGGGATGAAACCGCCGCCGCGATACGTCAACAGCGCAACCGGTTGCGGCCGTGAACGACGTGGCCGGCGAATGTTCCATGCGACCGCCTTTCCGCGGCCGAAAATTGCCGCAACTTTCCCCCTTGCCGCCGTGTCCTGAAACCGTGAGCAACTCATGAACCCGCCTGAGAACAAATCTGGAGAGAATTTGGAAGCCTGGCTGGACGCGCAGCTTCGGCAACTGCCCGACCGCCCGGCGCCGGCCAGTCTGGCTCTGCGGGTCATGACCGCGATCGCCGCCCGCGCCCGCCGGCCTTGGTACGCCCGGCCGTGGTTGGAATGGCCGCGCTTCGCCCAGGCAATGTCGCTGCTGGCCGTTTCGTTCGTCCTAGGCGCGCTCACTTACGCCACCCTGCACTTCAGCGAGTTCGCCGCAGCGGGAACCGTCGGCGCCCGGCTGAATGTCTGGCTGGCGCCGCTGGAGGCGGTCTGGGCCGCGGCCCTGGCCGTGTGCGAGGCGCTGGGCCTGCTCAAACAGCAGGTGAGCGTGTGGATCTGGGTGGGTCTGGGCGCGCTGGGGGCGCTCATGTACGCGGTCTGTGTCGGGCTGGGCACGGTTTTGTACCGGTTGGCATTCCACAAATCAGAAGCAGGGAGGGACCATGAAACGCATTGAGTTTGACCGTCGGTTGCGGGCGGGCTTGCTGGCAGCGGGCCTGGCCGCCGCCATCACGTTCCCGTCGCCGGCCTTCGCCCAGGCGGTGGAAGAACGGGACGAAACCGCCTCCGGCGCGCGCGACCGCGTGGCCACCAGTGAAGAGCGGCCGCGCTCGGTCGGTGAAGTGGTGAATGTCTTCAACAACTCGGAACTCAAGGCCGGCCGCCGTGCGGAGGTGGTTGTGACCGTGTTCGGCAACGCGCATGTCGAAGGCGAGGTGGACGACGTGTGCGTGACCGTGTTTGGCGATGCGTTGGTCCGCGGCCGCGTCGCCAGCGAGTGCGTGGCGGTGTTCGGCAACCTCGACCTGGACGGGGAGGTGGGCGGCGATCTGGTGGTGGTCATGGGCAATGCCCAGTTGGGCCCCAACACGGTCGTGCACGGCGAAACCATCGTGATCGGCGGCAAGCTCAACCTGGCTCCGGGCGCGACCCTGCATGGCCAGAAGATCCAGATGGCCGGCTTCCTGCCCGCCATCGGCGACTGGTTCCGGTACGGCTTGCTCCTGGGCCGTCCGCTGCCGCCCGGGGTGGGCTGGGTGTGGTTTGTGGTGGCGCTGCATTTCCTGCTGTACCTGCTCGTGGCCGCCTTGCTGCCCCGGCCGGTCGAGGTGTGCGAACAGACGCTGGACAAACAAGCGCTGCCGGCGTTCGGCATCGGCCTGTTGGGCCTGATCCTCAGCGCGCCCTTGAGTTTCGTGTTGCTGGCCTCCGGCGTGGGGCTCCTGGTTCTCCCCTTCGTGATCCTGGCCGGCATGGCGGCGCTGGTCATCGGCAAGGCGGCGATGTTTCAGTGGATCGGGCGCAGCATCTGCCGGCGCTTCAATGCCGACGGCACCTGCCCGCCGCTGCTCGGATTTGTCGCCGGCTTTGTTGTGGTGACGCTGTTGTACATGGTGCCGCTGCTTGGCTTCGTGGTGTACGGGCTTTCGATTCCGCTGGCCTTCGGTGCCGCGCTGCTGACCGTGATCGAAGTCATCCGCGCCAACCGGGCGGCTAAGGCACCGCCGCCCGCTCCGGCCTTCGCCCCGCCTCCCGTCACCGGCGGCCCGGCTGGCGGATCGGCGTCCGCGGCGGACGCGGCCCTGGCCTTCAGCACGCCGGCCACGGGTGGCCCGGCGTTGACGCCAGAAACCGGCGGAATGCCGGCGCCCGCGACCGGCGCCGGCTCGGCGGCCGAACTCTCGGTGCTGCCCCGGGCGGGATTCTGGATTCGCACTGGCGCGGCGTTCTTGGATTTGGTGCTGCTGGCCTGGCTGTTCGCCGCCTTTCCCGGACCGCTGTTCGGTCCCGGCTTCGTGCTGATCCTGATCGCCTACCACACGGCCATGT
Organism: uncultured Verrucomicrobiota bacterium; assembly: GCA_964568145.1. Taxonomy (GTDB): domain Bacteria; phylum Verrucomicrobiota; class Verrucomicrobiia; order Limisphaerales; family J093; genus DSVZ01. The sequence continues at coordinate 18,783 of CAZMOZ010000018.1, forward strand.
GGGCTTGGAAGGGCACTACCCTGGGCGGCATCGTCTGCGGGCTGAAGGTGGTGCGCGTGGACGGCCGGCCGCTGGACTGGTCGGTGGCCTTGGTGCGGTCGCTGGCCGCGGTCTTCTCGGCCTTGCCGTTGTTCGTCGGGTTCTTCTGGGCCGGCTGGTCGGCGGAACGGCAAAGCTGGCACGACAAGATCGCGGGCACGATCATCGTAAAGATGCCCAAAGGCGTGTCGCTGGTCTGAGGCAGCGCGCCGGAGTTCCGCGGACGCGGTCGTCCGCAGAACGGGTGCGGCCCGGGGGGCAGCCGCGCCACTACGAGACTGAACACGGGCGTTCTGCGGCCAAGGCCGACGTGCCACGGCGAGTTGCGGGGTGATGTTTCGGGCAAGAACGGTCAACGACCGGGGTTCGGTTGGGTTCGCGGGCGGCGGCTTTCGGGTCGCCGCCCGATTTTTTGAGCGGCGCGGACGCCGGTGAACAGCTTGGGCTTGCTAATCCGTTCCCCGATGACGCAGTGTTCACTGCGGCGGTTGCCGGGCACCGGTTTCCGGGTGGTCCAGATACGGGAAACGCCTCCAACCAGCCAGGCTGAATCCTCAAAAACACCAGTCACACAAAGCACGATATGCGTCTCACGCGGCCCTTTTTGCATCTGCTCGGATTGACCTTGCTGACCCTGGTTGCCCTGCCCGGGCGGGGGCGGGCGGAGGACGCGGACCGGTTCCGGCCTTACCTGCGGTTTCACAGCGGCGACGTGTCCCCGCTCTGGGGCGTGGACGACCTGTGGTCGTTCGGCGTGGGGGCGAACTTCAACCGGAACTGGGGCGGGGAGGTCATCCTGGATTTCTTCGAGCGCGAGTACGAACTTTCGCCGTACGGCACGCTGGGCGAGGTGTCGGCGTGGAACTTCGTGCCCGAGGCGCGGCTGCGCTTCCCGTTGTTGCAAGACCGGCTGGTGCCGTACCTCATCGCCGGCATCGGCCCGTCCTTTCTCCAGTTCAACGACCGCAAAAAGAGCGGCTACGGGCTGGACATTGACATCGAGGACATGAGCTTTGCGGTCGCGGCCGGCGCGGGCATCGAGTACTTCATCGCCGACAACGTCACCTTCGGCCTCGAAGGCAAATACATGTGGGTAAACCCCATTGACGGCACCGTGGAAGGCCAGACCGTGGACGTGGACCTGTCCTCGGCCATCTTCACCTTTGGCCTGCGCGTGTACTTCGACGAAAACCAGCCGCGGCCGCTGGCGACGGAGGACGAGCGGGACCCGAACCGGTTTTACTTCGGCGTGCGCGTAGGCGGCTCGGTGCGGACGGACGATGAATGGACATCCGGCGTGAACATCGTGCCCGAGCCCTCGGCCCTGGGAGGGACGGTGAACCAGACGGGCAGCCTCCTGCTGGGCGCGGACTTTGGCGAGAACTGGGGCATCGAGCTGGCCGCGGACAGCCTGGAACACGGCATCCGCGTGGAGGACTACGGCACCATCGGCGAGTACGGCATGGGGGTGGTGATCCCGCAACTGCGGCTCCGCTACCCGCTGCAACGCGGCCGGTGGGTGCCCTACTTTGCCACCGGCGTCGGCATCTCGTATGGCGAGTTCAACGACGGCAAGGAGGCCGGCGCGGGTCTGAAGGTGGATGCCAGCGGCATTTACCCCGCCCTCAGCGTCGGTGGCGGCATCGAATACTTCGTGGTGCGCAACTTCTCGTTCAGCGCCGACGCGCGTTGGGTTTACACTTGGGGACATGAGATTGACATCGCCGACGTGGTCAGCGGCAGCGGCGACTTTTCCACGGTGCAGTTCAGCATCGGCTTCCGCGTGTACCTGTTCGACTTTTAGCCGGCTTCGCCAGTCGCGGGTTTACGTTTCCAGCCGGTCAGGCTTCGTACCTGGCCGGCTGGTTGATTTCGGGAGGAGACCTGGCGGTTGGCTTGGCAGGCTGGTTACTACCACGAAGAGCGAAATGGGGAGCGCACGCGCCCCGCGCGGCGACCATGCGGAAGCGTCTGAACTGACGCAGGCGCTTGAACGGCCCCCCTCTCCCCGGGGTGAGGGGGAAGGAGGCAACCGAAGGACTTGGAGGGCGGATGGCCCTTCGTGCCATTGGCCGGAGGATACTCCCACAAAAAGAGAGGTGCGCGCGCTTCTTCCCGCGCCTCGCCAATGTGCTTGCTTCTGCCGCCGGCAAGGCGTACGCCTTGGTCACACATTACCCATTCGTTATTTTCCAAAACCACGATTCAGAATTACCCATGAACACCCAGTTCCTGCCCACCGGTTGTGCCTGCTGTCCGATGAACCGCCGCCACTTCCTCGCCCGTGGCAGCGCGGCGGCCGCCGGCGCGCTCGGCCTGCTGGCCGCGCCGACCCAACTCCTAGCCGCTGACAAGCCCGCCACCCGCACCCGAATCCGCATCGTTTACGCCTTGCACGCGCCGCAGCAGCCCGGCCCTGACTGGCCCAACAAAGGCTTCGATTTCCAGCCCGTCATGGAACGCGTGCAGCGCGAGCTGACCCGCCGCTGCAAGGGGTTTGACTTCGTCGCCGCGACCGCCAACGGCCCCGAGCAGGCGAAGCAGATCCTCGAGGCCGACAAGGCTGGCGGCGTGGACGGCTACCTGGTGTACCAGATGAATTGCTGGAACCAGGTGGTGCAGACCCTCGCCGCCTCCGGCAAGCCGGTACTGTACGCGGATTTCCAGTTCGGCGGCAGCGGCGGGTTTCTGGTGTACAACGCGGCGTTTCTGCGGAGCCAGGCGCCCAACGTCGGCTTCGTCGCCTCCTCGGACCTCAAGGACCTCGCCGAAGCAGTGAAGTGCTTTGCCGTCGTCACGAAGGGCGGCACGGTGGCCGACTTCGTCGCGGCCACCGCCAACGTCCGCGTCCGGCACACGCCCAAGGCCGGCCGCCTGGCCTTCCGGGCGGACGACTTGAACTGCGTTTCCACCGACGACTGCCTGCGCCAGATGAAGGCCTCGCGCATCCTGGCGGTGCGCGACCAGAACACCGGCGAAGAACCGGCCATCGCGGGCATCCCGGTGCAGAAGGTGCCGTTTGCCGAGTTGAACGAAGCCTGGAAGAACGCCGATCCGGATGAGACCCGCGCCGTGGCCGACCGCTGGCAGAGGTCCGCCCGGCGGGTGGAAGGCGTCTCGCGTGAAACCCTCGAGACCTCCGCCGCCATGTACCTCGCCGAAAAGGCGCTGCTCAAGAAGCACGGCGCGAACGCCATCACCATCAACTGCCTGGGCGGTTTTTACGGCGGCCACATTCACGCCTACCCGTGCCTGGGTTTTTACCAGTTGCTCAACGACGGCCTAGTGGGCGGCTGCGAGTGCGACGTCCGCTCCGCCGCCACGATGGTCATCGGCGCCATCCTGACGCGCGGCCGGCCAGGCTACATCTCCGACCCGGTGATGGACACCGCCAAGCGCCAGATCATCTACGCGCATTGCGTGGCGGCCAACAAGGCGCTCGGACCGCAAGGACCGGCGAACCCGTTTGAAATCCTGACGCATTCCGAGGACCGCCAGGGCGCGTCCGTGCGCTCGATCCTGCCCGCGGGCTATCTGACCACGACGCTCGAATTCGACCAGGGCCGGAAGCAAATCCTCTTCCATCAAGCCAAGGCGGTGGGCAACGACCCCGATGACCGCGCCTGCCGCACCAAGTTGTGCGCCGAGCCGGTGGGCGATTTCGAGAAGCTCTTCCGCGAATGGGATCAATGGGGCTGGCATCGCGTCACCTTCTACGGCGACCTCAAGCAGCCCATCTTCGCCCTGGCCGACGCGCTGGGCTGGAAGGTGGTTGAAGAAGCGTAAGCCGCATTCCGAGGGAATGGCCAGGACCTGATCGTCCAAGGCGGATCTTTGAACGGGACGGCCGACCACAGCCGGCGTTTGTGCCGCACCGGCTTTGATGCGGTGGGGCGGGACTCCGTCGCGCCCTGGCCTTTCGAGGCTGCGGTCGGCGGACTGCGGTCCCCTGCGGGCAGGTCGCCCGGGCCACCACGGACCGCCCGCTGCCGGAGCGAAAGTGAGCTGCGCCCGCGCCGGAGGTCGGTTTTCGGGTTGAAGAAAGCCGGCCTCCAGCCGTCAATACCTGCAAACACGCGTGTCCGCCCCGAGCACCAGCGCCGCCCCCGGCGGGTTGACCGACGGTCTCAAAACCGCCCTGCTCACGCTGCTGGCCGATGAAGACACCCAGGTGCATCAGGCCGCCCGCGCCCGCATCCTGGCCGGCGGTCCCGAGGTGCGCGCCTGGCTCCGGCCGCACTTGCGCAGCGCCGATCCCGTGCTGCGCCGGCGCGTCGCCGAAATCCTCCGCCATGTGGACCGCCAGCAGGCGGACAACGACTTCCTCGCGTTTTGTCTCCGGCACGGCGACGACTGCGACCTTGAGGAAGGCGTCTGGCTGCTGGCCCGCACGCAGTACCCCGAGATCAACGTGCTGGCCTACCGGGCCTTGCTGGACAGCTTCGCCGCGGACATCCGCGAGCGGCTGGGCGGCGAGTTGCGGTCGGTGGGCTGCCTGCCGGTGATCAACGACCACCTCTTCAACGAGCTGGGATTCCGCGGCAACGAGAAGCACTTTTACGACCCGGAAAACAGCTACCTGAACCGCGTCCTGGACCGGCGCACCGGCAATCCGATCAGCCTCTGCACGGTCTATTGGCTGTTGGCCCGGCGGCTGGGCCTGCCGGTGGTGGGCGTGGCGTTGCCGCGGCATTTCGTCTGCCGGTTCCAGACGCCCACGGAAACGGTGTTCGTGGATGCCTTCCATCGCGGCAAGCTGCTCACGCGAGCGGACTGCATCCGCTTCCTGCAACAAATCGGGCAGGGCTTCCAGGAAAGCTACCTGGCCCCGGCCACGGCGGGGCGCACGTTGCTGCGGATGTGCTCGAACCTCCACCAGATCTACCACGATCTGGGCCAGCGTGAGGAGGAATCCCGCCTGCAACGCTACGTCGTGGCGCTGGCGCGGCACTGAACCCCCTCGGCGGCTTCGCGCGAGTTGACGCCCGGCGCACAGGTCGTCACAGTGAATGCCCGCGTCCCTGCCAGTCTATTCCATGATTTGTGTCTCGCCCGGGGAGGATGCCGGCGCTCCCAGCACACAGACGGGTTCGTTCCAAGGAACAAAGCGCAGCCTCGCTCGGAAAATCTCCCGCGGATTCAGTGCAAAACTCAAAAACAACACGCCGGTCGTCCGCGAACGACCGGCGGGTTTGGTCTGGCGGAACTGAATCCGGCCTCAGGCGGCAATGGCTTCGCCCACCTGGAACCGCACAAACCGCCGGACGGTGAGCTCGTCGCCAAGCTGTTTGCCCACCGTGGCCAGGTGCTCCCGCACGGTGATCTCGGCGTTGCGCTTCACGTAGCCCTGATCCAGCAAGCACACGGTCTGGTAGAACTTCTCGAGCTTGCCTTCGATGATCTTGGCCAGCGCCTGGGGCGGCTTGCCCTTGAGCGCGTCCGAGTTGGCCACCACGTCGCGCTCGCGCGCCACGGCGGCCGGGTCAAGCTGTTCGCGCGTGACTACCAGCGGACTGGCGGCGGCGATCTGGAGGGTGATGTCCTTGACCAGTTGCTTGAAGTCCTCGGTGGCCACGGTGGCCTCGCGCGTGGCGCCCACCTCGACCAGCACGCCCACTTTGGCGCCGGTGTGGATGTACGCGGCGATCAGGCCGTTGCCCCCGAGGTCAAACCGCTGGTGCCGGGCGATGCGGATGTTCTCACGGATGCGGCTGACGGCGTCGGTGCGCAACGCCTCGAGGTCGGCGGCCGGGTTTTCGGCCAGCGTGCGGGCGACCTGCTCGCAGAAGGCCTTGAACAGGTCGTTCTTGGCCACGAAGTCGGTTTCGCAGTTCACCTCCACCAGCACGCCGGCGCGCGAGCCGGGCAGGATGTGCTGGGCGATGGCACCCTCGCGGGCCTCGCGGGCGGATTTCTTGGCGGCGGTGGCAATGCCGCGCTTGCGCAGCAAATCCACGGCGGTGTTGAGGTCGCCGGCGGTTTCGATGAGCGCCTTCTTGCAGTCCATCATGCCGGCGTTGGTCATTTCGCGCAGCTTGGAGATCAACTGGGTCGTGATTTCAGGCATAAAAATCGGGGTTTGGAAACAAGTGTGTCGGGCCGGGGCTCCGAGGACGGCGTTCCGCGGCGGTGTGCTTCAACTTCCGGCTCACGCCACCGGCGGCGGAGCCACTTCGGGGGCCGCCAGCGGGGCCGGCGCCACGGCGGGAAGGACGACCAGAGCCGGAGCCGGGGCTGGGGCAGGAGCCGGCTCGGGGGCGGTGGCCTCCTCCGCTTTGCGCCGCGCGAACCGGGTCTCGAATTCGGCGCGCGCCTGGCCGATCGCTTGCACCACCACGCTGAGGATCAGGCGCACCGACCGGATGGCGTCGTCGTTGCCCGCAACCGGGTACTCGACGAGGTTCGGGTCGCAGTTCGTGTCCACGATGGCCACGATGGGAACTTTCAGGCGGCGCGCCTCGGCGACGGCGTTCTTCTCGCGCTTGATGTCCACGACGAACAGGGCGGCCGGCGGCTTCTCCATCGTGCGGATGCCTTCCAGGTTCTTGAGCAGGCGGGCCATCTCGCGGCGGAGGACGGATTGCTCTTGTTTGACGTAGTTGTTGATGGAGCCGTCGGCCTCCATCTTCTCGATCTCCTTCAAGCGGGCCATGGACCGCTTGAGGGTCTTCATGTTGGTGAGGGTGCCGCCGAGCCAGCGCTCGGTGACGTACGGCTGGCCGCAGGACCTGGCCGCGTCCTTCACCGCCTCCTGGGCCTGTTTCTTCGTGCCCACGAAGAGGATCTGGCCGCCTTCCCCGGCCGCCTGGCGCAGGAACGCGCAGGCCGCCTCGAGCTGGGCGAGCGTCTTGCTCAAGTCAATGATGTGGATGCCGTTGCGCGCGTCGAAGATGAACGGCTTCATCGCCGGATTCCAGCGACGGGTCTGATGACCGAAGTGAACGCCCGCTTCGAGCAGCTCTTTGATGCCGATGCTGATCACAGTTTCCTTTGGTTGCCAGCGCGCCTCACCGGGCACGCCATCCCGCGGAACACGGGATTACGTTGATGTTGTTGTGGCCTCTGCCGCCCACCCGGGCGGCAACTTTCAAGGCCGTTGACTTCCCCGCTCCACCAAGCTGCGGAACGCGGAAACGGGGACACTACCAGAGGCGAACCGTCCCGCAACCGCAAATTGGATGTCCCCACTGAAGGGCGCATCCCGGTTGCGTGGAGGTAGTACGCCTGCCGGGCTGGCAGTGGGCTTCCAGCCCGGCGGAGTTTGAGGCCAAGCCAAAACTCAGAAAGGGGGTGGCGGGTAGTGGGCGAGGATTCGGCATCGGGTAGCCGGCCCCCGGGCGCAGGGGCCGGACCCGTCGCCCCTCAACGCGGGGCGACCTGCAATTCACGCAGGTCCTTGCTGGCCGGCCGGGCGTACACCGGCACGCGCGCGCTCAAGGCGTCGAACCCGAAGAAATAACCCTTGGATTTGTCGGCCCGGCCCGCGCACTCGAAGCGCAGGGTGTGCGCGCCCGCCGCCAGCGTGTGCGTGCCCAGCTTGTGCGGCGTGGGCGTTACGTTCGGGTTCCAAAGGTCGAACGTGCCCAGTTCCCGGCCGTCCAGTTTCACACGGTACGTGCCGTAATCCCACGAATGCGTCAGCTTCACCCACAGCTCCGCCGTCAGTTCGCGGTCGGTGGTGAACGGGATTTCCAGCCAGGCGTCGGCGCTCGCCGGCTTGAACCACAGTTGCCTGCCGTCCGTCACCCCGCCCAACGGCTGGACCTCGACCGGCGCGCCGGAGCCTTTCGCGGCGGACACGGCTTGGTGGCCCACCACCAGCGTCTCCTCGCGGAACGGCAGGCGGTCCGGACCCGCGGGCAGCGCCGGCCAGGGCTTGTGCGGCTCGACCTGGTACCAGAACGCCACGCTCGAGATCAGGTCGTCGCGCTCGATGAAACCGTCCCCCTTGCCGTCCGGGAACGTCTGCGAGCCCTTGTGCTCGATCTCGACCCGGAGCGACTTCGTGAACGGCACGGGGTCGGGAATGTGCCAGCGGTACGCGCTGCCGCGGTCGCCGGTGCCGTAGCCTTCCCACAGCGGCGTGCCGTAAAACGGCCCGTCCTGCTGCCGGAAACCCCAGGCGTCGCAGAAGTAGTCTTCCGTGCCAGTGCCGCGGAGCTGCGGCTCGGCGGCGCCGTCAATGAAGAAGAAGTCGTCGCCTTCGCCATACCAGCCGGGGGAGACGTGATAGACGCTCTGCACCGTGCCCACGTAATGGCCGCGGCCCGCGATGTCCGCCAGCAGGTAGTTCCGACCCATCACGCACGGATGCTCCTGCCGGTACATGGCGTGGAAGTACGCCGTGTCGTCCGGCAGCGCGGCGTGTTTCTGCCAGTCAAGGTAGTAGTAAAAGGCGTGGCAGCGGCGGTCGCTTTCGTTGGTCACAGTGATGCGGGCGGACTTCCTGAACGGCATGGGCCAGTAACAATTCCGCGCCCGGCCGTCCGACGACACCCGCACCGGCAGCGAGATGAATGGCTGGTCCACGCCATGCCCGATGCCGAAGAAGTCGCCCACCGGGCATTCGACGCTCGGGTGCTCCTCGCCGTCCCAGTACAGGCGCAACGTGAGCAGCCGCGAGTAGAACGGCGCGTCGTGGGCGATGGTGAACCAGAGGTGCGTGATCACGCCGGGCCCCTCGAGTTCGGCCAGTGTGAGCGTGCCGCCGGGCGCGATGGGCCGGGCGTCGGCGTTCCCGCTTTTCCAGTTCGCGTCCGAGGACGACGCGCGCCGGGCCTCGAAGTTCTTGAGCTGGGCCAGGCCAGCCAGGGGGTTGCCGGGCGTGGGTTGCGCCCGCGTGGACAACGCGCCCGCGGCGAGCGCAGCGAGGGCAAAAACGAACGTGGTTTTCATGCGATGAATGGCTGTGGGACAAACTGTGCGCCGGTCCACGCCCCGGAACAAGGCTGAAGGCGGACGGCCGGGCAGCCCGCTGGCTGCGCCGGTGGGGCGGGACCCATGGAGCCCGGCTGGTTTGGTTCTCGGTTCCTGGTTCGTGGCCTGTAGATTTCTAGCTTCGGACTTCGGATTTCGGATTTCGGATTTCGGACTTCGTCCCACTCCCCAACAAGGCGGGAAACCCAGTGCTGCACAGGGACGCCGGGCGGCCTTGAACCGCGGTTGACCTGTATCAAAGCGCGCCACGCGGCGGACGGCTACGCTGCGCCGCATGAATGGAACCGCCACCGAAACGGTGATTGACGTGCGCCCGATGCCGCCCCGCGAGCGGCATCCCAGGATCTTCAACACCTGGCACGCGCTCGCCGCCGACGAGTCCCTGGTCATCGTCAACGACCACGATCCCGTGCCGCTGTACTACCAGTTTGCCTGCGAGCGCACCGGGACGTTTCGCTGGGAATACCTCGAGCGCGGGCCGGAGACCTGGCGCGTGCGGCTCACCAAAGGCCGGTTCACCGATCCCGGCTTCACGCCCAACGCCCGGATGGCCCGGCCCGAGCCCGTGAGCGCGCCCGCCACCGAGCCGCTGGTGCTGGACGTGCGGCCGATCTTCGCGCGCGGCGAGACGCCTTGCGCGGCCATTGACGAAGCGGTGGCGCGGACCCAGCCCGGCCAGACGCTGGTGTTGTTGGTGCCCTTCGAGCCGGTGCCGCTGTACGCGAAACTCGGCCACGCCGGTTTTTCGCATCAGAGCTTTCCGGAGGAAGACGGCACGTGGCGGATCGAATTTCGTCGCGGCACTGCCGCCAGCGCGGCCCCGGCACCGTGCTGCTGCGGTCACGATTGAGTCTGGCGATTGGATTTAAGCTGAGGATGAACCGCCGCGTCCGCTGAGCACAAGCAGCGGGTCGCGGCCGCGCGGGGGCGGGGCTGGGACAAGGCGCTCCGGCTTGCGCTGGAGCGCCACCTGCCCGCACCATCGGCCACGCGCCGACCATGGCGCGGTACGCGATGATGCGAATTCTCCACCTGCTGGGGGCGGCCGAGGACACGGGCGGCATCCTCACGGTGCTGCGCAACCTCCAGACGGCCACCGCCGCGCAAGGTTTGGAGCATGTGGTGTGGGTGAACGCCGCCTACCGCGAGGTGCGCCGGCCCGCGCTGCAATACCGCGTCTCGCGGCACCTGATCCAGGATTCCTTCAACCACCTCGAACTGGCCTGGCGGGCCTGGCGGTCTTCGGGGGAACTGCGCGCGTTGCGGCGGCGCGAGCATTTCGACATCCTGCACGCGCACGGTCGCGGCGGCTTCCTGGTGGCGCTGGCCCTGGCCACGCTGGAGAGGGAAACCGTGGTCTTCACCAACCACGGTTACGCCCGCCGCCGCGGCCTGTACCGCTTTGCCGCCGGACGCCGGAATCTGCTCACGTGCCTGCTCACCCCGAACATGGCCCGGCACTATGGCCTCCAGCCCGGCGCGCCAAACCTGCACATCATTTCCGCGTGCTGCGCGGACGACTTCTTCACCCGCCCGCTGGTCCGCTCCGCCCCAGTGAGCGGCGACGGCCCGGTGCGGCTGATTGGGCTGGGCAACATTGTGGGCTGGAAAAACTGGCATCTGGTCCTGGAGGCGCTGGCGAGGCTGCCGGCGGCCGAACGCCGGCGGCTGGTCTTCGAGCATTGGGGACCGGTGCCGGCGGAGCCGGAAAGTCTCGCGTACGACGTGGACCTCAAACAAATTCTGGCCCGCCACGGCCTGGTGGACTGCTGCCATTTCCGCGGGCTGTCGCTCAACGTGGAGGAGCCGCTGCGGGCCGCCGACTGGTTTGTCCTGCCTTCGACCAACGAGCCGTGCTCCGTGGCCTTGATCGAGGCGCTCGCGCTGGGGCTGCCGGCCGTGGTCTCGGCCAGCGGCGGCAACGTGGATATCGTGCGCGCGGAGAAAACCGGCCTGTTCTTCGAGCCGGACAACGTGGCGAGCCTGGCCGCGTGCTTGGGGCGCCTGGCGCGCGGCGAAGTGTCCATGCTCCCGCCTGCGGAAATCCGGGAAACTGTTCGGGAACGCGGTGCGACGGCGGTGGCCGCGGCCTACGCGCGCGTGTACGCGCAGGCGCGCACCGGCGGCGCGTCACACCGCTGACAACGCCGCCCGCATCCGGACGGCGAAACGTTCGGCGGTGTAGTGTTCGAGGAACCAGGGCCGCAACGCGGGGTCGTAGTCGCGCCGCGCAAATTCCACCAGCTTGGCGGCCAGATCAGCCGGTTGCCCGGCCGCGAACACGCCCGGATAGCCGGGCGGCAGGATCTCCGGGAGTTGCCGGAAGTCCGAGATCACGACCGGCAGGCCGTAGGCCATCGCTTCGGCCAGGGTCAGCGGAAAACCTTCCGGCAACAGCGTGGGAAAGCAGAGGCAATCCGACTCGCGCAGCAGCCGGTCCTTGGCCGCGCCCGACACGAACCCGGCCAGGCGTACCAGCGGCGGCGGGCCGGCCAGGTCCGGCGCGGCCACCCGCCGCTCAAACTCGCTCCGAACCCCCGCGGATGCGAAATCGCCCGCCACGGTCAACTCCAGGCGCAGCGGGGTGTCGCGTAACTGCGCGTTGGCCAGGGCCACGGCGTCCAAGGCGTCGAAGAGTCCCTTTTCCCGCCGCAACCAGCTCATGAAGAGCACGCGCACCACCACCCGCGTCTGGCTGGCGCGATGGCTGAGCGCGGTCAGCCGCGCGCCTGCGGCCTCGCTTCTTCGCGGTTTGAGGTTGCGCTCAAAGTCGGGACAGGGATCGGGCAGCCCGTTGGGGATCACCGTCACCTGACGCGCCTCGAAGAAATCGGCGTCCCGCCGGTGGAACGGCCGCAGCACGATGCTCAGGTGATGACGGCGCAGCAGCCGGCGCGTCAGACGCTGTTCCCAGGGAGTCGCGTGTTGTTCGAGCCAGTCGGCGAGCCCCCCGGCATGCCAGTGCAACACGAGTCGTGGGAAGAACGGCCGGCAGAGCGTCATCACCATCAAATCACGCCAGACCGGCGTCCGGGCCGGAGGCGCGGGCACGTAGTAAAACACCCGGGCTCCGTGCTGCCATCGCAGGCGGATGGCGTGGAGGCAATGTCCCAGCAAGGTGAGGACCTTGCCCGCGCGAAAGCCGCCGACCTCGGCTGCTTCCCGGGAGACGCGGGCGTTGACATGGAACAGGCGCGGCGCGTCCGGATCGGAGGCGGTCGGCGGCTGGAGCAGGTCCAGCATGAGCCGCACCATTGCGCTCTGGCCGTGATGCGGCGGGGGCGTGTGGGCAAAGACCAGCACGCGGCGGGCGGTGTCCGCGCGGTTTCCGGCGCTGGCGGACACCGGGGTGGAAACAGGCGGGGACGGAGGCACGACGCCGCTTCAAGCCGGGGCGCCGGCTTCGCTGGGATTCTCCGCCGCGACGCTCGCCTCCTCAACTGTCTCCGCCAGGCGCTGGAGGAGCAGCCGTTCGGCCATGATCAACGTGCCCAGTTGGAGCGCGAAGCTTTTCAGCGCCAGCTCGGCGTCGCCGTGCAGGAACAGGAAGAAGAGCACATTGGTGACCCAGAACCCCGCCAGAATGGCGCTGATCCGGCACAGGATGAGCTCGCTCCCCACCCGCCGGACGATCTTGATGACGCGCACCGCCAGCAGGGTGCCCCCCACGATCACCAGCATCATGCCCACGGTTCCGGCCAGGCCGGTGTTCACCAGCAGGCCGACAAAGCCGTTGTAAAACACCCCTTGCTCCAGGTGGGCGGTGATGCCGTCGGGATCCGGCGCCGAAAGATGGATGTCCGCGTATCGGGTGAATCCGCGGCCCAGCCACAGGTAATCGGGAATGACTTGGGCCCCGGCGTGCCGCAGCATTTTCCGGCCCTCGAGCGTCTTGGCGGCGTCCGCCGCCGCGGAGGGATGGATGTCAATGCCCGGCAGGAACGAAACCGCCCGCTGGGCCGCCAGCGGCAGGTGATCGGCCTGGGTGTACACCAGCATCAACACCAGCATCGTGGCCAGCGGCGCCAGGATCAGCGTGCGCGCCGTGAAGAAACGCTGAGCGATGGCAAGCATTAGCAGGGTGCCCGTCACGTAAAACACGATCGTGCGGTGGCCGCTGAGCAGACTCACGGCGAAGATGCCGACAAACGTGGGCAGCAGCCACCAGCCCTTGCGTCCGAAGAAGTCGCGGAGCGCGTACCGCGCCAGCAGGAAGAATATCAGGCCCAGGCCGGCGTTCTGGAAGGATTGGAACCGGCGGATGCCGAAATGGTAGGCCTGCCCCTCGAAGTTGATCGCGTCCGCCGGCACCTCGAAGAACATGAGCAGAATCTCCGCCCCGCCGCCAAAGCTGAACGCGAAGTCCGAAACGAAGTAGGTGGTGCTCAGCAGCCATTGGAGCAAGAGCAGCCGTACCAGCGTTCTTTCCTCCATGCGGATCATCGCAAAGAGCAGCGGGAAGATGGCGCACACCAGTTGTTGCAGGTACAGGCGGCCGCCCATCATGCCGGTGGAACCCAGGACGCGCAGCCCGAAGCCGCGCATGTACATGATGGACAGCAGCGTGAGGCAGTACACAACCACGCCGTAGAAAATCCACCGGTTGCGATACAGGGTCTCGCGCAGGTCGGGCGGAAACCGCCGCAGCATCGTGAGCACCAGCACGCCGCTCCAGCCCAGCAACGCCGTCATTTCCCACACAAACGGCCGACCCGGGACCATCGGCAGAATGAACGCCGCGCTGAAAGTCGCGGTCGCCAGCACCGCTGACAGCCGCGCGTGGTAAGGCAGGGTGACGAGCCAGCCCACCCCGGCCAGCATCAGCGCCACCAGGTACAAGTTGGCGGCCAGCAGCACGCCGGCCAGCAACAGCGCCAGCGCCCCGGCGCCGTACAACATCAGCAGGTTGAACTGATACCGGCTGTCAATTGCGGAAACGGCCATGAAATCTCGCCTCCCGCCCAATCCGGCCAACCCGGCTGGACGGAGCGGTCAATTTGCGGGGTCACGCCGGACGCCGCAAACCATTTCTGGCCTCGAGTGAAGGCGGGGGCGCATCTCAATTGCTTGCAGATCCTACCGCTTTCAGGGGTGGCGCCGGCTTCCAGCCGGCCGTGGAGCCGGTCTTCCAGCCCCTGGGTGGTGTGCGGGCGGCACCCGGCTGGCGTTTTCCGTCGAGGATTTCGGGCGGCAAGATGCCGCCCTTTACGGCAGCCGGGGATGGCTGCCGCCTCCCCCGGCGGTGTCCGGCCGTTGCCACCGGCTGCTGAAAAGTGAGATGTGCCCGCGCGGCTCGCGACCGGAGATTGCCGCCCGGCCCGGCGCTCAGTAGCTTGCGCGCCGGTGAATTCCGCGCGGGTCAACGTGCTCGGCGTCGGCGTGAGCGTCCTGAACTTGGACCGCGCCCGCGCCGTGCTGGTCGAGGCGGTGCAGCGACGCCAGCCGGCTTACGTCTGCGTCACCACCGTCCATTGCGTGATCGAGGCCCGGCACGATCCCGCCTTGCGCGCGATCTACAACCGCTCGCTGCTGACCACACCCGACGGCATGCCGCTGGTCTGGGCGGGCAGGCTCGCCGGCCATCGGGACATGGGCCGGGTGTACGGTCCGGACCTGATGCTGGACACCTTCCGCTGGACCGAGCAAACGGGGCACACGCATTTCCTGTACGGCGGCCGGCCGGGTGTGGCGGAGGAACTCAAGACCCGCCTGCTCGAGCGCTTTCCCCGGGCCCGCATCGTGGGCACCTGCACGCCGCCGTTCCGTCCGTTGAACGAGGCCGAGGAGCGCGAACTGGCCGCGCAGGTGGCCGCCGCGCGGCCGGACTTTTTCTGGGTGGGCATCAGCTCGCCGAAGCAGGACCGCTTCATGGCCGCACACGTGGGCCGGCTGGCGACCACGGTCATGATCGGCGTGGGCGCTGCCTTTGATTTTCATTCCGGCCGCGTGGCCCAGGCCCCGCGCTGGATGCAGCGGGCCGGCCTCGAATGGTTCTTCCGCTTGTGCGCCGACCCCAAACGGCTCTGGAAGCGCTACCTCACCACCAACCCGCAGTTTCTCTGGCTGGCCTTCTGCCAGGCGACCGGCCTGAAAAAGTTCCCGCTCGACCCCCCGCCAACCCATGCGGGCAGCAACGGCTGCCATCCTGACCACCAATGAGGGCGGCGTCTTGGCGTCCTGAGAAGGCAGCCGGCCTCCGGCTCTGCAGCGAGAAGGCCGGAGTGCAGCGCAGCCGATCGCAGGCTCGCACCGGGAGGCGCGGCGCCCGCCGCCCTTGCCCTTCACCGGCCCTCGGCCGGCAGCCAGCGCCGCCAAATGCGCCTGGTCTGGCGATGGCTCGGCGCCATCACCCCGGCCGTTGCCAGCGTCAGACGCGGTCCATCACCACCGGACATCTCCCTTCCTTCCGGCTCCTGAGCAGGTTTCCCTTCGTATGTGCGCCGCTCATTTCGGCGCGCTTCGGAAGGAGACATTGCCAAAGAGTCGCGACGCCGCTGGGAGCAACTGCTTGCCCTCGCTGCTGGCGGTCTGTAAGGTCCAGCCATGTTTCGTCGTCTGCCCGTAGTCGCAATGGCGCTGGGGGTGGCCACCAGCCCGGGCTGGGCGCTCGACACCCTGCAGCTCAAGGACCAAGCCGCCATCACCGGTCGCATCCTGGCGGAGAAGGAGGATCAGATCGTGCTGGACGTGGGTTACACCGTGCTGGTGATCCCCAAGCAGCAGGTGGTCAACGTGGTGCGGGGCGCCGGGTCCGGGACGGGCGGAACCGCCGAGTCCGCGCCCGCCGCCTCCGAAGCTCCCCCCGCGGCGACACCGGCCGCCACCGCCGGCGCGGGCACGGCCTCGCCCGGCGCGCTTTTCACAATGGCTGGCGGCGGGGCGATCGAGAAATCCGTCCGTGAACTGGTCGCGCAGGTGGGCGAGGCAGTGGTGCAGGTGCGCACGCCGTCGGGCCTGGGCTCGGGCTTCTTCATCAATCCGGACGGCTACCTCATCACGAACTTTCACGTGATCGAAGGTGAAACCCAGATCTCGGTCGAGGTGTATCATCAGAAGTCCGGGCAGCTTGAGCGCCGCACGTACAAGCAGGTCCGGATCGTCGCGATGAACAAATTCCGGGACCTGGCGTTGCTGCGAGTGGAAGACCCCGGCGCGCCCGCCTTTGTGGCGGTGCCGCTGGGGGACTCGGACGCGCTGGCGGTGGGCGAGCGGGTCTTCGCCGTGGGCAGCCCGCTCGGGCTGGAGCGCACGGTCACCGAGGGCATCATCAGCACCAAGACGCGCGAGATGCAGGGCGACCTTTACCTGCAGACGACCGCGCAGATCAATCCGGGCAACAGCGGCGGACCGTTGTTCAGCCTCCGCGGCGAGGTGGTGGGGGTGACCAACATGAAGATCAACTTCGGCGAGGGCTTGGGCTTTGCGATCCCGGTGCGGGCGGTGCGCGATTTCCTGACCCACCGCGACGCCTTCGCTTACGACAACAACAACCCCAGCAGCGGCTACCGGTATCTCGAGCCGCCCAGCCGCATGAAACGCCCGGCCCGGGAACCCGCGCCCTGACCGGCGCCGCCCTTCGAGCCGCGCCCGCGGCAGCCTTTCCGCCCACACCCAAAACAAATCCATGAACTATTCAATCCGCACCACCTGGTTTGCGCTGGTGGCCGGCGCCCTCACCGGCCTGGCCGCCGCCACCCCCCCGGCGCAGAAGCTCCTGCCGCCTGACACGCTTGCGTTGCTGAGCCTGCCCGACTACGCCCAGATCCGGGCCGGTCCCAAATCCCCCGCCGAACTGCTCTGGGCCGATCCCGCCCTGCGGCCGTTCCGCGAGAAGTTGATGTACAAGCTCCAGGCCGAGGTGCTCGACAAACTCGAGAAGGACACCGGCATCAAGCTCGCCGACTACGCCGAGCTGCTCCAGGGCCAGCTCTCCCTGGCCATCACGCGCAACGGCTGGCGGGGCACCGAGGACCCGCTGCCCGGGCTGGTCATCATCCTGGACGCCCGCGACAAGGGCGATCAACTCAGGACCCGGCTCGGCGAGTTGCGGAAGAAAATCACCGACGCCGGACAGACGCTCAAGACCGAGAAGATCCGGGACGTCGAGTTCACCACGCTGCCGCTGGACATGAAGGATGCGGAAGCGCGCAAGCTGAGCCTTACGTTCGGGCAGGTGGGCTCGGTGTTGGTGGCGGGGACCGTCATCCGCGACCTCGAGCGGGTGGTTGCCGGCCTGACGGGCGGCGGCCTGCCGACCCTCTCCGAGGAGGCCGCGTTCAGCGAGGACTACCAGGCCTTTTTCCGCGAGGCGCAGATCTTCGGCTGGATTTACTTCTCGCCGCTGGCCGAGGTGATCAACCAGGTGGCGAGCGCCGCCGCTGCGGGCGCCGGCAACAATCCCCAGGCGCCCAAACCGGACAAGGTGCTGGACGCGCTGGGGCTGAAGGGACTCAAGACGCTGGCGTTTGGCGTGCGCGACAACGCGGACGGCAGCTTCGTGGACATGAACATCAAGTCGCCGTGGGCCGAGCGCAAAGGCCTGCTCAAGCTGCTGGCCACCGAGCCCAAGGACGCCGGCATCCCGGCGTTTGTGCCGGCGGACGCGGTGGCCTTCTGGCGCTGGCGGCTGGACGGCCAGAAGTTCTGGGCCTCGCTTGAGGCGATGATCAACGAGATTGCCCCCGGCATGCTCGGCTTCTTCACCGCCCAGGTTGACGCGGCGTTGAAGGAGAAGGATCCCAACCTCGATTTCCGTCGCAGCTTCCTGATGAACCTCGGTGACGACCTCATCGGCTACCAGAAGGCGCCGCGCAGCACCGCCCCGGCCGACCTGCTGGCCCAGCCGTCCCTGACCTTGATCGGCTCGCCGAACGCCGCGCAACTGCTCGGCGCGTTGCGCTCGGCCATCAGCCTGCTGCCCGGGCCACTCGGCTCGATGGAGATCAAGGAGCGCGAGTTTCTGGGCACGCGGGTCTATGCCCTGACGGTGCCGGACCTGGGGGGCACCGGCCAGGCGAACCAGATCCACTTCGCGGCCAGCGGCGGTTACCTCGCCTTCGCCGGCGACGCCGCCACGATTGAAGAGTACCTGCGGCGGGCCGAGTCGAAACCGAAGCCCCTGGCCGAACTGCCGGGTCTGCGCGAGGCCGCGGACCGGGTGGGTGGCACCGGCAACGGCCTGTTTGGCTTCCAAAACGACGCCGAGGCTGTGCGGATGTTTTGGGAGGCCTTCCGGAGCAACAAGAACCTGTTCATGGAACTCGTGACCACCCAGAACCCGGCGCTCAAAGGCGCGCTGGGCGGCAACGAGGACTTCCAGAAAGTGATCGCCGAGTGGGTGGATTTCTCGCTGCTGCCACCCTTCGAGCAGGTCGCGAAGTACTTCCACATCACCGTGTACGGGGGCAAATCCTCGAACGCCGGTTACACGCTCAAGACCTTCTCCCCCATGCCGCCCAAGCTCCGGTAAGCGCGCGCAAGTTCCGGCACACTCGGTTTCGCACCGCCCCGGCTACGGTCGGGGCGGTTTGCTTTGCCCACTGCATCTGCCACCGGACGCACCGTCCGGCTGTCACGCAAAAGCAACATTTCAGATGCGGCCGTAATGGGTTTCTAGTTTGATCGGGCGCGTGCAAAACGAAACTGCATTCACCGCCAACTTCCTGAAAAGTACCCTGGCCGTGGCGCTGGCGGCGACCGCCCTGGGGATTGAGGCTCGCGGCCAGTCCGCCGACGCCATCATAGACAAGCTGGTCGAGAAGGGCATCCTGACCGTGGACGAGGCCAACGAACTCAAGGAGGAGACGGACAAGAACTTCACCACAGCCTACTCGGTGAAAACCGGAATGCCGGACTGGGTCACCGCCCTGAAGATCAACGGCGACTTTCGCGGCCGCTTCGAGGGGTTTTACGCGGACAACCCCGCCTTCGAGGACCGCGTCCGCTGGCGTTATCGCCTGCGGATGGGCTTCACGGCCAACCTCCGCGACAACCTCGAGCTGGGCTTTCGCCTGGCGTCTGGCGACGGCGATCCGATCTCGACCAACCAGACCCTCCAGGACAACGCCAGCAACAAGCCGCTGGGCATTGACCTGGCCTACCTCAAGTGGATGGCGATCAACTCGCCCACCTTCTCGGGCATCCTCAGCGTGGGGAAGATCGAGAACCCGTTCGTGTTTTCCGACCTCGTGTTCGACCCCGACTACACGCCGGAAGGCGCCGGGGAGCAGCTTTCATTCACGCTGAGCGACGCGCAGTCGCTCAAGCTCAACGCCGGCCAGTTCGTGCTCGATGAGCTGGGCAACTCCGGGCGCGACCCGTACCTCTTCGGCGGGCAGGTGCGGTTGGAGTCCATCTGGTCACCCAAGGTGAACACCAGCCTCGGGGCCTCGATCCTGACCATCACCAGCCCGGAAAGCCTGACCAGCGGCGCGGTGCCGGACATCAACCGCGGCAACCTCCGCCAGACCGGCGTGAGCGCGGACGGCAAGACCGTGACGCTGGGCGCGCCGGTGCATGGCTACACGACCTTCGTGGCTGACGCCGCCGTCACGTACAACCTGGAGAACGTGCCCTTGAACGCCGGCCTCTTTCCGGTGCGCGTTTTCGGCGATTACCTCCACAACTTCGCGGCGGATTCGGCCAACACCGGTTACCAGGTGGGCATCCAGTTCGGCAAGGCGGGCAAGCGCAAAACTTGGGAGCTCAGCTACCGGTGGAAGGTGCTCGAAGGCGACGCCTGGTGGGAGGAGCTCACCGACTCGGACTTCGGCTCGTTTTACCAAAGCGGCCTCACCCCGCCGCCGCCACCCGCCGGCCGGTCCGCCGCCAGCGGTTACTTCGCCGGCACCAACGCCCGCGGCCATGTTACCAAGCTGGGCTATTCCCCGCTGGACTCGCTCCAGTTCAACGTGACCTGGTTCCGGACCGAGCTGATCGAGGAACAGCCGCCGGAGAGCGACAGCGACATGAACCGGGTGCAGGTGGACGCGATCGTGAAGTTCTGAGGCCAGATGTTGCCGAACCGAAACACAATTGCCGCCGAACTGTCACCGAACCCCGGTGCAATCCAGGCAGGAACGATGATGAAAACCATGCTGAAACTGCTCACCACGCTCGGCGTCTTGACCCTGGCCGCCGTTGCGCCTCAGGCCGCCACCATCACGGTCAAAGGCTCGGACACCATGGTCATCCTCGCCCAGAAATGGGCCGAGGTGTACATGAGTACGCACCCTGACGTGAAAATCCAGGTCACCGGCGGCGGCACGGGCACTGGCTTCGCCGCCCTGCAAAACCAACAGACCGACCTTTGCAACGCCTCCCGCAAAATCCGGCCCAAAGAGGTCGAGACCTGCATCAAGGCCTTTGGCCGCCGGCCCACCGAGTATCGCGTGGCCCTCGACGGCCTCTCGGTTTACGTCCACCAAGACAACCCCATCGAGGAACTTTCGCTCGAGCAGCTTGAGGCCATTTACACCGGCAAAATTCGCAATTGGAAGGAACTGGGCGGCCCGGACGCACCGATCATCCTTTACAGCCGCGAAAACAACTCCGGCACCTACGAGTTCTTCAAAGAGCACGTCCTTCAGGGCAAGGATTTCGCAGCGCATGCGCAAACCATGCCGGGCACGGCTGCCGTGCTCCAAGCGGTCTCCCGTGCGCGCCATGGCATAGGCTACGGCGGTGCCGCCTACGGCGTGGGCGCCAAGCATCTGCGCATCCGCAAGACCGCTAACGATCCGGCCGTGGAGCCCAACGAGGAAAACGTGGTCAAGGGGACGTACCCAATCTCCCGGTACTTGTACATCTACGTGAATCCGGCGCTCGACAAAGGCCCCGTAGCCGATTACCTGAAATGGATTCGCAGCGATGCCGGCCAGGCCGTGGTCAAAGACGTGGGTTACTACCCCCTGCCGCCGGAGCTGCGCAGCCGTTGATTTGGGTTGCACATGTTCAAAACTCGGCATTTGTTTCAAGCGATCCGCAGTTCCTCCTGCGATCAACCCGACGGGCGGACGGCCGCTGACTGCGACAACGGTTGTTCCGCCCGTTCCTTTTGCGGTGGCCTGATCCACCCCCAGCGGCAAGCGCTTTAGCCGCACTCGGCCATGCCCAAGACACCTCCCGGCGCACGGCGCAGCGAAGGTTGGATGGGTCTGGCCAGGGGCCACCGGGCCAAACCCTCCGAGTGGCTGGTCGAAAAAGGCATCTTCCTGCTGTCCATCACGGCCATCGTAATGATCTTCCTGATCTTCCTGTTTGTAGGTCGGGAAGCCTGGCCGATCCTTACCGGCCGGATGGACAGTTCGCTGGCCCGAGAGTTGCAGGACATCATCCCGGTCGAGGACCTCGATAAAACCCCGCCCGAACGGCTGCGTCAGTATCTGGGGCTGACCCGAGAACAGTTCCAGAGCATGGACCGCGAAACGCTTCGCGACCTGATGGCATTGCGCATCGAGAGCCGCGAGCAGATGCCGGACGACAAGGACGCCCTGCTCAACACGCTGCGTTGGCGCTACGTGCTGGGACCGCACCAGTGGAGTGGCTACGACCGGCCCGTGTACATCTGGCAACCGGTTTCCGCGATCCACAAGTACAACATTGTGCCCCTGATCGTGGGCAGCCTCAAAGCCACGCTCGTGGCGCTGATCTTTGCCGTGCCGCTGGGGGTGGCGGCGGCCATTTATGTTTCTCAACTGGCCCCGCCGCGCGTGCGCGAATGGCTCAAGCCGGCCATCGAGCTGCTCGCCGGCATCCCTTCGGTGGTGCTGGGGTTTTTCGCCCTGATCGTGCTGGCGTCGGTCCTTCAAGCCGTCTTCGGTTACCCCTCGCGCCTGAACGCCTTCCTGGCTGGCATCGCCCTGGGCCTGGCGGTCATCCCGGTGGTGTTCTCCATCGCCGAAGACGCGCTTACCAGCGTGCCGCGCAGTTACCCCGAGGCGGCCCTGGCGCTGGGCTCGACCCGCTGGCAAGCCGCCTGGCAGATCGTGCTGCCAGCGGCACTGCCGGGAGTATTTGCCGCGGTGGTGCTGGGCTTCGGCCGGGCCATTGGCGAAACCATGATCGTGCTCATGGCCAGCGGCAACGCCAGCATCCTGTCTTGGAACTTCTTTGACTCGGTGCGCACGCTCACCGCCACCATCGCCGCCGAACTGGCCGAGACCGTGGTCGGCGGCCACCACTACCGGATGCTCTTCATGCTGGGGGTGCTGCTTTTCGCGGTGACCTTCCTCTCGAACTTGGTCGGGGATTTCTTCATCCACCGGCTCAAAGCCCGCCTGGAGGGACGCCGATGAACCGCCCGACCAGCCTGGTCTCCTGCGGCCCGTTCGGGGTGGGCCATCTCGAGCCCGTCTCCTTTTTCTGCACCGGCCTGACCGGCGCGGCCACGTTCCTGATCCTGGCCATCCTGGCTGTCATCCTGGGCAACATCATCTGGCACGGCGGAGTCGGATTCTCCCCGGGGTTCATCTTTGGCAGCGCGGACCGTGATATGTTCGACCCCGCCCGGGCCGGCGTAGGGCCGATGGTCTTCGGCACGGCGGCGCGGGTCATCTTGATGACCCTGTTTGTCATGCCCATCGGGGTGGCCACGGCGATCTATCTTACCGAATACGCGCGTTCCGGCGCACCACTGACGCGCGTCATTCGCGGTGCCGTCAACAACCTGGCCGGCGTGCCCTCCATCGTGTTTGGGTTGTTCGGACTGGGCTTTTTCATCAGCGCCGTGGGCGGCAGCCTGGACGGCCTGCTGTACCCAGATAACCCCAAACCGGTGTGGGGCAAGCCAGCCCTGATCTGGGCCTCGCTGACACTGGCGGTGATGACGTTGCCGGTGGTGATCGTGGCCACCGAGGAATCGCTGCGCGCCATCCCTCCGGGCTTGCGGGAGGCCAGTCTGGCCCTGGGCGCCACCAAGCTGCAGACCATCCTGCGCATCGTCCTGCCCCAAGCCCTGCCCGGCATCCTCACCGGCGGCATCCTGGCGGTGAGCCGGGCGGCGGGCGAAGTGGCGCCCATCCTCTTCACCGGAGCGGCCTACTACATGGCCAGCCTACCCCGCGCGCTGACGGACCAGTTCATGGACCTGGCCTACCACGTCTTTGTGCTTTCGACCCAGGCCCCGGACGTCGAGAAAAGCCGGCCCATCCTGTACGGCACCGTGGTGGTACTGCTGATGCTGACCTTCGCCCTGAACGTGGTGGCCATCCTCATCCGCACCCGCGTGCGCCGCCGCCTGCGGCAATTGGGCTGAACCCACCTGCGCTTTCCGTCATGGCCGTTTCTCCCCCCAACCTGCAAGTCCGCGCTGCTGTCCCCACCGACGAAACCGCGGCCGATCACCCGGAGTTGATCACCTTCGAGCAGCTCTCGCTGTGGTACGGCGCAGCGCAGGCGCTGAAGGACATCAGCTTTGGCATCCGCGAGCGCCTGGTCACCGCCTTTATCGGCCCGTCCGGCTGCGGCAAGTCCACGCTCCTGCGCTGCCTCAACCGCATGAACGACCTCATTGACGGGGTGCGTATCAGCGGGCAGGTCCGCATCGCCGGGCAGGACATTTACGCACCGGGGGTGGACGTAATCGAGCTGCGGCGCCGAGTGGGCATGGTGTTCCAGCGCTCGAACCCCTTCCCGAAGTCCATTTACGACAACATTGCCTACGCCCTGCGCCTGCAGGGCATCCATCGCAAGGCCGAGTTGGACGAGATCGTCGAGAAAAGCCTGCGCAGCGCCGCGCTCTGGGAAGAGGTCAAGGACCGCCTGCACGCCAGCGCGCTGGGCCTCTCCGGCGGGCAACAACAACGCCTGTGCATCGCCCGCGCCATCGCCATCCAGCCGGACATCCTGCTCATGGACGAGCCGGCCTCGGCCCTGGACCCCATCGCCACCGCCAAGATCGAGGACCTCATCCTCGACTTGAAACGCGACTACACCATTGTCATCGTCACCCACAACATGCAGCAGGCCGCGCGCATCTCGGACTACACCGCCTTCTTCTATCTGGGCGAACTCATCGAGTACGACACCACCACGCGCATCTTCACCAACCCGGCCCGCAAGCAGACCGAAGACTACGTCACCGGCCGCTTCGGTTGAGAAACGATCCGGCCATCACCCCCGCGTTGCCTCCATCCAACCTTTCACCCTTCACGATCCACTCCAGGCCACCATGTCCGTTCACTTTGAACACAGCCTCGACGAGTTGAAACAGCGGCTCGTCACCATGGCCAGCAAGGCCGCCGCCGCAGTGGACCACGCCATCAAGGCGCTGGTGAACCGCGACGACGACCTCGCCCGGCAGGTCATCGAAGGCGATTCCGAACTCGACGACCTCGAGGTCGAGATAGACGAGGTGGGCGTCAGCCTCCTCAGCAAGGCCCCGCTGGCCAGCGATCTGCGCCTCATCACCGTGGCCATGAAATTCGCCCAGAACCTCGAGCGCGTTGGCGACGAGGCCACCACCATCGCCCGGCGCTCGCTCGAACTCAGCCAGGAGCCCCAGCTCAAGCCCTACGTGGACATCCCGCGCATGGCCCACCTGGCGCTGGACATGATCAACGACGCCCTCGACGCCTTCGTCCGCCACGACCCCATCAAGGCGCTCGCGGTCGTGCCGCGCGACAAGCAGGTGGACGCGATCAACAAGCAACTGCACCGCGAGCTGGCCAGCTTCATGATCGAGAAACCGGCCACCATCACGCGCTGCCTGAACCTGATGGTGATCTCGAAGGCGCTTGAGCGCATCGCCGACCACGCCAAGAACCTGGCCGAGGAGGTCGTTTACCTGTACGAAGGCCGGGATGTTCGCCACAAGGTCCAGCAGGTGACCGCTCCGGCCGCACCCGCCCCGCCGCCGCCCGCGGCTTGAACTCGAACCGGTCAAACCGCCAAGGGCGCCAGGGAAATGAACGCGCCACGGCGGAGAGCGCTGCTGTTTGCGGTTAAATGGGTGACTCGTTAAACCCGAAAACCGAACTTGGCCGTGGCGCAGTGCGTCCCGCCAGCCCAACTTCGGTTTCGGATTCATTCGTGTCCATTCGCGGTTGGAACTGAACGACCCGCCCGCCACGCGTGATTTGCGCCGCGCCATTTCCAGCCTACGCTCCGCGTGTCATGACCGACACGCATCCCAGACTGGAAGCGCGCCCGCGGACGGAGGGCCGCCCCCGCGCGGCTTCGGTTTTGCGGATCAAGACCCGCGCAGTCGCGTGGCTGGGGCTGGCCATGGCCCTGGCGTCCCCGGCCGTGGCGCTTTCCGAACCGATGAACGCCGACACCCCCTCTCCCTCCAGGCACGAACTGGCCACCTTTGGCGGCGGTTGCTTCTGGTGCCTCGAAGCCGTGTTTGAACTCGTGGACGGCGTGAAGGCGGTCACCAGCGGCTACGCCGGCGGCCGCACCGAGAGCCCCACCTACAAACAGGTTTGCAGCGGCGAGACCGGTCACGCCGAGGTGGTGCAGATCGAGTACGACCCGGCGCGGGTCAGCTACGAGCGCCTGCTCGAAATCCTCTGGATGTGCCACGACCCCACCACGCTCAACCGCCAGGGCAACGACGTAGGCACGCAGTACCGTTCGGTCATCCTGTACCACAACGCGGCCCAGAAAGAGGCGGCTGAGAAGTCGAAGGCCGCCGCGGCCGCCGGCTTCAGCCGGCCCATCGTCACCGAGATCGTGCCGCTCACCCGCTTCTGGCCGGCCGAGGGCTACCATCAGGATTACTTCCGCCGCAACCCCGACCAGGCGTACTGCCAAGCCGTCATCGCGCCCAAGGTCAAGAAGGTCAAAAAGGAGCTGGGCAAGTAAGCCGCCGCGCCTGCACCACAAGCGCAAGCGTCCCCGCCTGCATTGGTAGTGAGTGCGGGCACTCTCGCCCGCGCCAGTGATGCGGGCAATCTCGCGCGCTGAATCCACGGATTTCAGATTTCGGACTTGTTGCGGTGGTGCAGGCGTCCCCGCCTGCCTGGTGGCACGGGCTTCTTGTCAGCACCAGTCGCGGAATACAACCCGCGTCCCGCTTTCAGAGCTTCAAGCCGCGCCGAATAAGCCATCTCCGCCTTCCTTCGCCCCCTTCGCGGTCTTCGCGCGAACCTCCTTCACGGCGCCGCGTCTTCCGGCGTTGCCCGCCGCAGGCCCAGCCCGCACGTGCCGAAAATCCGCCGCGCCGGCCAGTTGCCCGAGGTCGAGAACACCGTGTCCTCACGCCGGTCCGGCGCGCGCTCGAACACGTATCCGCAGCCCGGGCTCAGCGCGAGCCGCAGCGCGAAGGCGTTCACCGGCGCCAGCGCCTGCAGGCGTATCTGGAACCCGCGCTCCGGCGCCTCCAGCAACGCGACCGGCATCTCCCAATGAACCTCGACCACGCCCGGCGGCGGCAACGGCTCCGGCCAGACCAGCTCGAACGTGCCGGCGCCTACCGCCCTCGTTTCCACCGGCTCGCCGGCGACCTCGACCCTCGTCACCTTGGCGTCCGGATAACCCAGGGCAAACGTCCACGACTCGCGCGTGGCCGGCCATTTCGCGAATTCCACCCGCGACCGCACCGTGATCACCGCGTTGGTCTCCAGCCGCCACTCGTCGCGCTGGCGCACCTGCGGGCCGCCGAGGGTCCGCTGTTTCACGTCGCGGGCGTACCGCACCTCGGCCACGGTCACGACGGCGACCAAGGCCGTCATGATCGCGGTGCCCGACCAGAAAACCGCCAGCGGCGCCCGGTTAGCGACCCGGTTCGGCAGCGGGTCGTTCCGGCCGAAAAGCGCCCAGCGCAGATGCGCCCGCCAGGTGCGCAGCCGGGTGTCGGGCGGAAGCCAGTGCCAGGCCAGCACCAGCGCCGCGGCGGTCAACGCCAGGCCGATGAGCGGATGAAACAGCACCGGCTGCCGCGCGGCCAGCGGCCAGAGCGCCGGCCCGAGCACGTTTGCCAGCGCGTGAAACAGCACGCACAGCCAGTAATTGCCGGTCTTGAGAAACACCACGCCGCTGAACAGCCCCAGCAGGAACGTCTCGGGAAACCGCGCGAAACTGCCGTGCACCAGCCCGAACAACAGCGCCGTGGCCAGCAGCGCCGTGCCGGGCCGCCAGAGCGTCGCGAAGGCGCGCTGCAGCACCGGCCGGAACAGGAGTTCCTCCGCCAGCGGCGCGGGCACGGCCAGCGCCAGCACCAGCGGCCAGGACAACAGTTGCGCCGGCAGCGGCAGGCCGAGGCTTTGCCGCACGGCCACGCCCTTGGCCACGGCGACCGCCGTCACCGACACGGCCAGCAACGCGGTCCACAACACGTCCCGGCCCTGCTGGGGCGGTTGAAAACACGGGTCGGGGGCCGCACCGGGCGGGCGGTTTCGGGCCAGCACCACGAGGGCGGGCGTGGCGAAGAACAGCAGTTCGGTGAGGAGCAGCCCCGGTACGAAACGCCACGTCTGTAGCAGCGCGCCGACCGTCCAGGTCATCGCCACGCACCCCGCAAACGCCCCGAGCGCCCGCCACACCGTGCGGGTTTCCGGCGCGGGCAGGGTCGGCCTCGCGGACGCGGCTTGCATGCCGGCCCAGCTTTCCGCCGCCCCGGCCGCCTCGCAAGGCTGGATCGGCCCGCGAACGGATTTTGTCCCCTGAGTCGGAGCGAGGCAACTGGAGTGGAGAGCGCACCCGAGGGGGGCGTGGGGGCACCGCCCCGGGCGGTTCGAGCGCGGAGAGCCAACCGGCGTGGGCGCCGGGCGAAACACGCGCGGGGCATGCTCCCCTTCCTCAAAGGAATCGTCCCGACCAAGGAACCAAACTCGTTCGCGGGTGGCGGGCACATTGCGCTTGAACGCGGCGGCGGAGGCGACACCCTCGTTGGCGGGGTCCGCGCCAGCCTGTGTCGGCCGGTCAAAGCGGACACCGTTCCCACGCAGGATGGAGATTATCAACACCGCGTGTTTGCCCCGGGTTGAGGCCCGTCATGGCCAGTTCCGCCCCGGCCGGTCCTTGCACGACCAGCCGCGCCGGGCTGCGCTGCCGTGGCTGCTGGCGCTGGTGTTGCTGGCCGGCGTCACGACGGGTTGCCGGACCTACACCACGCAAAGCCGGGACATGACCAGCGCCTGGGCGGCGGGCGACGCCGCCGCCGCGGCGCGCGCCTTCGGGCGTCGGGCTGACCAGAAAACCAGGTCAAAGGACGCGGTGATCTGGCATCTGGAAGCCGGCGCGGCCTCGCGCGCGGCGGGCGGCTTCGAGGAGAGCAACCGCCACTTCGCCGCCGCCGCCGAGCGCATGGACGAGTACGAGCGCAAGGCGAAGGTGCGTCTGGGCACCGAGGCCGCCGCCATCTTCTCGAACCAGCAGAACCTGCCGTACGAGGGGCGCACCTATGACAAGATCATGCTGCACACGTACAAGGCGTTGAACTACCTCGTGCTGGAGCAGCCGGACCGGTCGCGGCCGGAACTGATCCGCGCCTACCAGCGCCAGCAGGATGCTGTGGCGGAAAACAAGCGCCGCATCGAGGCTGCCACCGAGGCCGCGCGCAACTCCGGCCACGGCGAGCTCGTGGAGCGCACCCAGGCCGATCCCGCCTTCAACCAGGCCATCGCCGGCCTCACGCGCAATCTCGAGGGGTTCAAGTTCTACGCGGATTACGTGAACCCGTTCACGGTGTACCTCGACGGCCTGTACTTTCTGCACGCCGGGTCAGACGCATCCGATCGGGAGCGCGCGCTGCTGTCGCTGCGGCGCGTGGCACAGGTGGCCGGGAACACCCCGGCGGTGGCGGCGGACCTGGCGCTGGCCGAGGCGGCGGCGGCCGGCCGGCCGCCCACCCTCCCGCCGCAGACGTACGTGATTTTTGAAACGGGACGCGCCGCCAGCCGCGAGCAGGTGCGCATTGACATTCCCATCCTCGTGGCCGACGTGTCGTACGTGGGCGCGGCGTTTCCCCAGCTTGTCTTCCACGGCGACCACGCGCCCAGCCTCACGGTCGGGGCCGGCGGCGCGCGGCAGACCACCGGCTTGGTGGCCAGCATGGACGCGATCATCGCCCAGGACTTCAAGGACGAACTGCCCGCCATCATCACGAAGACCCTGATTTCCACCGTGGCCAAGGCCGCGGCCGGGTGGGCGGTCAGCGACGCCGCCCGCCGGCAGGACGAAAGCCTGGGGGTGCTGGCGCGGCTGGTGACCGCGGCGGTGCAGGCGGCGATGAACATTGCGGACACGCGATCCTGGACCACTCTGCCCAAGGAGTTCCAGGTGTCGCGGGTGAATACACCCGCCAGCCGCAGCGTCACCCTCACCGTTCCGGGGCGGGCCCCGGTGACGGTGGCCTTGATTGACGGGGTAGTGAACGTCGTTTATGTAAAGTCAGTGCGGGCCGGAGGTCCGCTGTGGATAAACCAGTTCCGGTTGAAATGAAGACTCCTCGCTTCCGCGACCTGTGCGTCGTGACCGTCTGCGCCGGGCTGCTGGCCGGCTGCGGCTCCACCACGGTCAACACCGTCGAGCCGGCCGTGCCCACCGCCCAACGCGAGATGCTCGCCGACCAGCGGGTGCAGCCCGATCCCTCCCTGGCCAAGGCCGTGCGGGTGGTGGGCGTGAACACCGCCACCGACGCCGCGGGCTTCCTGAAGGTGCAGGTCGAGGTGCAAAACACGACCCGCAGCCGCAAGCAGTTCACCTATCGCGTGCAGTGGTTCGACCCGCGCGGCATGATCATTGACACACCCACGGCGGCGGCCACGCCGCGCGCGCTCGAAGGGCGGGAGACCGCGTACATCACCACCACCGCGCCCACGCCGCAGGCCAAGGATTTCCGCATTCTGTTCCTCGAACCGGTAACGAAGTGACCCGCCATGAAACGCTCCTTGTTGTTGGTTGCGCTCGCCGCGCTTGCCTTGCTCACCGCCTGTTCGGGACCGAAGATGGCCTACGTCGAGCCAGGCAGCTCGCGCCTGGTCACGACGGTTGACCAGGTGAACATCCAAGACTTCGCCCAGGCGGCGGACACGATGGTGGCCTCGCTCATAGACAACCTCATCAACCCCGGCCAGCTCAGGAGTGGCGTGCTGAACGAACCCGCCCTGCTGGCCATCAGCCGCATCCAGAACAACACCGGCCAACAGCTCGACACCGACCTGCTCGTGAAAAAAATCCGCGTGGCGCTGCTGCGCACCGGCAAGGTGTGGACCAGCACCACCATTGCGTTTGGCGGGCCGGAGGATCCGCTGGCGGCGGAGGAGCAGCAACTGCTGGCCCGCTCGAGCGTGGGCGCCCAGCGCCGGCCGGACTACACGCTCTCCGGCAAAATCATCGAGAACTTCACCCGCGCCGGCAACGTCCGGCAGGCCGCGTACGTCTTCCAGCTTTCGCTCACCAAGACCCCGGAAGGCATCGCCGTCTGGGAGGATGAAAAAACCATCGTGAAACAAGGCGCCCGGCCGGCGGTGGGCTTCTGACCGGCCGCACCGCAACCCCGCCAGTTTATGCGCGCTCTGCTTGTCTTGATCCCGCTCGCTGCATTGCTCGCGGCCGGCTGCAGCTCCGAAGGGCGCGTGACCAATCCCAAGGCGCCCGGCCCGGCGGTGGGCAACACGGTGGGGGCCGGCGTGGGCGCTGTGGCCGGCAACGTAGCCGGCGCGGTCGTCGGGGTGGGCGAAGGCGCGACGGCGGCGGCCAGCCAGCCGTTCAAGCACGATCCCACCCAACGTGTGATCTGCCACTGGCACGAGGAAAAGACGCCGGACGGCCGCACGATCCGCGTGCCGGAGTATTACCTCGTGGACGCGCACGGACGCATCATCCGCCGGCTGGAAGAGCGCGAGGTACGGTAACCGCGGAAGCCGCGACCGTTCGCCTGAACACCGCTCAATTCACGGGCGCATCTCGTTTTTTGCGCCGGTTCGGTCTTGACGTGGTGGGGCGAGACTTCGTCGAGCCCCGCAATCAAGGTTCGAGGCTCGGGGTGCGAGGCGCGGGGAAGGCGGATGCCGGAGGTCAGATGCCGGATTGTGGCCTTTGGCCTATGACGCTCTGCCTTCGCCTTGCCGGGTGGGCGGATCCTAGCCAGTCCTGCAATTTTCGGGGCGCGGACGTCCACGTTCTCGGCTGCTCGGGCGGGTCGCCCACAGCACGGCCCCAGGCGGGGTCGCCTGGGCCACTACAGCCCGTCCTCAGCGGACATGAAATTGAGATGCGCCCCAAATCGCCGCATCATCCGCTATCCTCTTGCGCGGCTGGCTGTTGGCTGTTTAACTCGCCACCTTCATGCACCATACGGCGGACCCGAACAACCCCAGGTCCCGGCGCCTGCCCCGCCGGGTCGAGGACGGCTTCCACCTGGTGTCCCTGCCCGCCAATGGTGGCGAGGAAGTCTTTCTCAGTCTGCCGGCCCGGCCCGGCGAGGCGGCGGCCGACCTGTTCCAGCGGCTGTACCGCTTCGCGGAAGACCACCCGCAATACCGGATTGTGCGACAGGACGTCTTCGGCGTGGTGTACGATCCGGCAACGCCGCACAGCCGGGCTTACCGGCTCAATGGCGAGGAATGGCCGGTGACCTGGGTCCATCAGGGCAACGGCAGCGGCAGCCCGGTGGCCGGCATCCAGGTGCAGGCCCTGGCCGGGCGCGAGGTCCAGCGTCTGCGCTGGCAGGATCGCGTGGTGGGCGTCGCGTTCGAGGACGAATGGGCGCGCTATTGCGTGCTGAGCGGGTTGCGGCCCGAGAACCCGCGGCTCGCGCGCCGACGCCAGGCGCGGGCCATCCTTGATCTCATGGAGCGGGCGCTGGCCCTGGCGGGGATGAGCTTCACGGACGTTTTCCGCACCTGGTTTTACCTCGACGACATCCTGGGCTGGTACGACGAGTTCAATGCGGTGCGCAACGAGTTCTTCCGTCGCCACGGGGTGTTTGACCGGCTGGTGCCGGCGAGCACCGGCGTGGGCGGCAGCAACGGCGCCGGCACCGCCGTGATGGCCGACCTCCTCGCGTTGCAGCCCAAGTGCGCCGAGGCGCGCTGCTTCGCCGTGCCCTCGCCGCTGCAATGCCCCGCGCTGGACTACGGCAGCTCGTTCAGCCGGGCGGTGGAGTTCAATCTGCCCGGCCAGCGCCGGGTGTACGTCTCCGGCACCGCCAGCATCCGGCCGGACGGCCGCACCGCCCACCCCGGCGACGCGGCCGCGCAGGTCGCGCTCACGATGGAGGTTGTGACGGCGATCCTGCGGTCGCGCGGCATGAGCTGGGCCGACACCGTGCGCGGGCTGGCCTATTTCAAGCACATGGACGACGCGGTGGAACTGCGTCGCTGGTGCGCCGCCCACAGGCTTACTGGCTGGCCGGTCATCACAGCCAAGGCCGACATCTGCCGCGACGACCTGCTCTTCGAGCTGGAGCTGGACGCGGTGCAACTCGGGTGAACTCGAAGGACGGTACGCCAAAGACGCCAAAGGCAGCCGGCATTCAACCTGAAAACCGAAGTCGGCCGTAGCGCAGGGCGTCCCGTTTGCCCAACTTCAGTTTTCGGGCTCAAGGAAGGACGCCGGCAAAGCCACCTATTCTGGGCAAAGTCATCCCCCGATTATGTCGCCCCTGACGGATCTCGGCCTGAATGCTCGCACCGGTGCTAGAACGATGTCGCGCCTACGGCGCTTGATACGTTGACCCGGCGCTTGGGGGCACGCGGCGGTGCCGCGCGGCGCGGGTGCTCGCGGCAATCCGCGGTTCGCTGGATTACTCTTCCGTTTCCGGGGTTGGCGGAAGAGTGGCGTCCACCGGGTCGGGCGGGAGGTCGTCGTCGGCGTCCGGATCGGCGCTGGCCGCTGAGGTTTCTTCCTTCTTCTCGGCCACGAGGAAGTCGCCGCGCTTCTTGAGCACGGAATCCAGCGTCCACTTGGAGACCAAGAAGACCCGGCCAGCGAGCGCTTTTTCGTTCTTCAGCTTCTCCGCGAGCTTGTCGGTCTTTTCCTTGAACTCCTTGTCGAGCCGTTCCTTGTCCTCGGCCTTTTCGTCCGGGCCGGGTGTGCGCTCCTTCGGGAAGTCCGCCGCGACGTCCACGGTGAGGTAATACTTCTCCTCCGTGTCTTTCTGGGCGGCCTTCAGGTGGTAGCGGAAACCTTCGATGGTCTCGATCTCGATCGTGACCGGTTTGTCCAGCCCGAGGCTGACGGGGTCGGAGGTCACCACCACGTCCTCGAAGCTCGGCCAGGCCAGCACGCTGCCCAGGACGCCGGTCTTGGCGGAGTCGAGTTTCTCGTGGGGCTGGAGGTCGGCCAGCGCCCATTCGTTGGCTTCGCTGGCCCGGGTCATCTTCCACGAATTGGTGCCGTCCGGGTAGGTGACGGCGACGGACTTGGGCTTCTCGACCTTGACGAAGTCGCGATTGAGCCAGGATTCCGGCCGGGGTTCGAGGTTGCTGAAGGTCTCGGAAACCAGACTGGCCCCGTTGGCCTCCGCGCCCTTGACCATCACGTAGCGGCCGTCCGGCCAGCCTTCCTCGCCGCCAAAGGACGACGGCGTGGCGGGCTGGCGGCGGTGCTGTTTGCCGAGCAGCAGCGTGCGCAGCGCCTTGCCGTCCTTGTCCAGCAGCTCGACCACAGTGGCGGGCTTGTTGGTGGCCTCGGGGTTCAAATCCAGGCGCTCGATCGCAGCGGCGCCGAGCGGGCCGGCCACCGGCTGGATGATCTTGAGGTCCCAGAGTTTGCGCAAGGTCTCGCCGATTTCGGTGAAATTGGCGGGATAATCTCCGCGCTCGGCCACCACCCAGCGATCGTCATTTTGCGCGAGGGTGAGAGTGTTGGTGCCCTGCCGGATCACGAGGCGGGCGATGTCGTTGACCTCGAACTGGCCGAGCACCTTCTGGCCCATCTGGCCGGTGGTGGTCTTGTAAGCCGCCGCGTCGCGGTTGCGCAGCCAGAGGCCGAGGCCGCCGAGGACGACGAAGGCAACCAAGATCAGGGTGAGCTGTTTGCGGTTCATTTGGCAGCGGTCTTCTTGCGTTTGATGACGGCGAGGGAGATGCCGGCCACGGCCACGAGCGCGGGCATGGCGGCGATGTTGAGCCACTTGAGCCGGGTTTCGAGCGCGTCAATGTCGCGCCGCAACTGCTTGCGCACCTCCTTGAGTTCGCGGTTGGTTTTGGCTTCCTTGGCGCGGAGGCTGGCGATCTCTTGCTGGATGTCCGGCGGCAGGATCACGCGCTGGTTCTTGGGATCGCGGTTGGCCAGCAGGTCGTTCAGCTTGCGCTGGGTCTCCGCCACGTCGTCCTCGAGCCGCTTGATGGTGTCGCGATAGCGCTGCTCGGCCTGGGCCTGGATGTTTTTCACGACCACGAACTCGCGCCGCTGCACGCCCCGGCTGCGCACGCGGATGAGGTCGCTGTCGCCCATCAACTGCTCGACCAGGTTCTGCGCGAAGCTCAGGTTGCCGTTGAACGGCGCGATGAGCTTCTGGCCGAAGAAATTCTGGATCTGCACGCTGAACTGGTCGTACAGCAGGTCGGTGTCGCCCACCAGCACGACCACGCCGTCCTGGGTGGATTCCTTGAGGGCCTCCGGCTTGGCGGCTTCGGCTTCGCCTTCCTTCTTCTCGCCGGCGGAGGGCGCGGTGTCGCCGGGCTTGCCGTCCGGGAAGGCGGTTTTGAATTTGCCCGTCAGCCGCAGAGCCAGGGTGAATTCCTTTTCCTCGGGCTTGAAGTCCTTGATGTCCGCGCCGCCGCCGAACTGCGCCATCATCTTGTCCACCAGCATCGCGTTCTTCGAGGACTTGAGCAGCGCGGTCTGCGTGAGGCCGCTGGCGGGCGAGCCGGTGAAGATGCCGGTGCCGGGCAGCAGCAGGCTGTCAATGTCGGCCGTGACCACGTCGTCGCGGTTGATGGCCACCGGCGTCAGCGAAAGCCACGTGGGTTCGGGGCTGGGCCGGCCGTCCTGCCCGCGGCGGACCTGGGTGAAGTAGTCCTTGTCCGCCAGGACCTTGTTGATGTCGAACTCGAAGCCCCAGGCTTTCACCAGCTTGTCGAGCGTGGACCCGCCCTGGGCCGCGCGCTGGAGCATGTTCTGCATGCCCATCGCGTTGCGGCTGTCCACGACGGACATCGGGTCGAGGAAGGCCACCAACTTGCCGCCGCGCAGCACGAACTGGTCGAGCGCGAACTGGGTCTTCTCCGAGATGCCGGCCGGATGCACCACCAGCAGCACTTGGAGGTCGTCGTCAATCTTCTCCGCAGTGAGCTCCACTTGGCGGACGTTGAAGTCGCGCCGCAGTTCGGTGAGGAACACCCACGGGTCCTGC
Source organism: uncultured Verrucomicrobiota bacterium (assembly GCA_964568145.1). GTDB lineage: Bacteria > Verrucomicrobiota > Verrucomicrobiia > Limisphaerales > J093 > DSVZ01. The sequence continues at coordinate 54,007 of CAZMOZ010000018.1, forward strand.
CCGCCGCCCATCTGCATCATCATCGGGTTCATGCGCTGGCCGAAGACCGGCAGGGCGCTCATCACTCCGATGTTCGGCTTCTGCGGGTTGATCACCTGGGCGATGGCGCGGGTGAGATCGTATTCGAGCAGGCGCTCGCGCTGCGGATCAAGGAAGGGCAGGGCCGCTTTTTGGTCCAGGCTGGTCACCGCAAGACCCAGATAGACCTTGTCGCCCATGCCGATCAGGCCGCTGGGACTGAGCACCTGGCCTTCAATGCCGTCCAGCCGGGCCGAGTCTTCCGCGTCCGAGTCGGGCTGGGGATCGAACTTCTTGACCTCGATCCTGCCGCGGGCCGCCTGCTGGTACTCGGCCAGCAGGTCCTCGACGCGGTCGCCGTAGTTTTTGAGCTGGACCGGCATCTCGGACGAGCCGCGTGTGCGGTAGAAATGAATGACCACCGGCGTGTCAATCTTGGCCAGGATGCGCCGCGTGCCCTCCGAGAGCGTGTAGAGGCTGTCTTCGGTGAGATCGAGCCGCACCTTGGCGAAGTTGATGATGACGGCCAGGGCCACGAGGACCAGGAACATGGCCGCGATTCCGAGGCCGGAGTACAGCAGCGGCTCCCATTTGTGTTTGTTGTGCGTCATGGGCGGAAAAGGTTGGGGGAAAGGTTCAGCCGGCGCGGTGACTGCGGATGATCACCCCGGTGGTGAACAGGCAGAACACCATCACCAGCACGAAGTACACGAGGTCGCGCAGGTCAATGACCCCGCGCTGGAAGCCCTCGAAGTGCGGCATCACGCTGAACGACGCCACCAGATCGAGCAGCCACGCCGGCGCCCAAGTCAGTTCGTCGGTCACCGGCGGCCAGCCGGCCAGGATCAGAAACAGGCAGCCCACCACGGACAGGATGAAGCTGACCACCTGGTTGCGCGTCATGGCCGAGGTCATGGAGCCCACGGACAGGTAGGCGCCAGCCATCAGGAAGCTCCCCAGATAGCCGGTGAAAATGGCGCCCATGTCCGGGTCGCCCAGATAGCCGACGGTGAACACCAGCGGAAAGGTGAGCACCAGCGCCAGCCCCAGAAACAGCCAGGAGGCGAGAAATTTTCCGACAATCGCCTGCCAGGCCGTAACCGGCAGGGTGAGCAGCAGTTCGAGGGTGCCCACGCGCCGTTCCTCCGCCCACAGGCGCATGCCCACCGCCGGCACCAGGAACAGGTACAGCCACGGATGCCACATGAAGAACGAAACCAATGCGGCCTCGTTGCGGAGAAAGAACTTGCCCACGTTGAAGGTGAAGAAACCCGCCAGCACCAGGAAGATGACGATGAACACGTAGGCCACCGGCGAGGCGAAGTAGCCGGTCAGCTCGCGTTTGGCGATGGTCCAGATGTTGCGGAGCGCGCCGGTGTGCTCGCCTTGCAGGGCGGGCGCCTCGGCCGGCACGGCGGCGGCTTGAACGGAATCAGACATGGGCTTCCTCCTTCACGGTGCGGGTGGTGTCGGGCAGGGTGATGCTGCGGAAGACCTCGTCGAGCCGGCCTTCCTCGGTTTTGAGTTCGATCAGTTTCCAGCGCTCGCGCAGGGCCAGCTCGAAGATGCTCGCCTGCAGGTCGCCGTTGCGGGCGCCGGCCTGCGGGTAGGCGCGCACCATCACCGCCGGGCTTTCCCGCAGCACCAGCGTGCGCTTGACGGTGGGCAGTTCGCGCAACTTCTGGTTCACCGCGGTCAGCGGCGCTTCCTTCACGCTCACCGCCACGGCGCCGGCCAGTTCGGAGCGCTGCCGCAGTTCGGCCGGCGTGCCGTTGGCCACGATCTGGCCGCGGTCAATGATGATCGCCCGCGTGCAGGCCGCGTCCACCTCCTCGAGAATGTGCGTCGAAAACACGATCGCCTTGGTCTGGCCCATGCGGCGGATGAGCGTGCGGACCTCGTGCTTCTGGTTCGGGTCCAGGCCGTCGGTCGGCTCGTCCAGGACCAGCACCGGCGGGTCGTGGATGATGGATTGGGCGAAACAGGTGCGGTGCCGGTACCCCTTGGACAGCGTGTCCACGCTCTGGTGGATCACGCCGTCGAGAAAGCAGATTTCAATCGCGCGCTGGACGGCCTTGCGCCGGGCCTCGCCGCGCAGGCCGCGCAGTTCGGCGGCGAAATTGAGAAAGCCCAGCACCGTCATGTCCGTGTACGCGGGGGCGTTCTCCGGCAGGTAACCGACGAGGCGCTTGGCGGGGATGGGGTGCTCGGTGATGTCGTATCCGCCCACGGTCACGCGGCCGGCGGTGGGCGGGATGAAGCCGGTGATCATGCGCATGGTGGTGGACTTGCCGGCGCCGTTGGGGCCCAAAAAGCCCAGCACCTCGCCGCGCTCGACGGCGAACGAGACGCCGTTGACAGCCAGCTTGGGGCCGAAGGCCTTGACCAGGTTCTCGACTTTGATCATGCGTCGTTCTCCAAATGCAACCACCGCCAAATCCGGGGAATCCGGTGTTGGGCGGTGGCTGACCCCGCCGCCGGGTTTTGAGACCCGGTGCGAACGGCCTTATATTTTACACCCGTTGTCAAGTGCGGGCCGCACAATTTAGACAAACGAGGCCCGGAATGTTCAAAAAAAATTCCCGCCCGGCCCGGGCGGAGGGGGGAGTGCCGGTCTCCGATCCGGCAACACCATTTCGGGTTTTGGATCTCGAACACTGGCTTCCGAGCACGGCTGGTGGAGCGGGATTCGATCTAACCCCGCTTTCCGATGGCCAACAGCCAACTGTAGCTTGCTCCACGCCCGAGGCTGATGCCACGTCTTTGTCCGCGCGCCTCAAGCCGGATGGTTCAGCGCCTCGCGGGAGGTCTCGGCCCCAGCTGGGGGCCGGCCAGGCATCATTTTGCGCCGGCGAGGGTGGTCTCGGTGTGCTCAAGCCACCGGTCGAAGTCTTCCGGCTTCCGAAAATCTCGGATGCTGGCGAACTGATGTTCGTCCAACGCCACCGGCAGCTTCATTGGAACCTTGGTGCCGGCCACCACCGCCAGAATGGGCTTGCCCAGCGTCCACGCGCCGCCCAGTTCCTGGAGCACCCAGGGCGAGGTCAGCGAATCGGGCGACAAGATGACGACGAACAGGTCGGTGTTGGCCAGCGCCTCGCGAAGTTGCGTGCGCCAGTTTTCACCGGCACTGAGGGCATCGGCGGACAGAACTCGGACATCACGCCGCGCGCTCAACAGACTGCGCAGCCTGTCGGCGTATTCCGCGTCCTTTGTCGAGTGACTGACGAAAACGTGGTGCAGACCTCTCATCGCGGCTTCACTTTTCGGGCTCGTTTGTGCATCTCGGCAGTACAGGTGTCAAAGTCGTTGAGATCAATCGCCCGGCAGTTGGCGATCACCGTTGGCATGTCTTTGGGCTGCACTTTGTCCATGATCGCCACCACCCGCTTGCCAAGCATCCAGGCGCCGGCGATCTCGACCAGCACCTACTCCCGGCGGATGGAGTGAGGTGTCAGCAACACCACGAGTTCATCGCATCCTCGAAGGTTAGCCCGGAGAGTTTCCGGGATCGAGTCGCCGCCCTGGATGTCCCTTTCATCCAGGAAGGTCCGGATCGAAGCCTCTCGTCCCTGAGCTTCAATCACATGAGACATCTGGCGCGCGATCCACCGGCCATTACGATGAATGGCTGATGAAGACCAGATAGCCGCCGGGTTTCGGTTGTTTTTTCGGCATGGCTTGTTGCCTTCAACTCCTCACCATCAACGCTGGCATCGGCCAGAAAGTCCACGTCGCCATCGCTTGTCACGCCGGATAATCCAGCGCCTCGCGGGTCATCACCTGGGTCAGCGCCGTGGCCGCGCGGTCCTTGGCCAGCCGGCAGCCGGTCAGGCAGCCGTCCAGCTTGAGCCGCAGCCGCACGAACTCCTCCCGGCCGGTGAACCGCGCGCACGGCCCGGCCTTGAACGGATGCGCCTCCCCGGTCTCGATCACCTCCGTGTACGCGCCGGCCGAGCCTTCGATACCCGGAATGATACCCTCGAGCGACTCCAGTTCTTGCGCCTGGTAGCACGCGTGGCAACTGGCCTCGTCCCACGCCGGGTGCCGGTGGTAGCCGTGGACCACCTCCGCGCAAATCCGGCCCACTTCACCGGCGGCGCGCCCGGCCTGCGTGTGGCAAAGGTCGGTGAAGAACGCCACGGTGCCGGCCAGGCCGTCGGCCAGTGCGGGATTCGCCGCGCCCCGGGCCTCCAGTTCGATCACGTCGAGGATGAACTGCCGCACCGCGAGCAACCAGCACAGCGCGTCCGCCAGCGGGAAGGTCACGCCCTGGCGGGTCTTGTGGTAGAGCTTGTCGCCCTCGGCGTCGGTCGCGGTCTGGACGTACTGCAGCGTCCACCGCCAGAGCTGCATCGCCGTGGCCAGCGTGCAGGCGCCGGTGCCCGGCCGCTCGCCGGCCAGGCGGCGCATCTCGGCGATCCACTGCTCGAACTGCGCCAGGAACAGCTCGTTCGTCATGGTGATCGAAAGCTGCAGGCGCTGCACGGCCTCGGGGCCTTCGTAAGTCGCCTCGAGCTGGGCATCCATCCACTTCTGGCCGAGAAAACCCGGACAATCCTCGGTGACGCCGTAGCCGCCCATCAGGCTCACGGCCTCGCGCATCATGTTCGCGCCGTGGCCGGTGTTCCACAGCTTGCAGGCCGGGCACAGCACGTTGGCCAGCGCGTCCAACTGGACAAACCGGACCAGCGGGTCCGACTCGATCGCCTCCTGGCGTTTGAGGTCGCGCGCGCCGACGGGCAGCGCGAGCAGTTTCACCAGTTCCAGCGCCTCGGCCTGTTTCTTCGCCAGTTCCTTGAGCGCGGCCCGGCCGGTCAGCTTCTTCCCGGCCAGCAGCCGGTCCTTTTCGCGCTCGAGCGGGTCCAGCTCGTCAAACAGCCGCGCGGCCGCGAAGCCCAGCGAGGCGCTGGCCTCGCCGCTGGCCCAGATGTCCACCAGGCGGTGCAGCACGTCCTCCTTCTGCTGGAGGCCGAGTTCGTACCGGGGCGTGCCGGGAGCGCCTTCGCCGCCGCGAAAACGCCGGCGGTGATACAGGATCACCGGCTCGACCGCCGAGAGCAGCTTGGCGGTGGTCATCAAGCCCACGGTCACGCGCGTGCGGCGGAAGACCGCCTCGATGATTTCGCCGTGGGAATAGTTCGGTACGATGACGCCGTTCTGCACGGTGTAGCCGCCCACGATGCGGCTGGCCGGCACCTGGAGGTTGAAGACGGGATCGTTCGTCGAGGAAAGCTGGTGCACCAGTTTTTTGGTGGGCGTGCCCCGGTCCCACGTGCCGGGATCGCCTTCCTCGAGGATGACCATGCAACTGCCCTTGATGCGGGGATCGTCCGAGTCCACCGCCGCGGTGACGACGTTGGCGAAGGCCATGTTCGTGATGAAGCGTCCGCGCTTGTCCACCTGGAGGATCGGCTCGCCGTCTTCGGGCCAGGCGGCCACGCGCACCTTGCCCGCGAGCATGCCGGTTTCCACGCCCACGAACGGAATCGGCTCGGTGAGCGCAAACGCGGCGCGCACCTGCCGGCGGTCTTCGTCGGGCTTCAATGGCGCCGCGCCGGCGACGTATTTCGCGCGCTGCTCCGGCGTGCCGCGCTCGTGGATGGGCGCCAGGCCCAGGTTCCCCGCCAGGCTGCACGTGGCCGCCCCGGCGTCCACCCAGGACAGCTCGAAGGCGATCAGCGCCAGCGCCAGATTCTTCGGCCCGGCGATGAAGCCGCCTTGCTCCGGGTCGAGAAAGGCGGCGGTGATGCCGCTTTCGTCGAAGCGCCGCAACAGGCCGGCCTTGGCGGGGGTCCAGTCGTGCGAGTTGCGCCCGCCCTCGGCCACGACGCGCGCCACCGAGCCGCGGGCCACGCCGCGGGCGGCCTGCACGAGCATCTGCAGCTCGAAACGGTCGGCAAAGCGCCACATGACCTGGCGGACTTCATCGGAGGGCAGGGTCTGGAGCGGCGCGGCGGTGGACGGTGCGAGGCTCGTTTGCATGGTCTTGCTCAAATGATCCCAACTGGACTGGCGGCGACTATGGCCAAGGCCCGGCCGCAAGTCACCAGTGAAGCGGCGCGGAATTGCGTCGGCGCCGCGTGCCACCTGCAGTGGCGCAGGCGCCCCCGCCAGCCCTCGTGGCAGGTCGCTCCTCGCCGCGGGGCGACGGGTTCCGGCCGCTGAGCCAGCGGCCGGCTACCACATGCCGAATCCCAGCCCACCACCCCCTTTGAGTTTCTGAGTTTGGGCTCTCGCGCCGTGTCCGCCGGGCTGGAAGCCCGGTTCGACGGCAGGCTGGGAAGCCTGACGCCACCGAGTCAGGTCGCGGGTGATCCGCCCGCTTTCCTTCAGCTCAGCGCGGCAACCACGCCCTCGATGGCGGCCAGCCCGGACTCGGCGTCGGCCCGGCTCAGATTCAGCGCCGGCAGCAGACGCACCACCTGCGGGCCCGCCGGCACGGTGAGCACGCCCGCTTCGTGCAGCCGGTTCACGAATTGCAGCGCGGCCGGCTTGTCGCTGGCGGCGAAGGCGGCGATCTGCTCCTTTGGCGCCAGCTCGAAGCCCAGCATCAGGCCCAGCCCCCGTACGGTCACGATCACGCCCGGATGCCGAGCGGCGATTTGTCCCAGCCCGGCCTTGAGGAACTCGCCTTGCGCGCGGGCGTTGTCCGCCAGCTTTTCGCGCTCGATGACTTCGAGCACCCGCAACGCCACGGCGCAGGCCAGCGGCGTGCCGCCGTACGTGGTCGCGTGCATCCCCGGTCCGAGCAAATCCTGGTACGGCGCGCGCACCCAGAACGCGCCGATCGGGAAGCCGCCACCCAGCGACTTCGCCATCGAAACGCCGTCGGGCAGAAACCCGTCGCCGCCGGGCACGCCTTCGAGGATGCGCTGGAAGCTCTGGAAACGGCCGGTCCGGTAGTGCCCGCACTGCACGCCGTCCATCAGCAGCAGCAGTTTCTTTTCGTCGCACAGCGCGCGCAGGCCCAGCAGGTAATCCGGCGTGGCGGGCGTGATGCCGCCTTCGCCCTGCACGCCTTCGATGAGGATGGCCACCGTGGCGGGGGATAACGCGTCGCGCAGGGCCGGGAGGTCGTTGAACGCCACGTGCCGGAAGCCCGGCACCATCGGCTCGAACCCTTTCTTCACCTTGTCCTGGCCGGTCGCGGCAATGCCCGCCAGCGTGCGGCCGTGAAACGAGTTCACCGCGGTGAGGATTTCAAAGCGGCCTTCGTCGTGGCCGAAACGGCGGGCGAGCTTGAACAGGCCTTCGTTGGCCTCGCCGCCGCTGTTCGCAAAGAACACCTTGCCCGGGCCGAGCCGCCGCACCAGCGCCTCCGCCAGCCGGCCCTGCGGCTCGTGGTAGTACAGGTTCGAGACATGGATGAGCCGTTGGGCCTGCTGCGCTAGCGCGTCGCTGATCGCCGGGTGCGCGTGGCCGAGGCAGTTCACCGCGATGCCGGCGCCAAGATCGAGGTAGCGCCGGCCGTGCACATCCCAGACCTGGCTGCCGGCGCCGCGGCTGAAGGCGAGATCGAAGCGCCCGTAGCTGGGCACGACGTACTGCTGGAACAGCGCCTGCACGGTGGCGAACTCGTTGCGCACAATCGGCGGCGGCGGGGGCACGATCTCTTTCATGTGGCGGGCAGCTTAACCACCATACCCGGCCGGGAAGGCAAGCGGATTTTGCGGCGCAGACGTTTTCGGGGCGCATCTCACTTCTTTGCAGCCGATCGAAACGGCCAGATGCCGCGGGGGTAGCGGCAGCCATCCCTGGCTGCGGTAAAGGGCGGCATCTTGCCGCCCGGAACCCGTGTCGCCGCGCCGCTCGTAGGGTACCGCGCACACACCATCGCCGGGCTGGAAGCCGGCTGCCACCCCGGCAGGCGATGCTGCCGGCACGAAACTGAGATGCACCCAAGCAGCCGGCCAACGGCCTGCGTGGCTCAAGGACAGGGTTCACCAGCTAGGCTGGCGACTCAGCAGGCTGGCGCGGGCGAGGCCGCCGGGCTACAAGGCCGCCCGGCACCGATGAAACTGATCTCATGGAACGTCAACGGCCTGCGTGCGGTCTTGCGCAAGAACTTCCTTGCCTTTCTGGAAGCCGAAGCGCCGGACGTGCTCTGCCTCCAGGAAACCCGCTGCGGCCCCGACGAAGTCGAGCAGCTCTGGCCCGCCGCCTACACCACGTACTGGAACTGCGCCGAGAAAAAGGGCTACGCCGGCACCGCCATCTTCACGCGCGTGCGCCCGCAGGACGTGACGCGCGGCATCGGCAAGGCCGTGCATGACAGCGAGGGGCGCGTGCTGACCGCGGAGTTCGCCGATTTCTTTCTGGTGAACGTGTATGTGCCCAACTCCCAGCGCGAACTCACCCGCCTCGCCTACCGCCAGGAATGGGATCGCGACTTCCTGCGCTACCTCAAGCGGCTGGAGCGTCGCAAGCCGGTGGTTTTCTGCGGTGACCTGAACGTGGCGCACACCGAGCTGGACCTGGCCAATCCCAAGGCCAACGTGGGCAACCACGGCTTCACGCCGGAGGAGCGCGCGGGCTTTGACGCGCTGGTGAAGGCCGGGTTCGTGGACACCTTCCGCGAGTTCGAGAGGGGCGGCGGGCATTACACCTGGTGGAGCCTGATGCCCGGCGTGCGCCAGCGGAACATCGGATGGCGCATTGACTACTTCCTCATCTCCGCGGCGCTGCGACCGCGCTTGAAGTCGGCCTTCATCCGCGCGGAGGTGCCCGGCTCGGATCACTGCCCGGTGGGCATTGTGTTGGCGTGAGGGAGTCCTGCGCCGGCCGCGCCGGTGCAAAGGCGCCCTGCCGGGCACGGACGATCCGCGCCGTTCCAGCCGAGGAATCCACGCTTGCCCGCCGGGAGAGGCCGGCGCAATTTCCCGGCGAACCTCCAACTCACAACATGCTTATGCGCTCACCCATTCCTTCTTGCCGAAACTTGGGACTCGCCGGTCTGGCGCTGGCGGGATTTGCCTTCGCGGCGGGCCTTCGCGCCGCCGAATCGGAACCCGCGCCGTTGCGGATCATCTGCTTCGGCGCCCACCCGGACGACTGTGAAATCCAGGCGGGCGGCGTCGCGGCCCTGTGGTCCGCCAAAGGCCACAAGGTCAAGCTGGTCTCCGTCACCAACGGCGACATCGGCCACTGGCGCGAGGCGGGCGGTCCGCTGGCGCGCCGGCGCACCGCCGAGGTCGAGGCCGCCGCGCAAGTGCTGGGCGTGACCGCCCAGGTGCTCGACATCCATGACGGCGAGCTGCTGCCCACGCTCGGGTACCGTCGCTGGCTGACCCGGCTCATCCGGGAGTGGCGGGCGGACATCGTCATGGGTCCGCGCCCGAACGATTACCACCCGGACCACCGTTACCTCGGCATGCTGGTCCAGGACGCCGCGTACATGGTCACCGTGCCGTTCTTCTGCCCCGACGTGCCGCACCTGACAAAAAACCCGGTGTTTCTGTACTACCCGGACAACTTCAAAAAGCCCAACCCGTTTCAGGCGGACATCGTGGTCGCGCTGGACGACGTCATGCCCAAGAAGCTCGAAGCCTTGGGCAAGCTGGTGTCGCAATTCCGTGAAGGCGGCGCCAACGGCAGCCCGGAGCTGGCTGATCCGGCGAAGGTGGAAGAACGCGACCGCGCGGTGGAAAGCGGGTTCCGGCAGCGCGGCGAAAACCTCGCCAACCGCTTCCGCCCGCAGCTCATCGAGTGGTACGGCCCGGAGCGCGGCAACAAAGTAAAGTACGCCGAGGCCTTCGAGCTGTGCGAGTATGGCCGGCAGCCGGACAAGGCGGAGTTGAAACGTCTGTTCCCGTTCTTCGAGCGGTGATCAGCGCGGGCCGGCCGCCGGCTGCGACGCTTGCGCCGGGCGGACGACTTCAAAGCCGAAGCGGCGCAGAAACTCCTCTTCCGGCGCGGTCACCCGCACGGGCCGGCGCGTGAACGGGTCCTGGTAAGCCAGACCCACGGCACGCAGGCCAAGCCCGGTTTCGCATTCCGCGCCGCCGTAAAGCGTGTCCCCCAGCACCGGATGGCCGGCGGCGGCCAGGTGTGCGCGGATTTGGTGGGTGCGGCCGGTGAGCGGCCGCGCTTCCAGCAAAGTCACCTGGCCGAACTGCGGCGTCGTATGGGTGGCCAGCACGCGAAAGCCGCTCTCGGCCGGCTGGCCGTGTCGCGGGTCCACCGTAGCCGGGGCGCCGCCGCCCGCCGGGGCGCGCAGCGGCAGCCGGCAGTTCCAGCGCGCGGATTTCGGCGCGCCCCGCACCACGGCCAGGTAGCGCTTCTCGACCGCCTGGCTGGCGAACAGCCGGCTGAGCGCGCGCAACGCGCCATCGCTGCGCGCCAGCAACAGCACGCCGCTGGTCTCCGCGTCGAGCCGGTGGACGTAACGCACAAAACGCAGGTTCCGCGACCGCGCCCAGTACGCGCCGGCGGCCAGGCTGGATTCCAGCGCCGCCTGGAGGTTCCGGCCGGTCTGCCGCCAGTCCGTCGGCACCAGCAGCCAGCCGGCCGGCTTGTCCACCGCGAGCGCCGAGCGATCCTCGTAAAGGATGGGCAGGCGGGTGCCGTCGCCCAGTTCGATGAAGTCAGGTTTGGCCACGAGCGTTTGCCGGCAACGTCGGGCCGGCGGTGGGCCGGTCCGGCCGCGGCGCCGGAAGTCAGGCCGCCGGCGCCACGTAGTTGTCGTCCCGCGGAATGCCGGCCACGATCATTTCCACGGTGCGTTCCAGGGCGCCGGCCTGGGTCTTCACCACGAGCGCGGCGGCGGCGCCGAGCTGTTCGCGCCGGGCCGGATTGGCCAGCAGGTCAGCGAGCGTGGCTTCCAGTTCGGCGGCGTCGCGCACCTGCACCGCGCCGCCTTCGCGCAGGAAGCTGGCGACGATGCCGGCGAAGTTCTGCATGTTCGGGCCGAACACCACCGGCTTGCCCAGCGCGGCCGGCTCGGCGGGGTTCTGGCCGCCCTCGGCGGTGAGGCTTTTGCCGACGAACACCACGGTGGCCTCCTCGTAAAAGTACTTGAGCTCGCCGGTGGTGTTGACGACCAGCGCCTCGAGCGAGCGCTCGGGCAGGCGCGTGGTGGTGCTGATCTCGCGCCGGTAGATGAACCGGACGCCCCGTTGGCGCAGCGCCTCGCCCACCTGCTTGCCCCGCTCGTAGTGGCGCGGCACCAGCACCAGAAACAGGTCCGGAAACCGCCGGCGCAGCCGCTGGAATACCTCCGCGAGGATGGCTTCCTCGCCGGCATGGGTGCTGCCGCCGACCAGCACGGGCGCGCCGGCCGGCACGCCGATCTGCCGCAGCAGGGCGGCGGCGTCGAGCAGCCGGCGTTCCTCGACCTTGGCGGCGTCGAATTTCAGGCTGCCAAACGCGCGCACCACCTCGGGCCGGCAGCCGAGTTCGACGAGCCGTTGCGCGTCCGCCTCGCTTTGCGCGCCCACGCCGGCAAATGTGGCGAACAGGGGGCGGAACAGGAACCCGAACCGGCGGTAGCGGCGGTAGGATTTGTCGGACAACCGGGCGTTGACCAGGAACACCGGGATGCGCCGGGCGCGCAGGCTCCACAGGAAGTTGGGCCAGATTTCGGCCTCGATCAGCACCACCGCCTCGGGATGCAGCGTCTTGAGCGCGCGCGACACGCACCGCCGCAAGTCCACCGGGTAGTAGATCGCGGCGATGTGCGGCGGCAGGCGCTTTTCGAGCTCGCCGCGGCCGGTCGAGGTGGTGGTGGAGACCACCAACTTGAGGTTGGGCACGCGCGGCTCGAGAGCCCGGATGAGTTGTAGGCAGAGATTGACCTCGCCGACGCTCACAGCGTGGAGCCACAACACATGGCGGTTGGTGAGGGCCACCTTCACGCGCGAACCGTAGCGCCCGAAACGCTCGCCAAAGTCGCGCCGCCAGCCGCCGCGCCGCACCAGGCGCAGAAAGTAGTACGGCGCGCTCAGCACGAACGCGGCGGCGAAAAGCAGATTGTAGAGCGTGCGCATCAAACGGGTCGCGCAGTCAGTTTGGGGACCGGCCGGCCGCCGCGCAACTCCCGGTGCAGGCGCGCGGGTGGGCCGTTGTGGCCCAGGCGGCCTCGCCTGTGGCCGTGCTGCGGGCGACCCGCCCGCGACGCCGCGGGCGTGGACCACCGCGCCCGTAGCGTAATTCGCCGGACTCGACGGGATCCCGTCCCACCACGTCAAGGCCGGACCGGCGCACAAGCGAGGCGCGCCCCGCGGCAAAACGGCCGGAGATTCGCGGTTGACGACTTGCCGGCCCCTCCGCAACGTCACAACTTTTTAGCGCGGGCAATGAAGACCATCCTGTTCGTCTGCACGGGCAACATCTGCCGAAGTCCCATGGCCGAGGGGCTGTTGCGTCACATGACGCAAGAGCGCGGCGGCTACGAGGCGCTCTCGGCGGGCGTGGGCGCGGTGGATGGCCAGCGCCCCAGCCCTTATGCCATCCAGGCGCTGAACGAGTTGGGCATCGACATCTCCGGGCAGCGCAGCCGGATGCTGACACCCGACCTCGTGGACCGTGCGGATTACATCTTCGGGATGACTCAGGGCCATGTGGACACCATCGCGCTGCTGTATCCGCGCGCGGCGGAGAAGACCTTTCTGCTTCGGGAGTTCGACGACACGCTGGAAAGCTTCGAGAAAGACATTCCCGACCCCATCGGCGAAGGTCTGGAGGTGTACCGCGAATGCCGGGACAAGATCGAGCAGGGCATCGTTTCGATGTTGCGTTACCTGGAGCAGGCTGAAACCAGCGCTGCCGCCGCGGGCTCCGCCACGGCCAGGCCGGTATCGCTGGCCTTGGGGGCCGACCATGCCGGCTTTGCGCTCAAAGAAGCCATCAAGGAGCACCTGGCCAGCCGCGGGGTGACCGTTGTGGACTTGGGCGCCAAATCACCGGACTCCACAGATTACCCCGATTACGCGCAGGCGGTGGCGCGGCGGGTGGCCGGCCAGGAGGTGAATTATGGTCTGCTGGTGTGCTCCACCGGCATCGGCATGAGCATGGCGGCGAACAAGGTTCCCGGCGTGCGCGCCGCGCTGGTCTTCAACGAGGAAGGCGCCGAGTTGAGCCGCAGCCACAACGACGCGAACGTGCTCGCGCTGGGGGCGAAGTTCACCTCCGCCGAACAGGCCCGCCGGATTGTGGATCAGTTCCTGGCGACGCCGTTCGAGGGCGGACGCCACGCGCGGCGCGTGCTCAAGCTCGAGCCACGCAACCCCGCCGCACTGCGGCTGGCCGTGGCGGACGCAGAGATCGCCGCCATCATCGAGCGCGAACGCCAGCGCCAGCAGCAGAACATCGAACTGATCGCCTCCGAGAACTTCACCAGCCCGGCGGTGATGGAGGCCCAGGGCAGCGTGCTCACGAACAAATACGCCGAGGGTTATCCGCGGAAGCGTTGGTACGGCGGTTGCGAGCACGTGGACGAGGCGGAGCAGTTTGCCATCGAGCGCGCCCGGCAGCTCTTCGGCGCCGAGCACGTCAACGTGCAGCCACACTCCGGCTCGGGTGCGAACATGGCCGTCTATTTCGCCTTCCTGAAGCCGGGCGACAAGCTGCTGACGATGGACCTCAGCCACGGCGGTCATCTCACGCACGGCAACCGGGCCAATTTTTCCGGCAAGTTCTTCGAGATCATCCACTATGGCGTGCACAAGGATGACGAACGGATTGATTACGATCAGCTTGCCGAACTGGCCCGGACGCATCGCCCCAAGATGATCACCGTGGGCGCGAGCGCTTATCCGAGAGTCATTGACTTCCAGCGCATGGGTGAGATCGCGCGCGAGACCGGCGCGTTGCTGCTGGCGGACATCGCCCACATCGCCGGTCTGGTGGCCGCAGGACTCCATCCCAGCCCGGTGCCGCACGCGGATTTCGTCACCACCACGACGCACAAGACGTTGCGCGGGCCGCGCGGCGGGTTGATCTTGTGCCGCGCCCCGTATGCCAGAGAGATTGATTCCCAAGTGTTTCCAGGCATCCAGGGCGGGCCGCTCGAGCACGTCATCGCCGCCAAGGCGGTCTGTTTCCACGAGGCACTGCAACCAGGGTTCAAGGCGTACCAGCAGCAGATCGTGAAGAATGCCCAGGCGCTGGCCGAAGGTCTGTTGCGCAACGGCTACCGGCTCGTCAGCGGCGGCACGGACAATCATCTCATGCTGGTGGACGTTGGCTCGCGGGGGCAGACCGGCAAAGACTGCCAGATGGCGCTGGATGCGGCAGGCATCACGGTCAACAAGAACACCATTCCATTCGAAACCCGGTCGCCGTTCCAGGCCAGCGGCATCCGTCTGGGCACGCCGGCGGTGACCACCCGGGGCATGAAGGAGCCGGAAATGGCCGCCATCGCGGACATGATTAGCGAGGTGTTGCTGGAACCGCAGAATCCCGAGACCGCCCGCAACGTGCGCGAACGCGTTCGCGAACTCACCGCCCGCTTCCCGCTGCCTTACTGACCCGCAACCCTGCCTCGAACCCTGTCAGGAGTAACCTCCGGTGGTTGTTGGATCCGGGGCAGCCGGGCAGCGGAAAGTTCGGCAACGATTAGTTTTGTTGAATTGATGACCAGTTACGCTTCACAGGATGACTGATTTTTTAGTTTGACTGCAAAGGGATGCCCTGTATGCTAGTGACGCACAGTTGACGTACGTTAACAAACAACAAAACAACACGCACAATGAAACTACCAATGGTTAGCAAGGGGTTGGGCGTTGTCGCGGCAATGGGGGCGGCTCTGTCGCTGAATGCGGCGGTCGTGCTAACTCCAGGTACTGCTGGCGTCATCTTCCCAACCGCGGGAGCAGTTCCGCCAGGAATTGCCTCCATGTCGGACTCGATCACCGACGATGCCGGCAACTTCAGCGCCACGCTCGACTCCCGCGTCGTAGCTGGAGTGGGTGGCTTGGAGTTCTGGTACAGGATCAGCAACAGCGTGAGCAGCGCGAGTCCGTTGTTCGGGCTGGGCGTCAACTCTGGCCTGGCGCTCGGCTCGGTGACGTTGGATACCCAGGGTGGCGCCAACTCGGCCACGCTGGGCATCCTGGGAGCCGGTGGCACACAGGTGAGTTTCCTGTGGGTCGCGGATCCGATCGGAGCGGGCGAAGTCAGCAAGTGGGCCGTGCTGATTCCGCCGAAAGTGACGGCGTACACGATCGGCACGGTGGGCGTGCTAGACGGCACTTCGGAAGACGCGCTGGCGTTCATTCCGATTCCCGAACCGACCACCTACGCGGGGCTGTTTGCGCTGGGTCTGGCCGGGTTCGCAGCCTTCCGCCGGTTCCGCGCCTGATCGAACCTCAACCATATCCGATTCACAAGGCCGGCTCACGCGAGCCGGCCTTCTTCTTTTCCTTGCTGGGACGCCTTTCACGCTCTCGCCCGATTGAAAGTGACAGCCAAGCCTCGTAGCGGAGTGGCGGGGTAACCGGCATTCCGGATGCCGAATCAACGCAACCACAGCCAGCCGTTGGCGTGGTTCGTTGCCTGGCTCGAAAAGCGGCTCGGAAAGCTGGTCGGACCGCCTACCCGATCGTTTCCGGCTTTCTTGTATTCCAGAAACCGATTGGAGTGAACAGCTTAACTGTGTCTATTTCTTGGTTGTACAATGTAAAGAAGACAAAATTTTTTCCGGTTGACACCATGAAATTTGACATGTAAATTAAAAATGCACAGTTGACGTACGTTAACAAACAACCAACAAAACACGCACAAATGAAACTACCATTGGTTAGCAAGGGGTTGGGCGTTGTGGCGGCTGTGGGGGCGGCTGCGTCGCTAAATGCGGCGGTCGTACTCGCTCCTGGCGGTGCCGGCGCCATCCCTCCCACCGCTGGGGCATTGCCAGTTTGGATTGCCTACAGCACGCACACGGTCACTGACGACGCCGGCAACTTCAAGGCCACCCTCGAGTCCGCTGTCACGGACGGGGATTCGGATGGTTACTTGGAGTTCTGGTACAAGGTCAGCAATGACGCCGGCAGCCTGAGCCCGCTGTTCGGGTTGGGCATTAACACGGGAACAGCGCTCCCCTCGGTGACGTTGGATGCGCAAGCCGGGGCCAACACGGCTGACATTGGCATCTTGGGGGCCGGCGGCACCCAGGTGAGCTTCCTGTTTGTCTTGGACCCGATCGCCGCCGGTGAAGCCAGTTTGTGGGCGGTGATGATTCCGCCCAAGGCGACCTCCTACAAACTCGGCACGGTGGGCATTCTCGATGGCACCTCGGAAGATGCCATGGCATGGGTGGTGGTTCCCGAACCGACCACTTACGCCGGTTTGTTCGCGCTGGGTCTGGCCGGCTTTGCGGCTTACCGCCGGTTCCGCGCCTGAGCGAGGCTCAACCGCAATCAGATTCACAAGGCCGGCTCATGTGAGCCGGCCTTTTTGTTTGCCCATCCCCGGGTTGGCACAAACGGAACTCGACTTGCCGCAGCCCGGCCGCTATTCCCAACCCGTGCCTGGCCCGAATCCCGCAAACCCGCCGCCATCGCCCAAGACCACCGTTTTCCTCAAGCGGCTGACCAGTTCGGTCGTGTTGTGGTCGGTGGTGGTAGCCGCGTTGTTCGCGCCCAATCCCCTCGTGGCTGGCACGTGCTTCGTTGGCATCCTGATGCTCCTGGCGGGCGCTGGCCTGGCGGAGTTTTACGGCCTGGTCCGTCAGCGGGGGCTGGTGTGTTTCCGTGGCTGGGGGCTGCTGGCCGGCTTGCTGCTCATCGGCAGTTCCTTTGTGTATCTGTCGGGTCTGACGGGCGCGCCCAAGCTGCCGTCGAAGGCGAACGACTTCGAGACCGGCATCCTGGTGATCTTCGTGCTGGGCCTGTGCCTGTGGCAGTTCGTGGCGCGTTCGGACTCTTCGGGCATGCTGGCCATTTCCACCACGTTGTTCGGCCTGATGTACGTGCCGTGGCTGCTGAACTTCGTCCAGAAAATCAACTTCTTCCCCGGCGTGGACGGCCGGCTGTACCTGGTTTACTTCCTGGTGGTGACCAAGTTCAGCGACACTGGCGCCTACGTGGTGGGGTCGTTGATCGGCCGGCACAAGATGGTGCCGCGCATCAGCCCGGGGAAGACTTGGGAAGGTTTTGGCGGCGCGGTGCTCTTCTCGGTGGGCGCCAGCCTGCTCATTGCCCACCTGGCGGGTGACCGGCTGGCCGGGATGCGCACCGTCCACGCGGTGGTGCTGGGCCTGGTGCTGGCGGTGGGCGCGGTGATCGGCGACCTGATCGAGTCGTTGTTCAAGCGCGAGGTCGGCGCCAAGGACTCGGGCCGCTTCTTCCCGGGCATCGGCGGCATCCTGGATTTGCTGGACAGCATCCTGTTCAACGCCCCGCTCATGTACCTATACTTGCGGCATGTCCTGACGCGACCCGGCTGAACGGCTGGTCCGGCCAGCCGGCCGCGCGTGTCGGCCCGCGTCAGCACCGGAAGATGAAGAACGTTGTCTTGCTCGGCAGCACCGGCTCGATCGGCACCAGCACCCTCAAGGTGGCGGCCGACCTGCCCGGCTGCATCCGGCTGGTGGGCTTGGCGGCGGGCAACAACTCCGGCCGCCTGCTCGAGCAAATCCGCCGCTTCCAGCCGGAAGCCGTGTCGCTGAACGACCCGGCCAAGGCCACCGAGTTGACCCGCGCGGTGGGCCCCCACCCGGAGGTCTTCAGCGGTGACACCGGCCTGTTGCGTCTGGCCACGTTGCCCTCCGCAGACATCGTCTTGATCGCCATCGTGGGCACGGCGGGCCTGCAGCCGGCCCTGGCGGCCATCCGCGCCGGCAAGGACATCGCCGTGGCTTCCAAGGAAATCCTGGTGCTGGCCGGCGAAATCGTCATGGCCGAGGCGCGCCGTCACGGCGTGCGCGTGCTGCCGGTGGACAGCGAGCATTCGGCGATCTTCCAATGCCTGGACGGCAAGCCGGCGTCCTCGGTGCGGCGGCTGTGGCTGACGGCTTCCGGCGGGCCGTTCCGGCAGACGCCCAAGGCGGAGTTCGCCGGCATCACCGTCGAGCGCGCGCTGGCGCACCCGTCCTGGGTCATGGGCCGCAAGATCACGATTGACTCGGCCACGCTGTTCAACAAAGGCCTCGAGATGATCGAGGCGCGCTGGTTGTTCGACATCGAGATGCCCCGCGTGGGCGTGCTGGTGCATCCCCAAAGCGTGGTTCACTCGATGGTCGAGTTCGTGGACGGCTCGCTGCTGGCCCAGCTTTCCACGCCGGACATGTGCCTGCCCATCCAGTGCGCGCTGACCTACCCCGAGCGCGTGCCCAGCGACCGCGTGCAAACGGACTTCGCCCGCATCGGCAGCCTCAGCTTCGAGGCGCCGGACGAAGATCGCTTCCCGGCGTTGCGCCTGGCCCGCCGCGCGGGCGAGGTGGGCGGCACCCTGCCGGCCGTGCTCAACGCGGCCAACGAAGTCGCCGTCGAGGCCTTCTGCCGCCACCGGCTCAGCTTCACCGGCATCACCGAGACCGTGGCCCGCGTCATGGACCGTCATGCCGTGGTGAAGCATCCGAGCCTGCCGCAGCTCCTCGAGGCGGATGCCTGGGCGCGCGCCGCCGCGCGGTCCGGCTGTTGAACTCCCGCGCATGCGGCTGCCGTACCAGATTTCCACGCTCCTGTACTGCTTCAACGAGCAGGATGAAATCCTGCTGCTCGAACGCACCCAGGAGCCCAACCGCGGCCAGTGGAGCCCGTGCGGCGGCAAGCTGGACACCGACTTCGGTGAGTCGCCTTACGCCTGCGCCTGCCGCGAAGCGCGCGAAGAAATCGGGCTCACGCTGACGCCGGCCGACCTGCACCTGGCCGGGCTGGTGAGCGAACACGGCTACCAGGGCCAGGCGCACTGGCTCATGTTCCTGTTTGAAGTGAAGCCGCGGCTGACCGCCCTGCCACCGTCCATCCACGAAGGCCGGTTCGCCTTCTTTCCGCGCACCGCGCTGGCTGGTCTGAACCTGCCGCAAACCGACCGCGAGATGATCTGGCCGCTGTTCTGGCGGCACCGCGGCGGGTTTTTCGCGGCGCATTGCCACACCCATCCCGACGGCCGCAACGAATGGTTCGTGGAAGAAACGCGGCAGCGCCGGCCGCGGGCGCAATCTTCACCGGGCGCAACCGGTCCAGCGGCGACAGCCAGCCCGGCAATTGTCTGGGCCGCGCCGGCGGATCCGACCGACGCCGAGCCGGTCATTGACTTGCACAGCGACGACCATTTCATGGCCGAGGCGCTGCGCCAGGCCCGGCGCGCCGGGGCGGCGGCGGAAGTGCCGGTGGGCGCGGTGATCACGCACGCCGGCCGGGTGATCGCGCGCGCCTTCAACCAGGTGGAACTGCTCAAGGACGCCACAGCGCACGCCGAGATGCTGGCCTTGACGCAGGCGCAGGCCGCGCTGGGCGACTGGCGGCTGAAGGAATGCACGCTGTACGTCACCAAGGAACCCTGCATCATGTGCGCCGGGGCCATCGTGCAGGCCCGCGTGGGCCGGGTGGTCTTTGGCGCGCCCGATCCGAAGGTCGGCGCCGGCGGCGGCGTGCTCAACCTGCTGCAATGGCCGGCGGCCAACCATCGCTGCCACGTCACCGCCGGCGTGCGGCTGGAGGAATGTCGGAGGCTGCTGCGGGAGTTCTTCCTGGACCAGCGGACGCGGGAAGACGGCGGGGAACGACGCGGCTGAGCCGGCGTTCCGGTTCAACTCACCGCCAGCAGCGAGGCGCGCTCGTTGTGGGCGTCGCGGCCCACGCCGTTCGCGCGCGGATCGAGCGCGGGCTGGCCGTCCACCAGGAAGCGGTACAGGTGGTGGCCGTGGTGGAGCGGCACCTGGATCGTCCACGAACCGTCGGGCTGCCGGCTCATGGGGTGGGCGAACGGCTGCCAGTCGTTGAAATCGCCCACCAGGCTGACCCGCTTCGCTTCGGGGGCGAAGCAGAAGAAGTTGACCGGCTTGGCCATGCGCCGGGCGGAGTACCGGTGCAGGCGTCCGTTGGCCGGAGACGTAATCCGCTGTGCTGGATGATGTGCTGTCACGTTCTTGCTGGCGGCGGCTCTTGATTTCGGCTTCGCCGCGTCACCCTTTTACTTAGCAAATCCTGTGCCTCAGTTGCCGCGGTGCGCGGGCGGGGTTGAGAAAATTCCGGCTGGACGGTATCGTCAGCCCAGAACTAATCCACTGTTGCCATGAATGCGTCTTCCGCCTCCAACCCGTCCGGCAACGGCAGCGCTGCGACCACGGCGGCCGCCCGGTTCCCGCCCCGCCGCATCCTGCTCCCGCTGGACCTCTCGGCGCACAGTTTCCAGGCCCTCCCCCACGCCGAGGGCCTGGCGTGGTTGACGGGGGCCACGCTGGCCTTGCTGCACGTGGCCGAACCCATCGCGTACCCCACCGACCTGGGCTATGCGCCGGTGATTTCGGGCGAAGTGGAGGCCGGACTCCACCAGAGCACGCGGCAACGGCTGGACGAGTTGGTGGCCACCTTGAAAGCGCGCGGCCTGAAGGCGGAGGCCAGCCTGCGTGTCGGCCGGCCGTTCATGGAAATCGCCGAGGCCGCGCGGGCGCTGGCCGCCGACCTGGTGGTGGTGACCACGCACGGCTTCACCGGTCTCAAGCACGTCCTGCTGGGCAGCACCGCCGAGCGGGTGGTGCGCCACGCGCCCTGTCCGGTCCTGGTGGTCCGGCGTGAGGCGGGCCGGGAGGCGCCGGCCGCCCAGCCAACATCCGCTCCTGGCGGCGAAACATCCGCGCTGCGGATTCAACGCGTGCTCATGCCCGTGGACTTCTCGGAGCCGTCCCGCGAGGCCCTGGCGTACGCGCGGCAACTGGCGGAGCAGTTCCACGCGGAGTTGATCCTCGCGCATGTGACCGAACTGCCGTTCGTGGACCCGAACCTGGCGGAGATTGACACCCAGACCTTCGAGGAGAACGCCCGGCAAAGCGCGCAGGAACAGCTCGACAAGGCGGTGGCGGCGCTGCGCACGGCGGGAATCACAGCCAGCGGACGGCTCCTGACCGGCGTGCCGTGGAACGAGGTGGTGGAATTTGCCCGGCGCGAGCCGGTGGACCTGATCGTGGCCGGAACGCACGGCTACACCGGGCTTAAGCACATCCTGCTGGGCAGCACCGCCGAGCGCATCATCCGCCACGCGCCCTGTCCGGTGCTGGTGGTGCGGCACGGGCCGGCATGACCGCGCGCGCCTTGCCGGCCGCCGCCGACGGGATTAAGGTCGCTCCATGAAATTGCCAGGTTGGTTTCCCTTGCTCCTGCTGGCGGTGGCGATGCCTTCTGCCGGGGCTCGCGCCGGGGAGGAGGTTTCGTCGCCCTCAGCCCGGCGGGTGTTTGTCCTGCCCATCCGCGAGGACATCATGCCGCCGCTGACTTATCTGGTACGGCGCGGCGTGAAGCAGGCCATGGACGCCCGGGCGGATTTGCTGGTGCTCGACATGAAGACCGATGGCGGGCGCGTGGACGTGACCGAGGAGATCATCCGCATCATCGGGCAGTTCAAGGGACAGACCGCCACGCTGGTCAACGACCGCGCGTTTTCGGCCGGCGCTTTCATCGCCGTGGCCACCGAGAAAATCTTCATGGTGCCGCAAAGCGTGATCGGCGCGGCGGCGCCCATCCTGATGATCCCCGGCGGCGGCGTACAGGAGATGCCGGCCACGATGGAGGCCAAGATGAACTCCGCCATCCGCGCCCTGGTGCGCAGCAAGGCGGAGAAAAACGGGTACAACCTCGAGGTGATCGAGGCGATGATTGACCGCAACCGCGAGGTCATCATTGACGGCCAGGTCATCAACCGCAAAGGCGAGATCCTCACCCTCACGGACACCGAGGCCGCGCGCCAGTACGGCGACCCGCCCCGGCCGCTGCTGTCCTCGGGCACGGTGGAAAACCTGGACGCCATGCTGGCGAAGCTCGGTTTTGCCGACGTCCAGCGCACCCGCGTCGAACCCACCGGGGCAGAGCAACTGGCCTTCTGGCTGAACTCGCTGAACTGGCTCTGGCTCATCATTGGCGTGGCGGGCATTTACATCGAATTCAAGACGCCCGGCTTCGGCCTGCCCGGCGTCGTGGGTGTGGCCGCGTTCGCGCTGTACTTCCTGGGCAGCTACATCGCCGGGCTGTCGGGCTTCGAGTGGCCGCTGCTGTTCCTGCTGGGCTTGGTGCTGGTCATCCTCGAGCTGTTTGTCTTCCCCGGCACGATCATCCTCGGGCTCGCGGGTGGCACGCTCATGCTCATCACCGTGGTAATGGCGATGGTGGACCGCTACCCCGGCATGCCGGCGCTGCCCACGCTGCCGCAACTCCAGGCGCCGATCCAGGACCTGCTTTACGCCGGCCTGGGCTCGGTGGTGGTGATCCTCGTGCTGGCGCGTTTCCTGCCCAAGACCCCGCTGTATGGCGTGCTGGTCACGCAATCGGCCAGCGCCATGGAAACGATCCGACGCGAGGCGGAGGCCCGGAACCAGCATCTGGGCCGCAACGGCGTGGCGCTGTCCATCCTGCGGCCGGGCGGCAAGGCCCAGTTCGGCGACGAAATCCTAGACGTGATGAGCCAGGGCGACCTGATCGAAAAAGGCGCGCGGGTCCGCATCGTCGGCTACAGCGGCCGCGAAGCCATCGTCGAAGCCGTGCCCAATCCGGCGTCCGCTGCCGACGCGACGCCGGTTCAGCGCAGTTCGTAGCGCCAGCCGCGCGCCGGCACCTCGAGGTGCCGGCCGTTCAGTTCCACCGACACCGGCTGGTCATTGAAGTTCTCCACCACCCATCGCCGGCCGTTGAACAGGTAAAGGCCCACCCGGCTCGGCGCGCGGAAGTCCGCCTTGAACGGCCGCAAGAGTGGCGCCCGAAGCTCGTCCAGCTCCGCCGGTGGAAGCGTCAGCAGCGACTTCGGATCGCCTTTCACCGGCAGCACGCGCACGTTCGGCGCCCGCAACGCGGCCAGACCTTCGAGCCTCGCGGCCAGGCCGTCGGTGACCAACACCGGCCGGCCAGCGCGCACAAATTTCTCGAACCGCTCCACGAACTGGGTGTCCTTCAAAGCATGCACCGGGAAGAACGCCGCCCGGACCTTCGACGGAAACTCATGGCAGGGCACCAGCGGCAGGCCCAGCATGCCCACGAAGTCGAACACCCGCGGCTCCTTCTCCGGGTGGCTGTTGGCCGGTTTGTAGGCGGCGATGCCCTCGGGCTTGAGCTTCCGGATTTGCCCGGCGACCTCGAGGAGTTCCGGCAGTTGTTCGCGCAACGCCGCCACGTTGCCCGGCCCGGTCTCGCGCAGCAGGCTGCCGTAACAGAACAGGAGCGATTCGCGGGCGCCGCCCAAGACTGTCTGCCGCGCCTGTTCCACGTATGTGGCCGGCGTGGTGCCGTACGGGTCAAACCAACCGCCGCCGCATTTGGCGCCGCCGATCCCGCCCAGCCAACGCATGATGAAATACGCCTCGTACTGCACCGTGCCGCCCCAGCGCGGATCGGTGTAATCGCGCGTCTCGGTGCCCACCCAGATGCGGTCGAAGTCCGCCGTCTGCAGCGCCACGTCGTAGCCGCGCTCGTGGAAATTGTCGTACCATTGCGGGTACTTGATGATGAAGGCCGCTTTCGGGTTCACCCGGCGGCCCGCCGCCAGCACGTATTCGCGCGAGAGGTTCACCATCAGTGCGCGGCGGTAGTCCTCCCACGTGTCGCCCGGCACGGGAAGGGTCTTGCCGCCGATCGTCACAGTGCGCGCCTGGCGCGCGGCGTCGCATTCGGCGCAGGCACAGTCCGTGAACCAGAAGTCGTCAATCATCGTCTCGTCGAACAGGCTGGCGGCGTACTCGAAGATTTCGCGGGTCCGCTCCTGGGTGCGCGCGTCCGTGTAGCACGCGATGATGTTCCAGCGATTCGAGTTCTTGCCGATGCGGGTGGTCGTGACGCAGCCGGACACGGCGATCCCGGCCTGCTCGAACCGCGCCTTCGCAAGCAGCAGGGCGGCGCGCTCGGCCTGGTACCCGTCGCGAAAGACCTCGATGTACACCTTCGTCACGCCGGACTGCCGGCACCAGTCCAGGGCTTGTTGCAGACCGGTCCCGGACGAAAGATGGCTGCGCACGTCCTGGGCGGTGAAGAGGGTCGAGAACCGGTGAACCGGCCGCGCGCGCTGGGCGAGCGTCCACAAGTCGTCGCCAGCCGTTCGGGCCGGGGTGGCGATCAGCAACGCGCAGTAGAAACCGGCGATCCAGGCCGGGCGGGTGAAGGGTTTCATGGCCTCTTTGGACGGCGGCTCAGCCGGAACGATTCAGGCTGGGAATGGCCATCGGGGATCACGCCCGCCCCGGGCGCTGCGGGAGGCGCCTCGCCTCCCGCCGCTACCCGTGCCACCGCAAACGGCCAGGCTGGCCGCTCCACCAATCCCAACGGAATCGTTCCGGTCTCAGGGCAGGATCTTCAGCCGGAAAAACCGCGGCCCGTTCCCGGCGGGCTCGGCCAAACGCACCCGCTCGATTGGCGAAACGGCGGTGTGCGGCCAGGCTGGAGCGACCACCCCGGCAAACGCGCCGGCCGGATCCGCCGCCGTTTCGAGCGCGTACCGCCGGCCGGGCGCCGCCGGCCATTCCAGTTCGAGTGTCCCGTCCGGCAACCAGCGGGCTTGGAGACGCAGCACCGAGACGGCCTGGCGCGGGTCCGTGTCCGCCGCCAGTTCCGCGGCATTGCTGGCGCTGTCGCCATCGGGGTCGCCTTCCGCGCCATCCGGCCCGGCGGCGTTGAGCGGATTCAACGCGTGCCGAATTTCCCAACCGTCCGGCAGGCCGTCGCCGTCGGTGTCCGAGCGCTTTGGGTCGGTGCCGGCCGCCAGTTCATCCATGAGCCGCAAGCCGTCGCCGTCGGCATCGCGGTCCGCGCCGAGCTGGACCGCCACGCCTTCGAGCACGACCGGGCCCAGGCCGCCGCCCTCGAGCCCCGCGCCGAGAAAACTGGTGTCCAGCTCACGCGCTTGGTTCGCGGCGTTCGTCGAGAAACTGCCGCCGCCCACGACCGCGCCGAGCTTGATGAGTTCGTCGCCGCGCAAGCCCAGTTCGGCGAGCGGCAGGGCCAGCACGATGAAATCGGCGTTTTGCTCGCCAGGCACGAGTCCGGTTTGCGGGGACCGGTTGAATTGCTGGAAGCGCGCGCCCGGCAGGTCCGGCAGACCTGGCGCGAGGCGGAACACGCCCTGCCCGATCGGCAGCGCCGGATTCGTGCGCGTCACCGGCAGGCCGACCGCGTCCGGCTGGGTGTTGGTGCGCCAGAAGCCGCGCGCCGGCGCGTCCGCGAACTCGTCGCCCAGCACGGCCGCGATGGCCGGCTGGAAGTTGTGGAAAGACAGGTTCTCCAGGAAATCCAGGCCGTCCACGCCTTCGCCGTCCGGGTCCACCACGCCGTTGCCCAGCCCGGCCAGCGAGGTCGCGCCCGGCAGCGCGGGGCTTTCGAGGAACACGAACAGGTTGCCGTCGTCCGGCAGCATCATGCCGGCGAAGCCCAGGTAAAGCTGCGTGTCGTCGTGGTTCACCCAGCAGCGGCCCAGGTTCGAGAATTCCCCCGGCAGCGCGGCCAGTGCCGGGCCGGCAAAGTCGAAGCGCTGACCAGTGAAGTTGCCGTCGCCGTCGCTGGCGGCCGGCTCGGGATCAACGACCGGCGTGTGCCACGTGGCCGGATGAATCGCCGGCGGCGGGGACGCGCGCTGGAGGAACATTTCATCAAAGACCGCGCCCTGGCCGTCCACCGCCCGCAGGCGCAGGCTCCCGCCCGCCACGTCCACTTGGACGCAATTCCAGCGGTAATGAAATTGCGCGCTGGCGGGGTCCCGGCCGGATTGCGGATACAAAGCGCCGCCGCCCCCGCCGGTGACGATGCAATGCACGCCTTGCACCGGTCGGAAGCGCTCGTACGCGTGGTCGTGGCCGGAGAAGATCATCTGCACGCCATGCCGGCGGGCCAGCGGGAGCAGCACGCCGGCGAGTTCGGCCACGTCGGTCACGTCGTTGAAGTTGTAATCATCGCGGTGGTGCGGGCCGGAACTCATCAACGGGTGGTGCAGGAAGATGAACTTCCACGGCTTGCGGGACGCGGCCAGGTCGGCCTCCAGCCAGCGCCACTGCGCCGTGCCTTCGCGCAGCTCGAGCCCGCGAAAATAGATCGGCACATACAGCCCGGTGAAATGCGCGTCGCCGTGGTCGAACGAGTAGTAAGCCTCCGGCCAGGTGCTGGCTGCGGGATGCTCGGCGGGCGGGATCGAGTTGGTCGGGCACACAAAGGCGTCCACGAACTCATCAATCGGCCCGTAGGCGGTGTCGTGGTTGCCGGCGACCACGAAGAACGGCGTGTGCGTCATCTGCCGCCGGTACACGCTGAAAAAGCGCTGGTCCGCCAGGCGGTCCAGAAACCGCGGGTACACCAGGTCGCCCGCGATGAGCACCAGGTCCGGCGCGGCCTCGCGCATGGCCGCCGCGACGCCGGATTGGGGCAACGCGCCGCCGCCCACGTCCGCCGCGACCACGAATCGCAGCGGGCCGGCGGTCTTGAACGTGCGGAAGTGCAGCACCGGCGAAGCCGCGACGCGCTCCCCGTCCCGGCTGACCACGCGGTACCAGTACCGCGTGTCCGGCGTGAGGTCCGTCAACGTGGCGATGTGGCGCGTGGCCGGCGTGGCGTCGGCAAACGCGGGGCGCAGTGTCTCCGGGCTTTCACCCAGTTCGACTTCGGTGGAGGCGGGCACCGGCGTGCGCCATACCACGGTCTGGGAAGTGGGCGTGGTGTTTTGCACAAACGGTCCGCGGGTGAAGTTGGCCAGCAACTCCGGCACGAACCGGCCGCCAAAGCTGTCCCGGGGCGGGTGCCATTGCAGGGCCAGCACGTTGGCGCCGGGACGCAACTCCGCCACGGTGGGCGAGCAGTCCAGTTCCTCGGCCAGGCCAGCGTTGTGCGGGGTCGGCTCGGCGCCGAAGGGCATCGGTTCGCCGGGATTGCCCGGCAGGTTGCGTCGGAGAATCTCGCGTCCGTTCAGATAGGCCGCGAAACCGCCGCTCCAATCCGCGCGCAACACCAGCCACGTGACAGTCGCGGGATCGGACAGCTCAAACCGGCCCCGCAAGCACAGGGCGTTCCCCGCCGGGATCGGCGCGATCACCGTCGCCTCACCGCCCCAGGGAAAAGTGGTGAAGCCGGACGGTCCGCCCGGCCAGGCCTGGTCGTCAAAATCCACCTCCCGCCAGTTTTCGGGGAAAGCGCCGGGTGTGTCTGAAGCCGGCTGCCAGCGCCAGCCGGTGCCGATGGGCAGTAAGGCCACCTCCTGGGTCCTCGCCAGCCAGGCGAGCAGCCCGACGATCACCAATGCGCCACGGACCATGCGACCAGCATAGGGCGGCGCCGAGGACCTAGTCAAAGCCGTGCCAGCCGAAAATTGCCGTGAACCACAAACACAGGCTGCCCGCCGTGGTCCGGGAGTCGTGGAAGCCGCTTCGATCTGTCTGGTATCAACATCGCTCATCTGAACCCGGGGTCATCGGCAAGGGAAACCACCGATTGTCCGCAATATTCAGGCGGCTTGCCTGCTGACCGGAAGTTCCATCGGCTCGCACTTGAACAGTCGTTTCAGGCTGGCCTCTTCCCGCGTCGTGAAGACCCAAGCGACCTTTCGTCTCCGACGATGGCAAGCTCCGAAACTCGACATGTATGAGCCGGCGTCGGTGACATCCGTTTCGCCTCCTGGCCGCCCTGGCAGCCGCAGCTGATCTGGCGGCCGAAGCGCCGGCGGTGGACGTTCCGGTGCTGCTCCAGACCGGCGGCGACGCGGTGGTCACCAGCGCGGTGCGCCCGCTCAACCCGGTGCCCGGACCGTTGCCAGCATTGGTCAGTTTCGAGTTTGGCTTCACGACCGAGGAGTTGCTCCAGCCGGGCAGTTTCGCGGACGCGCTGACCAACAGCCCCGAAAACCCGGATGGCCAGCGGATTTACGTGGTGACCTCGGACGTGAACGGCAGCCGCTGGGCGCCGTTCGTGCCCGGCGAGCACGGACCGATTGAGTTTCAGATCGAACCCGGCGGCCTGGACGGCAAGACAAAGTTCAAGTTCGAGTCCGTTCCGCTGGCGCAGGTGCTGCCGCTGGTGAGCAACACGCCCCACGAAGGCGGGCGGATTCTCGGCGGGGTGAAGTTGGCGGCCATCGCGGGCCAGCCGATGCTGCAGCCGCCGGACGTGGCGTTCCCGGTCAGCGTGGCGGACATGCAGTTGCCGCCGGGCGTTTCGCCGGACCAGTGCGCCTTTGGCCTGGCCTCCCCGCTCGCCCGGCGGACGCGCCTGGTGCTCGGGCGCGGCACGGCGGTGGACTTCCTCATGGGCCGGGGGCTCGCGCGCTGGGAGGCCGAGGGCTACGTGAACACGCTCGCGATCATCCGCGACCATTACAAGTCGGACCAGGTCGAGGCGGCGGTGCGCGGCTTCGGCAGCATGGCGAATCTGCGCCGGGAGAACCGCGAGCGGCTGATGGCCGTGAAGCCCGAGTACGCCAAAACCAAGACCGCTGACGCGGACGCCGCGGTGAACATCACGTCGAAACAGGCGGACGGCGAGGTGCCGGCCGCCCAGGAGTTCTCGGTGTGGCTGGGTGCCACCTCGGCTTTCGAGGTGACCAACGTCACGATGCAAGTCACCGGGGCGGTGTCGGTCACGCGCACGTTCAACCACGGCGGACCTTTCGGTCTCACCTTCACCGTGCCGTCCGAAGCGACGCCGGGCAGCACAGTCACGGTTGCCGCCCAGGCCACCGATGCCCTGGGAATCCCGGCGAGTGCGCCGCCGCTGGCGCTGGTGGTCTCAGCCCCGCCCGCGTTGCCCGCGCCGGGCATCCTTTTTCTACAGCCGGTCCTGTTCGTCGTCCAGGGGCCGGCGGACAAGCAGTTCCGGCGGCTGCTCGTCAATCGCGGCCGGATCGAGTGGCTCGCGGGCCGCGTCCACCTCCAGAGCGGCTTCCAGGTGGGTGCCTGGCACAACCTCGCCGGCGGGCTGCTGGACGCGCAGTCGGACTTCGCGTTCAACAACGGCAGCCTGCTCAACTTCGGCACGCTGCAACAAAGCGGCTCCACGGGGAATCCCGCCACGGCGCTGACCACCATCAACGCGTCGCTGACCAATCACGGCACGATCCAGGTGCTGGCCGGCGGACTCGAGTTGCGGGGCGCGAGCCTTTCCCGCGGCTGGATCGAAGTGACCGCCGACGCCGCCGTCTTCGTCCGGTTTGACACGCATCGCTGGGAAGCCAACTCCAGCGTGGCCGGCGACGGCGAGATCACGGTGGGCAGCGGCGCGACTTGGGAACTGGCGGGCGACTGGGACCTGCGCGGGCCGTTCAACGTCAACGGCACGGTCAGCTGCGACGATCCGCGCGGCACGACGCTCCGGCGGCCGCGGCTGGCCGGCACGCTGGATGGGGCGGCCAACGGGACCGGGACCGGGACCTTCGAATGGGTCTCGGGCGAGTTGGCGCGGGGCGGCGGCGCGCTCGCCCTGGCCGCGGGTGCGACGGCTGAAATCAACGGCAACCAGGACAAAGGGCTGTACCGACTGTTCCGCAACGCCACGACGCTGCGCTGGAACGGCGGCCGGCTTTTCGCTCAGAGCGGCGGTTTCCCGGGCCAGTTGCACAACCTCGCCGGGGCCACGTTTGAGATCGCGACCGACCATCAGTGGTCCAATGGCTCGCTGGTGAACGACGGCCTCGTGGTGAAGCCCGGGCCGGCACGCGACCCCGCGCTGTTTGCCGACTCGCTGGGCGCGGACGTGGATTTCGGCGAGCTCCAGGTGCGCTTCGAGGGCGGCTCGACGATGGCGGGCAACTTCACGATGACCAACCAGCCGGGCGGGTTGTTCCATTTCAACCACAACCTCACCTTGCCGGGCCCGATCACCGCGGGCGGCGAACTGACCGTGGCTGGCGCCGCCACCACCGTGACCATCCTGCGGGTGCTGACCCTGCTGGCGACCGGCACGCTGAACAACGAGGGCACGCTGCGC
>CAZMOZ010000019.1:0-82029 GCA_964568145.1 uncultured Verrucomicrobiota bacterium
GCCGTCTGAGTTTTGCCCTGCGCTCATGGAAACAAGTTTCTGGACCTTGAAAAACTCAGAATATGCCCGTCAATAAAGGCTCAAACGCGCTTCACACCTCGAAAATCACCCAGTCGCCGTGGAGAAGACCCAAATTTGATTTCTCGGGCAACCCGGTGGTCGGTCCGCCACCGGACTTGTTCGATTGGCTGACGCGGTAGGCGTAGCGGGGTTCCTTCAAGACGCCTGCAAGCTTGGTATCGCTGTTCTTCCCAAACTGTACCGGCTCGCATAATCACCGGACAAAGGCGCATGGGCCATGCCAGCAGCCAATGAGGATGAAATGTGTGGCCCGCGTTGCCGTGTTTCAGAATTGCCCTGCCCGCAGACTCCAATTGCGGGGAACGCCCGGACGAGCTGCGCCGCGGCCACCCGTTTAGCCTTTCACGCTTCCACCAATCACCGCCCCGCGCCTACTTCTCGATCAGGTAATACGCCGCGTCGGGCCGCAGGGTGAACGTGTCCGCCCGCGCCGGGGTGCCGGGCACCCGGTAGCCGTTGAAATCGAGCGCGGTCACGGTCAGCGACCCCGCATCGCCGCGTTTCAGCTTCACCGCGCCCGCAAACTCTCTCACCAGCAGCGGCGGGGCGCCGCGGTGGGTCAGCCTGCGTTTGCCGGACGGTTTGTCCGTGGCCCATTGGTGCGGCAGTTCCTCGCTGGCGACCTGGAGCAGCAGTTTCGCCGAGTCCGCGATGGGTTTGCCGTCCAGCGCCACCGCCAGCACTGCGCCGTACTCGAGCGGTGACGCGACGGTGAGGTCGGCCAGCTCCACGCGGCCCAGCGCGCCGAGAAAGCCGGTCACGCCTTGTGCGGCGGGCGCGTTGATCGTGAGCCGACCCCGCCCCCAGTCCCATTCGAGTTCGCCAGTGTGGCTGCGGACCCGTTTCGCCGCGCGGTCAATGAACGGCGAAAGGTCCGCGAGCTGCGACCGCGGCACGCCGTTGGTGATGAAGTCCACGCCCACGCGGCCCACCAGGAACGCGAGCGCGTCAATGGCGCTGACGTTGGTGATGGTGCCGCCAGGCGGCACGTCGTCGCCGCGGAGCTGGTCGAAGTTCTGCGGCGCGGGCAGCGGCGTGCCTTTGAGCGCGTACAGGTCGGCGACGGCCAGTTGCAGGTCCGCCACGCGCGGCGCGGTCTTTACGAGGCCCTGCCGGTAGAGCAGCGCCGCGCCGGGGAACTGGCCGAGCACGACGGGCGTCTGGATCGAGAACTTGCCGGGCAGGCCGTCCCAGGTGGGCGAGCCCGCGGCGAACCAGCAGAGCGCGTCGCTGCCCTGCAACGTGCCGTACGCCGCGCCGATCAGGACCATGTCGGCGCGATACCGGTTCGGGAGCGGCCAGTTCACCTCGGTGATGATCGAGGGCTGGCGCTGGTGGATCAGGTCGAAGAGCGGGTTGCCGAAGTCGTCGCCGGCGCCATCGGCCGTGCGGAACGTCAGCGCGCAGCGGTCGTCGTAGGTCTGGTTCGGCTCGATGTTCCAGGCGGCGTTGGGGCCTTCGTGCAGGCCGCCGAAGTAGCCGTGGCGGTCGAAGAAGTCGGCGACCGAGTTCGCGTACTTGTCAAGCGGGTCGAGGTATTTGTCCGACGCCGTTTTCCAGTTCGAACAATAGACCAGGCCGCGGAAGCCGAGGTCGGCTTTCAGGTACGCGTAGGTCGCGCGGTGGAAATCGAGCATCAACTCGGTGAGGAAGCGCGCGGTGTCCTGGTCGCGGCGGTGGCGGTCGTGGAAGATCGCCCAAAGCCTGCGGAAGCCGACGCGGCCGGCGGCGAAGTCGTCGTGCGGCGAGGCCACGCCGTTCCATTGCGAAGCCTTGATCTCGGCGAGCGTCCGGCCGGGATGCTTCGCCAGCAGCCAGTCGCCGAAGCGCCTTTCGAGCAGCGCGCGCTGCGGCTCAGGCAGGTTGCTCCTGGCGGCGTCGGGATTGAACGTCCAGAACAGCGTCGAGTCCTCGTTGTACATCTCGGCGAAGGCGACGGCGGGGTCGTCCTTGATGGCCAGGCCGGTGTGGGGATTGGGCGTGGTGAGCAGGTGCCGCCACCACGCGCGGTAGATCTGCTGGAAGGCCGGGTGGAAATACAGCAGCGCAAAGGGATGCTGGCCGCCGGTGTAGCCGGGGAAGGCGGTGTTCTCCGGGCCGAGCTCGACCCAGAGCGGAAAGTAGATGCTCAGGCTGGTGTAGATGCCTTCGCGCTTGAAGGCCTGGATGAAGTAATGAAGCTGCGCCACGCGGTTGGTGTCCACCCGACCAAAGTCCGCCCCGCGCGTGGTGTAGATCGGGCCGTGGACGCGCACGAGATTCACGCCGCGCTTGGCCATCGCGCGGGCGAACAGGTCCACCTCGCTCCGCGCGGAGCCGACGATGCCCATGCCGACGTTCACCGCCCAGAACCGCGCCGCCTCGCCGGTCTTTTCGTGGATGAAGTCCTCGCCTTGCGCGC
This sequence comes from uncultured Verrucomicrobiota bacterium, assembly GCA_964568145.1. Classification (GTDB taxonomy): domain Bacteria; phylum Verrucomicrobiota; class Verrucomicrobiia; order Limisphaerales; family J093; genus DSVZ01. The sequence goes on from CAZMOZ010000019.1 coordinate 2,483, forward strand.
GGATGAAGCCGCGTTCGCCGGCCTCCTTTTCGTTCAGGGGCCGCAGGTCAATCGGGCTGAAGCCGAACGGGTCGGCGTCGGGCTGGAAGACAAACCAGCCGGGCTGGCTGATTTGCGGTTTTTCGTCCGGCTTGAGCCTGCCGCGCGGCGTGAACGGATCGCGCGTGAGCAGAAAGCAGTCGTAAGCCGTCGTGCCCGACTCGCCCGCCAGCACTTCGAGCCGGAAGGCGTGCGTGCCGGGCGGGAGCGGGACGCTGCCGACGTTCGCCCAGCCGACCCGCCGGCCGGCGTTGCCGCCGAGAAGGAGGAGGTCGGTGAGCGCCTGCTCGCGGGATTCCTTCCACGGATCCGTCGCGCCCACCCGCCAGCGGAACACCTGTGGATTCCAGAATTTGCGGACCCAGAGCTGGTAGGTGCCCTCGGCCGGGATGGTGACGCTGCGCTGCACGCTGCCGCCGGGGCCCACCCAGGCCATCGCGTTGCCAGACAATTCAGGGCTGGACTCGCCGCCGGCGCTCTCGGCTTCGAACCAGACCCAGCTCTTGGTGGCGGGCGGCGGCTCGGCTTCGGCGGCATTCAGGCGCAGAAACGCAACTTCGCGGCCCGGCGGCAACGCAAGGCATGAAACGTGTCGCGTGCGCGCGGCACCGGCGGGCTTGAAGGCCTGCTGGCGGAAGTCGGCATAGGTCACGCCGACGGCGGCGAGCAGCACGACTCCGCCGGTCACGCCCAGCAGGGACGTGAAGCAGCGGAGCGCGGTGGACATTGCGGAGCGCGCAGGCACGCAAAGCATGGCCCAAGGCTAGCGGGAACGGTGCCTGGGAACAGCCGGATTTCCCCGACGAGGCTGAACCAGGTTCGTGGGCGTGCTTCGGCGTTCGCCGGCCAGGCGCCGGTCAACAACGCGTGGAAAAATGGGGCCGCAAAAGCCTTGACGGCTGGCGGGCGGTTGGCCAGCGTCAGCGCCGTACTGACTGCCATTTACCCCCTGTCCGCTCGCCGGGCATGGGCCGGCTGAACCTGCGATTCACGATTCATTGGGTAGTTTGCCGCTGCCGCTTGGTGGCGTCACAAGGTCCGCAATTCCAGTCGTCAGCCGGGAATGGCCCGACTTTGGACAGAAACTTGACCCGCACTCCGGGTGCGATGACGTTGAGATGTCGTCCCCGCCGAGTTTGCGGAACGGAAGAAAATGTTTGAGCTATGCCGCGCGTAAAATCTACCAAACCCGCCGCGGGTTCGCCGCGTCGTCGCGCCCGTGCCGCCGACGAGACGCCCTCCAGCACGCCCGCGACCCCCGCCGCCCTGGGGGCCGATGACTTGCGCCTGACGCCGCCGCCCGCGCCGGAGGCCGCAGCGGTGGAAGAACCCGAGCTGGTGGTGCGCGCGTCGCCGCCACCGCCGCCCAGCCGGCCCTTGGAAGGACTCCCGATGGAGCCCGAGGAGGAGGTGGCGCCGCCGCCCAAGCCGGCGCCCTCGCTGCCGCCCGGCCAGACCATTAACATCGCCCGGCTCCAGGCCATGACCATGCCGGAGCTGAGCCAGTTGGCGCGGGAGTGGAACATCGAGAATTTCGGGACGCTCAAGAAGCACGAAGTCATCTTCGAAATCCTCAAGAAGAACGCCGAGCGCAACGGCATCCTGTTTGCCGAGGGCGTGCTCGAGATCCTGCCGGAGGGCTTCGGCTTCCTGCGGTCGCAGAGCTTCAACTACCTGCCCTGCCCGGAGGACGTGTACGTCTCGCCGTCGCAAATCCGGCGTTTCAACCTCCAGACCGGCGACCTCGTGGCCGGCCAGATCCGGCCACCCAAGGAAAAGGAGAAGTTCTTCGCCCTGCTCAAGATCGAGGCGGTGGACAAGGAGGACCCCGAAAAGGCGAAGGACAAGACGCATTTCGAGAACCTCACACCGCTGTTCCCCAACAAGCGACTCATCCTCGAAACCGCCGCGGATGAACTGTCCACGCGCGTGCTGGACCTGGTCTGCCCCATCGGCAAGGGCACACGCGGCCTCATCGTGGCGCCGCCCCGCACGGGCAAGACGGTACTCATGCAGAAGCTGGCGAACGCCGTGCTCAAGAACAACCCGGAGGTTTATCTCATCATCCTGCTCATTGACGAACGCCCCGAGGAGGTCACGGACATGGAACGCTCCTGCAAGGGCGCCGAGGTGATCAGCTCGACCTTCGACGAGCCGCCCGAGCGGCACGTGCAGGTGGCCGAGATGGTGATCGAGAAGGCCAAGCGCATGGTCGAACACAAGCGCGACGTGATGATCCTGCTGGACTCGATCACCCGCCTGGCCCGCGCCTACAACACTGTGCAGCCGCATTCGGGCAAGATCCTGTCCGGCGGCGTGGATGCCAATGCGCTGCACAAGCCCAAGCGCTTTTTCGGCGCCGCGCGCAACATCGAGGAGGGCGGCTCGCTCACCATCATGGCCACGGCGCTGATTGACACCGGCAGCCGGATGGATGAAGTCATCTTCGAGGAATTCAAGGGCACCGGCAACATGGAGGTGCACCTCGACCGCGCGCTGGTGGACCGCCGCATCTTCCCCTCGATCAACATCGAGCGCTCCGGCACGCGCAAGGAGGAGCTCCTGTACCATCCGGACGAATACCAGAAGATCGTCGTCCTGCGGCGCGCGCTCACCGGCGTGCCGCCGGTCGAGGCGATGGAACTGCTGCTGGGCAAGCTCAAGACCACGCAGAACAACATCATGTTCCTGCTGGGAATGGGGAACTTCTCGTAGGCGCGAGTTCAAACTTCCGCGAACGCCCGCCGGTCGTAGCGCCGGGCTTGAGCTGGCATGCCGCCGGACCCAGCCCGGCAGGGTGAATACCTGCAGCCGTACGCCGGCAGGTAGCCGGTGCTCCCAGCAGAGGCTGTAAATTCCCGCGCGGAAGGACGACGCCGGCACGGGCTTTGCTAAGCAGAAGGGCGTCTGCGTGACGCCTGGGCGGATACCGGGTCCGACCTGCAAGACGCCCGGCGCGCGCCGCGAAAGGCGGCGTCCGGGGCCGTAAGGCGCGGATGCTCAGGTGCGTTGACATTGCCGGCGGTTTGCCTACCGTGGACCGCACCCGGCGTGGCGCTTGCCAGCATCGGGTTTTCATTCACGACCGTGGCTGCCAGAGACGATTTTTTGCTCGATAGCCTGATCGAGATGGGTTACGTGACCAACGAGCAGTTGGCGCCCATCCGCGAGGAGGCTGACGCCAGCGGCGAAGGGGTGGTGGACACCCTGGTCGCCAAGGGCATCCTCACGCCCGCCGTGGTGGCGCAGGCCAAGGCCACGCACTTCGGCGCGGAGTACGTCCCGCTCGGCGAAATGCGCATTCCGGACGACGTGCTGGCGCTGGTGCGCCGGGACGTGGCCAAGCGGTTCAACATCGTGCCGGTGCGCAAGGAGGAACACGGCCTCGTGGTGGCCATGGCCGATCCCTCGGACCTCGAGACCCTCGACGGCCTCCAGCACACCCTGAACACCGAAATCATCCCGGCGGTTGCCACGCCCGAGGACATCGAAAACGCGATCGGCAAGCTCTACGGCGTGCGCGACGACTCGGTGTCCAAGATGATCCAGGACATCACCGAGGGGGAGGTGGAGGTCGCCCGCGTGACCAGCGTCCAGACCGACGACGGTGCGACTGTGGAGGCGGACGCCCCGATCATCAAGCTGGTCAACACGATGATCGTGGAGGCGTTCAAGATGCGCGCCTCGGACATCCACCTCGAGCCGTTGGACAAGCGGTTCCGCGTCCGGTACCGCATTGACGGCATGTTGCACGAGATGAAGAGCCCGCCCAAGCGGCTCCAGGCCTCGATCATCAGCCGCCTGAAGATCATGTCCAACATGTCCATCGCGGAACGGCGCATTCCGCAGGACGGCCGCATCCAGGCCCAGGTGGGCGGCAAGCTCATTGACTTGCGCGTTTCCTGCCTCCCCACCACGCACGGCGAGAGCATCGTCATGCGTATCTTGGACAAGGAAGGACTGAAACTGGGTCTGGGCGAACTGGGCTTTTTCTCGGACGACCAGCAGACGTTCGAGCGGCTGATCGGCCTGCCGGACGGCATCCTGCTGGTCACCGGCCCGACCGGCTCGGGCAAGACCACCACGCTGTACGCGGTGCTGAACTACATCAACCGTCCGGACCGGAAGATCATCACCGTGGAAGACCCGGTCGAATACGTGATGTCCGGCATCAACCAGGTGCATGTGAACGAGGCGGTGGGGCTGACGTTCGCCATGGCGTTGCGCGCGATGCTCCGCCAGGCGCCGAACGTGATCATGCTGGGCGAAATTCGCGACCTGGAGACCGCGTCCATCGCCATCAACGCCTCGCTCACCGGCCACCTGGTGTTCTCCACGCTGCACACGAACGACGCGCCCAGCGCGGTGACGCGCTTGATTGACATCGGCGTGAAGCCGTTCCTCGTGGCGTCGTCGTCGCGGGCGTTGATGGCCCAGCGCCTGGTCCGCAAGATCTGCAAGAAGTGCGGCCAGCCGTACCAGCCCACCGCGAGCGAACTGCACACGCTGGGCATTGACGCCGCCAAGGCGGCCAGCGCCACGTTCCGCAAGGGCAAGGGCTGCGGCGACTGCAACAAGACCGGCTACCGCGGCCGCATGGGCATTTTTGAAGTCTTCGTGATCGAAGACGAGGTCCGGAAACTGATTTACGAAAAGGTGCCGGCCACCGTGCTCCGCAACCGCGCCCGCGAACTGGGCATGCGCACCCTGCGCGAGGACGGCACCCGGAAGGTGCTCGCGGGCCTGACCACGCCCGACGAGGTGATCCGGGCCACCGCGATGGACATTGACTGAGCGCCGCCGCCGTGCCGAACCCCATCCGCCAGCCCCGTCGCCCGCCGGCCCGCCGTTTCCGGGTCCGGGGCGGGTGCGGCCGGCCGTTCCTGTCCACGATCGCCCGTTGATTTTCTATGTCCTACGCCATGTCTGACCTCCTGCAGTTGGTTGTGCAGGAGAATGCCGCCGACCTGCATCTGCGGGTGGGCATCCCGCCGGTCATCCGGCTCCACGGCATTTTGCACAAGGTGGAGGGACCACCGCTCAAGCCCGAGGACACCGAGGAGTTGATGCGCACCATCACCTCCGAAGACAACATCCAGCAGGTGCGCGAGCGCGGGACGGCGGACTTCGGCTTCGCGTTCGGCGAGCTGGCGCGCTTCCGTGTGAGCGTGTTCAAGGAGAAAGGCCACTTCGGCGTCGTGGCCCGCCAGATTCCCAGCAAGATGCTGACGCTGGAGCAGATCGGCCTGCCGCCGTCCACGAAGGAACTGCTCTACAAGCCGCGCGGGCTGGTGCTGGTGACCGGCCCGACCGGCTCGGGCAAGACCACCACGCTCGCCTCGATGATCAACATCATCAACGAGGAACGCGACGACGCCCACATCATCACCATCGAGGATCCCATCGAGTACTACCACAAGCACAAGAAGGCGGTCATCACCCAGCGCGAGGTGAACGTGGACGTGCCGAACTTCGCCGAGGCGCTGCGCCGCGCGCTGCGCCAAGATCCGGACGTGATCCTGGTGGGCGAAATGCGCGACCTGGAAACGATTGACGCCGCCATCACCGCCGCCGAGACGGGCCACCTGGTCTTCGGCACGCTGCACACCACCGGCGCGGCCAAGACGATTGACCGTATCGTGAACGCCTTCCCGGTGACCCAGCAGGAGCAGATCCGCATCCAGCTTTCCACGGTCATGCAGGCGGTCATTTCCCAGCTCCTGCTGCCGCGCTGCGACAAGCCGGGCCGCGTGGCGATCTTCGAGGTCATGATCAACACGCCGTCCATCGCGGCGCTCATCCGCGACAACAAGACGTTCCGCATCCAGTCGGACATCCAGACCGGTGCCAAGTACGGCATGGTCACGCTGGACAGCTTCCTGCTGGACAAGTACCAGCAGGGCATGATCTCGCAGGAGGAAGTCATCACCAAGGCGCAGGACCCCACCACCATCCTGCTGAAGCTCCAGGAACTGGAGGCGGGCCGTACGGTCGAGGAGATCGAGGGCAGAAAGTAACTCATGGCTGACACGACCACCCACCCCTTGATTTCGATCATCCGCGACCGCGGGTTGATTGACGACATGCAGCTCGAGGAAGTGCTGGCCGAGCACAACCGCACCGGCCGGCCGCTCATGCAGGTGATCCAGGATTTCGGCCTGATGGACCTGGACACGATCCTGCAGACCATTGCCGAGTATCTGGGCACGGACGTGGTGAACCTCGCGGAGGTGGATTTCTCGCCTGAAATCCTCGAAGCCGTGCCCGGCAGCACCGCCCGCATGTACCAATGCCTGCCCGTGGCCGTGTTCGGCAACACCGTGCGCCTGGCGCTGGTGGACCCCCTCAACGCCGCCGTGGCGGACGAACTGGGCTTCACCATCGGCAAGGAGGTGCAGATCGTCGTGGCCGACCCCGAGCAGGTCAGCAAGCTCATCGAAAAGCTTTACCCGCAGGAAACCGGCGGGATGAGCGACGTGCTCAAGGAACTGGGCTTTGACGAGGACCTGGCCAAGGAAGTGGCCCAGGCGTCCGCCGGCACCATTGACTTGGCGAACCTAGCCAGCGAGGCGCCCATCATCAAGTTCGTGAACCTGGTGCTCCTGCAAGCCATTCAGGACCGCGCCAGCGACATCCACTTCGAGCCGTTCGAGGACGAGTTCAAAATCCGGTACCGCGTGGACGGCGCCTTGTACGAAATGTCGCCGCCGCCGAAGCACCTGGCCCTGCCGGTGGTTTCGCGCATCAAGGTCATGTCCAACCTGGACATCGCCGAGCGGCGCCTGCCGCAGGACGGCCGCATTTCGATGACCATCGGCGGCCGGCAGGTGGACCTGCGCGTATCGTGTCTGCCGACGCAGTTTGGCGAATCGGTGGTGCTCCGCGTGCTCGACCGCTCGGCGCTGCAACTGGAGCTGGAAAGCCTGGGGTTCCCCAAGTTCATTTACGATTTCGTCTCGCAGATCATCCAGCAGCCCAACGGCATCTTTGTTGTCACCGGGCCGACCGGCTGCGGCAAAACGACGACGCTGTACTCCTGTCTAAGGCGGGTGAACACGATTGACTCGAAGCTGCTGACGGTCGAGGACCCGGTGGAGTTCGACATCGAGGGCATCATGCAGGTGCCGGTGAACGAGGCGGTGGGCATGACCTTCGCCAAGGCGCTGCGCTCGTTCCTCCGCCAGGACCCGGACATCATCATGCTGGGTGAAATGCGCGACTTGGAGACCTCGCAGGTAGCCATCCAGGCGTCCCTCACGGGCCACCTGGTGCTCAGCACGCTGCACACGAACGACGCCCCGGGCGCGGTGACCCGCTTGATTGACATGGGCGTCGAGCCGTTTCTGATTTCGTCCACCCTGCTGGCGGTGCTCGCCCAGCGTCTTGTCCGCACGATCTGCAAGAAATGCCGCACGCCGTTCGAGCCCACCGAGGCTCAGCTTGCCATGCTGAACCTTTCGCCCCACGACTTGGGCGACAAGGTTTTTTACTACGGCCGCGGCTGCAAGGAGTGCAACGACACCGGCTACCGCGGGCGCAAGGGCATCTTCGAACTGCTGCCGATCAGCGAGCCCGTCCGCCTGCTCATCAACGAGCGCGCGCCCACGGTGGTGATCCGCCAGAAAGCCGTCGAACTGGGCATGGTGCCCTTGCGGGACGACGGCTTGCGGAGCATTTTCGACGGTGATACCACTGTGGAAGAAGTGCTCAAGTACACCTAGTCCGGAGGTTCGTTATGCCGAAGTTCAATTACGTGGCCATGGATTCCCGCGGCAAGGAAACCAAGGGAACCATCGAAGGCGCCAACCTCAACGAGGCGATCGGCCGGGTGAAGGAAATGGGCTATTTCCCCACCAAGGTCATTCCCGAGGCGGAAAAGGAGAAGGGCGGCAAGAAGGGCAAACTCGCGCCGGCGCCCGGCGGCAAGGCCAAGAAGAGCGCGTTCGAGATCAACATCAAAATCCCCGGCCTGGGCGGCAAGGTGAAACCCAAGGTGATGACCGCCTTCACCCGCCAGTTGGCCACGCTGGTGGATGCCGGTCTGCCGCTGCTCCGTGGCATGCGCGTGCTGGAAAAACAGGAACGGCATCCCACGCTCAAGCGCATCATCGGCGACATCGCCGTGGCCATCGAGGGCGGCAGCACGTTCTCCGAGGCCCTGGCCCAGCACCCCAAGATCTTCAACCGCCTGTACGTGAACATGGTCAAGGCTGGCGAACTGGGCGGCGTGCTCGAAGTGGTGCTCAACCGGCTCGCCGAGTTCATGGAGAAAGCGGAGAAGATCAAGGGCAAGGTCAAGGCCGCCATGTTCTATCCTGCGGCCGTCATCACGGTGGCGGTGGTCATCCTCGGCGTGCTCATGGTGTTCGTGGTGCCGCGGTTCGAGCAAATCTTCGCCGACATGTTGGAAGGCGCCAAGCTGCCGGGCTTCACCACGTTCGTCATCAACATCGCCAACACGATCAAGAGCCGGACCATCCTGGTCGGCGACGCCGCGCCGTGGGGTCTGCCGGCCTTCCCGGGACCGGTGGTCTGGGGCGTCGTGGGCTTCATCGTGCTGTTGAAGATCCTGCTCAAGCTCAAGAAAGGCCGGTATTATTTCGACAAGTTCAAGCTGATCATGCCCGTCTTGGGCCCGGTCATCTCCAAGGTGGCGATTGCCCGGTTCACCCGGACGCTCGGCACCCTGGTGTCCAGCGGCGTGCCGATCCTTCAGGCGCTGACCATCGTCAAGGAGACCTCCGGCAACATGGTGGTGGGCAATGCTGTGGCGCGCATCCATGAAAGCGTGAAGGAAGGCGAAACCATCACCGCCCCGCTCGACGCCTCCAAGGTTTTCCCGCCCATGGTCATCAGCATGGTGGACGTGGGCGAGCAGACCGGCGCCCTGCCGGAAATGCTCATGAAGATCGCGGACACCTACGAGGATGAGGTGGACAACGCGGTTTCCGCCATGACCTCGTTGCTCGAACCCATCATGATCGTCTTCCTGGCGGTGATCGTGGGCAGCATCGTCATCGCCTTGTTCCTGCCCTTGATCCAGATGATCAACCAACTCGGAGGTGACGCGGGTGGCCGGGGTGGTGGCGAAGACTGAGCAGCCAGTCAAAGACGAGTCGCCGGGCCGTTGGTTCAGCCGACGGCCTTCGGCTTTGATGGCGGAGCGAAGAATTTTGCGGCCGAAACGAACAATCCGCTTGACGATGCGCCGGTGAGCTTGTAAATACATTGTAAACACAATGCATTGGCTTTGGATATACGCTGCTTTGCATGGATTTTGACTGGAACAACCCGCCGTTTGAGATGAGTGGTGGTCTCACAACCCGCGACATTGAGGAGTCGTTCGAGGATCCGTTTTCGGTGCGGTTGCTTCCAGATTCGCCGCGATTTTCCGTTCAAGCCCGCTTTTTCAATTTGGGTCGGTCGGCCTCGGGAACCGGATTGTTCAGCTTGTATAGAACCAACGGCCGGACTGTGCGGGTCATTTTGTCCCGGCCGTTTACGTCCGAGGAAGAGTTCTTTTACCAGCGCAAAGTGAACCAAATGTTGGCCCAGTAAATGCGGCAACGGGCATTGATCGCGGCTTTGCGGTGCGGCTGATCCCGGCCATGAACGTGATCACGAGTTGGGATGAGGTGCCGCTGTTTGACAGCGAAGAGGCCGAGGCGGCCTTCTGGGCGGAGGCCCAGGTGGACTTGCGGCTGATGGAATCGGCCGTCGCGGCGGGCGGCGAATCCGGCGAATCGGTGACGATCACCCTGCGGATGGATCCGCGGATGCTGGCCCGGATCAAACGCCTGGCCCGGTCGCGGTATCTGAATTACCAGAGCATGATCAAGCAATGGTTGAGCGAGCGGATGGAACGGGAGTTGCGCGAGCGCTGAGTGAATGTGCGGATGTTGACCCCGGAGACTTGCATGAACAAATCGCGTCCAGTGAGACGGATGCCCGGCGGAGGGCCCCAGACGGCCGGCCGGCGGCGCGCCGCCTTTACCCTGATCGAGCTGCTGACGGTCATCTCGATCATCGCCCTGCTGGCCACGCTGGGGGCGGGCCTGGCGGGGGTGGCCAGCCGCAAAGCCAAGGAGTCCGCCATCAAGGCCGAACTGGGCAAGCTGACCACCGCCATCGAGAACTACAAGGCGGACTTCAACCAGTACCCGCCCGACAACGCCAAGGACGGCCGCAACCTGAACCCGGCGGTCCATCCGCTTTACTACGAACTCGTGGGCACGCTCAACACCAACAACGGCAACGTGTATCTCACCACCGACCGCGCCGAGCAGGTCACCGCCACCGAGATCAAGAGCGCTTTCAGCGGCATGGGCGGGTTCATCAACTCGGCCGTGTACCCGGAAAAGCCCAAGTCGTATCTGCGCGACCTGAAGCCCCGGCAGCGCCGTGAAATCCGCCTGCCGGGCGCCAACGACATCGAATTGCTGGCTGTGCCGGTGGACTGGCCGCGCAAACTGCTCGACCTCTCGCCGCTGCGGAACGTGACCACCGACGCCCGCCTGCGCGAGATCAACCCTTGGCATTACGTGTCCACCCGGCCCACGAACAACACGGCCTCGTTTGACCTCTGGGCCGTCTGGGCCACGGGACGGGTGGTGGACGGCACGAACGAGCTCCGCTTTTTCGGCAACTGGAAGAACTAGGCCATGACATCCGTTTCCCGTTGCCACTTCTGCTTCACGCTGCCGGTTCGCTGGCGGGAAGTCCGCTGGCCGGTGCACCTGACGTTGCGCGCGCGTTGCGTCCGGTCGGGCCGCGCCCGGCCCAAAAACTGCGGCCGGCGGGCCGGCTTGACTTCAGCGCGCGGCTCGGGCACAGCCCCACCCTTCAATGCTTTGATGACCATGAAACGAGCACCCCTTCACACCCGGCGCCCCGCCGGCGGGTTCACGCTGATCGAATTGCTGACCGTGATCGCGATCATCGGTGTGCTGGCCGGCATGATCCTGCCCGCCATCGCGATCAGCAAAACCAAGGCGCGGATCGCCCTGACGCGGGCCGACATGAAGACGATCGTCGGCGCGGTCAACGCCTACCAGGCCACGTACTCGCGCATGCCGGCCTTCCAGCGCACCCGCGACTCGATCACGGACACCTGCCCGGACTTCACGTACGGCACCGTGGCGCGGGCCGGGACGAGCGTCACCCCCACGCTGCTCAACAACCGCGGCCAGCCGCTCGTGCCCATCGGTAACACCGGCAACGCCGGCGGCTGGCAGAACAACAACTCCGAACTGGTCGCCATCCTCCGCGACATGGAGCGCTTCGCCGACGGCACGCCGACTGTGAACGCCGACCACCGGCTCAATCCGCAGAAACAGAACTTCCTTGACGGGTTTCAGGACCGCAATTACCAGCGCCCGCCGGGCCCCGGCCGGCCGGGCATCGCCGCCCCGCGCGGCGTGGGACCGGACGGCGTGCTGCGCGATCCCTGGGCCAACCCGTACATCATCACGCTCGACCTGAACTTCGACGGCCGCTGCCGCGACGCCTTCTACCGCATGCAATCGGTGTCGCAGGACAAGGGGGAGCTGGGTTTTCATGGCCTCCGGCTGGGACCGCCGGTGGGCGCGGGCGACACCACCCTCAACCGCTTCGAGGTGCGCGCGAACGCGATCGTCTGGTCGCTGGGGCCCGACGGGGCGGCCGATGCCAGCGTGAAGGCCAACCTCGGCGTGAACAAGGACAACATCCTGAGCTGGCAGTAACCCGCTCCGGCACGAGGCCATGACCCTTTCCCGCACAGCCAGCGAGGTCGCGCTGATTTCGGCAAGGTCCGGATTGGCGCCGCGCGCCGCGCGCCGCGTGGTGGTGGCCTTCACCCTGCTCGAAATGCTGGTGGTCGTGGCCATCATCGGCATGTTGGCGGCCGTCAGCGTGCCGGCCATCCGCGCCCTGACCCAGACTAACACCGTCGCCGCCGGGCACCGGCAGTTGCTGGACGACCTCGCTTACGCGCGTCAGCTCGCCGTCAGCGGCCGGCGGGTCGTGTACCTGGTGCTCGTCCCGCCCACCATGCGGGGCCAGGCGGACACGATCCGCAGCGCCGATCCGAACCTGTATCCGCCACGCGTGAAGGACCGCGCCTTGCGCCAGCTCACGAATCTGGTGGACGGCCAGTACACGGCTTACGCGCTGTTCACGCGGCGGACCGTCGGCGATCAGCCGGGGCGCGATCACCCGATGTACCTCACCGACTGGCGGCGGCTGCCGGACGGCATCGTTTTCGACACGAACGTCTTTGTGGACCTCGGCAACCTGTGGCTGACGGTGGCGAACCGGACGAACGCCGCCCACCGTCCGTTGCCGTACGCCTGGTTCCCGTTTCCCACCGAAGACAGCCCGGAGATGCGCCTGCCGTACGTGGCCTTCAACCCGCAAGGCCGCATGTATTACGAAGGCGGCGCGGAGCCGGTGCTCGCGGGCGAGTCCATCCCGCTGTTGCGGGGCAGTGTGTTTTATCCCAAGGACAACCTGGACCGGTACGACCTGCGGAGTCCGCCGGACCTGGCCCTCGCGCAACGCGGGGACACCAACCGCATGGAGGTGCGCGTGGACTGGCTGACCGGCCGGGCCCGCGTGTACCGTCCGTGGGAGCAAACCGCCGCCTGGAGATGAAGCTGCGCCCTCCCCAGTTCGCGCCGGCCGCGGGTCGCGAGGCGGCCTTCACCATGGTGGAGATCGCGATTTGCATCGCCGTGGTGGGTTTTGCCCTCGTGGCGATCCTGGGCGTGCTGCCCACCGGTTTTGATGTCCAGCGTCGCAACCGCGAAAACACCATCATCCACCAGGAAGGCAATCTGTGGCTGGAAACGCTGCGCAGCGGCGCGAACGGCCTCGAATACCTGACCAACCACGTGGACGCAATCGCCGTCGCCCCCACGCCGCTCACCCAGCCACGGGCGTTTGATGGCACGAACGGGTTCCGCACCGGCCGCGAGATCGTGGGGTTGCTCACCCAGCCGGCGATCGTCGAAACGGGTCGTTTCGAGCGCGTCCATCCCCGGCGGGTCACCGCCTTTGTCCGGGCCGTGACCGGTTCGGCCGGGGACAAGACGCCGCGGAGCGAATTCGCCTTCACCTACCGGCTGACCAGCGAACTGACGCCGTACACAACGCTGGCGCTCCACCGGAGCCGTCAGCCGGCGCAGACCAATTTCGCCGAGCCGGGCCTCAGCCTGGACGAGCAGCAGCGCCGGCGGTGGAACTTCGAGCAGGTGCGCAAGGCGGAATTCCTGCGCGCCGGCGCGCACGAACTGCGGTTGACCCTGGAATGGCCCGTGTACTTCATGAACAACCGCATCCAGGTGGGCGACAACCGCAAGGTCTTCCGCACGCTTGTCACCGGCGAGCTGCAGCGCACCAACGACAGCCGGCTGGGCGAACTGAACTGGCTGCGGCCTTTCGAGCCCGTGCAATTTCCGTCGCCATGAAGCTCGCCTCCCCCCCCCCCGCCCGGAGCCGGCGCGCCTTCACGCTCACCGAGTTGATGGTGGCCGTGGGCATCATGGGCCTCATCGTCACCGCGCTGTACTCGGTGTTCAGCCAGACCCAGCGCGCGCTGCGGGCCAATGTGAGCCAGACGGACATCGCCGAGGGCGGGCGCTTCGCCATGGAATTGATCACCCGCGACCTGCGGCGGCTCAGTGCCGCGGGCCAGACGCCGGAGACCAATTTCCTCGTGACCCTCAGCCCCGCCATCCCGTCCTGGCCGGTGGGCACCTTGAAGGCGGACCAGCTTTTCGAGCTGTATTACGAGACGAACCGGCCGGCGGACCTGAGCGGCTACCAGCCCACGATCCAGCGGCTGAACGTGGGCCAAGTGTACCGCACCAACCTGCTCGAGGAGATGTTCCTCTTCGCGCGCGAAGGCACGCGCATGGCGGGCACGCTGTACCGGGTGATCAACGCGCGCGGCGGGGTGGGGACGCTGGGCCGGTATTCGCACACGTATGACCACCGGCTGATGCCGGCTGGCTGGCTGAGCATCGCCAGCCTGGGCCGGGCGGCCACGAACTTCGCCCCGCTGGTGGAAGGCGTGGTGCATTTCCACGTCCAGGCCTTCGACGCGAACGGCTACCCCATGACGTGGACCAACCGCTACTGGTACGTCAACGCGGCGACCAACCTCTACCTCAACCCCGGCTACCGGCTCGGCGAGGACCTCCTGCTCGACCAGGACAAGCGCTCCGAACTGGTAACGGCGACAATCTTCCGCAGCAACGCCCTGCCGGCGGCGGTGGAGATCGAACTCGGCGTGCTCGAGCCCGACGCCCTGGCCCAGTACCGCCAGTTGCCCGCGGGGTCGGACCTCGCGCGCAGCTTTTTGTCCAACCGCACTGCGCAGGTGCATCTGTTCCGCCAGCGCGTGCCCATCTGGCAGGCCTCCTCGTTGTTGTCCGCCCAGTCAGCTACGCGATGAAGGCGCTTCTGTCATCCCCATCGATTTTGCGCTCCGAAACACGGCTGTCCCGGGCCGGAAAGGCAGGTGGACCGGCCGCGCCCCGTGAGCGCGGCGTGGCGCTGGTGATCACGCTGGTGATGCTCTCGGTGGTCACGTTCATGGCCATCACCTTCCTGGCGGTGAGTCGGCGCGAACGAGCGGCCGTGACGGTGGTCGAGGAGCAAAGCCGCGCCCGGCAGATGGCGGAGACCGCCGTGGCGCGGGTGCAGGCCGAGATCCTCGCGCGGATCATGGCCTCGAGCAACGTGCTCGACTACGACTTCCTGGTCTCGACCAACTTGGTCAACTCGTACGGCTTCAACCCCGGCCTGCCGGCGACCCCGGCCGACCCGCGCAACGCCACGAACGTCAACTACGAGTACGTGGCCGGCGGCGCCCCCGGCTCGGTGGCGGCCAACGTGGACTACTGGGTGCGTAACATCGCCAACCTCCAGTACGACCCGCGCCCGCCGGTCTTTGTCCGCACGAACGACGACCGCACCCGGCCGCTGGAGTTCCGGTATTTCCTCGACCTCAACCGCAACGGCCGGTTCGAGTCCAACGGCGTGCTGCCAGTTTTGGACGCCAACGGCCGCTGGGTGAACACCAACGGCCTGCCGTGGCAGAACGGCCAGGTGGCGCTGAGCAATTTCTTCGTGGGCGACCCGGAATGGGTGGGCGTGCTGCAACAGCCCGGCGCGCCGCACGGACCCGCCAACCGGTTCGTGGGCCGGATGGCCTACCTGGTCCAGCCGGCCGGGAAGAGCCTGGACCTGAACTTCATGGGCAACCACGCGCTGCGGCCCGGCGACACGACGCTGCAAAACGACGGCTATTACCGCAACCAGGGCGTCGGCTCGTGGGAGTTGAACCTGGCCGCGTTCCTGCGCGACCTCAACACCAACGTCACCCGCAACTACACGTACATCATTGACCCCAACACGCGGCTGGCCCAGCCCAGCGTGAGCGAGGCGGCCCGCGATGCGCTGGCGTTCCTGCGCTACCGCTACGACAGCCAGCTCACCAACCTGCTCAGCGTGGGGGCGCTGTTCGGCAAGCCCGGCGCCGACGCCTTCGCCGGCGACTTCATTGACGGCTACACCGACGGCCCGGCCTACACCGCCACCAACCTGCTGGGCCTGGCCACGGACAACGACCAGCCGGACCGGCCGTGGCCCGGCGCGGACGCCCCGCGCACGTACGTCGAACTCCAGGAACTCTTCGACACGAACAAGATCATCGAGCCGGCGGGCAACGGCCGCCCGCCCTGGATGGCCCGGCTGCTCCTGGCGCAAAGCGGATTTTCGTCCTACGACCGCTACACGCTCTACCGGATGCTCGGCCAGGTGGGCACCGAATCCGGCCCGGCGCATCTGGGCAAGGTGAACCTCAATTACGTGGACCTGCCGGGGGTTGCGGCGACCAACTTTGTCTCGTGGAACGACCCGGACCTTCCGGCCGGCAACGCCGCGCGCGGCATCCCGGCCTTCCGCCGGTCCGGAGCGGAACTCTTCTTCCAGGCCGTGGCCGACCGCCTGCTCGTCGCGGCGCGGCGCACGAACATCGTCCGTTTCGGCAACAACCTGTTCACGAATTATTACATCGGCGACGCCTTGATCCGGCCTGGCTTGTCGGTGACCAACATCCTGCTGCACCCGTACAACGAATATTCGCCGGAACTGCACCGCCTGCTGCAACTGGCCGTGAACCTGTACGACTCGACCACGAACCGGACGGTCACGACCTACCCGCACCTGCCCACGGTGTTCCGGCCGGTGTTTGGCACGGAGGGCGAGGCGGTGTTCATCCGCGGCTATGAGGAGGTCACCAACGCCACGTTCCTCACCGCCAGCATCATCAACGTGCGCAACCTCGAGGTGGCCGCCGACCGCGCCGCGCTGGCCAGCGAACCGCGCGCCCTCGTGTACAACGTCCCGTTTCTGATCGGCGCCAAGAAGGGCCTTCCCAACTTCAACGAATTTTCGCTGCGCAACGTCGCCCAGATCACCCGCAAGCTCGAGGTGCGCAAGCGCACCCCGCTGGATGTGCGGCCGTTCCAGACCAACCTGCTGTACATGGTCACGGCCACCAACCAGTTCGGCATCGAGCTCTGGAACGCCTACGCCACCAACTACCCGCGCCCGCTCCGCGCCCGCGTGGTGGGCCGGCTCTCGCTGGCCCTGATTGACGGCCTGCGCACCAACCTGCCGCTGGCGTTCACGAACGTGGCTTACAACGCCGACATCCGGACGAACTCCTGGCCGAGCAACACCTTCATCCTTCCCGTCCTGCGCGCGGCGGTGCTGGCGTCCAGCGCGGCCTACCGGCCGGTGCCCACGCCCAACCTCATCGCCGCCGGCACCAACACGCCGTTCGTGCCAGGCCTCGGATTCTACATGCCGGACTGGACCCTGCGGGCGACCAACCAGTTCCTTTGCGCCATCATTGACGAGTCGGCCAACCGGATCGTGGACTTCGTGACCCTCGGCAACATGCGCACCGTGATGAACGTGACGCGCGAGCTGGCGGGCCGCCAGACGCTCTCGGCCACCGGCGCCGCCACCGAGCCGGCGAACACCTGGGACACCAACCGCGTGGGCGGCGTGAACGAACGCAACGCCCCGATGATCGGCGTCGAAAACCAGATGCAGATCTCGCTGGGCAACCTGCCGGTGAGCGAGGCGCAGTGGCGCAGCTACAGCCAGTTGAGCGCCGAGGGACTCGACAAGCCCAAGAGCATTGACCGCTTTCGCCTGTTTTGCGGGGAGACGCCGCTGGTGTACACCAGCGAGCGCGAACGTCAGCAACTCCGCGCCGAATTGGGGTCGCGGTTGTTCGTGCAGGCGCCGTACTCACCCAGCCGGAAGTTGTACCAGGATTCCACCTGGCAGGCCAACGACCCGCTGGTGCATTACCTGGTGACGGATCTGCTCGACCCGCAAAACAGGCCCGACGATCCGGACCGCACCAACACGGTGCGCTTCGCCATCCCGCCCACCGCCGTGCTCACGAACTCCAACCTCGGCCTGCTCAACGAGCGCTACTCGCCGTGGGGGGACAACCCGCAGCTCACGCCCTCGCTGACCGCCTACGACAACCGGCTGAAGGACCCCAACGTGTACCGCCCGGACGACTGGGAGTTCCCGACCAACAAGTTCCCCAACCTGGGCTGGATCGGGCGCGTGCATCGCGGCACGCCCTGGCAGACGGTGTACTTGAAGTCCGGCGTCATCCCGCAGCGCCAGTGGCTGCGCTGGGCGGGCAGCGCCGGCACCCATCCCACCAACGACTGGCTGTTGCTGGACGCCTTCACGGTGGCGCCGAATGAAAACGCCGCGCGCGGGCTGTTGTCCGTCAACCAGTCCGGGCTCGCCGCGTGGTCGGCGGTGCTCAGCGGACTCTCGGTGTTGACCAACCTCACCCCGGCCACGGTCCCGCCCGGCACCCCGCCGGAGTTCCGGGAGCTGATCATCCAGCCCGACGCCGCGGTGGGCCTGAATCATTATCCGCAACTGCGCCAGATCGTGAACGGCATCAACCGCGCCCGGCAGGCCGAGGTGATGAACAACCAGCAAAACATCCCGGTCTTCAACCGCCTGGGCCGCATCCTCGCCACGCCCGAACTCACCGTGGCCTCGCCGTTCCTCAACCCCAGCAACCTGGTCACGGACGCGGTGCTCGAGCGCATTCCGCAGCAGATTCTCTCGCTGCTGCGCGCGGACGAGCCGCGGTTCGTGGTCTATGCCTACGGCCAGGCGCTGCGCGAAGCCCCCAACTCGCTTTACCTCCAGTCCGGCACTTTCAACCGCCTCTGCACCAACTACCAGATCACGGCCGAGTTCGCCGCCAAGGCGGTGATCCGGATCGAAGGCCCGCCCGTGGCCCCGCGGGCCGTGATCGAAAGTTACCAGGAACTGCCGCCCCAGTAGCGCAAACTGCATTGGCGTATGACCACCCGATTTTGGTCCATCCTGAGCGCCACCGCCTTCGTGGTGGCGATGCTCCTCTGGCTGGAAGGCAACCGACGGCGGGATCAAGCCGCCCCGCCCCGCCCCGCCCCGCCCCCGGCCACGCAAACCGTCAGCCAGGCCACCCTCACCGGCCAGGCCGGGGTGCAACTGGTCACTCGCGTTGAAGACCTGCGGCGCCTGGCTGCGCTGGCGGTGGCGGCCGGCGCGGCGCCCCGATTTGTGGACGCCGACGTGCCGCACCGCCTGCGCAACACGGATCAACCGCTCGCCGTGCTGGGCCAGAGCGACCACGCCATTCTGCTGGCGAACGCGCTGTTGGACACCGCCAGCGCCGAGCCGTTGATGGTGCCGGCAGAATGGCGGGCCGGCGAAGAACCGGGCTCGTATGTGGCGCAGATGCGGACGCCGGACCCGGCGGGATTCCGCCAGGCGGTGGAAGCCGCTGGCGGCCGCATCGTGTCCTACATCCCCAACAACGCCTTTCTGGTCCGCATTTCGGCCGCCGGCGCCAGCCGATTGGCCGCGTCCGCGCAGGCAGTCCTGCCCTTCGAGCCTTACTACAAGGTCCAGTCTGACCTGCTGGCCCGCGAGCTGGCGGGCGAACCCGCGCCGTCCGACGAAGTCGTGACCGTGACGGCCTTCGTGGAGGACCGCGAGGCGGTGCTGGCGGCCTTCAACCAGCTTGGCGCGGCGGTGGTGGCCGAGGGCCGCGCCGCGTTGGGCAGCCAGCGCGAGCCGCAGTTCGTGGTCGCGCGCGGACCGGTTTCGCTGGCCGCACTGGCCGCGCTGCCGGGCGTGCAGTTGATCGAGCCCAGCGCGCGCCGCGCGCTGGCGAATGACCTGACGCGCGAGCGCCTGGCCGTGTCCGCGGACACGGTGGACACGAACAATTACCTCGGGCTCACTGGGACGAACGTCTGGGTGAGCATCAACGACAGCGGCGTTGATCCCGCGCACCCGGACCTCCAGGGCCGCGTCTTCGGCAGCGACACCAACGCGCTGAGCGATCCGGCCGGCCACGGCACGCACGTGGCGGGCATCATCGCCAGCAGCGGCGAGAACGGCCCCACCGGCACGAACGTCCCGCCGGGCTCGCTCACCAACGCCAGTTTCCGCGGGCTGGCGCCGGCCGCGCGGCTCCTGGTCACGCCCCTGGACCGCACCACCGGCCCGGTTTCGGACACGGCCATGCAGGAGCTGGCGGCGCGGACCAATTACCTGACCCTCGGCCATACGAACGCGCTCATCTCGAACAACAGTTGGGGCTACGAGCAAGTGTTCGACTACAACACCGCCGCCGCCAGTTACGACGCCGCCACGCGCGACGCGTTGCCGGACGAGCCGGGCACGCAGCCGGTCTTGTTCGTCTTTTCCGCGGGCAACAACGGCTTCGGCAACGATTTCGGCAGCGGCGGCGTGCCGGGACGCATTCACGCCCCCGCCACGGCCAAGAACGTCATCACCGTCGGCGCGGTCGAGCAAATCCGCCCGGTGACTGTGACCGTGGTCCAGACCAACCAAGTCACCAACATCGTGGACGGCGAGTTCGTCGTCACCAATGTGGTGCAGACCAACGAGGTGGCGGTCGAGTTCGCGGACAGCAACGACGAGGTCGCGCCGTTCTCCGCGCGCGGCAACGTGGGCATCGGCGCCGAAGGCGAGCGCGGCCGGTTCAAGCCGGACGTGGTGGCCCCGGGCGTGTTCGTGGTGTCCACGCGCGCGACGAACTGGACGGTCGAACTGGTGCGAACCAACGTCGAGGTGCGGCTCCTGTCGCGCCAGCTTGTGCTGCCCGCCGAGCCGAACCGGTACAGCCTGCTGGTGCCGGCCCGCGCGACCCGGCTCACGATCAGCACGCTGCCCGAGCCCGATTCGCCCGTGCCGTTCCCGCCGCTGGAAATCTACGCCCGGGCGGGCGCGGATCCGGGACCGGCGGACTTCCGGGGGATCACGAACGCGGTCATTGACGCGCCGCAGGAAGGCGCGTGGTTCTATCACATCGTGAACCCCACGCAGTTCCCGGTGCGGTTCGCGCTGCGGCTGCGGCTGGAGGTGCAGACCGCGAGCGACGAGTTCCTGGAGTTGCTGGAGCGGATCAACGAGCCGCTCGAGCCGTACTACCGGTACGATTCGGGCACCAGCGCCTCCGCGGCTGCGGTGTCCGGCCTGCTGGCGCTGATGCAGGAATTCTTCGAGCAGCGGCTGCAAAAGCCGTACAGTCCGGCGCTGTTGAAGGCGCTGCTAATCAACGGCGCGCGGTCGCTGGGCTCGCAGTACAACCTCGAGGTGCGTCCCCAGATCAATTACCAGGGCTGGGGCTTGCCCGCGCTCACCAACATCTTCCCCGCCGCGCTCACCAACGCGCTCGACGATCCCGCGCAATGGCCGCTGCGCTGGGTGGACCAGAGCCCCACCAACGCCCTGGCCACCGGCGAGACGCACATCTACGACGTCGAGGTCCCGACCAACGCCGTCCTGTCCGACCTGCGGGTGACGCTGGTGTGGACCGATCCGCCCGGCAACCCCGCCGCCTCGTTCAAGCTGGTGAACGACCTGGACCTGGTGGTCTCCAACCGGGTCACCGGCGAACTCCACCTCGGCAACGACATCCCCGCCTCGAGCGACTACAACCCGGCCGCCAGCACCAACCTCGCCGAACAGGTCCGGGACAACATCAACAACGTCGAGAACGTGTTTCTGCGCCGGCCCATCGGCACGAACTACACCGTCTTCGTGACCGCGCGCCGGGTGAACGTGAACGCCGTCACCGCCCACACCAACGCCATCGCCCAGGATTACGCGCTGGTGGTGTCCGTGGGCGGCACCAACGCGCTCAAGTTCACGCCCGTCAAGCCCGTGGCGACCAACTGGGCGGAGCTGACCATCGTCACCAACGGCGTGCCGCTGCTCTACCAGCGCGCGGGCGCGAACTCGCCGTTGATCGGCCGGCGCGACGGCACGACCAACCAGTGGCATTTCTACATCTTCACGAACCAGTTCAACCCGGCCCTGACGGGCGGCGAAACCAACTTCGGCCGGTTCGTCGCGTTCCTCACCTTCACCCCGCCAAACCTTTCGCAGCAGCGCACCGGCGGCGAGGCGGACATTGACCTGTACGTCACCCGCGGCGGCACCAACGGCGTCAACCTCGCTGCGGCCTCGAATCTGGTGAACCTCGATCCGGCGGCGCTGGCGGCGGCGTCCAGGTCGCTGACCCGCGAAGGCACCGAACTGGTGGCCTTCGAGGACGCGGCCATCGGCGAGGTGTTTTTTGTCGGCGTCAAGGCCGAGGACCAGATGTCCTCCGA
Organism: uncultured Verrucomicrobiota bacterium; assembly: GCA_964568145.1. Classification (GTDB taxonomy): domain Bacteria; phylum Verrucomicrobiota; class Verrucomicrobiia; order Limisphaerales; family J093; genus DSVZ01. Next base: position 24,259 of record CAZMOZ010000019.1, read on the forward strand.
GTACGGCCTGATCGGCCTGTCCAGCGACGAGCCGTTCGGGAACCTGCTGCCGGACGGCAGTTATCTGATGCGCGCGCTGCCCGCCCCGCGGGTGATCCCGGACGGCTCGCCGGAATCGCCGGGCGCGGCGCTGATGTTCGGCGTGGGCATCTATCCGATGACGGTCGGCCGGGTGATCGCGTACAACAGCTTCATCCACGAGGAGGCGGGCGACCTGTTCGGCAACCTCAACCACGCCGGGCGCTTCGCGGTGCTCAACAACCACACCCCGATCCCGGCCAGTTCCAACGGTGTCTTCAGCGCCGTGTACGACGACACCGGCAGTTACATCGAGCCGCTCGCGCAACACACCGACGGCCCGGGTAGCCTGGTGGACTTCATCGGCAGCCGGGGCGAAGGTGTCTGGCAGTTCACGATGGTGGACAACGCGCTGGGCCACACCGGGCTGGTCCAGGAACTGGGCATCCGCATCTTCCCCGCGCCGGACCTGCTGGTGGGCACGTTCGTCACCCTCCTGCCCAACCAGTTCGAGATCTTCTTCGTGGACGTGCCGGCGGACGCCGTCCTGCTGCGCATTCTGCTCAGCCAGATGTCGCTGCCGGTGGATGTGTTTGTGCGCTACGACCTGCCGCCCTCGCTCACCGAGTACGACAAACGCGCGCGCATCGCGCCGCCCACCGGTGAACTGACGGTGGGTCCCACGGACGTGCCGCCGTTGCGGCCGGGACGGTATTTCGTCGGCGTGTTCAACCCGAACGCGGTGCCCACCTCGTTCTACATCCGCGCCATCATCGAGCGCGGCCAGCCCGGCCGGCTCCAACGCGACCTCGTCGCCACGAACGTGGTGCCCATCCGTGACGACGTCCGGATGACCTTCACCAATTTCGTCGGCGACGCCCGGGCCGTGGCCGACGTGAAGGTCGGCATTCGCGCCAGCCATCCGCGCGTGTCGGACCTCGCCTTCAGCCTGGTCAGCCCGGCGGGCACGCGCACGCTGCTCATCGAAAACCGCGGCGACACGAACCGGAACACCTACGGCTACGACGAGGTGGTCACGAACTTCCACCACGTGGCGCTGACCTACAGCACGAACACCGGCGTGGCCACGCTCTACCTCGACGGCGAGGCGCAGGCCGAGCGCGACCTCGGCCGGTTCGCGCCGGACACACGCAACAGCCTTTACCTGGGCCGCCAGCCCACCACCAACGGCTTCGCCGGCCAGTTTCTCGGGCAGGTGGATGAAGTGGACCTGTACCGCCGGGCGCTGGACGCGCCGGAGATTCTCGGCATCTACAAGTTCGGCGGCGCCGCCAAGCCGACCAACGCGCTGGTCAGCCGCTGGAGCTTCGACGGCAACGGCGATGACGCGCTGACCAACAACCCCGCCCGCATCGAAGGCCCGACCTTCGTGCCCGGCCGCTTCGGGCTGGGCCTGGACTTCGTCGTGGACGGCGACCGGGTGGTCATCACCAACCGCGCGGGGCTGGACGTGGGCCTGGGCGAGGGCTTCACGCTCGATGCCTGGGTGAACCCGGCCGAGCTGACCACCAACCGCATCCTCGCCGCGTGGAGCAACGGCACGAACCATCTGGGCGTCGAATTCGGCTTCCAGCCGGGCACCTCCACGAACGCGCCGTTCGGGCTGCTTTACGCGAACCTGCGCGACCGCTCCGGCTCGAACCACGTCCTCGAGGCGATCATGCAGGGCGTCATCCGCACCAACGCCTTCCTCACCAACACGGTCTATCTCACGCTCACGGACGACACCAACCGTACGCTCACGCCGATCAAATTCGCCGAGCCCGACACCGCGCCGACCGGGCGCTCGACCAACCGGTTCATCAGCGGGTTCGAGGGCGCGGTCGCCGGCCGGGTCACCGTGCTCACCAACACGCAGATCTTCGACGGCTGGGAGGTGACGGCCGGCCGGCCGGCGGTGCTGAACGCGCCTTCGCTGGCGCACACCGGCACGAACCTGCTGGTGTTGCGCGATGGCGTGCTGCGCACGAACGTGCCCACGCTGCCGGGGCGCACGTACCGGCTCGAGGTCGCGCACCGGCGCCAGCCGCTGCCCGAGGACGTGGTGAGCTGGTGGAACGGCGACAACAACACGACCGACCTGGTCGGCACCAACCAAGGCGTGGCGCAGGCGGGGCTGGGCTACGCGCCGGCCAAGGTGGGCTTCGGCTTCGGCCTGACCAACGCCGGCTACATGCGCGTGCCGCACAGCCCGACGCTGAGCTTCTCGAACGAGCTGACCGTGGAATTCTGGTACCGCTCGGACGTCTATCCGCCGGTGGGCAGCAGTCTGCTCTACAAGTTCACCGGCCAGGCGCAGAACTACCGGGTGGACCTGTCCGAGGTGGGGCTGGACGCGGGTTTCAACGACCCGACCATCGTGGGCGCCGGCTCGGACCTGCCCAACGGCGTGGAAGGCGTGCGGATGGCGCCGCCGCCGCCCGTGGGCGCGTTCCACCACGTGGCCGCCACGTACCGGCAGTTGCAGTCCAACCAGGTGGAAATGGCCTTGTACGTGAACGGCGAACGCCGGCGCGCCAAGGTGATTTCCGGCGTGCTCAGCAACGCGGTGAACACTGGCGCGCTGTTCGTGGGCCGGAGCACGTTCCAAGGCATCGTGGACGAGGTCACGTTGTACAAACGCGCGCTCGAGGCGGAGGAAATCAACTCGATTTACTTGATGGACTCGCTCGGCAAGGGGCGTCCGGCGCAGCCGCAGACGCTGGTGCGTCTGGCCGGCGGGGCCACCACGCTGTTCACCTCCGAGCCGTACTGGCAGACGAACGGCGTGACCTTTCAGGCCGTTTCCACCAACACGCTCTTGGAAGTCGCGGGGCTGGTGCCCGGCGCGATGCTCGACACGGTGGCCATCCTGGAGCTGCCCGCCACCACCTTCCTGCCCGAGGAGCCGCTGAAGCCGTTTATCGGCCAGACGGCGCTGGGCGACTGGAAGCTGGAGGTGGTGGACCGCCGCGCGGGCGCCACCAACGACCTCGACAAGGCCTTCATCCGGTGGCAACTGCAGTTCACCTTCGCGCCCGTGTCGGTGCCCGCCATCCTGCTGACCAACGGCGTGGCATACACCAACACCATCCCGCAGGGCCAGGCGCGGTACTTCATCGTGGACGTGCCGCTGGAGGCCACGCGCGCCACCAACCACGTCAAGGCCACCTCCGGGCTGGACCTGTGGTTCAACCATCTGGGGTTGCCCACCTACGGCAGCTCGGGGGATGACCACCGCGTGCTGACGAACGTCACGGATGGCTACGCCGTGATCTTCACAAACGGCCTGCAGGTCCTCGACGCCAATCGCCTGCCCGTGGCTGCCGCCGCGCAGCCGCAGTTGCAGCCCGGCCAACGCTATTACCTGGCCCTGACCAACCTCACCGCGACCACGGATTTCTCCATCCGGGTGGATTTCGACGCGCTCACGGGCGACGTGCCCGGCGTCACGCCACTGGCCCGCGGCCAGACCATCGTCACGAACATCCCGGCCTCGAACGCGCTCCAGTATTACAAGTACGTGGTCAGCACCAGCGCCGTGGCGGCGTCGTTCGAGGTCCACCCGACCAACGGCAACGTGAATCTTTACATCCGCAAGGCCGCGCCGGTGCCCGCGCCGCTGCCGACGTCCCAGGTGTTCGATTACGCCGGCCAGAGTCCGGGCACCGAGCCGGAGATCATCCTGGTCACCCAGGATTCCCTGCCTGTACCGCTGAGCGCCGGTACTTGGTATCTGGGCGTGCAAAACGTCCACACCCAGGCGGTCACCTACGCCGTCCGCGTGCTGGAGTACACCAACTTCGTGGACCAGGTCATCGAACTCCAGGAAGGCGTCAAGGCGGTCGCCGCCGTCGAGCCGGGGGACTTGAGCCGGCTGTACTTCCGCTTCACCGCCCTGGGGTCGCGGCCGGCGGTGCAGTTTGACCTTACCGAGTTGACCGGCCGGGCGGAACTGCTGGCCAGGCTCGGCGGGAAGCCGTCGCTGCGCGACTACGAGTACCTGGACCAGGGGGCGCCGGGCCTGCCGGCGAAGCTGGTGATCCGCACCAACGCCACGGTGGGCAGCCTCAGCGGCGACTGGTACCTGGCCGTGTACAATCGGGAATGGACGCCCATTTCGTTCGGCATCACGGCCACGTACCCGCCCGCCACGCCGATCGTGCGCGCCTTGCGGAACAATGTGCCGCTGCGCAGCACCATCGCGGCCGACCAGTTGGGCTCGGAGCCCACGCTGGAATACTACTCGTTCACCGTGCCGGCGGCGGCCACGAATGTGACCTTCCGGCTGCAGCCGCTGAACGGCAACGTGGACCTGCTCGTCCGCAAGGATCTGCTGCCCGACCTGTTCGCGTTTGACTACTTCAGCGCCAATCCGGACGTGCTGCCCGAGACGGTGGTCGTGGAGCCGGGCTCGGCGCCGGTGCCGCTGACGCCGGGCGAGTGGTTCCTGGGCGTGCTGAACACCTCGCTGTTCTCGACGACCTATGACGTGAAGGTCATCAGCCTGCCGGCGGACGCCAGCGACGAGTTCTGGCTGGATCCGTGGGTCACGGTGGTCAACGGCGTGGCGACCATCCGGTGGGCCGCCGCGCCGGGGCTGCGCTTCCAGGTGCAGTACGCCACCCGCATCCCGACGGACGCGCCCATTCCCTGGGTGACCGTGCCGCTGGAGATCACCTCGGCGGACGGCAACTACAGCTTCACGGACGACGGTTCGCTCACCGGCGGCCCCGCGCCGTACAAGATTTACCGCGTTCTGCGGCTGCCGTGACGGGCGGGACGGGCCGCCGAACGGCTGGTGTTCAATTCCACTTATTCACTTCATTTTGACGTAAAAGAATTCTCTTGGCACGTCACCGCGCCAGCCGGCACTATCATGGCGACCCGGTGAAATCCCGGTCACGAGAATGAAAATCGTTCAATACTTGCTCCAGCTTCAGGATCTGGAGCTTGGCTCCCGGGCTCCCTCCCCGGCAGCCCGGCGCGAGGCCGAAACCTTGCGTCGCGAGGTGCCCGAGACCATCCTCGGGCATTACGACCGGCTCGTGGCGCGGGGCAAGAAAGCCGTGGCATTCGTCCGCAACGGCGTTTGCTCCGGCTGTCAGATGCGGCTCCCCTCCGGCCTGTACGCCAAGCTGCTCCGCGACGACGACCTCTGCGTGTGCGACAATTGCGCGCGCTACCTGGCGTTGGCGCCGGAGCCGCCCGCGGCGGCCGCGGTGGCCGCGGTCCCCGCGCTCAAGCGCCCGACGCGCCGACGTCAACCCGTTTCCGCTCCCAAGTTGGAAGCCGTTGCCGCCTGAGTTCAAACTGTTTCCCCACACGTTCCGCCCCGCCTCACGCCGGGCGGAACACTTTTTTGGAGGGGACGCTTTTTCTTCCAACCGCACGGCCGTGACTTCCTGCCCCTTCGACCCGACAAGCCGAATCGAGGAACGCGCCTGTCTAGAGCGAGGGTGGATGGCCGCGCGTCAGTGGGTTTGGAAATGGTCGGTAGAGAAGGCGGAGCGACTGTATCTTTCCTGACTTGTTTTTCGCGAGGGCGCGGAAAACCGCTAGCGGGCGCGTGCGCTCCCCGTTTTAACTCCGAGTTTCGGGTTCAAGCTGCGTGGACGCGCAGCCAGCCCGCCAGACGGCCTCAACGCGGCTCGGTCACCACGGTCAGGGTGCCCAGCGGCGCGGTGCCCAATGAGGTGCGCGCGCCCAGCGGCCAGCGGATCTCGACGGCGTCCACCCGGTCCACCGTGCCCAGGCCGAACGTGACCGGCAGTTCGGACTGCGAAAGGTAGCTGCGGGCGGACATGACGGTTCGGTGCTGAGTCCGCCCGCCAGCCCGCACCGTGACTTCGGCGCCGATGGCATCGCGGTTCGAGACGGCACCCGTCAGCTTCAGGCGGAACCAGTGATGGCCCAGCGCCTGGTCGTTGCGCAGCAGCAGCGGCGGTCCGCCGGTTTGCAGCAGCAGCACGTCCAGGTCGCCGTCGTCGTCAATGTCCGCGTACGCGGAGCCGCGGCCGACGATGGGCTGGAAGAGGTCGCTGCCCGCCCTGTCTGGCGGCACGGCCACGAAGCACGGCGTCGCACCGCAGTTCCAGAACAGTTGCGCGGGCTGTGCGTAGGTCTGGCTGCGCTGGACCTTGCTGATGTCCGGCTCGAGGTGGCCGTTGGCGGACAGCACGTCCAGGCGGCCGTCCAGGTCATAGTCGAAGAAGAAGATGCCGAACTTGAGCAACAACCGGCTGGCCGGGCCGATGCCTTCGGTGATGGCCTCGTCGGTGAAGAGCCGGGGCAGTGGTTGCGCGACGTACAGCGCGGTCATCTCGTTGGCGAAGTTGCCGATCACGATGCCCAGCGCGCCGTCCTCGCGGAACCGCGCGGCGTCAATGCCCATCGCGCCGCGCGTCTGACCGTAGCTGTCGAAGGCGATGCCCGAGGCGGCGCCGATTTCCCGAAAGGTGCCGTCGCGCTGGTTGCAGAAGACATGGTTGGGCACGGTGTCGTTGGCCACCACCAGGTCCAGCCAGCCGTCGTCGTCGAGGTCCACCGGCATCACGCCCAGCGACTTCGCGGCGGGCACGCCGGTGGCCGGGTTGCGGACGTGAACGCCGGCCGCGGCGCCGACTTCGCGGAACCGGCCGTTGCCTTCGTTGTGATAAAGGAATGGAAACACGCCGGGGAAATCGCGCGGCTGGCCATACGCCCGGCCCACGCCGACCAGCTTGTAGCCGACCTCGAAGTCAATCTCGCGCGACCACTGCACGTAGTTCGCCACAAACAGGTCGAGGCGACCGTCGTTGTCGTAGTCGAAAAACGCGCTGCTCACGCTCCAGTCGCGTCCCGTGCCGCCCACGCCGGTCTCCGCGGTCACGTCTTGGAACCGGCCGCCGCCGAGGTTGCGGAACAGCCGGTTGTCGTACACGCCCGAGATGAACACGTCCAGCAGGCCGTCGTTGTCGTAATCGCCCACGGCGCAGCCCATGCCGTAAAAGCTCACGCCCAGGCCGGAGCCGGACGTCACGTCCGTGAACCGGCCCGCGCCGTCGTTGCGATACAACGCGTGCGTGGTCAGCGGCGCGCCGGCGGCCGCCTGTTCGGGCCAGGCGGTGCCGTTCACAAACAGCAGATCCTGGTCGCCGTCGTTGTCGAAGTCGAAGAACGCCGCGCCGCCGCCCATGGACTCGGGCAGCAGCTTCTCGCCGGCGGCGCCATTGTTGTGAACGAAGCTGATGCCGGCCTCGCGGGTGATGTCGGTGAAGCGCGCCACCGGCACGTCGGCCACGGGCGTGCGGGGCAGTTGCGGCGCGGCCAGTTCGGTGAGCTGGGCGGGCGGGGCGGCGGGCTTGCGGTTCAGCCAGAACACCACGCCGCCAACGACGGCCGCCAGCGCCACCAGCGCCAGCGCGGACCAGCGAAACGCGCGGCCGATGACCGCGTCGTCGTAATGCTCCGGCTCGAGTTCATCTTCTGGCGTCTCGGGCGCGGCGGGTGTGGGCGTGGCGCTCAACGGGGTCGGCTTGTCGGCGTCGGGCATGGGGTGTGAGGCGGCTGTCGGTCAATCGCGCGCGGCCACGCGGGTCGGCGGCGCCCCGGGCAGTTCAAAGGCGCCGGGCCGCTGCAACGGGTAGATCACGATCGCCTGGGCGGCGTGGTCTGCGGCGGGATTGCGGCGGCGCTCGATGTTGATCGCGCGGTCGCGGGCGTTGTCGTCCGGCCGGTATTTCTCGTGCTCGGCCAGGTGGTTCAGGGCGCGGTCGTTGTCGCCGAGTTGCACGTACAGCAACGCGAGGTTGTAGTGCGCGGTGAGATTCTCCGGGTCCAGGGCCAGCGTCTGCTCGAACCGCCGGACCGCTTCGCGCAGCAGTGCCTGTTCCTGGCCGGGACGGTCGCGCTGGCGTTTGGCCTGCTCGAAGAGCGTCTGGCCCAGCTCGTTGATGACCTCGTAGTCCTTGCGGAAGTCAAATCCGCGCGCGGTCAGGGCCGGATCGCGGTCCTCGAGAATGCTGGTGAACTCCTTGATGGCCTCCTCGAGGAAGCCGTTTTGCTTGTTGACCAGGCCGTTGAACCACGCCACCAGCCAGCGCGGCGCGGGCGGGTCGGCGCGGGTGGCGCGTTGCAGCGCGGCCACGGCGTCGTTGAGCCGGCCCTCCTTGTAATACACGCGGGCGAGATTCACCGGGCCATCCCAGCGGCCGAGGCGCTCGACCTCCTTGAAGACCTGCTCGGCCTGGATGAGCTCGCCCTTTTCGCTGCCCTTGTCGCCTTCGAGGAACAAGCCGATGCCGTAATCGTTCCAGCGCTGCCATTCGGGGATGGCGGAAGGCGGGTTCTGAATTTCGGTTTCCGGCCGGCCGGCGACCAGCAGGGTGAGCGTGGCGCTGGCAATGGTCGTGATGGGCAGGTCGTTGGTGACGACGAACGGCAGGCCGTTGGTCCAGCCCCGGCCCTGGAAATAGTTCACGTAGATGGTGTCGAACTTCCGGTATTGCAGTTTCACCTCGATGGTGAGCGGCCCTGGCAGGTCGGGCGGCAGCGTGAAGTTGTAATGCGCCACCTGCGCCGCGCCGGGGTTGATCTGGTGGTTGTATAGCGGCGTGAAGATGTCCTGCGGGTTGCGGCGGTCAATGCGGTTCCCGTCCTTGTCGAGCATGTAGATGTTCACGAAGTGCGCCCACGGGTCCACCTCCTTGTGCGGCCCCAGTCCGCCGCTGCGGCCCACCACCCGCCCGCCGCTGCGCAACGTGACGTCGGCCCAGATTTCATTCGAGTCGGCCGTGCCCTGGGTGAACTGGTGCCCCAGCTTGAGCGTGCGCAGCACCACCTCCAGCAGGTACGGCGTGCCGGGCTTGAGCGCGGGCAACACCGGCCGCAGCGGCGCCGTCAGCGGGCTGTCCACGGCACCGCCCTCCTTGAGGCCAAAGATGTCCACGCGGAGCGTGTTAGTGAGGAATTCCTGGTGCCGGCGCACAATGTCGGTCTCGCCGCGCAGATGCGGCAGGGCGGTGTTCGCCGCCGGGAAGAGGTGGTCATGGACGCTGAGCACGCGGTTGGTGGGGTCGAAAAACCGCGCGCCGAAGTCGTTCTTCGCCGGCTGCAGCGGCATGTGGCAGCCCGCGCAGTTCGCCACCGCCTGCTCGGGATAATAGAAGCTCCGCGCTCCGTGGCCGGACACGCCGCTGAGCAGGAAGGAGTCGTAGCTGTTCTGCCCGCGCAGCCAGTCTTTGTAGTGGTTCAGTTCGCGCGGGATGCTGACCTTGTGGCAGGTCGAGCAGAACTCGGCCGTGCGGTGCAGCGGCTTGAGGAAGGTCTTCTTGTGAAACGCCGGCTTGGCCTTCACGAGCTGGCGGTTGAGGTAAGCCAGCACGCGGTTCGTGCTGAAGGCGAACGGATAGTGGATTGGCTCCTCGATGGTGAAGTCCGCGTTGCCGATCGGGCTGTTGACGTTGACGATCGAATGGCAGGTGGTGCAGGTGATGCCGGCGTGCGCGGTGGGGTGGTTCTCGAGGTCAAAGTCGGGATCGTCGAACGCCCCGCTGAAAAACGGCACCGGGTCGTGGCAGCCCGCGCACCAGCGCGAGGCCTTCACGTTGCCGTCGCGCTTCAACGCCACGACGCGCGTCTCGCGCACGCTGAACAGGTAGGCCGGGTTGTTGAACGAGCTGAAGTGGTGCGCGCTGTGGAACCACCCCTCGTAAGTGTCCTGGTGGCACTCCTGGCAGTATTGGTCCATCATCAACGTCCTGGCCGGGATGAAGTTCCCGGTGGCCGTCCGGGCCGCCGACGGCGCGAAGTACTGCTCGCCCTCCTTGGGCCCCACCACGTTCCACTTGCGCGGATCGGTGGCGTGCAGCGCCACCATGGCCGCCACCACCGCCGCCACCGCGCCCGCCCAAGCCACGCCGACCCGCCACTTGATGCGCGGCCCGGCCAGCCGGTGCAGGATGTACAGCCACACCGCCAGCAACGGCGTGATCACGTGCGCCCAGTAGGCCGCGGTGCGCAAATCCGGATTCTTCAACTCGAAGCCCTCGAAGCGCACCAGCGCCACGCCCGACACCAGCAGGGCCAGGCTTACGCTGAACAGGAGGTAGCCCATGCGCAGCGCGCGCCGGTTGGGCCGGCTCGCGGCGTTCTTGATGTGAATCGCGCAGAAGACGAGGAACGGCGCCACCAGCAGCAGGCCCAGGGCGAGGTGGGCCAGGAACATGAGCTGGTAAAAATAGTTCTGGTACGAAAGCCCGTTCAGCCACTCGAGGAACGTGATCGCCGCCAGGTAGGCGGAGTTCGCACCCAGCACCGCCACCAGCGCAAACACTCCCAGCAACAGCCAGCGCAGCTTTGGCCCCACCGCGCGCACGTAGCGTCGCGGCGGGCGACCCGGCTCCGGGGCCGGCGGTTGTTTCGGGGTGTCGCTCACGGAACCTTTCTGTGTACCGCAAAGAGTTGCTTTAAACTAGCCAATAAGCTGATTTATTTCGGCCTGTCGGGGGCGGTCAGGCCGCCGGCGAGGGTGGGCGGCTGGTTTCCGGGGGTGAACTGGCGGTTTGCCGGGATTGCTCGTGGCACGGGAACGCGGTGAATTCAGGATCATCAGCCATGTAACCCATTTACTAATTCACCCGTTTTGACCCTCGAAAACCGAAGTTGAAGCCGGATGGGAATCTGGCGCTGCGAGCGGCTTCGCTTTTCGGGTTTGGCCACCCCGGCTTCGGCTCGGCCGCCCCCTGACTTCTTTGTGCTGCCCCGCGTCCGGGCCCGGTCGCCGGGAAGCACCGCCGGTGACGACCTTGACGCGCCGACGGCCCAACCTTAAAGTCCGGTCGCGGTGGGTTTGGAGCCTTCCAAACCGGACGCACCCATAGCTCAATTGGATAGAGCATCTGACTACGGATCAGAAGGTTTCAGGTTCAACTCCTGATGGGTGCGCCACTTTGAAGTGCCTTACAATCAAGTCTTTGTTAAACAGACTTCGCTGGGATCACGCTGCGAGATAAGTTGTCAGTCCCTTTTTTGTCCCCTTTTTGGGGTTCTGAGGGAATCGTGAAGGTGTTCCGGCAATCGCCCGGTTTAGGCTGGGCTTGGGGCGGCGGTGTGCATCGGGCCGCGCGGGCGGAGGCGACGGCGCGGGGTGGTGCGAAGGGTGGCAGGGAGTTTGGGCGGGGAACGGCCGGCCAGTGCGGAGCAGTGGGCCGGTGAAGGCGGCCGGGCGTTGGCGATGAAACGAGGGGCGGGAAGGGATTGTTTTTTCGGCAGCGGCGGGAGCGGACGGGGGCATGACCCCCAAGGAACCTGTCGTGTCCCCCACTCGCGAACGGAAGGACCCGACATCGGCCGGTCTGGAATAAACCTGAAGTTGGGCAGGCGGGAGGCGTTGCGCTACGGGCCAGGTTCGGTCTTCGGGCAAAGGAGAGCGGGACCGCAATGAAACGGATTGACGCGGGAAACGGGGCGGAGCAGCCGTTGGGCGTAATCCAACAAAGACCGGAGGTGCGGCATGGGCAAAGCACTGTGGCGCAGCTTCAAATTCGCCTGGGTGGCTGCGGTGGCGGGCGCGTGTGTGTTCGGGTTGTGGAAGGCCGCTAAACCCGGCCCGGCATCCCGGCCGGCTAGCTACCAGGAACAAGCGCCGGCGAGCGTGCCGATTTCCCCGTCTGCGGAAGCTCCGACCCCGGCCCCCAATTCTCAGGGTTCGCCCGATCAGGGACAGACGAAGGAGAGCGTGGATTCCCTGCGGGCCAAGGCCGGGCAAGGCGAAGCCCAGGCCCTGTTTGAACTCGGCGAGCGGTATTACGAAGGCAGGGGGTGGCGGCGGACTTGAAGGAAGCGGCCCGGTGGCTACGGAAGGCGGCGGAGGAAGGCCATGCCGACGTGCAGAATAACTTGGGGTGGATGTACGCCAAAGGCGAAGGGGTGCCCAAGGATTACGTGCAGGCGTACAAGTGGTTCAACCTGGCCGCCCCGCCAATGGAAATGATACGGCAAGGAACAACCTCAGCATCATCGAGCGAAATATGACACCGGGTCAGATTGCCGAGGCGCAGCGGCTTTCGCGGGAGTTCCGACCCCGGAAGGCCAGCCCGGCGGGCAGGGCAGAGGATGAGTCCCCGGGCTTTTCGCTGGAAAGGGAGCGGCCAACAGGCACGGCCACGGGCTTCTTCATCACCGGCGACGGGCACTTGGTGACCAGCGCGCACGCGGTCGAAGCCGGCGGCGCGTTCAGGCTGCAAGGGTTCTCGCCCAAGCTGGCGAAGGGCGAGATCGCGGGCCTCGCGGGCGTGCGGGATGATCCGCGGTATTTCCAGATCAGCGCGCCGGTGCAGCCGGGCAATTCGGGCGGGGCGCTGGTGGACGAGCGCGGGAACGTGGTGGGGGTGGTGGCGGCGCGGCTGTCGCCGGCGGCGGCGGTGACCGCGTCCGGGCAACTGGCGGAGAATGTGAATTACGCGGTGAAGAGCAGCTTTCTGCTGGGGTTCCTGGAGTCGCTGCCGGAAATGGCGGCGAGGCTGCCGGCGCCGCGCGCGGAGGCGCGAAAGTTCGAGGCGGTGGTGAAGCAGGCCGAACGCGCCACTGTGCTGGTGTTGGTGTATTGAAGGCGAAAGCCGAAGCGGGGCGGGCGGGACGCACCGCGCCGCGGCCAGCTTCGGGTTTCGGGGTTCAATCAGGGTGGGGCGGAGACCGGTTTGCCGAAGTATTTCTTCACAATCCAGTCCGGCTGCCACTGGTCGGGCACGCGTTCACGGCCGGTTAAATCCACCTTCGCCGGCGTCTGGTTCACGGCCGGGATTTCATGGGTGTCGCCCACGCTTGCCTGCCATTGCCGCATGAGGTAGCGCAGGCGGGCGACGTGCGCGGCGTGCTCGGGACGGTCAATCAGGTTGGTCGTCTCGTGCGGGTCGGTTTCCAGGTCGAACAACTGGAGGTGGCCGATCCTGGGGTACGCGATCAGCTTCCAGCGTTCGTCCCGCACGGCGCGCTGGAGATCGAGGAACGGCAGAAACACCGAATCGCGCACGCGTTCCCGTCGGCCTTCCCATAGCGGGCGCAGACTCTCGCCTTCAAGACCGGGCGGGCGCGGCAGGTCGAGCCAGTCGCACAGCGTCGGAAAGAGGTCGTGCAGGTAGGTGAACGCTGCGGTGGATTTCCCGCGTGGGATGCCCGGTCCGGCAAGGATGAGCGGTGTGCGCATGCTGTGCTCGAAGACGCTCTGCTTGCCCAGCAGGCCGTGGCTGCCCAAGGCCAGGCCGTTGTCAGCGGCGAAGATGACGAGTGTGTCGTTGCCGTGGCCCGATTCTCTGAGCACAGCCAAAATTCTGCCGATCTGCTCGTCCAGGTGCGTGATCAGGCCGTAGTACTCGGCCAGTTGCTCGCGGATCATCGCCTCCGTCCGAGGCCAGGCGCCGAGGTTTTCGTCGCGGCCTCCCTGCATCATGCCATTGTCGAACGGGAGTTGGGGCAGGAAGTTCGGCGGCAGCGGCGGCGGGTCGCGGTAGTAAGGCTCGCGGTAGCTCAGCGGCGGCTGACGCGGGTCGTGCGGCGCGGTGAAGGCCACGTAGGCGAAGAACGGTTTCCGCCCGTCGTGGCTGCGGAGAAACTCGATGGCCGAGTCGGCGAACAGTTCGCTGGAAAACTTCCCGCCCACGCGCTCCGCCGTCAGCCGGCCGTCGGGGCCGAGATCGCGGACCGGGACCTCGGTGTGATCGGACATGCCGCCGAACATGATCGTCTTACCACGCTGGAACGCCCGCAGCCAGGAAGCCTGCCCGTTGTGCCATTTGCCGGTACCGAAGGTGACGTAACCGTGCTCGCCCAGCAGTTCCGGCAGGAGCCGGGTGTCCTTCAGCGACACAGTGTCCACGTGGAACCAGGTTTTGCCGCTCATCAGCATGGCGCGGCTCGGCACGCAGACCGCGCCGCTGTTCCCGCCGAAGATGTAGTTGGCGCGGAAGCTGAAGCCCGAGGCCGCCAACGAATCGAGATGCGGAGTGCGAATGTGCGGATTGCCATGCGCGGCGACTGTGTCGGCGCGCATGTCGTCGGCGAAAAGGAACAGGATGTTGGGCCGGTCCGCCGCAAAGAGCGCCGCCATGGCGGCAAGCCAAAGCAGGATGAAGAAGAAGCGAATGCGTTTCATGGATAGGGCGGGCTCACCGGGGCCGCATCATTTCTTTCGGCACTGAACCGCCTGGCGTGCCGGTTCCCGCGTTTTTGGGCGCACGGTTTTTGGGGCGGCGCGAGTTTCGGGCGCGACGGCGTGGAGTCGCTGTCTGAGCGTTCTGGACATGCCGGCATACCGATTGGCGAGTTCAAGGAAACGATCTTCCAAGTCACCGGCTCCGAGATCAAGGTGTCGCTGGCAGTGAGGTCATCCTGAACCGCATCAGGTCGGGCGTCGGCTGGCGGTACGGTCAGCCGCGTGCTTTTTCCAACAACCATTTGATGGGGCAAGCTGCTTTGGGCACTGACAGTTCACCCAGTGGCTTCCAAGGAAGTCTCCGGCCTCCGCCTAGCCGGTCGTGGGGTTCACCGGATTCCAGCTCTTGGTGGCAGACTTCGATCAAACCCTCCTTGCCGCGAAAGAAGGATGCCACCGACAGGCCCTTGGCCTTCACCCGCACGTCGAAGTGGGTGGCTCCATCAGCGTGTGCGGCCACCGCCAATTTCTGCAGGTGAGGGTTTTCCCGGTCCACCATCCACACACTCCAGCGATGGAAGTAGTTGCTGGCCAAACTTGTCAACTGCCTGCCCCACAGCCAGTAAATGAGGATTGCGAGCAGCAGAAACAGGCCAAACCACACCTCGCCGTAATCGTACGCGTGCTTCATTGGGCTCACGGTACGTTATCGTTTTCAACTTGCGACCGCAAGCCGGTGCTTGGTGCTCAGCGACGAAGCATTTTTTAAAAAAAATTAGATTTTCTTCAAAAAGGGGTCAGTTCTAACTATATGTCAATATCGTCGCTTCGAGTTTGTCCGTAGCTCGTGAGCCGGTTGCTCACAATTCATCATTGGTAATCGCCGTTTCGGCACGAGCACGTTGAACCCAAACCATCACCAAGCTGATGTCGGCCGGCGAGACGCCTGAAATCCGTGAGGCTTGTCCAATAGTCTGCGGGCGGATGGCTTGAAGTTTTTGACGTGCCTCGGTGCGCAGACCTGGGATGGTCTGAAAGTCCAGCCAGCTTGGGATGGCTTTGAACTGCATCTCGACGAAGCGCGACACTTCCTTTTCCTGACGTTCAACATAGCCGGCGTACTTGACCGTGATTTCGACGGCTTGGGCGATTTCAGGTGGCAACTTGTCGTCGCGACCAGGTAGTATGGCATACGTGACTTCTGGCCGGCTGAGGATCTGCGTCAGCGTCATTCCTTCGTGACGGGTGCGGGCGAGACGTTCCAGTTCGGTTGCCACTGCTTGATACTTGGTCTGACTGCGACGGTACAAGCGCTCCGGCAACAAGCCGATCTCGAATCCCAGCGCAGACAGCCGTTCATCGGCATTGTCTTGGCGCAAAAGCAGCCGGTATTCGGCCCGGGATGTAAACATCCGGTAAGGCTCAGTCGTGCCTTTTGTTACCAAGTCGTCAATCAGAACGCCGATGTAGGCTTGGTCGCGGCGAAGCACGGTGCCGGGCTTGCCTTGGACGCGACGGGCGGCGTTGATACCGGCGATGATGCCTTGAGCGGCGGCCTCTTCGTAGCCGGATGTGCCGTTGATTTGACCGGCGAAGAAAAGGTTCTCGCAAAGCTTGGTCTCGAGGGTGGGTTGAAGCTGGGTGGGCGGTGCGAAATCGTATTCCACCGCATAGGCCGGCCGGGTGATTTCTGCCTGCTCACAGCCGATGATGGTGCGGACCATCTCGACTTGGACCTCAAACGGAAGACTGGTCGAAAAACCGTTCACGTAAATCTCATCAGTCGCGATGCCCTCGGGTTCCAAAAAGATCTGGTGCCGGTCTTTATCGGCGAACCGAACAATCTTGTCCTCAATGGATGGACAGTAGCGCGGGCCGACGCCCTCGATGATGCCCGAGTACAACGGGGATTTGTGAAGATTGGCCCGGATCAGTTCGTCGGTTTTGTCGGTGGTGTAGGTGATGTGGCAGGGCACTTGGCCGCCAACTTGATCGAGAATTGAGCTTGGTGGATAACCTCGAGAGCGAGGCAAAGTGCCAGCCGTAGAGGCTAGGTCAGTCTTTTGCCGGGCGGTTAGGTGGCCATCGTCAACTTCGGCGGTTTGTTCCACGTGGAACAAATCATCCTTCCAAAAGCTAAACCAAGGCACGGGCTCGTCACCGGCTTGGGCTTCTGTCTTGGTGAAGTCAATCGTACGGCGGAGCAGACGCGGTGGGGTGCCGGTCTTCAGTCGTCCCAATTCGAATCCGAGATCCTTCAGAGACTGGGACAGCCCAACTGCGGCATTCTCACCTGCGCGGCCGCCGGCCGTCTGACTCAAACCGACATGCATGAGGCCATGCAGGAAGGTGCCGGTGGTGATGATTACGGTTTGTCCGAAGAACTGGACGCCCAAAGTCGTTTCCACTCCAATGACCCGCTGGTCACGAGTCAACAGTCTGGCAGTTTGTCCCTGTTTGATGTCGAGGTACGGCTGGCGCTCGCAAACCCACTTCAGGCGGAACTGGTAAGCCTTTTTGTCACACTGAGCGCGTGGTGCCCAGACCGATGGGCCTTTCTTCGTGTTGAGCATCCGAAACTGGAGCCCGGTCATGTCCGTGTTCCGGCCCATCTCACCACCCAGCGCATCAATTTCGCGGGTCAGATGACCCTTGGCCAGACCCCCGACGGCGGGGTTGCAGGACATCTGACCGATGGTGTCGAGATTCATGGTCAGCAGCAGGGTTTCGCACCCCATGCGGGCCGCCGTCAAGGCGGCCTCAACGCCCGCGTGGCCGCCGCCAACCACAATCACATCATAACGCTTCGGATACTCGAACACGTCGTCATAATAAGAGCTGAGTCAGGGATGTAAAACCTCAATCGAGCCCTCGCCAGCTCCAGCAATGACCAACCTTCTCTGCAATAAAGTGAGACAAATTTGCGCGATCGCAATTCAAATTTCAGCTCGTGCTGGAATCAAGTTCGCGGCCTGACCAAAGAAGGCTGCGTCATTCGTCAAACCACCAACACCCTAATTTAGCTACAAATATTTAGCTGTTAATGTATTGAGTGCTGCAAAGACCAGCGCTTGGCCCACAGAAGGCGTGAACGAACTGGGTGAGGAAATGACCCTTGGCTTTGCCCCGGTTCTTGCCGGTCGAGTCGCATCGGGATCCCGGGTTTGATATGCCAATCCAACAAGTCTTGGATGCTCACTCCTTGTATTTCAAGCGGAGATAAGTACTTGGAGGGCTTGACAGACTGTTATGTAAGCTTATACTGACCATGTATGTTAAGCGTGCGACAACCAATCTAGAGCCTTATGAAGTAAGGGATTCACACAACATGACAGTACTACGAGTTGCTCAAGGACTGGCAGTGGCCTTGGCGGTGTCGCGGTCATTTTCAACTCGGGTGATCCGACACAGCCCATAACGGCCACGCTGCCGAGTGGTCCATCGGGAACCATCGTGTTCCACAGTTCGCCGGCCGTGCCGGACGATGCCGACAACTTCACCGCCCAAGTGGATTCAGCCGTCACGGTGGGAAACAGCTATGGACCTGCAGCGCTGACTTTTGGGTATCGACTGACGAACGTGGGCCAGACGCCACCCGGGGCACAACTCTATGCGCTGGGCGTGCCGATGCCAGGCAGTACACAAGTGCGGGTTGACCAAGCAATGGCGACTGGCAACACGGCATCCCAAGGCATCAACACAGGTTCGGTCTTCACGTTCTTCCGGACGCTGAACCCGTTGTTGGAGAACCAAGTCAGCACCTGACAGGCCATCGAGACGTCATTCACCGCATGGAAGCTGGGCCATGTCCAAGCCATAAATGGTACTCGGAAGACGTGGTGGCCCTCGTGGCGGTGCCCGAATCGACAGCCTACGCCGGCTTCTTTGCGCTGGGTTTGGCCGGGTTTGCGGCTTATCGTCGCTTCCGCAGTTGATCTCAAACAGATGCCGTTTCAGGGCCGACCCCGTTTGCGGGTCGGCCTTTTTGCTAGCCGAAGTTCGGCCATTCACCCGTGAGTAAAGTAACGGCCAAAGAACAGCACCACGATCGGAATACGGGTTTTGGCTTGATGGGTGTCGTCACCGTTCACCGCCCAACCTCAATACCGCTTCGTGAATATGCCGCGCGAGTTACAAAGGGCGATCCAGGCAGCGGTTGACCTGCCAACTACGCTGCTGATGCCTGGCTTGCCGAGCAATGAACAAATCAGGCCTGCGACAACCGTATGCAACCTGAATTGATCGCTTCCATCTGCCTCGCCGGGGCCTTGTCGGCCAGTGCAACAGCGGCATTCGTCGTTCCCACCTCCTACTCGGCCCCGGCAGGTGAAGGCCAGGCACACGGAGGTAGTTTCAATTACTTTGACAGCACCGGGTCCCAGCTTGCCGATGGGGTCTTCGGCGCAAATGATTGGACTGCAGACCTTGGGAACGGCAACGCGTATGAATGGGTCGGTTGGGTTATTGCGGACCCGGCCATCACTTTCAATTTTGCCAGCTCCGTCACGTGGCAGAAGGCCATCATCGGTTTCAACCGCAGTCAGGTCGCGGGCATCTACCTTCCGTCCACAGTCACGATCGGTGGCAGCGCATTTGCCCTGGCGGTTCGGAACTGGCCGACAACACGCGCGGTGATCTGAGCTCCAGCGGTTCTTGCACTGGAAACACGCTCCAGATAAACCTCGCGGATGCGAGCAGCAATCGTTGGATTTTCGTGGATGAAATCCGATTCGAGGTGTTTCCCGAACCTCGCGCGGTGGCACTGGCCGCAGCTTTCGGCCTGGCGGGTTTCGTTCTCTACCGGCGGTTCCGGCCGGAGTGACATTTTTCTCCCCGGCAACGGCCAACCGGTGAGGCACAAGCCTGGCCGGTTTTTTCGTCTGAGTACGGTGATGGGCGCATCTCACTTTTAGCAGCCGGTGGAAAAGGCCGGACACCGCCGGGGTAGCGGCAGCCATCCCTGGCTGCCGTATAGGGCGGCATCCTGCCGCCCGGAATCCACGAAGCAGAACACACCCGCAACGGGCCGCCCGCGCCCCACGCCGGGCTGGAAGTCCGGCTCTACGGCCGGCTGCAAACCGGCGCCACCCGGAAGGAGGGACGGTCTGCAAGAAACCTAGATGCGCCCAGCGGTGATTGAGGCTCTGGAAACGGCTCGCCAACCCGGCCGGGCCGTTTACCATCGCCGTTCGATGACGCTTGCGGAACAGGTCAAACAAGCCGGCGTGGTCGGCGCCGGCGGCGGCGGTTTCCCCACCCACGTCAAGCTGGCCGCCAAGGCGGATGTGGTGCTCGCCAACGGCGCCGAATGCGAACCGTTGCTGCACAAGGACGCCGCCGTGATGGAACGCCAGGCCCGCGAGATGGTCCGGGGCATGATGCTGGCCATGGAAGCGGTCGGCGCCGGGGAAGGCATCGTCGGCATCAAGGCAAAGAAGACCCAGGCTGTGGAAGCCGTGCAGGCTGCCTGCCAGGGCACGCCGGTGCGCGTGCATTTGCTGGGCGATTACTACCCTGCCGGCGACGAATATGACCTGGTGTACACCACCACCGGCCGGCTGATTCCGCCGGCGGGCATTCCGTTGCGGGTCGGCGCGGTGGTCTGCAACGTCGAGACCTTCGTCAACGTGGCTGCCGCAGCCGAGGGGCGTCCGGTCACGCACAAGACCGTCACCCTGGCCGGCGCGGTGAAGCATCCCACGACCGTCACAGTCCCGGTGGGCACGACGTTCCGCGACGCGATCGAGGCCACGGGCGGTTTTGCGACCGACCAACCCGTGCTGTGCGTGGGCGGGTTAATGATGGGCGAGACCACCGAAGACCTCGACACGCCCATCACGAAAACGTCCACCGGCGTCGTCGCCCTGCCGCGCGACCACCGCGTGATCGAGCGCAAGCTCAAACCCGCCGCCGCGCAAAACGTCATTGGCAAGTCCGCCTGCGACCAGTGCCGGTATTGCACCGAGTACTGCCCGCGCTACCTGCTCGGCTACGCGGTCGAGCCGCACCAGGTCATGCGCAGCCTCGCGTTCACCGCCACGGGCGCGGAGTACTGGAACCAATGGGCGGCGCTGTGCTGCGCGTGCGGGCTGTGCACGCTTTACGCCTGTCCGGAGGAGCTGTTTCCCAAGGAGGCCTGCGACCAGTCCAAGGCCGAAATGCGCCGGGCGAGCCTGAAATGGACCGGCCCGATGACCGTGAAGCCGCACCCGATGCGCGACGGCCGGCGCGTGCCGATCAAGACCTTGATGAAGAAGTTGCACCTCCAGCAGTACGACCACCCGGCGCATTGGGAGGACGTGCGCTTCGCGCCCCGGCGCGTGGTGCTGCCGCTCAAACAAAACGCGGGCGCGGTCAACCGGCCGCTCGTCCAGCCGGGTGAGCGCGTCCGGGCCGGTCAGATGGTGGGGCAGGTGCCGGAGCAGGCGCTGGGCGCGCCCATCCACGCGCCGTTCGACGCGCGGGTGGTGTCGGTGAATGACCGCGTCGTTTTGGAGCGAACCCCATGAGCGAAAAATCCATTGGTTTGATCGAGCTTTCGAGCGTCGCCGCCGGCTTCGAGGTGGCGGACACGATGTTGAAGGCGGGCAACGTGCGGCTGCTGCTCTCGCGTTCCATCTGCTCCGGCAAGTACATGGTGCTGATCGGCGGCGACGCCGCGGCCGTGCAAAGCGCCGTGCAGGCCGGGGCCGAGGTCGCCAACGGCTGCCTCATTGACTCGTTCGTCATCGCCAACGTCCACCCGGACGTCTTCACCGCACTGGGCCGCACCCAGACCCCCGAGCCCAACGGCGCGCTGGGCATCCTCGAGTCGTTCAACGTGGCCACATTGATCCAGGCCGCGGATGCCGCCGCCAAGGCCGCGCCGGTCCAGCTCCTGGAAGTGCGCCTGGCCATGGCGCTGGGCGGCAAGGCGTTCTGCACCATGACCGGCGACGTCGGCTCCGTGCAAAGCGCCATGGCCGCGGGACGGCGGGTGATCGCCGACGCCGGCGTGCTGGTCTACGCGGTGGTCATCTCGCGCCCGCACCCGGACGTGTACCGCGAGGTGGTTTGAGGGGCGGGGCGTTGACGGGCGGAGCGACGCGTGTACGCTGACACCATGCCGACCCTGGTATCCATCGCCAAAAACTGCGAACGCCAGCTTTGGACGGCCGAGGAGTTCGTGGACTGGCTCCAGCCAGGCGTCCACGCCGACCTCATAGACGGGGAGAAGTTTATGCATTCACCGGTGAATCTCCGCCATGCCCGGCTGCTAAACTTCCTGGATCGTCTGCTGGCGGGCTACATTGAGCGCTTCAAGCTCGGCGAGCTTTACCGCGAGGTGTTGGCGGTGCGGCTCAGTTCGCGGAACGTGTTCCTGCCGGACCTGGCCTACTTCACGCCCGAGCAGGTGACGCGGTTGTTGCCCACGCACGCGCCGTTCGCGCCCACGCTGGTGGTGGAGGCGCTTTCGCCCTGGTCCGAGGAGCGGGACGTGGGACCCAAGTTCGCCGCCTATGAAGAGCACGGCGCGCAGGAATACTGGGTGCTGGACCCCGAAACGCTGGCGCACCGATTCTACCGGCGGGAGGGGGAATTGCTGGTGGAATTTGCCGCGGGCGAGCCGGTCATCCGGGCGCACACCGTTCCGGGTTTCTGGCTGCGACAGGACTGGCTGAATCCCGAGGCGCTTCCGGGAGTGGCGGCCTTTTTTGAGGAGATCGTCAGCAGCACCGGAGCACACTCCGCTGGCCAGACAAACTCACATTGAGGAAAACCTGGCGCAGTGCATTCCCCTGGAGTGCCGGGAGGCTCCCCTTGGGCCTGAAGCAAAGCCCACGTGGGGCGCATCTCACTTTTGTGCCGGTCCGGCCTTGACGGGGTGGGGCGAGACTCCGTCGAGCCCCGGCATTCCCATTGCGGAATGCGCAATGCGGAACTGCGACGCGGGCATCTTCGGCGAGCTTCGCTTCCGCTTCGGACTTCGGACTTCACGGCCGCGGGCCGCGCCGCCCGCGGCACGGCTCCCAGGCAAGGTCGCCTGGGCCACTACGGGCGCTCGCTGCCGGCAAGGAATTGAGATGCGCCCGCCTGCGTGGAAACAGAAAACTGCGCGTTGCTTTCCAGCGACCGGCCGGCACACTCGGCCCTCGACTTGGATCTGACCATGAATCCGACCCGCATTTTGCCCGACCTGCAGGCCTCGCTCTTGTGCGAAGACGTCCGCCAGGAAGTCACGGGCAATTTCATCCTCGTGGGCATCATCGGCTACGTGCGCGTGCCGCAACTGCCGATCAAGGCCTTCAAACTGTGCATTTTCAACCGCTGGACCGCCGGCGTGGGCCAGTTCACCGAGACGGTCCGCTTCATCGCCCCGGACAGCGCCACCGTGCTCCGGCACAGCAACGTGAAGTTCGCCCTCCAGGACGCCACGCATCACGCCATCAACGTGACCCTGTTCACCGGGCTCGAATTCACCCTGCCGGGCGCGTACTTTATCGAGGTGCTGGTGGATGACGTGATGAAAATTCGTTATCCGGTGCCCATCCTGCTGCAGCCGCCTCCCGGCCAGCAGCCGCCGTCGGCGGCGCCGCCCGCGGCGCCCGCGGCCTGAGCCGCGCCACCCGCGATGCAACCGCAGCCGTCCGGCCTGCCGCCGACCCAGGCGGCGCGGCAACCCTTTACCTGGCGGGGCGTGGCGGCGCTCGCTGTCGCGCCGTCCGGCTGGTTGCCCTTCTGGGTGCTCAGCGCGGCGCTCGCCCTCGGCTGGGCGACGGAGCGTTTTGTCACCACCGCCTGGCTGCCGGCCGTGACCACCGCCATCCGCAGCCTGCCCGCCAGCGGCGAAATCCGCGCCGGCCGGCTCTTCTGGCCCACCAACACCGTCACAGAACTGGCGCGCACGCCCTTCCTCGCCTTGCGCGTGAATCCGCAGTCCACCCCGGTGCCGGGCCAGTCCGCGGACGTGGACGTTGAACTGATTGCGAACGAAATCTGCGCGCAATCGCTGTTCGGCTACTGGACGTTTCCGTACCCGCCGCGACTCGCGCTGCCGCTCAACCGCCCCGAAGTCGAGCCGGTCTGGGCCGCGTGGCAGCCGCACGTCCGCGCGTCGGTGTTTGGCGCGGGTGCCTTGGTCGGGCTCGTCTCCTGGACGCTGGTCGGGCTGGTGGCCGCACCGGTGGTGCGGTTGCTGGCGGCGATGCTGCGTCGGCAGGCGACCCTTGGCGGGTGCTGGCGGCTGGTGGTGGCGGCGTTGTTGCCGGGCGGGCTGCTCGTGGCGGGCGGGTTGTTGCTGTACGCCGGGCACGGATTCCGGCTGCTGGATTTCCTGGTGGTGTTTGTGCTGGCACACCTGCTCGGCGTGTGGCTGGCGCTGGGCGCCACCTGGCAACTGCCGCGCCGCCAGCCAACGGCCCTTTTCGCCGCGCCCGAAGCAGCCGCCACTCCGGAGACCGCACCTTTCGCCGCGGCCAGTTCTGCGTCGCCGGCGGACTCGCCTTTCTCCATGCCGGTGCCGTCGTCGCGCCCGGCCAATCCCTTCGCCGCTCCGCCAGCCATCGCGCCATCCGAACCACCGCGATCGCTGCCAACGTCGCCAGCTCCGCCGGCGGCACCGGCAAAAGCTCCGGCTGCGCCGCCGGAAGAACCGCCAGAGCAGCCGTTGAATCCGTCGTGAGTTTTACGCCAGGCTGCGCCGGTGGCTGCGGTGACCCCGGGCTTCAAACACGGCTTGATAACCGAAGTCGAAGAGGGAACGCACGCGCCACGCGTGCGGTTTTCCGCGCCCTCGCGGAAAACGAGTCCGGAGGAATCCGGCGAGGATTGGCTTCCCGGCGGACTCGGTGCCAGAAGCCGGACGCGAGGCGCGTCCAGTCACACCCTGGGCAGGTGTGCTCCCCAAGCCAGTCCGCGGCTTCAATCTCCCCCGGTCCGATACCGCACCATCAGCGCCGGGCCGGGGTAGATGACCTCGATGCCGTGATGCTCGGTGTCGGAGAGCAGTTCGATCCGGTTGAGGCTGCGCTTGAGGTTCTTCGGATCAACCGGCAGCCGGCTGTAAACCAGTTCGTGCCGGTCACCTTCCGCGACTGGGTAATGAACGCCGTTCAGCTTGAAGTATTCCCTCACCGTGCCGGCGCCGCCGGTCCAGGTGACGACATGCAGTTCGGCCTTTTCGATGCGCGCCGGATCGAGGTCGAGATCGAAGTGACAAGTCTTGCGCTGGCCGGCCCGCGACCAGAAATGATCCGGCAAATCGTGCGGCGCGAAGAGGACCACCGTTGCGCCGGATCGCGGTGGGATGGCCAGGCCCGGCGAGGCGTGCGTCAGGAAGACCAGATTGGTATCCGCCTTGAAGCGGACAGCCGCGCGCACGGCGACATTGCTTTGGGTGGGCAGCATGGAAGTGTCCCAGTTCACGGCGAAAGGTGGCGCGGACACAGTGCCCAGCGTGGCTGCGGGCCGGCGGTGTTTGGTGAAGCCATGCCAGTCGCGGCGCTGGAGGTTGCCGTTCTCGTCGTAGCCGTAATACCAGCCTTGGAAATCCACGCTGGCGAGCTGTGATGCCGCGGCGGGCGTGCATTCGAGACGGAGCGCGAAGCCTTCTATGTCCGCCAGCGGTTCGGCCTTCACGCTGGCGGTGAACTCCACGAGCCCTGAGCGGATCAGGTCGGGATGCCCGTTGGTCAGCGCCACGCGGATCGCGGCGTTGTCCACCAGCATGTGACCCCAGAAGGTTGTGCCCTGGTCCACGGCAAACTGGATCGCGTCATAGCCGTTCACGAGGTCCGTGATCTTCAGCGGCACGGAGGGATAAAAGTAAGTGCAGTGGCCCTCCTCGGTGCCGACGCGGGGCAGAAAATACGTGCTGCGGCCGTTGACCGTAATGCGTTTATTGGCTGTGCCGGGATGGCCGCCCCACGCCTCGCAGTAGAACTCGGCGGCCGTGAGCAGGAACAAATCCTCCTCGGCCTTGATGAGCATCATGCCATTCTCGCGCGGTTCGACGCGGCGACCGTAAAGCGGATGCAAGCTGATCTCGGGGGCGTTGACCCGGAAGCGCCCTTCGTAGGCGGGATTGGCATTGTTCAGGCCGCGCTCGTACCAGTGATAGCGCCAGAAGCGACCTTCAGCCTGGCGTTCCGGCGGCGCGTCCCAGGCGGGCACGGGTGCAGCCAGCGCGGCCACGGTGAAGAGCGCGGACAGGCTGAACAGAGCAAAACGTTTCATGGGTTTGCGGAAAGTCGGTGTTCGTTCGCTGTGGGCACACGCTGGGGCCGCAGCGTGTTGTTCAGTTGCCAGGTTCGGGTTCAAGGCTGGCGCGGCGCGGGGCCTTGATTCAACCAGACATCCACGCGCGGGGTTTCCCACGTGTAAGGCTTGTTGAGCAGGTCGAGGTCGCCGTCGCCATCGAGGTCGTCCAGGCGCGCCTCATGCCACCCGTGGCCCACGACCAGCTCGGTCTTGCGGAACCCGCCTGTGCCGTCGCCGTACAAGATCCATGCCGTGGCGCCGGGCTGATCCGGCCCCGGCTCCTTCTCCCGCCACTTCGCCATTTCGCCGATGAAGATGTCGAGGTGGCCGTCGCGGTTGAGGTCGCCCAGTTGCAGGCTGTGGCCGTGAATGACATCGCGATCGAGAAGTTCGCGGGCCTGCCAGTCGCCGGGTTTCTCCGGGTGGCCGGTGCATTCGTAGAAGAGGACCTTGCCGCCGGCGTCGCCGGGCGAAACCACGATCTGCGGGTACTTCGACCGTTTGAAATAGCCGGCGAAGATGAGCCCGCCGGCCCTGGCAAACTGGACCTGTTTGAACGTCTGGCCGCCGGTGTGCTTGAACCACGAGTCGCACGCGAGGATGTCCAGCTTGCCGTCGGCGTCCACGTCGAACGCGGAGGCGCCTTCGATGTAGGGCACGCCGGCGGGCTTGGCGTTGGTCAGCACCGGAGTCAGCGGCCAACGGTTGGCGGTGAGCGGATCGGGCGGGATTTCGGCGAGGAACAGCGTGGCGGCTTGCTGGTTCCAGAAGGCGAGTTGCGGCCGGCCCGTGCCGAGGAAATCGCCGAACACCTGGTCGTGGTGCTGGTTCTTGCCGCCGGTCTTGATCACGCGGCGCGTCCAGGAGGTGCTTTTGTCGAAATTGGGCGACGGGTTCTCCCACCACCACACCTCGCTGCTCTGCCAATCGCCGCCGAACACCAGGTCCCGGTCGCCGTCGCCGTCAATGTCATGCACCGCGCCGCCGGCCTCGATGGTCAGGTAGTCCTTTTCGATCACGTACTGCTCCCAGCCCGTCGCGGCGCGCCGATACCACACCAGCGCGGGCGGCTTCTGGCGGAAGCTCAGGATGAAATCGTTCACGCCATCGCCGTCGAAGTCGGCCACCACCGCGCCGGTCTGCTGCGTGGAGCCGCCGGGCGGCGCGGGCAGGTCACCGCGCTTGCTGGACAAGTGCCGCCAGGTGGGATCAGGCGCGGCCAGGGCGCAGGCACCGCCAAACAGCAACGACATCACGACGCTCAAAGCAAACGCTGCGGCCGGCTGCGGAGGGAAAGCTCGGAAGTTCATGGGTGCGGCGACGGTATCCGCACAAGTCGTCGGGCGGCAATCCTGCTGTGATGTCCGGTCCGTGGAAGGGCGCATCTCAGTTTCGCGCAGGCCGCATCGCCTGCCGGCGTGCTTGGTGGCCGGCCCCTGGCACAGGGGCCGGACCGGTCGCCCCTCGGCGAGGGGCGAGCTACCTCGCGGCGTCCGGCCGTTTCCACGGATGCAAACAAGGGAGATGCGGCCGCGAAACAAGTGGCGTCTGAATTCACCTTTCGTGCCGGCGGGCGGTCGCGCTAGCCTCGCGGCGCATGGCCGCCGACGCCCCGCTCACTCCCATGATGGCGCAGTACCGCCGCATCAAGGCGGAACTGCCTTGGGACGCGTTGCTGCTGTTCCGGCTCGGCGACTTTTACGAGATGTTTTTCGAGGACGCGCAGGTGGGCGCGCAGCTCCTGAACCTGACCCTCACCGCCCGACAGGGCGTGCCGATGTGCGGCCTGCCATACCACGCCGCCGTTGGCTACATCGCCCGCCTGCTCAAGGCCGGCCGCAAGGTTGCCATCTGCGACCAGCTCGAGGACGCGAAGCCCGGCAAGCTCGTGGCCCGCGAGGTCACGCAGATTCTCTCGCCCGGCACGCATTTCGACGAACGGATGCTGGTCGCCGAGCGGAACAACTTCCTCGCCGCCCTCGCCCCCGGCGGCGGGCGCTTCGGCCTGGCACTGGTGGACCTGACCACCGCCGATTTCCGCGCCACGGAACTGGATTCCGCCCCCGCGCTGCTCGCCGAACTGGAGCGGCTGCGCCCCGCCGAACTCATCCTGCCCGCCGAAGCAAACGACCTGCGCCGGCTTGTCCAGGGCACGGTGCGGGCGGTGAGCGGCTACGACGACTGGACGTTCGCGCCGGAGACCGCGCAGTTCACCTTGCGGGACCACTTTCAAGTGGCGTCGCTGGACGGCTTCGGGCTGCGCGGCCGCGCGCTGGCCATCGGGGCGGCCGGGGCGGTGCTGCATTACCTGGTGAACCACCTCCGCCGCAGTGCGGGTCACCTGACGCGGCTCTCGTTTTACCAGGCCGGCGATTTCCTCGTGCTGGACGCCGCCACGCTGAGGAATCTCGAAGTGCTCGAGCCGCTCCACCGCGACGCCCCGCGCGCCAGCTCGCTGTACGGCGCGCTCAACCGCACCGTCACCCCGATGGGCGCACGCCGGCTGCGCGACTGGCTTTCGCAACCACTGGCCGCGGCGGAGCTCATCCGGCGGCGTCAGGACGCGGTGGCGGCGTTCCTGGCGGACGGCGGCTTGACCGAGACCTTCCGCGCGCACCTCCGCGAAGTGCGTGATCTGGAGCGCACGCTCGGCCGGCTGAGCACCGGCACCGGCAACGCCCGCGACCTGCTGGCGCTGCGCCTCGCGCTGGAGCAGATGCCGCGGCTGCGGAACTCGCTGGAGGCGCTGACGGCGGCGCGACTGCGCGAGGCTGACGGCGAAGTTTCCCTGCTGCGCGAAGAGGCCGCCGACCTTTCGGAAAACCCGCCCGGCGGCACGGGTTGTTTTGGACCGGTCTTCCCGCAGTTTCGCGGGCGTCCGGCCGAGGCCATCGCCTGGCTGCTGAAGGTCCGTTGCGGCGAGACGCCAAGCGCGTTGCACCATCCGGAGGTGGGTGAGATTGACCTGGTGTGGGGCGAGGCGCGGGAGCGCGGCTCCGGGTTCGGGCTGGCGAAGATCGCCCGGTGGCATCCGGAAATGCTCCCGGACCTGCCGGCGAAGCTCGCCACGATGCGCAAGCAGCGTGAGAGTCCCAACACCATCGTGCTGACTTCCCCCGGCCACGAGGCGGTCATCCGGCTGAGCGCCTATGGCCATCCCAAGCGCTGGCTGCTCACCGCCTATGAAAAAATCAGGCCCGCCTCCGCCGGGAGGACGATTGACGTTCCCGACACTCAGGGGATGCCACGGCAAACTCCGGCATCCGGGGGCGAGCCGGAGACACCTTTACGCCCGCCGGACGACGGCGTCAATCCGCCCGATTCCCTGCAAGAAGGCACCGCTTCGGAACCGCCCGCACCCGGCCTTCCGCCAGCCGATTCGCCCGACCTGCCGCTGCTGGCCGAACTGACCGGCCAGCTTTGCGACTCCCCGGAACTGGTCGCCTTGATCGCGCGCGCGATCGTGGACGAGCCGCCACTGGCGCTCAAGGAAGGCGGCCTCATTCGCGACGGCCACGACCCGGCGCTGGACGAGCTGCGCGCAGCCATGCGTGGCGGCAAGGACTGGATCGCCCGCCTCCAGCGCGACGAGATCGTGCGCACCGGCATCCAGTCGCTCAAGGTCGGTTTCAACTCCGTGTTCGGCTATTACCTCGAGGTCACGCGGGCGAACCTCGACAAGGTGCCGCCGGACTACGTGCGCAAGCAGACCGTCGCCAACGGCGAGCGCTTCATCACGCCGGCCTTGAAGGAAATGGAGGCGAAAATCCTCGGCGCCGAAGAGCGCGCGGCGCGGCTCGAATACGACCTGTTCCTGCGCGTGCGCGAAGCCGTGCTGGGCCGGTTGCGCGACATCCAGCAGACCGCGCGGGCGCTGGGCGACCTGGATGTGCTGGCCGCCTTTGCCGAGCAGGCCCGGCTGCACGGCTATTGCCGGCCGGAAGTGGCGGACGCCGGCCAGTTGATCATCCGCGACGGTCGGCACCCGGTGCTTGAGCTGGCGATGGTGGAGGAGCGGTTCGTGCCGAACGACGTGGCGCTGGCGAGCGAAGTCCGAAGTGCCGCGGCCGCTCTGGCACCCGGCATCCAGCATCCGACATCTGAACTCCCAACCCCAGACCCCAGACCCCAGACCCCAGACCCGGGCCTGCCGCAGATCGCGCTCATCACCGGGCCGAACATGGCGGGCAAAAGCACGTACATCCGGCAGGTGGCGCTGCTCGTGTTGCTGGCCCACACCGGGTCGTTCCTCCCGGCGCGCGAGGCGCGGGTGGACCTTGTG
This sequence comes from uncultured Verrucomicrobiota bacterium, assembly GCA_964568145.1. Taxonomy (GTDB): domain Bacteria; phylum Verrucomicrobiota; class Verrucomicrobiia; order Limisphaerales; family J093; genus DSVZ01. The sequence continues at coordinate 53,928 of CAZMOZ010000019.1, forward strand.
GACCGCATCTTCACGCGCATCGGCGCCAGCGACGACCTCGCCCGCGGGCAGTCCACCTTCATGGTGGAGATGGCGGAGACGGCCAACATCCTCCACCACGCCAAGCCGCGCAGCCTGGTCATCCTCGACGAGATCGGCCGTGGCACGAGCACCTTCGACGGTCTGAGCCTGGCCTGGAGCATCGTGGAGCACCTGCACAACCAGGTGGGCGCGAAGACGCTCTTCGCCACGCATTACCACGAGCTGACCGAGCTGGCCGGCCGCCTGCCGCGCGTGTGCAACTTCAACGTGGCGGTGCGGGAATGGAACGACCAGATCATCTTCCTGCGCAAGATCGTCCCCGGCGGCACGGACAAGAGCTACGGCATCCAGGTGGCGCGGCTGGCCGGGGTGCCGAAGCCGGTCATCGAGCGGGCCAAGGTGATTCTGCGCAACCTCGAGGAATCCGAGCTCACGCCCGAGGGCAACGTGCGGCGGCCGGCCCGCCACCGCGCCGAACGCGACAAGTTGAAGGCCCTCGAGCCGCCGCCGCAGTTGGATTTGTTCGGGTGACGCGCGAGTTGCGAGACTGCCGGGCCTCACCGGCCGTCACCGGGAGCGCCGGCATCTTTCCCGGCCTTGCGCGATCCGAGAACTTGCCGGCAGGGATGCCGGCGCCCCCAGTTGGCGGGCCGGCTGGACTGCTGACGCCGCTCAGGGCGACCAGCGTTTTCGCCGCCCAAGACTGCGCCATGCCGGTATAACCTGTTCGAAGCCTGTAAACCAACAGCTTCGACGGGAGCGCGAACGCTCCCAGCCTAACCCCTCGGCCCGTTGAACAGTTGGATTTGTCCGGGTGAAGCGCCGGCGACGGTGTAGGAACCGCCAGCAAACCGGCTCGCCGCCGGTCCGCGTCCGGGGCAAAAACGAGCCATGACTGTCAATTCGGGGGGCGGCGAATCCCGGGCTGAAACCACCCCGCGGTTGGCGCGGGTCGTTCTGTTCACCTTCCTGCTCACTTTCCTCGCGGCGCGGATCGTGACGTTTCTGATCATGTCCCGGCGGATCCCCGACCTGTACTTGTACCTGGGCGGGACGCACATCCACCACCTGAACCACGGCATCTTCCTGCTGTCCGGCGTCGGCGCGTACCTGCTGTTCAAGCGCCCGGCGGGCCGCGCGCTGACCCTCGCCGCCGGGGTTTACGGGGTGGGCCTGGCGCTCACCTTCGATGAATTCGGCCTGTGGCTGCGGCTGGGCGGCGGCTACTGGCAGCGGGCCAGTTGGGACGCCGTGGCAGTGCTGGCCGCGCTGTTCGGCCTGCTGGCCTACGCGCCCAGCCTGAAGAAGCTCCGCCCCCGCCAGTGGTGGAGCGCCGCGCTGATGGGGGTCGCGGTGGTGCTGTTCTTCCTGCTGCTCACGGAATCGTTCCAGTACGCCCGCAATGTCATCGGGCCGAAGCTCTACGAACTGGAGGCCACCGGGCCGCCGTGAACCGCGGCGAGGTGGCGGCCGTCGTCAAACGGCGGCGGCAACGTTGCGGCGGTTGGACAAGCGCGGTGGCCACGTCGGCTTGTCCGCGAGTGAGTTTGGCTGGCCGCCACCCAAGGCGAGTTGCACAGGCCGCCGGCCTTTACCGACCCGTCGCAGCCGGGCAGGATGAGGCCGTGGCCATTCGCTCGGTCCAAGCCGTCGAAACGCTCGATCTGCCCGAGCTCACGCCGTATCGCACGCTGCGCCAGCACGAGGAGCACCGCCGCGAGCGCATCTTCGTGGCCGAGGGCGAGAAGGTCGTCCGCCGCCTGCTCGAAAGTCCGCTCACGGTCGTCTCGGTGCTGCTGCCGGAAAAGTGGTTCCGGGAGCTGGAGCCGTTGATCCGCGCGCGGCCGGAGGCCATCGTCATCTACACCGCGCCCAAGCAGGTGCTCGAGCGGCTCACCGGCTTCACGATGTACCAGGGCCTGCTGGCGGTGGCGCGCATGCCGCCGGCGTGGACGCTGGCCGCGGCCCTCGAACGCGCGCCCGCCCCGCGGCTGTTCGCGGCCGTGGACGGCCTGACCAGCGCGGAAAACTTGGGCGCGCTGGTGCGCAACTGCGCGGCCTTGCGCGCGCAGGTCCTGCTGGTGGGCGAAACGAGCGGCAGCCCGTGGCTGCGCCGGGCCGTGCGCGCCTCGATGGGCACGATCTTCAACCTGCCCACCGTGGAGCCGGCCGACCTCGCCGCCGCGCTGCGCGCCCTGCGCGACGCCGGCGTGCGCTGCGTGGCGGCGCATCCGCACATCGCCGGGCGCACGCTGGCGCGGACCGACCTGACCGGCGACACCTGCCTGGTCTTTGGCAGCGAAGGCTACGGGCTGTCGCCGCGCGTGCTGGCGGCGTGCGACGAGGCGGCGACCGTGCCGATGCCGCCGGCGGTGGATTCGCTCAACGTGGCCAGCGCGGCGGCGGTGTTCCTGTACGAGGCGAACCGGCAGCGCGGCTGGGTGTGAGGCCAGAAGACGCCGGCAAGCCGCCAAGGGTTCAGTGCGGCGAGGTGCTCGATGCGGGTTATATGGGTGAATGGTTAAACCCGAAAGCCGAAGTTGCGCAGGCGGGACGCACGGCGCCACGGCCAACATCGGCTTTCGGGATGAAAACGGTCCGCCTGCCGGTTTCGGAGGGCCGGACGCAGCGAGCCCCCGCCGGCGGCGCCCGTTTTGTGGGCCTCGGCCGGCAGCGCAGAAGGAGTCGTCCGCGCTGTGGCCGGAGGACTTCGCCGGTTAGGGCCGCGCTGCTGCGCGGCCGGGTAAGCCGCCACGAAGTGGCAGCGGGCATCCCTGCCTGCTGTAAGGCCGGGCTTCCTGCCCGTCGAACGCGGAGCGTTTCGGACTGCGGCCGTTCACGGCCGCTTTGAAGGTGGTCGCCCTCGCTGAGGGGCGACATCTCCGGCCTCTGGGCCAGAGGCCGGCTACCCTGGCGGTTAAAATCCCGCCGGGGCGTTGGTCTGGCCCATCAGGATAATGATGCCGCCGAGGCCGCCCATGCCGCCCGCGTTCAGGATGTAGCCGGCGTCGAGCGCCTTCTCGATCCGCAGCCGGGCTTCGTCCAGGTGGGCGCGGGTGTAGGCGTCCAGGCCGGCGGTTTCGAGGGCCTTGCCCAGCCGCGCGCTCAACTGGCGCAGGTGCATCAAGGCCAGGTTGGCGATGGGTTTGTGCGCGGCCTGGCTCCAGGCGCTGGGCATGCTCAGGTCAATGAGCCGCTCGATGTACTCGCGCTGCAAGTTGCGGCGCAGGCTGGAGATCATGGGCTCGCGCTCGGTGTAGTTGGCGGCCAGCTTGTCGAGCTCGGACCAGATCTCGGTCTCGAGCGCGCGCAACACCTCCGGGATGGTGATCATGTCCTCCTGGTCCGGCGTCATGAGTTCGTTGTCGTACACGCGGCCGAGCGTGCCGGGGTTCATCAGCCGGGTGAGCACCAGCGATTGCACGCCCATGATGCGGTCGTGGATCGGCCAGGTGGGGTCCTCGAAGATGACTTCGAGGTTGTCCCACCACTTGTCCAGCGTCATGCGGCGCAACAGCTCGGGCGTAAGGCCGAAGGCCGCGTCCCGGAAGGCGTTTTCGAGCACGAATTTCAGCGCCTCACGTTGGTCCTTGACGGGCACCACGGTGATGGGCGCGCGGTTGCCGGGGTCGCCCTTCTTGTCGCGGTTCACGAACGCGCCGCCCAGCCAGCCGGACATCATGGCCAGGGCGCGGGTCTGGAGGCCGAGGGTCATTTCGTAGCCGTAGCGGGCGCGGGCCCAGCTCTGGCCTTCCTTGACGAATTTCTCGATGAGGCGCTCGCGGTGGAATTTCGCCAGCTCGAGCTGTTTCCTGCCATAGTTCAGCGGGTCCGCGGCGAAGTCGTACCGGCGGGCCAGCGGGTCGGGGCCCATCGTGTCTTCGTCGGTGGCGTAGGTCAGCTCGGGCTGCGGCGCCTTGGCGAGGATGGGCTTGAGTGCCTCGGGCTTGTCCACGATGGCGTAACCGTACTCGATGGCCCAGAAGTCGTACGGGCCGATGTCAATCATGCCGTAATCGCCCTGTTTCTCCTTGTCCTGCCAGTCGAAGATGTTGACGGGCAGGTAATCCATGACCGAGGCGGCGAAGGCCTTCTTCCCCTTGGTCTCCGCGCTGTTGATCTGGTCGAGCGTGTAGATGCTCGAGGCGCGGAAGTTGTGTCGCAGGCCCAGCGTGTGGCCGACCTCGTGGGCGACCAGGTCCGCGATCAGCGGGCCGATGAACCACTCGGGCACGCCGTCGAGCAGCGGGTCCTTGGGTTCTTCCTTCTTCTTGTCGTCCTTCTTGTCGCCCTCCGGCTTCTCGCCTTCGGCTTCAGCGGCGGCCTCTAGGGTCTCGCGCGTGAGCTCGAACGTGGCTCGCATGATGGCGAGGTCCAGCGCGCGGCAATCGGCGGCGCGGCACAAGCCGTTGAACTGGCTGGTGCGGCCGGCCAGGCCGTCGAATTCATTGCTGCCGGCCAGGTGCGAAGCGGCCCCGGCGGCGGGATGCCCGCCCTGCAGTTGCGGGCCCCGCGCCAGAATGCCGGCGATGAGAGCCTCGCGGTTGGCCGGCGGCGCCAGACGCACGCGCGGGTCCCATTGCGGGCGGGTTTGCAGCCAGGCCAGCGTGGCCGGGCTCAGGCCTTCCATGGCGAACTGCGGAATGGTCTCGTTGAACTGCCGCCAGTAATGCCGGATCCAGCCGTCGGTCAGGATGATGTCCGCGTCCAGGATCTGCCCGGTGAGCGGGTCCACGCGGCTGGGGCCGATGGCGGTGCCGATGTTGTTGTTGAGCCAGCGGACGAAATTGTAGCGCACATCCTCGGGGTCTTTTTCCATGTGCGCGCCGGTGGCGGCGTCCTGGTAATAGACTTCGATGGCGTTGGCGAGGCCGACCTTCTCGTAGGCCTTGTTCCACATGAGCACGCCTTCGCGCACCCAGCGCCGGTAGCGGATGGGCGTGGTGGACTCGATGTAGAAGACGATCGGGTTCTTCGGCGGGCTGACCTTGAGGTTGGGATCGGCCTTCTCGAGATGCCAGCGGTTGATGTAGCGCACGCGGCTTTCCTCGGCCTGGTACTTGCCGAGATCCGCAAACGCGGTGGTGAAGTAGCCCACCCGCTCGTCGGCCACGCGGGGCTTGTAGGCCGGGTTAGGCGTGATCTCGCTGATCGAGTAATGCAGCGTCTTGAGCACGCCATCGCGCATGGGCAGCTCGAAGGCGAGCTCCACGTTCTGGGGAAACGCCTTGGCCGTCTTGATCGTGGCCAGGGGGGTCTTCGCGCCGGCGACCATCGGTCCGAAGAACTTCGCCGCCTCGCCCACCAGCAGCGCGTCCATGTCAATCACCGGCCCCCAACCGGGCACCATCGTGAGGATGGGCACATCCACGATCACCCGGTCGGTGAAGAGCCGCTGCACGCTGGCCTTGGACTCCGCCTCGCCGGTGGAGCGCACGTCGAGGTTGGGCGCGCGCAGTTCCATGCGGGTGTCGTTGCGCACCCAGTACACGTACATGTCGCCCGCCTGCAGGCCCGCGTACTGCTCGCCGCTGGCCACAGTCATGGCGATGAAGAACTTTTTCTGGGCGAACTTCTCGGGGAAGACGGCGAGCATCTGGTTGTCTTTCCGGCGGACCCAGATCTGGAACAGGCTCGGCGCCTTGTCGATGGACGAGATCACTTGCTCGAAGTCCTTGAGCACCTCGGTGTGCGGCGGGAAGTCGGGCTTGGGGGGCGCGGGCGCGTTTGTGGGCGGGGCCGGCGCCGGGGCGGGGGCGGGCGGAGGCGTCTGGGTCAGCGCGCCGGCGGCCAGACCGGCGGTGAGCGCCACGGCGAAAAGCAAGCTTGGCTTGGTTTGCATGAAACCATTCTTTTCTGCCTTGGGCCGGCGGCAGGCAAGAGCGAAATGGCTCGCGCGAGACGGCGGGACCGGGGCTTATATTTCATGCAGCCCCCCGGCGGCAAGAAAAGCAGGCTTCCGCCAGCGAAAGGGTGCCCGATTCCCGTTGTCGCACCACGAGGTTCTTCCCATGAATCTGTGGCTCATTCCCATGCCTCCATTCCCTTGCCCAAACGCCACGGCTTTGAGGCCGTTTTCTACCCGGCCTTCGTCCGTCGGAACCGAACGGGTCAAGCCAGCCTGGCCGACTGACCACCACGGGGGCAAAGGAATGAACCCGAAAACCGAAGTTGGCCTAGCGGGACGCACTGTGCGCTACGGCCAACTTTGGTTTTCGGGATGATGGCTTGGGAATGGGGGGCGCATCTCAACTTCTTGCCGGCAGAGAGCGGACCGTAGCGGCCCGGGCGACGTCGCTTGGGGCCGGGCCGCAGGCGACCCGCCTGCGGTGGTGGGTCGCCCCTTGCTGAGGGGCGACGGGTCCAGCCCCTGAGCCAGGGGCCAGCTACCACATCCCGAATCCCCGCCCACTGCCCACCACCCTTTTTTGAGTTTCTGAGTTTGGGCTTTCTCGCCGTGTCCGCCGGGCTGGAAGCCAACCGCAGCCCTGAAAGGCCAGGGCTCGACGGAGGTCCTTCGCCCCAACTCGCGCGGAGTATCAACCACGGGCGGCCGCGGCCGCAGCGGCCTCGTTTCGCTTCGCCAGGATCGCGTCCACGATCTTCTGGACGAGGTCGGGCTTTTCGACGAGCACCTTTTGCGCGGCGTCCCGGCCCTGGCCGATGAGTTCGCCGGCGAACTGCAGCCACGCGCCCTTCTTTTCCACCACGCCGTGCTCCAGGCCCACGTCGAGGATGTTGCCCTCCTTGTTGATGCCGTGGTTGAATAGGATGTCGAACTCGGCCTCGGCGAAGGGCGGCGCCACCTTGTTCTTCACGATCTTGGTCTTGACGTGGTTGCCGATGACGTTGCCGGCGCTGTCCTTGAGGGTGTCCTTGCGGCGGATGTCAATGCGCACGCTGGCGTAGAACTTGAGCGCCTTGCCGCCGGGCGTGGTCTCGGGGTTGCCGAACATGATGCCGACCTTTTCGCGAATCTGGTTGGTGAAGATGCAGGTGGTCTTGGCCTTGGCGAGCACGGCGGTGAGCTTGCGCAGCGCCTGGCTCATCAGGCGCGCCTGCATGCCCATGGTGGCCATGCCCATCTCGCCGTCCAGCTCGGCCTTGGGCACCAGCGCGGCCACGGAGTCAATCACGATCACGTCCAGTGCGTTCGAGCGGGCGAGGGTTTCGCAGATGGTGAGCGCCTCCTCGCCGCTGTCCGGCTGGGACACCAGCAGGTCGTCGAGGTTCACGCCGAGTTTCTTGGCGTAGGCCGGGTCGAGCGCGTGCTCGGCGTCAATGAACGCCGCCAGCCCGCCGGCCTTCTGGGCGCTGGCGATGACGTGCAGCATCAAGGTGGTCTTGCCCGAGGACTCGGGGCCGAAGATTTCGACGACGCGGCCGCGTGGGATGCCGCCCACGCCCAGGGCGAGGTCGAGACCGAGCGCCCCGGTGGGGATGACCTCGATCTTCACCTTCGCGCGCTCGTCGCCCAGGCGCATGATGCTGCCCTCGCCGTAGGTCTTGGTGATGGTGGAGATGGCGGCGTCGAGGTCGCGCTGGCGGGTGGCGGCGAGCCGGGTGGTCTCGGCCGCGGCGGGCTTGTCAGCGGCGGGTTTCTCAGCGGCGGGTTTCTCAACGGCGGGTTTGTCGGACGCTTTCGGTGGCATGGGGATTTCTCCTGCGAGTGTTTGTGTTCGGGCGTAGTTAACCGGCCGGGGTGGGCAAGTCAATGCCGGGGCGGGACGCCGCTCAATCTCCTTGCAAGCGGCTGGGAGTAGTGGCGCCGGCGACCCGCCGGCGACTGTCTCGCGGGCGACCCGCCCGTGGCTCCCGTGGACGTGTACGTCAGCCCCAGTCCAACCGAAACCGCCCGCTCAGAGCGTGGCGTGGTGCTGCCGCTGGTGGACCGCCGCGATGAAGCCCTTGAAGAGCGGATGCGCGGCGTCCGGCTTGCTCTGAAACTCGGGGTGGAACTGGCAGGCCAGGAAGAACGGGTGGTCGGCCAGCTCGATGATCTCCACCAGTTCGCCGTGGTGCGACGTGCCGCTGAAGATAAAGCCCGCTTGCTCGTAGCGCTCGCGGTAGGCGTTGTTGAACTCGTAGCGGTGGCGGTGACGCTCATGCACCACAAACGCGCCGTACAGCCGGGCGGCGCGCGAACCGACCTTGAGCTGCACCTCCTGCGCGCCCAGCCGCATCGTGCCGCCCAGGTCGGTGATGCCCTTCTGTTCCTCCATGAGGGCGATCACCGGATGCGGCGTGGCCTTGTCGAACTCGGTCGAGTGCGCGCCGGTCAGCCCGAGCACGTGCCGGCCAAATTCGATCGTGGCCATCTGCATCCCCAGGCAGAGGCCCAGGTACGGCAGGCGGTTTTCCCGCGCGTAACGCACGGCGGCCAGCTTGCCTTCGATGCCGCGGTCGCCGAAGCCGCCGGGCACGAGGATGCCGCCCAGTCCCTTGAGCAGGCGGTCCGGGCCGTCCTTTTCGATCTGCTCGGCTTCGAGGCGCTCGATTTCCACGCCGCAATCGTTGGCCACGCCGCCGTGGGTGATGGCCTCGTACACGGATTTGTAGGCGTCCTGCAGGCCGATGTACTTGCCGACCACGCCGATGCGGACGCGGTGCTGCGGGGCAATCAGTTTGCGGAGGATGTCCTGCCAGTGCGTCATCTCCGCGGGCGGGGTCTCCAGGCGCAGGAGCCGGCACACCAGTTCGTCCATGCGCTCGCGCTGGAGCATGAGCGGCACCTCGTAGATGCTGTGCTCGACATCCTTTTCCTCGATGACGCCCTCGTACGGCACGTTGCAGAAGAGCGAGATTTTCTGGCGCACGTCCTTGCTCAACGGGCGGTCGCAGCGGCAGACCAGGATTTGCGGGGCGATGCCGATTTCGCGGAGCTTGGCCACGGACTGCTGGGTGGGCTTGGTCTTGAGTTCGCCAGCGGCCTTGATGAACGGCACGTAGGTGACGTGAATGAAGATCGCGTTCGTGCCGCCCTGTTCAAGCGCGAACTCCCGGATGGCCTCGAGGAACGGCAGCCCCTCGATGTCGCCGGTGGTGCCGCCGATTTCGGTGATGAGCACGTCGGCCTTCGAGGCCGCGGCCACCTCGCGGATGCGGTCCTGGATTTCCTCGGTGATGTGCGGGATCACCTGCACGGTCTTGCCGAGGTAGCCGCCGCGGCGCTCGCGTTCGAGCACGTTCAGGTACACGCGGCCGCTGGTGAGATTGTTCAGCCGGGTGAGCCGGGCCTTGGTGAACCGCTCGTAATGGCCGAGGTCCAGGTCGGTCTCGGTGCCGTCGTCGAGCACGTACACCTCGCCGTGCTGGTAGGGGCTCATGGTGCCCGGGTCCACGTTGAGGTACGGATCGAACTTCTGGAGGCAGACCTTGAGGCCACGATTTTCGAGCAGGGTGCCGAGCGAGGCGGCCGTCAGGCCCTTGCCGAGCGAACTGACCACACCGCCCGTGACGAAGATGTACTTCACGGGCTTTCAGCCTAGAGGCAAGGCCGCGCGTTTGGCAATCAGGCTCTCGCGGCCCGCGGCCCGCCGCGCGCGGCCAGCAACCGCTCGACCCGCGCCACGTCGTCCGGCACGTCCACGCCCACGCCCGCGTAAGCCACCCGCGCCACGGCGATGGCGATGCCGTGCTCGAGCGCGCGGAGTTGTTCGAGCTTCTCCGCCGCTTCGAGCGGCGACACCGGGAACCGCACCAGCCGCAGCAGGGTCTCCCGCCGGTAACCGTAAATGCCGAGATGCTTCAAGAACGGGAACGCCGCCAGTTGCTCGTCCACCGGGCGGGCGGCCGCCTCGCGCAGGTACGGAATCGCGCGCCGCGAAAAATACAACGCGCGGCCGGCGGCGCTCACCACCACCTTCACGACGTTCGGGTTGTCGTACTCGGCCGGCTCGCGCAACGGCGCGGCGGCGGTGGACATTTCGCTTTCCGCCAGCGCCGCCACCACGGCGTCAATCACCGCCGGGTCCATGAGCGGTTCGTCACCCTGGATGTTCACCACCGCGTCACAGGCCAGCCGGGCGGCGACCTCGGCGATGCGGTCGGTGCCGCTGGGGTGGTCCGGCCGGGTCATTTCCACGCGGCAAAACGGGCGCGCGGCGGCGGCGATGCGCGTGTCGTCCGTGGCCACGATCACGTCGGCCAGCGACGGCGCGAGCCGGCAGCGCTCAACGACGTGCTGGATGAGCGGCCGACCGGCGATGGGGTGGAGTGGCTTGCCGGGAAACCGCGTCGAGGCGTATCGGGCGGGGATGAGGCCGAGCGTTTTCACCGCGCGGAGTGTGACAAAGCCGGGCCGGATCACAACGCGTTCCTTTCATGGCCGCGAAGCCGTGTGCCGCTCCCGGCTGAACACACGGTTTGCCGCCGGCGCCCGCGCCAAAATCCATTTGGCGAATGCGCGGCCCTCGTCTAGTTTTTCGGCCAGAACAGACCTGAATCGCGATGGCTGACAAACCATTCCACGTCTCAACGCCATGAAACCGACTTTAACGCTGGACCGTCGCAGTTTTCTCAAGACCACCCTCGCCGGCACGGGCGCGCTCCTGGGCGCCCCCACGCTGGGCTGGGCCGAATCCGCGCCCCGCCCGCGCTCCGCCTCCGACCGGGTCCCGCTCGGCAAGACGGGCATCCGGTGCTCGTACCTCGCCCAGGGCACCGGCTTCAACGGCGGCGCCCGGGCTTCGGATCACACCCGGATGGGACAGGAGAAGTTCACGCGCCTGCTGCGCCACAGCTTCGATGAAGGCGGGGTCAACTTCCTGGATCTGGCCGACCTTTACGGCTCGCACCCGTTTGTGCGCAACGCCATGAAAGGCGTGCCGCGCGACCGGTATGTGGTGCTGACCAAGCTCTGGCCACGCAAGGAGGACTGGAACACCCCGTCCGGCGGCGCCCAGGAGGAGATTGACCGCTTCCGCAAGGAACTGGACACGGACATGCTAGACATCTGCCTCATCCACTGCATGCTCAACGACCGCTGGCAGCAGGAATACGCCGGCGTCCGCGACGGGTTGTCCGCACTGAAGCAGAAAGGTGTGGTGCGCGCGGTGGGGGTGTCCTGCCACGACCACGGCGCCTTGAAGCTGGCCGCCGCCGACCCGTGGGTGGACGTGATCTTCGCCCGCATCAACCACAAGGGCGGAACCGATTACGCCTGCGACGACACGGTTGAGGCGGTCACCAAGACACTCAAGCGGGCGCGCGCCAACGGCAAGGCCGTGGTGGGCATGAAGATCTTCGGTGCCGGCAAGTTGACCGATTCCGCAGCCAAGGACGCGTCCTTGAAATACGTCATCGGTAACGATCTGGTGGACGCGATGACGATCGGCATGTTGAGCACCGAGCAGGTGGACGACACCATCCAGCGCATCAACAAGACCCTGAAGGCGTAGCCACAGCCGCCGGCTCAGTTCTGCGCCATCCGCAGCCGAGGCATCACGAGGTCCGTTTCGATCTTACACGACGCTCGGCGACCGCTTGATTCGGCGGGGCGAAACCCCGTCGGGCCCGACATTTCTCCGCAACCCCTGTTGCGGCGGATCATCCGCGCACTCGGAAGAGCTGCCGCAATCTGGCGGCCGCCGCCAAAGACCGTAACCTTTGTTCTTTGTTGGTAACCCACTGGCCCCCAAAATGTGAGTGGCGGGCCGGACTCCCAAGTCCATGCCCGCCACTCAATGACCCCAACCACTGCAACCAACCAACAACCAAACAATGTCGTCTCCAACCTTCCGGCCCCCCTTGCTCAGGTGGAGCCGAACCGGTCAGAGACTACTATTTACTTAGCAAACGCAATGCCACTTTTGGCCGGCCACAGGCTTGGCGGACCGGCAAAGCCGGCCGAAATCCCGCCTCCGGTCCCGAAGGCGCATCTCAATTTCGTGCAGGCGGTAGCGCGTGCTGGGGTGGAGGCCGGCTTCCAGCCCGGTGGACATGGCAAGAAAGCCCAAACTCAGAAACTCAAAAAGGGGTGGTGGGTAGTGGGCGGGGATTGGGCATCTCGTGGCCGGCCCCTGGCTCAGAGGCCGGACCCGCCGCCCCTCGGCGAGGGGCGACCTACCCCCGCTGACGGGAAGCCACGGTGCCATTTAGCTCAGGCGCACGCCCCCGGAACTTCCGGCCATCTCCACCGGCGGCAAAGAAGTGAGCTGCGCCCGTCCGCCTTCAGCGCCCAAAAACCGGGTTGGCAAATTGGTGCGCCTTTCCTAGTTTTACGGCACATGCTGACGAGTCGCCGTCATTTTCTGAGGCAGGCGGGGCTGGGTACCGCCCTGGCCGCCGTGTCCGCCTCGCCCGCGCGCGCCGCCGCCCCGGCCCGCGCCAGTTCCCCGGCCGATGGCATCCCGCGTCACATCATCCATTTGGTGGCCGACGGCACCAGCTCCGGCACGCTCACGGTTGGCGATTATTTCTCGCGGCTGGTGCGCGGGCACGGCTTGCGCTGGCTGGAACTGTATCAGCGCCCGGACACCTTTCAGGCGCTGGTCAACATGCGCTCGCTCAACTCGGTGGTGACCGACTCCGCAGCCGCCTCGACCAGTTGGGGCAGCGGGTCACGGGTCAAGAACGGCGCGCTCAACGTCCTGCCCGACGGCCGGGAACTGCTGCCGCTTTGTCCGCTGTTCGCCCAGGCCGGCTGGAAACGGGGACTGGTCACCACCACGGAGATCACCCACGCCACCCCGGCCGGTTTCGCCGCCAACGCCCAGCGTGACAACGCCGAAGCCATCGCTGTTCAGTACCTCGACCGGAACATCGAGGTCCTGCTGGGCGGGGGCAGCAAGTTCTTCGCCGCCGACAAGCGCAAGGACAAGCGCGACCTTCTGGCCGCGTACCGCGCCGCGGGCTACACGGTGGCGACCAGCGCGGCCGATCTGGCCGCCGCGCCGTTGTCGCCGCGCCTGCTGGGGGTCTTCAACGAGAGCCACCTGCCTTACACCCTTGACCACCAGGCCGAGGCCAAGCTGCGCGCGCGCGTGCCGACGCTGGCCGAGATGACCCGCCGCGCCTTGCAGAAGCTCGGCCGGGAAGACCGGTTCATCCTGCAGGTGGAAGGCGGGCGGGTGGACCACGCGGCCCACGCCAACGACATCGCCGCCGCCGTCCATGAACTGCAGGCCTTCGATGACGCGTTGGCGGCCTGCCTCGAATTCCAGCAGCGCGAGCCGGAGACTTTGCTGGTGATCACCACCGACCACGGCACCGCCAACGCCGGCTTGAACAGCTCGGGCGGCAGCTATGGTTCCAAGCCGCCGCCGTTCACCAATCTGCGTCTGGCCCGGGCGTCGTTTTCGGAAATCTCGCGCCGGCTCGGCAGCGACCACACCCCCGGCCGCATTCAGCGCATCGTCCAGGAAGCCACGGGCTACAAGGTGCCGGACACGAAGGCGGTGTTCCTCGCCAGTTTCTTCGCCAAGAAAGGCTGGGCGCTGTACGACGCCATGAATTCGACCTCGATCCAACTGGGCCAGCTCCTCGGCAACCATTACGGCGTGGGCTGGACCAGCGGCGAGCACACCGCCGACTTCGTGCCGCTCATCGCCCTCGGGCCGGGGGCGGCGCGTTTTCGCGGTTTCCTCCAAAACACGGACGTGTTCCGCCATTACGTGGCGCTGGCGCGGATTGACTACCGCAATCCCGAGGCGCCGTTGATGGTCGAGTGCGGACCTTCGGCCACCGAGGCCGAAGCCCTCGCGGCGCAGGTCTGACCCGCCCGCGCCCACCATGCTCGCCTTGCTGCTGGACTGGCTGACCTGGAGTGGTCCGCTGGGCCTCGTGTTTCTGGCCTTCGCGCTCTGGATGCTGGTGGACGCCATACGGCGCGGGGAATGGCTCTGGGCGTTCTTCATCCTGCTCTTCGCCCCGCTCAACGCGCCGCTGTATTTTTTCCTGGTGTACCGCGACCAGGCCGGGCCGGTGCGCGGCTTTGAACTGCCCGGCGCCGGCACCCGCGCCCGCATCAAGGAACTCGAGGACCGCATCCATCACCTGGACAACGCCCGCGACCACGCCGAACTGGGCGACGTGCTGTTCCAGCAAGGCAAGCTCGACCAGGCGGAGGCGCGGTATCGCGCGGCGCGCGAACGCGACCCGGACGACCTCGACATCCAGGCCCACCACGGCCAGTGCCTGCTGCGGCTGGGCCGGCTCCAGGAGGCGTTGCCCCTGCTCGAAAACGTCTGCGCGCGCGACCCGACCCACGACTTCGGCTACACGCAGATGGCGCTGGCCGAAACCTACGCCGCGCTCGGCCGGCCCGAGGACGCGATGAAAGTCTGGCAGCAAGTTTTGCAGCGCCATACGTACGCCCGTGCCCGCGTGCAACTGGCCGACCTGCACCTGGCCCGCGGCGAGACCGCCGCCGCCCGCGTGGTGTTGCAGGACGTCCTCGCCGACGACGCGCACGCCCCGACCTTCCAGCGCAAACGCGAACGCGTCTGGGTGCAAAAGGCGAAGGCGCTGCTGCCCCGGGCGGGAGGGTGAACAAATCCGAAATCCGAAAACCGAAAGCCCCGCTCCCCGCTCCGCGTTTCGCAGTCCCAAGTCTCAAGTCCCAAGTTCAAAGTCCCAGGTGCCACGTCCGCGATCCCCAATCGTCAATCGTCTATCGTCAGTCGCCGATCCACGTTCCTCGCACCTCGCGCCTCGAACCCAATCCGCATTCCAGAATCCTTTGTCGTCGAGAGCTTGTGCTTGCCGGCCGCCCCGTTAGCCTCGCCGCGTGACCCACGGAACTTCCGACCCCGCCCTGGTTGACCAAACTGTTCCCGCGCCACCGCCGGCCAGGCCGCGCTTTGGCCGCACGTTCTGGACGCTCAACACGATCGAGATGTGGGAGCGCCTCGCGTATTACAACCTGCGTGTCATGGCGCCCATCTACATCATGCAGGCGGACAACCCCGGCGGCCTGCACCTCACCGCCATGAACAAGGGCGTCATTTACCTGTGGTGGTCCATCTTCCAGTCCGTGCTGCCGGTCCTGACCGGCGGGCTGGCCGACCGCTTCGGCTTCAAGCGCACGCTGGTCTTCGCGGTGAGCCTGACGATGGCGGGCTACCTGATGATCGCGTTCCTGCGCGACCTGCCGTTTGTCAGCAACTACACCGCCTTCTTCGTCGCCATCCTGGTGCTGGCGACGGGCACGGCGTTCTTCAAACCCAGCCTCCAGGGCTCGCTCGCGGGCACGCTCACGCGGGAAAACTCCTCGGTGGGCTGGGGGCTGTTTTACTGGGTGGTGAACGTCGGCGCGTTCATCGGCCATTACCTGCCGGCGGTGCTGCTGGGCTTGAGCGTGTTCCTGCCGGGCTTTCTGCACGCGGAGCCGCACTCGAAGGAAGCCTGGCGCAACCTCTTCCTGGCCTCGGCCTTTTTCACCTCCTTCAACCTCCTCCTGCTGCTGACGCTCAAGGACGTGCCGTCCGGCGCCTCGAAGACCGAGCCGCTGGGGCGCGTGCTCGGGCGCACGATCACCAACGTCTTCGAGCCGCGGCTGCTGAGCTGGATTCTCATCATGTCCGGCTTCTGGCTCATGATGTACCAGCTCTGGGACCTGCAGCCGAACTTCATCACGGACTGGGTGGACAGCCGCGGCCTGGTCGAGCACCTGCGCTGGCTGCCGGACAAGGTCTTCCTCGCCCTCACCGAGCGCCAGCCGCGGGGCGTGATGATCCCGCAGCAGGTCATTCTGAGCCTGAATTCGCTGATGATCATCGTGGGCGTGGTGGGCGTGGCCTGGCTCACCCGCCGGATGCGCACGCTCGAGGCCATGTTCATCGGCATGATCCTGGCCACGGTGGGATTGCTCGTCGCCGGGCTGACGCACAGCGTGTACTGGGTGCTGCTGGGCATCGTGTTCTTCTCGCTGGGCGAAATGACCACCGGCCCCAAGAAAAGCGAGTACCTGGCCTTGATCGCCCCGCCGGGCAAGAGGGGGTTGTACCTCGGCTACGTGAACATCCCGGCCGGCCTGGGCTCGGGCTTCGGCGGCTTGATGGCCGGTTACCTGTACAAAAACTACGGCGAAAAAGCCGTGCTGGCGCTCAAGTACCTGGCCACGCAGACCCCGCTCGGCGAAGGAAAACAATGGGACGGCCGCGCCGCCAGCCTCGAGGGCCTGCTCGGCGTTTCGCGCACCGAGGCCATGAACAAGCTCGTCGAGGTGACCGGCCTCGATCACGCCCAGGCCACGCAACTGCTCTGGGAAACCTACTCGCCGCAATGGATCGTCTGGATTCCGTTCGCCTGCGTCGGCCTGCTCTCGGCGATGGCGCTGTGGATCTTCGGCCAGAAGGCCAAAAAGTGGGCCGACATGAACGCCTGAGAGGTAGCCGGCCCCTGGCGGGTAGCCGGCCCCTCGCTGAGGGGCCGGAACCTGTCGCCCCTCGGCGAGGGCGACCTACCTGCGTGAGGCGACCCACCTTGCAGGGTCGGCGCTGGGCGCCGAGTCGAGCCGCAGGCTCGACACTACACCAGCCTCCAGTCCTTTCAGTGATGGACACAGCCCAGCCCGGAGCTTACCCTGCCGCGGTCGCTGAACTGCGACGCCTTCAAGCGTCGCAAGACAGCATCCGAACCGCCAAACGCCGAAAAACCGTATGTCTTTTCCCTTCCCTCCGACCCACGTCGGCGCAACGCAGCCCAAGACAGGCCCGACACTGCTCTGCGAACAGCCCCAGCCCACGCTGACTTCGGTTTGGCGCTCAACCTCGCCGAGCCGGCGCCGCTTTGTTCGCCCAGCCATGCTGACCTTCGCGTTGATCCTGGGTTTGAACCCGACGCCAGCCCGCGCCGGCGTTGACCTCGCGCCGCGGCCGGTGACCGTGAAGCTGACCCGCAACGGCGCCAACCTCACGCTTTCCTGGACGGCCGTCTCGGTCGTGACCAATGCCGGCGTCACCCCGTTGTACCCGCCTTACACCGTCCAGCAGAGCGTGGACCTCGTGCAATGGTGGGACACCCCGGTCAAATCGCCCCAGCAGGCCGGCGGCTCGCCACTGCGCTCGGTGTCGGGCAGCCTGCCGGCCTGGAGCGCCGTGTTTCTGCGGGTCCGTTGCGAGCCGGCGTCGCTCACCCGCGTGGACCTCTCCAACGTGGACTGGCACGGCGTGGACCTGAGCGGCAACGACCTGTCCTATTCGATCCTCGACGGCGCGATCCTGAACGGCGCCAACCTGACCGGAGCCGACCTCAGTTACGCGAGCCTCGAGGGCGCCACAGCCAACCAGGCGGTCTTCGACGGCGCGCGGCTGGATTACGTCACCGGCAGCGCGGCCTCCTTTACCGAGGCGTCCTTCGACAAGTCCAGCATGGTCGGCGCGGAGCTGACCCGGAGCGGGTTCGAGGGGGCGCGGTTCGACGGCGTGCCCATGCAAGGCTTCGACGCCACCGAAGGCCGCTTTGGCGGGGCGGAGTTCAGCGACTCGCAGTTGCCGGGCGCGCGGTTTGACCGCGCCAACCTCGAGGACGCCGAGTTCACGGACACGAACCTCCAGGACGCCTCGTTTGCCAGCGCCCAGATGCGCAGCGTGGATTTCGAGGAAGTTGAGGCGGAACAGGCCAACTTTTACGGCGCCAGCCTGCGCAACCTCCTGATCCGCGAAAGCGACTTCGACTACGCGGATTTCCGCCTGGCTGACCTCGATGACGCCGAGTTGGAACGGTCGAGCTTCCGGTACTGCGACTTCCGCGGCGCGAATCTGAACTCCGTGGCGTCGTACTTCTGCGACTTTTACGGCGCGACCTTCTGGGGCCCGCCCTGAGTGTTCCTCACCAGCCCGTCCGAAGATGTTGCCCGGCAGGGCGCGTGGGTGCGATTGCGCAGCTTGCTTTGAACCCGAAACCGAACTTGGGCAGGCGAGACGCACTGCGCTACGGCCAATTCCGGTTTTCGGGTTCAAGGAAGCCCGGTCGAACGCTTTGACCACGCCTTAAAATGGCAAAGAGTCCGAATTCGCTGTCGGCAGACTTCACAGTTTCATGTTAGACCATCCGGCGAGCAAAACCCGTTTTCAATCAGCTTGTTAGCTTGGACGTGCGATGGCGCAGATGCGGCGCGGGAAGGCATGATGTCGGAACGGCTTACAGAAACCGAATAACTGCCGCACCAAGACCAGCAGATTTCATGGGTGAGAATCATGTCGCAATATGTTTATTGGTAGCAGCTTGCGGAACAGCCAGAGGAATTCCAAGCAAGCTGGCATTTGTTATGCAGGTTAAACTGCACACATTGTTTCCAAAGGAAAGATGATGAAGACAAGAGCATTACTCAGTGCAATCGCGGCGGCGGGGGTTCTTTCCCTGACGTCTGCTTGGGCGGTTCCCAATTGGCTTGGGGGATCGGGCGAGCCCACACTCCAAGCTGTTCTGGACAGCATCACGCAAGGAGGCGTGAGTTCCGTGAATACACTCACCGAGTACCTTCCGGATGGAAGTGACGAGTACTGGAAGCCGGCTGCGTCGGGCGGGGCTACCGCAACGTTCATCATCGCCATCAGCGCCAACAGCCCCAATGGCGTGATCGGGATTTATGACATGGCAAACAGCGCGAACAAGCTCCAGTTGTTTGGCGGGGGAGCAAACGCCGGCGACCAGATCTTCGTGAGCTTCTTCGCGGACGGAACTGTGAAAGCTGGCCCCCTTGGTGGGCCTCTTAACCAGGCGGTCTTCGCGAGTGATTGCTTCGGCTATTACCTGACTGCCGGCGGAAATACCTTCTACTCTGACCCTGCGTTGAATCCTGGCGGGGAAGACATGATGGTTGCGTACCGAGGTGAGAACGACACAATTCAAATCCCGACTCGGCCGGCAGGTTTATGGACACCGGATGAATACATCTACGGCTGGGAAGACTGGCTCGCCGCTGCTGGCGGTGACGGCGACTACCAAGACTTCGTTTACTTGGTCGAAAGCGTCGTGCCGTGCCCGGACTCCGGCGCGACGGTGGCCCTGCTCGGCGCGGGCATGCTGGGGCTGATCGCCCTGCGGCGCAAGCTGAGCTAAACAGTTTCACACCAACCAAACGAAAACAAACAGGCGGGGCCTTCCGGTCCCGCCCTTTTTGTTTCCTAGCCGGATTCCAAGAAATGTCCCCAGTTTGGCCCGTTCTGGGCCCGCTCGCGCTTGCCTCTTCAAAAGCGGCAGTGGACTGCCGCAATCCAAGACATTCCGCGCCCGCCGGACCGGGTTGCTGAGCGCCAGCTTTTGGAGTGCGCCGGTTCACTGGCGCTTTCGGGAAGCAGCGGCGGGGAAACGTTCGCCTCTTTCAGCGCACGTGGTTGACCGGCTGGTCGGGGTGAGCCGGGTTGGGAATGACCTTGCCCTCGCGGCAATCCACCAGCAGGTCGGTCTTCTCCAGCACCGTCTGGCCGATCAGCACCTGGTCGCCCAGCACCAACGCGTCGTCGTAGGTGTCGCGGTCCAGAATCTCGATGCGCACGGGCTCGGTCGCGCCGCCGATGTCCTCGCCGCCATCGGCGTAACGGGCCACCCGTTTTGCCACCACGACAATCCCTAGCCGTTCGCAGACATGCGGCGGCAGCATTGAGCGCACGGCGCCGGTGTCCACGACCGCCTCGGTTTCATAGACGCGGACCTGGTCCGGCCGGAGCGCGCCCCGCCGGACCAGAATCTCATCGCCCGCGTTGACCAGCTTCACCCGGACTTTGACTTCGCCCATGCCAGGACGCGTTTGTGGGTTGAGTTCCACGCCCGGAAGTTAATCCGGACGCGGATCAAAACAAGGGTCGGCCAGCTTTGCGTTGCGGCTCAAACCACCTTGAGCTTGCCGCCGTACACGGCGTTGGCGCCGAGCATCTGCTCGATGCGCAGCAACTGGTTGTACTTGGCCAGGCGGTCGCTCCGGCTGAGCGAGCCGGTCTTGATCTGCCCGGCGTTGGTGGCCACGGCAATGTCGGCAATGGTGGCGTCCTCGGTCTCGCCGGAGCGGTGGCTGATGACGGTGGTGTAGCCGTGGCGGTGGGCCAGTTCGACCGCGTCGAGGGTCTCGGTGAGCGAGCCGATCTGGTTCACTTTCACGAGCACCGAATTGGCCACGCCCAGGTCAATGCCCTTCTGGATGAACTTCACGTTGGTGACGAACAAGTCGTCGCCCACCAGTTGGAGCTTCGCCCCCAGTTTATCGGTGAGCTTCTTCCAGTTGTTCCAGTCGCCTTCGGCGCAGCCGTCCTCGATCGAGAGGATCGGGTACTTGGCGCAGAGCTGGACGTAGAAATCCACCAGCTCGTCGCCCGAGACGGTGCGGCCGGTGCTTTTCTTGAAGGTGTAGGCGCCGGTGAGCTTGCCCCGTTTGTTTTTGTCCGCGAACTCGGAGCTGGCCACGTCCAGGGCCAGCCAAATCTGTTTGCCGGCCTTGTAGCCGGCGTCCTTGATGGCCGCGAGGATGGCCTCGAGGGCGGCCTCGGTGCTGTCGAGCTTGGGGGCGAACCCGCCCTCGTCCCCGACGGCGGTGCTCAGGCCCTTGCTCTTGAGCACCTTTTTGAGCGCGTGGAACGTCTCGGTGATGGCCCGGAGCCCTTCGCTGAAGGTGTCGAAGCCCACGGGCATGATCATGAACTCCTGGAAGTCAATCGGAGCGTCCGAGTGCGCGCCGCCGTTAATGACGTTGGCCATGGGCACGGGCAGGACCTTGGCGTTCGGGCCGCCGAGGTACTTGAAGAGCGGCAGGCCCAGGTGGTTCGCGGCGGCCTTGGCCGTGGCCAGCGAGACGGCCAGGATGGCGTTGGCGCCGAGCTTGGACTTCTTGAAGCCGGTGCCGTCGAGCTTGAGCATGGCGGTGTCCACGCTGAGCTGGTCCAGCGCCTCCAGGCCGGCGAGGGCGGGCAGGATTTTGTCGGTGACGTTCTTGACGGCCTTGGTGACGCCCTTGCCGCCATAGCGTTTGGGGTCTTCGTCGCGCAGCTCGAGGGCCTCGTGCTCGCCGGTGCTGGCGCCGGAGGGCACGGCGGCGGTGCCGGTCGCGCCGCTGGCGAGGATGACGTCCACCTCCACAGTGGGGTTGCCGCGGGAGTCGAGGACTTCGCGGGCCTTGATGTCAACAATGGTGCTCATGGGTCAATGGTCCGAATTCAGTTCAAGTGCCAAACGGAACGGGCAGTCTAAGGCGGGCGGGGGAAGCGTCAAGGACACGGCCGAATCGCGTGCGGGCGGGACGCGCCTCAATTTCGTGCCGGCGGCTCGATTCGGCGCCCGGCGCCGGCGCCGCAAGGTGGGTCGCCCCTCGCAGGTAGGTCGCCTCTCGCCGAGAGGCGACATTACCCGGCGTCTCAGCGAGACGCCGGCTACCAGTTCTGATCCAAAGCTGGCTACCTGGCCCGATGCCGACGCAGCGGCGCCTTACCTGGGCGAAGCAATCCCCAGGCACGATAGGCCCGCGCTGCGCCGCAGCCGGGAGAGAATGTAGGGGGTTCGCGGCGCTCGCCGCTCCGACCGCACGCGGAGCGCCGCGCCCAGCGCCGACGCTACAAACGAAGTGGCTCCGCCGGCTTCGCAACTTCGACAGCGCCGCCTTGATCGCCGGGAACCACCGCGAACCTCTTCCCAAAGTGACTGCCCCGCCCCGCCGGACTCGCAAGACGACCGGTTCAAGCAGTCGTCCCGCGGTCCGGCGGCGGCTGGCGGGAGTCAGACCTTCTCGACTTCGATCTTGATCCGCACCGGATTGGCCAGCGTGTCGTACACGGGCGACTTGCGCACCAACTCCTGCACGGTCTGTTCGTCCACGTCGCCCCTGACCTTGAATTTCACACGGATTTCGCGGTAGCCGGGCCGCACGTTGGGATCGAGGTCCAACAGCCCGTGCAGATCAATGTCGCCCTCGAACTGGCTTTCGATGCTCTCGATGTTCAGCCCGCGGCCCGCGGCGTGGTAGGCGAGCGTGGTGGTCATGCAGCCCGAGAGGCCGGCCAGCACAAACTCGACCGGGTTCGCGCCGTTGTCCTCGCCGAGGAGCACCGCCGGCTCGTCGGCGTGCATCACGAACGGCTGCTTGTGCTCCAGCTCCTGGCAGGTGCCGTAGAACTTGTCCACGGTCGCCACGTTGTGCCCGCCGGTGTCCCAGCGGTTGCGCGCGCGGAACCTGAACTGCGCCAGCTCCGACTGCTGCTCGATGGCCCGGATGGTGGCGGCCAGCTTGGTCACGTTCACGCCGTTGCGGATCATGTCTTTCGGTGTCGTCATGGTCGTTGTCATAGCTTCGTCTGTCTTCAGTTGATTTGTTGTTGTCGTTGTGCGTCGCGTGGAACTCAGTTTCCCGCGAACGCAGGGATATTTGCGGGAACGATGCCAGGACACCTCCGCGTTGGCACTGAACTGGCCACCAAAGAATTAAGCAAACCGGCCGGGAGCGGGTTGGGTCGCGGGATTTCGCGAGCCGCGAAATTTCGCGCGCGGAACCGCCGGAAACTCGCGAGCCGGCCGGCCAGATGAGGCAAGTTGGCTCAAGCTGGCCGCTGAATGCCCAGGGCTTTCATCCGCGAACTCAGCGTGGACGGCGGGATGCCCAGCAGCCGCGCCGCGCCGTTGTCGCCGGCAATCCGCCACCGGCACACCTCGAGCGCGCGACGCAGGTTCGCCCGCTCGATGTCTTCCAGCTCGCGGACGGTCAGCACGCGGCCGGGGTCGGCGTTCTCAGTGGCGGGCGGTGCGCTGGTGGGCGCGTTCGCGGTGAAGCCCGCCAGGGCGCGCTCCAACGGGAGTTCGCCATCGGTGGTCAGGATGAGGGCGCGCTCGATGACGTTCTGGAGTTCGCGCACGTTGCCGGGCCAGTCGTAGCGGCGCAGGCACTGCAGTTGCTCGTCCGTGAGCGGGCGGATGTGCCGGCCCATCCGGCGGGCGAACCGCTGGGCAAACGCCGTGGCCAGCAGCTCCACGTCCCGCCCGCGCTCGCGCAAGGCCGGGAGGCGGATCGGAAACACGTTGAGCCGGAAGTAAAGGTCCTCGCGGAACCGGCCGTCGGCCACCATCTGCTTCAGATCGCGATGCGTGGCGGCGATGACCCGCACGTCCACCTTCACGGTGCGCGTGCCGCCCAGCGGCTCGAACTCGCCCTCCTGCAGTACGCGCAGCAATTTGGGCTGCAACTCCAGCGGCAGCTCGCCGATTTCGTCCAGAAACAGCGTGCCGCCGTGGGCCAGCGCGAAGCGGCCTTCACGCCGCGCGACCGCGCCGGTGAAGGCGCCGCGTTCGTGGCCGAAAAACTCGCTCTCGATCAGGTTGGCCGGGATGGCCGCGCAGTTCACCACCACCAGCGGCCGGTCCGCGCGGGCGCTGGTCCGGTGAATGGCGCGCGCGACCCGCTCCTTGCCCGTGCCGGTTTCGCCGGTGATCAGCACGGTGGTGTCCGTGCCGGCGACCTGTCGGATGGCGGCCAGGACCGCCTGCATGGCCTCGCTCCGGCCCAGCAGGTCGTCGTGGCCCGGCAGCTCGCGGACCGCTTCGCGCAGGTACTCGGCCTCCTGGGTGAGCAACTGGATCTGCCGCTCGGCCTCCAAGCGCTCGTCCATGCTGCGCAGGATCAGGGTGAGGAACACCTGGCCGCGGTTCTCGAAGCGCGAAAGCGTCGCCTCGGCCGGAAAGACCGAATGATCCCAGCGGCGGGCGACGAAGTTCTGCGGCACCCACAACTGCTGCCGGCCCTCGGGCCGGGTGGCGAGTTCGCGGACGAACTTCTCCAGCCACGCCGCGCTGTCCTTGACCAGAAAGTCGTGGATGCCCTCGCCCACCAGGTCCTCGGCCGTGCAGCCGAAGAGCCGCGCGGCTGCGGGATTGATCCGCGTGACGCGCAGCCCGGCGTCGAGCACCACGATGGCGTCCAGCGCCGAGTCCAGCAGCGCGCACAACTGCTCCTCACGGGCGCGCACCTCCCCTTCCACCTTCAGCCGCCGGTGCTCCGCCGCGGCGCGCGCCGCGAAAATCTCGAACAGCGAAAGCGCCCGCTCGTCCCGCGGCATGGGTTTGTCATCCAGCACCGAAAGATGCCCCATGACGCTGCCATCCGTGTCGAGCAGCGGCGCGCCCAGGTAGCTGACCGCGTTGAGCGGTACGAGATCGTCGTCGCGTGGAAACAGCTCGATCAGCCGTTCCGGGATGTGGACCAGCGTGCGGTTCTCGACCACGCCCTGGCAGGCCGTGCCGTGAATGGAGTACTCGTAGTGCTCGACGAAGCCGCCCTTGAGCCACATGGCCAGGGCCCGAAGCTTCTGCTCCGCCGGCAGGTACTCCGTGACCCACGCGCCCAGGGTGCCCAGCGCGGTCGCGAGGTTCTTCACCAGCGCGCGGAAGAAATCGGCGCCGGTCTCCGCCACCGTGCCTGCGATCACCAGGCGCAAGGTTGTCGGGTCCAGCGTGGGTTGTCGGGGCGCGCTCACCGGCTAACGATGGGCCGGTTCCGCCGGTCCGCAAGGCGTCGCGCCCGGTTTTCCGGCTCCAGCGCGTCGAGGCCTTCGCCGGCGGCCATGTTCGGTTGGACACCCCCGGCCGTTCGGGTTATGTGGAAGGCGATGCAAGCGTGGTTTGCCGCCCTTCTGCTCGCCGCCGTGCTGGTTGCCCCCGGCGGCTGCCAGCGCGCCGGGAACTCCGCGACCAGCGACGCCGCGTCGCCGCCGCCGCGCGCCTACCATCTGGACCGCGCCCAGCCGCGGTTGCCGACCTTGAAGCTCTGGCTCGGCGGCCAGGAAATCACCGCGGAGGTCGCCCGCCGCACCACCGAGATCGCCACCGGGATGATGTTCCGCACGAATATCGCGGATGGCGAGGGGATGCTGTTCGTCTTCCCGCGGCCGTACCGGGCCGCCTTTTACATGCGCAACACCACCGTGCCGTTGTCCGCCGCCTACCTGGCGCCGGATGGCACGATCTTGGAACTGCACGACCTGCAGCCGTTGAACGAGACGCCCGTGACCGCCGCCAGCGACCACGTGCAGTTCGTGCTCGAGGTGCCGCAAGGCTGGTTCCAGCGCCACGGCGTGCGCACCGGGCTGGTGGTTCGCACCCCGTACGGCGGCTTCCCGGAGGTGGACTGGGTGAATCTGCGGCCCCGAACCTCCCGCGCGCCATGAAGGTGGCCCTGGCCCAGATCAACACCACCGTGGGCGACCTAGCCGGGAACGAGGCCGCGCTCCTGGCCGCTTACCAGCGCGGCGCGGCGGCGGGCGCCGAACTGGTGCTCGCGCCCGAACTGGCCACCACCGGCTATCCGCCCCGCGACCTGCTGCTGCGGCGCGGCTTCGTGCCACGCAACCTCGCGGTGCTCGCGCGCCTGGCGGCGGCCACCGGACCGGCCGGCCTGGTGGTCGGCTACGTGGGCGAAAACCCGGTCCGCCCGGGCCGCGAGTTCACCAATTCCGTCGCCTTGCTCCAGCACGGCCGCATCGTTGCCACGCGGGCCAAGACGCTGTTGCCCAGCTACGACGTGTTCGACGAGGACCGCTACTTTGAGCCGGCGGCGGCCAACGAGCCGGTGCCGTTCAACGGGCGCCGGCTGGGGCTCACGGTCTGCGAGGACCTCTGGAACGACGAGGATTTCTGGCCGGACCGCCGGTATCGCCGCAACCCCGCCGCCGAACTCGTCGCGGCCGGCGCGGACCTGCTGCTCAACGTCTCCGCCTCGCCGTGGCACCTGGGCAAGAACCGCATCCGCCACGCCATGCTGGCCAGCCTGGCCAACAAGACCCGCCGCCCGCTGGTCTATTGCAATCTGGTCGGCGGCAACGACGAACTGGTGTTCGACGGCTCCAGCCTGGTCTTCAACGCCGCCGGCGGCCTCGTGGCCCGCGGCGCGTCCTTCGCCGAGGACTTCATCGTGGCGGACACGGACGCCGCCGCCGCACCACCCGTCGCGCCATTGGACGACGAGGAAAAGCTGCATCGGGCGCTGGTGCTCGGCCTGCGGGATTACCTGCACAAATGCGGCTTCAGCTCGGCCGTGCTGGGCCTGAGCGGCGGCATTGACTCCGCGCTCACCGCCTGCCTGGCCGTGGCCGCGCTCGGCGCGGAGCGCGTGCGCGGCGTGTCCCTGCCGTCGCAGTTTTCGAGCCCCGGCAGCCTCGAAGACGCCCGCCGTCTGGCTGCCAGCCTCGGCATCCGGTACGACGTGATTTCCATCCAGGCCGCGTTCGAAACCTTGAAGCGCGAACTGGGCGGCGTCTTCGCCGGCCGGCCCGAGGACACCACCGAGGAAAACATCCAGGCGCGACTGCGCGGGGTGATCTTGATGGCGTTGTCCAACAAGTTCGGCGAGATGCTGCTCACCACCGGCAACAAGAGCGAACTGGCGGTGGGTTATTGCACGCTGTACGGCGACATGTGCGGCGGCCTGGCGGTGATCAACGACCTGCCCAAGCAATGGGTGTACCGGCTCGCCCGCTGGATCAACCGCGAGCGCGAGATCATCCCCGCCGCCTCGCTCATCAAGCCGCCGTCCGCCGAATTGCGACCGAACCAGACCGACCAGGATTCGCTGCCGCCCTACGAGGTGCTCGACGCCATCCTCGACGCCTATGTGGTCGAAGGCCGCGCCGTCGAGGAAATCATCGCCGCGGGCTTCGACGCCGCCACGGTGCGGCGCGTGGTGCGGCTGATTGACCTGAGCGAGTACAAGCGCCGGCAGGCCGCGCCCGGCCTCAAGGTCACGAGCAAGGCGTTCGGCGTGGGCCGGCGCCTGCCCATCGCCCAGCGGTATCGCGAGGCGTAAGGCCGCACGGTGGCGCCGGCTTCCGCAGCCGTAGCGCCGCACCCCAGCGGGGCGGGTACGCTTGTTATCGGAGGGCGGACTTACACGACGCCCGGCTCCGAGGTGCGGACAGACCTGTCCGCAACAGGCGCAGGCGGGGTCGCCCGCGCCACGCGGGCAGGCGGGTCGCCTGCCCCACTACGCTCCGCCAACGCTCCAAAGCGATCCCCGCTGAGCCACCAACAATCGGGCCGGTGGCGCCGCGCTCCAGCGCGGACCGTCCGACACCGCCAGCGAACCGCCGACGCCTGCGTTCGCCGAGAAGGCTGGCGTACCCCGCGTTGCCCAAACGTGACGAAATACCGCTTGCGGGAGCCAGGCACCGGGTTTTAATTGCAACCGGTTTGCAACTGGAACTTCCAGCAGTTCCGTCACGGCGCACCGCCGGCCGGCTGGCGCTGGCCGCCGGCGCGGTGCTCTGGCTGCTCGCCGCCCAGCTCGTGGCCGTCTCGCCCGAGGCTCACCACTGGCTGCATGGCGGCGCGGCGGGCACGCACCACGAATGCGCCGCGGTCCTCCTCGACAAAGGACTGATCGAGCCGGCCGCCGGCCTACCCGCCCTGGCCGTTCCGGCACTGATCCTGGTTGCCCCGTTGGAGCCGGCGGCTGGCAAGCCGGCCGCCGTCCCGCACTTCCTGCCTCCCGGCCGTGCCCCGCCTCCGGCCTGAACCGCTCCCCGCCCCGGTTGGGGGGCTTGCACCGGTCTAGCCGCCGCCCGCGGCGTGGATCGGATCGAATCTTCCGAAAGAAAATTTGCCGCCCGTTTCGGGCGGGATGACGTTTGAGCCGGCGTCTGTGGAACGGCTCGGCGAAACCATGAAATCCGTTCGAGAGCGAAATTGCGCGGGGTTCACCCTGATCGAGCTGCTGGTCGTGATCGCCATCATCGCGATCCTGGCCAGCCTGCTCCTGCCCGCCATTGCCACGGCCAAGATCAAGGCGAAGCAGGCGGGCTGCGCGTCCAACCTGCGCCAGATCGGTCTGGCGCTAAGCCTGTACGCGGACGATCACAACGGCTGGCTGCCCGAGACCACGCACGGCACCAGCGACACCAATCGCTCGTGGATTTTCACGCTTCAGCCGTACGTGGCGAACGTGGACGCCATCCGCACCTGCCCGGCGGACCCCAAGGCGAAGGAGCGGCTCAAGCATTTTGCCAGCAGCTACGTGCTCAACGAGTACATCTCCGTGGACAAGCTGGATCCGTTTGGCGGCGTGATCGAAACCTTCCGCAACCTGAACCAACTCCCGCGCCCGACCGACACCATAACGACCTTCATCGGCGCCGAGTCGCTCAGCCCGAGTGTCTTCCAGGACCACACCCACTCG
>CAZMOZ010000020.1:0-5763 GCA_964568145.1 uncultured Verrucomicrobiota bacterium
GTCGAGCGCCGGCCCTTCTACGTGACGCGCGACGGCCTGGGCAAACCGATCCAGGAACTCTTCGCCTGACGCCGTCGGCGCGGGCCTCGAAGCGTATGGAGTGCGCCGGCTTGCCGGCGCTGTCGGGGGGCCACGCTGCGCCCCGGCCGGATTCGGCGCCGACGCCGCGGCGCCCGACCCTCGGTTAGGGGGTAGGTGCCGCCCAAAGCCGGCGGGGACGCCGGCGCGCCGGATCGTGACAGGTTGCTGCCGGCCACGGCCTGGTAGGCCGTTCCACCCGCAGCAGAAGGACGGCGGCTACGGGGCGGGTAGCCGCCGCCAGGCGGCGGAATCCTCGCCCCCTCCCGCCTCCCTCACGGCAACCGCACCGCGCGGTAGAAGCGCGACGCGGCATTGGTCGCCGCCGGGTCCAAGACGCGCACCCGCCCCGAGACGTTGGTCAGCGTGACCAAGGTCTCCCAAGTCCGCAAATCTCCGGAGACCTCCACCCGGTACGTCCCCGCCGCTCGCGCGTCCAGCCAGGCCGCGAATCCCTCAGCCGTCAGCCCGAACGGTCCGTCCAGGCGCGGGGCGGCGTCGCCGCGTCTCCGATTCGCAGGATGTGCAACCCCCACTCCCCATCCGCCACGTAGGCGTACTGGCCGCTCACCGCCACGCCTTCGGCAGACCCGGGGGTGTCGAGGCCGCCCACCAACCGCGGGTTTCCCGGATCGCTCACGTCAATCACCTGCAAGCCCGCCAGCCCAGCCGCCACGTAGGCGTACTGGCCGGCCACGGCGACCGCATAGGCTGGTCCTCGCGCAAAGCCCGGCCATTGGCCCACTGGCTCGACCTGGACTTCCTGGGTGGAGGCGGGTCCGGCCCAGACCAGCAGGGCCAGGGCCAGCGCGGCCTTCAGGTTTCGGCTACCGCGGGAGGTGTTGGCGTCAGTTTTCATGGGTGGTCACGGGTTCTAGGGTTGTGCCGGCCGCGGCAAGAAGCCGCGTTGCGGGCCAGGGCGGCGCGGCGGGGGACCGGCCGTCTTCGCGCGCCGGGACGCGGGGTCGGCGGCGGGCACGGGGAGCCCGCGGTCCGTGCGGACCGCGGGGCGGTCTGCCCTCAATCCCTCGACTGGGCCTTGGCGCCTGCATCAAGTCGGGCGGGATGTTGAGGGAGCGGGTAAACGGCTTCGTGCCGGGTGTCAATGAGGTTTTTGGGAGGAGCGAGGAGTGGGGAGGCGGGAGGCAGGAGTCAGAAGTCAGAAGTCAGAAGATGGAGGCCGGCGGCGGCGGCGCGGCGCGCGGCCACCCACTCGATCACGTTGTGGTGCGGGCCGCGCTCGACCACACGGGGCTGGTCATCGAAGGCGGCCGCCGGGGGCGCTTGGGCCCGGGCGCTCACCGCCGTCAGGACATTAAACCAGAGAGAGAGAGAGAGAGAGAGAGAGAGCCAACCCGAATCAACCCGGGGGTATTCATAACGTTGTACGCTTACACCCGGTCCCCCGCCCGGGTCAAGGCCGCCGACGGGCGGAACGCAACTTTTCAGAAGACGTGAGGCGGATTATGAGGGCGGGAGGCCGGGCTCGGGCTGCGGCGCATCGGCCGTGCGCCGGCCGGACCCCGAGGCCCGAGGCCGGATGCCCAATTGAGCGAGGCCCGCGCCGGCTACGGCCGGCCGGCCGGGCCGATGTATGCGCGCGCGATCACCGCGTTGTCGAAACAGACGATGTTCGTCGGGTGCTTCGTCCAGCGGTCGGTGACGTAGGCCTCGAGCGTGAGCGCGTTGGCCTGGAGCGAGGCGGTCCGGCGCCAGTTGAGGCCGCGCCAGTGCCCGAGCAGCCGGCCGTCAATCCAGAACGCCTGCTCGCCGTCCGGCTGGCCGGGGGTGTTGTGCTTGAGCATGAACTCGGCGCAAATCCAGCGGTCCTTCGGGATGACCTCCTGCGGCTCGGCCTGGAACGAGTTGCCCCAGTACTTGCCGTCCCGCGACACTTCCATCTCGTGCCAGTAGCTGTAGAAGTTCCATTTGCCCGGCGCGGGCCAGCGCCCCCAGTTGCCCCACGGCTCGAGCGCGGTGGAAAACCGCTCGTCGCCCGCCGGACGCAGCCCGGCGCCGCCGAAGCCGCTCCACCGGTCGCCGCCGCGCAGGCCCTTGTTCGCCCGCAGCGTCACGAAGTGGTGGACGTAATCACAGCCGGGATCGAAGCGGACGTAAAAGCGCACGAAGACCGGGTCCGTCGGCTCGAACCATTTGGTCAGCCCGTCGCCGGTGTTCGCGCCCAGCCGCGCCTCGACCTTGAGGCAGCGTTGGCCGCAAACCGCCTCCCCGGCGGGCGCGAAGCTGAGCGCCCGGCCTTTGCCGGCGCCTTTTTCATCCCAGCGCGCGCCCAGTGCGCCGTCCTCGAAATCGTCCGCGAAGATCACAGCCGGATGGGACGCGATGCTGGCATCGGCCGCAAACTTCGCCGCCAGCCCGGACCCGCGCGGCAGCGAGCTTTGGGCGGCGAGGTTGGGAAAGCGCTCCTCGGCGGCGTGGACCTCGCGCCAGCCGGGCGCCAACGCGGTGAAGGCAATCAGGAAAATCCGGGGCAGTTTCATGGCGGGGACTCGGGCTCGCGGCGATTTGGTTGAAGGGAATTTCAGGCTGTTGCGGCCGGGCGTTCGGTGGAATTCGCTGTTCATTCCGGCAGGGGCAGCAAGTTGCCCGCGGCGTCAAAGGCCAGCTCCGCCGGCGGACCGAGGATCTCCAGGTCTTCACGTCCGGCCAGTTCGGCGGCCAGGGCCTCAGACACTTCCAGCCGCCCGACCGACAGCGTGTCGCGGATGCGCACGATTCGTGGCTGCTGGCCATCCGCGAGCGGCAACGAAGCCAGCGCCGCGGCGAGCGCCTCGCGGTCCGTGTCGAAATGGATCGGCACCTTGGCGCCTTGCAGCGACAGCGCGGTCAGGGCGTTGGTTACGGTGGCCCGCCGGTCCATCGCCCGGACCAGGCGCGTGGTGGTGAAGTCCGCCATGCCCAGGCCGATGGCGTTGCCGTGGCTTTCGGGCGTGAGGTCGCGCACGAACAGCCGCCGCACGTGCGGCCGGCGGCGCTCCGCATCCTCCGCCAGCGAGTAGCCGTGGATCATCCGGCCGATCACCGCCGGGTCCATGCCGGTGCCGCTGATGTTCTTGCCCATCCAGTCCACGATCAGCAGGTCCACCTCCGCGAACGGCAGGCGGGGCAAGAGTTCGCGGGCCTCGGCGCACAAGGCTTCCTCGCGGCGTGTACAATCCGCCGGCACCACCACCTCCACGCGCGCGGTCTGATGACGCTGGTCTTCCACCAGCGCCACGCCGGCCAGCAGGCGCAGGCGCGCGGCGAGGACTTCGGCGGCGGCGCGCAACACGCGCTCGTAACCGAGCCGGGCGGCGGCCGCGTGGAAGGCCGCGGCGCCCGCGTGCTTGCCCAGCCCCACCACCAGCATCTTGAGCAGCCCGCTGCCCAGACGGCCGGCGAAATCGGTGTGCGGCTTCACGCGGTTGATCAGCACCACCGCGTCCGCCCGCAACGCCTCGACGCTGCACACCACCGGCCAGCCTTCGGCGGTCCGGCCGGCTTCGGCGACCTCCATGCCCGCGCGCACTTCCACGCCCAGCGCCGCCTCCGTGACGCCATAGCCGGCCAGCAGTTCGGTCTGGCCCGCCGGGGTCGCGCCGCCGTGACTGCCCATCGCCGGCAGGATGAACGGCGCCGCGCCCGCCGCGCGCAACACTTCGTGGACTTGGCGCACGACGACCGCCAGGTTCGCGATGCCCCGGCTGCCCACCGCCACGGCCACGCGCGCGTCCGGGTGAAGCGTTGCGGCCAGCGGTCCCAGGCCGCGCGTGATTTCGGCGGCGAAGTCCGGCGGCGGCCGTTCCGGAAACCGCTGCCGCACCGCAAGCAGGCGCGGGAACACCGGCTTGTCCGGTGAAGTTGATGAAGTGCTCACGCCGCCCGGATTCTCGCGTGGCGCGCCGTTTTTGCCAGCCCGGCCTGGACCGGTTGCTTTTGGCGGCCGGCGCACTACCCTTCGCGGCCATGAGTGAACCAACTCCCCCGCTGGTGGCCGTGTTGATGGGCAGCAAATCCGACTGGGACGTGATGCGCCATGCCCACGAAACCCTGGACCGCTTCGGCATTCCGCACGAATGCCGAGTGCTTTCCGCCCATCGCACGCCGAAGGAAGCCGCCGAATACGTGACCGCCGCCGAAGCGCGCGGCGTGGAGGTGCTGATCGCCGCCGCCGGCGGCGCGGCGCATCTCGCCGGCGTGACCGCCGCCCACACCGTGCTGCCGGTGCTGGGCGTGCCGATGGAAAGCGGCGCGTTGAAAGGCCTGGACTCGCTGCTGTCCACGGTGCAGATGCCCGGCGGCATCCCGGTGGGCACGCTGGCCATCGGCAAGGCGGGCGCGGTCAACGCCGCCTTGCTGGCCGCGGCCATCCTCGGCCTCAAGCGCCCGGCGTTGCGGGACCAAATCCGCGAATACCGCGTCGAGCAGGCCCGCAAGATTCTGGCCGAGACGCTGGTTTGAGCCCGGAAAGTGGTCCGACCACGGATGGCGCGGAAGGGCACGGATGAGGAGGACGTCTCGCCTGGGGGCGACTCATCCAGCCGTCGAGCGGCACGCAGCAGCCTTGCTTTTGTCAGGAGAACGGCGCCTCGGCGTTCATCCGCGTTCATCGGCGGTTTTCGGATTGATGCGGCGGCTGGCTTCGCGTCACGCCGGCAGTGGCGCGAATTTCTCCGCGCGGTTACGTTGCCCGCGGATGACACGCCGTCGTGATCCGGTACGCGTGGCGCCGGCCCTGTTGTTCTGCGGGCTGCTGGCGGCGTGGCTGCACGCCGCCGTGCCGGCCAGCGGGCGCGCGCGTCTCGAGCAATTGACCCGCCTGCCCCAGGTCAGTTTCACCACCGGCCTGAGCTTTCATCCCGTCCGCGGCTACGCGTTGATGACGGCGGAAGGCGCGCAGGTGCGCGACATCGAAGACCTCCGCGGCCGGCTGGCGGGCAACGCCAGCGACGCCCCGCTGTACGCGCAACTGGCCGACCGGCTGGCCGAACTGGGCGAAAGCCGGTTAAGCGACCAGGCGCTCGCGCGCGCCGCCGAACTGTACCGCCAGCAGGGGGCTGAGGACTCGCAGGACGCCGGCCTGGTGACGGGTTACGCAAAGGTGCTCCAGGCGCAAGGCCGCGCGGCCGAGGCGGAGCGCCTGTTGCGCAAGGCGGTCCAGTCCGCGCCGGACCAATGGCATCCGCACGCCCTGTTGGCCCAGGTGCTGGCCAGCACGGCCCTGCAAACCATTCTACCGTCCGAGGCCGGCGATTCCAGGATGTCCTGGGCGGATCCGTTGTTGACCGGGGGCGCGGGCTTCCGGCCCGAGACCGCCGACGCGGAACAAGCCCGGCGGCTCATGGCCGAGGCGGTGGCCGCCGCCGACCGCGCCGTGCCAGCGGGCCCAGACCAAGCCGAGGCTTACGCGGCGCGCGCGGCCGTGCGCGCCAGCCAGCGATTGCTCGAGGCGATCCTCGCGCCCGCCGATCCGGCCGGGGAGCGCCGGCCCCGGCTGCCTCAAGCACTGTTTCACCCGGACGCGCTGCCGGACCTGCGGCGCGCGGCGGAGTTGAGCGCGGATGACCCGCAGGCCTGGGGTTGCGTGGCCTTGCTCGAAGTGCTGGCCGCGGCCTGCCAGCAGGGCGAGTGCGCGCCGGAGGCGTTGTTGCGCCGCGAACTCTGGCCGGTGCTGCCGGACCGCAC
>CAZMOZ010000020.1:5863-81928 GCA_964568145.1 uncultured Verrucomicrobiota bacterium
GCGCGCCGGAGGCGTTGTTGCGCCGCGAACTCTGGCCGGTGCTGCCGGACCGCACCCGCGCCGCGGTGCGCGCCGTGCTGGCGCGCCTCGAACGCCTCGGCCAGGACGCCGGGCCCCGCCGGGCTTCGTCGGCGCTGGCGGTGGCCGGGCTGCTGCAATTTTTCCTGGTGGGCGATGTCTCCGGCGGCCAGGCGTCGCTGCGGCGGGCGGTGGCCCTCGATCCGAGCAACGGCAATGCCTGGGAAACCCTCACCTTTGCCCTGGCGTTTTCGCGGCAGTTCGACGCCCTGCTCGAGGTGGGCCGTCAGCGGGTCGAGCATCGCGACACGCCGCGCAACCGCCTGCTGCTGGCCAAGGCGCTGGAGAAGAACCAGCAACTGGACGCCCTCCTCGACGAAGCGGTAGCCACGCAGCGCCGGCACCCGGAGAACCTGCTCGCCAACCTCACGCTCGGCGCCGCGCTGCTCAAGGTGGAACGCACCGAGTTGGGGCGCTCCCGCGCGCTGCAATACCTCGCCAAGGCCACCCGCCTGGCGGGCGACAAACCGCCGCCCGAACTCGCCGCGGAACTGCTGTTCCAGCGCGGGCTGTGGTTTGCGCTGGATGGCCAGATCGAAAAGGCGCGGGCGCAGTTCCGCCGGCTGCTCGAAATCGCGCCCGGCCACGAGGAGGCCGCGGAGGCGCTCAAGGCCATCGAGCAGACAGGCGACTAGCGGTCCGGCGCTTCGGGTCGTGGAGGTTTCTCCGCCGCCGCGCGACAGGCCGCCGCCACCCGTTCGAGCCGCGCCAGGAAGGAGGTGCGCTCGCGCGCGGGCAGGCCCCCGAGCACTTCCGCTTGCAACGCCAGCGCGATCTCGCGCGCCTGTTCAAAGCGGCGCCGGCCGGCCCCGGTCAGCGTGACGCGGCGGGCGCGGCGGTCCGCGGGCTCGGGCCGGCGGCGCACCCAGCCGGCCTTTTCCATGCGCTCGAGCAGCGCGGCGATGGTGTTGGGGTCGCTGGACATCAGCGGCGTGAGGGCGTGCTGGCGCACGCCGGCCGGGCCGGTTTCGGCGAGCAGCCGCAGCGCGGTGAACTGGTCGGGCGTGAGGCCCAGGTGCGCGATGCGCCGGCGGAAGGCCTGGTTCAAACTGAACCACGCTCGCCGCAGCAGCGGCGGCAGGCGTCGCGGCGGGACAGCCTCCGCGGACCCGCCCGGCGAGGGGACGCGGCGGGAGCGCGAAGACGTGGAAGACGAAGCCACGGCGGCGGAAGTTACCGGCCGCGCGCAGGGCCGGGAAGCGGAATTCATACGTGTAGGTATCATGGCATTTGCGAAAGCCGAAACCCGCACCATACTTGCCGACCATGGCGATGAATTTCGTTGGCATTCAAAGTGCGAACGCGCGCGGCGCGGCGCGGCGCCGGCGCCTGTGGCGACGCTTCGCGCGGGTGGCGGCGGCCGGGCTGGCAACGCTGCTTTCCGCCCAGGCCGCGGTGGACGGCTGGCTGGCGTGGCGCGGGCCGGAGCAATGCGGTGTCTCGCGCGAAACCGGGCTGCCTGACAAGATCGGGTCGAAGGACGAGGCGCTCTGGACCGCCGACTGGCCGGGGCAGTCCACGCCGGTGATCGCCAACGGGCGGCTGTACATCCTCGGCTACAAGGACGACGGTCCGGACCTGCAGGAAGGCGTGGCGTGCTTCAACGCCGAGACGGGCGAACTGCTCTGGAAGCGGACGTACAACGACTTTCTCAGCGACACGATCTACCTGCGCTACGCAACGGCCTCGCCCGCCATAGACCCGGAGACCGGAAACGTGTACATGCAGGGCACGCAGGGCATCCTGGCCGGCTTCACGGCCCACGGCCAGCCGCTCTGGAGCCGCTCGTTGATGGAGGAGTTCGGCCGCCTGACCTTCCCCAACAGCCGCACCGCCTCGCCCGTGGTGGACCGCGACCTGGTGATCACGCGCGGCATCACCAGCAACTGGGGCGCGCAAGGCGTGGGTGGCGACCGTTTCTACGCCTTCGACAAGCTCACCGGCGAGCTGGTGTGGTCCAGCTCCCCGGGCGGGCGGCCGATGGACAATTCGTTTTCACACCCCTACCTGGGCTGGTTCCGCGACAAGCGCGTGTTGTACGCGGCCACGGGCGACGGCTCGGTGGTGTGCCTCAACGCCCGCACCGGCGACCCGCTCTGGCGCGTGCCGCTGGCCAAGGCCGGCATCAACGCCACCGTGCTGGTGCACAACAACGACAAGATCATCGCCATCTTCGGCACGCCGTACGAGCCGGGCCAGATGGTGGCGATGAAGATTCCCGACGTGGAGCCCACCAACGCGCTCAGCGGACCGGTGGTCATCGAGCGCGCGATGGTCGAGTTGTGGACCCTGGACGCCTCGACCTCGACCAGCTCGCCGATCCTGGTGGGCGACCGGATTTACGTGGTGAAGGAAAAAGGCGACCTCATCGCGGTGGACGTGAAGACCGGCCGGGAGTTCTGGAGCGAGAAGCTGGGCATCGAGCAGCGCAACTCCTCGCCGCTGTTCGCGGACAACAAAATCTACGTGCCGATCCTGGACGACCCGGCCAGCAAGACCGAGGGCGATTCCAGCGAGGCCGGGCTGAAGGGCGGTTTCTACATCTTCCGCGACCACGGCGACACCGCCGAGAAGCTGACGCACATTGATCTGGACGGCCGCTGCTTCGGCACGCCGGTGGCGTGGAACGGGAAGATTTATCAGCAGACCACGCGCAAGCTGTACTGCTTCGGCAAGCGCGGGGACAACCCGGGCCGCCCCCAGCCGGTGGCGACGGCGCCCTGGCCCAAGGCCGGACCGGCCACACAGTTGCAGATCGTGCCGGCCGAGGTCGTGCTCAAGCCGGGCGAGCGCGCCCGGTTTCGCGCGCGCAAGCTGGACGCGAACGGTCTGTTTGTGGCCGACGTGCCGGTCGTGAGCGCGCTCCGCTGGGCGCCGTACGTGCCGCCCACCGCGCTGGTGAAGGCGACGATGCAAGGCCGGTTTAACTCCGCGGGCGAGCTGGAAGCGCCGGCGGACGCGGCCATGTCGGCCGGGGCCTGGGAGGCCGCGCTGGACGGGCTTAAGGGCTACATCCGCGGCCGTGTGCTGCCACCGCTGCCGTTGCGCGAGGACTTCGAGGGCGTCGAGCTGGCCAGCACAACCACCAACACGGTGGAGCCGCCGACGCGCTTCGCGTATCCGCCGCTGCCGTGGATCGGCGCGCGGTTTCGCTTCGAGGTCCGCGAGGTGGACGGCACCAAGGCGCTGACCAAGACGATTGACAACAAGTTCTTCCAGCGCGGCACGGCCTTCCTGGGCCGGCCGGAGATGAGCAATTACACCGTGCAGGCGGACGTGCGCAGCGAGGGCACGCGGCGCAAGATGTCCGAGGTGGGCGTGGTCAACCAGCGTTACGCCATCATCCTGAAGGGCAACTCGCAGGAGCTGGAGGTCAACTCCAACCAGGAACGGCTGAAGGTGGCCGTGCCGTTCCGCTGGTCGCCCAACACCTGGTACACGCTCAAGGCGCGGGTGGACCTGTTGCCGGACGGCACCGGCGTGGTCCGCGGCAAGGCCTGGAAGGCCGGCGAGCCCGAGCCGGCGGCCTGGACCATCGAGGTACCGCACCGCACCGCGCATCGCTCGGGCAGCCCCGGCCTGTTCGCGTTCGCGCCGCAGGACATGCGGGTGTTCCTAGACAACATCATCATCACCTCCAACGCCCCGTGAGTTCCCGTCTTTCCATTATGCGTCACACCTCCGCAATCCTCGCCCTCGGCCTCCTCGGCTGGCTGGCCCCGCTCCACGCCGGCGACTGGCCGATGTGGGGCGGCACCGTCCACCGGAACATGTACTCGCCCGCCAAAAACCTCCCGGATCGCTTCGAGCCGGGGAAGTTCAAGCCGGGCACCGAGGACGTGGACCTGGCCACCACCAAGAACGTCAAGTGGGTCGCCAAGCTGGGCTCGCAGAGCTACGGCAACACCAGTGTCGCCGGCGGCAAGGTCTTCGTCGGCACGAACAACGATTTCCCGCGCGACCCCCAGCACCAGGGCGACCGCAGCATCCTGATGTGCTTCGACGAAAAGACCGGCGATTTTCTGTGGCATCTGGTGGTGCCCAAGCTCAAGTCCGGCAAGGTGAACGACTGGGAGAACCTCGGCCTGCTCTCCTCGCCCACCATCGAGGGCAACCGCATCTACATCGTCACCAGCCGCTGCGAGGTCATGTGCCTGGACACCGAGGGCCTGGCCAACGGCAACGACGGCCCGTTCACGGACGAGGTGAATTACTTCGTCAAGGACACCGGCCGGCCGCCGGCCAAGCTCGGCTCGCACGACGCTGACATCATCTGGGTGTACGACATGATGAACGAACTGGGCGTCTTCCCGCACAACGCCTCCAACAGCTCACCGCTGCTGGTCGGCGACCTCGTTTACGTCTGCGCCTCGAACGGCCAGGACTGGACCCACGTGAACATCCCCTCGCCGCTGGCGCCGAGCTTCATCGCGGTGAACAAGCACACCGGCGAACTGGCCGGCGAGGACAACGCCGGCATCGGGCCGCGCATCTACCACGGCCAGTGGGGCTCGGGCTCGGCCGGGCAGATTAACGACCGCTGGCAGGTCTATTTCGGCGGCGGCGACGGCGTGCTCTACGCGTTCGGCTCCCAGCCGGCGAAAGGCTCGGGTACGCCGATCGTGCCCGTGCTGCCCGGTCCGCCGCTCAACCACGAGGAGGACCCGGAGCTGGACTACTTGAAGAAGCTCTGGTGGTTCGACTGCAACCCGCCCGAGTACAAGCTGAAGGACGGCAAACCCATCCGGTACCCGGACGCCGAAGGCCCCAGCGAGATCAACGCCACGCCGGTCTTCTACAAGAACCGGGTGTACGTCGCCATCGGCCAGGATCCCGAGCACGGCGAAGGCGTGGGCCGGCTGGTGTGCGTGGACGCCACCAAGACCGGCGACGTGACCGGCTCGGCGTTGATCTGGGATTACCGCGGCATCCACCGCAGCATTTCCACCGTCTCGATTGACCCCGACAGCGGGCTGCTGTTCGTGGGCGATTTCTCCGGCTTCGTCCATTGCCTCGACGCCGAGACGGGCAGGCTGTACTGGACCCACGACATGAAGGCCCACATGTGGGGCAGCACCCTGGTGGCGGACGGCAAGGTGTACGTGGGCGACGAGGACGGCGACTTCGTGGTGCTCGCGGCGGCCAGGGAGAAGAAGCTGCTGAGCGAGTGCAACCTCGGCGCGCCGATCTACTCGACCCCGGTCGTGGCCAACGGCGTCATCTACGTGGGCTGCAACACGCACCTGTACGCCTTCCACGACTCGGCGGCGGCGGCGCTGGGCGGGGACCGCGCTCCCGCGCCTTGAACCGTTCCGACGCTCCCGCCATGTCCGCGCCGCTGACCCGCCCAGGCGCCACGTCCGGTTCGCGCCGGTTGGTGGTGATCCTTTTCGCGCTGCTGTTCGCGCTGCACCACGACTTCTGGTGGTGGGCGGACCGCCGGCTGGTGTTCGGTTTTCTGCCGATCGGCCTGTTCTACCACGCCCTGTTTTCGCTCGCGGCGGGCGGCTTGTGGGCGCTGGCCAGCCGCTTTGCCTGGCCGGACGAACTCGAGCGCTGGGCAAACGAACCGGCGGCTCCGGAGCCCGCCGCCCGCGGCAGCGAAACGGCCCGCAACTCCCCGCCCGCGTGATTCCCCCGATGTTGGCCCTCACCGAAGGCACGCAAGTGGTGCTCATCATCGCCGGCTACCTGGGCCTGCTGGTGGCGCTGGGGCTGCTGAGCAACCACTTCTTCAAGGGCACCAGCGCGGATTATTTCGTGGTGAGCCGGTCCGTCGGCCCGTTCCTGTTGCTGATGTCCATCTTCGGCACCACCATGACCGGCTTCGCCATGGTGGGCTCGACCGGCAAGGCGTACACCAGCGGCATCGGCGTCTATGGGCTCATGGCGTCGTGGTCCGGGCTGATTCATTCGGCGGTCTTTTTCGTCATCGGCATCCGGCTCTGGGCTGTGGGCAAGAAGTTCGGGTACGTGACGCAATGCGAGTATTTCCGCGCGCGGTTCGAATCGCCGGCGCTGGGTTACTGGCTGTTTCCGGTGCTGGTGCTGCTGGTTATTCCGTACCTGCTGGTCGGCGTGATTGCGGCGGGCAAGTTCACGCAGTCCGCCACGGCCGGGGCCTTCCCCGAGCTGTTTGCGCTGCCGGAGCTTGTCGGACCCGACGGCGTGGCCCGTCCCCACCCGCTCTCCGGCGGAGTGCCGTTCTGGCTGGGGGCCGGGGTGATCTGCCTGATCGTGCTGTGCTACGTGTTTTTCGGCGGGCTGCGCGGGGCGGTGTGGGCGAACACGTTTCAAACGCTGGTCTTTCTGGCGGCGGGCGTCGTGGCGTTTGCCCTGATCGCCGACCGCATGGGCGGGCTGCCACAGGCCGGCCGGCAGGTGGCCGAAAGCGCGTTCGGCGCGCCCCGCCTCGCGCGCGAAGGCCTGATTGGCCACGCCCAGTTCTTCTCGTACTTTCTGATCCCCCTCTCGGTGGGCATGTTTCCGCACCTGTTCCAGCACTGGCTCACGGCGCGGAGCGCGCGCAGCTTCCGGCTCACGGTGATCGCGCACCCCGTCTTCATCATGGTGCTGTGGGTGCCGTGCGTCCTCATCGGCCTGTGGGCGACCGCCCAGTTGGGCGAAGGCGCCAACCCGAACGCCGTGCTGGGCCGCATGGTCAACCAATTGGTGCAATCGCCGCTCCTGACCGGCCTGGTGGCCGCCGGCGTGCTGGCCGCCATCATGTCCAGCCTCGATTCCCAGTTCATGTGCCTGGGCACGATGTTCACCAACGACGTCGTGCTCCGGCTCGCCGGCCGGGAGCGGTTCGGCGACGCGCAGAAAATCCTGCTGGCGCGCGGCTTCATCCTGGGCGTCGTGGCCGCCACCTATCTGCTCGCGCTGGGCCTGAAGGACACCGCGCAGGTGTTCGATCTGGGTGTGTGGTGCTTCTCCGGGTTTGCGGGGCTGTTCCCGCTGGTCTTTGCCGCGGTGTACTGGCGGCG
This sequence comes from uncultured Verrucomicrobiota bacterium, assembly GCA_964568145.1. Classification (GTDB taxonomy): domain Bacteria; phylum Verrucomicrobiota; class Verrucomicrobiia; order Limisphaerales; family J093; genus DSVZ01. Next base: position 12,931 of record CAZMOZ010000020.1, read on the forward strand.
GACCACCCGGGCCGGCGCGCTGGCCAGCCTGGCCGCCACGGCGGTGACGTGGGTGGCCTTGTTCTACCGCGACATCCTTGCGGGAACCAGCAAGCGCCCCGGCGACGATGAACTGTTGCTGTTCGGCCTGATGCCGGTGGCGTTCATCTTCGCCGCGTCGGCGCTCGCGCTGGTGGGCGTGTCGCTCGTCACCCGGCCGCCTCGCGAGGCGACCGTCGCCCGCTTTTTCCCGGGCCGCGCCTCCGCGGCCGGGCCGGCTCCCGCGTTGCCGCAACCGGCCGTTTGTCCGCAAGCCGCAGACCCAAGTCCGGCGGGCGGAGTCGCCCGGGCCACGACGGATTTCGGTGTTCGTGTTCAACCCCCTGCCTGACCCATGCCTATGCCCACCGTGACCCCCGAGGCCGTCCAACAGGCCCAAGCCCAGCTCGACGCGCACCTGCACGAAATCATCGCCTGGCACTTCAGCCCCGAGACCGGCTGCCCGTTCTGGCTGGAGTGGGCCAAGAAACACTTCGACCCGCGCTTCGAAGTCGCGACGTTCGCCGACCTGCGGAAGTTCCCGCACTTCCAGGACGAATGGCTGCGTGACCTCCAGCCGGAGGTCTGGGTGCCCGCGCCGTTCCGGGGCGTCCCCTTCAACGTCTTCGAGACCGGCGGCACCACCGGCATGCCCAAGCAGCGCATCGGCTGGAACGACTACAAGGTGGATTACACCGAGTTCAGCGAGAAGCTTGCTGACGCGCATTTCCCCCGCGGCGGCGCGTGGCTGATGATGGGCCCCACCGGCCCGCGCCGGCTCCGGCTGGCCATCGAGCACCTGGCCAACGTGCGCGGCAGCGCGTGCTACTTCATTGACCTCGACCCCCGCTGGGTGAAGAAGCTCCTGGCCGCGAAGAAATACGACGAGGCCAGGGCCTACATGGCCCACGTGGTGGAGCAGGCGGTCACCATCCTCACCCACCGCAAGGTCGCCGGCCTGTTCACCACGCCGAAGCTGCTCGAGGCCCTGGCCGAGCAGATCAACCTCTGGGAGGTGGGTATCCGCGGCGTGTTCTGCGGCGGCACCTCGATGAAACCGCAGGAGGTGCGCTTCATCATCGAGGAATTGCTCGAAAACCGCATTGGCTTCTACCCGACCTACGGCAACACCCTGATGGGCCTGGCCGCCAGCGTTCCGCTCGAGCCCGAGGACAACTTCAGCGTCACCTACTACGCGCCGCAGCCGCGCGCCGTGCTCCGCGTGGTGAAGCCGGACCAGACCGACGAACTCGTGCCGTACGGCGAGTTTGGCCGCGTCGAGCTCACCACGATGACCAAGGAGTTCTTCATGCCGCGCTTCCTCGAGCGCGACGAAGCCATCCGCCGCCCGCCCCGGCCGCCGTACGCCTGGGACGGCGTGGGCGACGTGCGGCCGTTCGGCGCGCTGGAAAAGCAGATCGTCGAAGGCGTGTACTGAGGCCCAAGGCCGGACAGCCGCGGCGCAGGTAGCCGGCGTCTCGCTGAGACACCGGACCGTGTCGCCCCTCAGCTAGGGGCGACCCACCTTGTAACGCGCCGAAGTGTCGGCCTTGCGCCTGACGCTGGACACAGGGCGTGACCAGCCGCTCACCGGGCCTTCAGCACCCGCGGCGCGGTCACTGAAAAATCCACCCGCTCGCCGGCGCCGCCGTAATAGCCGCCCCAGCCGACGCGGACTTCGCTCACCCGCGCGCGGTCCAGGCGCCCGTCCGCGTCCTGCGACCAGCCGGCGAGGGCGAAGCGGCTCAGCGGCAGGTAAAGGGTCTCGCGCCCGGTCACGCCGAGCGAGCGCGGCGTCTCGGCCAGGAAATCGCCGCCGCCTTCCTCGTGCAGAATCACCAGAAGCTGGGCAGGCGTCCGCTGGCCTTCCGGCACCCAGGACTCGACTTCGAGCAGCGCGGCGTCCGCGAAATCCGCCGGCCGTGTTAGCGGAAAGCGCACAAACAGGAACGTGTCCACCTGCCCGCGCGTGAGCGTGGCGCGAGCCAGCCAGGCCGGGCGGTCAGCCTCGCTGCGGGCGGCGTCCGGCATCACCTCGCCGCGGACAAATTCACCGTGGCTCAGCAACGGCCGGCCGACCGCGAGCAGTTCGGCTTGCTGACCGCCGATGGGCCCGGCCGGCAAGGTGAGCCGCGGCGGCGGCGTGGCCCGGTCAAAAGTCAGCAACGCCGCGTCGTAAGAATCGAGTTGCAGGTCCAGCGCGTCCGGCGCGGCGATCGCGCGTGAAGTTCCGTTGGCCGGATCCCACTGCCGGCCCGGGCCCCTGGCGCTGAGGCGTACCGTGCCCTGCCACGGCGCGCCGCTGTCGTTGATCAGGAAGTACACCTCCTGGCCGCCGACCCGCCGGTGCGTCACGCGGACCGGCGCGTCTTTCGGCGTCACCGCCACGTCCGGTGCGAGCGCCTGATCGAGCACCTGCGGCAGCAAGCCTTCGCTGCCCGCCCCGAGCCAGACGCCCCGGCCGGCGCCAACCTGCCGCACCGCCGGCTGCCCGCCCTCGCCGAACATGGCCCGGCTCAGCCGGGTCACGCGCCGGCTGGGAAAATCCTTTTCGCTGTTCGCGGGCAAGGCACCCAGCGCGATCACCACGCCGCCGCGTCGAACGAACTTCTCGAGGTTCCGCCAGGCCGCCCACGGCAGCGTGTCCACGCCGGGTAGCACCACCACGCGCCAGCGCAATGGGCCGCGCGCCAGCGCGTCGCCCTCGACCTTCGCCGTCGCCAGCGTCTCCGCATCCACCACCGTGAAGTCGCGCCGCGCCTCGAACAGCGCCTCCAGCGCGCCCCGGTACAGGTGGCCGATGCGGTTGGCGCCGGCGGAGGCGTTCGCCCAGTGTGGCGCCGGCACGAACTGCGTCCAGAGGCTCTCGACCGGATAAACCACCGCGATGTCCGCGACCTGGTGCCCGCCCTGGAGCATCGTGGCGCAGCGGCCCACCCACTCGTTGAGCCGGCGCAGCGCGTCGTCGGCCAGGTCGGTGAACGAGTAGTAGCTGGTGATCACGTTCACGCCGGCGGCGAGCAGGCGGTTGACGGTGCCGCGGATTTCCGCCTCCGTCACGACGCGCCGGGGCCGCGGGTCGCCCGGCGGCCGCCAGACCTGCGCGTGGTCCGAGGTCTCGCACATCACCAGAGCACGGCCCTCGAGTTCGGCGGCGCTCGCCGCCAGGCGCGCGATGTACCACGGCACGTCCACCGGCACGCTGGTCAGACAGTCAATGCCGGGCGAGCCCATCCGCCGCAGGCAGCGGAAGAAGTCGCCGTAAAGCGGCACGTGGTTGACGATGTTTTCCTCCGCGAGCAGGTGGCCGCCGGACGGCACGTTCAACGCGCGGCAGTACGCCTCGATCTGGCCGAAATAGTTTTCGCTCACCAGTTCGCCAACGGTCCGCCAGAAATCGCAGCGATGCCTCGCGGCTGCCGCGCCCCCGCCGGTCAAAACGAGGTCGGGCAGCACCGGCTCGAGCGCGTAGCCGCGCCGGCGCTGGAATTCAGCCGGCAATTCCGCCGACCACGGCAACGGCCGGTACGGCATCCGCCGCAGAAACAGGCTCATGAGCGACGGCTCGTCGGTGAACGCGGCGACGAACCAGCGGCCGAGGTCCGGGCCGAGATGTCCGGCGTAGCGGCCGTGGGTCAGTTCGAGGAACCGCCGGGTGGGCGCGGCCTGGAGCAGGTTCACGTACGGCATCTTCTGCCACAGGTTGCCTTCGGCGTGCGTGCCCTCGAAAAGGCGGCTGCGCGTGATGACGACCGCCCGCCAGCGGCCCGCGGGCGCGGTCCAGGTGATCCGGCCGTCAACCGCCGCAGGCAGTTCGATGCGCTGGCGGTGTCCGCCGGCCTTGGTCTTTGCCACGGGCGGTTGAGCCGGCCGTTCATCGAGTGGAAGCGCCGCCGCCAGCACCAGCCGGCCGGGCGGCACGGCGAGCGTCACCGGTCCGGGGCCGCATTCCTGGTCGGCGACGAGCAGTCCTTCGGCCTCCCACTCGGGATGGTCGCGCAAGACCAGCCCGCCCGCGTTGCCGGACGGATAACCTTTTTCGTCGTAGAGCCAGAGCGCCAGGCCGTCGGCCTTGGCCGCCTGCACGGCCCGCGTGAAGGTCCGCCAGCGGGCCGGGCTCTCGAGGTAGTCGTCGAACGAGACGTTGCACACCACGCCGCCGAAGCCCTGGGCCAGCAGCGTGGCGCGCAGGCGATCCTGCTGCGCGGGGTCGTCCGGCCAGCCGTGAATGATCTTGAGGATGCGGTGGGCGGCGGGCGGGCGGGCGAACCGCTCGGTCAGCGGGCCGTCCGGCGCGGTGAAGCGCGCCGGTTCGCCCAGTGCAACGCCAGCCGAGAACAACGCGGCGGCCAGGATCCGCGCCAGCCCGGCGCGGAAGTTGAACCGCCGGTAACGGCTACGCGCCGAACTCTGGCCGGCGGCCGGGTCGGGCCGGTCAAATTCCCGATCGGATTGCAGACGGTCGCGGGCGGGGTTGCCGGGGTGGGAATCAGTGTGTTTGGCGCGGTGTTCGGTGGCTGGCACGTGGCTTCTCCCGAGGCTCCGGTTCGCGGAATTCCGCTGCAAGTCCGCGGCTCACGGCCTGACTGTGTATTCCACACCGCGCGGATTCTCAACCCGCCGCAAGGCGTTCAAGACCTCCAGGCCGACGACGTTGCCTTGCGCGTCGTAATCCAGGATCACCCCGGGCTTGTCTTCGTCGCTTTCCTCAATGGGCGCGTCGCGGAGGATGATCCGCAGCACGTCCACTTCCGCGTCGTAGGTCACTTTCATGAATTCTGCCAGTACTTGCCGATCTTGCTGGCCCGATAAACGGTGACCACCACCGGCGGCTGCCTGCCCTCCTCCACCATCACCCGCGGGAGGTATGGCTTCGGGTTGATCGTCAGACGGGATTGATAACACACCACGGTGCCGTGTTCATCCACCTTTTGCTCGGGAGCGGCCAGCACCGCCTCAACCGCCGTCCACGGGATGCCACGCCGGGTGGCCTCCTGCTTGAAGTGCTGGGAGAAACCGAAGTTCATGCGGCGCGCTCCGCCCGTTGGCCGGCCGCCGGGTCGGGCCGGTCAGCCAGCCGACCGAAGTGCGGATGGTCGCGGGCGGGGTTGCCGGGGTGAGAATCCGGGCGTGCGATGGATGACCTCGTTCTTTGCGGCATGGTTTGCGCGATGTTGATCTTTGCTGCCAGCCCGCCCCAACGGGGCAGCGCGGTACAGTCCAAGGCCGGCGAAGTGCCGCCCTGGATCGGGCAGGATTCTGTGGAGGCAGAATACACGCCGCGATTCGGGGACGCTTCACCGGGGGGCCAATCCGTGGCTCCCGCCGCAATCCAACCCGGCCTTGTTCTCGACATCCCAACCGAGCGCGCGGAAAAAGGGATTCAGGAACTCCTGGCGGAGACTCGCCTCGTCGTAGCGGGCGCTTTTGTAGGCGGCGAGGTTTCTGTCGAAGGTCTCGACGAGCCGGGCCAGCGTGGCTTCGAACGGGGCGAATCCGGGCGGCGTCACGACGCGACTCTGGCAAGTTGAAACCGGCCGCGCAAGCGGTCCCCCCGCCGTGCAAGCTTGCCCGCCCGCCGGCCAGCCGCTTGAATCGTGGCCACAGCCATGAATGCTCACGCCGCTTTTTCCTGCCTGTTGCTGCTGGCCGCAGTCCGCGCCGCGGAACCGCCCGCGCCCGGCCCCAGCCCCGCCGATAATCTCCCGCCGCACATCCGGCGGCTGACCTGGTTCGGCGAGCGCGCGGACTGGTCGCACGACGGACGGAGGATTCTCTTCATCGAGAAAACTTACGGCGACGCGTTCGAGGTCGAGGTGGCCACCGGCATCATCCGTCCGGTCACGCACCATTTCTACCACGGCGGCTTCACGCGCGCGCTCTACCTGGCCAACGGCGACATCCTGCTGTCCGGCTGCAAGACGTTCGACGCCGACCGGCCGCACGCCAACCGCACCGAGAAGGCCGAACTCTGGGTGCTGGACAAGTCGCTGCGCCAGCCGCCCGTGCCGCTGGGCACGAAATGCTCGGAAGGCCCGGCGGTGTCGCGCACGCGGCTGCGCCTCGCCTGGACGCATGTCAGCGCGCAGCACCCGGACAAGCTGCCGGCCGGGGTGTCGCAGATTCACGAGGCGGACCTCGTTTACGAGGGCGGCCGGCCGAAGCTGGCCAACCAGCGGCTCGCGCTCGACAGCCGCGACCTGCCGTTCAAATGCACGCTCGAGACGCAGAACTTCGTCCCGCCCGGCGAGCGCCAGTTGACCGTCTCGCTGTACGGCCACCAGGGCACCGAAGTGGGGCTGCTGGACCTGGACACCGGCAAGCTGACCAACCTGACCAACTCCCCGGACGAGTACGACGAGCCGGAAGGCATCTTCCCGGACGGCCGGTTCACGCTGGTCGAGTGCGACCGCCAGAACAAGCGCGGCTGGCGGTTCATTGACATCTGGAAGCTGCGCCTGGCCGACGGCCAGTACGTCGAGCGGCTCACGTTCTTCAGCGATTCGCCGGGCTGGAAGTCGTCGAACCCCGTCGTGAGCGACGACGGGCGGTTCATGGCGTTTCAACTGGCCAAAACCACCGATGAAGCCGGCGTGGGCTACGGCATCTTCGTGTACGCCTTCGAGAAGGCGCGGACCGGCGGGGCCGCGAAGTGAGGTCGAACGCCATCCTCCGGCCCTGTGGTGGGTCGCCCCTCGCTGAGAGGCGACGGGTTCCGGCCCCTGAGCCAAAGGCCGGATACCAGATGCCGAATCCCAGCCCGCTACCCACCACCCCGTTCTGAGTTTCTGAGTTTGGACTTTCTCGCCGGGTCCACCGGGCTGGAAGCCCGGCTTCACGGCAGGCTGGGAAGCCTGCCGCCACGATGACGGACCGCGCCGACGCAAGGAAGCAAGATGCCCCGCCCAACGCCGCCTTGACTCCCGCGCGCATCCCGGCTCGGATGACCGCGCAACAAGCACCGATCGCATCATGAAAATCCTGACGACCCTCTGTTCCCTGTTGGTTCTCGCCACCGCCGCGCGGGCGGCGGACACGCGCCTGTACGAAATGCGCACGTACTACGCCGCGCCCGGCAAGTTCGAGGCGCTGCACGCGCGGTTCCGCCAGCACGCGTGCCGGCTGCTCGAGCGCCACGGCATCGCCACCATCGGCTACTGGACGCCGCTCGAGGAAAAGGACGGCGCGGGCCGCAAGCTGGTCTTCGTGATCGCGCATCCCAGCCGCGAGGCGCGGGAAAAGGCCTGGAAGACTTTCATGGCCGACCCGGAATGGCAGGCGGCCTTCAAAGCCTCGGAGGCGAACGGCAAGCTCGTGGAGAAGGCCGAGGTCCAGTTTCTCACCGCCACGGATTACTCGCCCGCCATCGCGCCGTCCGGCGCCGGCGGACCGCGCGTCTTCGAATTGCGCACCTACACGGCGGCACCCGGCCGGCTGGACGCGCTGAATGCCCGGTTCCGCAACCACACGGTGAAGCTGTTCGAGAAACACGGCATCCAGAACATCGCGTACTGGACGCCGGCCGCGGGCGAGAAAGGCGCGGACGACACGCTGATATATTTCGTGGCGCACGCCAGCCGGGAGGCCGCGGCGGAGTCGTTCAAAAAGTTTGGCGCTGATCCCGCCTGGCAGCAGGCCCGCAAGGAATCCGAGGAAAAGGCCGGCGGCAGCCTGACCGCCCAGGGCGGCGTGAAGTCGGAGTTCATGCAGGCGACCGACTACTCGCCGCTGCAATAGCCGGCGCGCGGCTACCGCGTCGCGACCGGCTCCGCGTCGTACACGCGCACGTAATCCACGACGAACTCGTCGGGCAGCTTCGCGTGGGTGATGTCGCCGCCCCACTGGCCGATTTCCTCGGTGAGCTTGAGGAACTCGGGCACTTGCGACACCCCGCCGGCGGCGCTGCGCCAGGTTTCTTGGCCGTCGGCGTAGAATACGTACTCGTCCTTCGTCCACAACAGGCCGAAGGTGTGAAAGCCCTCCGTCAGTCCGGGCCGCTTCACCTGCGTGCCGGCGGATTTGTGGTCCTTGCCGTAGCCGTCCCAGTGCAGGTTCATGGTGATCGTGCCATCGCGCCACGGCACCTCCACCACGTCAATCTCCGTGCCGTCGCGGCCGTCATTGCCGACCTTCGCGACGCCATCGCACATCAGCCAGAACGCCGGCCAGTGACCGGGCTCCTTGGGCAGCTTGCAGCGCACCTCGTAATAGCCGAACGCGTGCTCGAACCGGCCCTTGGTCCGGATGGCGCCGCAGGTGTACCGCTCCCCGTCCTTGCGTGTGCGAAGAATCAGATGGCCCTGCCCGTCCAGGTAGGCGTCGTCCTTGACCCACCACCCGTCGCGGCGCTTCCAGTCGCCGAGCACCTCCCACCTGGCCGGATCGAGCTTCGTGCCCGCGAACTCGTCCTGCCAGACCAGCTTCCATTGCGTGCCGGCCGGCGCGGCGAGGAGGTTGGAGGGGGGAACTTCGGCGGCTTGCGTGACGTAGGGCGCGAGCAACCAGCCTGCGGCCAAAGCGGCGATCAAGGCTTTCATGCGGCGAGCATGGCCGGAAAACCAGACGCGGGTCAAAGGCGTTTCCCGAATCGAACTGGTGCGCCGGCCGTGAACAGCCGGGGTGCGGACTGTAGCGGCAGCCATCCCAAGGCCAGGAAACAGGTGGCCGGCCTCTGGCTCAGAGGCCGGGAAGTGTCGCCATTGCGAGAGGCCGTCTTACAGGGTTGGTTGGTTCGAGCCGCAGGCTCGAACCAACGAACAAGAACTACGCGCCAAGCGGGATGCCCCGGTTTGCCGGTTTACGGCCGGCTGGAAGCCGGCGCTAGGGCGCGCTCAGTGGTGGCAACTGCAACCCGAGCCGCAGCTTGCGAAGTCTTCCGGCGCGGGCACGCGGCCGATTTCCAGGGTCTTGGTGACGTACTTGGTCACCGTGTCCTGAATCTGCCGCATCTGTTCTTGGGCCTGGAGGAAGGCCAGAGCCACGGCGTTGGTCATTAGCGCCTCGCGATGCTGCTCGTAATCGGCGATCTCGTCCTCGCCCAACTGGAGGCCCTGGTGCTGCTTGTGGTGCAGGTACTCCCCCTTCTCGGCCACGGTGCGGTAAAGCTGCCTGGCCGGGTCATCCGCCAGGAAAGTCTCGATGTCCCGTTTGAGGGTCTGGAATTCCGGCTGGCTGAGGATGGTCTCGCACAGTTCGAGCGTCTTCGCCATCACCGGACCGTTGTTGAGCGTCAGTGCCATGTAATGTTCTTTCGTTGCGGCAACACTAGCCCAGTCCGGACCGGGCACAAGCGCATTGGACGGGAATTTGCGGCGGCGGACAGAGAGTGGCGCGGAAGACCCGTCGGCGTCGCAGACCCGCGACCCGCCCGGCCGACATGTCCTTCAACACCACCGGGGGCAGGCGGGTCGCCCGCCGGACAACCGCAGGCGGGCTCGCCTGCGCCACTGCCCGTCGTCCGGCCCTGCCAGAGTTGTGGCCTCGTAGTGGCGCGGACGACTCGTCCGCGCCGCGGGCCCGGCGACCCGCCGGGCCATCCCCCGGCAGGTTCTGGTTGGCATGAATCCGCGAGGCGCCCGGTGTCCAAGCCCGCTTTACATCCGCGCGGCGGAACCTAACTTCCGCGCGTGTCGGAAAACCGGAAAACACGCGTCGTCGTCGGCCTGAGCGGCGGGGTGGATTCGTCCACCGCCGCGGCGCTGCTGCTCGAGCAGGGTTACGACCTGGTGGGCATCACCCTCAAGCTCTGGCCGCAGGACTGCGTCTCCCGCGCCGAGGACAAATGCTGCGGCCCGCAGGCCGTGGCGGACGCCCGCGCCGTGTGCCACCGCCTCGGCATCCCGTTCTACCTCGTGGACGAGGCGGAGACGTTCCAGCAGCAGGTCATCCAGTACTTCGCGGACGAATACCGCGCCGGGCGCACGCCCAATCCGTGCGTGCTGTGCAACGAGAAGCTCAAGTTCGGCACGCTCATCACCCGCGCCCGCAAGCTGGGCGCGGAGTTCGTCGCCACCGGCCATTACGCCCGGATCGAGCGCGACACGCGCACCGGCCGGCACCTGCTCAAGCGCGGCCGCGATCCGCGCCGCGACCAGAGCTACTTCCTGTTTTCGTTGCGGCAGGACCAGCTTGCCCGCGCCCTGTTCCCGCTGGGCGAACTGCTCAAGACGGAAACCCGCGAGGTCGCCCGCGACCACGCGCTGAAGACCGCCGACAAGGAGGAGAGCATGGAAATCTGCTTCGTGCCGGATGACGACTACGGCGGCTTCCTCCAGAAGACCGGTCTGGTCGGGAAGCATCGCGGCGAGATCGTGGACCTGGACGGGCGGGTGCTCGGCCACCACGACGGCATCGAGTTCTACACCATCGGCCAGCGCAAGGGCCTGGGCCTTGCCGCGCCGCGCCCGCTGTACGTCGTGGACCTCGACCCCGCGCGCAACCGCGTGATCGTGGGCGGCGACCCGGACCTCGGTTGCGATGAATTCCGCGTCGAGCGCTGCAACTGGATTCCGTTCGTCGAACCGCCCACGAGCCTCGCAGTCACCGCCAGGATTCGCTACAATCATCCCGGCACGCCGGCCACCGTCACCCCCCGGCCCGACGGCGGCGCGTGGGTGAAGCTGCGCGTGCCGCAGCGCGCGATCACGCCCGGCCAGGCCTGCGTCTTTTACGACGGCGACCTCGTGGTGGGCGGCGGGTGGATCGCGCGGGCGGCGGTGCCAAAAACATTGAGCCCGGCCGCCGGAGTGCTAGCTTCGATCGCCAATCACTGAACCCGCAAAGCCATGAACCTGATTTCCCGCCGCTCAATGTTGTCCCGCACTACGCAGGCCGCGACCGCCGCCGCCTTCGCCAGTTCGCTGGCTCCTTTGTTCGCCGCGCCGGAGCAACGCGGCTTCAAGATCGGGGCCTGTGACTGGTCCATTGGCAAGATGGCCACGCCCGAGGCCTTCGGCGTCGCGAAAGAAATCGGCCTCGACGGCGTGCAGGTCAGCTTCGGCACGGAAAAAAACAACATGCACCTGCGGCAGGCCACGGTGCAGCAGGCTTACCGCGACGCGGCGAAGCAAAACGGCGTGGCGGTGGCGTCGCTGGCCATCGGCGAGTTGAACACCTTCCCCTACAAGTCCGACCCGCGCACCATCGAGTGGGTGAGCGACAGCGTGGACGTGGCGGCGGCGCTGGGCGTGAAGGTCGTGCTCCTGGCCTTCTTCGGCAACGGCGACCTGCGCGACGACCAGCCGGGCACGGACGAGGTGGTCCGGCGGCTGAAGGGCGTCGCGCCCAAGGCGGAGAAGAAGGGCGTCATTCTTGGCCTCGAGTCCTGGCTGAGCGCGCCGCAGCACGTGGACATCATTGACCGCGTCGGCTCGAAGGCGGTGCAGGTCTATTACGACGTGTGCAACTCGAACGACCGCGGCTACGACATCTACGAGGAAATCCGCTGGCTGGGGAAGAAGGGCCTGATCTGCGAGTTCCACGCCAAGGAAAACGGCGCGTTGCTCGGCCAGGGCAGGGTGGACTTCAAGCGCGTCCGCCAGGCGATGGACGACATCGGGTACGCCGGCTGGATTCAGATCGAAGGCGCGGTGCCAGGCGGCGGGCAGATGCTGCCGAGCTACCAAGCGAACTTGAAGTTCCTGCGCGGGCTGTTTGCCTGACCGGGCTTGCGGCGCGGACGGCCGCGTCCGGGGCCTTGCGGCGCTGAACCTTTGGCCTGGCTCCGCCGCGCCAGCACAGCCGACGCTGCCATCCAGTTCGCAGAAATGGTCAAGCCGCGCTGCGTCGCGGCCTTCCGGCCCCCGGTGCAGCGGCATCCTGCCTTCACCGCCCGAACTCGATTTCCCACCGCGACTGGCCGCGCACAAACAGCCGCGCCACGCGTCCCGCCAGCTTGTCCGTCTCGCGCTTCCGCGTGTCCAGCCCGACCACCTGCGGGTACCAGCCGTCCGCCTTCAGGTCCCCGAGGATTTTCCGCGGCTCCGACCAGCCGCGCGGGTTGGCCAGGTCCGCGTTGAACGTGACGTACACACCTTCCTGCGCCCAGCGGAAGTCCTTCGCCCGGTTCAGCAGCATCACGTACCGGCGCAAGTGGTGGTTCCAGTGGATGGACGGGCCCCAGAACGCGTCCGCGTCCGCCCCGTGCCAATCAATGCGCGCGGTGAAGATGGGCGTGACGCGGCCGCCCACACCGGGTTCGTTCCAGGCGCCGGCGTGCCATTTCCACACCCGGCCGACCGGCGCGTCGCGATCCGCCCAGCGCATGCGCGCCACGGCCACGCCTTGCTCGGAGGTGTCGCCGGCGTACGTGCTGATGAGGAAGTAGAGCCAGCGCTGCCGGCGGTCGAGCATGACCGAGAAGTCGCCGTTGCCGCCGGCGAAGTAGAAGTTTTTCGTGGCGCAGTTCAGCGTGCCGGGCCGGGCCTCCAGCACCACGCCCAAGTCTTCCCAGTGCGTGCCGTCGTCGCGCGAGCGGGCGGCGCCGATGCGCGGCGCGGTCAGGTGCGTGCCCGGGCACAGGCCTGCGGGCTCGAAGTGATACCAGCCGTACAGCGTGCCGTCGCCGGCCTTCCAGGTGGCTTCGATCCACCGGCCGCCGTTGGTTTGGTTGTGGTACTCGGTCTTCAGGTAGGTCTCGCCCAGGCGGAACAGGTCCGGGCCGCTGGCCCGCCACGGGTGACCGGCAGAGTTGAAGATGTACAAGGCGTCGCCCGACCAGTGCAACGGGCTGTTGCTGTCGCACTCACCGGGGCGGTCCGGTCCGGGGCGGTTCGCGCCGGGGAAATGTGCCGTGGCCGCCGGCCGGAGCGTGACGGCGGGCGGCCGGGCCGGCGTGGCGCAACCGGCGGCCAGGAGGAGGGCGGCAAGCATGGCAGGAACGACGGTTCGCGAAAATGGCTTCATGGCGCCGGTCTAACCCGCCCGCACCCCGCGCGCAACCGCGAAGGCTACGGCGGTCAAGCACCCCCGGCCGGACGCGTCGCAACCCGAACGGTTCATGGCGGGAACCCACGCAACTTGCCCCAGCCGCTCAAGGCGCCGTCCACATGGATCCGCTTGCGGTCGTCGGCCCGATACCCACCTAGCTACTGACGCCAGATGCCATCGGCGATGCCCGCGCGCGGAAGGTCACGGTGGGAGGAGACGCACGCGGTAGAACCGGTGGAGGCCGGTCTCGGGCAGGGTCAGGTTGACATCAGCGCCCGCGGCGAACACGGCCGGCCCTGCTGGTTCCCAAGTGGAGTTGATCAGCGCGGCGCTCCGTTCCACTTGATAGCGGCGTCCCGGGGTCGCACGGAACTCGACCCGCACCTCGCCGGCCCCCTGGGCGATCCGGGTGAATCGGAAGGCGCTCTGTGGATCACGCGGATCGGTGTCGCTCAGGTACTCGCTCAAGTTCGGGATGCCATCGCCATCGGTGTCCGTGGCGGCATCGAGCGGGTTGTCCGGGTCCAGTTCGTGACGGAGTTCCCAGCCATCGGGAAGGCCGTCCCCATCCCGGTCAGTGGCCGCGTCAGCAGCGGTGCCACCGATGTACCAGGTCGCGCCCAGCGACTCCACGTGGCCGTCCCCGGCGGTGGAGAGGACCAGCATGGCGCCGTGGTCGGTTTGCTCGAGGGGAAGCGTGGCGGCGTCGTACTCGCCCACCACAGCCAGGAGGCGCGGGGGGGTGGTCTCGGTCGGTTTGGCCCAGAGCTCGATGCGGCGGACATCGGGGTTGGGTCCGTGCGTTTGCCGGGCGCCGCCGAGGTTGCCCACGAGCGCACGGGCCAGTTGCGGGACCGTGTTGCCGGCCGCCGGAATGAGATACAGTGACGCGCCGGACACGCGGACGTTGTCCACAATCACCGTTTCCTCGGGCTGCGGATTGATGACCGGGGCGATCCGGGCTTCGAGGGCGACACAGCCGGTCCCCAGGCAGGCGCGCCACCAGTCTGCGGCGCCGCAGGCGCAATCCCGCACGATCTGGCAGTCCCGCTGGAGGGGGTCCACGCCCACGGGACACGGGTCGAGGTCGTCGGGAATCCCGTCGTTGTCGTCGTCCGGATCGGCGCAGTTCAACAGACCATCGCGATCCGGGTCCGCATGCGCCGGCCCATAGACATCGCCGCTGCGCGGGTTGCAGCACGGGCCGAAGTAGGAGCCAATCCGTTCGGTGGGGTCGTCCGGATGCTGATCCGGAGCATTGGGGCTGCCGTTGGCTTCGGCGCGCGTGTTGAAGCAGCCATCGCCGTCGCGGTCGCGGTCGCAGACGTCGCCCTGCCTGTCGCCATCGAAATCCTCCTGACGGGGGTTGAAGACCTGCGGGCAGTTGTCGCAGACGTCCCCGCGGCCATCGCCATCGGCGTCGGCCTGGTTCGGATTGGGTACGAGCGGGCAGTTGTCGCGAGTGTTGACGATGCCGTCGCCATCCGTGTCGAGCGTGTCCTCGAGGCCGTCGCATTCCTTGTCCCCGAACCCGACGCCGACCGCGAACCAGGCGTTGCGGACCGTGCAGACATCGGCATCGGTGAAGCCGTGTTCACCGGTCGCGGCCCAGGCCCGCGCGGTGGTGACCTCGAAATCGCGGGCGACCTGGAACGTCGCGTTCCTGGGGAGGTGCACCAGGGCGTGGAACAACAGATCCCGCATTTTAGCCAGGCCCATCCCGGCCACGGGGACGTTGTTGAAGACGCCGCCTTCGGCCATGAGGTAGGCGGCCTTGTTGGGGATGCCGCTGTTGCTGTGAACGCCGCCGGAATCACTCGAGGTGAACACAAAACCGGACATTTTGTCGGGCTGGCCGTAGGTCGGGGGGGACTGGAGGTCTCGCAACGGGCCCGCGCCGCTGGTCCTTTGCTCGCCGACGGTCCAGTTCAGGTCGCCCTTCTGCCGGTCGGCCACCACGGCCATCACGTCGGCGAAGCTCTCATTGAGCGCGCCGGACTGGTTGAGGTAGATGAGCTGGCTGCCGACGTTGCTGCTGATGATGGCGTGGGTGAACTCGTGCGTCTGGATCTCGAAGTCCACCATGCCGGTACTGAACTGGATGAGCTCGCAGCCCGAGTCCCAAATGGCGTTCGGACCATTGGGAATCGCCGCGTGAATGAAGATCTCGATCTGACCGCCGTCCTCGTCCCAGGAATGCCATCCGAAGGTGTCGTGGAAAAACAGATAGGTCTCGCGTGCAAACCACCACGCCCCCACGGCATCCGGGTCCCGGTCGTAGTCGGGGTTGAAGAAATCCTCGTTACCCACCGTGACATCATCACTCAGGTTGAAGCAGGCATTGTTCTGGGCGCTGGCCTCCTCTTCCGCGTCCTGGAGATCGAGGTCGAAGCTGGCCAAGCCGCCGTCGGACATCGTCAGCGGCAGTTCGAACACCACGGCGCCCGTGTCCGCATCCACGAACACCTCTGCCCGCGCCCCCTTGTAATGCACCCGCCACACCCGAACCGGTGGGCCGGCCAGGCCCAGGAGCTGAGGATCAAATACCTCCAGCCGCGTCGGCTGCCGCAACCCGGTCTGGGGCTGTTGCAGCGCCGCGAGCGCCGCAGCCTCTGCCTGGCCAGCGGTCAGGCGCGGTGCCGCCGAGAGATCCAGCGCCGCCAGGCGCTCGCTGGGCGCGACGCCGCCAGCGGTCCCGAAGACTTCGTCGCCCACGAGGGACACCACGATCTCACTGGCGAACACGGGCACCCCCCCGATGCGCTGGCGCAGGGCCACGGTGCTGAGTGGACCGGTGCGCACCCGCGCCGGCTCGAAGTCGCGTTCCGGCGCGGACAAACGGAACAGGTCGCGGTAGGCCTGCAGGAAGTTCAAGCCGCGTTCGGCGGGCGTGGCCCCGCTCACCCGGATGCGCGTGTTCAAGGCTTCCGGCACGCCTCCGCGATACCCGAGGAGGACCGGTTCGGCGGAGGCCGTCTGCAGCGCGCGGAGCGCGCGCACCTGCGGATCGGTGACCGACGGCGCTGGAACGTACTGCGCCCCCGAGGGAAGGACCGTCTGACCCCGTTCATCGCTGACGACGAGGTCATACGCCCCAAACAGAGCCCCCACCGGGAGCGGCGGCAGTTCGCCCCTCAGGCTCGTGCCGTCGGCAGCGATCCGGACATTGCGGAGGAGGTTCTCGTTGCCGCCAGCCGCCGGGAAGCCGACCCGGACCTGCGTGTCCGCCCGCAGATTGGCCCCATGCACGATGACGGTCCCGCCGCTGGCATAGACCTGCCCGCCCTCGACCGACTCGATGCTCGGGACCGCGCCGGCCTCGAGGGCCACCAGCAAGGTGGCGAGGGTTCCACCACAACGCCGGAGTTCGAGATCGTGCGGGCCGGCCCGAAGGGGCGGCGTGCGGGCCTGAATCTCCGACGAACTGACGTGGACAACGTCGCTCAAGGGCAGTCCGTCAATCCAGAGCTCGTCCACCGCCAGCAGGTCCGTACCCCGCACCGTGACCCATGTCGCGCGGTCGGCCGGGATCCGGTTCGGACGAATGGAGACGAGCGTTGGAAGCGACGTCGCCGCGGTATCCATGACGGTCACCGGGAATTCGCCGCGCGCCACGTTGCCGGCGGCGTCGGTGGCCGAGCAGTTCACCCAGCTCGTTCCCGGCGGCAACACGGAGCCGGACGGCGGTTCACAGGTGACCCGGACCGGGCCGGCCCGGTCATCTGTGGCGGTGACCCGGAACTCCACAATCGCACCTTCCGGCCCCCCGCAGCCGGTCACGATCCGGTCCGGCAGATGCAGCACCGGGGGCGTAGTGTCCGGGGCCACGATCACGGCGCCAACCCAATCCAGCGGATCACCGGGCGGGGTGTTCAGGCGGGCCTGGATCCCGGAGCCATCGGCCGCGACGACATAGACGCCGTTGGTCCCGTTGACTGTGCCGGCGGCGAGCAGGGTCTGGCCGTCGGGCATCCAGGCTACGCCGGTATAGAAGCCCTCGTTGGCGTTCGTGACGGCCGTGAGCCACATAAACCCCGTGCCGTCCGGCCGGACCTTGATCAGGTTCCCCGCGCCTTGCTGGGTCGGATAGAACTCGCCCGCCACGGCCGCGAGCCATTGCCCGTCCGGCGACCAGACCGGCCAGGCCTCGTCGAGCGGGGACGCGGGCAGATAGTGCTTGTCCGAACCATCCGCATTGGCCACACCGAGCTGCCCGGCTGAGACGTTGTGAAAGGCAATCCGACCAGTCGTTGGATCCACGCTCGGTCCGTCGTCGAAGCAGCCGGAAGGCAGGGCTTGAACGATCCCGCTGCCGTCGCGCTCCGTCCGGTAAATGCCGCAGGAATGATCAAAGACGATCTGCGCGCCGTCGCCCGAAAAGCCGGCGCCGGCCAGGTAATCGCCCTCGGTGAACACGCGCCGTTCGGCTTCGAACCGCAGGTCCCGGACATACAGGTTCCCCCGGTTCGCGAACGGATCCTTGTCCCGCAGGCACAACAAGTAACGCCCGTCGGGCGACACCCGCGGGCGCGCGCCGTCGGCCAACCGCCGCTCGTTGCCCGTCGCCGGATCGAACCACCAGACGCTCCCCTCCGTCCCGGCACGCCGCCCGTACACAATCCCCGGCGATAACGGCGCCGGAGGCAGACAGCGGCCCGCGCTCCCGGCCTCGAACAGGGACCGGACTTCCGCGGCGGACAAGGCGCGATCGAAGACACCGAGTTCGTCCACCGCGCCATAGAACCCATTGCCCAAGTTGTCGCTGCGCATCCCGATGGCCGCGTCGGTGGCGAACGCGAAGGCCGAATCGTAGGCCTTCGGCGCTCCCGCCCGGCCATCGAGATAGAACGTCACTGTGCCGCCGGACTTGGTCACCGCCACGTGATGGAACTCGAGGTCGGTGATCTCGAGATCGTCCGCGGCGACCGAGCTGACGCCCACCTTGGTGAGCATCGGATGGCAACTCCCGCCGGCCTGGCGGAGTCCGAACGCGTACCCGCCCTGACCGTAGCCGAAGATCAACCCGTCGAGCGTACCTCCCGCGCCGGGGTCACGGGTGATCCGCAAGCCGTCCGCGCGTTGCACCCAGGCCTCGATGGTGAAGTCCTGGCGTTGCAGCCACTGGCTGCCACCCACCCGCACACCGTCCTCCAGCCCGTCGAAGCGGAACGCCTGTCCCACGATGCCCGGGGCGAAGGCGGCATCGCCGGCGAGCGTCCCGATCCGGCCACTGACCGCGTCCAGCAAGTCCCCGTTGGCGGCCCACCAGCCGACCAGACCTGACGGTGCGATAACACACTCACCGGCGGCCTGTACCACATGGAGCACGAACACGAGCAGCGCCGCCACCAGGCAGGCGCGGGGGAGGGATTGGGTTTTCATAAGGGAAGGGATCAGGAAGCCATCGCGCCATCGTCATCATCCGACAATCGCGAAGGCAGGATAGTAGAAAGCCATGTTAAGTCAATGATACATCTAAATGGGTGGGGACGGGCCGTTCCTCCCCCCGGCCGCGGCATCGATATGGCGACCTGGCGCCTATCGTCCAGGTTTCCAGGCGCGCCCGTCGTTCCCCGCCTCAGGTCCGGCTGTCAGCAAGACCTCGCGGCGGGCGCCGCCAGGGGGCCCATGAACAATTGCGGGCTCCACGTACAGCCCCGCGGGGTGGGATTGGGCGCAAACGCGGGAGTCACCCATTGGTGTCAAAAGATCAGCCGACCGACGAGGCGCCGGCGCTGCACGACCGCGACCACGGACTCCGCCCGGTTGTCGCCCGCGATCACGAAGCAGTCTGCCGGGACCCTGCCCGGAGCAATCGCCCAGTAATGGGTGAGTTGCACATACGGCTCGGGCAGCGGCTTGCCGTTGACGCAGAATACACCGTCGCGGGCACTGATTTCTTCCTCCGGCAAACCAACGATCCGCTTGGCCAACAGACCCCGCCTGGCCCGGACGACCACGATATCGCCGCGCCGGGGCGGGCCCAGGTGGTAGGCCAGCTTGTTGACCCCGGCGAGTTGCCCGTGGTGCAGCGTAGGTTCCATGCTGTGCCCCGCAATGAGCACCGGCTCCCAGACCCACTGCCGGACCAGCCAAACCACCACGATGCCAGCCACCAGGGACATCAGCACGGGCAATGAAAGCCCGGATTTCACGGCCCTTCCCCTGCGACCGGGGGTGATATGTTCCACGCGCGCGCCTCCAGCAATCCGGCCAAGGTCTGGACCGTCCCCGCGCGTTCCCGAAAGCGGACCACGTGCTCCAGCGCGTCGGCAAGTTCCTCAGACCGCCCGCAACCTCGGGCCGCCGCGAACGCGTAGGCATACCACACCGCGACTTCCGTCCGCCGCGGTGCTTCCTGCACCAGATGCAGATAACGGTCCAGAAACTCCCGGTGTCGGTGGTTCTCCGCATAGAGCCACAGCAGACGGCAATCCAGGTCGAACCCCAGTTCTTCGATCTGGCGATGCAAACGGGCAACCGGCGCCATCGCGGCGTCCAGCCGGGAATCCTGCAAGGGCGGGACCGCTTCATGCTCGGCGGGGCTGACCTGGTCCCGTTGCTGAAGGTAAGCCGCCAACAAGCGGGCGGCTTCCTGCTTGAGCAGGGCAAGCGCCAGGGACGGCTGGGAGAACGAATCCAGCGGGAGCGAGCCGTCCGCCACTTCCCAGGTCGGATCATCACGAACCACTCCGCTTACGCCCCACCACACCCCCAAACCCAGCAGAATCACCAAGGCCACCCCGAAAGCCACCCGCGTGGGGAGTGGACGCCGGGGAGTGGCCCCGCCGCCGGAAGCCTCGGCTGTCAACCGGGGCCTCGGGCCGGGGCCACTCATCAGCACGGGGCTGTTCATGACGCGAGGGGTGCGGCGCTCTCCCTGACCACCAGTTCAGGGCGCCAGCTTGCGGGTGATCCAGTGGAGGACGCCATTGTCATCCCGGGCGTAGCCAGTCGCGTAAACCTGCCCCGCGGGATTGACAGCAATCCCGCCGGCGGCGGCGGGCTTGCCAGGATTCCGCAGATAGTCATCGGAGAATACCCAGGCGTCGTCGTTGAACACCGGCGAGAAGGTCCCCCCGGCCTCCGCTTTGCGAACCAGCCAGTGCCCGACACTCGACGTGTCCAGCGCCCGACCGGCCACGAAAACGTCATCGGGCCGGCCGTCGGAGCGCGGTACAGTGCAAATGCCGTTGGCGCCGGCGTAATGGAGCAACCACGCCACGTTCACCCATGTGCCAGGCGCGCCACCCGCGGTGCTGCGGCGCACCACCCAGTTTTGATTGGCAAATCCCGCGACGTAGATGATGCCGGTGCTGTCCACGGCGATGGCCTCCGCGCGAGCCGGGTAAGCCGTGTTGGGCTGGTAATTATCCACCGTGGTCCAACTGGCCCCCTGGTCCAGGCTGCGGCGCACGGTCCAGTTGGCCGACTGGGTGGAGGTGTTGCCCTTCTTCTTTGAGGTGTTTTGGTTTAACGCGCCCACGACAAACACCGCCCCGCCGGGGTGAATCGCCACGGCGCGCGCGCCCAGATACGCCCCGATACTCTGGCTGCCGCCCTGCGCGTCCATCGTGGTCCATGGCCCCCCGTTGACACTCCGACGCACGACCCAGACGCCGCTGGCCCCGTTCGCCGCGCTGGCGCCGCCCACGGCATAGACCCAGCCCAGGCCGTCCGCGGCCAGGTCGGTGCAGGCCGAGGCCTTGCCGGACGCATACTGGAAATTGTCCACGGTGACCCAACTGTTTCCCTCGTCCGCACTCCGGCGGATAATCCAGTGGCCTGCGGTCCCGTCGCTGATGCCGCCGCCGACGTAGAGTTGAAAGTCACCCGCATCCGCGACGAGCGCGTTGTAGGAGCCGGTCGCGCCGGGCTGGAGGCTGAACTGATCCACCTCGTCCCAGTTGGCGCCGCCGTCGTGGCTCCGGTTGACGATGGCCGACCACGTGCCGTCCGGGCTCGTCACTGCGGAGCCGGCGCTGAAAAGAACACCGCCGGTCCCGTCGAAGCCAATGGCCGCGCCTCGGGCGTCCTGGCCCGGAACGGCCTGGAAATCGTCCACGGTCTCCCAAGGATCAAGGCCTTGCGCGGCGAGGCGGGCCTGAGGCAGCGCGCCCAGCACGGCGAGGGCGGCGGTCAGGCGGAGGGCTTTGTGTGTCTTCATGGCTGTCAGTGGTTGTTTCAGGTTGGCGTCGGGTGATCTGCGGAGCGATCCGTGACCGCCGACGCGCCCTGGCGACGCAGTCTGCGGAGCTCCTTCAGAGTCGGGTTAAGCAAGCCGGCCGGAGGCAGACAGGTCGCCCGCGCGAACGGGCGGCTTCAAGGCTCATGGTTTCCTCCAGCGGCGCCAGCCCGCCAGAGCCAGCAGGCCTAGGCCAGCGGCCAGCCCGCCGGTGGCCGGTTCGGGCACGGATGTAAGGCGAACGTCGTCAATGAGTGCGTCAGCGTGGACGGACGGACTGTTTCCCGAGAAGGTCAGCGTGTTTTCGCCCGCGGCCAGCGTCACCTCCAGGGCATGGGCTGACCAAGCCCAGACGCCCGCCGTCCCGCCAAAGCTCTGGGTCGGATTCCCCGTTACCGTAACATCGACCGAGTAGCCACTGGAGCCATTGTCGTACCAGGTGAGCAGGTATTGTCCGGGGTTGGTCACCATGAACGTCTGTGACAGGGACCATAGCGGCGCGAAGCCGATATCCTCGTACTGGTTGCCGTCCTGTGGGGCCGGCCATCCAGCTGGGCTCCCGTTGAAGAGAAAGGCCCCGCCTGTCCAGCCAGTCGGGGTGACGCCGAGATTGATCGAGTCGGGTGCGACGACCGGATCCTCAAAGCTCCCGTTGAGGATAAGGTTTTGGGCGGAAGCGCTGAGGGGGTACAGCGCGAGGACGGCCGCCGCCGCGGCCGGCAGGACGCCGCGCCGGCGGGCGGTGACTTCGTTGCAGGGATGGAATCGGTCTTTCATCGTAGTGGAGTTGTCGTTCTGGTTTCTGGTTTACGGACGATCCGTGATTGCCCACTCGCAGATGCGACGTGGCAACGGGAATTCCCTCAAGAAAGTGGGGCTGCTGGGGGGCGAGGGAGATTTGTTCCGCCTCCTCACGTCGGCGGCTACCCACGTCGGCGGTCGCAGCAACGCCCGTAGCCGCCGAGGTGACGAGGCGGATCGTCGTGAATCGGGCTGGAATCCGCCTCCTGACGTCGGCGGCTACCTAACAGCGGCGACGAGGGAGCCGGCCTCCCGACGAAGCATGGGAAAGAGGGCGCGGTCATGCCAGTAGGGGGCGGGTGAGGCGGAATCGGCCGCGGGCCTGGCATTCCGGAGCCAGATCTCATCGGCTTGGTCCAGGAACCGCCGGGCTTCGTTGGTGTGGCCGAGCCGGGCGTGGGCCATTGCCAGGAACAAGGCATCCCCCCAGCCACAGCCGGAGGGGCTCAGGGCGCAGGCCTGCTGCAGCACACCGATCGCGTCCTCGAAGCGTCCCGCCCGGTACAACACTTGCCCGTGCGTGTTGCAAAGTTTGGGCTCATCGGGGCGGCTGGCCACGATCGCTTGGGTGATCCTAGCTACGCGATCCAGGTCCGGGACCGCAGCCGGGGCGAACGTGCAGACCCAAGCGATGTTGTTCATCGTGGGTGTCGTCGTCGATGTTGCGGTGGGGACCGCCCATTCGAACTGGCGCAGCATGCGGTCGCATGCGCGGCGGTACTCGTCCGGCTGATCGGCAGCCAACTCGGCCGTCACCAGGTCTTGCCAGGTCTCGACCCGGTCGGGGTCGAGTTGGACCGCCCGCCCAAAATCCTCGGCGGCCCGAGGCCAGTCGCCGAGTTCGGCCAGGGCCTCGCCACGCCGGCGGAGCAATTCATGACCCGCGGCGCCGTTCGTCAGTCCGGGATCAAGGCTGAAGGCCCGGTCCAGATGCCAGATGACCGCTGGCCAGTGACGCTCGGCTCTTGCCAGCGTGGCGATTTCGTCGTGCCACAGCGCCTGCTGGCGCGGGGTGCTCTCGCGAAACGCGTCGGGCACCGCGCGCCGGAGACGCTCGAACCGGTCGGCCAGTTGCCCGGTGTCGAGGGGCATGAACGCGCCGGTTACCTCCTTCCGGGCGCCAGCGAACAACTCGGCAAAATCTTGAATGACGTCCAAAGGGTGGTCACAGCGGGCGAGTGTTTGGACCCGGACCACGCCATCCGCGCCCGCGGTGACCACCTGGTCTTCGGAGGGGGTGAACCCGGCCGCGTACACGCCGCCGGCGTGCCGGATGGGCAGACAAACCGGCTCCCCCGTGACCAAATCCCAGACGCGGGCGGTGCCGTGAGCGCTGGCCGTGGCCACAAACCGTCCTTGAGGGCTGAACCCGGCCTCCAGAATCCACCCGTCCTGCCTTTGTCCGGCGCGGTTGAGTCCCTTGTGCTCGAGCGGCTTCACGAGGAGTTGGGCGGGTTCCCGATTCCACACCTTCAGGAAGGGCGCCGGGCTGAAGGTGAGAAACGACCGGGAATCGAGGGCGAAGCGGACTTCCACGGGATTGCCGGCGTGATAGAGGAAGGGGCTCTCCGACCGGCCGGTCTGCGCGTCCCACACCCGCGCCCCTTGATCGGTGCCGCCGGTGACCAGGTGTCGTCCATCCGGACTGAGCGCGACCCGGTCGAATTGGTACTCGGGGTTCTGGATCGTGAACTGGACCTCACCCGTCCGGGCATCCCAGAGCCGCACCGGGCCGCGGTGGATGGCCGTCACGATCCGGCGGCCATCCGCGCTGAAGGCCGCGCCATGCACCGCCTCAGCCTGATGTTCGAGGCGCAGGAGTTGCTCCCCGGTGGACACATCCCAGACCTGGGCCAGGCCGTCGTCGCCCCCCGTGAGGAGGCGCCGACTGTCCGGGCTGAAGGTCGCCGTGAAGACGAAGGCGTTGGTATGCACCCGCAGCATGGGGCGAGGCTCGCTCCCCAGGTCCCAGAGCGTGGCCCCCTCACTGACGACCAGCTCCAGGGCTTTGCGCATATGCCCGGCATGGGACACCAGATGCCGCCCGTCGGGGCTGAAGAGCAGTTTGCCTTGCGAGTGGTCTTCAGCCATAGGCGGCCCCAAGGGTTTGCCCGTCGTCGCGGACCAGAGGCGCACGGCTCCGGGGCCCTGCGTCTGCACGGCCAGCGTCCTGCCATCCGGGCTGAACACCGCGTCATTCACCTGACTCCGCTCGCGAATCACCCATTCCGGGGGCGTGGAGGCGGCCAGGTCCCAGACCCGCAGGGTGTGATCGATGCTGGCGGTCGCCAGCAGATGACCATCCGGACTGAAGGCGGAATCGAACACCCAACTCCCATGGCGGAGCTCGGTGGTCAGCGGGTGCCCCTTGGGCGAGGTTCTCAACACATCATCCCAGGCCAGGAGGAAACCATCCGCGCAGAAAGCAAACCCGCGCCGGGGTCCGAGGACACCGTAATCGAACGCGCGGACCGTATCGCGATCAAGGTCCCAGAGGGTGGTCTTCAGCGGCAATCGGGTGATCACCCATTGGTCGGTGGGAGTGACGAACAGCCCATGGAAATCACCCTCCACCCGACCGGCCAGGCTCAAAGGCGTCCCTTCAACCACGTTCCAGGCTTGGAGGTTTGCGACTGCGTCGGGATGCTCGGCGGCGGCGACGACGAGGCGAAGGCCTTCCTGGGCGAGGAGGAAATCGCAGTCGCGGCTGACCTCGATGGGCGGCCCCACCCGGTCTCCGTCACGCAGATCGAACACGAGCAACACGCCCCGGGAGTCGTTGGTCGAGCCGGCCGAGGTGGTGGAAAGCAGCGTGGCGTAACGCCGGTTCGGATTCAGAAGACCGCGGAGGAGGCTGCCCGGCACGGGCAGGCGGGGACTCAGCACCGTTCCGGTCTCCACGTCCACCACTCGGGCCGCATCCGGGCCGACGGCGATCAAGGCTGCCTCGCCGTCCGGACTGTCCAAGAGACGCACCGGTGCGCCGGAATCCTCCGCCGGCAGTATGCTGCGCCCGGTGTCGGAATCGTAAATGGCAGGCACCTTTGTATGATCAATGGCCCGCAAAACGACTCGCCGGCCATCCGGGCTGAAGGCCAGCGTGGGCACGCCGAAGCCGCTCGATTGGGCGGGAACCTCCCACAGCAGACGCTCCGTGCGGAGGTCGGCGAGGACCAACGTCGGCCTAGTAAAACGGGTCCCGTAGCTCGCCACGAGTCTCTGGCCGTCGGGACTGAAGGCGCAGCGCCATACCGGACCCTTGAGGACCCACAAATGGAGCAGCCGCGGATGGCGGTCCAGAAGCGCGCCGAGGCGCATTCGGTGGAGCGGCTCGCGCACGGGGTCGCCCTGTTCGTTGCGGAGTGCCTCGGCATACCACACCAACGCCTCACCGTAGTTGTCTTCGTCCATCCGGCGGGTGCCATGTTCCAGCTCGAGCTGGACCAACTGCGTCCGGCTTGCCCGTTCGCTTTGCTCGGCTTGCATCCGGTGGCGCCGCGCCTGCGCGAACCCCACCACCGCCAGCCCCAGTCCGATCAGCAACGCCATCGCCACGCTGCCCACCGCTGTCACCGCGACGCGATGCTTGCGGATGAACTTGCCGGCCAGGTAGGCCCTCGAGGGCGGGCGGGCGATCACCGGTTCGCCGTTCAGGTGGCGCTCGAGGTCGCGCGCCAGGCCGTTGACCGTCTCGTAACGGCGCGTGCGGTCCTTTTCCAGGCACTTCATCACGATCCAGTCCAGGTCGCCTCGCACCTGCTGTAGCCGCCGAAGTAAGGAGGCGGAGTCGTGCCGCGTTTCTGAATCCGCCTCATCACTTCGGCGGCTACCGGGCTTTCCGACCTCCGGTTTCTGATCTTCAGCCTCGGACGACCGTTCTCTGCTTTCGGTCCGCCTCCTTACGTCGGCGGCTACGAGAGCCGTGAGTCGCGTCGAGGGCTTGGCCGGCTCGACTTCGCGGATCATCCGGCGCACCTCGTCCAGCGCGGCGCGGGCGAGGGTTTCCTTTTCCAGCGGCGTGGTGCCGGTGAGCAGTTCATAGAGCAGCACGCCCAGCGAGTAGAGGTCGGAGCGCGTGTCCACGTCCACGCCGCTCCACTCGGCCTGCTCGGGGCTCATGTAGGCGGGGGTGCCGAGAAGCTGCTCGAAGCGGGTGAAGAGCGTGCGCTCGGTGAGTTTCTGGCCGATGGCCTTGGCGATACCGAAGTCAATCACCTTGGGCACGCCGGGCCGGCCCGGCTCATGCACTACCAGCACGTTGGTCGGCTTGAGGTCGCGATGGATGACCCCCTTTTGGTGCGCGTGCTGCACGCCGGCACAGACCTGCACGAAGAGCCTGAGCCGCGCCTCGATCGCGAGCCCGTGCCGCTCGCAAAATTCGGTGATGGGGATGCCCTCGACCAGGTCCATCACGAAGTAGGGGCGGCCGCTGGCGGTGACGCTGCCGTCGAGCACGCGGGCGATGTTGGGATGGTCCATCAGCGCCAGCGCCTGGCGCTCGGCCTCGAAGCGGGCGATCACCTCCTTGGTGTCCATGCCGGCCTTGAGAATCTTGAGCGCAACCAGACGGCGGACCGGTTCCTGTTGCTCGGCCATGAAGACGACGCCGAAACCACCCTCGCCGATCTGCTGGAGCAGCTTGTAACGGCCGATGACGCTGCCCGGGCCTTCGCCGGTTGGCGGGCCGTTGGTGGCAAGGATCGGTTGTTTGAGGTAATCGCCGGCCTGCGCGTGTGCTTCGAGCAACGAATCCACCTGCCGGCGCAGTTCGGCGTCCGCACCACAGGCGGCGGCCAGGAAACGCTCGCGCTCCTCCGGAGAGGTTTGGGTCAGCGCCTCGGCAAAGATTGCGCCCAGCCGGTCTGCGGCAGTGCTCACGGACTTCTGGCAACCACAAGGTTCAGGGGTTCATGCGATTTTGCCGGCGGGTTTCCCTCAGGAAACGAAGGCCGCGGCCAGAAGTTTACCCCGGTGAGTTCAATGCCTTGCGGGTCTCGCGGAACAGCCAGGCCCGCGCGAACGCCCAGGTCCGTTCTGCCGTGGCGCGAGAAATCCCCATCTGCGCCGCCGCCTCGGCCTGGGTCAACCCGCCGAAGAAGCACAGTTGCACCAGGTCGGCTGCCTCGGGGTGGGTGGCCGCCAACCGGGCGAGGGCCTCATCCAGGGCCAGCAGCTCGTCATCCGGCATTGGGCCGGGCAGGTCCACGTCGGCGATGTCCACGCGTTGCCAGCCGCCGCCGTGGCGGGCGCGCTGTTTGCGTCGCGCGTTTTCGACCAGAATCCGGCGCATGGCCGTGGCTGCCGCGGCGAAGAAGTGCTTGCGGTTTTCCCAGGATGGCTGGGCTGGGGAGCCGAGCCGCAGCCACGCCTCGTGGACCAGCGCGGTGGCCTGGAGAGTCTGCCCCGGCCGTTCCCGGGCCAGCCAGGCCGCCGCCAGCCGGCGCAACTCGTCATAGACCAGCGGCAGCAACTCCTCCGCGCGGCTCTCGCCCCGCTCGAGCGCGTTCAGCATCCGGGTCACGTCGGACATGTCTGGGTAGCCGGCCACGGCATCGAACCTAGCGTACCGCAAAGCCCGCAGGCGCTCAACCGGGCGAGAGCACACCCGACGAACGCTTGATCAGGACGCGGCAATTGCCGTCCGTGGCAGTCGCGGTCGGGGCCGCCCGAGTAACGGTTGCCGGTGAGTCACCGACGCGGCTACACGCCACCAGCGCGAGCCGGCGGCTTTGCCGACGGACCGCGTTCCGTGGTAGGTTGCGGCGCTGATGACCGACATCGTTCTTGCCACGTTGAACGCGAGGTTCATCCACGCCGCCTTTGGCCTGCGGTACCTGCTGGCCAACCTGGGCGACCTCCGCCCGCGCGCGGCGCTGGACGAATTCGACATCAGCCAGCGCCCGCTCGAGATTGTCGAACGCCTGCTTGCACACCAGCCCCGGATCGTCGGGCTGGGCGTGTACATCTGGAACGCGCGCGAAACCACCGAGGTCGTTACGCTGCTCAAACGGCTCCGGCCGGACCTCCGCGTCGTGCTCGGCGGCCCCGAGGTCAGCTACGAAACTGGCGGGCAGGAGATCGCGCGGCTGGCGGATTGCGTCATCACCGGCGAGGCCGACCTCGCCTTCGCTGAAGTCTGTCGCGCGCTGCTGGCCGGCGCCGACCCGCGGCGAAGGTGCTCCCCGCGCCACTGCTCGATCTGGCCCACTTGCGGCTGCCGTACGAGGAATACACCGACGACGACATCGCGCACCGTCTAATCTACGTGGAGGCATCGCGCGGCTGCCCGTTTGAATGCGAGTTCTGCCTCTCGTCGTTGGACATCCCGGTGCGGCAGTTTCCGCTCGAGCCGTTTCTGGCGGCGCTGGACCGGCTGCTCGCGCGCGGCGCGCGGCACTTCAAGTTCGTGGACCGCACCTTCAACCTGAACCTCCGGGTCAGCCGGGCGATCCTCGACTTTTTCCGCGCGCGCCTCCGGCCCGATTTGTTCCTGCACTTCGAGCTGGTGCCGGACCGCCTGCCGCCGGTGCTGCGCGAGGTCATCGCCGTGTTTCCGCCCGGCTCGCTCCAATTCGAGGTGGGCATCCAGACCTTCAACCCGGAGGTCGCGGCGCGCATCAGCCGGCGCCAGGATTACGCGCGGCTCGAGGAAAACCTCCGCTGGCTGCGCGCCGAAACGGGCGTGCATCTCCACGCCGACCTCATCTTCGGGCTGCCGGGCGAGACGTTGGAAAGCTTCGCGGCTGGCTTCGACCGCCTCCTCGCGCTCCGGCCTCACGAAATCCAGGTGGGTCTGCTCAAGCGGCTCCGCGGCACGCCCATCGTCCGGCATGACGCCGAGTGGGGCATGGTCTATTCGCCGCTGCCGCCGTACGAAGTCCTGCAAAGCCGCGGGGTGGACTTTGCCACGGTGCAGCGCGTGCGGCGGTTTGCGCGGTTCTGGGATCTCGTGGCCAACAGCGGCCGGTTCCCGCGCACCACGCCGCTGCTCTGGGCGCGCGCCGCCTCGCCGTTCGTGGAGTTTTTGCGGTTCAGCGACTGGCTCTTCGCGCAGACCGGCCAGCAGCACGGCATCGCCCTGAACCGGCTGGCGCGGCTGCTGGAGACGTATCTGATCGAGGCGCGGGGCTTGGACGCGGAAATGGTGCGGCGCGGTTTGAGCCAGGACCTGGCGCCGCCCAAGGCCGCCGGTGACGCGCTGGCCGGCGCCCTTGTTGCGGCCGAACGCCAGCGGCGGCATTGGGCTGCTTCCCGAGTTTCCACCGGTCCCGCTCGTTTTTGAGCTTCACGGTCACGCACACGGCTGGCGCAGTTTGCGTGTGTCAAAGCAGCAATTCCTGTCTTTTGACAGACAACGCGACATTTCGGGTGAAGTTGCAGGCCACGGGAAAATGCTTGACGGGATCAAGACAGATCTCGGAAATGCGCGGAGAACGTCAAACAACCCAAGGAATCAACAATGAAACCTGCTAGAGCATTTCTGCGCAGCACGTCTTTGGTGACAGCCGGTCTCGGCCTGTGGCTGATGAGCTTGGAGGCATCGCTGGTCATGCGGTACACCGGCAACCCCTTTACGACTGTGCATG
The DNA here is from genome assembly GCA_964568145.1 of uncultured Verrucomicrobiota bacterium. Classification (GTDB taxonomy): domain Bacteria; phylum Verrucomicrobiota; class Verrucomicrobiia; order Limisphaerales; family J093; genus DSVZ01. The sequence continues at coordinate 42,448 of CAZMOZ010000020.1, forward strand.
GCACCCTGGCCGCCGCGCACCACATGGAGGCGGTCGCGGAGTTCATGAATTCGGGCGACATGCACCCGACGGCCATCCAGGCCAGGGTCTTGTCCGCGTCGGGTGACGTTCTGCTCACGGTCGAGAGCAGCGGACCGGTTGGTACGCCCCTCTGGACAGGAGTTTTCGTCTGGAATGCCGACCAGATCACGCAGTGGGCCTGGAAAGTCTCCACCACGGGTGCTTACCCTGAGGACTACATGATGTCGGACAATTTCAAAGACATTAACAACCTGGTCAATATCCAGGATCAGGCAATGGATGACTACGACGGGACCGGGAATTATCCTGGGCTAGCGGAAGTGCGTTCGGCTGGCACTTGGACAGCCGTGCCCGAATCCGGTGGGTATGCGCTGACCACCGCACTGGGATTGACCGTCATAGCCCTGTTTCGCTGGCGGTCGCGTCGAGGGTGACGGCCCGCCTCACCGCCGCACCAGCACGACCCAATCCTCGCCGGGATCGGCAGGCGGCTCGCCCAGGGCAACCTTCCCCGGCCCGCTGACGCGGGTGACGCTGCCGCGCTGGAGTTCGCCGCCGGCGCGCGGGTTGTACCACCGCACCGAGAAGCGCCCGTGCTGGTCGCCCAGGTCGAGCGACGTGGTTCCGCCATTGGGCAGGTACACGACGTACACCGCGCCCGGTTTGGCCAGGCAGAACTTCGAGTTGTCGTGCTGCTCATTGCCAATGAGCGGGTCGGCGTTGGTCATTTCCCAGAACGGCACCCGGTTTTCGTGGAAGAACTCGAGCGCGAGGCGGCAGATGTCCCAGCCCCGGTCGCGGCTGCGCCAGTCCTCGCACTGCAGGTCATTCTGCGGCAGTTTGTAGCCGAAGTAGTATTCCACGCCGCCGCCGCCGGCCAGGAGCGTGCCCCAGAGGCAGAGCTTGCGGATGTCGTGGAGCGTGTAGGTCCGGCCGCCCTGCACCGCCTCGCCGCTGTGGCCGGCGTAACCGGGGTCGGGCGGCACGCCCATTTCGGCCGGGTTTTGCTCGTCGTTGCAGACCACCCACGGCTTGCCGGCCCGCGCGGACTCGGTCACCCACTTGAGCGTGCGCAGGTGTGCCGCGTTCCAGGCGTTTTGCAGCGACGCCCCGGTGAGCGCGGACTGCCCGCCGAGCAACGGCGGGTACACCTTGTCCTGCTGGTCCGGGAAGGTGTGGATCACGATGAGGTGCCGGTACGGATCGGTGTCGTGGAGGTACTGCGCCATGTCGCGGATTTCCCCGGAGGACTGCGTGTTCTCCTCGCCGAGGTTCCAGTTGAGCGCGAGGTTGTGGGCGAAGCGCGCGATCAGCTCGCGCAGGTACAGCTTGCGCTCCGGGCCGAGCCGCCCGCCGTCCAGCGCCTCGGGCACGAGGTCGTGCCGGGCGTCGTGGCCGCGACGGTTGTCATCTATCTCCTGTTCCTGAAGCTTGAAGTGCAGGTACAGGCCGCGCGCCGTGGCGTGGTCGAAGACGATGCCCCACTGGTCCAGCTTCGAGCAGTCGTAGTGGAACTTGGCGTCGCGCTCCACGAACGGCCACACGTCGTCGCCGTCGCCGCCGGCGTTGTAAGGCAGGAAGCTGAAGGCGTTCGCGCCCTTGCCCGCGAGGTAGTTCAGCGCGCCGATCAGGCCCTGGCCCTTGCCGCCCTGCCAGGTGGGATCGCCGGGCCGCCAGTCGCGCGCGTGCGGCTGCCAGGTCTTGAGCCGCCCGGCGGGGGTGTTCTCGCCGGGCCGGGCGTCACGACGCGGGTTGGCCACGGTGCCGTCGAAGTCGGCGTAGGCCAGCAGATTCTCCGGGGCGTCGGCGCCGGCCTTGAGGAAATACTCGCCGGTGCCGGCGAACCGCAGGTGATGCCGGCCCACGTACTGCAACCGGCCCTTGGCGCGAAAGTCGCGTCCGCGTTTGTCGCTGGCACGGATCGTGAACGAGCCGCTGGCGGTCAAGAACGGCGTGGCCTGCGCGGCGGCCGCGTCGTCCACCGCCACGTGTCGGCCGCGGAGCAGCGTGAGCGAGTAGTCCCAGCGGCCGGTTTTGTCGGGCGAGAGGTGCGCGCGCCAGCGGGTGCCGGCCTCGGCCGAGGTTTCGGCGGCGTGGCCGTCCGCCGCGAAGTAGCCGGGCACGCGATGGCTCGGCAAGCCGCTTTCGTGCGTGAAGGTCACGGTCAGCCGGTAATCCGTGAATGGATTCGGGTCCACGTCGCGTTCGTGCGCGAACGGACCGTCGAGCGTGAGCGTGACCTTGTGCCATTGGCGCAGTTCGCCGCTGACGGTCACCGTGCCGGGACCGTCGGGCTGGCGCGGCCGGGCGGCCTGGTCCTTCTTCAAATTCGCCTCGATCCAGCGGGCGAGGGTGGAACTGCCGAAACCGTAGCCACCGGGCAAGGGGCCGATGTCTGTGGTCTGGATGGGCGGCGGCTGACCCCAATGGGCGGGAAAGGGCTTGCGGCCGGCGGGCGCTCCGGCCGGCGGCGCCTGCGACCAGGCGGGCAGCGCAACAGCGGTCAACAGGCCGGCAAACAGGATCGCGCGAAGCACACGCCGACGGGGGTTGAAGCGGGCCGTCATCATAGGTGCGGCAGGTGTACCCCAGCGCGGTCCAGCGCGTCCATCGGATTGCGCGGGCGTGCCGGAGCGGCGCCGGTTCAGCGGAGTCATGCCGGGCTGGGAAATCTCCCTGCCTGGCAGGGTCGCGCAGCGTCGCGGCCGGGGACCGGTGAGCGCGGGCGGGTCGCCCGCGCGACGGCCGCAGGCGAGGGCGCCTGCACCACCCCCCGCCGGGCCGGCAAGCCAGCGGAATCAGGCCTTGTCATGTCACCATAAGATTGAAGCTTGAGCCCGCCTCGCGCCCGGCCTAACTTGCCGCGTAACCGTCCGGTTCATCCCGATGTATCACGACCCCAACGCATGGTTCCGGTCCGGGCGCGACCGACTTGCCTGGTGGGGCGGGCGCCTGGCGCTGAGCGCCGGCTTGGCGGCCGTCACCGTCGCCGCGTTTCCGGCTCAATCCGCCGCCGCCGCGACCGATGTTTCCCCGGCGCCGGCCCTCTCCCGGCCGGTGGATTTCGCGCACGAGGTTTTCCCGATTCTCGAAGCCCGGTGCTTTGAGTGCCACGGCCCGGACAAACAAAAAGCCGGCCTGCGGCTGGACGCGAAGGCGTCTTTCCTTAAAGGCGGCAAATCCGGTCTGCCGATCCTGGCGGGTGAAGCCGCCGCCAGTCTGTTGTTCCAGCGGGTTTCCACCACGGACACGGACGACATGATGCCTCCGAAAGGCGAGCGGCTGACGGCGGAGCAGGTCGCGCTGATCCGCGCCTGGATTGACCAGGGCGCGTCCTGGCCGGACGGTGTTGGCGCGGCGTCGGCGGAGGTGAAACACCACTGGGCTTACGTGCCGCCGTGGCGGCCCGAGCCGCCGGCGGTCAAGCTGCGCAACTGGCCGCGCAACGACCTGGACCGGTTCATCCTCGCCCGGCTCGAGCAGGAAGGCCTGCGTCCCGCGCCGGAAGCCGACCGTGCCACGTTGATCCGCCGCGTGAGCCTCGACCTGACCGGCCTGCCGCCCAGCCCCGCCGAGGTGGACGCGTTTCGGGAGGACCGGCGTCCCGACGCCTACGAGCGGCTGGTCGCGCGCCTGCTGGCCTCGCCGCATTACGGCGAGCGCTGGGCGCGGCCCTGGCTGGACATGGCGCGCTACGCCGACACCACCGGCTACGAAAAAGACGAGCGCCGCTCGAACTGGCCTTACCGCGACTGGGTCATCCACGCGCTCAACCGCGACCTGCCGTTCGACCAGTTCACCCTCGAGCAGCTCGCCGGCGACCTGCTGCCGGACGCCACGACGGAGCAGAAGGTCGCCACCGGCTTCCACCGCAACACCATGACCAACACCGAGGGCGGCACGGACGACGAGGAGTTCCGCACCGCCGCGGTGATTGACCGGGTGAACACCACCTTCACTGTCTGGCTGGGCACCACGATGGCCTGCGCCCAGTGCCACAACCACAAGTACGACCCGTTCACCCAGCGCGAGTACTTCGCGGCGTTCGCGTTCTTCAACCAGACCCGCGACGGCGGCAAGACGCTCGACCCCGTGCTCGAACTGCCCACGCCGGACCAGGCCGCCCGGCGCGCCGAAATCCGCGCGAAGATCGAGCCGCTGCAAAAGCTCCTGGACACCCAGACGCCCGCGCTCGACGCCGAGCAAGCGCAATGGGAGGCCGGGCTCCAGGAACCGCGTCGCGCCATCGCCGCCGGCTGGACGGTGCTCGAACCCGCCGGCCTCACGGCCTCGAATGGCGTCACGCTCGAGCCGCAGCCGGACCAGTCCGTGTTCGCCAGCGCCGCGAAGCTGCCCGAGACGAGCGTGTACGAACTGGTCCTGACCAACCCGCCGGCCGATGTGACGGCCTTCCGCGTCGAGGCCCTCACCGACGACCGGCTGCCGAACCGCAGTTCCGGCCACGGCCTCGACGGCGATTTCGTGCTGACGGATTTCGAGGTCGAACTCCGCCTCGCGGGAGCCGCCAGCGATCCCAAAAGCGCGCCGCCGAAGCTGGAATTCGACAAGGCCTACGCGGACTTCGCCGAGGAGCGCTTCGAGGTCCACAAGGCCGTGGACAAGGACGCGCAGTCCGGCTGGGCGATCGGCGCCGACCAGGAGCAGAACCGGACGAACCGTTTCGCCGTGTTTGTCAGCAAGCCGCCGACCAATGTGCTGACGGCGACGCACTGGGTCATCCGCCTCAAGCAGGAATCCATCCGGCCGAAGAACCTGCTCGGGCGCTTCCGGCTCGCGTATTCGACCACGCCGGCCGGGGCGCATCGCGTCTGGGGGGACGTGCCGGCGGGCATCCGCGCGTTGCTCGAGGTCGAGCCGGCGCAACGGACCGACGCGCAGAAGGCCGAGCTGGCGCGGCATCATCGCGGCCTCGCGCCCAGCCTGGCTCCGGTGCGCGCCGAGGTCGCCGAACTGCGCAAACAGGAACCGAAGGACATTGCGACCACGCTCGTCATGCGGGAGGTGGACCCGCCGCGCGTGACGCGCGTCCTCAAGCGCGGGAGCTTCCTGGACCCCGGCGACGAGGTGCAGCCGGGCACGCCGGCCGTGTTGCCGCCGATGGCGCCCGACCTGCCGCGCAACCGGCTCGGGCTCGCGCGCTGGCTGGTGTCGCCGGAGAACCCGCTCGTCGGCCGCGTGACCATGAACCGCCTTTGGGCGGCGTACTTCGGCCGGGGTCTGGTCGAAACAAGCGAAGATTTCGGGTCGCAGGGCGAATTGCCGTCGCATCCCGAATTGCTGGACTGGCTGGCGACGGAGTTTGTCCGTCAGGGCTGGAGCCTGAAAGCGATGCACCGGCTCATCGTGACCTCGGCCACGTACCGGCAGTCGGCGCGGGTGACGCCGGAATTGCTCGAGCGCGATCCGTACAACCGGCTGCTCGCCCGCGGCGCGCGCTTCCGAATGGAGGCGGAGATGCTCCGCGACACCACCCTGGCGGCGGCCGGCCTGCTGAACCCGCGGATCGGCGGGCCGGGCGTGTTTCCGTACCAGCCCGAGGGTGTCTGGGCCATGCCGTACAGCGACGACAAATGGGTGATGAACACCAACGGCCACCAGTTCCGCCGGGGCCTCTACACCTTCGCGAGGCGGTCGTTTCCGTACGCCGCGTTCGTCACGTTCGACGCGCCGAGCCGGGAGGTCTGCACCGAGCGCCGGCCGCGCACCAACACGCCGCTCCAGGCGCTGGTCACGCTGAACGACCCGGCCTTTTTCGCGGCGGCCGGCGGACTCGCCCGTCGCGTGGCGATTGAAGGCGGCGCGGAAGACCGGGAGCGCCTGATGTTCGCCTTCAAGGCCGTGCTGGGCCGCGCGCCGACAAAGAAGGAACGCGCGGCCACGCTCGAGTTGCTGAACAAGGCCCGCGCCCGGTTCGCCGCCGCGCCCGACTCCGCCGCCCGGTTGCTTACGCAGGCGGCGTTGCCGGAAGCCGCCTCCCAAAGCCGCTACGCCTCCGAACTCGCCGCTTGGACCGTCGTGGCCAACGTGCTGCTGAACCTTGACGAGGCGTTGACGAAGGGCTGATCCAGCTTTCACCGCGCTCCATGAACCCCACCCAGGAATACCTCAAGCTCTTCACCCGCCGGCAGTTCTTCCGCGACTGCGGCACCGGCCTGGGCACGCTGGCCCTGGCGTCGTTGCTGAACCGCAGCCTGCTCGCCGCCGCGCCCGGCCCGGCCCCGGCGGCGGACCCCACCCTGCCCAAGCCGCCGCACTTCGCGCCCAAGGCGAAGAACGTGATCTACCTGCACATGGCCGGCGCGCCCAGCCAGCTCGACCTGCTCGACCACAAGCCGAAGTTGAACGAGCTGGACGGCCAGCGCGTGCCCGAAAGCCTCATCCAGGGCGAGCGGTTCGCCTTCATCAAGGGCGTGCCGCGCGTGCTCGGCTCGCCGCACCCGTTCGCCCGGCACGGCCGCTCCGGTCAGGAAATCTCGGCGGCGCTGCCGCATCTGGCGGAGATCGCGGACGACATCTGCATCGTGCGCTCGATGCGGACCGACCAGTTCAACCACGCCCCGGCGCAGATCTTCGCGCAGACCGGCTTTGCCCGGCCGGGCCGGCCGGGCATGGGCGCGTGGGTGTCCTACGGCCTGGGCACCGACTGCCGGAATTTGCCGGGCTTCGTGGTGCTGGTGTCCGGCAAGAACGGCCCGGACGGCGGCACGGCCCTGTGGAGCAGCGGCTTCCTGCCCACCGTGCATCAAGGCGTGCAACTGCGCGCCAAGGGCGATCCGGTGCTGTTCCTCTCCAACCCGGACGGCCTGGACCGCGCGTTGCGCCGGCAGACGCTGGACACGCTCGAGCTGCTGAACCGCGAGGCCTTCCAGCGCGTTGGCGACCCCGAGATCGTCACACGCATCGCGCAGTTCGAGATGGCGTATCGCATGCAGGCCAGCGTGCCGGAGCTGATGGACCTGTCCCGGGAGCCGGCGTCCATGCACGAGCTGTACGGCAGCGAGCCGGGCAAGTCCGGCTTCGCGAATAACTGCCTGCTGGCGCGGCGGCTGATCGAGAAGGGCGTGCGGTTTGTCCAGCTTTACCACTGGGGCTGGGACAGCCACGGCGACATCAAGGAAAACGATCTGCGCTTCGGCATGGTGGACCGCTGCCGCGAGACGGACCGGCCCGCCGCGGCGCTGGTGAAGGACCTCAAGCGGCGCGGCCTGCTTGACCAGACGCTGGTGATCTGGGGCGGCGAGTTCGGCCGCACACCGATGAACGAGGCGCGCAACAAGGACGGCTGGATCGGCCGCGACCATCACCCCCACGCTTTTTCGATCTGGATGGCCGGCGGCGGCGTCAAGCCCGGCATCACGTACGGCGCGACCGACGAACTCGGCTATTTCGTGGCCGAGAACCCCGTTCACGTGCATGATCTGCAGGCGACCATTCTGCACTGCCTGGGCCTGGAGCACACGAAGCTGACGTACCGTTTCCAGGGCCGTGACTTCCGGCTCACGGACGTGCATGGCGAGGTGGTGAAAGGCATTCTGGCATGAGATTCTTCAAGCTCCGGCTGGCGGCGGCGTCGCTGGCCCTCGCGACCAACCTGGCCGGCGCGGATTTCGCCCGCGACATCGAGCCGATCCTGGTCAAGCGCTGTTGGGAATGCCACGGACCGGACCAGCACAAGGCCGGCCTGCGGCTGGATTCCCGGGCCGCCGCGCTCAAGGGCGGCAAGTCCGGCCGCCCGGCCATCTCACCCGGCCAGGCGGACGCCAGCGAGCTGCTCCGACGCGTGCGCACGGCGGACCCGGACGACGTGATGCCGCCGAAAGGCGACCGCTTGAAGCCGGGCGAAATCGCGCATCTGAAGGCCTGGATCGAGGCCGGCGCCGAGTGGCCGGACACGGACCCGCGGAAGCACTGGGCGTTTGTGAACCCCGCCCGGCCGCCGGTGCCGCCGGTCAAGCATCCGGCGCGCGCGCTCCACCCGGTGGACCACTTCATTCAGGCGCGTCTGGATCCGGAAGGCCTGGCGCCCGCCGGCGAAGCGGACCGCGCCACGCTGATCCGGCGGTTGAGTCTCGACCTCACCGGCCTGCCGCCGACGTGGCCCGAGGTCGAGGCGTTCATGAACGATCCGCGCCCGGATGCCTACGAGCGGCTGGTGGACCGGCTGCTGGCCTCGCCGCATTACGGCGAGCACCTCGCCCGTTGGTGGCTCGATCTGGCGCGTTACGCCGACTCGAATGGTTACCAGGTGGACCTGGCGCGCTCGATCTGGCCTTACCGCGACTGGGTGATCCACGCCTTCAATCGCAACCAGCCGTTTGACCAGTTCACCATCGAGCAACTCGCCGGCGACCTGCTCCCCCACGCCTCGCTCGAACAACGCATCGCGACGGGCTTCAACCGCAACACCAAGATCAACGACGAAGGCGGCGGCGACGCCGAGGAGTACCGGACCAGGGCCGTGAAGGACCGCGTGGCCACGACGGCCACGACCTGGCTCGGCCTGACGATGGCCTGCGCCGAGTGCCACACCCACAAGTACGATCCCATCACCCACGAGGAGTACTACCAGTTTTACGCGTTCTTCAACAACACGGCCGACGGCGGCAATTACAGCGTCGAGCCCACCGTTCCGGTCCCGCCGCCCGACGTGACCCGGCAGGTCGGGTATCTCCGCGAGCGGATCGCCGGAGTCCAGCGTCAGTTGGAGTCGGCGGAGCGCGCGGCCGCCGCCGCGCAGGCCGCTTGGGAGCGGCAGATCGCATCGCGGCCGGAGGTCTGGACGCCGCTGCAACTGACCAACGCGGTTTCCACCGGCGGTTCGGGCTACACGAACCTCGCGGACGGTTCGGTGCTGGCCACCGGCGTGAACCCGATCTACGACACGATTTTCGTCGAGGCGACGACCGGGCTGACGAACATCACCGCGGTGTTGCTCGAAGTCCTGCCGGACCCGAGCCTGCCCAAGAACGGTCCCGGCCGCTGGGGCGCGACCGGGAACTTCATCCTGGACGAATTCGTCGTCAGCGCCGCGCCGCTCGCCGGCGAGGCCCCGGCCGTTACGAACCTGGTGTTCGCCGGCGCGACGGCGGACTGGGAGCAGTTGTACTACCGCGCCGAACACGCGGTGGATCGCAATCCCAAGACCGGCTGGGCCATCGCGCCGCGGTTTGGCGAACGCCATTTCCTCATCGCGAATCTCCCGGAACCGGCGGGGTTCGCCGGCGGCACGCGGCTGGTGTTCCGCTTCGAGCACTACCACGGCAACAGCCACACGCTCGGCCGGTTCCGGATTTCGGTGGCCACGGAGCGCGACCCGGCCGCGCTGTGGCCGGTGCCGCCGGAGATCCGGGCGCTGGCCGGAATCCCCGCCGCGGAGCGCACCCCGGAGCAGGCGAAGCGGCTTGCCGCCGCCCGGCGCGGCGCGGTGCCGGAAATCCGCGCGCTCGAAACCGAGTTGTTCCGCCTGAACCAGCGCGAGGCGGAACTCGCCACGATGAAGCACTCGACGCTGGTGATGAAGGAGCTGCCGCAGCCGCGCGAGACTTACATCCATCTCCGGGGCGACTTCCTCTCGAAGGGGAAGGTCGTGACGCCGGGGGTGCCGGCATTTCTCCCGCCCCTGCCGGCGGACCAGCCGCCGAACCGGCTGACGCTGGCGCGCTGGCTGGTCGCACCGGACAACCCGCTCACGGCCCGCGTGACTGTGAACCGCCTTTGGCAGCGCTTCTTCGGCACGGGCCTCGTGAAGACCAGCGAGGACTTCGGCCGGCAGGGCGAGGCGCCGTCGCATCCCGAACTGCTCGACTGGCTGGCGGTGGAATTCCGCGAGACGGGCTGGGATTTGAAACGCCTGCAAAAGCTCCTGGTCATGTCCGCGACCTACCGCCAGAGCGCGGCGGCGACGCCGGCCTTGCTGGAAAAAGACCTGTACAACCGCCTGCTCGCCCGCGGCCCGCGCTTCCGGCTCGATCCCGAAGTCATCCGCGACCAGGCGCTCGCGGTGTGCGGCCTCCTGAATCCGGACGTGGGCGGGCCAAGCGTGTACCCGGAGCAGGTGGCGAACCTGTGGAAGGAGATCGGCTTCCTGCGTCCCGAGATCGGCATGGACGAATGGCCGGTCAGCGAGGGGCCGGACCGGTACCGGCGCGGCGTGTACACCTTCTGGCGCCGCGTCTGCACCTACCCGACCTTTGCGACGTTCGACGCGCCGAGCCGCGAGAACTGCACCTCGCGGCGGCCGCGCACGAACACGCCGTTGCAGGCCCTCGCCGGCCTGAACGAGCCCACGCTGTTCGAGGCGGCGCGGGTCTTCGCGCAACGCGTGCTGCGTGAAGGCGGCTCTGAGCCGGCGCGGCAGGTCCGGTTCGCCTTCCGCGCGACCCTCGCCCGCGATCCCACCGCCGCCGAGGAGCGGCGCCTGCTGGCGCTGCTGGAACAGCAGATGCGCAGCTTTGAGAACGACGCCGTGGCGGCCGCGCGCTTGATCGGGGTGGGCGCCGCGCCGCCGGCCGACGGCCTGGACCCCCGCCACGTCGCGGCCTGGACCGTGGTGGCCAATGTGTTGTTCAACCTGGACGAGACGCTGACGAAGGGATGAGCAGAGAGTTGACAGTGTTCAGTTTTCAGTGAGCAGAAGCCGGTCATTCGCCGAGCGCGCCATGAATTCCAGTCCGTTGCCTTACGCCAGAAGTTTTCGGGACCTGGTTGTCCATCAGAAACAGCGGCTGCTTTCCCGTGAAGTGTTCCGCGTCACCCGGTCCTTTCCGCCAGAGGAGAAGTACGCGTTGACGGACCAGCTTCGCCGGGCCGCCCGATCCATCGGCGCCCAAATCGCCGAGGCGTGGGCCAAGCGGCTCTACGAACGGCACTTCATCGCCAAGCTCAGCGATGCTGATGCCGAGCAAATGGAAACCCAGCACTGGCTGGACACGGCCAGGGACGATGGCTGCCTGCCCGCCGCTGAATGCGTCCGGCTCCTTGGCCTGTGCGAGGAAATCGGCCGGATGCTCGGCGGCATGATCGAGCGCGCGGCTTCCTTCTGTGACACCTCGTCTCTGCAGGAAGAAGCCAGCAGTTACTTTTGCGCGGAACCACCCGCCACCCCGTCCCATCCCACTGAAAACTGACCACTGACCACTGGATACCGCCCACTGCTCACTGAAAATCGTTCCGCTACCGCCATGACCTCCCAACCGCTCCCCGGCTCCGACGCGCTGCGAGCCAGCACCCGCCGCCGCTTCCTCCTGCAATGCTGCACCAGCATGGGCGCAATGGCCCTGGCCTCCCTGCTGAACGGCCGGCTGTTCGGCGCGGACGCCGCCGCTGCTCCGGCCGGAGCCGCGCGCTTGCCCGGACCGCACTTCGCCCCGAAGGCCAAGAACATCATCTACCTGTTCCAGTCCGGCGGGCCGTCGCACCTCGACCTCTTCGACTACAAGCCCGAGTTGATCAAGCGCGACGGTCAGAAGGTGCCCGGGGAGCTGGTGAAAAACATCCGGCTGGCCCAGATCGGCAAGGACGCCGCGCTGCTCGGCACGAAGTACCAGTTCGCGCAGTACGGCCGGTCGGGCGTCTGGCTCTCGGAACTGCTGCCGCATCTCCAGACCATCGTGGACGAGGTCTGCTTCGTGCAGGGGCTGTACTCGGAGGCGTTCAACCACGACCCGGCCACGATCTTCATGAACACCGGTGTGCAGCTCGCCGGCCGGCCGGCCATGGGCGCGTGGTTCAGCTACGGCCTGGGCAGCGAAAACCAGGACCTGCCGGCCTTCGTCGTGCTGATGACCGGCGTGGGCCAGCCGCTCACGAACAGCGCGTGGGGCAGCGGCTTTCTGCCGACCGTCCACCAGGGTGTGCAACTGCGCTCGCAGGGCGACCCGGTGCTTTTTGTCAACAACCCGCCCGGCCTGGGCGCCGAACGCCGGCGGCAGTCGCTCGACGCCCTGCGCGACCTGAACCAGATGCGCTACGACGCCTTGCAGGACCCGGAAATCCAGACGCGCATCGCCGCCTACGAACTGGCCTACCGGATGCAGACCAGCGTACCGGATGTGATGGACATTTCAAAGGAACCGCCGGCCATGCACGCGCTCTACGGCACCACGCCGGGCCGGGCCTCGTTCGCGAACAACTGCCTGCTCGCGCGGCGGCTGGTGGAACGCGGCGTCCGCTTCGTGCAGCTCTACCATCGCGGCTGGGACCACCACGGCGGGCCGGACGGCAACCTGGTCTTCGACCTCAGGAAGCGCTGCCTCGAGACCGACCAGGCCTGCGTCGCGCTGGTGAAAGACCTCAAACAGCGCGGCCTGCTGGACAGCACGCTGGTGGTGTGGGGCGGCGAATTCGGCCGCACGCCGATGATGCAGGGCGCGCTCCAGCCGGACCAGATCGGCCGCGACCATCACCCGCACGGCTACACCATCTGGCTGGCGGGCGGCGGCATCAAACCGGGCATGGTTTACGGCGCCACGGACGAGTTTGGCTTCTACGCGATGGACAAGAAGATGCACGTGCACGACCTGCACGCGACCATTCTGCGCCTGTTCGGCCTGGACCACACCCGGCTGACGTACCGGTTCCAGGGCCGCGACTTCCGGCTCACGGACGTCCACGGCGAGGCGGTGAAAGAGATTTTGGCGTGAAGCCGGCGGGCGGCTTAGAGTTGTGGCAGCATTCGCCAAAGCCATGAACCAACTGCCGTCTTCGCCGCGCCGGCCCGCGCCTCGCCGCCGGGCGTTCACCCTCATCGAACTGCTGGTGGTCATCGCCATCAGCGCGATCCTGGCGAGGCTGCTGCTGCCGGCGTTGGCCTGCTCCAAGGCCCAGACGTCGCGGTCCAAGTGCGCGAGCCACGAGCGCCAGATCGGCATCGCCTTCGTCCCGCACATCGACGTCAACCGCGTGAATTACCCCATGCACGACGGCTGGGCGGCGGTGGGCGGAAAGCACTGAGCCGATGCCTACACCGGCGGCTTTGCGTTCGACTACGGTGGGCGCCTGGCCGGGACCAACTGACCGCTCAACGTGTACGGGAGCGCGGTGGAGGCCTTCAGCGCAAAAACCAAAGCTGGGCAGGCGGGACACACCGCGCTACGCGCCAACTTCGGTTTTCGGGCTTAAGGCTTCTCGATCACCAGCCACGTGCGGCCGGACGCGGGGACGCTGACGCGCACCGTCGCCTGATGGTAGCGGTCCAAGCGATGACGCTGCAGCCGGCCTACTTCCTGCCGGATCCAGGCCGAGTCCTTCAGGCCAGTGTAGTACAGCGGCACGACGAAGTCGCGTTTCACCGGCCGGGGCAGCGGGTTGTAGAGCATCGCCAGCCCGCGGCGCTTGAGCGCCGGGTTGACGTGCAGGAAGTAATCCACGTCGCGGCCATCGGCCCGGCGCAGATGGATGAGGTCTGATTCGAGGATGTCCCGGTACCGCTTGAACCACGCCACCCATCGCTTCACCACGGCCTTGGTTTCCTCGGAGTCGTACAGCCGCAGCCCGCGATAGCAGGCCTGCACGCCCGCGCCGAAGTTGTTCGCGAGGTGAGCCTCGTAGTCGGCCAGGTGGTCCCGCAGCGGCTCGAGCGTGGCCGCCGCGCCGCCGCCGTGGTACTCGGTCAACGGGACGAACATCCAGCCCATTGTGGGCGTCTTCTCGAACGTGCCGTCGTAGATGTTCTGCCGGCCGTGGATCAACTGCTGGGCGCGCGGCAGCTACCAGTTGTCCTCGCGGTAGCCCATGCCGGTCTTGTTCGACCCGGTGAAGAAGTAGTAGTCCGGCGCGTTCACGTACACGCCCCGCTCGCGGCACCAAGCTTAAAGGTCGGCGCTCTGCCGCCATTGCGTCCATTGCGAATCCGCCAGCGCGCGATGGCCGGGGTGGACGGTCGAGGCGCAGACGTCGCCCCGGTACGGGCCGCCGTGCTCGATCAGGTCCAGTCCGGTGGCTTTGATGAATTCCTTGATCCGCCGCAGGTAATTCGTGCCCCAGACGCTGCCGAGGCACGGGGCGTTGCCGAAGATCGCCCCGCCGGGCCTGCCTGTGGCGGGGTTGATCACGTCGTTGGCGTCGTCAATCCGCCGGCTGCTGAACAGCGAGTAGGCACCCACCTCGAGGCCCTTCGCGTGCGCGTAATCCACGTCCGCCTTGATCCGCGCCCGGTAGGCCGGGTCTTCGCTCTCCATGTTCAGGCCGCTGCCGAACGTGTAGATGATCATCTCAAACCCCGCCTCCGCGCACTGGTCCACCGCCGCGCGGAAGGTCGGCGTGTCCGCGCTGCGCACGTGCATCATGATCGGATTCTCGGTCAGCCACGGCGCCAGGGCGCGCTGGGCGCGGCGCAGGGCCAGCCCCTGCCGTTCCCGTGAATCGCTGTCGTGGAGCACCAGCCAGGTGCGCCAGGATTGCCAGACCACGCCCGGCTTGAACGTCACGCCCGGGCCGACGGGCGGGCGCACCACCAGCAGGCACGGCGTCCGCCGTTCGTACTGCACCTGGGTCTTGTAGTCGGGATCGGGCAACCATTCGGTGACCTTGCTCGAAGTCACTGGGTCCATGCCGCCGAAGCTGTACTCGCTCATCACCGAGACCGGCGGCAGCCGCCACTTGTTCGTCGGCCGGGCGTCCACGGCCGACCCCGCCTCGCCGGAGCGCCGCCGGCCGCGGCTTGCTGGAGATCAGCCAGTCGTCAGCCGCAACGACGGCGGGCAGCGTGGACCTGGCGGGCTGGGCGCAAAGCGGCAGGTACGCTGGCAGCCCGGCCAGCAACCAAAGGTGGCCGGAGAAGCGGTATGGGTGGCCGGGCTTGGGCGAACGGCAGGAGTTGGTTGGCATGGCGGCCAAGGCTACCGCCTCGCGCCGGCGAGCCAAGCACGGAGCGGCCTGTTCAAGGCGAAAGCCGGATTGGGATACACACCCGTGGTGGCGCGGGTGATTCGCCCGCGATGGTTCAGCGGGTGCCCCGCCCGCTGGTGTGGAGGCATGCCTTGCGTTCCGTGCCTTGAGGATGGCTGCCCAAGAACGGTCCGGGCTGGATCGTTTCCAACTTGTCTTCCGCGGGACGCGTGCGCTCCACTTCCCCTCCAGTTCTCGGGTTCAAGGCGACGTAACCTTGAGCGTTCCGTCGTGGCTGGCTTCCACCGCGCGCGCGCCGTCCGGCACGGCCACGCGCGTTTCCTTCCCGCCCGGCCAGCGGACCGCGAGCGCCTCGGGCTGGCCCGGACCGGTCACCACCAGCACGGAGCTGTCCTGCGACCAGTACCCGCCGCCGGCGCGGACTTCGAGCGCCGGCCCCGGCCCCCCGCCGAACACGCCCCGCACCTGCGCGCCGATGCCGTCGGGGTTGGACGGACTGGCGTTCAGCCGCACGCGCAGGCCCGGCGTCGCGATCTGATTCCGAAACAGCCGCGTTTCCGCGCTGTTCTGGGCGACCGCGAAGTCCACGCGGCCGTCGCCGTCGAAATCCGCCACCGCCGCGCCGCGTTGCTCGCCGTATACCTTCACGCCCGACACCTGCCCCGCGAGCGGCGCGAACCCGCCCCGGCCGTCGCCGCGCAGCACCAGCCCGCGCCCGGCGTCGTACCGCGCCGTCTCGGGCTGCGCGCCGAAGAAATTCTCCGCCAGGAACAGGTCCACCGCGCCGTCACCGTCGAAGTCCGCCGTTGCGATCCCGAACACCGGCGCGAACTGCGCTTCGACCGGCAGCACCCGGACTTCAAAGTGTTCGCCCCGGTTGAGCAACGCGGTGGTTTCCAGCCACGCGGCCTCAACCACCTTCGCCCCGGCCAGCCGCTCGCCGAGCACGTCCTCGAGGCCGGCGGTGCTGAACGACCGGTGCGTCGGGAACTGGCCGCGCAAAAACGGCAGCGACGCGGCCAGGATGTCGAGCTGCCGTTCGGGCACGAATTTCATCAAACCGGCGTCGTAGTGCGCTTCGAGCACGTCCACCCGGCCTTCGCCGCCGAAGTCGCCCCAGTACAGCCGCAACGGCTGCGAGCGGTGCGCCTGGTATTTCGTGTTGCGACCCCGGTTGCCCGCCACGAGGTCCAGCCACCCATCGCCGTCGAAATCGGCGGCCGCGACGCTGTTCCACCAGCCGGTCAGTTTTGCGAGAGACGAGGGGCGGGGGGCGAGGGGCGAGAGTGGCTGGTTGCTGGGAGGCTCAGGCCAGCACAGCGGCGCGTCCCAATCGCTCAACTTGCCGTGGTCGTTGCGGAAGACGCGGAGCGGCCCCCACTCGCAGGCCAGCGCAAGTTCGGGAAAACCGTCGCCGGTCAGGTCGGTGAACACGGCGCCGCTCACGAGACCCACGTTCGCGAGCGCCTGCGAATTGTTGCCGCCGGACTCGCTGAACTGGCCTTGCGCGGCGTGGTTGAGGAACAGCCGGGATGTCGCCACCGCCGGGTAGCGGCCGGGCACGACGCGCCCGCCGACAAACAGGTCGAGGTCGCCGTCGCCGTCCACATCGCCCAGCGCCAGCGGCCCGGTGCTCGAATCCGTGGCGGGGAGCCAGTCTTCTGGTGCGGCGGCGCCCGGCCGGTAAGCCTGCACAGCGGCGCCGATAGCCTGGCCGTCTTCGTAGTTCGCAACACCTACCGCCAGTGTGGCCGGTGCGGCGGTCGCCGCGCGCCAGCCGAGCGCGGTGGTTTGATCGCGCGTCACGGGCTGGGTGAACATCGCGGCGGTGGCCAGCTTGAAGCCGCCCGCAGTATCGTTGGTCAGTGCGGCCAGTTGTCCACCCTTGCCGCCGGGCACGATCAGGTCGTCCCAGCCGTCGCCGTTCAGGTCGAACCACGCCAGGCCCGGACCAAGCTGGCTGAGCTTGTTCGGCAGCAGCGGCTGGCGGGTGAAATCGTCGAAGCTTTCCTCGTGATGCCGGTGGTTGAGCCGCGCGGACACAGCTTCGAACCACGGTTGGGCAGCGGCCTCGCCCGGGCCGGGACGCAGCCCGGTCCTGCCGGATTGAGCTTCGTTGGGGGGCGACGCTTCGGCGGGGCCGTTTGCCATCTCCGCCTTCGCCTCGTCAAACTCGTACACGCGGTTGGCCGGAGCGTCGGCCAGCACCGAGCGCCGACCACTGCGCCAAAGCACTTCGATGGTGAGCCGGTTGGTTTCCGAACCGGCGGCAAAGACGCGCATGGCGTCGTCCCCGGCCAGGTAGCGTCCGCCAGCGATGATTTCCTGCGTCTGCCGCGGCAACCCGGCGGCGGTGACACGGATCCGCGCGCCGATGCCGCGGGTGTTCGGCGGCAGGCCGCGGAGCCGGACGGCGAGGCGCGGCGCGGGCGAGTCGTTCCGGAGGATCAACGGCGGCGCGTTGAGGTTGTTCACCACCGCGTCCAAATCGCCGTCGTTGTCCAGGTCGGCCAGCGCCATCGCCTGCGATACGCCGCGCCAGTCGAAACCCCACGCCGCGCCGGTTTCCTCGAAGGTCAGGTCACGGCGGTTGCGGAAGGCGAGGTTGGCGGTGGCCAGGCGCGGGAAGGCGCGGCGCTCGCGAAAAATCTCGACGTCGGTCATCCGGCGCGTGGCGCGGAGCCGCTTGAGGTATTCCACCACGTCCATGTCGCGGGCGGCGCGTTCCATGCCGTTCACCGCCAGCAGGTCTTCCCAGCCGTCGAGGTCCACGTCGAGGAACACGCATGACCACGCCCACTCGGCGGCCTCGACGCCGGCCAGTTGGCCGATCTCGGCGTACGTGCCATCGCCGCGGTTCAGGAACAGCATGTTCAGGCCGAACTGCGGGCGGTCGTCGTACACGCCGGGCGTGAAGGCCGGCGGGTTGCGGTCGCCCATGTAACGCATGCGCTGGCTGTGCTCGCGGCTCATCATGTCCAGCGTGAAGAAGTCGAGGTGGCCGTCGCGGTTGAAGTCGGCGAAGTCCACCGCCATCGAGAACATCGCGTTCTTGCGCACCGCCAGCCGCGGGATCAGCCGGAAGCGCCCGCCGCCCAGGTTGAGCCAGACGCGGTCGAGCGTCTGAAAGTCGTTGCAGACGTACAAATCCGGCAGGCCGTCTTCGTTGAGGTCGCGAAACGCCGCCGTCAGGCCCCACTCGAACGGCGGCGCGGCCAGCGGTTGCCCGCCCTCGTCGAGAAACGTCCCGCCGGTGAACGGCACGGCCGCGAAGTTCGTCCCGCCCTCGCCGCGGTACAGCATGTCCGCCTCGCCGTTTTCCTCGATGGCGCCGCGCGGGCCGATGGTGAAGCGGTTGGTCAGGTCCGGGTCGGTGAGCGGCCGGCCGTTGACCGTCTCGAGCACCTGCCGGCCGCCCACGGTGCGGAACGTCGCCCGCGCGTTCGGCATGTCCATCAGCGCCGCGGTGCGGTAGTTCGCGAGGTACAGGTCGAGGAAGCCGTCGCCGTCGAAGTCCGCGAGCGCCGCGGTCATGCCGCCCCGGCCGGGATTCAAGACCGTCGCGGCCGGCGTGAACCGGCCCTGGCCGTCGTTGAAGAAGACGCGCGTGCCGTGGCCCACGGAGTTGACGACCAAGTCCAGGTCGCTGTCGCCGTCGAGGTCGGCGAAGGCCGCGCCGCTCGAGGTCAGGCCGCGACACGCCACGCCGGCGGCGGCGGTGAGGTTGGTGAAGCGCCAGTTGCCCAGATTGCGGTAAAGCGCGTTGGAGCCGTCCAGGCAGCACAGGTAAATGTCCGCCAGGCCGTCACCGTCCGCGTCGCCGAGCGCGACGCCCGCGCCGTTGAGGAGAATCTGGTTCGTCAGGTGCCGCGTCTCGGGCAGCGTGTTGATGAAGGCCACGCCGGCGGCGGCCGGCGGGAGCGCCGTGAAGCCGGCTTTGCCCGCGGGGCCGGGGCGGACGACCGCGCTGCGGCCAACGGCATTGGTTTCCCAGGCCAGAACGTCGGCGGCCCGACAGCTCTGCGGCGCGAGACTCGCGCCCCACAAGGTCAGCAACGAAACAATGACGGCCCGGCAACGCACGACAGCAAGCGCGTCCAGCATGGGCGACCGCCGGGGGCGGCGCAACGCTTTCGGGGTTCTGGCGGCAAATCGGCGCCTTGGGGTAGGTCGCTTGGGAGGTAGGTCGCCCCTCGCTGAGGGGCGACACTTGCCGGCCTCTGAGCCGGAGGCCGGCTACCACGTATTTGCCCGCCGAAGAAGCCTGCCGGCACAGTCGGACTTCCCGCACGCCATGCACCTGTTAAGCTGCGGGCGTTGAAGCGCACACGCAGACCTTCGGACCCGCGCCCGTCGCCGGCTTCCGCCGACACCCGGCGCGCGGAGCGGCCGGCCTCCGGCATGCACACTCTCCGCGTGCGCCCTGGCTTTCGCCTGGCGGCCGTGCTGCTGATGCCGGTGTGGTTGCTGCTGCTGGCCGAACTCGCGCTGCGGCTGGCGGGTTCCGGCTATTCGACCGCGTTTTTCAAACCCCTCCAACGCGGCGCCGACCGCCTGCTGGTGGAGAACGACAAGTTCGGCTGGCGGTTCTTCCCGCCGGCCGTGGCCCGCAGTCCCGCGCCGGTGGTGCTGCCCGCCCGCAAGGCGCCCGGCACGTACCGCATCTTCGTGTTCGGCGAATCCGCCGCCCTGGGCGACCCGCGTCCGGCCTACGGCTTCAGCCGGTACCTCGGGGCGTTGCTCCGCGAGCGGTTTCCCGAGGCGCGGTTTGAAGTGCTGAACGTGGCCATGACGGCGATCAGCTCGCACGCGGTGCGTGAAATCGCGCGCGAATGCGCGGGTCGGGAAGGCGACCTCTGGCTCGTGTACATGGGCAACAACGAGTACTACGGCCCGTTCGGCGCCGGCACGATCTTCGGCGCGCAGGCGCCGCCCGTGGCCTTGGTGCGCGCGCAACTGGCGTTGCTGTCCACGCGGCTGGGCCAGGGGCTGGCCGCGCTGGCGGCCCGCCTGCGGGGACCTGACACCACGGCCGCGAACTGGACGGGTCTGCAAATGTTCCTCGGTCAGGAACTGGCGCCGGATGATCCGCGCCGCGCGGCGGTTCAGCGCAACTTCCAGCGCAACCTCGAAGCGGTTCTGAAAGCCGGCACCGCCGCCGGCGCGCGCGTGATCCTCAGCAGCGTGGCGGTGGACTTGCGCGAATGCGGGCCGTTTGCCTCGCGGCACGGCGTCACGCTCGCCCCGGCCGACCGCGCCGACTGGGCCAGGCTTTACCAGACCGCAGTGGCCATCCAGGCCACGGGCCAGACGCAGGCCGCGCTGCCGTTGCTGCGCACCGCGGCGGCCGAAAGCCCGGAACACGCCGAAGCCCAGTTCCGGCTGGCCGAGTGCGAACTCACCGTCACCAACGCTGCCGCGGTCGCGCCCCGGTTCGCGCGCGCGCGCGATCTGGACGCGCTGCCGTTCCGCGCTGACAGCCGGCTGAACGAAATCGCCCGCGCGGCGGCGTGGCGTTTTGCCGACCGGGGCGTGCGCTGGCTCGACGCGGCGGAAGCACTGGCCCGCGAGGCCCCGGACGGCGTACCCGGCCGGGAGTCGTTTTTCGAGCACGTGCATCTGAACTTCGACGGCAACTACCGGCTGGCCCGGCTGTTTGCGGAACAGGTCGCGCCGCTGCTGCCGCCGGCGCTGACGAACCGCGCCGCGCCGGCCTGGGCTTCGCAGCCGGTTTGCGAGCGCCGGCTCGGGTTGACGGACTGGAATCGTTACGCCGTGCTCGAAGGCATTCTGGCCCGGCTCAGCGAGCCGCCATTCACCAACCAGCTTCACGCGCCCGAGCGGCTGGGGCGGATCTGGACCGAACTCCAGGCCACGCGCGCCCGGATGGAACCCAGCGCCCGGCTCGAGGCCCGCGCGCTTTACGAGGACGCGCTGCGCCGCGCGCCGGACGACCATCGCCTGCACGAAAACTACGCGGAGTTCCTCGAAGCCACCGGCGAGCCGGCCGCCGCCGCCGCCGAATGGAGCCGCGTGCGCGACCTGATTCCGCATCACTTCAGCGGCTGGTACCACACCGGTCGCTTGTTTGGACGGTTGCGCAAACCGCTCGAGGCCCGGGCCGCGCTGGAACAGGCGCTGGCACTCCGGCCCGATCTGGCCGAGGCCATGCTGGAACTGGCCGTGCTCGACGTGACCGACGGCAGGCTCGAGGCCGCGCTCCAGCGGAGCGACGCGGCGGTGAGGTTGCGGCCCGGCGAGGCGCGCGGGTACATCCGCCGCGCGGACGTGCTGGCCCGGCTCAAGCGTCGGGACGAAGCCGTGACCAGTCTTCGCGAAGCCGTGCGGGCGCAGCCCGGCTCCTGGGAGGCGCGCTATCTGCTGGGCGTGGAACTGGCCGTGGACGAGAAGCTCAAGGAGGCGGAGGCGGAGTTTGCCGAGGTGGTGCGCCTGCGGCCGGACCACCTGCTGGGCCGGTTGAACCTCGGCATCGCGCTGGCGAGGCAACGCCGGTTCGGCGAGGCGGAGGCGCAGTTGAACGAGGTGCTGAAGCTCGACCCGCTGAATGCCAAGGCGCAGCAGGCGCTGGAAAACCTGCGCGCCTTCCAGCGCGCGGCCGACAGGCAGTCCGCCCGGCCGTAGGCAAGGCCGCGGCGCCTTGAGCCCGAAAACGAAGTTGGGCGGGCGGGACGCGCTGCGCCGCGGCCCACTTTAGTTTTCGGGTTGAACGCTTTCTTGTTTCCGGTGCGCCGGTGACGCGCCGGTGTTTTGCGGCGCGCGCCCGCCGCTCCGGTTTGGAAACCGCGCTCACTCCAGCACCACTTCGAGCCGCTGCCCGGCTTCCACCCAGACGGTGGCGGCCAGGCTGACCTGGCAGCGACGGTCTTCATGGCGGAGTTCGGCGGGGATGCCGCGGCCGGCCAGCGTCACCTGAACAGAGCGCGGTTCAAAACCATCAGCCGCTTCAAACGCCAGGCTCCGCAACCGCACCCGGCCCCAGCGGACGGCGATGGTGTTGGCCTGCCGGCCGGGCGCGCGTCGCTGGCTCAACGTGCCCCAGCCATCCGCGGCGGTGAAGGCGCACCGGAAGTCCTCCGGCGTGAGCCGCGGGGCAAAGCCCAGATGCCCGCGCGGGCCGTGGTACTCGAAGCCGGCCAGGCCGGTCAGCACGCCCCAACTGGCCAGCGCGCGGGCGTAGTGGTCGCCGCACTCGATCTCGTTCCACGGATTGAAGCGGCGCGGATGGTAGCGGTCGTGGATGGCGCGGCAGATGGCCAGCGCCTCGGTCAGCAGGCCTTCCCACGCCATGTGTCCGGCCACCTGGTACTCGATGCCGGTCCAGATTTCGTCGCGGTACCGCGTGGATTTCGGGCCGAGGTGCCGGCTGCGCGGCCAGGCGCAGGTGAACAGGCCGGCGTCGCCTTTGGACACAAACCACCGCTCCGGCGGATGCGCCGCGTTTTGCGCGGTCATGTCCGGCGCCCAGCAGTATTTCCAGACCGACGCCAGCGCCGTTCGCACTGTGGTCTCCGGGTACAGGTAGCCCAGGCCGACCTGGTGGGCCCAGCCCTGGCCGAACAACTGGTCCGCGAGGCAGCCGTCCGCGTACTGCCAGTCCGGGTGTTGCTTCAAGTCCACGTCCTGGATGAAGTACTCGCCATTGAACAGGCGCTCGACCGACGCCTTGCGGCCCGCCTCGAAAATCGCGCGGCACTTCCGGGCGAACGCCTCGTCGCCGACCTCACGCGCCATTTCTTCGGCCGCCCGCAGCGCGCCCAGATACAGCGCGCCGACAAAGGTGTTCGCGCCAAAGTAATTTTCGTCGTAGGTCTGGTGCTGCTGGCCTTCGATCAAGCCGTCGCCGTTGCCGTCCTGCTGGATCAGGAACTCGACCGCGCGCTTGATCGCGGGCCAGTTGCGGTTGAGGAAGGCGTCGTCCGGCGCGCACTGGTGCTCGCGGTACGCCTTCAGGAGGTAGCCGCCCTGGGAGTCGCCGGCCCAGAGGTCCCAGCCTTCGCCGCGGAAGCCGATCGCGCCGTTCGGGCGCAGGCCGACGCCTTCGGCGAAGTCCTGGTGCTCGCGGACGCTGCGCTCGAGTTCGGGGAACAGCCGCGCCAGCGTGTGGGCGTAATTCCAAACGTGGCCGCACGTGCCGTGGCAGCAACCGCCGCCTTCCCAGGCCCAGAACCGGCCGTTCTGCCACCACTGGCAGGTGGTGGTGGCCAGGTTGGCGGCGGTCGAATGCAGCCGGTCCAACAACCACCACGGCAGGGTCGAGTCGTAGTACGTCTCGCACCAGCGACGGGTCTCGCCGGCCAGGCGCGGGAAGTCGTTGTGGACATACCGCGCCACGTCCACCGCGCCGGGAAACCGCCGGGCGTAGTAATTGCCCACGCGACGGTCGTCGCGGAACAGGTTCGGGAAATGCCAGACGACAGCGAAGCTCACGGTGACCGCCGCGCCGGGTTTCAGTTGCCGCGTGACCCGGACCACTCCGCCCGGCGCGGGCGCAGCAGCGGACAGGCGCTCCGCGTCCGCACTGGTTTCCACCTTTGCATCGAACAGCGCCGGCCAGTCGCCTTCGGCGGGCAGGTTCAGCCAGGTTTCCGCCTCCGCCGCGTCCAGCGCGAACAACCCCAGGCTGCCGAAGTCCGCCTGTTCGTGCAGCTCGCCAGACAGCGCGGACATCGGGTCGTCGCGGAATTCGATCTGGTCCACGTTGATGTGGCCCCACGGCCCGGACGCAGCGTCCACGATTTCGATCCGCGCGCGTCGGCCGCGCAGCTCGGCCACGTCCCAGTTGTGCGGCGTGAGGCGCTCGTTGTCCTTGCCGGTGGCGGTGCGGACGACCTGGCCGTCCACGAGCAGGTTGACGCAGGTCTGGTTTTGGTGGCTGCCGCCGCCGATGAGGAAGCTGAGGAACGGCCGCTCGATGGTGAACTCCGGCGAGGTGAGCCGGCCGTGCGGCGTGTCGCCGCCGAGGAAGGTGTTCACCAGCCCTTTGCCGGCGTAACCGCTCACGGGTTGTTGATTGGGCAACGTGCCGGCGGCCGGCCGGGCGCCTAACGCCGCGCCTTCCACCGTCCACGCGCCGTAATCGCCGCCCTCGAAATCGGCGAAGACCGTCGGCGGCGCGGCCGGACGCGGCGCCGCGGTGGCCCGCGCGCCCAGCGTGAAGCCGGCCAGGCCGCCTTCGCAAACCGTCCGCCCGGTGCGTTCGAGGCGGCCGGCGAAATCCGTGGCGCTATGCCGGCACACCGCGTTGGAAAGCCAGCCCGCCAATGTGACCTCGAGCAGCACCGCGCCGCAGTTCTCGAGGGTGTAGTTCAGGAGCGTGCAGGGCAGGGCGGAATCGCGCGCGTTCAGCGGGATGAACGGCGAGAAGGCTTCGAGCCGCACGCGGAGGGGTGTGTCGGCGTCCGCATAGTCCACGCGGCCGATGGGGTATTCGCCGCGAAAGGCCACGTCGTGAAAACCCTGCCGGCTGAGCGGGCGGGTTTCGACCTTGTCGCCTTGGCGGATGCGGACGGCAAAGCCCTGGCGGACCGGCGAATCCTCGACCAGCCGGCCGGCCTGGACCTTGAGTTCCGGCCCGCGGCCTTCCCTCCAGTTCACCGCGCCGTAGCCGGTGTTGTGGTTCTGGTTGAACACATCCCAGTAAGCGAGCCGGCCCTCGCCGGTGAGATAGACCTGTCCGGCGCAGATGCCGCCGACCGGCATGCCGATGGTGTCGAGCTCGCGGCCGCGAAACCACTCCGGCTCGCCCTTGGCGAAGAGCGACCGGAGCCACTCCGGCTTCAGGCCCTTGTCCACCGGGATGAAATGGTCCGGGGCCAGGCGCACCTGGCCGTCGCCGGTCTGGGCAGCGCGGGCGGCGCGGCCCAGCACGGCCAGGCTCAGGGAGCCGAGTGTGGAAAGGCGGAGGAAGTGGCGGCGGGGCAGCTTGGAAACGGCAGGCCGCCGTTCAAGCGCCCCGGGAGGAGAGGGCAGATGCTTCATGGAGTACGCAGGCACCCTACGCCCGATCCGGGGCGCTGTCAGGCGCGATATCAACGACTCAACGCAGCCAGCCCCGGTATTCCGGCGTGGCCTCGCGCATGTCCGCGTAGAGCCAGACCATACGGTCCATGAACCACAGTTTGCCCAGGTGGACGCAGCAGAGCCCAAACAACGTGGGCCAGACTTCGAGCCGGATCACGCCCCATACGACAAAGGGCAGCCCGAAGGTGGAGACGAGCGACAGGACAACCGCCGCGCGCGCATGGGTGGCGGGGATGGGAACATGGGTGCGGTTCAGCCAGACACGTTCGCCCAGCACGCCACGCGAAGCCCAGTTATCGGTGGTGCGAGGCGCCGGAAACAGGCGCGGATTAAGCCACGTCCAGGCCAGGGCCAGGGCGACCGGAACCAGCGCCAACCAGTCCAGCCAGACGCGGCTCCAAACAGCCAGCACGAGCATGGGAAGGCAGGTGTTGCGGGACCACACGCTCCAGGGATTGGCATGGCGGGCCCATACCGCCTCCGTCATGCCAAAGAGCCGGGTGGCCAGATTGTCAGGATGCATGGCGTTTCAGGTTTCTGCGCTGTTCAATGCAGCAACCGTTGGAACTGCGTCACTGCCTGCTCGATTTGCGCCGCCGACACGTCGAGGTGGGTGACCGCACGGATCGTGTCCGGCCCGCTGGCCAGCACCCACACGCCGGCGGCCTTCAGTTCCGCCATAATCTCGGCGGCGGGCCGGCGGGTGACGCGGAAGTAAACCAAGTTCGTCTCGACGCCGGCCGGGTCAATCGCCGCGCCGGGCAGCTCTGCCAGCACTTCGGCCAGGCGCCGCGCGTGGGCGTGGTCTTCCGCCAGCCGTTCACGATGATGTTCCAGCGCGAACAACGCCCCCGCCGCCAGGATGCCCGCCTGGCGCATCCCGCCCCCGAACATCTTCCGGAACCGACGCCCGCGCGCGATCACGTCACGCGGCCCCGCGAGCGCCGAGCCCACCGGTGCGCCGAGGCCCTTGGAGAAACAGACGCTCACGGTGTCGAACAACGCCGCGTAGTCGCGCTCGGGCACGCCGGCGACCACGCTCGCGTTCCACAGCCGCGCGCCGTCGAGGTGCAGGGCCAGGCCATGCCGGCGGGCGCAGGCGGCAATTTCCCGCAGCCGGTCCAGCGGCCAGACCTTGCCGCCGCCGCGGTTGTGCGTGTTCTCCACGCAGACGAGCCGGGTGGGCGGGAAATGCGCGTCGGCCGGGCGCAGCGCGGCCTCGATGTCCGTCGCGGTGAAGACGCCGCGCTGGCCGGGCAGGCAACGGCACATCACCCCGCTGAGCGCCGCCGGCCCACCCGCCTCGTAGTAATAAAGATGGGCCTGGGCCTCGACGAGGATTTCATCGCCGGGCTGGGTGTGGATGCGCACGGCCAGTTGGTTGGCCATGGTGCCGGACGGGACGAACAGCGCGGCATCCTTGCCAAGCAATTCCGCCACTCGCGCCTCGAGGCGAAGCACGGTGGAGTCGTCGCCGAAGACGTCGTCGCCCACCTCGGCCTCGGCGATGGCGCGGCGCATGGCGGGCGTGGGCTGGGTGACGGTGTCGCTGCGGAGGTCAATGGGGCGGTTCATGGCGCGGCTCGTGGCGGCAGCGTATCGGTCTGCCAGGCAGCGTCAATGGGGCGGGGAGTGAGTGCGGATACTGGTTACTGGATACTGGCCCCAAGGCACTGGGGGATGAAGGATGCCGGATGCCGGATGGCACTGTGGCTGCGTTCGTCAGAACGCGGCACGCCGGACCGCGCCGTCCGCGAAGTAGCTGGCGTGGCTGGGTTTGGGGCGGGAACGCGGGTGTGTTTCCAGCCGCACAGGGCTCGATTTCTAGCACGGAACATGCTAGGTAATCGGAAGAAGCAAACCCAAAGTCCACCCGCGTGTTATGAATCGCTTCTTTCGGTTCTTCCGGGTCGTGGGCGGCCCGGACTTCCTCATGTGCGCCTCGCTACTGGCCGCCGGGCCCGGCACGCTCTACTTCAACAATCACCTGCTGGTGGCTGGCATTGACGCGCCGGTCTATGACGTGGATTGCCAGACGCCGCTGGGCAGCGGCTTCCTGGCCCAGCTTTACGTCGGGCTTTCGCCTGACTCCCTGGCCCCGGTGGGCGCGCCGGCACCTTTCAAGGACCGGGATGGCATAGGCACCGGCTACGTAAGCTCGCACCAGCCGGTGATAATCCCCTTTCCGGCCGGCAGCACGGTTTTCGTCGAGATGCGGGCGTGGGAACAAAAACCCTGCAACTACGATGGCAGTTGCCCACCCCCCGACAAATACGGCAAGTCCAATACCATCACCGTCGTGGCCGGCGGCGACACCGGCGAGGGTCCGCCGACCTTTCCCGCAGACCTGGTGGGGCTGGAGAGCTTCTGTCTCATGGAGATGAGGCGTCCGGTGGAAATCGTCCGCGGGCCGTTGAGTTACGCGGTGCTCCCCGGCCAGCCCTGCACTTTCTGGGTCGAGGCTCGCGGCAGCGGACCGTTCTCGTATCAATGGCGGTTCAACGGCGAGGATATTCCCGGGCTGGCGGCGCGACGCAGCGAGTACGCCATCGCCAGCGTGGGGCCGGAGCATCTTGGGGCTTACTCGGTGCGGGTCAGCAACGCGGAGAGTTCCGCGGTCAGCGCGGAGGCGCAACTGACCTTCCGGCTGCCGCCGCCCGGCGCCACGGTGAGTTTCAGCAACCGGGCCCCCGGCGTGGACGCGCCGGTGTTCGACACGGACTGCCGGACGCGGCTCGACGGCAACGAAGGCGCTTACGCGGTGGAGCTCTGGGCCGGCGCCTCGCCCGAGACCTTGGAGCCGGTGAAGCCAAGCGTGACCTTTCTGAAGTTCGCTGACGCCGGCTACATTGACGATCGCGAGCCCTGGCGCGTGCTGCCGGGCATCGCCCCCGGCACCACCGCCTACGTCCAGGTCCGGGTCTGGCGGAGCGACTTTGCCGCCTCGTACGACGAAGCGGTCACCAAGGGCCTGAAGCACGGCAAGTCGCAGGTGATTTGGATCAAGACCGGCGGTGCTGGCAATCCGCCGGATTACCCGCCGCCGCTGGTTGGCCTGGAAAGCTTCTGCCTGTGGGAGGCTCCGGTCATCGTCCGGGCGCCGGAGTCGCTGGAGTTCTACCTCGGCGACAGCTTCGCGCTGGAAGTCGAGGTGTCCAGCACCCAGCCCGTGACCTACCAGTGGCTGCGCAACGGCGAGGCAATGCCGGGCGCGACCAACGCGGTCCTAGCCGTGACCTCGGCCGGGCCGGAACACGTTGGCGAGTACACAGTGCGCGTGGCCAGCGAGGCGGGCGCGGTGCTGAGCCCGCCGGCGGCTCTGCAGATGAGAACCTGGCCGGCCGGCGGCCAGCTCCTGTTCGCGAACCGGGTCCCGGCCAGCGCGGAATACCCGCAGGGCCTGGATGTCCGGCTGTTCGAGAAGGATGGCCTGATTCCCCTGTCCCCGGACTACCGGGCCCAGCTTTACGCCGGCCCCACGCCCGGCCTGCTCACGCCGGTGGGCACGCCGCAACCCTTCCTCGAAGGGGACTTGCGGGGATACTGGGCCGGAAGCGTGGTGGCCATTCCCAGCGTGCCGCCCGGCGACGTGGCGTACGTGCAGGTGCGGGTCTGGTCGGCGCGCTTCAACACCTTGAACGGTCCGAAGGGCGTCTCGGAGGTGCTGGCGGTCACCACTGGCGGACCGGGAGCGCCGGGTCCGCGCGCGCCGTTGCTGGCCGGTCTGCAGAGTTTTCGCCTGGGCACCGTGCCGTTGATCACCCGCGAACCCGCGTCGGTGAACGTCACGGCGGGCAATCCGGCTGCCATTGAAGTGTGGGTGCAGAGCACGCACCCGGTCAGTTACCAATGGCTGCGGAACGGGGTGCCCGTGGCCGGCGCCACAGAAGCGCGCCTGGCCTGGGACCGGGTCACGGCGGCGGACACCGGCACGTATCGGGTGCGCATCACCAGCGTGTTGGGAAGCGTCATGAGCACGGGCGCGCGGCTGACCGTGTACGACCTGAGCCGCGGCACGGTGAACTTCGCCAATCGCGCGCTCGTGGCGGGCCTGGACGCGCCGGTGTTCGACGCGGACGGCGTCACGCCGTTGTGGGGGCCCTGGCTTCGGGCCCAGCTTTGGGCCGGACCCGACGCCGATCATCTGCTGCCGGTGGGCGAACCGGCCGTGTTTCCCGACGTCGCCGGTCCCGGCGCCGGCTACTGGACGACTCCCGACCGCGTACGCGCCGTGCCCAACGTGGCGGCGGGCGCGAGGGCGGTCGTGCAAGTCCGCGTCTGGGACACTGCGGGCGGCTTGGGTGAACTGCCTTTCGAGGAAGCGCTGGCGGCGGGCGCGAAGTTCGGCGCGTCCGCGTTGTTCACGGTCCAGACCGGCGGCGACGGCGAGCCGCCGAACGTGCCGGCAGATCTGGTCGGATTGACCAGCTTCAAACTGAATCCGGCCCTCGAAATCCTGCGGCCGCCGGCCGCCGGCGTGTTCTTCGCGGGCGAACGCGCGGTGCTCGGCGTCGAAGCCCGCGGCGAGGGCGAACTGAAGTTCCAGTGGCAGCGCAACGGCGAGGACATTCCCGGCGCGACCGGCGCGACGCTGGAATTCCCGGCGCTGGCGCTGGGCGACGCCGGCTATTACCAGGTGCGCGTCTCCGATCAGCGCCGCGCGGTGACGAGCGCCCATGCCCTGCTGGCGGTGGCGCCACTGCCCGGTGGCGCGAGCATCCGGTTGAGCAACCTCGATCCCGGCGTGGGCCTGGACGCGCCGGTGCTGTTCCTGGACGGCAAGACACCCCTGGCCGGGCCGAACTTCGTGGCGCAAATCTGGGCGGGCGCGACGGCCGAAACGCTGGCACCGGTGTCGGCGCCGATGCCGTTTGGCGTGGGTGAGCGGGCTGGGTACTGGGATGCCGGCGCGTGGCCGGCGGCGATCGTTCCCGGCCTCATGCCCGCCCAGACGGCATTTGTGCAGGTGCGCGTGTGGGACGGCACGCTGGCGGGAAGCTTCGAGGAGGCGCGCATGAACGACTCGGCCGTCGGGTTTTCGGAGGTGATCGAGGTGGTGACCGGCGGTTTGGGCGCGCCCAGCACCCTGCCGGTGGCGCTGACCGGGCTGAGCAGTTTCCAGCTTTCGCATCGCCCGCGGTTGACGGCCTGGCCAACGCCGCGGGAAGTAGTGCAGAACCGCGCCTTCGCTTTCGAGGTGGCCGCCGTCAGTCAGGAACCGATGACTTATCAGTGGTTCCACAACGGCGCGGCCATTCCGGGCGCCACCGGACCACGCCTGGCGCTTGAGCGTGTGACTCCGGCCGATGGCGGCGAGTACACCGTCACCGTGGCCAACCGCATCGGCGCGATCACCAGCGAGCCCGTGCGGCTCACGGTGCTCACACCGACCCAGGGAGGCACGATCTGGCTGGCGACGGCGCCGGAGGTTGGCGAGCCGATCTTTGATGCTGATGGCGTCACGCGGCTCAACGGACAGCGGTGCAAGGCGGAACTGATGGTTGGCCGCGCGCCTGGTTCGTTGCAGCGGGTGGGCTGGAGTTCTCCGTTCCGGACCGGCACACAGGCCGGCTTCATCGCCCCGCAGGAGATTTCGCTCGCCATTGCGCCGCCCGACACCGAGGTCTGGGTGCGGGTCCGCGCCTGGGATTCCTGGTATGGCAGGACTTACGACGAAGCCGCCGCGCAAAAGCGGGCCGGCCAGTCGGAGCTCTTCACAGTCGTGACCGGCGGGTATGGCGTCCCGGCGGGCCGGTTGACCGGGCTGAAGTCATTTCGACTCGAAGGTCCGGAACCGCCGGTGATCATCCGGCAGCCGGCCGAGTTTTATTGGGTGATCGAAGGCACGCCGATCTTCTACGAAATCCTGGCCACGAACTTCGTGACCGTACGCTGGGAGCGGCTCGCGCAGGAAGGCTGGGTGAATGTGATCGGGGCGGATTCGCCCCGGCTCGTGATTCCCAGCGCGACGGTCGCGGACGCCGGCGAGTTCCGCGCCGTTTTGTTTGGCAGCGGCGGGACCGCGGTGGTGAGCGCCACCGCCACGCTCCGCGTGGGCCGGGTTTTGCAGGCCGAGGCCAGCGGTGACTTCACCTTGCGCGTGCCGCCGGCGGCGGGGCCGGTGTTCGAGATCGAAGGCTCGACCAACCTCGTTCAATGGTCCGCCTTGACGCGCGTGACCAGCGAAACCGGCACGCTCGCGCTCACCGAATCGCCGCAGGCCCGGCAGTTCCCCACGCGGTATTACCGTGCCCGCAGCGTGGCCACGGGTCAGGTGGCGAGCGAGACGATCGCGGGGTTCGTCGAAGTCGAGTTGCTGCCAGGCTTCTCGATGATCGGGCTGCCGCTCATCCCGCCCAGCGCGCGGGTGGCGGACCTGTTCGCCGGGATGCCTGAGTTCAGCGTCTTGTACAAGTATTACGCCGACGGCCGCGTCTTCACCATCAACACGCTCTGGGAAGGCTGGACCACGCCCGACGAGGAATTACTGCCCGGCGAGGCCTGCCTGCTCGGGAATCCGACCGAGGATGTGTACCGGCTCACGTTCCGAGGCGCGGTACCCACCGGGGAGCTGCGTCGCACGCTGCCGGCCGGCTGGTCGTTGCAGGCGCTGCCGGTGCCGCTGGTTGGCAAGCTGGACCGCGACCTGCACTGTCCGTTCAAGCGGCTCGAGATGGTCGCGCGCTGGGATGCGTGGACGGCCGAGCTGGGCTTCAACGTCTTCGCGGACGGCAAATGGTTCCCCGGCGCGAAGCCGGTGAGCGGACCGGCGCCCGAAATCCAGCCGGGCGAGGGCTTCTGGATCTGGAAAGAAGCGCCGGAGGATTGGGCGATCACCTTCGAACCCGCGCCATAGACGCGAATTCTCATCCTCGGCCAGCGAAACGAACTTTGCCCCGAGGTGACAAAGTCCGTTCAACCTGAAAACCGAAGTTGGGCAGGCGGGACGCACCGCGCTGCGGCCAACTTCGGTTTTCGGATTCAACCCGCTTCAGCGCTGTGTGTTCCTTGAGCTATAATCCCGCCGTGATGTTTGCGAATTTCCGTTGTTGGAGCGGCTGCGCGTGGAAGCTGCCGCTGAACAAACTCTGGCTGTGCGTGGCGGCGTTGTGCCCGCCGCTGCTCCTCGCCGCCCAGCCACGCGGCCCGGCGACGAACGAGTACTTCCAAGCCTGCGATGCCTCGGCTGTCGCCTTTCTCGACGAGACGCACTTCGCGGTGGCGAACGACGAGGACAACCTGCTCCGCGTTTACCGGCTGGGTGAGCCAGGGCCAGTGTCGTCGCTGGACGTGGCCGGTTTTCTTCAGTTGGAAACGAAACGTCCCGAATCCGACCTCGAAGGCGCGGCTCGCGCGGGCGATCTGGTCTGGTGGATCGGTTCGCACGGACGCAACACCGAGGGCAAGCGCGCGCCCAACCGCCAGCGGCTCTTCGCCACGCGGATCGTTCCCGGAGCGGACGGCAGGCCAGGTCTGGCGCCTCACGGCGTCCCCTGCCTGCGCCTGCTGGACGACCTCTTGGATGCGCCGGCATTGCGAGGCTTTGACCTCGACGTCTCGTCCATGCGCGCGCCCAAGGAAGACGACGGGCTGAACATCGAAGGCCTGGCCGCGTCGCCGGACGGCCGGTTGTGGATCGGCTTCCGGAACCCGGTGCCGGACGGCCGAGCATTGCTGGTGCCGTTACTCAACCCGGACGGGGTCTTGCGGGGCGAGCGCGCCCGGCTCGGCGACCCGGTTCGACTAGATCTGGACGGACTGGGTGTGCGCGATCTGGCGTGGGCGGGCGATCGCTGTTTGGCGCTGGCCGGGCCCATGGGCGGTGGCGGTCCTTTCCGCCTGTTTGTCTGGCGCGGGCCGGGCTCGGCGGCTCAGGAGCTGAAAACGCGGTTTCCCAAGCGCTTCAACGCCGAGGCGCTGGGGTGGCATCCACGCCGCAGCCCGAAGGAAGTGTTCGTGCTCAGCGACGACGGCACGCGCAAGATCGAAGACTGCGACTGCAAGGAACTGGTTGACCCCGCCCGGCGGCGCTTTCGCGCGGCGTGGTTTCCGACCGGATTGAACTGAACTCGAAAACCGAAGCTGTCGGTAACGCCGGATTCCCATCCGGCTCAACTGCGGTTTCCGGGCTGATTTACCCGGTGAACGTGTGCGGAAGGCGGGCGGGTTCTAGACAACGATTTCCTTGCCGTAATCGGCCACGGCATCATGCGGGATCGAGCAGAACCGTTTTACCATGAGGACGAACGCCTTCTTGGTGATGCCGCCAGCCACGGGGACGTCGTACGTGAACAGAATCCGGTCGTTCTTGCCCACCACCGCCC
This sequence comes from uncultured Verrucomicrobiota bacterium, assembly GCA_964568145.1. Taxonomy (GTDB): domain Bacteria; phylum Verrucomicrobiota; class Verrucomicrobiia; order Limisphaerales; family J093; genus DSVZ01. The sequence continues at coordinate 75,702 of CAZMOZ010000020.1, forward strand.
GCACCCAGAAGTAGTTGTAGTTGACCTGGTTGACAAACTCGAACCGTTGAAGCGCTGTGGCCTCCGGCTTGAAGGCGAAGATGGACAGCAGCCGGACGCGGTCTTTCCGGTCCTGACTGGGCAGGATGTAGCAGTTGACACGATCCTTGGCGCGGAGGTCGCCTTCCTCGTCGTAGGAGGTCTCCATGAAGGCCGAGTCCAGAACGGATTTCAGGAATTCCTTGGACAAATTGTCGGTGGTAATGAGTTCCTCGGTCATAGCATTTCGGGCGTTGGTTTTGGATTGTGCCAGCGACCGCGCTTCCACTGCCCCGCGATAAGCCCGGTTGCAGGATGGTTGCTGGTCGTTGACGGGACGTTCTTATCGGATTGCGTGGTGGTTGTCCAGTCCGACCTCAACCACGCCCCAACGGCGTGGACCGGGCGCTATCCGAGGCGCATCGCGCCCGCGCCACGCTGCGCTCTGAATGCCGCCCGGCTTTCGCCCGGACAATGCTGGCACACGCCGCGACCGAGCGTGCGGGACTGCCGCCAGTCAAGGCTTGTCGCGCGCGGTGACTCGCCGGGCGACTTGGTCTGCCAGCCCGGCAAGCCGTGCCGCGCGGAATCAGCGGTTGCGCTCAGCCGGCGGGCGGATGCCCACCCGGCTCACGTCAATCGGTCGGAAACCCAGCTTGAGCGCCGGCGACTCGGGCCGGAGCCGGAAATCAAACCGCTCCGGCGCGACGAACAGCGGGTCGGCGACGATGGAATTCACGTCGTGGCCGCGCTTGCGCCATTCCTCGAGCGTGGCGCCGGCGTAGCGCATCGCTTCGGGCCGCGCCCCGATGCGGGTGTCGTAATACACGTTCCGGTCCATGCGGTAATTGTCGTTGGACCAGTTGCTGCCCAGCAGATTGCCCGAGTCGAAATAGACGATGTTGTTTGTGAAGATGAACGAGATGTGCGGCTCCGGGCGGGTGCGCATGATCTGGTTCTCGCGGTTGAAGGCGATGATGTTGTTCCGGACGACGTTCTCCCGGCCGTAATGCTGGTGGAAACCGGCGTTCTTGCACCGGTACACGACATTGTTCTCAAACACGATGTCGGTGCTGCCTTCGTCGGGGTAAAGCCCCCAGCCGCCGTACGTGAAGGCGTTCACGTCATGGATGAGGTTGTTCCGGATCACGGTGCCCTTCTGGATGCCCAGCGTGTACACGGCGCCCATGTCGCTCAGCAGCGCCTTGCCGACGTCGTGAAGGTGGTTGAATTCGATCACATTTTCACGGCACGGAGTTTCTTGGTAACCCCAGTTCCAACCCACCGAGATCGCGGTGTAGAACAGGTCGTGAATGTGGTTGTGGGCGACGTGATTCCTGCCACTTTGGAGGATGAACACACCGACCGCCGGCAGGTAGATGATGCCACAATCGTAGATGTGGTTGTCGGCGACCACGTGACTGTGGTTTTGCGCAAACTCGTCGCCGCGCCGGTTCGGCACCCCCAGACGGATGCCACCGGCGCCCAGGTCGAACATCTGGTTGCCGACGATCCGCCAGCGCTGGCAGCCCCGGCCCAATTCGACGGCATAACCCGCCAGCCGCGTGAAGACGCAGTCTTCGATGACGCAATCTGTCGCCGCCTCGGCTAGCAAATCACCGTGCGTGGCGATGGCGGCCTGGGTGTCGGCATAGCCGTTCGGGCCGATGGTCCAGTCGGTGTGGGCAAACGTCAGTCCGCGCAGTACCACATGCTGGACTGGTTTCTGCGTGGCCAGATCGCCCTGGATGAGCATCAAGTCCTCAAGGTGGGGGGCGATCACCACAGCCTTGCTCATGTCTTCGCCGGCGCGCGGCCAGTAGGTGACCATCCCCTTGCGGCGGTTCAAATACCACTCGCCGGGTTGGTCAAGCGCGTCGGGGGCATTTTCGATGTAGTACTGCGCGTGGTTTTCCCGGTTCGAGGGGCGCGGATCGCCGGACAAGGTGGCTACATGGTTGGCTTCATCCACGGCGCGGATTTGCATCCGAATGTCGGCCCACGCCAGCAACGCAACCACCTCGACATCGCCGTCGGCGGCCCATTCCGGGCGGATGTCGCCGGGCCGGAACTTCAGTTTGACCGGCTTGTCCTGCGGGCTTTCGCCCTGAATGCGGAAGAACCCGTGGTTGGGCGTGCGGGCACGCTGGCGGCGCTCGCTGTTCACGAAGAGTTGCCGGAAAATCCAGCGGCCTTCACGGACCTCCGGGACTTCAGCCTCCCACAACTCAGGCCGGCCTGCGACAGGTCGCCAGCCTGAGATGCGGCGTCCACCGCTAAGCACGGGACGCTCGTTCCGATAAGCGGCGATGATCAGCGGACGGTCAGCCGCTGCACCCGAGTCTTCTGGCGCAAGCGTCACGGGCGAGGCAAGTTCGTACACGCCGCCCCGAAGCAGAATGGTCGCGCCTTCGGTGGTCTGCCCGGCAGCCTTGGCGCTACGGGCCGCAGCCAGTGCGGCAGGCAGGCTCACAAATGGTCCATCGGTGTGCTGGCGGTTGGGCTCGGCCAGACGGCCGGTCCACGAGTCGTTTCCATGTGTGGCCACATGAAAAAAAAGCGGCCGAGACCACGCGGTCGAAGTCAGGAATGCAAGACAGGCGATGAAGGGCACGATGCCAATGGGTTTCATGGTTGGTGGTATTACGCTTCCAAGCCGGCGGGTATTCAGTTATCGCTTGAGGCGGAACGCTCCTGTGGATGGAAATCCTGGCACGGAGACAATCTCGACTATGAGGGGGCAAACCCAAAATCAGCTAAGACGTTTGGTACTTGCCTTTTATGCCTGACATATCAACTTGGTAATCAAGGCAATTTGTGGATTGAAGTCCGCGAATTGAGTGGCGAACGCCGGTGCCAAATACAACACACCCGCTCGCCTGAGCAGCAGGTTTCAGGATTGCCTGTGCACTCGTGACGGCAGCGGTAGAAAAATGGATTCATTTACTTGATCACCAAAATCTTATGCGCTCTATTTTGTAGCGCGTTGGCTAAGTGCCATCCGGTGCGGCCGCCTGAACATGGCTGGTAAGGCTATATTGGATCATGCAAGAACCGGTCAGCCGATCTCAAATCTACAGTTAACTATTTGGCGAACAAGGCCTTAAATTTTCTTCAAAAAACAACAAAAAGGCGTTGACTCCCCAAAGTTGCAGGGTATGTTCTTCGCCGCTTCGAGGTTAAGCGCCATCGAGCAAAACCACCTGAGGTGGCAGGGCGATGGTGCGTAGTTTCGTCGCTTCGCGGTGCCAGGACAGCGCCGTGGCTCTTTGAAAGTTGAGTTGTGCGACAAGATTGGCCCTTGGCGGCATTCGGCTCAGTCTGAATGCTGACCAGCCAGAAACATCCTGCCGGACCTTGGTCCGGCAATTCAAGATGAAGTTTATTTCGGAGAGTTTGATTCTGGCTCAGAACGAACGCTGGCGGCGTGGATAAGACATGCAAGTCGGGCGGGGCACCGTGGGTAGCAATATTCGCGGTGTTCAGCGGCGCAAGGGTGCGTAACACGTGGGCAATCTGCCCCGAAGACTGGAATAACTCCGAGAAATCGGAGCTAATGCCGGATGTGATTTCTGGATGGCATCGTTCAGAACTTGAAGCCGGGGACCGCAAGGCCTGGCACTTCGGGATGAGCCCGCGGCCTATCAGCTAGTTGGCGGGGTAACGGCCCACCAAGGCGAAGACGGGTAGCTGGTCTGAGAGGACGACCAGCCACACTGGAACTGAGACACGGTCCAGACACCTACGGGTGGCAGCAGTCGAGAATTTTTCACAATGGGCGAAAGCCTGATGGAGCGACGCCGCGTGGGGGATGAAGGGCTTCGGCCCGTAAACCCCTGTCATTCGCGAACAATTCCTTTAGCCCAATACGCTAAAGGTTGATAGTAGCGGAAGAGGAAGGGACGGCTAACTCTGTGCCAGCAGCCGCGGTAATACAGAGGTCCCAAGCGTTGTTCGGATTCACTGGGCGTAAAGGGTGCGTAGGCGGTCGGGTAAGTCTGATGTGAAATCTCCGGGCCCAACCCGGAAAGGGCATTGGATACTATCCGGCTGGAGGATTGGAGGGGGGACTGGAATTCTCGGTGTAGCAGTGAAATGCGTAGATATCGAGAGGAACACCAGTGGCGAAGGCGAGTCCCTGGAGAACTCCTGACGCTGAGGCACGAAAGCTAGGGGAGCAAACAGGATTAGATACCCTGGTAGTCCTAGCCCTAAACGGTGCACGCTTGCTGTGGGCGGATTCGACCCCGCCCGTGGCGAAGCTAACGCGTTAAGCGTGCCGCCTGGGAAGTACGGCCGCAAGGTTAAAACTCAAAGAAATTGACGGGGGCCTGCACAAGCGGTGGAGTATGTGGCTCAATTCGATGCAACGCGAAGAACCTTACCTGGCCTTGACATGCAGGTGGTAGAAGTCTGAAAGGATGACGACCCCGCAAGGGGAGCCTGCACAGGTGCTGCATGGCTGTCGTCAGCTCGTGTCGTGAGATGTTGGGTTAAGTCCCGCAACGAGCGCAACCCCTGCGTCCTGTTGCCACCCGGTCATCATACCGGAGCACTCTGGACGGACTGCCTCGCTCAAACGGGGAGGAAGGTGGGGATGACGTCAAGTCAGTATGGCCCTTATGGCCAGGGCTGCACACGTACTACAATGCCCGGCACAATGGGGCGCAAAACCGCAAGGTGGAGCAAATCCCAAAAACCGGGCCCAGTTCAGATTGTCGGCTGCAACTCGCCGACATGAAGCTGGAATCGCTAGTAATGGCGTATCAGCTACGACGCCGTGAATACGTTCCCAGGCCTTGTACACACCGCCCGTCACATCATGAAAGCCGGTTGTACCCGAAGTCGCCCCGTCAACCCGCGAGGGAGACAGGTGCCGAAGGTATGGCTGGTGATTGGGATGAAGTCGTAACAAGGTAGCCGTAGGGGAACCTGCGGCTGGATCACCTCCTTTCTAAGGAGATAAAGACGGCTTGATAGCCGCAAAAGATGTTCTGGACGCCGGCTTGTCGCACAACTCAACTTTCCGTTGATCTTTGATGGTCGGAACGAGAGGTACAGCCACCGGCTTGACTTTCAGTATTTGGGGGATGGTAATCTTGGTTATCGCGATGGGGCTGTAGCTCAGTTGGTAGAGCGGTAGCTTTGCAAGCTATAGGTCAGGAGTTCAAATCTCCTCAGCTCCACCAAATGATTGGGCGGCTGGACCTGTAGCTCAGTTGGTTAGAGCATGCGCTTGATAAGCGCAGGGTCACTGGTTCAAGTCCAGTCAGGTCCACCATCGAAAAGGGTTTTGAACCGCTAACGCGGGTGTTCTTTGAAAACTGTGCGCAGGAAATTTGTGATTTGAATTCCGTCCAAACGCAAGCTGCAGGCTTGCCATTAAATTTGTGATCAAGCTACCAAGGGCTGATGGTGAATGCCTTGGTGCCAAGAGGCGAAGAAGGACGTAGCAAGCTGCGAAAAGCTCCGGGTAGCCGCAAGCAGGCGTTGATCCGGAGATCTCCGAATGGGGCAACCCACCGGCTTGCGCCGGTGTCCCGGGGTGAATTCATAGCCCTGGGATGCAAAACGGGGTGAAGTGAAACATCTCAGTAACCCCAGGAAAAGAACACAACGTGATTCCGTCAGTAGTGGCGAGCGAACGCGGAACAGCCCAAACTGGGGGGACTTGTCCTCCCAGGGTTGCGGGACTCAGACGTGACCGAAGCCTTCACAGTGGAATGTCTTGGAAAAGACAGCCGGAGACCGTGAAAGCCGGGTACACGACGTGATGGCTAGGTCTATGAGCATCCCAAGTAGCACGGTGCACGTGAAACTCTGTGCGAATCCGTCCGGACCACCGGATAAGGCTAAATACTCCTTGGCAACCGATAGTGAACAAGTACCGCGAGGGAAAGGTGAAAAGCACCCCTGTTAGGGGAGTGAAAGAGTGCCTGCAACCATCGGCCTACAATGTGTGGGAGCCCGCAAGGGTGACCGCCTGCCTTTTGCATAATGAGTCTGCGAGTTATTGCCCGGGGCCAGCCTAAGCCGCAGAGCGGCGCAGGCGAAGGGAAACCAAGTGCCAACCGCGCGATCAGTCGCGGGCAATAGACCCGAAGCGGAGGTGATCTACTCTTGAGCAGGTTGAAGCCTGGGTAACACCAGGTGAAGGACCGAACTCGTGGATGTTGAAAAATCCTGAGATGACTTGAGAGTAGGAGCGA
>CAZMOZ010000021.1:0-77635 GCA_964568145.1 uncultured Verrucomicrobiota bacterium
GACACCATCCTGACGAAAAACCCTCAAAATCACCCACTCGTTTGGGCGAAGAAGCTCAAATTTGGCGCCCGGGACTCTCTCCGGCAGGTCGCCCCCCAGCAGCGCGGCGCTATCCACCACGCGCTTTTGATCCCAATCGAAGACCCATACCTTGTAGTCCAAGCGCAACCCCGGATGGCCGCTCGTGTAGGTTGTCACCCGGTTGCTTACGGCAAGTACGAGCACGAGCGTCTTCACTTCCACAGGCGATCGGGCCTTGAGCTCGCCCGGCCAATCGCACCAAGGCACCCAGAGATCCCTGTTGTTCAGGTCCAGCGCCACACAGGGTGGCCTGAAACCACTGGCTGAGACTCCCCGCGCGAGTTTCCTTGGTTCCAACACCTGAAGCCGGGCGGCCGCGGCACGGTCCGGCCACTCCACGGCGTCGAGCAGGGATTGGAACCGCGTGCGCTCCGACGCGGCGCGCGTGGACAACCTGGGGAACCTCCAGGAACTGCGCCTGGCAGCCGGCGCGGACCCGCAGCGTGTGCTGGCGGAACTGGTCGGCCGGACGCGGCTGCGCAGCTTCGAGATCACGAAGCCGTCGCTGCACGACATCTTCGTCCGCATCGCCCGTCCGGACCGGCAGGAGGCGCCTCATGCGTAGAGTGCTCACCATCGCCCGCCGCGAATACCTCGCGGCCGTCAAGACCAAGGGGTTCCTCATCGGCTTGCTGGTGGCGCCGGTCCTGATGTGCGGCGGCATCATCGCGGCCATCGCGTTGCGGGGGCAGGTGGACGTCACAGACAAGCGGATTGCCGTGGTGGATCGCTCGGGCGCGCTGGCCGCCGGGCTCGAGGCCGCGGCGGAAACCCGCACCCGCGCGGACGTGCTGGACACGAAAACGGGCCGGAAGATCAAACCGGCGTACATGATCGAGATCGTCCCGCCAGCGCCGGACGACCTGCCCGTCCAGCGCCTGGCGTTGTCGGAGTGCGTCCGGCGCGGCGAGTTGCACGCGTTTGTCGAGATCGGGCCGGAAGTCCTGAATCCGGGCACCAACCGCGAGCTGGCCCGGGTCACTTACCACGCCAAGGGCGCGGCGCTGGACGACATCCACCGCTGGCTCGAACAGCCGTTGAACAAGGAACTGCAACGCCTGCGGCTCGCGCGGGCCGGCATCGAGGAGTCGCGCGTCCGCGACATCTTCAACTGGAGGCCGGTCGAAGGCATGGGCCTGCTCAGCGCGGACCCGAAGACCGGCGGGATCAACGCGCCCCGGCGCAGCAGCGAAGCCGAGACCATCGCCGCGCCGCTCGCCTCCGTGATTCTGCTGTGGATCATGGTGATGATGGGCGCGTCGCCCTTGCTGGGCGCGGTGATGGCCGAGAAGGCGCAACGCGTCGTCGAGGTGTTGCTGGGCTGCGCCACGCCGCTCGAGATCATGGCCAGCAAACTGCTGGGCGCGCTGGGCGTCGCGTTGACGGGCAGCGTCCTTTACCTGGGCGGCGCGCTGTTCGTGCTGTTTCAACTGGGCGCCGCCGGGATGGTGCCGTAGCACCTGCTGCCGTGGTTTCTGGTGTACGTGATCCTGGCCATCCTGATGACCGGCGGCAACGCCGTGGCGCTGGGCGCGGTGTGCAACGACCAGCGGGACGCGCAGAACCTGACCCTGCCCTCGCTCCTGCCGGTGCTGATCCCGATGTTTCTGCTCGGCCCGATTCTGCGCGAGCCGAACAACGCCTTTGCCATCGTGACCTCGCTGATCCCCCCGTTCACGCCCGTCCTGATGCTGATGCGTCAGAGCGCGCCGGCCGGGGTTCCGTTCTGGCAACCGGCGCTGGGATTGGCGGGCGTGTGCGCCTTCACCGCGCTGGTCCTGTTCGCGGGGGCGCGGATCTTCCGTGTCGGCCTGCTCATGCAAGGCCAGCCGCCGCACCTCCGCAATCTGCTGCGCTGGGCGTGGCGCGGCTGAACCCGGAAACCGAACTTGGCCGTGGCGCCGCGTGCCCCGCCCGCCTCGCCCCGAATTTCGGTTTGAAGCAACTCACCGGCGGCGAAGCGCGGAACGTCCGTGGCGTCTCCGCGCCGTCGTTCAGCGAACCGCCGCCCAACCACGCAGACGCGTCCCGGTTTTCGGCTGGGGACTCCGGGCGAGGCTGGTGTTTGGGGCAGCCGGTTGAAGACTCGCCTCGACCGCCGCCGCCAGTTGCGACGTGCGGGACTGCCGCGAGTTGACGCCAGTCCGTTGCGGCGCGGAGGGTTTTCCCCAGGCCACGGCGGCGTTCTGGACGCCAGCCGGTCTCGCCACGCCGGCGGTGCGGTTGATCGGATTGGCGATTGCCTGACGCTGGCCGAAGTAACGTCCGGCACCGGGAGCGCCGCCGGCAGCGGCCGTCGTCTGCGCCAGGCCCGTGACGCCCGCGCTCTCGAAAAACTGCGCGGCCACGGCGTTGGCTTCGCCCATGAACGTCGGCCGGGTGACGCCGTGCAGGCCGCCGCCTTGCGATCCCAGGCCGCCGGCCTGCAAGCCCGCGCCGCCGCCCTGGAGGCCCTGGCCGCCCGCCTGGAAGCCGAAGCCGCCGGCGACCGGCGCCACGTTCACGCGCGCGATCACCGCGCCGCTGCCGTAGCCGCCGCTCACGCCGGACAAGCCACCGCCGCCAAATCCCGAGCCGGTGGCATACTGGGCCTGGACCGTCGCCGCGCCCAAGGCCGCCAGCACCGCGATCACGCCGCGCGTCTGGATTTTCATGTGGAACCAATACGCCGGCGGCGCTGAATTCACAAGCACGCAGCCTGGTTTTCGGCGAAGACGCCATGCGTTCAACCAGCCACCTGAGAGCCACCCTTGTGGGAATGACTGATCCCGACGACGGCGATTGGGGATCGCGCCCGCCCCGGGCGTTGCTGGAGGTGTCCCGCCTCCAGCCGTTGAGCGCACGAACCGCATGGAAAGGGAAATCGGATTGGGACGCCGGCGGTTTTCCGCGGGGGCGCGGAAAACTGCGCCCGGGGCGGGCGCGCTCCCCTAGCCAACGGACGGCGATCTCAGGGCGTCACTGGCAGGCGGTCCTCGTGGCGTTCGGGCTTCATGAGCACGCCCTGTTCCTTGTACGGCTTGAGGATGAAGTGCGTGGCGGTCGAGAGCACGCCCTGGATGGTCGCCAGCTTCTCCGAGACGAACATCGCCACCTGCCGCAGGTCCTCGCCCTCCACCTCCACCAGCAGGTCGTACGCGCCGGACATCAGGTAGCAGGAGCGCACCTCGCTAAACTTGGCGATCCGCTCGGCGATGCGATCGAACCCGCCTTCGCGCTCGGGCGTGATCTTCACCTCGATCACCGCGCGCACCGAGTCCACGCCCAGCTTTTCCTCGTTCAGGATGGCGCGGTAGCCGAGGATGACCTGGTCGGCCTCGTAGGCCTTGATCGCGGAGGCCACCTCGGCCTCGGGACGGCCCAGCAGAACGGCGAGCTGGGCGGGCCGGAGCGCGGCGTTGTCGTGGAGAAGCTTCAGCAGCGGATCCATGCCGGCAAGCTAGGCGGCCGGGCGCGGAATTGCAGCACTTTTCTCCCGGCCGGCAACCCGGCCGGGGAAAACCACGAAGGAACACCAGGGAACACGAAGGTGGTTAAATGGGTGACTTGTTAAAATGGGTTGCATCGCCGGAAGATTCGCGCGGCTGGCGGAACTTCCCGGGCACGGCGCACCGAACCCAACCGCCGTGACCGGCCTTGATTCGTGTGGATTCGTGTCCCTTCGTGGTTGAACTGAACGGATTCAATCCCCGACGGGCCCCGCAAAAACCATTGCCGGCGCGGGGCGTTTGGGGAATGCTCCGGCCAGTCTCTGCCGGGAAACAAACTTCGATCAAAGGTGCTGCCATGAACGACGCCCTCAGCCGCCGCAGATTCCTCAAAGCCACCGCCGTCGCTGCGGCCGCGCTGCCCGCCGGCCTGCGCGCGGAACCCGAACCCAACCTCCCCACCGGCCCGTTGCCGGCGCCCAAGGCCAGCCTGCCAATGGGCCGGATCGGCAGCGTCGGCTTCAGCCGTCTGATGCTGGGCGGCAACCTCATCAGCGGCTACGCGCACGCGCGCGACCTCGAGTACGTGGCGCACCTGATGAAGCGCTACAACTCGGACGCGAAGATCGCCGAGACGCTCGAGCTGGCCGAGGCGCACGGCATCAACGCCGTCAACAGTTGGGTGCGTGACGGCGTCACGCACTTCGAGCGGCACTGGAAGCGCGGCGGGCAGATGAAGTGGATCGCCCAGGCCCGCTTCACCGGCGACAACGGCTTCGACCAGTTCAAGCAGGCCGCCGACCTCGGCGCCGTGGCCATCCACGCCACCGGCGACGCGGCGGACGGCCTGGTCCAGCGCGGCGACCTGGACACGCTGGCGAAGTCGCTGGACATCATCCGCGCCCGGAAATGCCTGGCGGGCATCGGCGCGCACGGCCTCGGCACCATTGTGGCCTGCGAAAATGCCGGGTTGAAGCCGGACTTTTACATCAAGACCTTCCACTCCCACGATTACCACACCGCGCCGCGCCCGGACGAGACGGGCGACCTGGGCCGCTACGACAACTCCTGGTGCAAGGATCCGGAGGAGGTGGCGGAGGTCATGTTCAACGTGCGGCAGCCGTGGATCGCCTTCAAGGTGCTCGCCGCCGGCGCCATCCCGCCCGCGCGCGGCTTCCGGTATGCCTTCGAGGGCGGCGCGGACTTCATCCTGGTGGGCATGTTCGACTGGCAGGTCGAGGAAAACGTGCGGATCACCAAGGAAGTGCTGGCCAATCTCAAACGCACCCGTCCCTGGCGGGGTTAAGCCGGAACGACTGAATCAGCGGGTTCGGGCCCGAACGGCCAGCCGTAGCGCCCGGCTCCAGCCCGGCAAAGCGGATACCTGCGGCCACCCGGTGCCGACGCAACGGCACCTTGCCGAACCAGGAAGTCCCCACCGCTGGGCAGGGTCGCGCGGCCGCGCAGACGGGACGTTCCCAAATGACTTCCAGCGCAGAATGTCACCTCACTCACCGCGCCAGCGCGCTGGTGCGGGCTTGCAGCCAGGTCACGTCCGGGCTGTTGGGGGCAGAGTTCGGGCCGAGACTGTTGCCCCGCACGAGAGTGCGTTCGTCTCCCCAGTGGTGTAGTTCCGCGTGTCCATCCGCGAAGCCAAGCCCGGCGCCGAAGTCGTGGAAGGTGGCGGGCCAGTCAACCCACCTGGTCTTCTCCGCCGGCAGCATGGAGAGAGAGAAGTTGCCGCCGTTCAAGTTGAGCGGCTCTTCGTCAATGAAGACAAACAGCCCGGACGGGGTGGGTTCGACCATGTGGCTCAGCCGTCCGTACGTCCGCCAGGGGCGGTTGTGGCGGTTGAAATGGATTCCGTCCAGCCAGGCGCCGTCCACCGGCTCGGTGCCAAAGCGGGCCGTGCCTACACCCTTGGTACCCACCGCGCCGTTCATCACGTAGCTGCGCGCGGCTGGGACAATCTGCCCCCGCCAGGCCACGTTGGTTCCTTGATAGAGCCCAACGCGTTGGTCAGCCGGGCAGCGGAAGACTTCCGCCTTTCTGCCGATGTAGCTGGCCAGCGCCGAGCTGGCTGGATCGCCCGGCAAATCAGGATTGAACTCACCCGGCTGGCGGATCCCCGCCGCCCCGTGCACCCAGTTATACGCTGAACCGTCGTCCGTGTTCTTCGGCAACAACCCGTCGTGGTCCTCGGCGAACATGAGGAGCGCCTGGGCCAGTTGACGCAGGTTGCTCAGGCAGCCGGCCACGGCGCGGGCGAGGTCGGCCGGCGCCGCGGCTCGTCCGGGGTCAGGGTGACGACAGAACCATCCTCGCGCAGCACAAACGGTGCGGTCGAAACCGGCCTGGCATGGGACCAAGAGTCATCCGGGGTGGCGCCCGGGACGCGCTTGCGGACCGGGCGGGGTGGGCGGCGCTGGTAAAGCGGGCGCGGCGCGGGCGGCGTTCCGGATTTCTTCGGCACGCCGGGATCAATTGATCAGAAGGGCGGATCGGATCAAGGCCGATGTCGCGGCGCTGCCGGGTCGTGGCGGGGCGCTGCAGTTGCGGTGGCGCTCTTCCCGCCGGCCCGATCGGCAGCGGGAGGGGTGGGCGGCCTCACGGGCGCGAGGAGCGCGCGGGAGCCAGCGCCGTCAGGCGCGACATCCTTGTTGAAGGCCGTTGCCCAGCCAGCGGCAAGCTCCGTTCAGGAGCGGCATTTCGGGGCGCGAAGAGGTTTCACCACACGCGCAGGCGTATTTGGCCCCGGCCGGGTTTCTCGAAGGGCCCCGGCGTGGGCCGGGGACCGCGGCGGCGCCCGTACCAGTCGCGGTCCAGCACCAACGGCGAGTCGTCCGGGTTTACGTAGGGCAGGTCGGGCACGCGCGCGCGGCCCAGCAGGTCGCTGGTGACGTGCCGGGTGGGTGCGCGGTCCCACGCAGGGTCCCGGTACAGGTGCAGATACCAGTGGCCGCGCTCTTCGGTGAGCCGCACGCCGGGGTCGGCGTCGAGGGTCAACGCGGAGTCCCGCTCGGCCACGCCGGGCTGTGCGCCAGCGAGGTAAATATTGCCGGCGGCGCGGGTCGGGTGGAGGCGGAAGTCGTACCCCCAGAGGCCGTAGCCGCCGGCCCATTGGGGCGCGACGGGTGGTGCGGGCGCGGTGCCCGAGCCGCCGCGGCCGAGGAAGAGGTTATTGAAAAAGCGGTTGTCGCCGCCCTCGATGCGCCGCAGGCCGGCCACGGCGGTGCTGTGCGCCGGGTGGAACGGCGTTTCGCGGCCCAGTTCCGGCACGCTGATGACTTTTCCCGCGAAGAGATTGTGCGCGTACGCGCCGCCCTCGGACATGTCCAGCAGGCTGACCGGCGAGAGGAGCAGGTTGTTGTCCACCAGGAACGGACCGTGGTTGACCTCCACGAACAGGTCCTCCGAAGGGCCGTTGTCGTGGAAAAGATTTTGCGAGACGCGCGTGCCCTGGGCCATCCAGTCCAGCCACAGCCCGCGGCAGGTGCGGAAAATGTGGTTGCCGCGGATGGTCGTGTCAATCGCGGCGTGGAACTTGATGCCCGCCATCTCCGCGCCGGAGAACAGGCGGCGGACGTGGATGTCGTGGATGATGTTGCCGGTGACGGTGCTGAACGCCGCGCCCAGGCTGCCCACGATGCCCGCCTGCTCGCAGTGCGAGATGGTGTTGTGGCGCACGACGTGGTGGCCGATGTGCTCGCGGGTCCACGGGATGCGGAAGGCGTGCGCGCGCTCGATGGTCTTCACGTAGCCCTCCGCGGTGTCGGCCGAGGTGTTGTCGAACGCGTCGCCGTGCTTGCCCAGCGCGATGCCGGAGCAGACCGAGTGGCTCACGACGTTGTTCTCGATGATCCAGCCCTTGCTCCAATGCGTGCCGATCAGGCCGATCTGCTCGGCGGTGGGCGGCGCCCAGGGCGTGGCGGCATGGCGCAGCGTGAAGCCGCGCACGGTGATGAAGTTTCGGCCCGGCTGGTCCGGATAAAACACCGTCGGGCGCACGTTGATCTCGACGAGGCGCTCGTTTGGGTTCGCGCCGGGGAACTGCGCCCAGATCGTGGTGTTGGCGTTGTCCACCTGCGCGAACCACAGGTTCGGGTTCAGCGCCCGGGCCTTCATCGCATCGGCCGGCCGGCTCTGAAAAACCAGGCAGATCGTCTTGCGGCTGGCGACGGGCTTGAGCCGCGCCTGAACCGAGGTCCACGTCTGCCAGTCGCCGGTATTGCCAACGCTGGCCGTGCCCAGCAATTCACCGTCCGGACGGTCCAGCCGGACCTCGATCACGCCCCCGGTGGTGGCGGACGCGGCGCGGATTTCCAGTTGCTCGGCGCGCGCGCCAAAGTCCACGTTCTCGTACCGGACCCAGTCGCCCGGCTCGATCCAGCCGAGGCACTCGCCGCCCTCCAAGCAGGGCGCGCTTTGAACGCCTTGCTGGGCCGCGAACGCCGTCGCCGGAATCCGCGCGGCCGGTTGCTCGCCCCGGGCGGGCCGCAGCCACGCCACGTTCAACAGATAACCCGGCTCCGCGCCGGTGACCCATGCGGGCTTCTGCCCGCCGGGCAGCAGCACCTCCTCGAGTTTGGCCGCCTCGGTCAACCACTCGCCGTTGAGGTACACCGCGCCGGTGTGGTGCTCGCGGCCGCGCGGGTCAAACCAGTCGCCGCGGATGCGGTTCGTGTACGGGTTGAAGCCGCCGAAGAACGCGTTGGGCAGCGTCACCTTCCACACCTCGTCCTGGACCTTCACCCAGCCCTTGATGACCTCGGAGCCTTTGATCTCGACGCGCTCGCCTTTCGCCGCCTGATAGACGATGCGCTTCCTGTCGGAGGTGCCGCCGCGCGGCGGGTTCACGCGCTCGCGGTACGTGCCGGCGTGAACGGTGATCGTGTCGCCGGGCTGCGCGAGGTCGGCGGCGCGCTGGATCGTGCGCAACGGCGCGGCCTTGGCGCCGCGATTGGCGTCGTGGCCATCGGGCGCGACGTGCAATTCGCGCGCGTGGGCCGGCAGGCGCGGCGTCAGCAGCAGGACGGCGGCAACGAGAAAGGAAGGCAGGGCGTGGTGCATGTTGATGGCCCTTGGTTACACGGGTGCCGGCGCGTTTTCAAGGATGCGTCTCGTGAGCCGGCGCCGACGAGCGCATCTCACTCTCTTGCAGGTGGTGGAAACGGCCGGAAGTTGCGGGGGCGTACCCCTGAGTAAAAGGGGAGCGCAATTTCCCGCCAGCGGAGGCAGGTCGTCCCTCGCGGAGGGGCGACGGGTCCCGGCCCCTCAGCGAGGGGCCGGCTACCAGAGCCAGGGACCGGCTACCGCATGCCGAAGCCCCGCCACAAGCCACCACTCCCTTTCTGAATTTCTGAGTTTGGGCTTACTCGCCGGGTCCAGCAGGTAGTTCACCGGGAGTCTTTCCATTCCGTCGCGGGGATCCGGCCGTCGGTGGGCTCGGGCCCGGCCAGGTCGCGGCCGGCCCCGATGAAGGAGCGCGCCGGCTCCGGCTTCCGGGTTTTCCTCCACAGCCAGTACACCGGCAGGCCCGCCAGCACGATGAGCAGGCCCGGCCAGGTGTTGGCCCGCGTCTTCTCGGCCACGAGCAGGTCCAGCGCGATGAGCGACGCCGCGCCGATGTACACCGCCGGCAGCCACGGATAGCCGACCGCCCGGTACGGTCGCTCGGCGTCCGGCCGGCGCCGCCGCAGCACGAACAACCCCGCGATGGTCAGCGCGTAGAAGACCAGTACCGCGAAGATGATGTAATCCAGCAAGTCGCCGTACGTGCCGGACAGGGTGAGCAGGCAGGCCCAGAGGCATTGCGCCCACAAGCCGTTCCGCGGCACGCCGTGGCGGTTGAGCCGGCCCACCGGCGTGAAGAACAGGCCGTCCCGCGCCATCGCGTAATAGACCCGCGCGCCGGCCAGCGCCATGCCGTTGATGCAGCCGAAGGTGGACACCAGGATCAGCAACGCCATCACCGTCACCGCGTGTCCGCCGAGGATGACTTCCATGGCGGCGGTGGCCACGCGGTCGTTCCGGGCGAACTGAATGCCGCGCTCGAGCGCGCCCGCGCCGTCCGGGCTGCCCGCCAGCGGCAGGGTGACGAGGTAGGCGATGTTGGCCAGGAAGTACAGGCCGCACACCAGCCCCACGCCGAGCAGCAGGCTGCGCGGCAGGTTGCGCTGCGGGTCCTTCACCTCGCCGGCGGTGAAGGTGACGTTGTTCCACGCGTCGGCCGAGAAGAGCGATCCCACCATGGCTGTGCCCAGCGCCAGCAACAGGCCCAACGCGGCCAGCGGCACGGTCCGCACGGTGGCGCCGTCTGCCGTGGCCGCCGTCGGCGTGGCCGTGGCGGTCCACCAGTCCTGGAAGTTGGCCTGGAGGGCGGCGTCATTCGCGCCGAGTGTCAAGCCGGCCACGATCAAGGCCGCCAGCGCGGCGATTTTCGCCGTGGTGAAGATGTTCTGGACGATCTTGCCAGTGCGCAGTCCCGTGCTGTTCGACCACGTGAGCAGCATCAACACACCGACGGCGACAAACGTGGCGGGCGTGAGCCGGAACCGCCCGGCCGCGGCGAGGACGTGCGTCTCGGAAAGCCCCGGCAGCAGCACGCCGAGAAACTTGGCGAACGCCACCGCCACCGCCGCGATCGTGCCGGTCTGGATCACCAGAAACAGCGTCCAGCCGTACAGGAAACCGGCCAGCGGACCGTACGCCTCGCGCAGGTACACGTACTGGCCGCCGGCGCGCGGCATCATGGCGGCCAGCTCGCCGTAGCTCAGCGCGGCGATCACCGTGAGCATGCCGGTGAGCGCCCAGGCCACGAGCAGCCAGCCGGCGCCGCCCAGCTGCCGCGCCATGTCCGCCGAGACGATGAAGATGCCGGAGCCGATCATCGAGCCGGCCACGATCATCGCGGCATCAAACAGCCCCAGGTCGCGGACCAACTGGGGGCGGGTGGAATCCGTCGAGGCGGTGGCACAATTCATGCGGGCGGTGAAGTCGCGTTGAGCTTGCTGCGGCGGAAGCCGTATCCGAAATAAAACACCAGCCCCACCGCCATCCAGCCGAAGAACGTGAGCCAGGTGATGAGCGGCAGTTTGAACATCAGGTACCCGCAACACAGGATGGCCATCACCGGCACAAACGGCACCCACGGCGCGCGGAACGGCCGCGGCCGGTGCGGATCGGTCCGGCGCAGGATCAGGATGCCCGCCGCCACCAGGATGAACGCCAGCAGCGTGCCGATGTTCGTCAGCTCGACCAGCTCGTTGATGTTCGCCAGCGAGGAAAACGCGGCCACGAACAGACCGGTCAGGATCGTCGTGATGTGCGGCGTGCGCCAGCGCGGATGCACCCTGGCCGCCCAGGCCGGCAGCAAGCCGTCCCGCGCCATGGCAAAGAAGATCCGCACCTGCCCGACTTGAAACGGCACCAGCGCGGAGGTCGTCGCCAGCACCGCGCCCAGCGCGATCACCCCGGCGATCCAGTGCAGGCTCAGCGCCGAAAAGGCGTAGGCCAGCGGCTCGGCGTTGCCGAGGGTGTTCCACGGCGCCATGCCGGTGAGCACCACCGCGACCGCCAGGTAAATCACCGTGCACACCACCAGGCTGCCCAGGATGCCGATGGGCATGTCGCGCTGCGGATTGCGCGCCTCCTCGCTGGCGGTGGACACGGCGTCGAAGCCGATGTACGCGAAGAAGATGATCGCCGCGGCGGCGGACACGCCGGCAAAGCCGTTGGGCATGAACGGCGACCAGTTCTCCGGCTTCACGTAAAACGCGCCTAGCACCACGAAGAAGCCGATGATGAGCAGCTTGCCCACCGCCAGGACGGTGTTGGCCCGGGCGGTCTCGCGGATGCCGATCAACGCGATCCACGTGATGACCGCCACGATGCCGAAGGCCGGCAGGTTGAAGATGACCGGCAGGCCCAGCACGCGCGGCGCGGCTTCGAGCGCGCCCGCCTGGCGCAGCACGCTCGCCCCGAGCGTGGCCAGGTCCGTGCCGTTGGCGGTGGCCAGGGCGACCGCGGCGGCCGATTGCAGCGCGGTGCGACAATCCGTGCCCAGCCACGGCGGGAGACTCCACCCGAGGCCGCGGAGCAGTTCCTGGAAATAGCCGGACCACGAGATGGCCACGGCGGCGTTGCTCACCGCGTATTCGAGGATCAGGTCCCAGCCGATCAGCCAGGCCACCAGCTCGCCCAGCGTGGCGTAGGCGTAGGTGTAAGCCGAGCCGGACACCGGCACCATAGCGGCGAACTCCGCGTAACACAGCGCCGCGAAACTGCAGGCAATCGCCACCAGGATGAACGACATCGGCAGCGCCGGCCCCGCGCCGAGGTGATTCGGGCCGCCGGCCGCGGCCGTGCCCACGGTCGAGAAGATGCCCGCGCCCACGATGGCGCCGATGCCCAGCAGGGTGAGCTGCAGCGGCCCGAGTGTGCGCCGGAGTTGGTGGCGCGGCTCCTGGGTTTCGCCCAGCAACCGGTCGAGCGGCTTGACGCGGAAAAGCGCGGACATGCGGCGGTCCGCCTGGCGAGCGTTTCGCGGCGCTTACCGGCCGCCGCCGGCGCCGTCCAGGCCGGCGCATGGTTGGGGCAACCCCCGCGGATGGCAAGCGCCGGGTGTTCAGGGCGAAGTCAGGACAGTCAGAATGTCTGCTGAAAAGCGGTCAGCAACCGGCCGCCGTTCACCCCACCCCCGGCGCAGGCGCGGCCGCGGTGCCCAAATCGGGTTCGATGATGGCTTCGTGGTCGGTGAACAGCACCGCATCATGCACGTAATGCACGAGGAGCACGGAGAGGATGCCCATGTACGTGTAGGCTTCGTCGGAGCCGGGCAGCTCGCCGTGGGCGTGGGGCCAGAACGTGCCGGCCAGGACGATGAGCAGGCCGGAGATGGGCAGCATCCCCAGGCACAGCAGGTAAAACGTGCTCCAGCCGGTATCGCGGTCCACCCGGCGCAGGCGGGTCACCACCGCCAGGGCCGCTTCCTGGGTGCGATGCCGCCAGCCGGCGCCGCTGCGGGCCAGCGCGGCGCGGACCTTCCGCCACAAGTCCTCCCAGAGATGCAGGTATTCGAGCCGCCGGCCGGTGCGCTGCTCGCGGAGCTTGTTCGCGTGCCAGGTCAGCGCGAGGTACTGGAACGAGTGCCAGACGTTCACGCCCTGGAACGCCGTGTCCATGT
The DNA here is from genome assembly GCA_964568145.1 of uncultured Verrucomicrobiota bacterium. Taxonomy (GTDB): domain Bacteria; phylum Verrucomicrobiota; class Verrucomicrobiia; order Limisphaerales; family J093; genus DSVZ01. Next base: position 12,694 of record CAZMOZ010000021.1, read on the forward strand.
TCGGAAAGACCGGCGTCCAGAACATCAGCAACACGGTGACGCTGATGAGCAGCGTCTTGGGGAAATTGAAGCGCCCCTGGCGCAGCTCGAGCACCGTCTTGACCACGAAGGCGGCGAGCATGATGAGGAAGAAGCCCAGCACGAGCCAGGCGAACCCGTACTGGCCAACAAGGTAGTCGTTGTACTTGAGCCGCAACGGGCCGATGCGGAAGCGGTTTTCCACCATCTTCCAGACGGCGATCGGGTAGAGGCTGGCGAAGACCACGCCATAATCAATCGCCCGGCCCAGCCAGCCGTGGCCGGCGCGGGCGCGCGCGTTGTAGGCCTCGGAGATCCACACGATCTGGTGCAGCGCGTGCACGGAGGCCATCGCGAAGAAGACCGACAGCAGCCACACGTAGCTCTGGTACGTGTACACGGCGGAAACGAAGACCGCGACCGGCACCAGCAGCGACGTGGCGATGAAGCCGGAGCGTTTGCGCGCGAACTCGTGGTTCATCAGCGTGCGGGTGAACGTGGCGTACATGTGCGGTCCGCCCACCAGCAGGGCCACGAGCAGGTTCACGGTCACCCGGGCGTTGTAGGCGGTGGTGCCCTTCTGGCTGGCCTCCTCGAGGGCGTTGCCGCCCAGCACAACGTAGATCGAGTAGGGCACGAACGCGATGAGCGCGCTGCCGATGACGAAGAACAGGTCCCAGCGCCGGCTGCGCAGCCAGGGGCCGGCGCGGGTCTCCGACGGGCCGAAGGTGTTGGCGACCGATCCGTTCATGGTTGTCCGGGTCAGCGACGTCCGCCTCGGGGAAACGACCGCGCGACGGGCGCAGCATCGCTTGGCCGCTGGTCACCAGCAAGATGAAACACCCGCCGGCCGCCTGGCCGGGCACCTCCCACTTCTTTGCTGCCGGTGGAAACGGCCGGACACCGCCGGGGTGGCGGCAGCCATCCCTGGCGGCTGTCAAGGGAGGCATCCTGCCGCCCGGAATGTGCGATGCAGAACACGCCCGCAGCGGGCCGCCCGCGCCCCACGCCGGGCAGGAAGCCCGGCTACACGGCGGTGGGAAGCCGGCGCCCCCGACGGGCGGCACGGTCTGCAAGAAATTGAGATGCGCCCCCGGCCGAGAGGCGCAAAATATCCATGCTTGACGGTTCGGACTGCCAGGAGCTATGTAAGAGCAGCACTTCGGGGTTCCCAGGACAATTCAGCAACCGTTATGAAGACCCACCTTGCTTTGGTTCGCATCCTGTCCGTTCTCGTCGCTGTCTTTGCGCCTCCCGCGTTGGCGGCGGTCACCATCACCCAGAACACCCTGCTGGCCCCAGGCGATCTGTCCCTGGAGGGCCAGGACGTCATCGTGAACAACGCCACGCTGACCGTCGCCGGCGCGCACAGCTTCGCCAGCCTGCAACTGATCAACGGCGCCGTGCTCACGCATGAGCCCGCCGCCAGCGGCCAGGCCGAACGCGCCATCCGCCTCACGGTCACCGGCCACATGACCGTGGACGCCGCGTCGCGCATTGACGCGACGGGCAAGGGCTACGCGCAGGCCGATTCGCCGGGCGCGGGCCGGATGGGCAACTACGCCGGCGGCGGCGGCGGCCACGGCGGCCGCGGCCATCGCAGCAACGGCGTCGCGGGTCCGGGCGGAGCGGCCTTTGGCTCGCTCACCGCGCCCGATTCCTGGGGCGGACCCGGCGGCAACAGCGACAGCAGCGGGGGCACCTTGGTGCCGGGCGGCGGACTGGTGCGCCTCGAAGTCGGCGGCACGCTCACCGTCGCGGGCGCGGTGCGGGCCGATGGCGCCAGCGCGCCGATCAACAATCAAGGCGGAGGCGCGGGCGGCACGGTTTATCTGAAGGCCGGAACGCTGGCCGGCGCCGGCGCCGTTTCCGCCAACGGCGGTGCTGGCGAATGGGTGGACGGCGGCGGCGGGGCGGGCGGGCGCGTCGCGCTGTTCTTCACGAACAGCCAGTTCACCGGCACGCTTTCCGCGGCGGGCGGCGGCGGTTACGGCGTGGGCGGCGCGGGCACGATTTATCTGAAACAAGGCACGACGGCAGGCGAACTGCGCATCGTCCAGGAGCGGCGCGGCGAATGGACGCCGCTGACCTCGCCCGTGGCCTTCGACGTTGTGCTCGACGGCAACGCCATCGCGTACGCGACCGAGCCGCTCAGCCTCGGTTCGCTCACGGTCGACGGGACGGCGTTGCTGACCCACGCCACCGGCAGCGCCGGACTGGTGGTCACCACTTCGGGCAATATCACCATCAGTCCCGACGCCGCCATCAACGTGGACGGCCGCGGGTATCCTTTCGACGGCAACCGGGGTCCCGGCGCAGGCGCGCGCGCCGATTGGGCTGGCACGGGCGCGGGCCACGGCGGCCTCGGCGGCCACAGCGCGACCGGCGTGAGCGGCGGGCCCAACTACGGCTCGGTGCTGCAACCGACCGCCTTGGGCAGCCAGGGCGGGAGCAGCAATGGCGGCGAAGGCTCGGCGGGCGGCGGCGCCATCCGGCTCAACGTCGGCGGCACCCTGGATGTCCGTGGCCGGCTTTCGGCAAACGGCCTGGACGCGCCGGTCAACAACTCGGGTGGCGGCTCGGGCGGCAGCATCTGGGTCACCGCCGGCACGTTGACCGGCGGCGGCCCCATCCTGGCCAACGGGGGCGCGGGCGAATGGGTGGATGGCGGCGGCGGCGGCGGCGGCCGCATCGCGATTTATTACACGAGCAAGGATTACTCGGGCGTGATCACCGCGTTCGGCGGCGGCGGACATCAGCGCGGCGGTGCCGGCACGCTTTACACCAAGGCGACGGCCGAGACACAAGGGCACCTGCTGGTGGACAACGGCGGGGTATGGGGTAACTACACGCCGTTCCAGGCGCCGGAAGTCCTCCGCGCCACGTTGAGCGGCCGGGCGTCGCTGTACCCCGAAGCGGCGCTGACCCTCGCCCGGCTCGAAATGCCCGGCGAGGCGGTGCTCACGCATCTCACCGGCCAATCCAACGTGAATCTCCGCGTCACCGGCGACCTCGTCTTGGGCGCCGGCTCGGCCATCAACGTGGAAGGCCGCGGCTACCCCCTCGCCAATGACCGCGGCCCGGGCGCGGGCGCGCGCGTGGACTGGGGCGGGTCGGGCGGCAGTCACGGCGGGCTGGGCGGCTGGAGCCGCAGCGGCGCGGCGCCCGCCATGAATTACGGTTCGATGCTCGAGCCCACCCTGCTGGGCAGCCAGGGCGGCAACGCCGACGGCGGTCCCGGCACGGCCGGCGGCGGCGCGCTCCGCCTGGTCGTGGACGGCACGCTCCGGGTGGACGGCGCGCTGAACGCGAACGGCGCCGGCGCGCCGCCCAACAACGCCGGCGGCGGCGCGGGCGGCAGCATCTGGTTGACGGTCGGCAAGCTGGCGGGCGCGGGCAGCATCAGCGCCAACGGCGGGCCGGGCGAATGGGTGGACGGCGGCGGCGGCAGCGGCGGGCGCATCGCCGTTTATTACGGCCTCAACGAATTCGCCGGCGCGCTCACCGCTTACGGCGGCGCCGGCCACCAGCGTGGCGGCGCGGGCACGATTTACACGCGCAAGAACGGAACGGCGTTTGGCCAACTGCTGGTTCACAACGGCGGCGTCTGGGGCAACTACACACCGCTCACCTCGCCGGAAGCCTTCCAGCTTATCCTGGCCGAAATGGCCTACGTCTATCCTGCGGAACCGCTCACCGTGCGCGACCTGGTCGTCGGCACCAACACCACGTTGACCCATCTGACCGGCCAGGCGCGGTGCGAAGTGACCGTGCTGAACAACGCGACCATTGTCGCGGGCGGCAGCGTCAACACCGACGGCCGCGGCTACCCCATCGGCGGCGATCCCGGACCCGGCGCGGGCGCGCGGCGGGATTGCTGCGGCAGCGGCGGCGGCCACGGCGGGACGGGTGGCCGCACGGCGGGCGGCGCCACGGGCGGCGCGCCGTACGGCTCGGTCACCGAACCGCTCGCGCCCGGCAGCGCCGGCGGCAACAGCGACAGCGGCCCCGGCCCGGCCGGCGGCGGCGTGGTGCGGCTGAACGTCGCAAACGTCCTGACGATTGACGGCCGTGTCAGCGCCAACGGCGTGAACGGCACCATCAACAACACCGGCGGCGGCGCGGGTGGCAGCGTCTATCTCACGGCGAAAACCATCGCCGGCCAGGGCGCGATCCTGGCCGACGGTGGGTCCGGCGAGTGGATTGACGGCGGCGGCGGCGGCGGCGGCCGGATTGCACTGCACGCCAGCACGATTGCCTTTGCCGGCGAACTGTTCGCGCGCGGCGGCGGCGGACATCAACGTGGCGGCGCGGGCAGCATCTACAAGAAGATCACCGGCCAGACCGGCGGCGAGCTGGTGCTCGACAACGGCGGCAACGTCGGCGCGCTCACGCCGTTCACCGTGCCGGACAAAACGCGGCTGATTCTCGGCGGCGGTTCCACGTTTTACCCCGTTGGGCCGCTGAACGTCGTGAGCCTGGAACTGCGGCCGGGCGCGACGCTCACGCACGTGATCGGACCATCCGGTCTGACCGTGAACGTGGAGCAGGACCTGGTCGTCGCGGCTGGCGCGGCCATCAACCTCGATCACAAAGGCTACCCCATCGGCGACGATCCCGGACCCGGCGCGGGCGTGAACGGCCCGGTTTGTGGCGGAGGCGGCGCGCATGGCGGCAACGGCGGACTGGCCTGGCCGGGCGATGTGTCGGGCGGGCTGGCTTACGGCTCGATTCTGGAACCCACGGACTTCGGGTCCAGCGGCGGCGGCGGCAGCGACTCGCCTTCGCGCGTGCGCAGTCCGGGCGGCGGTGTGGCGAAGCTGACCGTGGGAGGCACCTTCACCCTCGACGGCAGCCTGACCGCCAACGGCAGCGGTGCTTGGTACAACAACCAGGGCGGTGCGGCCGGCGGCAGCCTCTGGGTCACCGCCGGCAGGCTGGCGGGCACCGGCGCCATCTCGGCCAACGGCGGGCAGGGGGAATGGATTGACGGCGGCAGCGGCGGGGGCGGCCGTATCGCGCTCTATTTAGGCGCCAATGAATTCGCCGGCACCGTCATGGCGCGTGGCGGCGCACCAGGGCGCCAAGCCGGCGGCGCGGGCACGATTTACACCAAATTGGCCGACGAACCGACGGGCCGGGTGCTGGTCGAGAACGGCGGGCAGTGGGGCGCCTTGACCCCGTTGCTCTCGCCCGAGGCTTACCATCTGCGCTTGGCGGATCGCGCCCAGGTTTACGGGGCGGAACCACTGGTGCTCCAAAGTCTGGAAGTCGCGACCAACGCTGTGCTCACGCATTTGAAGGGCGACGGCGGCGTCAGCACGGTGGTGCTCGGCGACGCCGTGATCGGCGGGCGCGTAACCGCAGACGGTCTGGGCTACCCGCTCGGCGGCGACGCGGGACCGGGTGCCGGCGGATCGGGCTCCTGGGCCGGCGGTGGCGCCGGACACGGCGGCGATGGCCACGTGAGCGCGTCCGGCGCTCCCGGCGGCCTGGCCTACGGTTCCGAACTCGAGCCGTCCACGCCGGGCAGCCAAGGCGGTCCCGGCACGGGCGGAGCGGGCACCGATGGCGGCGGCGTGGTGCGTCTGATCGTGGGCGGCACCTTGACCGTGGAAGGCAGCGTGACCGCGAACGCGCGGACCGGACCGCCGGACAACGCCGGCGGCGGCTCGGGCGGCAGCATCTTCCTGAGCACGCGGGCATTCGCCGGCGCGGGCGAAATCCATGCCGACGGCGCTTCGGGCGAGTGGGTGGACGGCGGCAGCGGCGCGGGCGGACGGATCGCGATTTACCGCGACCGCAGTGAGTTCACCGGCGCCATCACCGTCAACGGCGGCGGCGGCGCGCGACCCGGCGGGCGCGGCACGATTCACGTAAGCGCCTCGCCGGCGCTGGTGTGGCTCGCGCCGGGCGAAACCTGGCTGCGCGGGCTTGCGCCGTTGGAGGTCGCCGCGTTCGTGTCCGGCAACGGCCCGTTCACGGCCGCGTTCAGCGCCTGGCGCGACGGCGTGTCCCTGCCCATCGCCTCCGTGCCGGCCCATCTGACGGCCGGCGCCGATTGGAATACCGCCGGCGTGGCCGACGGGTTCTACGAACTGCGCGTCGTGATCCGCGATGCGGGCGGCACGGTGCTGGCGGAGAGCCGGCGTCCGGCCGCGGTGAACAACAGCGTGGTGTGGCGCCAAGGCCCCATCACGGGCGCGGAGTCCTGGGGACCGGGCAAGGTCCATGTCGTCAGCCGCGAAGTGTCCATCGGCGCGGGCCAGACGCTGACGCTCCAGCCAGGCGCGATCGTGAAATTCCTGCCCGGCGCGCGGTTGAACCTGCTGGGCGGCGGCCGGGTCGTGGCCCTGGGCACGGCCGGCCAGCCGGTCACGTTGACTTCGTTCCTGGACGACTCGGTCGGCGGTGACAGCAACTTGGACGGCGACGCGTCGCGGCCGACGCCGGGCGCGTGGCGGCTTGTGGTCAACGCCAGCGCCACGCTCGAAGTCAACGAGCACGCGCGGTTCCGGTTCAACAGCCGGGCCTACGGCGGCCTACTCGCCGGCAGCGAGACGTGGACCTCCGACAGCTTGCGCGAAATCACGTCCGTGGTGGTGGTGCCGAACAGCGCCACGCTGACCATCGAGGCCGGCGCGCTCATCAAGTTCCAACCCGGCATGGGCATTGATGTGCAGGCCGGCGGCCGGCTGGTCACGCGCGGTTCGCCCGCCCAGCCGGTGGTCTTCACGTCGTTCCGCGACGACGCCTGGGGCGGCGACACCAACGAGGACGGCACGCAGACCAAACCCGCCGCGGGCGACTGGCGCAGCCTGCGCTTCGAGGACGGCGCGACCGGCGAACTCAACCACGCGCGGGTACTTTTCGGCGGCAATTCCGTCGGCAACCCGTGGGGTGCGGGCGGCGCGATCGAAACGCTCGGCGGGCCGTTCACCGCGCGCAACTGCGTGATCGCGGACGCGCTCAAGGACGGCGCGTTCTGCTACGGCACGACCCGCTTTGAGAACTGCCTGGTGCTCCGGTGCGACCGCGGGCTCACGGCGGTGGGCGAGATGACCGTGCTCCACTGCACGCTCGACGAGAACAAGATCGGCCTGCTCGAACACGTCGGGCGCCTCATCGTGCGGAACACCATCGTCTCGCGCAGCATCATGGCCGGCATCGAGCACGACCTGGGCGGCTTCACGCCCGTGGTCACGCATTGCAACGTCTGGAACCCGGACGCCACGCGCGGCAATTACAGCGGCACGAACGACCGCACCGGCCAGGACGGCAACCTCTCGGCCGAGCCGCGCTACAAGGACGCGGCGGCGGACAACTTCCGGCTGAACTTCGCCTCGCCGGGCATTGACGCGGCCGACGGCGCGCTGGCGCCGGAGACCGACTTCGCCGGCGTGGCCCGCTACGACGACCCGCGCACCGGCAACACCGGCACGCCCGCCGCCAACGGCGCGGTGCCGGACATGGGCGCCTTCGAGTTCGCCGAGGCCGCCCCGTCGAACCTCGACCTGGTGGTGCTGGGGGTGTCCGGGCCGGCGCAGTTGACCGCGGGCGGCCTGGTCCGCGTCGAGTGGACCGTGGCCAACCGCGGCGCGGAGACCTTCACAGGTCCGTGGCATGACACCTTGATCCTGCGCCACGCCGTGACCGGCGAGCGGCTGGTGGTGGGCGAGGTGCTGGTGGGCCGCGGCGTCACGCTCGGCCCCGGCCAGAGCACGCTGGCCAGCGCCGACGTGCGCGTGCCCGGCGGCGTGGCGGGCAATTACACCTGGCTCGTGGCGGGCAACAGCCGCGGGGACATCTTTGAAGGCGCCAACGCCGGCAACAACGAAAGCCGCGCGGGGCTGGCGTCATCGCTGACCCTGCCGGTGATTCCGCTGGACGGCGCGCCGCTGGCCGCCGCGTTTGCCGCGCAGGAACAACAGCACTGGTTCCAATGCGTCGCGCCCGCCGGCAAGGACGTGCGGTTCGATCTCGATCTGCTGGCCGGCGCGGGCGTGACCGAACTCTACGTGGGCCGCGGCTTTGTCCCGACCCCGGAGAACTTCACCAGCCGCCAGCGCGAATGGAACGCCATCGACACCAGCGCGGTGGCGCCCGGCGCCGGCGATCCCACGGGCCCCGGTGCGAGCAACGTCTTTTACGTGCTCGCGGTGGGTCGCAAGCTGCCGGCCACGCCGCAGAACTTCACGCTCGGCGCCGCCACGGCGGCGTTCAGTCTCGAATCTGTCTGGCCCGGAACAGTGGGGAATGCCGGGCTGGTCACTTTGGACATCCGCGGCTCGGCGCTCACGGCTGATACCGCATTCGCATTGCGCGCCGGCGCGGAACAGCGCGTCGCGGTGCGGAAGAGCGTACGCGACAGCTGGCGGGTGTTCGCCACGTTCGACCTGGCCAGCTTCCCGGCCGGTCGGGCGGACGTGGTAGCCGAAGCCGGCGGGTTGCAGGTGGTGCTGCCCCAGGCGGTGGCGGTGGTGGCGGGCGGCACGCCCGACTTTTACGCGTCGCTCAGCGGGCCGGGCACGACCCGCGCCGGGCGGTTCATGAGCTGGTTCGTCACGTACGGCAACCGTGGCCTGGTGGACATGAAGCTGCCGTTGCTGAAGTTCAGCGCGCCGGGCGCGACCGAAATCCTGCTCTACGAAAGCACGCTCAACTGGGCCGACTCGTTCACGTTCTGGGGGCTCAACCCGGAGGCATTGCTGCCCACGCTCGGGCCGGGTCAGGAGGTCACCTTCGAGGTCCGTGTGAAGACCCTGAACGCGGCGCCGATCACGGTGGCCCTGATGACCGGCGAGGACTTTGCCGCGAACGCCACGCCGTTCAACTGGTCCGCGCTCCCGCCCACGCCGGGCGCTAACCCGTCCAACTGGGCGGCCATGGTGGGTGGACTCGGCGCCCGCCTGGGCGCCACGCTCGGCGAGTACCAGGCGTTGTTGGAAAGCGACTTGGCCGAGCTCGCGGACAGCGAACTGCGCTTCAGCTACCTCGCCAACATCAACGGCCGTTGGTTGTTCGGCGACGAACCGGAGGGCGTTTCGACCGAGCGCCCGCTCAACCCCGTGCCCGCCGGTTATCAGGAACCACCGGACGGTCCGGGATTGCACGGTCTGTCCGCCGCCCCGCCCGGCGACGGCATTCGCAAGACTTGGTGGCTGGTCATCTCCGTCGAGGACTACACCACGATGGATGCCAACGACCCGGTCTGGGAGTGGAAAAACCTGCCGGGCACTCGCAAGGACGCGGCTGATCTGAGGGACTATGCGAAGAAGGAGCTGCGCACGCCCGATGACCAGTACCTCTTTGCCCACGACAAACCGGAGGACAACAAGGACGTGCGCCGCTCGACCATGCTGAACGGCATCCGCTCCTTGAAGGGCAAGGTGGACGCGGACGACAACCTGGTGGTGGTCTTCAGCGGCCACGGCGGCCTCAAGGAAGGCAGCAACGCGCCCTACCTCGCCTTCAACGGCGACTTCCTCTCCCCTGTGGCCTTCACGCAGGCGCTGGACGAAGTCGGCGCGGGCACGACCTACTTCATCAACGACTCGTGTCACTCGGAGGCCTTCAACGAGAAGGTGACGCCCGCCAACACCACCTTCGTGGGCTTCGCCGGCACGCAGGCGAACAAGATCTCCCACGACACCGCCAGCGGCGGCGAATTGATCAAGAACTTGAAAGGCCAGCTCCGCCGGTGCCGCAGCCTGGGCCGCTCGATGGAACTCACCACCGAACATGTAACCAAGAAGTACCAGGACGCGCGCGAGGAGAAGTACCGGCAGCAGCCGGTGCTGACCAACCCGAGCGGCGCCAGCCTCGAGGGCAAGCCGTGGAACGACCCGGCGGGCCTCGATCAGAAGCTCGCCGATGTCTTCCGCAGCCCGCCGTACCCGGGCATCGTTGCCGGCGGCACCTTCACCATCGTCGGCAGCGTGGACCCGAACGACAAATACACCCTCGCCGGCGCCGGTCCCGAGCATTGGATCCACACCGATCAGGTCCTGCCGTTCGAGGTCCTGTTCGAGAACAAACCCACCGCGGCGGCGCCCGCCCAGGAGGTGCTCGTCACCGACGACCTCGACCCGAACCTGGACTGGTCCACCTTCGAACTGAAGACCATCGCGTTCAACGACGCCCGCATCGCCGTGCCGCCGGGCCTGCAGCGCTTCAGCACCACCGCCCGGGTGGGCAGCGACCCCAACGAAGTGACCGTGGACGTGAGCTTCGACTCCACCACCGGCCGCATCACCTGGCTCCTGCGCTCGCGCGACGCGAACACCGGCGACCTGCCGGAGGATCCGTTCGCCGGCTTCCTGCCGCCAAACGACGCCGCGCACCGGGGCGAAGGCTCGTTCACCTACACCATCCGGCCCAAGCTCGGGCTCGCCGATGGCACGCAGATCCGCAACCAAGCGACGATCATTTTCGATCCGACCTACGGCGCGAACCCGCCCATCCTGACGCCGGTCGTCACCAATACAGTGGATTCGATCGCGCCCACCAGCCAGGTCCAGGCGTTGCCAGCCGAATCCACCGGCAGCGTGGAAGTGACCTGGAGCGGCCAGGATGCCGCGGGCGGTTCGGGCATCGCCAGCTACGACGTGTACGTGGCGCGCGACGCCGGCCCGTACCAGCTCTGGCAGATCGCCACCAAGGCCGCGAAGGCCGCCTTCACCGGTCAGCCGGGCTCGGCCTACCGGTTCTACAGTGTGGCGCGCGACGCCGCCGGCAACACCGAGGACGCGCCCGCCACCGCCGACACCACCACCGCCTTCGCGGGCGGGGCCACGTTTGACACCTGGATCGCCACGCAAGGCGTGCCCGCCAACGCGCGCGGTCCGGCCGACGACCCGGACCAGGACGGCCTGGTCAACTTCGCCGAGTACGCGCTGGCCTTGAACCCGCTGGTCAAGGACAGCCAGCTTGCCCGACCACAAGCCGGCCTGGTGCAAGCCGGCGGCTCGACGTACCTGGCTATCACGTATCGCCGGCCCAAGACCGAGCCGGCCGACGTGCGGTACACCGTGACCCGGTCGGGCGTTGTGCGGCCGTGGACCGCGACCAACACCGTGATGCCGGTCGGCGCGCCGGTGGACCGCGGGACGCATGTGGAAGTCACTGTGCGCAGCGCCGATCCGGTGACGGCGCGCGCTGAAGGCTACCTGCGGCTGGAGATTCGCAAGTAGGGGTTCGCCGGGGCGCCGCGTCGGGCCTGGCCCGGTCGGCGCCCCGAACTAGCCGGAGAAGGCAGTTCAAACCCGGAAGCACCGCTGCTTGCGGGTTTTTCTTTCCGGTTCGCCACCCGAAGTCGTTCCCGGCCCGAACCGGCTGGTTCGGTTACTGGTGCTTGCTTCCTGGATCTGGGGGCTCGGGTCCGGGTTCTGGGAACTGCTCCTGCTCGCAACCTTCCTCCTGCTCTCCGGTGGGGCGAGACGCCCTCAAGGGGCCGTGGTTCGTGGAAGGCGGATGCCAGATGTCGGTCGCCTCTGGACCTCCGGCTGTGGACTGAACACTGGTTACTGGCCACTGGTACTGAGGTCTGGGGTCTGGGGTTCGGACTTCCCTGCCCTCAACTATCCCCAGGCTCTCCGGCCTGCCGGGATCTGGCAGAGGCGGAGCGGCGGTGGACTGGGCCGGGATCCCGGTTCGGGGTGGCACCCCCACCCTGAATCGAACAGGGATCAACGGTTTAGGAAACCGCCGCTCTATCCATTTGAGCTATGGGGGCCCGCGAAAACCACGGTCCGTTTCAGCCATCGCCAGCCGTTTGGCAAGCGGGAAAGCATCAGCCCTTGATCGCGACGGGGCCTGTCCGCCCACGGTTGCGCGAGCGCCGGTGCAAACCCGGAAACCGAAGTTGGGCAGGCGGGCGCTCGGCGTTACGGCCAACTTCGGTTTTCGGCGCAATCGGCCATCCCGCCCACGTCTCATCCTGCCGGGCGGCGGGTCGGAGAACTGGTCATTGCCCTCAACATCACCTGGCAAAGGCCCCGCCGAGTTCCGGCTTGCCCGGCTGCGCCCCGCCCGAAATCCTCGCCGCATGGCTGAGACCGACCAGTTGCGCGAGCTGTTCCGCCTCCAGCGCGCGCTGAACGAGCGCATCGGCGTGCGCACCGAGGACATGACCCCGGAGCAGCAGGCCGCCTGGGTGCTGAATTACTGCCGGGCCATGAGCCAGGAGATCGCCGAACTCACCGACAGCGTGCCCTGGAAGTGGTGGGCGAAGTATCAGCGGTTCGACGAGCAGAACGCCCGCGTCGAGGTGGTGGACCTGTTCCACTTCCTCATCAGCCTCGCGCAAGTGCTGGGCATGAGCGCCGACGACGTGTTCCAGGCCTACGTGAAAAAAAACCAGGTCAACTTCCAGCGCCAGGACAGTGGCTACACCCGCAAAGACGCGGACGACTCGCGGCACATTTGACCCCGCCGGCCCACCGCTCCCGCCACCCCGCCTGGCGCCCCGCAGCGTCACCGGCGGCAACGCCATGCCGCCCCAGTGGCGCGCCGACCTGTGCGAGGTGCTCATCACCGAAGCCCAGCTTCGCCGGCGCGTGCGGGAGCTGGCGCGGGTCTTGACCCGCGATTACGTGGGCCGCGAGCTGCTGCTGGTGCCGCTGCTCACCGGCACCGTCATGTTTCTGGCGGACCTGCTGCGGCACCTGACCCTGCCGCTCAAACTGGATTTCATGGGTGTGTCCAGCTACCGCGAAGGCTCGGTGTCCCGCGAATTGGTGATCACCAAGGAACTCCGCCTCGAGGCGCGCGACCGGCACGTGCTGCTCGTGGACGACATCCTCGACACCGGCCGCACGCTGGCCTGCGTGCAGGCGAGGCTGCGCGAGCTGAGCCCGCGCTCGCTCCGCACCTGCGTGCTGCTCGACAAACCCGCCTGCCGCGTGGAACCGGTGCAGGCGGACTACGTGGGCTTCACCATCCCGGACGTGTTCGTGGTGGGCTACGGCCTCGATTTCGCCGAGCGCTACCGCAACCTGCCGTTCGTCGGCGTGCTGCGGCCGGAACTGTACGCGCCGCCCGCCAAGTAAGACGACGGGCGCCGGGCGGCGCTGGAGTCCGAAGTCCGAAGTTCAAAGTCCAAGGTCCCAAGTCCACGTTCTTCAGTCCACAGTCTGGAAGTCAGTGGCCAGTAGTCAGTGGTCAGAAGCCAGGAACCACGAACCACAAACCACGAGGCCAAATCGCAGGACTCGACCGTGTTTTACCCCACCGGCTTCGGATTTCAGATTTCCCTTTCCAGCCTTCCGGCTTTCCAACTTTCTGAGTTTCGGAGTTTCGGCTCGAAAGAGGCTTGATTCGGACTTCGGACTTCCCGTTTGGTCATCGCTTGCCTTGACGGGCGGTTGCGGCAAGCTGCCGTTGCCGTGCGGGCCTTTCTGCGTCGCGAATTGCTGCACTGGCGGTCCGCCCTGGCCGTCCTGGCCGGCGTCGCGCTGGCCCTGGCCTTCCCCACGCCCGGCTGGAGCGGACTGGCCTGGCTGGCGCCGGGCGCGCTGCTGCTGGCGGCGCTCGACGCGCCGGGCGGCCGGGCGTTCCGGCTCGGCTACGGGGCGGGGCTGGCATTCCATCTGATCGCCTTGCGCTGGCTGCTGCACATCCCGTTTCCGGCGGGGGCCGTCGCCGGCTGGCTGGCGCTCAGCGCGTACACGGCGCTTTACCCGGCGTTGTGGGTCTGGCTGTGCTGGCAATTGCTTCCGGCGCGCCAGCCCGGAGTTCTTCAACGCCGTTTCGCCCAGCCGGAACCGTCTTTGGAATCCGGCCGCCCCGCCTGGCTTGCCGCCTGCAAGCGCGTGGCGGACCTGCCCTGGGCGCCGCGCGCGCTGTGCACCTTGAGCTGCGCCGCCGCGTGGGTGACGACCGAGATGCTCGCGGCGCACCTGCTCACCGGCTTTCCGTGGAACCCGCTCGGCGCCTCGCAATACGCGCTTGTGCCGCTCATCCAGATCGCGTCTGTGACCGGCCTGCCCGGCGTGTCGTTTGTGGTGGTGTGGACGTCCGTGGCGCTGGCGGTGAGCGGGTTGCGTCTGGCGGTGCGCGTGGCGGAACCTGAGCGTCGCTGGCCCGCGGCCAACCCGCGCAGCCGCCCTCCGCCCGGTTTGCCCCCGGCGGGCGGCGGTGTGCTGAGCTTTCGTTTCGCGCTGGTCACGGATTTGGGCCTGCCGCTGCTGGCGTTGCTCAGTTTGACCATCTGGGGCGCGCAACGTCTGGTGCGGTCCGCGCCAGCCGGGCGCGAACTCAAGCTGGCGCTCGTCCAGCCCAGCATCCCCCAGCGGCTGATCTGGGACCCGCGCGAAAGCACCAACCGCTTCGAGAAGCTCATGGAACTCAGCCGCCTGGCCCTGGCCTCCCGGCCGGACCTGCTGGTCTGGCCCGAGTCCTCGCTGCCGGATTTCGACGAAGCGCACTACCGCGCGCTGACGAACCTCATCGCGACGCATCGCGCCTGGATGGTGCTGGGCGCGGACGACGCCGAGCGGCGCGCCGACGGCGGGTACGACGCGTTCAACAGCGCCTTTTTGTTCGCGCCGGACGGCGGTTACGTGGCCACGTATCGCAAGCAGCGGTTGGTGGCCTTTGGCGAGTACGTGCCGCTGGAGCGGTGGCTGCCGTTTCTGCGGCGGTTCACGCCCATCGAAGGCAATTTCATGCCGGGCCCCGGTCCGGTGACGTTCGAGCTCACGGACCCGCCGGCGCGGTTTTCCGTGCTGATCTGTTTTGAAGACGTGTTTGCGCGCGGCGCCCGGCGCCACGTGGAACCGGACACGGATTTCCTGCTCAACCTCACCAACGACGGCTGGTTTGGCGAGAGCGCCGCCCAGTGGCAGCAGGCGGTCAACGCCGTGTTTCGCGCCGTCGAAAACGGCGTCCCGCTGGTGCGCTGCACCAACAACGGCCTCACCTGCTGGGTGGACGCGCACGGACGCTTCCGCGCGATCCTCGGCCGCCCGGATGGCAGCGTGTACGCGCCCGGCTTTCTCGCGGCGCGGCTGCCGCTGCCGCCCGCCAGCACGGCGCGCCCGCCGACGTACTACCGCCGACACGGCGACCGGTTTGGCTGGGGCTGCGCGGGGCTGACCGCCGCGTTGCTGGCCGGGCGCCTGGCGGGGCGGGTGAGCCGGCGCGAAAGCCGCCGCCGGCAGGCTGAGCGCAGAGCGGATTCCTGATTCACTGTTCGCGCCACCCGCGATGCCGGCCTGCCCGCTTCAAGGCAAACCGGGATCTGACTCGTTTGGCAGCGGAATCGTTCCACCAGGGTTGCATTCGAATAATCGGACCATTAAAGACTGCTTGACAATGGGTTCCCACCCAGTCAAAAACGACGCGCTCGCACCTTCGGGACTTCAGCGTGAGCGGACCAGGAGGTTGAGCAAACACACCACAACAAACAAACAAACGGGAAAGGACATGAAGGGAAAGGTATATCTCACGGCAGCCTGCGCCGCAGCCTGCCTCAGCACCATCACCCGGGCGGCCATCATTGACTTCGAGGCCGATACACCCGGCTATTACCCCAACGGCTTCAGCGCCGTCGGACATCCCACCGTCAAGTTCACCGACACGGTGAGAGCGGGACTCAACATCTTCAATTACGGCAGCCAAGGCATCGGCCAGTCGCTGGCAATCGAAGACGACGGCGACGGCAGTAAGCTGCAGATTGACTTCACGACACCTGTGAGCGCGCTCAGCTTGTGGTTCGGCAATGACGATTACGGCTGGGCGTCGAGTTCGGATCTTGCCTGGCTGGAGATCTGGAACGGCGGTTCGTTGCTGGCGACGTTGAGCTTGGCAATGAACCTCAATGACGACATGGACCAGTCCATCGGCTATAGCGGTGGTCCTTTTGACCGGGCGTTCTTCTGGTACGGCGACGCCCAGGGCAGCCCTTACACCACGGGACCCTTTGGCAACAAGGGCCTGATTGAGATCGTGGACATGATCGAGTACACGGCGGTGCCCGAGCCGGCCAGCGCGCTGGCCACGGCGGCGCTGCTGGGGTTGGGCGCTTTCGGTCTGCGCCGCTGGCGCAACCGGGCCTGAGCCCGTTCTCGTCGGTTGTTCTCGCCCGGCCGGCGCATGCTGGCCGGGTTTTTTGCTTTTCGCGAATTTCCTGCCGCGCCTCCCGGCCTAGGAACGGGCGCTTCGCGGTCCATGCTTCAGACTGGCCGTCCGCCACTCGCTGAGGGCGCACTTCGCGGCCTCCAGGCCGGAAGCCGCCCGCCCGCGCCCAGCCCGCCGACAAATGACTGGCCGCGACCGGCGGCCGCTCCTAGATTTTCCCGGCATGTTTGAAACGGTCAAAACGCAGCTCGACGCGGCCGGCGACAAACTCTCCCAGTTGCGGAGGTTTCTTTGACGTGCCGGCGCTCCAGAAACGCCTCGGCGAGATCGAGGCGGAGATGAGCCGCGACTCGTTCTGGAACAACCGCGAGACCGCGCAGCGGCTCATAGACGAAGCCAACGGCATCCGCCGCAAGCTCGACCCGCTGGGCCAGTGCGAGAAGCAGCTCGAGGATTTCCGCGTCATGCTTGAGCTGGCCGAGGCCGAGCCGGAGTCCGCCCAGCCGGCCTTGCAGGCCGAACTGGAGCAGGATCTGGGCGCGTTCGCGCGGCGGCTGGACGCGCTGGAATTGAGCCTGCTGCTCAGCGGCCCGCACGACCGCAACAACTGCATCCTGAGCATCAACGCCGGCGCCGGCGGCACCGAGGCCTGCGACTGGGCGGCGATGCTGTTGCGCATGTACCAGCGCTGGGCCGAGACCCGCGGCTGGCAGGTGGAGGTCACCGACGCGCTGCCAGGCGAGGGCGCGGGCATCAAAAGCGCCACGCTGCTCCTCACCGGCGAAAACGCCTACGGCTTCGCCAAGGCCGAGCGCGGCGTCCACCGGCTGGTGCGCATCTCGCCGTTCGACGCGAACAAGCGGCGGCACACCAGCTTCGCCAGCGTGGACGTGATCGCGGAAATCGAGGAGGGCGGCGAAATCGTCGTGCCGCCCGGCGAACTCCAGGTGGACACGTACCGCTCCGGCGGCAAGGGCGGCCAGAACGTGAACAAGGTCGAGACGGCCGTGCGCATCACGCACCTGCCCACCGGCCTGGTGGCGGCCAGCCAGAACCAGCGCTCGCAGCATCAGAACCGCGCCACCGCCATGAAGATGCTGCTCGCCAAGCTGTACGCGCTGCGCGAAGACCAGCAGAAGGCCGAGATGGAGCGGTTTTACGGCGAGAAGGGCAGCATCGGCTGGGGCAACCAGATTCGCAGCTACGTCCTCCAGCCCTACCGCATGGTCAAGGACCTCCGCACCGGCTGGCAGACGGGCAACACGGACGCCGTGCTCGACGGCGAGCTGGACGACTTCATCCACGCCTGGCTGCGGGCCGGCTGCCCCGCCAGGCGCAAGCCGGGGGTGAAGGATGAGGAGGAGTAACCTTGCCCGAGCTTTCCCGGTTTTGCGGCATCGTGATCCGGATGTTCCGCGAGCCGGGTGAAGGACATCACTGGCCGCACTTTCATGCCTGCTACAGCGGCCAGGTGGCGGTGTTCGGCATCGAACCGGTCACGCTGATCGCCGGCGACCGGCCGTTGTGCCAGCGCGGCTCGTCGAAGCCTGGGCGGAGTTGCACCAGGCGGAGCTGGCCACCGACTGGCGGCTGTTGCAAGCCGGGCGGTGCCCGGCGCCGATTGCGCCGTTGGTGTAGAATGACCGGCATGAAACATCCGATTCACCGCGTCACCGCCTTCCAACGGGTGGGAGTGTACGCGCTCTGTTTGACCTTTGAGGACGGGCTCGAGCGCATCATTGATTTCGGTCCGGTTCTGGCGGGCGAGTTGTTCGGGCCGCTGCGCGATCCGGAGGTGTTTGCCCGGGTCCGCCTGGACCCGGAAGCCTGCACACTGGTCTGGCCGGGCGGCGTGGATTTCGATCCTGCGACGCTGCACGACTGGCCGGAACATGAAGCGGCCTTCCGGGCAGCCGCACAGCGCCGGGCGCAGCCGGCCGTCACGCTGAAAGTCCCATGAGCGACATCCTCGCCACCATCGTTGAACACAAGCGCCGCGAAGTCGCCGCCCTGCCCGCCGGCCAGGTTACAGCGGAACAGCTCCGCGCCACCATGGCCGCCCGCCCGGAGCGGCGCGATTTCCTGGCCGCGCTGCGCCGGCCCCGCGCCGGCGGCGTCGCGCTGATCGCCGAGGTCAAGAAGGCTTCGCCCAGCGCGGGCGTGATCCGGGCGGACTTCGACCCGGTGGCCATCGCCCGCGAATACGAAGCCGCCGGCGCCGACTGTCTTTCGGTGCTCACGGACGAAGAGTTCTTCCAGGGCTCGCTCACCTTTTTGCGCGACATCCGCGCGGCGGTGAGGCTGCCGCTCCTCCGCAAGGACTTCCTCATTGACGAGCGCCAGATTCTCGAAACGGTCGAGTGGGGCGCGGACGCCCTCCTGTTGATCGCGGCGATTCTCGACGACGCGCGGCTGCGCCGCTTTCACGACGTCGCGACCGCGGCCGGCCTCGCGGTGTTGGTGGAAGTGCATGACGAAGCCGAGCTGGACCGCGCGCTGGCGCTCGGCGCGCCGCTCATCGGCGTGAACAACCGCAACCTGAAAACCTTCGCCGTGGACCTCGCCACCACCGAGAGGCTGGCCGCCCGGTTGCGGGCGCATCCGGCCGGCCGGTCCGCCCTGCTGGTGGCGGAAAGCGGCATTCACACCCGCGCGGACGTGGAGCGGCTGCAGCGCGCCGGCGCGGGCGCGATCCTCGTGGGGGAATCGCTCATGCGGCATCGCGACCTGACCGTAAAAACCCGGGAGCTGCTCGGCTGAACCGCAGTTCCGGCTGGGGCGGAGGTTTGCGAGCGGCCGCTCGTCTGCGTAACACGGCGGCGCGAGCACGCGAACGCACGACGCAGGCGCGTCCCGTCACCGTTTCGTTCCCCGCCTCGAAGCGGGCGCATCGTGTTCGCGGGCCGCACCGGCGGCGCAAACCAGAACGTCCACATTGACAACCTCAAGATCGCCACGGTGCCGGCCGATGCGGCCGGGGCCAGCAGCCCGTACACGTTCACGCCGCCGCAGGCGGCGGTCTTCGGCCGGATTCGCCGGTAATTCCGGCCACCGGTGATTCGCGGGGCCCGGGCTTCGGCCCGGTCCCCGTCATTTCAACTCTGAAACCGGAGTTGGCCGTGGCGCAGTGCGTCCCGCCTGCCCAACTTTGGTTTTCGGGTTCAATCCGGCTACGTGACTGGCTGAAACCTCAACCGAGACGCGGCCGTCAGACAGCCAGAGCGCTGACGGCGGCAGGGATTCACCCTCAAGACGGCCCCCGCACGCGCAGTCCGACGATGAAAATCCGCACCTTGATTCTCGAAGACGAACCGCAGGCACGCGCGGCCCTGACGGCCCTGTTGGGCCAGGAGCGGGACCTTGAACTCCTGGCACCGCCACGCACCGGCGCCGGCGGTTTTCAACACATCGCCCGGCTGCGGCCCGACCTGCTTTTCCTCGATGTGAGCGCCGGCGGCGAAGGCTCGCTCAAACTGATCGAGCCCTTCCGCCGGGAGGGCACGCCGTGCGTGATCGTCGTGGCCGCCTCGGCCCGGTACGCCCTGGCGGCCTTTGACGCCCAGGCCCTCGATTACCTCCTCAAGCCGCTGCAACCCGGCCGGCTCCGGCGTTCCCTGCAACGGGTGCGCGAGCACTTCCAGCTCCGCCTGGGCTCCCGCCTGAGCCCCGGGCGCCTGCGCCCGCTGGAGGACCTCGAATCCACGCCGCAATACCTCACCCGCGTCACCGTCAAACACCAGGACCGCGTGTTCTTCCTCCCCGTAGATCAAATTGACTGGGTGGAGGCCGAGGACAACTACGTGGTGCTCCACGCGGGCCGGCAACGGCACTTCCTGCGCCAGACCCTCGGCGCCCTCGAAGCCTCGCTCAACCCCGGGCATTTCTGCCGTATCAGCCGCTCCGCGCTGGTGAACCTGGCGCGGCTGGCGGAGTTGCGGCCGCTGTTCAAGGGCGAGTACGTGGCCGTCCTGCGCGACGGTTCACGGCTGCCGATTACCCGCAGCGTCGAGGAACTGGAATCGCTCCTGAAATTCTCGTAGCGCCGGTTTTGCGCATGAACCGGGTTGTCAGGAGCGCGGACATTCTTGTCCGCCCTTGTCTCACCCCGAAAACCAAAGCAACCGCGGCTACGGCGTGGCCGGTGCCAACCGGCCCGGGAACTTCCGCCGCGGGTCCATGCGGTCGAGCAGCGCCGCGTCCGGACCGCCGCCAAACTGGGCCCAATACGCGGCCTTGAAGGGATTCACCGGCGGCCCCAGCGCCTCCTCGTTTTCCAGGCACGGCAGGATTTCCGCCCACCAGCGGTCGTACGCGGCGCGCAACTCCGCAACCACCCCGGGATGGTCGGCGATGACGTTTCGCGTCTCGGCGGGGTCGGCCGCCAGGTCGTAAAGCTCGGCGTTGTTCACCAGCCGGAAGCGCGCGTTGCGGATCGAGCACTGCCGGTGTTTCGCGGCGGCGGCCTGACCGTGTTCCCAACGGCCGACGTGGGTCACCAGCGTGCGGTCCGGCCAGGGCGCCTGCGGGTCCGCGAGCAAGGGCAGCAGGCTGCGGCCCTCGACCTGCCGTTCGACCTCCGGGCTGAGTTGCGCGCCGGCCAGGCCGGCCAGCGTGCGGAACACGTCCACGTGCGCGGCGAGTTGCGGGCGGTCGCCGGGCGCGAGCGTGCCCGGCCAGTGCCAGAAGGACGGCACGCGCGTCCCGCCCTGGTACGGTCCGCCTTTCATGCCGCGCATGCCGGCGTTGTACACCTCGCGCACCGAATGGCCGTTGTCCGTGAGGAAGATCGCCAGCGTGTGGGACTCGATCCGCAGGTCGCGCAGCCGCGCCAGCAGCCGGCCGACGTTTTCGTCAATGTTCGCGATCATCGCGTAGTAGGCGACGGCGTTCGTGGAAAGTCCCTTGTCCCGGTAAGGCGCCTCGCAGGCCGGGCCCGGGCTGATGAACGGGTCGTGCGGCGCATTGGGCGTGATGCAGGCAAAGAACGGCCGGCCGGCCGCGCGCTGGGCCTCGATCCACGCCAGCGCCTGGCTGAAGAACACATCGGTGCAATAGCCGCGGGTCTTCACGAACCGGCCGTTGTGGCGGATGGCGGGATCGAAGTAGCCGTTGTCCGGCGCGTCGCCGCAACTGCCCGGAAAGGTCTGGCCGATGCCGCCGCCACCGTGGATGAAGACCTCGTCGAAGCCGCGCCGGCCGGGCTGGTAGGCGTCTTCGTCGCCGAGATGCCACTTGCCGAAGATGCCGGTGGCGTAACCGGCGGACCGTAGCACCTGCGCCACAGTGGTGGCCTTGGGCGTCAGCCGCTCGCGCTCGAAGATGGTGTGCGTGACACCGTTCTTGAACTCGTGCCGGCCGGTCAGCAGCGCGGAACGTGTGGGCGCGCATGTCGGGCTGACGTGGAAGTCGGTGAACCGCACGCTGGCGGCGTGCAGGCGGTCCAGGTGCGGAGTTTGCAGAATTGGGTTGCCGTGCGCGCCGATCTCGCCGTAGCCCTGATCGTCGGTCATGACCAGCACGATGTTCGGCCGGCGGCCGGCGAGGTCGGCGGTCCAACCGCAAGCCAGCGCGAGCAGCAGGCCGCAGGCGGCCGCGAAGCGCCGGACGGCGGAGCCGGCGCGGTCAGTGCGGAAGCGTGTTTTCATGGCGGGTCGGCAATGGTGGGTCGCCTCTCGCTGAGAGGCGACCGTCCGGCTTCTGAGCCAGAGGCCGGTTGCCGGGGGACGCGGGCGGGTCGCCCGCGCGACAACCGCAGGCGAGGACGCCTGCGCCACCGCTGCCCGACCGGTGTTGGCAGGAAACCAAGCTGCACCCCCAGCACTCATGCGCCCTGTTTCCGCTCAGCGGTTGTTCGCGGGTTGGGCTGGCAACGGCCGGCCCGAGGCCTCGGGCGGGTCCTGCCCGGGCACTTCGAGTTCCGCACGCAAGCGGGCCAACTCCGCTTCGAGCTGCCGCTGCACCTTCGCGTACCGGCGTTCGCCGAAGACGCTGCGCAGTTCATGCGGGTCGCGCTTCCGGTCGAACAGCTCCCAGTAATCGCAGTCCTCGGCCCGGAAGCGGACCAGCTTGTAGCGGTCGGTCACGACCCCGTAATGCGGCCGGACGCGATGCGGCACCGGCCATTCGTAGTACTGGTAGTAAAAGCTGGCGCGCCAGTCCGGCGGCGTGCGCCCGCGCAAAATCGGCAGCAGGCTCCGACCCTGCATTTCGGCGGGCACGGACAGCCCGGCGGCCTCGAGAAAGGTCGGCGCGAAATCGAGCACGGAGACGAGATCGCGGTTCGCCCGGCCGGGCTTCGCCACGCCGGGCCAGCGCAGCAAAAACGGCGTGCGCAGCGATTCCTCGAAAATCCACCGCTTGTCGAACCAGCCGTGCTCGCCCAGGTAGAACCCCTGGTCGCTCGCGTACACCACGATGGTGTTGTCTGCCAGGCCCTCGCGGTCCAGGTAATCGAGCAGGCGCGCGACGCTTTCGTCCACGGCCTTGAGGCAGCCGAGGTAGTCGTGCAGGTAGCGCTGGTATTTCCAGCGCACCAGGTCCGGGCCGGTGAGGTTCGCGGCGCGGAAGGCGGCGTTGCGCGGCTCGTAGTACGCGTCCCAAACCTTCCGCTGCCCGGGCGTGAGCTGGGCGGGCGGCACCAGCTTCAGGTCGCGGTCGTTCATCGTCCTCGCGATGGTCATCTCCTGGTCGCGCTCCGCCAGGCCGCGGCCGGCGTAATCGTCGAAGAGTGTTTGGGGCTCGGGATACTTGCGGTCGCCGTTGTGGTCGAGGTGGCGAAGCGCGGGCTCCCATTCACGGTGCGGCGCCTTGTGCTGGGTCATGAGCAGGAACGGGCGTGACTTGTCGCGGTTCTTCAGCCAGTCGAGCGACAGCTCGGTGATGAGGTCGGTCACGTAGCCGTCGAGTTTCACGCGCTGGCCGTTCCGGATCATCGGCGGGTTGTAGTACACGCCCTGGCCGGGGAGGATCTGCCAGAAGTCGAAGCCGGTCGGGTCGCTCACCAGATGCCACTTGCCGATGAGCGCGGTCTGGTAACCGGCGGCCTGGAGGAGCTTCGGGAACGTCGTCTGCGTGCCGTCGAAGCGGCTGTTCGCGTTGTTGTAGAACCCGTTTTTGTGCGAGTACTTGCCGGTCAGGACGGTGGCGCGCACCGGCCCGCAGATGGAATTGGGCACCAGACAGCGGTCGAAGCGGATGCCCTCGCGGGCCAGCCGGTCAATGCCCGGCGTCCGCAGCAGCTTCCGGCTGTCGCCGTACGCGCTGATCGCCTGGTACGCGTGGTCGTCCGAGAAAATGAACAGGATGTTCGGCCGGCTGGCGGCCTGAAGCGCGAGGCCTGGCGGCAAGGCAAGCGCCGCGAACAGGACCGCAACAAGGTGCGGCGCGAAACTGTTTCCAGGCGAGAACCACCGGCGGATTGGCCGGCATGCCCGCGTGGCGGCGGAGCACGACCGGGGCTGGTCGGCTGGCGAGGCACCTTGAGCGAGTGTCTTCATGGGGAGCGTGTGCGCGGGACTTTGCGGCAGGCGGCTGGCCGTGGCAATCCAGTTGTGCGGGACGGACGCGGCGGGAGGCGCAGCTCACTTTGGCGCCGGTCCGGCCGTGACGTGGTGGGGCGAGACTCCGTCGAGCCCTGCAATCAGCGGGGCGCGGACGGCCGCGTCCGCAGCGGGCGCGGGCGGGTCGCACGGCGACACGGCCACAGGCGGGGTCGCCTGTGCCGCGGCGGCAGCGGAAAAGTTGGTTTGACTCGGGGGCGTCTTTTGCTACCCTGCGACCAGCTTAAAGAGCAGTTGGTGTCCTTGAAGACAGATGTCCGTGTTCGTGTCAGTCGGCTTCGACGGTTCTGCGAGTGCAGCATCTCCCTTCCTGTCTCTTTGAGTTCAACCCCCAACCTATGAGTGATTGCAGACTGTTTGTCGGTAACATCTCTTACCGCACGCTGGAGTCTGATCTGCAGGACCTGTTCTCCCAAGCTGGCGTGGTGACGTCCTGCAGCTTGATGCTCGACAAATTCACCGGCAAATCGCGCGGGTTCGCGTTTGTCGAGTACGCCACGGCGCAGGAGGCGGCCAAGGCGGTGGAGATGTTCAACGGCAAGGAACTTCAAGGGCGCCCGCTGACCGTCAACATCGCCCGGCCCCGCGAGGATCGTCCGCCGCGCGAGCCGCGCGGGGACCGTCTGCCCCGCGGCGAGCGGCAGCAACAATACTGAGCGCGGTTGGCCGCGGCGGGAGCTGGGGGCAAAGGGGGACTGCAATGTTTTGACACGGTGGCCAGGCAGCGCGCGGAGTCTTCCGCCTACCCGGTCGAAGTCGTGTAGTACTCCGCCGTGTGTCGGCGCAATGCCGCGTCCGGTGTTGCTGGTCGGCAAATACCATTTTCCCCCGGCAGGCTGCCGCGTGGCAAAGCCGGGGTCCTTCACAGGGGGTGTCCCTGCGCGCAAGCTGGCGGTGAGCCGGATTCGATGAAGCGGGGCTCGACGAAGGGTTCGACGGCATCTCGCCCCACCACAAACCGCGCAGTTTTCGCGCCTCAGAACTTGGCGGTGAGCGCGACGCCCAGGGTGAGCGGGTCGCCCGGCTGGTAGATCAGCAGATCGGGCGCCGCGGCGCCGCGCAGGTCGAGGGCGTTGCTGGCGTATTCCTCGTCGAGGAGGTTGCGGCCGAAGAGGTGGATGCCCCAGTTCCGCCGCTCGTAGCCGACGCGGGCGTGGAGGAGGGCGAATGGATCCTGCTCCGCGCTGTTGTCCTCGGTGAGCTGGTAATTGCCCACGCCCTGGACCTCGACCCGCGCGTAAAACCCGCACGGAAACCGGTATGCCACGCCCGCCGCGGCCGTGAATTCGGGCACGAAGCTGATGCGCTTGCCGTCGAGCGTCTCCTGGTTCACCGGATCGAAGTAACGGTCGTATTCGGCGTGCGCGTAGCCCGCGCCCACGCTCAGTTCCCATCCCGGACCGGGCCGGTAGAACGCCTCCACCTCCACGCCCAGGGTTTGCGCCGACCCGGCGTTTTGCACGTAAGCCTGGGTGGGATTCTGCCGGCTGAGGCGGTGGACCTGGTAGTTGTCCGTGTCAATCAGGAACAAGGCCACGTTGCCGGCGAGGCGGGTCTCCCAGCACGTGGACTTGAGCCCCACCTCGTAATGCCGCGAGCGGGCCGGGCCGAAGGCCGCGCCTTCGGGCGTGTCGCTGGCCGAGTTGTACCCGCCGCTTTGGTACCCCGTGCTGAAGCTGAAATACGTGCTCGTGGCGTCGGTCCACCGGTAGCTCAGGCCCGCCTTCGGCTGCAGGTCGCTGAAGTCGTCCTCCACATCGTACGCCGCGGTCGGGAAGCTGATCGGGCCGATCGGAAATCCGCCGACGCTCGCGTTCGGACTGGAGAACGTGCCGGCGCGGCGCAGCCGCCGCTCATCGTAAGTCCAGCGCAGGCCGCCCACCACGTCGAGGCGTTCGATCAGTTCGTACGTGGCCTGCCCGTACACGGCGTAAGTGCGGGCGTCGGTCTGCGCCTCCGTGCGCAAGGTGCTGTTCTCGACCTGCACCGGCGGCATGTCCGGCACGGTGATCGTGCGGGGCGGGACTTCCGTGCTGCCGGAATCCGCGCCCATCTCCCGGCTGGCGAAAAAGAAGCCGCCCACCCAGCGCAGGCGCGCCTCCGCGTCCGGCGCCTCCGCGCGCAGCTCCTGGCTCCATTGCTCGAGGTCCGGCCGCGAAAAGCCGTACAGCACGTCGTGCTCGCTGAAGTCAAAATCCTGCCGCAGGTCCTGCTCCCAGTCGCGATGCGCCGTCACCGAACTCACCCGCACGTCCGGCGTCGCGTAACGGATGCGCAGCGACTGGCCGAATTCGTCCGTGTCCACAAACCCGTCGTAGTTCCGGCGCACGTCGAAGAAGTCCGGATCGTGGCCCGGATAATAAGTCGGCACGAAGCCGTCCCGGTGGCGGGCGGCGTCCACCGCAGCGGTGATTTCCCAGCGTTCGGACGGCGTCCAGCGCACCTGGGCGCGGCCGGCCAGGCTGTCGCGGTCGTCCGGGTGTGTGTCCAGCGCCTGGTTGTGGACGTAGCCGTTGCGAAAATCCCACAGGCCGGAAAGGTTGAAGCTGAGCGTGTCGTTGACGAGGGGACCGCCGCCGCCGGCCTGCGCCGAGAAGGCGTCGTAACTGCCATAACTCACCCGGCCGTGTGCGCCCCAGAAATCCTGCGGCTGCCGCGTGGTGAGCTGCAGCACCCCGGCGGGTCCGGCCGCGCCGAAGAGCGTGCCCTGCGGGCCGCGCAGCAACTCCAGGCTCTGCACGTCGAACAACGGCAGCCCGCGCGACGCCAGGTCCAGGTACGGCACGTCGTCCACGTACAGCGACGCCACCGGTTCGCCGGCGAGGAAGTTGTTTTCGCGCTGGCCGCGCAACGACAGCCGGGGCGACCGCGAATTGTTGCCGTCGAACGTGGCGGTGTTCGGCGCCGCGGCCGTCAAACTCCGCGTGTCCGCCAAGCCGCCGGCGGTGAACGCGCTCGCCGGCAGCACGCTTTCGGCGACGGTATCCTGTTGGACAAGCTGCCCGGCATACCCGGTGACCGTGATGGGCGGCAACGTCTCCGGCTCGCCGGGCGGTTCCGCGGTGAACCCGGACAATTGCGCGGCGGGCAGGCCGACCCCGGCCAGCGCGCCCAGCCAAAGGCCGTTCGTGGGGCGCGCTGGCGACATGCGGACAAGGCTGCGGTGTTTCATGGCTGCCGATTGTTTGAGTCTCGCTGGTGGCGACAAGCCAAAACCAGGCATGGCTGAATTTCCTGCTGGTCCCACCTTGGCGCGGCGGGGCGAGACATCCGCGCAGGCGGGATGCAGCTTTGGCACGTGGTTCGTGGAGAGCGGATGCCGGATGCCGGACTTCGACCTTCGGACTTCGGACTTTGAGCTTTGAACTTTGAACTTGGGACTTTCCCACCGCCAACACCCGGCTTGCGGACAGCGGCCGGCCTGCGGCAAGCTCCGCCCAACTTCACATCACATGAAACGCATCAATCGTCGTCAGGCCGGGCTCGTCATGTTCGGCGCCTTCGCACTGCTGGCCGCCTGGGTGTTTGCCACCAGCCTGTCCGTCCAGGCCGGCGAGGCCGCGCGGCCGCGGATTCCCGTCATTCTCGACACCGACATCGGCGACGACATTGACGACACCTGGGCGCTGGCGCTGGCGCTCAAGTGCCCGGAGTTCGACGTGAAGCTGATCGTCGGCGACCACGGCAAGCCGCTGTATCGGACCCAGTTGATCGCCAAGTTCCTCGAACGCGCCGGCCGCACAGACATCCCCATCGGCATGGCGCTGGACACGCGGATGCACGGCGGCGGCCGGCAGTCAGCCTGGGTGACCGACTACAACGTGAACCGCTATCCGGGCCGGATTCATCCCGACGGCGTGCAGGCCATCATTGACACCATCCTGCAATCGCCGGAGCCGGTGACGGTGATCGGCATCGGCCCGGTGCCGAACCTGGAGGCGGCGTTGAAGCGCGAGCCGCGCATCGCGCAGCGGGCGCGCTTCGTGGGCATGCACGGCAGCGTGCGACGCGGCTACGGCAACAGCCCGCAACCGCACGCCGAGTACAACGTCAAGGAGGACGCCCCCGCCTGCCAGCGCGTGCTCAGCGCGGCATGGGACATCACCATCACGCCGCTCGACACCTGCGGGTTGATCCAACTCAAGGGCGCAGCGTACGCGCGCGTGCGCCAGGCGAACGACCCGGTCTGCCAGGCCATCATGGAAAACTACCGCATCTGGCTCGAGGCCGGCCAGAAAGCGCAGGCCGACACCCAGTCCAGCATCCTGTTCGACACCGTGGCCGTGTATCTGGCGCTGGAAAACCGCCTGTGCATGATGGAAGAACTCGGCATCCGCGTCACCGACGACGGGTTTACGGTGATTGACCCGGCCGCGAAGAAGATGCGCGTGGCCACCGCGTGGAAAGACCAGGCGGCGTTTGACCGCTGGCTGGTCTCGCGGCTGGCACCGTGAACCCGAAAACCGAAGTCGGGCAGGCGGAACGCACTGCGCTACGGCCAACTTCGGTTTGCAGGGTGAACGGCTGACGCGGATCGTGGCAGCCCGAAGCTTGAAAGCCGAAGCCGGCAACCGAGACCCACCACGACTTGGCCGGTGCGGGCAAAAAGCGTCCCGTTGAATGCTGGCTGCGTCTCGATAGCTACCTCCCGGCACGGATGCCTGGCCCAAACTCAGAAACTCAAAAACAGGGAAAGCCGGATGGCAGTCCGCTTTTCTGAGTTCCTGAGTTCCAAACTGTTTGCCAGGCCGCGCCGGGACTTCCTCGATGCCTGCCCTTTATTTCCGTTTTGGCCTTTGGTCTTGCACCCCGCGCCCCGGCTGTGCGGTCAGACGCACATTTACAGCCGGCGTGGCGCGGACTACTTGCTATCTCAGTGTCGGGGGCAACCGCCCGGCGCGCCAACCGCGGGGTGATGCGGATGGCGCGAAAAGTTCACGGCTGTTGCCTGACCGGCATGGAAGCAACGTACCGTTATGAAGATTCGCAATTCCAACGCGGACTGCCGGGCCCGGGGCGGCTTCACGCTCATCGAACTCCTGGTGGTCATTGCCATCATCGCCATTCTGGCCGGCATGTTGTTGCCGGCGCTGGCCCGGGCCAAGGCCAAGGCCACCGGCATCCTGTGCATGAACAACACCAAGCAGTTGATGCTGGCCAACCACATGTACCAGGGCGACAACAACGACAAGTTCCCCGGCGCCTACCACGGGGGCTTCCAGCCCGGCGCCAACGCCCGGGAGCGTCCTTGGGTGACCGGGTGGCTGGACTGGGGTACCAGTTCGGACAACACTAACACGATCTTCCTGCTCGACCCGCGCTACGCGGTGCTGGCCAACTACTTCGCCAATGCAAAGAACATCTACAAATGTCCGGCCGACAAGTTTGTATCACCGCCCCAAAGAGCCCGGGGCTGGACCGAGCGGGTGCGCAGCGTGTCCGGGAACATCTACGTCGGCGAAGGCAACGGCTGGATGAGTCTCGGTGGCGGTCCCAGCGGCCCGAACAACCTCACCATGTACAAAGGCGCTGTCCGGGCTTCCGACCTCACCATTCCAGGGCCGACCGGCACTTGGGTGTACATGGACGAGCATCCGGACAGCATCAACGACGCCGGCGCGTTTCCGCCTAACAACGCCACGAACATCCCGGACGCGCCTTCGACGTACCACAACATGGCGGCGGGCTTCGCCTTCGCCGATGGTCACTCAGAGATTCACAAGTGGATCGGGCTGACCATGAAAAAAACCCGCTCAAGCGGAGGTCTGAACGGGGTGAATTTCGTGGCGCAGAACAATTTTGCCACTCCCGCGAGGGATCCGGATCTGAGTTGGTTCTCCAAGGCGTCTCCGCGGCACACGGAAGCGCATTTCTGAGCCGCGCCACTGCCGGGAGGTGGGTGGTTGCCCGTTTGGTTACACAGTGGGTTACGGTGGTTGGCCCGCCGTCCGGCGGGCCAACCTTTTTCAGGCAACCCGCCGCCGGCATGTTGGGTGGCCGGCCGCCGCGTGGGCTTGCCGGGTCGTGACGGGATGGTCCAGGCTTCCAGCCAGCCCTGAGACCGGGCAGGCCGGAGGCCGGTGCCCTAATTTGGCCCCGCCAACTCAAGCCGGTTGCCTCCGCAGCCGGCGTGTGACCACATTCCAGCAAAGGCGCGAAACTGAGATGCACCGCTCTCGCTGTTCATACCAATTGTGCCGTTGACACGTGCCCCCCCTTTTGGTTGCATCCTGCGCCTTTGACGTTCCGATTATGTACGCAGTCCTAGCAACGGGCGGTAAGCAGTACCGCGTGGCGCCCGGCGACACGCTGGAGATCGAGAAACTCCCCGGCGAAGCCGGCCAGTCGGTCGTCTTCGACCAGGTGCTGCTGGTCAACAACGACGGCCAGATCGCGGTGGGCACGCCCACAGTCAGCGGTGCCAGCGTGGTGGCCGACGTGGTCGAGCACAAGCGCGGCGAGAAGGTCTGGGCGTTCAAGCTCAAGCGCCGGAAGGGCTACCGCAAGAAGATCGGCCACCGCCAGTCGCTCACCGTCGTGAAGGTCAAAGAGATCAAGTTCTGATTTTATGGCACACAAAAAAGGCGGCGGCAGTTCCCGCAACGGCCGCGACAGCGTCAGCAAACGGCTGGGAGTGAAGGAATTTGGCGGACAGTTCGTGACCGCCGGCAGCATCCTCGTCCGGCAGCGGGGCAGCAAGTTCGTCGCGGGCCGCAACGTCGGCACGGCGCGGGACTGGTCCCTGTTTGCCCTGGCGGACGGCACGGTGCAGTTCGACAAGCATGGCAAGCGCGTCAACATCGTCCCGCGCGTCCCGGCCCCGGCGGCCAATTGAACGATTTGCGATGCCACGCAAAGGCGAGGCCGGCGCCTCGCCTTTTTGCTTTTGACGCCGGCACTGTGGCGCCGCCGCCCCGGCTGTGTTCACCTCATGTTCGTTGATGAAGTCAAAATCCATGCCCGCGCCGGTCACGGCGGGCGGGGCTGCGTGGCGTTCCTGCGCGAGACCTTCCGGCCCAAAGGCGGGCCGTGCGGCGGCAACGGCGGGCGCGGTGGCGACGTGGTGCTCGAGGCGGATCACGACTTGAACAACCTGGTCAACCAGTACTACCAGCCGCGCTTGATCGCCCCCGACGGCGGCCACGGCCTGGGCAAGGGCATGGATGGTCGCGCCGGGAAGGATCTGGAGGTGAAGGTGCCTTGCGGAACGCTGGTCTGGGAACTTCCCGCAGACGACCAGCCAGCACTGCTCGAGCCGCCGCCGTCTCCCGGCCCGAACCGGATTCCGCTCAGCAGCGTCCAGCGTCCGCTGTTGCGCGTGTCCGGCAGCGCCCGGGCGCTGGAAATCAATCTCGAAGAAGAGTCGCCGATCATGACGGGACACTTCGGCGCCCGAGGTCGGCTCCTCGCTGACCTGACCCAGCCCGGCCAGCGGTTTGTGCTGTGCAAAGGCGGGCGCGGTGGCCTGGGCAACCGCAATTTCGCCACGGCCCGGCGGCAGGCGCCCCGTTTCGCCCAGCCCGGCGAGCCCGGCGAGGAAGGCGATTATCTGCTGGAATTGCGCTTGATGGCAGACGTCGGCCTGGTGGGCTTTCCCAACGCCGGCAAGTCCACGCTGCTGGCCGCGGTTTCCAAGGCCCGCCCCAAGATTGCGCCGTACCCGTTCACGACCCTGCACCCCCAGGTGGGCATCGTGGAGTACGGCGACTGGTTCCGGCTCACGCTTTGTGACGTGCCGGGGCTGGTGGCGGGCGCGCACCGCAACGTCGGCCTGGGGCACGCCTTTCTCCGGCACATCCGCCGCTGCTCGGTGCTCGTGCTCCTGCTCGACATGGCAGGCACGGACAACCGCCCGCCCTGGGACGACTACCAGCAGTTGCTGACCGAGCTCGAACTATACGAGCGCACGCTGCTCGAAAAACCGCGCCTGGTCGTGGCGAACAAAATGGACGAGGAAGCCGCCGCCGCGAACCTGCGACGCTTCAAACGGCGGGTGCCGCGCACGCCGGTGCTCCCGATGGCGGCCGCGTTCGACGAGGGCGTGGAACCCTTCAAAGCTGCGATCCGTGAAGCCGTCGCGCGGACGCGCGCCCACGCGGGCCAGCTTTGCGTCTAAAACGAAAACCGACGTTGGCCGTGGCGCAGCGCGTCCCGCCTGCCCAACGTCGGTTTTCGGGGTAATCCGCGGTCAACCTTCCGGGTCGTTCCGGCCGGCCGGCCGGCTTTGCCCAGCGCAAGCGAAACCACCTGACATGTCTTAATTTTGTGCCGGTCCGACCTTGATGAGGTGGGGCGAAACTCTCTCGAGCCCTGGATCTTCCGTGGCTGCGGTCGTCAGACTGCGGTCCCCGCGGGTGGCTTGCCCATGGCACGGCCCCAAGCAAGGTTGCCCGGGCCACTACGACCCGCCTGCTGCGGGCTCGAAAGGAGATCCGCCCAGCCCATCCGTGCCACGCGGGAAATCGTCCACAAGTGGCCGATGACCTGCTATCAGTCGCTTGCTTGGACTCGCTCATCAAGCCATTGACCGCCCGGCTGGGCGCGTTTTTGTACGCCTGCGCGGCCGCTTTCGTCTGGAGCGGCACGGCGCGTGGCGAGGTGTTGAGGCTGGACGCCCAATTCCAGCCGGCCTTCACCACCACCCGCGACGCCGCCCTGTTTGCCGTCGCGCTTCAGGAAGACGGCCGGGTGCTGGTGGCGGGCAATTTCAGCCTGGTGAACGGCGTGTGCCGTCGCTGCGTGGCCCGCCTGGACGCCCAGGGCCGGCTTGACCCGAACTTCGACGCCGGCTCGGGCGTGGATGGGCTCATCTACGCGCTGGCGGTCCAGCCGGCGGACGGACGGATTCTGGTCGCCGGCCGGTTCACCGCCGCGCAGGGCCAGCCCCGCACCGCCCTGGCCCGCTTGGAAAGCAACGGCGCGCTGGACCCGGCGTTTGCGCCCTGCATCGAAGGCCGGCCGGGCCTCCTGCTGGGAGCGGTGGTGGTGCAGCCGGATGGCAGGATCGTGATCGCGGGCCAGTTCGAGAAGGTGGACGGCCGGCCCCGCAACGGCGTGGCGCGGCTGCTGCCCGGCGGGGCGCTCGATGAAGCGTTCGATCCCGGCCGGGGACTCAACGACGGCGCGGCCTACGACCTCGCCCTGCAAGACGACGGCCGGCTGCTGGTGGCCGGCGCGTTCGCCGTGGTGGATCATCTGACGAGTCCCGGCGTGGCGCGGCTGAACCCGGACGGCAGCGTGGACACCCGTTTCACGGGCGGGATTTTCGCCGCCGGTTCCTGGGGACGCGTGTACGCGGTCTCGGTCCAGCCGGACTTGGGCGTGGTGGTGGCCGGCGCGTTTGACTCGGTGGACTGGGCGACGCGCCAGCACGTCGCCCGGCTCCGCTTCGATGGCAGCCTGGACGAGACCTTCGCCCCGCCTGAAGGCGTCGAGGGCGGGAAGGAAGCGGTGTTCGACATCGAGGCGCTGCCCGGCGGCGAGGTGGTCATCACTGGCAGTTTCACCCAGGCCGCCGGAGCGGAGCGAAGCGGGCTGGCGCGGTTGACCATGACCGGCGCCCCGGATGACGCGTTTGATCCCGGCGAAGGACTTGAGCCGGCCGGCGTCGCTTCCGGCCACATGCTGGTCTGCCAGCCGGATGGAAAAATCATCGTCGTGGGCGACTTTCGTGAAGCCGGGGGCGCG
This sequence comes from uncultured Verrucomicrobiota bacterium, assembly GCA_964568145.1. Taxonomy (GTDB): domain Bacteria; phylum Verrucomicrobiota; class Verrucomicrobiia; order Limisphaerales; family J093; genus DSVZ01. The sequence goes on from CAZMOZ010000021.1 coordinate 46,038, forward strand.
CCGCGGCATTGTCTGGCGCGGTTTCTGCCCGACGGCTCGCTGGACGAAAGCTTCTCGAACACGAACTCGTTTTTCGAACTGGTGGGCGAGGTGAAGACCCTCGCCGCGTTGCCGGACGGCGGACTGGTGGTCGGTGGCGAATTCGAGTGCGTCAACGGCGCGTGGCGCGAAGGCCTGGCGCGGCTCGGCGCCGACGGGCAGCTTGACCCGGCTTTCGACGCCCGTCTGAACCGCGGCGCCGTGGTGAACGCGGTGGCGCGCGACAGCGAGGGCCGGCTGGTCATCGGCGGGTTATTTGACCGGGTGGACGGCGTCGAACACGGCAACCTCGCGCGGCTCCAACCGGATGGCCGGGTGGACGCCAGCTTTGACGCGCCGCGATTTGGTGGCGTCGTGCACGCCCTCGCGCTGCCCGCCGCCGGCGGCATCCTGGCGGGCGGGGAATTCGGCGTGGTGGACAACATCCGCCGCCTGCGCCTGGTGCGGCTCCACGACAGCGGCAAGGTGGACGAGAACTTCGACGCCCGCTTCGAGCGCGAGCTGGGAGATTTCGCGGTCCGCGCGCTTGCGCTGGATGCGGCGGACGGCATCCTCGTGGGGGGGCGGTTCTACCTCGTGAACGGCCAGCCCAAACGGCATCTGGCGCGCCTGTTCCCGGACGGCTCGCTCGACGCCGGCTACGCCGCCACACTGCAACTGGGCGGGAATGAAAACGCGGCGGTCACCAGCCTGGCTTTGCAGCCAGACGGCCGGCTGGTCGTCGGCGGCACATTTGCCAGCGTGAACGGCGTGCTCCAGCGCGGGCTGGCGCGGCTGCGTTCCGATGGCTCGCGCGATGCCGGTTTTCAATCCACGCCCGGTGTGGCGGGCGGCGCGGCGCCAGCGGTGCAGGCGGTCGCCGCGTTGGATGGCTGGCGGGTGGTGGCGGGTGGCGAGTTCGCGAGGTACTGCGGCCAGCCGGCGGGAAACTGGATTGTCACCGATAGTCGCGGGATGTCGCTGGACGGCGGGGCGGGCGGCTTCGCGGCTGACCAACCCGTGACCGTGCTGGCGCGCACCGCGGCGGATCAGTTGGTGGTGGGCGGCCGGTTTTGCCTGCTGGACGGCGAAGTCCGCTTGGGGCTGGCGCGGTTTGCGGTGTCGCCGCCCGCGCCCGAGTTCTACGTGTTCATTTCGCTGGAAGACGGCCAGGTGATCGTGGACTGGCTGGGCGGCGGGCGGTTGCTCGAGGCGGAAAATCCGGCCGGCCCGTGGCGGGAAGTGCCGGGAGCTGCCAGTCCGTATTGGGCGCCAGGCGACGGCGAAGCCCGGGTTTACCGCGTGGTGCGCTGAGCCGAAATCAGGCCGTTGTAGCCGAAAAGATGGGAGTTGAGCCGGATGGGAATCCGACGCAACGGGCAACGTCAGTTTTCGAGTTGAGATTGGGGGCCAGGCTGAGCCAGCCGGCCCGTGGCGGTCGGGCTTCTTTCCCGGAGCCCAGCGGGGTGGCTCGGCGGGGCGAAGTCTCTGGCGTGGTGGGCGTGGCGCCCAACATTGCACGCGCGGGCGCTCCCCTTTCCAGCGGGATCGCACTCACACGTCCGACAACGCCAGATCACCGGCCTTTGGCTGTCAACAAGGCCGCCGCCGCCTCCAGGTCATAGACGCACCCGCCCCAAGTCCCGCCGCTGGCTTGCTGTAGAAGCGCCCACAGGCGCGTGTCGTCGGGCAGACCCGCCGCCGGCGCCAGGTCCGGATGCGGCCCGCGCGCGGCCAGCACCGCCGCGCCTTCCTCGGGGGTGAATTCCCGGCCACCTTCGCCGATGAAATCCACGCGGCCTTCGAGCCGGCGGCAATCCACCACCACGCGGAGGCGGTCGCCGTCACGCACCTTCCCGATCGGTCCGCCGGCCAGCGCCTCCGGTCCGATGTGGCCGATGCACGCGCCGGTCGAGACGCCGGAGAACCGGCCGTCCGTGAGCAGCGTCACGCGGCTGCCGAACGGCAGATGCTTCAAGGCAATCGTGATCTGGGCCGTTTCCTCCATACCGGTGCCCAGCGGCCCGGCGCCGGCGAGCACCAGGATGTCGCCCGCCACAACGCGGCCGCCCTTCACCGCGCGCATGGCCTCGCGCTCGGAGGTGAACACCTTCGCCGGGCCTTCGTGACGAAACACGCCGGTGGCATCCAGGACGGCCGGATCCAGCGCCGTGCTTTTGATGACCGCGCCTTCGGGGGCGAGGTTGCCGCGCGGGAACGTAACCGTGCTGACCAGGCCGCGCGCGCGGGCTTGCGCCGGCGAGAGGATCACGTCGTCCGGGTCCACGCCGTCGAGTTCGCGCAGCAACCGCCGGAAACGCTGCCGGCGTTCGCTGGCCGCCCAGGCGTTCAGCACTTCGTTCAGGGGCAAACCGGTCGCGGTGAGCACGCCGGTCTCGAGCACGCCCAGTTCGCGCAGGTGCAGCATCACCTCTGGCACACCCCCGGCCAGGAAGACGCGGACCGTGGGATGCCCCACCGGACCGTTGGGCAGCACGTCCACCAGGCGCGGCACGCGGCGATTGACGGCGATCCAGTCCTCGACGCCCGGCCGGGGCAGCCGCGCGGCGTGGGCGATGGCGGGGACGTGGAGCAGGAGGTTGGTCGAGCCGCCAAACGCCGCGTGGACGGCCATGGCATTGCGCACGCTGGCGGGTGTGAGCACGTCGCGGGTCTTCAAGCCGCGGGCCTCCAGGTCCAGCAAGGCCCGGGCCGAGCGCACCGCGATTTCCGTCCAGACCAACTGGCCGGACGGCGCCAACGCGCTGTGCGGCAACGCCAGCCCCAGCGCCTCGGCCACCACCTGCGAAGTCGCCGCCGTGCCGAGAAACTGACAGCCGCCGCCCGGCGAGGCACAGGCGCGGCAGCCCAGTTCCGCGGCCTCCTCCAAAGTCAGCAAGCCATGCGCAAAGCGCGCGCCGAGCGTCTGCACCTTGCCGGCGTCTTCGCCGTGTTCCGGCGGCAGGGTCACCCCCCCGGGCACGAGCACCGACGGGAGTTCGCCCGCGCCGGCCAAGGCCATCATCATGGCGGGAAGTCCTTTGTCGCACGTGGCCACGCCCAGCACGCCGGCCCGGGTGGGCAGCGAACGGATCAGGCGCCGGAACACCACGGCCGCGTCGTTGCGATACGGCAGGCTGTCGAACATGCCCGCCGTGCCCTGCGTGCGGCCGTCGCACGGATCGGACACAAAGCCGGCGAACGGGAGGCCGCCCAGCCGCTTGAACTCGCGCGCCGCCGCCTCGACCAGCAGGCTGATCTCCCAGTGCCCGGTGTGGTAGCCCAGCGCGATCGGCCGGCCGTCCGGAGCGCGGAGACCGCCTTGCGTGGACAGGATCAGGAACGGCTTGCGCCCCAGCTCCGCGGGGTCCCAGCCCATGCCGGCGTTTTGGGTGAGGCCGAAGATGTCGCCGCTGGGCCATTCGAGCAGCATCTCGGGCGTGAGCGGCAGCCGGCCGGCCGGGCCGGGCGCGCGGGTGCGGACCTCGTAGATGCCGGGCAGGGCGGGAGCGAACAGCGCAGCGTTCATCGAACGCCAAGCGTGGCAGGCCAAAACGCCGACGACACGTTCAAAGTGCCGGGCGGGCGGCTGGCGGGCGCGTTCCGGCTCCGTCGAGCCCTGCTGCCTCGGCACAGGGTGCGGGGTGCGGGGTTCCTGGTTCCTGGTTCTTGTTTTGTTGCTTTCGGCCTTCGACTTTCGACTGCCTGGCTGGCGCAAAAGGCTTGTCAGTCACCGCGCGGCTGGCGCATAAGACCAGCGTGCGGTTCATATTGGCAGGCAGACGCGGGGTGAGCCGCCGGATTCCACGCCAGGGGCAGGAAGGGACGCGTTTCATGGCGCGGTGGCCGGAGGTATGATCGAACTTTTCCAGCTTCCTTACAGCGCGTTTTGCATCGCGCAGCGCCGCCTGCTCGAATACGCGGGGGTCCGTTTCAAGCTCCACAACCTCTCCGCCGCGGACGACCGCTCGGTGATCTGGCGCCTCACCCGGCAGCGTTACTACCAGGTGCCGGTGATCCGGGACGGCCGGAACGTCGTGTTCGAGACCGACGCAGACTCCCAAGTCATCGCCAAGTACCTGGATTTGAAGCTCGGGCTGGGGCTGTTTCCCCGCGAATGGGAAGGCGTGCAGGAGGTCTTGTGGCGGTACTTCGAGCACGAGATCGAAGACGTGGGCTTCCGGCTCAACGACGCCCGCTACCGCGACTGGCTGCCCCGGAAGGAATGGCTGGCCTTTCTGCGGCATAAGGAGCGCAAGTTCGGCCGCGGCTGCCTCGAACAGTGGCGCCGGCAGGAGGCTGAATTGCTGACCGAACTGGAGCGGCGCCTGCTGCCCTGCGAACTGATGCTCACAGGCCGGCCCTTCCTGCTGGGCCCGCGCCCGTTGTTTGTGGATTTCGACCTATACGGCATGCTGGGCAACTTCCTGTACGGCGGCGCCCACCCGTTGCCGCCCACGCACACGCAGTTGCGCGACTGGCATGCCCGCATGACAACGCTCAAGCACCCGCCCGCGTGAAGAAGAACTACGTCCTCGACACCAACGTCCTGCTCCACGACCCCAATTCGCTCCTGAGCTTCCAGGAAAACCAGGTGCTCCTCCCCATCGAGGTCATCGAGGAGATTGACCGCTTCAAGCGCGAAGCCTCCGAACTGGGCCAGAACGCCCGCAGCGTGTCCTGCCAGTTGGACGCCTTGCGCGGCGGCGGCCGGCTCAACGAGGGCGTGGACCTGCCCAACGGCGGCCGGCTCCGCATCGTCTTCCTGCCCCGCGGCGAGAACGGCAAGCCGGCGTCCAACGGCCACAGCGTGGACAGCCGGATCATCGCCACCGCCCTGCACATCCGCGAGCAGCACCCCGAGGTGCCGACCATCCTGGTCACCAAGGACATCAACCTGCGCATCCGCGCGGACGCGCTCGGCCTCCAGGCCGAGGACTACGAGACTGGCCGCATCCAGTTGTCCGACCTGTACTCGGGCACGTTTGCGCTCGAAGTGCCGGCGGAGAAGCTGTTGGCCTTCCGCGCCAACGGCGAACTCGAGCTGGACGCGCCCGCCAACCCGAACGAGTACTGCACGCTCACCGAGACCGGCAACACCAAGCGCGCCGCCCTCGCCCGGGTGGACGCCAGCGGCCGCAAGCTTGTTCCCATCATGGACTGCCGCGACGGCATCTGGGGCATCAAGCCGCGCAACCGCGAGCAGCACTTCGCCTTCGACGCCCTCCTGGACGACCGCGTCAAGCTCGTGACCCTGATGGGCAAGGCCGGCACGGGCAAGACCCTGCTGGCCATGGCCGCCGGCCTCAAACGCACGCTGGTGGACCGCGAATACCGCCGCGTGGTGGTCGCCCGGCCGACGATTTCCGTGGGCAAGGAGATCGGCTTCCTGCCGGGCACGCTCGAAGAGAAGCTCAACCCCTGGATGCAACCCATCCACGACGCCCTCGAGCTGCTCTCCGACCTGAACATGGGCAACGAAAGCCGGCGCACCGGCGACCTCATGCGGTCCGGGGCGATCGTGGTCGAGGCGCTGAGCTACATCCGCGGCCGCAGCATCGCCAGCCAGTTCATGATCATTGACGAGGCGCAGAACCTCACACCGCTTGAGGTGAAGACCATCGTCACCCGCGTCGGCCACGGCACCAAGATCGTCTTCACCGGCGACCCCTACCAGATTGACAATCCGTACGTGGATTCCGCGTCCAACGGCTTCAACTACGTGGTGAGCAAGTTCCGGGAACAGCCCATCGCCGCCCACGTGGAACTCCAGAAAGGCGAGCGGTCAGAACTCGCGGAGATCGCCGCGAACCTGCTCTGAGCCTGGGCCGTTTGGCTTGACCACGAATGGTCACGAAATCACACGAATAAAAACCGGCCCTTCAGTTCCTGCTCGCATTACGGGACGAGTTCCTCAAATGGTGCATCATTGCGAGCCGTTTCAAGACTGACTGGTACCCGCAAATTCATGTTCCTTGGTGTTCATTCGCGGTTCCCGTGTACGTCCCCTCCCGTTGAACGCGCCGGCCAGGCTCAGAAATCCGTGTCCGGCTCCTTCAGGTCCAGTTCCTGGATCCAGATGTTGCGGTAGAGGATCTCGTGGCCTTCGGCTTGCAGCTTGAGGCCGCCGGGTGTGTCGGTGATGCCCCGGCCGCCGTCGTTGCCGCCGTCAATGCCCGAATTCGGCCCGCCCCAAACCTGGCTGATCGGCACGTTCGTGTGGACCTTCTGGCCGTTGAAATACATCGTCACCAGCGCCTTTTCCACGCGCCGACCGTCCCGGAACCGCGCCGCGCGGAACACCACGTCGTAGGCGTTCCACTTCCCGACGCCGTGGTAGGCGTGGTAGGGCGACTTGGTCTCGTTGATCAGCGCGCCCATGCCGTGCTTGGTCTTGTCGCCATCGAGAATCTGGATTTCGTAGCGGTTCTGCAGGTACACGCCGCTGTTGCCGCCCGGCTTGGGCACCAGGAATTCCACGTGCAGCCGGAAGTCGCGGTACGCCTTCTGGGTCACGATGTCCGCCGCGCCGTACTTGCCGCCGTCGGCCGCGCGGTCATCGGTCATCAAAACGGTGCCCCGATCCACCGGGTCGGGCACGATCTTCCACTTGATGGGCAGCGACGACGCGAAACGCGGGCCCTGCCAGTACGTCCACTTTTCGTCGAGCATCTGGCGGGTGCCGTCGAAGACGACCTCGGCGCCGGGCGGCGGCTTGGCGCCCACGCCGATGCGGGCGTCGGCGGCGGACAGGCGCGCGGCCGGAAGCGCGGCGATGACGGCCAGCAGGATCAGGAAGCGTGTGTTCATGCGCGGAATGGAGCTGAAGGAGGTTGGTCAAACATCGTGTTGGCGGCCAAAGTAAGATTGCGCTTCCCGACTGGCGAGCCTCAAACGCTCGCCGCCAGCCAGTCCAGGTAACGGGTGGTGCCGCCTTGCAGCGGCAGGACCAGAAACTCCGGCGTGTCGTACGGGTGCCGGGCGAGCACGAGTTTTTCCAGGGCCGCGAGCCGGGCGCGGGTGGTTTTCATCACCAGCAGCACCTCGGCGCCGCGCTCAATCTTCCCCTGCCACCAGTAATGGCTTTCGATGCGGGGCACGAGGTTGGCGCAGGCGATCAACCGCGCCTCAAGCGCGGCCCGGGCCAGCGCGCGGGCGGTCTTCAAGTCCGGCGCGGTGACGAGCACCACCGTGAAACGGGAGGCGGGCTTCATGTTAAGCATCCGAAGTCAAGTCAGCCGCAAAAAGGCGCGGGCAACCTGGGGCCGCCGCAGACTTCCAGCCCGATGATGCACTGCGTTTGTGGCAGCAGGCATCCCTGCCTGCTGTGGAGCCGGGCATCCTGCCCGGCGGACGCCAGCCGGTTGTGCAACATGAGCGGGGTTTTCGGTCTTTGATTCCGGGCGGCAGGATGCCGCTCTTTACGCCAGCCAGAATGGCCGCCGATACGATGGTAACGCCCGGCTTCCGGCTTCATGGCTCAGGTCTGATCCAGCTTCTTGGCCGCCCGGCGCTTGGCGTCCAGGAGCCGCGAGGTGACAGCCGTCCGATCCGGCGGCGGTGGGACCGCGGGTTGCTGGGCCGCGGGCTCGGTCGGCGTCGCGACCGGCTTCGGCACGGCGGGCACGGGCCGGGCCGGCCGGAAGAGTTCGGGTTTGGGTTCGCCGGCGCCAGTGCGCTGGGCGCGCACCTGGCCGCGCCGCGCCAGCAGGGCGCCGAGCGATTCGTCGGCCGGCGCCGGCCGGGCGGGCGCGCGCCAGAAGAACAGCAGGCGGCGCAGATTCTCCGTGGCCTTCAGCCATTCGGCGCGGTCAAGGTAGATGCGCCGCACGCCCACGTCCGCCACAAACAGGAGGATGGCGAACTGGAGCAGCCACTGCCAGAGGTCGCGCGGTTGGAAGGTCTTCAGGCGGTCGTGCAGGAACGGGTGGTCGGCGCCGGGCGGTTGCTCCACCCCGGCCAGCAGGCGGCCGCCCCCGGCCTCGGCCAGGCGGCGCAGCAGGCTGAGGTTCGGCGCGGCGTCGGCAAACTCGGGCGAGTAATTGACGCTCGCGCCGACGGCCTGCGTGGCCCGCACCTGGCCGCCCTGCATCTCGACCAGGTTCAGCAGGTAGGCCCCGACCTCGCGGGTCGGGAAGCGCGCCTCGTACCGGCCCGGCCCGGTTTGTTCCAGGCGTACGGTCTGGCGCTCGCCTTTGGGGCTCACAACGACCGCGGACAGGTTCAGGAAGTTCCGGTAGTTGCCCTGCGCGTCGAGCGCCTCGACGCTCAGCACGCCCTCGCCTTTCTCGACCGAGACCTCGGTGTTGAAGTCGGCGGTGTCCAGCCGGCGCAACGCCCACTGCCCCACCTGCGACCAGAACTGGCGGTACTTCGGCCAGCCCAGCCAGTCCTGCGCCCACTTGGCCTTGGCGTCCGAGGTGAACGCCACCGCGCGTCCCAGGCCGTACTGCCAGTGCGCCAGCACGGGGTCGCCCTTGTCCGAAACCAGCGGCACCTCGGCGCGGGCCTTGGGCGTGGTGCAGACGTAGCCGCGCAGTGTGGGCAGCTCGGCTGCGGCGATGCCGCGCAGGATTTCGCTGCCCGCGGCCACGACCGGCTTGAACGGCTCCTCGAAGATCGCGGACTTCAGAATCACCATCGCCTCCTTGAGGAAGATCTGCGGCAACTGCGACGGGTCGCGCACGTCGTAAAACCGCCCGCGGCCCTGGTCCGCGATCTTGATCATCGTGTCCGGTCCCGCGTGGCCGGCGATGAGCACCGTGCTGACGGTGATCCGGTCGTTCACGATGGCCTGCATCAACGCGTCGCTCGGGGCGCCGGGGTCGCCGTCGCTGAAGACGATGATGTGTTTCAGGTTGGCGGTGGACTGCTTGAGGTTGGGGTTGTTCGGGTCGTTGTACGCGCGCTCCATCACGCCCTGGAAGGTTGGCAGGTCGCCCTGGTTCATGCCGGCGATCATCCGGCCCTTTTCCTTGCGGTCGCCCACCTTGCTGAGCGGGAAGAGCCAGCGCTCGGTGCCGTCCCAGAGCACGACGCCCATTTCGTCCTGCGGGCCGAGGGCCTCGAGCACGCCCAGCGCGCATTCGCGGGCAATCTGGTTGCCGTTGTTGAACTCCATGCCGTGCATGATGAGCACCACCGCGCCGCTGGGCAGGACCTTCTTGCTGCTGAGTTCCATCTCGACCGGCAGCGTGGACTCCAGCGGCGTGCCGCGGTACCCGCCCGCGGCGTACGCCTGGTCGCCGCCCAGGCAGACCAGCCCCACGCCGAAGTCACGCACGGCGCTTTCCAGCAGGCTCATCAACGTGTCGCCCAGGTCGCCCGCCGCCAGGTTGCTGATGAAGATCGCGTCGTAGCCCTGCATCTCGGCGAGCGTGCCGGGGAAGCCGCTCAGGTCGGTGAGGCGCACCTCGAGTTTCGAGGCCTGGAGGGCGGCGGCCAGCGGCGTGTCCTGCGCTGGGTCGGCGGACACCACCAGCACGCGGGGTTCGCCGCGGACGCTGGCGAAATTGCCGGCGCGGTTGTTCTGCGGCACCCGGTCGCCGGGCGCGTCCACCTGCACGTCGTAGCTGTAGAAGCCCGGCTCGGTGAGGGTCTGCGGGAAGGTGAACAGGTTCTTGCCGGCGGCCAGCTCGAGCTTCTGCTCGCCGAGGTACCGGTCGTTCTGGAACAGCCGCAGCGTGGCCTCGCGGTTGGTGTCGGACTGGATGAAGATGGTCACGTCGAAGGTCTGGCCGGTCTTGAGCTTCGCGGGGATGCCGACCTTCTGGACCGACACATCGCCGCCGCGGGCCGCGCCGAGCGTCACCACGTCCAGCGTCACGCCCAGCGCGCGCGCCGCGGCCACCGCGCCCTGCGCGTCACCCACGTTCTCGTTGCCGTCCGAAAGCAGCACCAGGCGTTTCTGGCCGGTCTCGGGAAAGGCTGCCGTGCCCAGGCGGATCGCCGCGGCGATGTCCGTGCGCTCGGCGCCGAGCACGGCGTGAATCTTCTGGACGTCCAGCCGGGCGTTAGGGGTGGTCTCGATGGCCGCGCCGTTGCCGAAGACGATCACGCCGGCGCGGTCCACCGGCTTCTTGCCCCGCGCCAGTTCGTTCAGAAACTCGCGGGCGCGCTCCTGCTGGGCCGAGGGCACGCTGTCCGAGCGATCGAGCAGGAAGTACACGTTCAAGCCCTCGAGCGGCTTGCGCCATTGCAGCCCCGCCAGGGCCAGCACCAGCGCCAGCGCGATCACCAGCCGCAACGCCAGCGCCGTCCAGCGCCGGACCGGGCTGGCCTGGACGTCCGACTTCAGCGCCAGCCAGACCACCCAGCCCGCGACCAGCGGCAGCAGCAAAAGCCAGCCAGGGTTGGTGAATTGGAAAGGCACGGGTCAGGGATGAGGGGCGAGGGGCGAGGGGCGAGAGGTGAAGGCCACCGGCGCCACGTTGCTGCTCGCGGCGGCGGTGGTCGCCCGGGTCAACGGCTCGCGCCGCACCAGTTTTTGCACGCGATGGTTGCCGGCGTCGGCCACGTACAGGTTGCCGTGCGAGTCCAGGGCGATGCTCCACGGGTTGCTGAACCGCCCCGGCGCGGCGCCCGGGCCGCCGATCACTTCCAGCGGCCGGTCCTGCGCGTCGAAGACCTGGATGCGGCTGTTGCCGAACTCGCAGACAAACTGGTGCCCTTGCGCGTCCACGCGCACGTCGTACGGGTAGCTCAGCTCGCCCGGCCCCGTGCCCGCGCGGCCGTACGCGCGCAGGAATGTGCCGTCGGGCGCAAACACCTGCACGCGGTGGTTGCAGGAGTCGGCCACGTACAGCCGGTCCGCCGCGTCCACCGCCAGGCCCTCCGGCCGGTTGAACTCGCCCGGCCCGCCGCCCCACCGGCCGAAGCCCGCCAGCCCGCGCGCGCCGTCCGGGCTGAACCGCTGCACGCGGTCCACCGCCGTGTATTCGCAAATCCAGATTTCCCCATGCCTGTTCACGGCCACCGCGCGCGGCATGGTCAACTGCCCGGCGTTGATACCGCGCTCGCCCCATTGCCGGACCAGCGTACCGGTCGGGGTAAAATGGTTCACGCGGGCGTAATGCGGCTCGACCACGATCACCCCGCCCGCCGCGTCCACGCCCAAGCCCTTTGGTTTGCCCAGGTCGGTCTCCGGCATCTGCCAGGCCAGCAGGTAGGTGCCGTCCGGGGCAAACTTCTGCACCCGCCCGGTCATGTCCACCACGTACAGGTTGTCGTCGCGGTCCACAGTGAGCGACCGCGGTTTGTTGAACTGGCCGGGACCGCGCCCGCGGCCGCCGAGGAGTTCGACCTGGCTGAAGAACCGGCTGTCCAGCCGCGCGTCCGCCGCAGGCGCCGGCGCGCAACCGGTCCCCACCAGCGCCAGCCCGGCCAGCAACGCCCCGGCCGGCGTCGCACCCGGCCGCGGCGCGGGCCGCGCGGCCAGGCCGCGTCGCAGCGCGCGCCCCGCCGCCCAGAGCAGCGGCGGCAGCACGGCGAGCGCGAGCAGGACCAGGCAGAGCGCGTTCACTTGCGGATTGTGACCGTAGTGCAGCAGGTTGAACACACGCAACGCCAGCGTTTCCCAGCCCGGCGGCAGGATCAACACCAGCGTTTCCACGTCCCACAAACACAGCAGGTAAACCAGGTACCAGCTTGCCGCGAGCGCCGGCGCGGCCTGCGGCCAGAGCACCAGTCGGAAGAAGCGCCAGCCGCGCGCGCCGTACAGCCGCGCCGCGTCGGCCAGGTCGCGGTCCACGCTTTGCGCGGCGAGCGCGGCGCCCTGCCGGCCCAGGGCCAGATACCGCAGCCCCAACGCCAGCAGCACCACGCCCGCGCCGCGGTAAAGCGCCGCCAGCGGCGGGCGGTTCAACAGCCAGATCAACGCAATGCCCAGCAGTACGCCCGGTGTGAGAAACAACAGCCAGGCGACCCCGCCCAGCGGCAGGTGACGCGTGGCCGCGCCGACCGCAACCACCAGCGTGGCGGTGGCCGCCGCCAGGAAGGCCGAGGCGGCCACGGCGCTGCCGCCGGCCGCCAGCGCCGGAGCAAGCTGCGTCCAGGTGCGCGGATCGCCGGCCAGCCGCGAGAGCGGCAGCGCCACGGCGAGCAAGGCGACCGCCAGCGCCAGCGCGGTTGCGACGCTGAACCACGCCGGACCGAGACCGTGCCGGAAGACCGTCGCGGGCAGTTGCGCCTGCCAGCGCGGCCAGGCCACGTCGCGCCGGCTCAGCCAGAGCAGCAACAGCACCGGCGCGGCCAGCACCGGCACGCTCGCGGCAAGAGCGCCGGCGTAATCGAAGTTTGTGCTGAACCGCAGCCAGATTTCCGCGGTGAAGACCTTCACCTGAAGAATCGCCGGCACGGCAAAATTGTTCAGCGCCAGCACGAACGTCAGCACCGCGGCCTGGGCCAGCGCGGGCGCCGCGGCCGGCAACAGCAGACCCCGCAACAACCGGCCGCCGCGCAGGCGCGGGTCCGCCTCGAACAGCGCGGGGTCGAGCTTCTGCCACGCGCCGAAGGTCAGCAGCGCGGACACCGGCCAGAGCAGCAAGGCCATCACCCCGGCGGCGGCCGGCAGGGAATACACGTTCAACGGCAGCCAGGCGCGCCAGGCGCCGGCCTGGCCCAGCAGGTCCAGCCAGCAGTTCGTGGCCACAAAGGGCGGCAGCGCCAGCGCGCCGGCGGCCACGCCCAAGCCGGCCACCCGCCCCGTCCCGGCCAGCCCGGAGAGGAACAGCGCCGCCGCCACGCCGCAGATCAGCGCCAGCGCAGTGGCGAGGCCGCTGAAAAGCAGGCTGTTCTGGAGCAGCGTCCAGCTCATCGGAAGGGGGCGAGGGACGGAGGGCGAGGGGCGAGCGAGCGGGGGAGCGCGCGCACCCCGCGTGCGGTTTTCCGCGCCTTGGCGGAAAACCTGCCCAGCCGCGGCCAGTCGGCTCCGGGTGGAACGGCCAGCCTGGCCGTTCCCGGCGGCCAGCCGCCGCCGGAAAGGGCGCCGGAGCGCGGGCCGGGGATCATGAGAGCGGCGGGCTGGTAGCCCTCCGCCGCGGGCCAGTGGCCCGCGCCACTCAGGGCGGCGGTTGTCGGACGGCTCATCGCAGGAAGATTTCCTTGAGCCGGCCTGTGCCCGCTTCGAGTTCGGCAACCAGGCGTGGCCAGTCGGGCTGCAGCGTCTTCACCTCTGGCACGCTGACCTCCGCGCCTTCCAGCGCGCCGGCGGCCACCAGCTGCGCGACCACCTCGGGGCGTTGCAGCCAGGCGAAAAGCCTCTCCGCCGTCTCGGGATGCGGCGCACCGCGGACCACAGCCACCGTGTTGGGAATCAGCAGCGCCTCGTCGGTCAGCGGCAGAGCGACGACCGGCGCGCCTTCGCGCTGCACGGCCGCGATGTCGTCCGAGTCGGTCAGGCCCGCCCAGGCTTCGCCTTTGGCAACGAGCCGGGCCACGACGGAATTGCCGTCCACGACCAGCGGTTTGTTCGCGGCCAGGGCGCGGCACCAGGCTTCCCAGCGCGCCTTGCCCCAATGCTGGCGCAGCGCCAGGAAGTGCGTGGCGGTGGTGCCGAAGAGCGGATAGGCCAGCGCCACCCGGCCGCGCCAGTGGGCGTTGGTGAGGTCGAGCAGACTGTGCGGGGCAAAAAGAGGTTCGCGGTTCGGGGTTCGGGGTTCGAGGAGTGAAGCCGGTTGGAAGAAGGCAGGGCTCGACGGAGTCTCGCCCCACCGGACGAAGTTGGTGTTGATGACGATGCGCCGGCTGCGGTGGCCGAAGGTGGCCCAGCCGTTGGTTTCGCGCCAGACGCCTTGCGCGGCAAGCTGCCGGGTGCGCAGTTCTTCGTTGCCCCAGAAGACATCGCAGCGCGGATGCACGCGCTCGGCCAGCAGCCGGTTCGCCAGCCCGACCGTCTTCACGGCCTCGCTGTCGAACACAGTGCGGACGCTGATGCCGGTTTCCTTGGTGAACTCGAAAAGCAACGGTTCGGCGAAGACCTGGTCCTGGGCGATGTAGGCGATGACGGTTGGAACGCGCTCGGGCTGCCTCAGTTTGTTCAGCAACTGGAGGAGCATCCCTGTAAGGATGGCGATGATGGCCAGACTCAGCGGCCAAAGCCACACCCCTCCCGCTGCGCCGAGCATTTGCTTCAGCCAGTCCCGCCAGGTTTCGCGCCGGGGTTCCTTTGGGTCCTGCGGATTCATGGCCATGATATTCTCCGTGAGGTTGAGGTCAACCCGTCGGCCTCAGACGCGGCGGAGCAGCTTGTTGTAGTCCTCGTACGATCCGATCCAGAACCACAGCCAGGCGTCGGGCCGCCGTTTCGCCGGCGCGCGGTAGCTTCTGCCGACCCGCACGGACCAGATATCGCCAGCCACGGGCTTGAAATGAAGCGAGGGGTGAAACGGATTCCGCCTGAAGACGGCAAACGTTCTGTTGGCCAAGGCTTGAATGGGCTCAGGCAGCCGCGCGTAATGCGACCGGAATTCCGCCGGCGCCAGCGACCTCATGGCAATTCGCGCCAGCGACCGGCCTCGAGGTCCACCTCGGCCCGCGCCACGATCTCATCCAGCCGGCCTTGCCGGGCGTCCTCCGCCATCTGGCGGTCCCACTCGTCGTCCGCCCAACCGTGCAACCGGCGGTTCAGTTCGGCGCGCTCCTCGGCCGACAGGCTCAGAATGGCTTCTTCCAGTTCCTCGATTTTCATGCCGCAACAGCCTCGCACAATTGACGCCGGACCGAAAGAACGAAGGCATCACGCCGTCCGCTTGTGATAGAACCACCACTCGAACAGCAGCACCGCCAGGCCGGCCGCGGCGATCCAGCGCCACAGCTCCAGGTCCGCCGGCCGCAGGGTGGTGGCCTGCGCGCGGGCGTACTGGCCGAACCGGATTTCCGGCTGCGGCGTCGTGTCCGTCTCGGCCGCGTCCAGCAGGTTCACGGCGAAGGCGACTGCGTTCGTGCCGGCCGCCAGCCGGTACACGCCGCGCCGCGCCGTCTCGCCGAACACCACCTCGCGGGCGCTGGCGTCCATGGTCAGCGTCCGCTCCGCGCCGTCCGGCAGGCGCACGCGGGCCTCGCGGACCGGCGCGGCCAGCGGCAGGCGCAACGGATCGCCGGCCCGGACGAGGAACTGCGCGGCGCCGGCCGTGGCCGGGTTCAACCACTCGACGGCGTTGGCGATGAAGATGGGAAACGACACGCGCAGCGGCCAGGTGCTCTGGAGCGTGTCGAAGCCGAGCCAGATGAGCCGGCGTCGCTCGACCTCGCCGGCCAGGATCAGGGGTGTGGCGGGCGATTCCACCAGTGGCACGGCCCAGCCCGGCGTCTTCACCGTGAGCGCCTCGGCCACGGCCACGTTGTCGAAGGTCACGAAGCGCAGCAGTGGATGCGTGTTCCGCCAGTCCACGATGGCGGGCGCCTCGACACGGCCGGTGATCTCGACCCAGTTGGTCCGCGCCGAGCGGATGGCCAGGAGGTTGCCCGCGGGCCAGACGGCGGGCAGCACGTCATCCAGCACCACCAGGTCGAACTCGCGCGCCTCGTCCACGCTGTCCGCCGCGACGGCGACCTCCGCGCCGGGCACGGCTGCCAGCGCCTTCTCGAGGAAGCGGTTGCCGCGCGTGACCAGCAGGACCTTCACCGGCTGCGGCAGGCGGCTCACGATGGACGCCTCGTTGTCCGCGGGCAGGTCGTCGTCATCCGCCAGCCGCAAGGTGAAGATGCCGTCGCGCTCCTGTTCGGCCGTGAAGATCACGGGCTGGGTCTCGCGCGGGCCCAGCGTGAGCACCCGGCTTTCGACCAACTGCCCGTCGAAGAGCAGCTCGACCCGGGCCGGCGCGGGGTTGCTGGCAGTGTTGGCGACACCGCCGAACACGGCGCGCTGGCCGGGGTTCTCCGGGTTCGCCCGCACGTCGAGCGAAACGATGCCGCGGTTGTCTGCGCGGCGGCCAAACTGGTGGAAGACGACGTTCAGGCCCTCGTGCTCGAACTCGGTCAGACTGCCCACGGCGCCGTCGCTGAAGAGGTGAATCTCCGCGTCGGCGCGGTCGCGGACCAGCGGGTGCGCCAGCTTGAAGGCCTCGGTCAACCGCGTGGGGGAGTCTGTGACGGCACAGCTTTGGAGCGCGCGGCGCAGGGCGGTCTTGCTGCTGGTGGGCGACTGCTTGACCTCGGTTTGCGCGGCCGCCTGGAGCACCACCATCTGGTCGTTGTCGTGCAGGCTGTCCACCAGCGCGAGCGCGGCGCGGCGGGCCTGCTCGAAGCGCGACGGCACCTCGTCGCGGCTCTGCATCGAGGCCGAGGCGTCGAGGATCACCACCAGGAGCCGGCCGCCGGCGGCGCTGCCGGCGAAGTAGGGGCGGGCCAGCGCCAGGATGGCGAGCAGGAGCAGCAGAATCTGGAGCACCAGCAGCCAGTTGTGGCGCAGCCGCTGGAAGGGCGCGCTGGCCTGGGTCTCGGCGAGGAACTTCTGCCAGAGCAGCGTGCTGGGGACCAGCTTCACCACCCGTTTGCGCTTGAGCAGGTAAAACAGGATCACCACCGGGATGGCGGCGGCGAAGGCAAAGGCGGCGGGAGCAAGAAAACTCATATCAACGCGGAGCGCGGAGCGCGGAGTGCGGAACGGAATCCGCCGTGCCCTTCGCGGCGTTCCGGACGGAAGTTCGCCTTGCGGTGTTGATCGAAGCCACAGCGACGGCTGCTGGCGGCAGCAACCCGGCGTCGCGGAGCAGTTCCAACCAGAAAACGGTTTCGTCCGCTTCTTCCTCCACGATGCCCATCCTCGCAATGAAGTCCGCGTTCGATCGGGCGCGCGTGGCGGCGCGGTAGTTCGCCCCCACCGAGGTGCCGGCGCGCAAGAGTTGGCGGCCAAGCACCTGTGCCGTCGCACTTTTCGGCGCCGCCTCCACCAGCTTGACGACCCGGAGGGCAAACTCCCGCGTTCGTCTCTTAAGATTTTCGTTGTTCATGGCGCATCAGGCTTCATCGCCACCGTCGTGCCGTGTTGCGCAGGGTTTTCCGCGTTCCGCACTCCGCGCTCCGCGTTTGCTCATGCCCAGACCTCCGCCGCGCGAAGTTGCTTGAGCAGCAGGTCGTCCAGCGAGTCGCCCGAACTGGCCTGGAAGAACCGCACGCCCCGCGCCGTGCAGAACTCACGCAGGCGCTGCACGTAGTTCCGCACCGTCTGCTGGTACGCCGCCAGCCGGTAGCGGCCGAAGGTGACGTCCTGCTGGGCGCCGGTTTCCGAGTCCACCAGCTTCAGGTCGCCGTACGTGCCGGGGGCCAGCTCGTCGGGCGAGAGGATTTGCACGGCGTTCACCTGGAAGCCGCGGCCCACCAGCGCGCCCAAACCCGCTTCGTAGCCGGCGGGGTCCAGGAAATCGCTCAGCACCACGGCCACGCCGGCCTGCCGCGCCTCGACCGCGCCCCGCCGCAACGCCGCGTTCAGATCGGCCGGCCCGCCGGCGGTGAGGGCCTCCAGGTTTTTGAAGAACGCGAAGGCGGCTTTCCGCCCGCGCACCGTGCGCAGGCCGCGGCGCGCCAGCACGTCCGCGGCGCGCTCGGGAAACGCGATCACGCTCACGCGGTCAAAGCCGCACAGCGCCACGTACCCCACGGCGGCGGCCACGCGCCGGGCGAAGTCGAACTTCGCCGGCTCGCCGAAGGTCATGGATTCGCTGGCATCGAGGAAAATCCGGACCGGCAGCTCGCGCTCCTCCTCGTAGAGTTTGAGGAACAGGCGGTCGAGGCGGCCGTAGAGGTTCCAGTCCAGGTAGCGGAGGTCGTCGCCGGCCACGTAGGTGCGGTGGTCGGCGAACTCGACCGACAGGCCGCGGGCGCGGCTGCGGCGCTCGCCGCGGAGGGCGCTCTTGGCGCGGCGCTGGGCCAGCAACTGGAGCTGCTCGAGGCGGCGCAGGAGTTCGGGGCTGAGGAGATTGCCGGGCATTCCCAGTGGGGGTGTCAGGGCGGAAGGCGGGCGGCGGGATGGTCTTCTCACCGCTCAGGCCGTTACCGCCTCGAGGGTCTTCGGCACGTCCTTGAGCACCTGGGTGATGATCTGGTCGGTGGTGATGCCCTCGGCCTCGGCCTCGAAGTTGAGGATGAGCCGGTGCCGCAAGGCCGGCAGCGCCACGGCCTGGATGTCCTCGAAGCTGACGTTGAACCGCCCCTGCGCCAGCGCGCGGACCTTGGCGCCCAGCATCAGCGTCTGCGCGCCGCGCGGGCTGCTGCCGAAGCGCAGAAACTGGGTCGCGATGGGCACGGCGGTGTCGGTCTTCGGGTGCGTGGCCAGGACCAGCCGCACCGCGTAGTCCTTCACGTGCGAGGCCACGGGCACCTGCCGCACGAGCTGCTGGAGCTCGAGCAGCGCCTCGCGGTTGAGCACGCGGCTGAGCTGCATCCGCGCGTTCTCCGTCGTCCGGTTCAACACCTCGGTCAGTTCGCCGGCGCTGGGATAGCCGACCAGCAGCTTGAAGAAGAAGCGGTCGAGCTGCGCCTCGGGCAGCGGGTAGGTGCCTTCCTGGTCAATCGGGTTCTGCGTCGCCAGCACGAAGAACGGCTCGCCCAGCCGCCGCAGTTCGCCCCCGGCGGTGACCTGCTTTTCCTGCATGGCCTCGAGCAGCGCGGACTGCGTCTTGGGCGTGGCGCGGTTGATCTCGTCGGCGAGGATCAGGTGGGCGAAGACCGGCCCGCGCTGGAACTCGAAGGCGCGGCGGCCGTCCGGGTTTTCCATCACCAAGTTCGTGCCAAGGATGTCCGCCGGCATCAGGTCGGGCGTGAACTGGATGCGGCTGAAGCTCAGGTCCAGCACCTCGCCGAGCGTGCGGACCAGCAGCGTCTTGCCCAGGCCGGGCACGCCTTCGAGCAGGACGTGCCCGCCGGCGAAGATGGCGGTGAGCGTGCCGTCCACGATCTCGGTCTGGCCGACAATGATCTTGCCAATCTCGGTCCGGAGGGCGGCGTAGGCGTCGCGAAACGCCTGGATTTGGGCTTCGGTGTTCATGGATTGAATCTAGCCAAAACTCAGAAACTCAGAAATTCAGGAACGCAGGTCGGGCGGCGCCGAATGGAACCGCGCGGTCTCTTCCGGCCCAACACGTCTGATCGTCAACGGCATCGAGTCAAAATTGAACACCCGGGCGTGCCGCAATCCCGTCGCTTTCATGTACGAGCGCACCACCGCGAAACACATGTCGTCAAGTTCCCGGACCGCCTTGTTCTCAACCACGAGGCAGCCGGCCACGACCAAGTCCAGGCGGTGCTCGCCGACCGGTCGGTCGCGGTAGCGGATGGGGACGCCCTTTTGACGCTCAAACGGAATGCCGCGCTCCCGCAGCTCGATTGCCAGGGCCTCTTCGTAAACCGATTCCAGAAATCCAGGGCCCAGCTCGCGATGCACCCGAATGGCGACGCCAATTACCTGCCGGATCAACTCCTCGGCATCCATTTCTGAGTTTTTGAGTTTCGGCTACTTCTTCAAATCGTCGAAGTAGTCCTTCACCGCCCCTTGGTATGCGCGGGGAATCTGGTCCTGGCTGACCGCCGCCTGGGCTTCGCTCTGGGCCGCCGTGATGGCCTCGCCCAGCGCCACCGTGCTCTGGCCCTTCAGGCTCACCCCCTTGAGGGTGATGCTGGGCATCGGCGCGCCCGGATTGAACCGCCCCTTCAGGCGCGTGGGATCCAGGTACTCCGAAAGCTCGGCCTCGCGCTCGGTGTGGCCTTTGGCGTCCATGTCCGGCCGCTCGATGCCGGTGTTGTCCCACAACCCGGTGTTTTCCACCTCGTCCAGCCAGTTGCTCTCGTCGGCCCAGGTACCCACGCCGCGACCCGGCTTGCCGCCGGGTTTGAAGCCGGGACGGCCCAATCCCCGGCCTTGGGCCCACGACATGCCGTTGCCGATGCACATCTGCGCGCGCTTCAAGGCGTCGAGGGTGTGCTTCAAGTCCTGCGCGTCGGCCATCTGCTGCAGGAGATCCTCGAGTTCCTTCGCGGCGTCGGCCAGCGATTGCGACGCGCCCGGCTGCTCGCCCTGCTGCAACTGCCGGGCGGCCTGCTTGAGCAACTCGCCCACCTTGCCGTATTCCTCGCCCGGCTTGGCCGCCTTGGCGACTTCCTGCATCAGCTTCTCGAGCTGTTCCTTCGAGAGGTTTCCCGCCTTCAACTGGTTGACCATCTTGCGCAGCGTTTCGGTGGCCGCCTCGGCCTGGCCTTTTTCGAGCTGCTCGGCCAGGTCCCTGCCCAACTGCGCCACCGGCTGCAGCATCTGCTGGAGCGCCTGCGCCATCTGCTTGAGCTGCTCGAGGTCCTTCTCGGCGAGCTGCAGGTCTTTCAGCACCTGGTCAATCTGGCCGGCTTCGAGCGCGGCGATGGCTTCTTCCAGATTGGGCAGCGCCGCCCCCAACTGCTGCGCCTGGCGCGCCATCTGGGCGAGCGAACGGGCGAGATTTTCCTTCGCCGCTTCGCCGGCTTGGGAATCCATGTCCCGCATGCCGGCCGCGGCCTGCCGCGCTTTCTGGAGTTCGCGTTGAAGCTGGTCCAACGCGTCGGGCTGGGGTTCCCTGCCGCCCAGCGCCTTTTGGATCGCTTCCATCTGCTGGCGGAGTTGCTCGGCGCTGGCCGGGGTGTTCTGGAAACCGGCGCGCGCGGCGCGCTCCAGCGAGCGCAGCGCGGGGTTCTTGGCCAGCTCGCGCACGTCCTGCTGGACCTTTTCGGTGAGCTTGGCGACCTCCTGCAACGCTTCGTTGCGCGTCACCGGCCGTTTTTCGAGGCGCGTGCCGAGATCGCCGACGGACTGCACGGCCTGGCGGGTGGACTCGAGGGCGTTGGTGCGCTTTTCCAGCGTGCGCCGCGAAAGCTCGGCCAGGTTGCGGCCCGCCTCGCGGACCGACTCCTTTTCGCGCTGCTTCTGGAGGTAGGCCTGACTGCGGTATTCGGGCGCGAAGCCCAGCCCGGCCGTCAAGGCCAGGACCAGCAACGCCCACCAGCTGGTCCGCGGCAACTGCCACGGCAGCAAGGCGCGCACGTTCACGCGCGCCACCTGGCTGGCGGCGTCCCGGGCCATGAGGTCGCGCCAAGCGCCGAGCTTCTCGTCGCGTCCCAGTTCGAGCGCGGTGCTGAGGCGTTCCTTGAGCTGCTGCCGTTCATCGAGCCAGCGCGCCGTGGCCAGCAGGCCGTCACGGCGCCAGAGGCCGATTAGCCAGCCGCCCAGCAGGCACACCACGCCCGCCAGCCCCGCCCAGGCCAGCGTCATCTCGGGCAGCGGCAGCACCTTGTACAGACCCAGCCCGGCCAGCCAGACGACGCTGCCGGCCAGCAGCCCCTGCCACAACCCCTGCCAGGCGCGCTGCCAACGGCGGCGGCGCGCCGCCAGCGCCACGACTTGTTCAACCTGTTGAAGCTCGCTCATGCTTGAAGCCTAAAGTGCGTCAGGACCTCGCTGCCCGCCAGCCAAAACTCGGCAAGCCGGCCCCCGTGGACACATCTCGGTTTCTCGCCGGCTCGGCCTTGACTGGATGGGCGGGACCGCCGGGCGCTCTTCTCGACGGCGGAATGCGGACTGTGGAATTGGTTCGTTGTTTGTTGTTCGCGGTTCTTGATCCGTAGCATCGGCCTTCGACTTTCGACCTTCGATTACCTCGCGGGGCGAGACTCCGTCGAGCCCTGCGCTTTTGATACGGGGTTCGGGGGTGCGCGGCGCGTGGAAGGTGGATGCCAGACGTCGGATACGAACCCGCCGCCTTACACTTCGGATTTCGGATTTCCTCCCGGCCACGCCGCTTTCGCGCCAAGTGCGCTTGCGGCGGACGGTTCACAACCGCTCGTACTCCCCCTTGTTGACCCGTTTGAGCACGGTGAAGCCCGCGCTCCTGGCCTCAGACACGGACAGCGGCTTGGTCAGCTTGGGTGTGTTGAAGCCGGAGATCACGCGGCGGACCGGCTTCTTGCACAGCGGGCACTTTTCCAGGGCGGGCGCCGAGGCGGGGCGGCGGAGCGTGAAGCGGCCGCCGCAAATGGCGCAGGCGCCTTCACACAATTCGTATTCGTAAAGCGGCATGGTTTCAGGCGGTGGTCAAACGCGCCGGTCCGGGTGGGCGTCCGCCCGCGTTCATGGGTTGCAACATACGCCGCACACGCGACCGGCTCAAGGGGCGCGTGGCGGGATCAACTCCTGGTTGTGGACATCCAGGCGAGCGCGAGGCAGGCATAGCGAGTCGCGAGGCCCAAGTCCCAAGTTCGACGTCCGAAGGGCGAAGGGCGAATTTCGAAGCCAATCCGGACAGATCTCCAGTAAACCGGAGAGCCGCCGGGTCACGGCGTGGCGGCGGCCGGGCTGCTGGCCGACGCGTTGCCGGCCACCGCCGTCACCGGTGCGGGCGGCTGGAGCAACGGATCCCGGCGCAGTGCCCGCAAGCGCCAGGTCACCTGATCAGTAAACGACACCGCGCGCATCGGCATGTCCGGTACCACCGGCGTCAGCACTGCGGCGGCGCGCTCAACCAGGTTGGTGATCCGGTCGAGCGTGAACAGGTTCGTGGACAAATGCCGGCAGCGCGCCTCGTACAGCGCCTGGCCGGGCTCGGTGCTGAACACCGCCCACGCCACCAATCCCGCCCAGCCCTGGTCCAGCTCGAGGTAGGTGCGCTGGAAGAGCTGGTCCATGCCGTGGGGCATGAACACCGCGCGGCCGTCGGCGGGGTTGAAGTACACCCGGTAGTTGTTCCGGTTCAGCGGATAGCCGTCCCAGTCCACCAGCATGACCGAGAGCGCCGCGTAGGTGGCGAACCGCTCCACGTCGAGCGCTTCCCGCAAGCGCCGCCAGCGCCGGTCCGGATCACTCTCGCGCGCGGCGTCGGCCAGCGCCTCGAGGTCGGCGTGGTCGGCCGGGCCGAAGCCGCCGTCGCGCTCCAACGGCCGGTCCACGTCGCTCAGGAAACCGCCGTCGTACAGGTTGCCGTCGGTGTGCTCGAAGTGGCAGCGGAGAAACTCCTTCTCGAACGCCTCCTTGAGCACGTACAACCCGAGCGGCCGGTCGTCCAGCCGCACGGTCGCCCACGCCACGCGCGGGGTGGGGATGCCGGCGGCGCGGAACAGCGCGCTGCCCA
The DNA here is from genome assembly GCA_964568145.1 of uncultured Verrucomicrobiota bacterium. Taxonomy (GTDB): domain Bacteria; phylum Verrucomicrobiota; class Verrucomicrobiia; order Limisphaerales; family J093; genus DSVZ01. The sequence goes on from CAZMOZ010000021.1 coordinate 69,137, forward strand.
CGTATTCGCTGAGATAGGAGGGATCCTGGACGGAATTGTTCAGGTGCAGCCGGCGCAGGCCGAAGACGCGGCGGCCTTCGACGTGCTTGTTGAAGGACAGCGTGAGCGCCGGGCGGTCGTCGAGGCTGCGGTAGCTGCCGGCCGCGCCTTTGAGCTTCACGGCCACGTTGGTGAACTCGACCCCGTTCACGAGCACCGTGACCGGCGCGTACTCGCGGGAGTTCTCACGCAAGGCCCGGCGGCTGGCGGGCGTGAGGCGCAACTCGAAATCCACGACCGTCGGCTGATCGAAAATCTCGCCGCCCGGCGTGGGGTGCGGACGCGGTCCAGGGAAAACCGGCGGCGCGGCGGCGTGGCGGGCGGCGCCGGCCGGCGCGGTGGGAAAGGTCACGAAGACCCCCCCCAACGCGAGCAGGAACAGACCCACGGCCACGGCCAGCTTCATGTCCGGCCAATGTGGCAGAGCCGCGGCCTCCTCACAAGCGGCACAACGGCTGCAGTTCGTCGGGGCACAACTCTCTTTTGTGCCGGTCCGGCCCTGAGAGGGTGGGGCGAGACTCGGTCAAACCCCGCTGGGTGGTTCGTGGTCACTGGTTACTGGTTACTGGTTTGTGGGAAGCGGATGCCTGATGCCAGATGCCCGCCTTCGATTTCGGACTTCGGGCTTCGCGGCCGCAGGCCGCGCCGGTGGGGCGAGACTCCGTCGAGCCCTGCCTTTCGGGGCCGCAGCCGTCAGACCGCGGCCCCGCGGGCTTTTGCTTGCCCGGCCTTGGCGGGGGTCTTCACACTCCGCCCGCCGCATGCAAACCGACCTCGGGCCGTTGCAGGACACCATCGCCGCCCACCAGCTGCGTCTCGCCGCGCTGCGCGCGGAAATGGCCCGGAACATCGTGGGCCAGGCGACGTTGATCGAACGGCTGCTCACCGGCCTGCTGGCCAATGGCCACGTCCTGCTCGAAGGCGTGCCCGGCCTGGCCAAGACCGCCACCGTGAACGCCCTCGCGCAATGCCTGCACCTGGATTTCGCGCGCGTCCAGTTCACGCCCGACCTCCTGCCGGGCGACCTGGTGGGCAACCTGGTCTTCAATCCGCGCGACAACACCTACCACACCCGCAAGGGCCCGATCTTCGCCAACCTGGTCCTCGCCGACGAAATCAACCGCGCGCCGGCGAAGGTTCAGAGCGCCTTGCTTGAGGCCATGCAGGAACGCCAGGTCACCATCGGCGAGGACAGCTTCCGCCTGCCCGCGCCTTTTCTGGTCCTGGCGACCATGAACCCGATCGAGCAGGAAGGCACCTACGCCCTGCCCGAGGCCCAGGTGGACCGCTTCATGTTGAAGGTGGTCGTCACCTATCCGAGCGAGACCGAGGAGCGCCAGATCATGACGCTCATGGCCCGCACGGCCGCGCGCCCGCCGCTCAACGCCATCCTCCACCCGGAGGACATCCTCGCCATGCGCGGGCTCGTGGACGAGGTGTACGTGGACGAACAGGTCGCGGATTACATCGTGCGGCTGGTGTTCACCACGCGCGATCCGTCGCAGCTCGCGCCCAAGCTGAAGCCCTTCATCCGCTTCGGCGCCTCGCCCCGCGCCTCGATCAACCTCTCGCTCGCCGCCAAGGCCCACGCCTTCCTCCGGGGCCGGCCACACGTCACGCCGATGGACGTGAAGACCGTTGCGCCCGATGTGCTCCGCCACCGGGTTCTCACGACCTTCGAGGCCGACGCGGACGGCGTCACGGCCGGGCAGATCGTCCACCACATCCTGGAACAAGTACCCGTGCCGTGAACCGGGCGGTGTCCCCAACTCGCAACCACAGGAGCGCGGACATGCTGGTCCGCCAGAACGCCAAACCCGGAGGCGCGGACCATCCCGCCCGCCCGACTTGTCTCAACCCGTCGCTCGGCGGACGACCCCGTCCACGCTTCGCGTCCCCGCGTGATTCGTCATGAAATCGCCCGCTTTCCTGCCCACGACCACGCCGGCCGACCTGCTGCGGCGCGTGCGGCTGGTGGAACTCCGCGCCCGGCGGTTCGTCGAGGACCTGCTCGCCGGGCCGTACCGCTCGGTGTTTCGCGGACGCGGCCTCGAGTTCGATGAGGTGCGCGCCTATCAGCCGGGCGACGACGTGCGCAGCATTGACTGGCACACCACCGCCCGCACCGGCACGGTGCAGGTCCGCCAGAACGTCGAGGAACGCTGCCTCACCGTGATGCTCGCCGTGGACCTCAGCGCCTCCGGCGATTTTGCCTCCGGGCCGCAAAGCAAGCGCGAGCTGGCCGCCGAACTCGTCGCCGTGCTGGCCCTGAGCGCCGTGCTGAACAACGATCGCGTGGGCCTGTTGCTCTTCACCGACCGCGTGGAGCGCTACCGGCCGCCGCGCACCGGCCGCCGCCAGGCGCTGGCCATCGTCGCGGCCGTGCTCGGCCACGCGCCGCGCGGGCGCCGCACGTCCATCCGGCTGGCGTTGCAAGTGCTCGGCTCGGTCCTGCGCCGGCGCGCCACGATCTTCCTCATCTCCGATTTCCTCGACACCGGCTTTGCGCGCGCGCTGCGCATCGCCGCCCGCCAGCACGACGTCGTGGCCCTGCCGGTCCAGGACGCCGCCGAAAACCGCCTGCCGGACCTCGGCTGGCTGGTCTGCGAAGACGCCGAGACCGGCGAACTGCTCGAACTTGACACCGCCGATCCTGCGGTGCGGCACGCCTTCGAGGTGAACCGGCGCGCGCGCGCGGCCGGACTGGCCGACCTCTTCCGGCGCGCGGGCGTGGACGCCGTGCCGTGCGTCGCCGGGCGACCGTGCCAACGGGCCTTGCTCCAGTTCTTCGAACAGCGCCTGCGCCGCGGCCTCGCGCCGCCGGTTGTTGCCGCATGACCGATACGAATCTCATCGAAGACCTGTATCTGCTCTCGCCTCCGGATCACCGCTGGGCGCTCGCGGCGGCGCTGGCCGCGCTGGGAGTGTTGGTCTTGGTGCTGGCGCTGCGCTGGCTGCGCCGGCGGCCGGCCGCGGTCCCGGCCGCGCGCGACTCCGCCGTGATTCCCCCCTGGGAAACCGCGCTGGCCGAACTCGAGCGCCTGGCGCCGCTGCTGCGGCCGGAGGCGTCGCGCGATTACGCGCTGGCGGCCACGGCGATCCTGCGGGGCTACATCGAGGCCCGCCACGGCCTGCGCGCGCCGCGCCTGGCCACCGAAGAGTTTCTCGCGGTGGCCGGCCAAGCGGCTGAACTCCCGCCCGCGCACCGCGAAAGCCTCGCGCGGTTTTTGGCCTGCGGCGACCTGTTCAAGTTCGGCCGCTACACGGCCACCAGCGCGGAACTGCGCCAGCTTCACGCCGCGGCGGTGGACTTCGTGCTGGCCTCGCGGCCCACCGCGCCGGCCGGCGCCCCGGAGGCAGTGTCATGATGGCGGTCCTGCGATTTGCCGCGCCGGCCTGGCTGGGTCTGCTGCTCCTGCCCCCGCTGCTGGTGTGGTGGCGGGCGCGGCGGCGACGGCCCGCGGCACTGGCGTTCAGCGCGACAGCGCTGCTGGCCGGGGCGGCGCAAGTCCGGCGCTTCCGGCCGGAGCGCTGGCTCGAGTGGCTGCAGGCGGGCGCGATGCTGTTGCTGGTGCTGGCGCTGGCCCGGCCGCAGATCGAGAAGGCCGAGACCCGCGAGGACCCGCGCGGCATCAACATCATGCTTGCGCTGGATTTCTCGGGCACGATGCGGACCCGCGACTTCTTCCTCGACGGCCGCAGCGTGAGCCGGTCGGACGGCCTCAAGGCGATCTCCGCCGAGTTCATCCGCGGCCGGGCGAACGACCGCGTGGGCCTGGTCGCCTTCGACCGCGACGCATGGTTGTCCAGCCCGCTCACCCTCGACCACGAGTGGCTGCTCGAGCGCCTGCGGTCCGAGACCAACGGCAGCGGCACGGCGGTCGGCTCCGGCCTGCTGGTGGCGGCCGAACACCTGCAACGCCACACCAACGAAACCCGCGTCATCGTGCTCATGACCGACGCCGAGAACATCAGCGCCGGGCCCGATCCCGCCGTCATCGCCGAGGCGCTGCGGCCGCTGGGCATCCGCGCGCATGGCATCCAGGTGCTCAGTCCGCACCAGGCCGCGCCGGTGGGGGACTTGAGCGAGTTGTTCACGCACTTGGCCACGCGCACCGGCGGCGGATTCTTCCGCGTCCGCAACGGCGCCGATCTGCGCGCGGTCTATGCCGCGATTGACCGGCTGGAGAAACAGAAGCTCAGCGACCGCCGGCAGAAGGCCTGGCGCGAGCTGTTCCCGTGGCTGGCCGTACCCGCGCTGGGCGCGGTCCTGACCGCGCAAGTCCTGGCCCACACCGGCTGGAGGCGGCTGCCATGAACTTCGGCGAACCGCTCTGGCTGCTGGCGTTGCCGGCGCTGCCCGCCGCGCTGGCCGGGCTGTGGCTCTGGTCCGGCCGCCGGCGCGCGCGGCTGCTGCGCGCCGCGTTCAACACGCCGTTGCTGGATCACCTGACCCGGTCGGTGAGCCCGGCGCGTCGGCGCGGCCGGCAGCTTCTCACCGCGCTGGGCGTGGCGGCCCTGGCCCTGGCCCTCGCCCGCCCGCAGTGGGGTCGCAATCAGATCGAGATCGAACGCACCGGCGTGGACCTGGTGATCGCGCTGGACGTGTCGCGTTCGATGCTGGCCGCCGACGCTGGCAACGCCCGCCGCCTCGCCGCCGCCACGGGCGCGCTCCGCCGGCTGCTGGACGCGCTGGGCGGCGACCGCGCGGCATTGCTGCTGTTCGCGGGCGAGGCGTACGTGGCGGCGCCGCTGACGCGCGACCACACCGCGCTGGCCCGCGCGCTCGACTCGGCCGGACCGGACGCGGTGTCCGAGCAGGGCAGCGACCTCGGCAAGGCCATCGCCCGGGCGCGCGAGAGTTTTGACCGCTCGGCGCAAGGCCCGCGCACGCTGCTGGTGGTGAGCGACGGCGAGCAGTTGCAGGGCAACGCCCTCGAGGCCGCGCGCGCGGCGGCGCGGGACGGCGTGCGGGTTCACACCGCCGGCGTGGGCTCGGCCGCCGGGGCGCGGCTGCCCCGCAATGCGTGGGAGCGAAACAGCTTTGTGCGCAACGCCGCGGGCCGCGAAGTCATTTCCCGGCGCGACGAAGCGGGTTTGCAGCGCATCGCCGCCGCCGGGGGCGGGCGGTACGCGCGCATCGAAGGCCCGGACAGCGCGGCGCTGGTGGACTGGTTTCTCGAGACGACCGCGCCGCTGGCGCGCGGCCCCGAAAAGCGGCTGGTGGACGAGCCGCGCGAGCAGTTTCAATGGCCGCTGGCGTTCGCGCTGGGTCTGCTGGGCGCCGCGTGGCTGCCGGGCGAACGGCGGTCAACTTCGGCGCGGCGCGCGCTGGCCGCGCCAAACCCAGCGAGCGTCCCATGACCCGACATCCGCTCAAAACCGCGCGCCTGCCGCTGTTCAGCCTCTGCCTGGCCGCCCGGCTGGCCGGGGCGGAGACGCCGGCGCCTTGGGACGCCTACAACGCCGGCGTGCAAGCCTACGCCGCGCGCGACTACGCGGCCGCGCTCGAGCATTGGGAGAACCTGTCGTTGCAGCCGCTGCCGCGCGGGTTGCGCCGGCCGGTCTGGTTCCAGTTGGGCAACGTCCATTTCCGGCGCGGCGAACAACTCGAGGCCGGCGCGCCGGAACAGACGGTCGAACTCTGGCGTCGCAGCGTGGACGCCTACCAGAGCGCGCTGGCCGCGCAGCCGCGCGATCCGGCCGCGCGCCACAATCTCGCGCTGGTCCGGCTGCGCCTCACCCGCGTGCTGCACCGGCTGGGGCTGGAGGCGTTCGGCGCGGCCGAAGGCCGGCCGGCGGACGAAGCGGTCAACCGGCTGCGCGACGCGACCGCCAGCCTGGACGAAGCCGTGACCCACGCCCCGGAGGACGCGCAAATCCGGGCTGACCGCGACCGGGTGGAAAAGGCCTTTCGCGAGCGGTTGCTGGCGCGCGCGGCCGATGCGGAACAGCGCGGCGACGAGGACGCCAAAGCCCGCAACACCTGGTCGGACTGGCAGGCCGAGGCGCGTTACCGCGAGGCGCTGGGCGACATCGCCGAAGCCAGCCCGCCGGCCGCATCTGACGCGGCGGCGCCCCGGCCGGCTGGTCCGCACAACCCGGAAGCCGAAGTTGGGCAGGCGGGACGCGCTGCGCTGCGTCCAACGTCGGTTTCCGGGCTCGACCAAACCGCCGCCGAGGCGCACGAGCGGGTCAGCCAGAAGCTCGCTGATCTGTTGACCCGGATGGGCCGGCGTGAGCAGCAGGAAGGCCAGGCGCAGTCCGAATGGAATCCGGACGAGGCGCTGGGGCATTTCGAGGCCGCGCTGCAAAACTTCGAGCGGGCGCAGGCCGAGCGGCCGGGCCACGAGACGGCCGCGCGCGGCGAGCGCGAAGTGCGCCGGGCGATGGAGCAGTTGCACCTGCGCGAAGGCCGGGACGCCTTGCGGCAGGGCCGGGAACAACTCGCGCGGCAGAGCGCGCAGTCCGCCCCCACGCTGGGCACGGCGCTGGGCCACTTCGAGGCGGCGCTGGGGCTGAATCCGCTCAACGGCGTGGCGGAAGCCGGGGCCGCGGAAGCGCGCAAGCTGCTGCCCGAGGCGCTGACGCTGGCGGGTCAGGCGCAGATGCAGGCCGGCGAGCGCGCCGAGACTTACAGCGCGTCTTCGGCGCTGGCGCACTACCAGGAGGCGGAAAGCGATTTCCAGCAGGCGCTGGCGTTGCAGCCCGGCCAGGCACAGGCGGAGCGCGGACTGGCGGAAGTCGAGCCGCGCCTGGCGCGTCTGCGCGAACGCGTGGCGGACGAAGCCAGACAGGCGGCGCAGCAAAGCGCGCGACCGGGCCGGCAACTGCCCACGCTGGAATCGCTGCTCGATCAGGTGAGCGGACGCGACCGCCCGCTCAACCCGGAGCGCCAGCGCCAGCCGGGACGGAACCGGCCCGGCGAACGCCGGAACCCCAGGGATTGGTGAGCGGAAGCGCGGGCAGGCTCAACCCGGAGAACGGAGTCGGACAGGCGGGGGCGCATCTCAATTTCGTGCCGGCAGTGGGCGGGTCGCGTGGGCCACTCCGGCCTGCCCCGGCCTGCCCGCTGCCGGCACGAAATTGAGATGCGCCCCGGCTTGCCACTTGGAATCCGGCTTTACGCGGTCATGCCATCGCCGCCGTCGAAGCCCGCGTTCGGAATTTCAATTCCCGGTGTCCAAGCGCCTGGCGGTATCGTCCGACTGTGAATTCCCGGATCAAGCTCCTGATCGTCTGCCCGGCGGCCCGTCCTTTTCGCATGACCACCGGCCGGCGCCGGCCGTCCCTCCGGATGCGGGTTTTTCGATTCTCCATGCTCACGCCGCTGGCGGTGGCCGCCGCCGCGCCGGATTTTGTGGACTGCGCGATCTGCGACGAAAGCGTGGAGCCGGTGGACCTGGACAACGACGCCGACGTGGTGGGTCTGTCGTTCATGACCTTCAACGCCCCGCGGGCGTATGAACTGGCCGGGGAGTTCAAGCGCCGCGGTCGGACGGTCATCTTCGGCGGATACCACCCTACCTTGATGCCCGAAGAGGCCATCCGCCACGGTGACGCCGTTTGCATCGGAGACGCCGACGCCAACCTGCCGCAGATGATGGAAGACTTCCTCCAGGGCGCGCTGCAATCCTTCTACCGCCTCGCGTCTCCCTGCTTTACCGGGCAGCCGGTGAACCGGGCGCTGCTTCGTCGCAGCCGGTGTCTCACTCCCGCCGTGGTGCAGGCGACCCGCGGTTGTCCGTTTGGCTGCGAGTTTTGTTCCGTCGCGGCCTTTTCGCGGCGCCGGTTCCAGACCCGTCCGGTGGCCGAGGTCCTGGAGGAAATCCAGTCGCTCCCCGGACGTTGCTTTCTGTTCATGGACGACAACCTCGTGGCCGACATGGATTACGCCCGGCGGCTCTTGGAAGGCCTCCGGCCGCTGCGCCGGCGGTGGTTTGCGCAAATGAGCGTTCACGTAACCCGCGCCCCAGCGTTCCTGGACCTCATGCGGCGGAGCGGTTGCCGCGGGGTCTTTGTGGGCTTCGAGAGCCTTTCCCAGGCGAGCCTCGACGGCGCGAGCAAGTCGCTCAATCACGCCGCGGATTATGCTCAGGCCGTCCGCCGGTTCCAGGAGCGGGGAATCGCGGTCATGGGAGCGGTCGTGCTGGGGTTCGATCAGGATACACCGGAGACATTGGAGCGCACCGGACGGTTTCTTCATGAAGCCGGATTGGACGCGCTGCAATTGACGTTGCTCACCCCGCTGCCCGGCACGCCGCTGTTTGCGCGGATGTCAGCCGAAGGCCGGCTGCTGGATCGCGACTGGGCGCATTACGATCTGGGGCACGTCGTCTTTCGGCCCGCGGGTCTGTCGGTGAGCCAGCTCGCCGCCGGGCATGCCGGGCTGTTGCGGGACTTTTACCCTAGATTCCGCAGTTGAAGTTCAGCCGGAGGCGGGTTGAAGGAGGAGATCGT
>CAZMOZ010000022.1:0-4212 GCA_964568145.1 uncultured Verrucomicrobiota bacterium
CAGCACGACCTCCTTGCGGACGGCGTCGTAGGCCATGCCATGGGAGTTCCGGCCGATGGCGATTTCACGGAACGTGAGCGGCCCGTCGGCGCCCGTCGAGCCGCTGTTGAACGGCAGGTCGGGGTCCACGGCCAGCGCGTGTCGGGGCCCGGCGGCCAGCCACAAGGCAGCCAGCAGGCCGGGTCGGATGAGGTTTCGGAGTTGGATCTTCATAGGCTATCGGGTTGTTGCGGAATTCAGATCAAATCGGTCATTGGTTGTGGTAGCTGACCACCGGTGAAGGCAGGAAAACCGGGCCGGCATACGGGGTCGCCACGGCGTTCAAATAACTCACTGTCGGAGAATGCGCCTGGAATACGGTGCCCGGCTGTGGCGTTGCGCCCAGGGCATTGAGGTAGCTGGCGGGCAACGAGGTGACCTGCAGCGGCGCGCCGGCCGGAACCGTGGCGGCCAGGGCATTGAGATAACTGGCGGGCAACGCGGTGACCTGCAGCAGCGTGCCGGCGGGCGCGCCCTGCGGGACGGCGTTCAGGAACGACGTGACCGGGGAATTGACGCGCACCGGCGGCGTAGAGCCGGGGTCGGCCACGCTCGAACCATCGGCCGCCTCGCCATTGTCGTCCCAGCCGTCGCCGTCGGAATCGGGATTGCGCGGGCTGCCGCCGGTCTGCCATTCGCGGAAGTTGGGCAGGCCGTCGTTGTCGCTGTCCTCGGCGTCGTCGTTCGTGGCGTTGCCGTCGGAGTCCGCCAGGCGCGGATCGAAGCCGAAGACCAGCTCCCAGGCGTTGGGCAGGCGGTCGCGGTCCAGGTCTTCCTGGCCGTCGAGCACGCCGTTGCCGTTGGTGTCCGGGTTGTTGGGATTGTACCCCAGCAGCTCTTCCACGTTGTCCGGCACGCCGTCGTTGTCGGTGTCCGTCTGGCCGAGCACCCAGAAGCGCCAGGTCACCGGTCCGGGCAGCGGATTGCCGGCCAGGTCCGCCAGCGGCGGGCGCACCTGCGCCTGGTACAGACCCGGCGCCAGGCTGGCCGGGAACGTCAGGAAAATGGCGTTGAGCGAACTCCGATAGCTGAACTGGCCGTCCGGTACCACGCGGTCGTCCGCCGTGCCCAGGACGCCGTCGGCTTCCGCAGACACCAGCACGAACAGATTGAGCTCGTTCCCCGGAATGTTCAGCGGTTCGCTGAAATACGCGGCCACAGTGTCGGTCGAGCCCACGATTGCCCCCGGCGCGGGGAAGCGGCGGATCACCCGCGGCGGCGTGGCGTCCGGAACCAGCGTCACCAGGTATTCCTGCGACCAGGTGTTGTTGCCACCGGTGTCGAAGGCGCGGGCCTGCAGGGTGAAGCTGTTCTTGGTGGGCGTGCGCACCGGCGTCACAAACCGCTGGCTGAACTCGTAGTTGCCGTCCGTGCCCACCCGGATGCCGTCCACGTAAAACTCGACCCGCGCCACCTGCACGTCATCGCTGACCCGGGCAATCACGTTGACCAGCTTGCCTTCCTCGGCCACGGGCGGTTCCAGCGGGAAGTCCGCGCTCAGGGAGATGCTGGGCGGCTGGTTGCCGGAGTCGTAGGCGAGGTAGTTCACGACCTGCAAACCCGCCCGGCCGTCGGCGACGTACGCCAGGCCGTTGTAGATCGTCAGCGCCGTGGCCAGCCCCGGGGTGGGGAAGGTGGCCAGGAAGTCCAGCCCGAGCCCGTCCGGGCCGAGGCGGTAGAGCGAGACGTCATGCGGGCCGTCGTCGGTGCTGTTGGCGTCCACGGCGGCGAGGCCCAGGCCGGAGCCGTTCGGGACCATCTGCTTCCAGCCGCGGGCGTTGGTGTTCTGGTTGCGGAGCGTGCGGAGTTGCTCGCGGTCCGTGACATCGAAGACATTGAAGCCCGAGGTGTGCGAGGCATAGGCGCGGCCTTCGCCCACGAACAACCGCAGCCGCCGTCCGCCCGCGCCCACGCCGCCCGGCGACGCCACGTTCGAGCTGACGCGCATCTCGCCTTCGTCCAACGGCACGGCGAACAGCCGGTCGGTCGTCAGGACGAACAGGGTGTTGCGCCGCACGACGAGGTCTTGAATGTTCGGCGTGTTGGGCAGTTGGAACCGTTCGAGGATGTTGCCGGTGGCCAGGTCCACCGTGTTAATCACGCCGCGGTCCGTGCCGGCAAACGCCAGGCCGCCGAGCACCGCCACGGCGTTCACGTTGCCGCCGACGTTGACCTGGCGCGAGAGGCGGGCGTTCGCGGGCAGTTCGAGGTCCACCACCGCCAGACCGGCCGGACCGTCGGCCACGGCCACCCGGAGCTCGTCCTGCGGGTTGGGCCGGAGGATCAGCGCCACGCCGCGGGCGTTGCCCGGGGTGTCCACCTGGGCGATCAACGTGGGCGTGAAACCGGTGCGGATGTCGAAGATGGAAACGCCCGACTGCGAGTCGGCCACCACGGCGTAACCGCTGTGGGCCACCACGTCCACCGCGTTGCCGGGCGTGTCTGCGGTCGCCAGCACGCCGGTGCTCACCGGCAGACCGTCGGTCGGGTTCGTGCCCGCGCGCACCTCGGCGCCGTCGCTGATGCCGTCGCCGTCGGTGTCCGGCTTGTTCTTGTTGGTGCCCATCACGTATTCGGCCGCGTCGCGCAGGCCGTCCCCGTCGGAGTCCGGTGAATTGTCACGGCGCATGATCACGGCGGGCAGCAGGAAGCGTTGCCCGGCGTCGGCGCTGATCCAGTCGGCGGTGCCCACCCGGCCGGTGCCCGGGTGGAAGACCCATTGGCGGTAGCGGGTGCCGGGCGCCATGATGAGGCTTTCGTGGCCTTCCCCGTTGCGGCCGGTGACGCCCCGCTGCTCCACCAGACCGGTCTCGAGGTTCATCAGCACGTAGTAATGCAGGCCGAGCGAGAACGGCCGGTTGCGCGTGTCCGGCGTGAGCGGATCGGTGCCGTCCAGGGTTTCCCGGAAGTCCGTGCGCCCGTCGTTGTCGGTGTCCTGCCGGCGCGGGTTCGTGCCCAGTTCATACTCGGTGACGTTGCGCAGGCCGTCGGCGTCCGCGTCGCGCTTCCCGTCAGCCGCGTCGTTGGGATTCAGGCCGTTGTCGCGCTCCCACTGGTCCGGCATGCCGTCATTGTCCAGGTCGTGGGGCGCAGGCACCGCGATGGAGACCGTGGCAAAGACCGGGTGGCCATCAATGCCGGCGGCGTGGCTGATGATGACGTTGGCCACGCCGGCCGCCAGCGCGGTGACCTGGCCCGCGGCGTTCACGGCAACCACGGTCGGGGCGGAACTCTGGTAAATGGTCAGCGGCGCGGTGGTGAGATCCACCTGGCTGTTGTCGCTGTAAAGGCCGATCACGCGAAGCTGGGTGGTCTGGCCCGGCCGGAGCGTCTGGGCGGGCGCGCTGGCGTCGAGTCCCACCAGGCGGGCCTCGTGCTGGTCGGCGAGACTCATGTTCCGGCGGACCAGGAAGAACGGCGGGCAGGGCGCCCAACTCTGCGCAGTGGCGTGGTTGCGAATCTCCTGGATCCGCCCGTTCAACACGTTCTGGCCGGCCTGGTACGCGCCGTCGTTCCGCGCCCCGTCGTGGCCGACGTTGAACGCGGTGACGCCCTGCACGAACTGGGTGTGCAGCGCACCCTGATGTTGCGCCACTTTCGCTCTAAGGATCAGCTCGGCTTCGGCGGGATCGCGGTCGCACGGCACGGATTCCGCCTCAATGGCCGCCTCGATGTTCTGCCAGAGCGGATTCAAAATCCCCGGCCAGTCCACGTCGCGGTGATGGACTTCATGGGCCAGGCTGGCGGCCCGCAAGTGCCAGGAACCGCGCCCGCGCCCCAGATAGCCAGCCATCTCGTCAATGATGTCGCAGTAATTGTTGGAGGTGACGTTGCTGCCGATGACCGGCTCGGTGCTGACAAAGCCGCTGTTCAAACTGGTGTTGATGGCCCCGCGCCAGACCAGCCGGGTAACCCGGAATCTCCAGCTCGAAGACCCGCTGTCGTAGCAGATGCCGCCCTCGATCTCGAAGCCGCGATGGCTGGTGTAATTGCCGCTGGGATCCGCGTCGTTGTTGGTGATCGGCCAGTCGTTTTGATCCACCGGACCGGGCGCGTTCGGGCCGCAAGCCGGTCCGGCGTCTTTGCACGGGTCTTCATCACCGTCGCCATCACCGTCGCCGTCGCCGTCGCCGTCGCCGTCGCCGTCACCGTCGCCGTCGCCGTCGCCGTCAC
>CAZMOZ010000022.1:4312-73538 GCA_964568145.1 uncultured Verrucomicrobiota bacterium
CGTCGCCGTCGCCGTCGCCGTCGCCGTCGCCGTCGCCGTCGCCGTCGCCGTCGCCGTCGCCATCCCCATCCCCATCGCCACCCAACAGATTGTCGCAGCCGCCATCCGAGCCGGGGAAGCTGCCGTGCCAGCCTGGCTGGCGAATGCCCACGCCGGGATCGGTCTCGACGAAGTTGCCGTCGGCGGTGACCGTCATCGGTCCGCCGAGTTCCCAGCGTCCGGTGTCGTGGTTGAAGCTCCAGAGCGCGCTCTTCGCGCCGGGCGGCAGCTTCTTGCCGGTGCGCGGGTCGGGGAGGTTCGGAAAGCGCGCGGGTACCGGCCGGTCGAAGTTCATCGGCCCATCGGTCTGGATGGTGATGACCAGCGGGAGCGCAAGCCCCGGCGGCAAAGGTTCCGGCAGGCGGTCGGGCGGCACCGGCGCGATGCCCACCTGGCCGCCGCGGTTGCCGTCGTCGGAAAACAGCGCGTTCGCCGGCACGACGATCTGCACGCCTTGCAGGGCGGGGTTCTGCTGGACGACTTCCGGCGGGAAGGTGACCGGCGTGTCCGCGGTGGCGCTGACCGGCTTGAGCGTGCCGTTCTTGATCAACGGCAGGAAGATTTCGCCGCTGCCGCCGGCCAGGTTGTCATCCCGGCCCGGCGCGGCCTCCCAGGCCTTGCCGATGAACGGATAGTAGTCGCCCTCCGGCCAGGCGCTGCCGACCGCGGTGCGCCCGTCCACATGGACAAAGAAGCGGCCGGACGGTGCCGGCTGGAGCTTGAAGAAGCCCGAGGCATCGGTGGTGGTGCGCAGCGTTTCCTCGGCGCCATCCACGGTGATGGTCACGCCGACCAGCGGGCGGTTGACGAAGGTTCCCGGCTGCCCGCCGGGCTCGGGGTCGGAGGCGAACACCCGGCCAATCACCGCCGTGTTCACCAACGGCGTGGCGCTGAAGGTGTCGAAGAAAATCGTGCGGCTCCCGCCGGGCTGGCCATCCCCATCCGCGTCAATGATCCGGCCGAACGCGTCGCGGAGGTTGTTGCCGTCCAAGGTGACCTTGATCCGGGCGCCGGCGGGCAGGTTTTCCAGATAGAACAGGATGGCCCGGCGCCGGTCGGCGGACACCTCCACGCGTCCCAGCAGGCGACGTCCGCCAAACTCGGCAAACAACTGCGCGGTGGTCAGCATGGCGTCGGCGGCCAGCGGCGCCGAGAACTCGAACACCGTGTCGCGCGACACCGCGACGCCGTGGGATCCGTTGGGTGGCGAGGTGTTGGTGACGATGGTGAGCGGAGCCGCGCCGGAGGCGCGCAGGCGGAAATAGCGCGACGCGGCCGTGGCGTTGACCAGCACGGTGAGTTGGTCTCCTTGGACGTTCGGCTGCACCCCGGTGGGCGACCACGCGGCGCCCGGCCCCACCACCGCCGATTCTTCGAGGATGAAATCCCCGGCGGCCTGCGGCCAGGACAGGCGCACCTGCCGGTTGGCTTCGGATCGCACCGTCAGCGTGGGCGGCTGCACGGCCTGCGACAACCCCCAGATGGCGGCTCCCATCACGCCCGCCAGAACCCACCAGATCGAGTGCTTGCTGGTCATTTGAGTTGGCGACGCGCCCTCACCTCCGGCCTTCCCGGCCGATTCAAGCGCGCACGCAGCAATTACTACATCAGTGACGCTGAGTGTCAATTGACGTTTTGAATTTCATCAAGACGGCTCATCACCCCTCGCTCCACCCGCCGGCGGAGACTGGCATGGCCGTGACCGGCCCGCTGCCCCGGCGGGCGGCCAGAAAAGCATTGCGCTCCCGGCGCGGATTCCGGCTCAATCCGGACAGCGACGAGGTTCGATCCAGACGTGAAACCGACCGACCTGCGGGGCATCCTGCAATACATCCCGCGCTTCCGCGAACGGACGTTTGTCATCAGCGTGGACGGCGCGATCGTGACCGACGAGAACTTCGCCAACATCCTGATGGACGTGGCGGTGTTGCGCTCGCTGAGCATCCGGGTAGTGCTCGTGCACGGGGCCGCGGCCCAAATCCGGCTGCTCGCGGAACAGCAGGGCATCACGCCGTCCGACCTGGACGGCGCGGGCGTGACCGACGCCGCGACGCTCCAACTGGCCCTCACCGCCGCCAACCGCCTCACCCACGAAATCCTCGAGGGCCTGGCCACGCAGGACCTCCGCGCCGCCTGCCCCAACGCCATCGTGGCCCATCCCATGGGCATCCTGCAGGGCGTGGACCACCTGCTCACCGGCAAGGTGGAGCGCGTGGACGCGGACCTGCTCCAGGCGCTGCTCCAGGACGGCATCATCCCGGTCGTGCCCCCGCTGGGCTTTGACGGCGAAGGCCGGACGTACCGGGTCAACTCGGACGGCGTGGCGGTGGCGGTGGCGGAGGCGCTGAAGGCCGTGAAGATCATTTTCGTGACGCCGTACGACGGCTTGATCCGCCAGGGCCGGCTGTTCCGGCAGATCCTGGCCGGCGACCTCGAACGCGCGCTTGCGGAAAGCCGCGACGAATTTGCCCCGCAATGCCTGTCCAAGGCCATTCACGCCGCCGCGGGCTGCAAGGCCGGCGTCCCCAGGGTGCACATCATCAACGGCCGGCTGGACGAGGCGTTGCTGACCGAGGTGTTCTCGAACGAAGGCGTGGGCACGCTCGTTTACGCCAACGAGTACCAGCAGATCCGCCGCGCCTTGAAGAAGGACATCCCGAGCATCCTCAAGCTCATCCAGCCCTCGGTGGAGAGCGAGGAGCTGGTGAAGCGCAGCCGCTCGAGCATCGAAAAGAACCTGGCAGACTACCACATCTTCGAGATAGACAGGAACCCGGTCGGCTGCGTGGCCTTGCACACTTACCCGGAGCTGGGCAAGGGCGAGGTGGCCTGCCTGTACGTGAAATCCTCGCACGAGAACCAGGGCATCGGCCGGAAGCTGCTCCAGTTCGCCGAGAGCCGCGCGCGCGAACTGGGGCTGAGCGAACTGCTCGCGCTGTCCACCCAGGCCTTCACGTATTTCCAGTCCAAGGCCGGCTTCGCCGAAGGCGGCGCCGAGGATTTGCCGCCGGCGCGGCGCGAGAAATACGAACAGGCCGGACGCCGGTCCAAGGTGCTCATCAAGAAACTCAGGTGAGCGCGCCGGGCGACTCCGGGGGCGCGCGGCCCGGCCTGCCGCGCGAATTTCTCTTGTGCTGCCGCAGCCTGGGGGTGCGCCTCACGCCGCACGTGCTGCTGGTCTGGACCGGCAGCCAATGCCTGGAATGGCGGGTCGCGGCGCCCGGCCCCGCCGCCCGCAGGTACCGCCTGCACCGCCGCTTCCGCATTTCGAGTTCGCGCATTGGTCTGGGACAGACCGCAGGCTCCCACCGCACGCCTATGGGCTTGCACCAGATTGCCGCCAAGGTCGGCGCGGGCTGGCCGGTGGGCACCGCGTTTGAAGCCCGCCGGCCGGTCGGATTTTCCTGGGCGGGCCAATGGCCGGCGCCCATTGCGCACCGGATTCTGTGGCTGCGCGGGCTCGAACCCGGCTTCAACCAGGGCGGCGACGTGGATTCGTTCCGCCGCTTCATCTACCTCCACGGCCTGGGTGACGAACCGACGCTGGGCCGGCCGGCCTCGCGCGGCTGCATTCACCTGGCCGCTGCGGACTTGATCCCGCTGTTCGACCGCGTCCCGCTCGGCTCGCTGGTCTGGATCAGCGCGCTCACGCGGCCGCCAAGCCACGAACGACAACCCCCGGCCTGGCCAGGCCAGCTTGCCGGTCTGCGCGGAACGGGGCTGACGCTGGCGTGATTGCCTGCACCGCGCTGCCCTGGCCGAAGAAAGCCCGCCGCTCCGCCGCCAATTCGCTTTGGGCGCGGGCGTTCGCGGGGCAAAACCGGAGCGATGTAATCGGTCTGGGGAGCGCACCCGCCTCGGGTGCCGTGGCGGGCGCCTCGCCCGCCACCTCCCATGCGGCGGGGTTGGGGCACCGGCCGGCGCGGTTCGAGCGCGCAGAGCCGACCGGCGGGGGCGCCGGTCGGAACACGCGCGGGCGCGTGTGCTCCCTTTCCTCAACGGAATCGTCCCGGCTAAGATGGCCGCCGCGAAAACGCATTTGTCATGAAGCCAACCGACCAGCCGCTGCGACCGTCCACGCTTTGCATCCTCGCCGGCACGCGCCACGACGAACGAACCGGCGGGGCGTGCAGTCCCATTTTCCCGTCCACCGCCTGGGCCTTTCCGAACCCGGCCAACGAGAACTTCTACCCGCGCTATTTCAACACGCCGAACCAGCGCGTCCTCGAGCGGAAGCTGGCCGCGCTGGAGCAAGGCGAGGCCGCGGTGGTCTTCGGCTCCGGCATGGCGGCCATCACCACGCTGCTCCTCGCCCACCTCAAGCCGGGCGATCACACGGTCTTCCAGGCCGACCTCTACGGCGGCACGTTCCTGTTTGTGCAAGAACTGACGCGGTTCGGCGTCGCCGTGTCCTTTGCGCGCACGGCTGACGAGTTCGCCGCCAGCCTGCGGCCCGAGACCCGGGTGATTTACGTCGAGTCGCCCTCCAACCCGCTGCTGCGCGTGGTGGACCTCGCGGCCGTCGGCCGGCTGGGTCGCGCGCGCGGCGTGCTCACGGTGGCGGACAACACCTTCGCCACGCCCATCAACCAGAATCCGCTCGTGCTGGGCCTCGATGCCGTGATCCACAGCGGCACGAAATACCTCAACGGCCACAGCGACGTGAACGCCGGCGTGGTGGTGGCCTCGGCCGCCATCGTCGAGCGCACCCGCGAATGCGCGGTGAACCACGGCGGGGTGCTCGACGCCCACGCCTGCTTCCTGCTGGAGCGCGGGTTGAAGACGCTGGCGCTGCGGGTCCGGCAGCACAACGAAAACGCCGCCCGCCTGGCCAGATTCCTCCTGCAACACCCCGCCGTGGCGGCGGTGCATTATCCCGGACTGCCGTGCCATCCCGACCACGCGCTGGCCGCCCGCCAGATGCGCGGTTTCGGCGGGATGCTGTCCTTCGAGTTGCGCGAAGCGGCGCTGGCGGATGCCGTGCTCGCCGGCTTCCGCCTGGTCATGCCGGCGTTGAGCCTGGGGGGCGTGGAAAGCCTGGCCTGCGTCCCCGCCAAAACCTCGCATCGCAAGCTCAGCCCGGAGGAACGCGCGCGCGCCGGCATCAGCGACGGCTTGGTGCGCGTCTCGGTGGGCGTCGAGGACCTCGAGGATTTGCTGGAAGATTTCACCGGCGCGCTCGAAGTCGCCGGCTGCGGCTGAGAGCGTCCGGCCCGAGTCCGCGTGTCTCCCGTCACCGCTTTTGCGGCGCGCGGTTCTTTCCTGTAACCTTGGTTCGTCGGTGTCTCAGGAATGAGGCACGATGAAAACGACCGACCCAACCCAGCGTTGCCCCAAGTGCGGCGCGCCCATCCCGGCGGACGCTCCGCATGGTCTTTGTCCGCTGTGTGTCTTCGCCGACGCGGCCACGGTGCCGGACACCGGCTCCGCCGGCCCGGCCGCCACGGCGGCGGACGACATTCCATCGCTTGACCGCGTGCGGGCCGCCTTTCCGCAACTGGAAGTCCTCGAGCTCATCGGCCGCGGCGGCATGGGGTTCGTGTTCAAGGCCCGGCAGCCGCATCTGGACCGCTTCGTTGCGCTCAAGCTGCTGCCCGACAAGCTGGCGCGCGACCCGCAGTTCACCGAGCGCTTCAACCGCGAGGGCCGCGTGCTGGCCCGGCTGAGCCATCCGAACATCGTCAGCGTCTTCGACTTCGGCCGCGCCGGGCACTTTTACTTCCTGACCTTGGAGTACGTGGACGGCGTGAACCTGCGCCAGGCCATGCGGGCGGGGCGCTTCTCGCCGTCCGAGGCGCTGGCCATCGTGCCGAAGATCTGCGAGGCGCTGCAATACGCCCATGAACAGGGCGTGCTGCACCGCGACATCAAGCCGGAAAACATCCTGCTCGACGCCAAAGGCCGCGTGAAGATCGCTGACTTCGGCATCGCCAAGCTCGTCGAGGACGACCCGGCGTCGGTGACGCTCACGGGCACCGGCGCGGCGCTGGGCACGCCGCACTACATGGCGCCGGAGCAGTTGGAGCGTCCTGCCGACGTGGACCACCGCGCCGACATCTATTCGCTGGGCGTGGTCTTCTACGAAATGCTCACAGGCGAGTTGCCGATCGGGCGTTTTGCGCCGCCGTCGGCCAAGACGCCGGTGAACGCCAGCGTGGACGATGTGGTGTTCCGCGCGCTCGAGAAGGACCGCGAGAAACGTTTCCAGAGCGCCGGCGAAGTGAAGACGCGCGTGGAGGACCTCACCGAAAGCGGCGTGGCAACGAATGTGACCACGCCGCCGGTCACCGGCGAAACCGGCCTGCGTGGCGCCGTCGCGGCGGGTCCAGCCGGAAAGCCCGCTTACGCCTTTCGCGCCTTCGCCGGTGCGGGATTGGTCGGGATCAGCCTGGCGCTGCCGCTGACCGTGGTCGTGGGTTTGCTGACAGGACGGGGCGGGATCGCTCCAACCGAACTCTGGCTCACGTTGGGCAGCATGGCCCTGCCCGGCTTGGGCGGCACGCTGGTCGGCTGGCTGGCCTTGAATGAAATCCGGGACGGCCGCGGAACGGTACGCGGGCTGCCGTTCGCGTTGTTTGCCACACTCGCCTGGCCGTTGCTGGCGCTGCTCGCCGTCACGCTGGGGCCGCTGATGTTCTGGCTGACGCCGGACGGCGGCTCGGGCTGGACTCATGTTCTCGGGCGGATGCTGGTGTTCCTGCTGCCGGCGGGCGTGCTCCCGTTTGCGTTGTGGGCTGTTTACTCCACGGCGCGCTGGGCCGCGCGCCGGCCGGCCGGAGAACGGCGCGGCGTGCTCAAGTGGGTCTTCGCCGGATTGCTGGTGTGCCTGTTCGGCGTCGCGCTTGTGTCGCGGCAAGGCGACCCCAAGTCCGGCGCTGAGCGTCCCGCCGCCCGCGTGCAATACACGCCTGCCCGGCCGGCCGGCCAGGATCCCATCCGGTTGAAATTCCGCGTCCCCAAGGGCCAGGTCGCCACGCTGGAAGTGCTGCGCCGCGACGCGGACCCGCCCGCGCCGGTGCCGTTTCTCGCCGGGTACGCGGTGGCGCCGGAGGACGAACGCGGGCGCGCCGAGTTCGTCCTCGAGCCGGTGAGCGGGTTTGCGCAGCAGACGAATCTGCCAGTGTGGACGATGAAATTGATCGCCGAGGGCGGCGCCACCGTGAGCGGCGGGTTTGTGGAGCTGGGTCCGCTGACCTCGATTGTTTCCCAGCAGCCGAACAGCTACCTGGATTTCCAGCCCCGGGCCGTGAGCGAAATGGGGCTCACCGCACCTCCTGCCACTACGGAAACGAGCGGCCCGGCCGCTCCCGCGCAGTTGAGCCTGCGCGTGGTCACGCATGGCCGCGAGTTCAGCCTGCGGAAATTCGACAGCACGCTTGTGTCCGTCGGCTCGACGAACTGGCTGCCGTCCGTGACCGCGCCTCCCGCCGAGCCCCCGCCGGATTTGGAGCGGGAACTCCTGGCCTGGCAAGTGCGTGAGAATCCGCCGGGCACCGCTTCAAGCAACTGGATCCGCTTCACGATGTCCGGCCTGGACCTCCGCCGCCAGCCGGACGGCCGCTGGCTGATCATGGATTTCGCGGTTGTCACGCAGGGCGACGTCGAACCAGTCATCCGCCTCGACGGTAACGGCTTCCTGGCGGTCGCCCGCATGTCCACCCCCGGGCCACCCCCGCGCCGAACTCCATGCGTCACCGGCTCGAATGGCGCGTGCCGGATGCCGTACAGGAACCCGATCTGCTTGCCTTCCGCGACGCCCTGGCCAAAGACGTCGTGAAGCATGAAGTGATGGTGTACGAGAGTGAGCAACGACCGCTGTTTCGCTTTCCGATCGGCGGCGCGGGAGACCTGGGCGTCGGGCTGCGCGCGGTGCATCGGAGCGGAGCGGTGACGCTGAGCGGACTTGTCGCCGCACCGTGGGCCTTGGGGCGCGCGAAGGCCATTCTCGAGTGCGCGGAAACCAACCTCGCGGAAGTCCGGCGACAATTCAGCGAGAAGAAGGCCGCCCGCATCGAGTTGCTCGCGGCCGAAGCGGAGCATTCCGCCGCCCGGATGCTGCTCGAAGCCGCCGTCAATGCGCAAAGCGCTCCCCAGCCCGGACCGGAGGCGGTTGCCGCCGCGCGCGCTTCCGACCGCGACCGCTGGCAGTCCGCTGTTCAACGGCTCCACGCATTGCGGCAAAAGCTTCAAACGGACGCGTCGCCAGATCAGCGGGAACTGCTGGAAGCGGAGGCGGAAGCCGCCATCGCGGAGGCAGCGTTCCTGGGAGACGCCCTGGCCGCCGCCCGTGCCCGGCTTGAACATGCTTCCAAGGTGCGCGCTCTGGTGGAGAGTGAACTCGCGGCCGGCCGGGCGAGCACTGAAGCCCTCGAACGCGCGCTAGCGGACGAAATCAACGCCCAGGCCACCGTCACAGTGTTGGAGCGGATGCGCTGAACCAAGTCGCGCCCGCTGGCTGGCCCGACCGCCATGACGCCATCGTGACCCAAGCAGAATCAACCCCGCCCGCCGGCGGTGTCTTTGCTCCGACCCGCTGGACGCTGGTGCTGCGCGCCCGGGGCGAAACGCCGGAGGCGCGCGCCGCGCTGAGCGAGTTGTGCGAAGCCTGCTACCAGCCGGTGTTCCGGTTTCTGCGCCGTGAAGGGCGGGACGACGAGGCGGCGCGCGAACTGGCCCAGGAATTCTTCGCCCGCATTTTGCAGCACGGGGACCTCGGCGCGGCTGATCCCAACCGCGGCCGGTTCCGCTCCTATCTGCTCGGCGCGGTGAAACATTTTCTCGCCGACCAGCGCAAGCGCGAAGGGCGTCTGAAGCGCGGCGGCGGCGTGGCGGCCGAGTCGCTGGACGCGCCCGTCACCGAGGACGGCGCGCCGGTGGATTTGCCGGACGCCGGCGCGACCGTGCCAGACGCGTGGTTCGACCGCCAGTGGGCGCTGGCCGTGATGGAACGCGCGTTGAACGTGGTTGCCACCGAGTTCGCCGCGAACGGCAAGGCGACGCAGTTCGATCAACTCAAGCCTTGGCTGGCGGGCGAGGCGCCGGCGCTCTCGCAGGCCACGGCGGCGCGGCGCCTGGGCTGGAGCGAAGGCGCGGTGAAAGTGGCCGTTCACCGGCTGCGCAAACGCTTTCGCGAAGCCTTGCAGGCCGAGGTGAGCCAGACCCTGGCCGAGGGCGACGACCTGGACACCGAATTGCGGTACCTCATCGAGGCGCTGGGGCAGGGGTGAGGCGGACTTTCGGCGTGGACGGACCTGGGGCGGGGCTTGCGGCGCCGTTCTTCCCCACCCACCGGCTCCACGCCGCCGGTGCTGGGAGGGTTCAACCCGAAAACCGAAGTTGGCCGTGGCACAGTGCGTCCCGCCTGCCCCAATTCGATTTCGGGTTCAGATCCCGCGCTTCAGCATCTCGCCCCCGAATTGATACGAGACCTGTTCCCGCAGCGTTTCGATATCCGTCCCGCTATCCTCGCCCGCAAATCCAGCAGGTCCGCCGGGCGCGTCTCCCGAAAAGCAACCGCCGAGCGGTTCCAGGATCTCGCGCAGGATGAGGACCAGACGCGAGTGGATCTGCGGGGGCAGCAAAGCCGCGGCGAGCTGGCCGCCTTGCCCGAGGCGGGCCGGATCGGCGGGAAAACCGGCGGGCGCGATCCAGCCGGCTTGGAGACAAAGCCCGGTGGCGGAATGGATCAACCAGGCGTCGTCGAGCCGGCCGAGAATGCCGGCCGAGTCGGGGATGAGATCGTTGGGGCTTTCCCAGTACTGAGCCAGCGCCGTGGCCACGCCAACGAGCTGGGGGGATTGGCTGGCCACCGCGCCCGCGACCAGCCATTCCACCACGCCCGGCGCCGCCTGGATGTAATCCCACACCAGCCGGGCTGCGGGCTGAACCTGGCCTAGCGGGAGCGCCGCGCCCAGCAGGGTTTCAAGCTGGGACACTCCCGCGCGGGCGGCCGCTTGCACGCCTTGCGCCAGCCGGCCGGCCGCCGAGCAGGTCGGCTCCGGATCCCAGTTCCGCCTGCGCACCGACGCCTGCAAGCGCGCAAAGTCCGCGAGGGAATCTTCCGCTTTCTCCCCGGCGGCTTCTCCGGACGCGAATTCGTCATTGCCCCCGTCGGTCTGCGCGCCCGCCTCGGTGCCGGTGGCGTGGGCGAGGCCGGCCTGGATTTCCTCCCGGAGTTTCTGGCTGAGGAGGACCACGAGGGGGTCGTGGCTGGCGCCGAGTTTGGTGGCTTCCCGCAGAACCGCCCGCAACGCCTCGGGATCGCCCGCCGCGTCCTGATACCGGGCCAGCAACGGTTTCAAGACGCGGATCACCCGCGCCTCCGCGCCGTCGTCGTGTTCGGCCAGGGCCAGCGCCTTGTTCAGGGAGCGCAGGAGATAGTCCCGCCCTTCGGCGCCGCGCTGGCCGGCGCTGCAGCGATAGCCGATGTCCTCCAACGAGCCGACCAGTTTGCGCAGCCGGAGATGCTCCGTCCGTGTGGCATCGTCCATCGCGTGCTCGTACAAGCCAATGATGGCCTTGGCCAGGCTGTGTTGGGCCTGGGCCAGCTTCGGGGCGTCGCCGAAGAAGTGGATTTCCAGCTGGTCCCTCAAACCCTCGCGCGGCGGCAGCGGCACGTCCGGTTCGAGGCAGCTGATGATGATCGGTTTGCCGGCCGCCAGGGCGAAGTCGAGTTTGCCCAGGACGTGCGGGGACTGCGCCGCCGCGGACGACCAGGCGAGGAGGAACGCGTCCGCCCGGCGGATGGCCTCCTCCAGTGCGACCCGCAGGCGCGAGGTCCGGGCGTCAAGCTGCTCGTTGTCCTTCCACACCTCGACGCCGAGGTGCTCCTCGAGTTGGTTCAGAATCCGCGGCAGCGCCGGGTGCCGGACTTTGCTGTCCCAGGCATGGCTGAAAAAGACGCGCATGGTAAGAGGCGGCTGGAATGGTGATGGGTTGTTCAGGCGGTGTGGGGGAGTCGCTCACCGTGTCCCGCGCCGGGTGGAAGGACGCGGGCGGGTGCCGGAATGGGCTTGAAGGCACCCCAGCGCGGCTGGCGCCGCCACCAGGAGGGCGGCCGCAAGGAAGCGCGTCCCGCCAGCCCCGCCGCAGGTTTCGCGGGAGACGGCGCACGTTTCGCCTTCTCCCCCGGGGAGAGGGTTGGGGGGAGGGGAAAGGGAACGCCGATCTTCCCGCAGTCGTGCCATTCACCAAGTTTCTGGTGCCGCGAACTCCGATCTAGGGCCTTGCGCGGATGGATTGAGCCCTGTTCCCCCCTTATCCTCAGGGAGAGGGAACCGCCGCTGTCGCGGTGGGCATCCCCACCGCCTCCCCGCCGATTCCGCCACAGGCTTTCTAGCCGGAGACGGAGAACGATTCTGCTCTTCCCACACCAGGACGGCAGGCCGGGCGCGGGAGCACCGGAAAACTGGCGCGTCCGGGGCAAACTCATCGGGGTGGTTGCACCGCGCGGCGGAGCCGCAATCCCGGAGCGCAACCGGACTGAGCGCCAGTCGCGGCAGGTCGGAAACAGGCGCGCGCCGCGGCGGGTCTTTGACCCAGCCGCGCGCCAAGTCTTGGTCGTTCCTGCGCGAACTGGGATGATTGGAGTACGTGCAGCGGCCACCCCGCCGGCCAGCTCGGGCCGGCGGCGATCCCATTCGTCGGGCTGCGGTTCATGGCGGCGCTTCACCATCGGGTACTTCGGGATTCAACGGGACCGATTACAGACGAGGCTAACAAAAAGTGCCTGTTCCCCCGCGCCGGTCGCATCTCAATTTCTTGCCGGCAGCGGGCGGCCCGTAGTGGCCCGGGCGGCCTCGCCTGGGGCCGTGCCGTGGGCGCCTCCAGTGGGTCGAAGGTCGAAAGTCGAAGGCCAAAGAACGGAACAACGAACCAAGAACCAAGAACAAAAAACCAAAAAGAGCAGGGCTCGACAGAGTCTCGCCCCGCCCCGTCAAGGCCAGACCGGTACGAAAGTGATATGCGTTCTCCCACGCCCAGCCGTTTGGAGCCAAGCAAATCCAAGGGCGGGTGAGGAGTTCCACTTGCGGGCAGATCGGGCCAACCTGGCTTGCGTGGCGTGGGTCACTCCGTCGGACCCACCGTCCGAATCGCCCCGATGGCCAGCAGCGGCTCCAGAAGATTGGCCGCGCCCCCTGCTCGACGATCCGCCCGTCCACGACGCGGTTCACGTTGACGGCAGTGATCTCGACCCGCTTGCCGGTTGGTGTCAGCCCCAGCCAGGTCCTGCCAAGGTGCGTGCCATGCGCGGTTACGGAGGTGACCAACCAACAACCGTCCCGCGAGACCTGCGAGAGCAACCCGAACGTGCGTTCGCCGTTCCTCGCCGGAAGTTGCACCAAGTGATGATATTCCGCGGCGCCGCGCCGTCTTGCAATCAATCGAAGATCTGATACAGTCCATGTCGCGCATGAATAGTCGAGGTGGAACGATGTTCGCCACAACCGACTGGAACAACGTCCTCGCCGCCGCCAACCCGGTCGCGAGCGACGCCCGGGAGCGGCTCGCCGGGCGTTACTGGCTGCCCCTCTACGCGCTGGCCCGACGCAAGGGGCTGACCCCGGCCGACGCCCAGGACGCCGTGCAGGGCTTCCTCGGCCGCATCTTCGAAGGTGACAGGCTGGCTGCGGTATCCGTCGAAGGCGGGCGGTTCCGTGATTTCCTCCGCAGCGGACTCGAGAACTTCCTGATCAGCCAGCATCGGGCGGAGACGCGCCAGTGCCGGCGTCCGCCCGGGGGTTTTGCCTCGCCGGACAGCGAGGATCCGGAAGCCTGGGCAGCTTTGGGAGCGGTGGACTCCCGGACTCCAGAACAGGTGTACGACCGGTGCTGCGCGCGCAGGCTGCTGGACCGCGCGTTGGCGAACCTGCGGGCGGAGTACAAGGAGCAGGGGCGCACGGAGCTCTTCGCCCATCTGACGGCCTGCCTGGACCGGGATGTCCACACCACAGCGCACGAGGAGGTGGCCCGGCGGCTGGGGCTGCACCCGGGCACGGTGCGTAACGCGGTCAAACCGTTCCGCGAACGCTTTCGGGAGCTGTTCCGCCGCGAGGTGGCCGCCACGTTGAACGATCCTTCGCGGGTGGACGAAGAGATCCGCGATCTGCTGGCGGCGCTGTGAGACGGGCGATGACAGCGGCCCGCGGTTGGCGTGCGTTATGGGAGTGACGCACAGCGTCGCCCAAGACCCCTGCCCGGCGTGTGGCGGCACGCGGGATTGGCAGGGCATGTGCCCCCGGTGCGTCGTCACCCGGGTGGTCAGCCCGGCGGAGGCGCCGCTAGATGCCGTGCCGTCGCGTCGGCTGGGCGCCTACGAATTGATCGAGGAGGTGGGACGTGGGGGCATGGGCTACGTCTGGCGCGCCCGCCAGCTCGGACTGGACCGGGTCGTGGCCGTGAAGACCCTCCGTGCCGGCGTGGCCGCAGGGGAGTCGGCCCGCGCCCGCTTCCAACGGGAGGCGCTGGCCCTGGCGCGGGTGAATCACCCGGGCATCGTGGCCGTGCATGAAGTCGGCGAGGAGGACGGTGAACCGTTCCTGGTGATGGAATTCATCCGCGACGAAACGCTGGCTCAACGCCTCGCTAGCGGGCCGCTCGTTGCGCGCGAGGCGGCGTCGCTGGTGGCCACCCTCGCCGACGCCGTGGCGGCGGCCCACGCTGCGGGAGTCATTCACCGGGACCTCAAGCCCTCGAACGTGCTGCTGGACGCAGGGCGCGACGGGGCCCCCCGGCTGACGGACTTCGGCGTCGCCTTGCTGGCGGGGGACGATGGAAGCCTGACGGCGCCGCTCGAGGGGATCGGCACGCTGGCCTATCTGGCGCCGGAGCAACTGGACGCGCATTCCGGCCCGGTGGGCCCGGCAACGGATGTCCACGGGTTGGGCACCGTGCTATATCATTGCCTCACCGGGCACCCGCCTTTTGCGGGGGCGACACCGGCGGAGGTGCTCCGCCAGATTCTGGAGCAGGACCAGTTGTCGCCACGGCGGCGCTGGTCGGCCGTGCCAACCGACCTCGACGCGATTTGCCAGCGTTGCTTGCGCAAGGATCCAGCGGCGCGCTTTCCGGACGCCTCGGCATTGCGAGAGGATCTGCACCGGCACTTGCGCGGACTGCCGGTGCATAGCCGGCCGGTATCCGCGCTCGGGCGGTGGCGGCGCTGGATGCAGCGGCAGCCTGCGTTGGCCGCGGCCGCCGGGCTGGTCTGCTTGCTCTTGGGTGTGAGTGCAGGTTTGTGGTTGCAGGCTCGTTCCCAAGGCCTCGCGGCTATCGCCCGTCAGCGAGTCGGTGCGCTGACCACGAATTGGCCGGTGCAGGAGCCGAGCGTCGGGGGAACGGTGTCCATGGCGGGCGCTGGCTGGCGGTGGGAAGCACCGTCGGACGCGTCACGCTTGGTGGGCTGGCGGAAAACGCCCGGAGCTGGTACGGCGAGCACCACGCTTCGATTCGCGACTTGGCCTGGACGGCAACTGGCAACTGGTTGCTCAGTGGGGACGATCACGGGCGCTGGGGCATCTGGAATCCCCGCCGCGGGCCCACGCCGGTCGCGCAAGGCTCCGGGGCCGCGCGGGTAGATAGCGTGGCCTTCCGGCCCGATGGACGTCGGTTCTTCGTGGGACATGCCGACCGGGTCGGCGTGCTGTGGGGCTGGGACGGCACGAAGGCCTGGATTGTCACGAACCTGGTCCACTCTGGCGCGCCCTGGGGGGCCCTGTTTGGCGCCGATGATCGCTGGCTTCTCACCGTCACTGACACCGGCCAGATCACGGCCTGGGATGCGACTACCGGACTAGCCCACCGGCACTTCGCCGCGAGCGGTAAGCCGGTCGCGGCGCTCGGCCCCGATGGCAATGCCGTCGCGTTTGTCACCCCGGTCACATCGGATCACGAATTGGTTCATCTGGTGCGCGTCGATGATGGCACCGAGGTTGCGCCACCGCTTCACTGCACGGGGGGCGCGCAACAAGTGGCCTGGAGTCCGGAAGGAGGCCGACTCGGCGTGATCAACGGTGCCTACGCCCAAGTGTACTCCTTGTGGGAGGGACGTGACCATCCGATACACCTCTTGCATGGGACGCGCGTCACCGCGCTCCGGTTCAGTCCAGACGGGTTGCGTCTGCTGACGGTGACGGCGGAAGGCAGCGCCCGCCTCTGGGATGCCCACACCGGTGCGCCATTGACCAGTTCTTTTCCCCACCCCCAGCACGAATGGATGACATGCTTTTCGCCGGACGGACGATGGCTGGCCACATCCCATCCCGATGGCCAAGCGCGGCTGTGGGACCTTCGGCCGGGTCTGCCGCTCGGCTGGACCGACGAAGCGGACGTGATCCGCGGGTTGGCGGGTTACG
Organism: uncultured Verrucomicrobiota bacterium; assembly: GCA_964568145.1. Taxonomy (GTDB): domain Bacteria; phylum Verrucomicrobiota; class Verrucomicrobiia; order Limisphaerales; family J093; genus DSVZ01. The sequence continues at coordinate 19,705 of CAZMOZ010000022.1, forward strand.
AATCCCTGGCCGCGCTGCGGTTGCGGGCGTGGTTCCAGCCGGAGAAGAGCGAAATCTTGCGCTCACTGGCGTCGCGGACCCGAGAACTCGGAACCCCGGAGGCACTGCTGGCAGCGGACTTCCTTGATCAGCGGGCCACACAGCCACCCGTTCGCCAGGAACCGCCACGCACGCTACAAACTCGATGACACCAAGTCGGCGGCGGCGTGCTCACTAATAGCCGAATGTTATCCATACGGACGTCGCATACCGGAGCAACGCGGTTGTACCCGTTGCTGCTTGCGCTTGCCCTTGGAGCGGGCTGCTCCGAGCGCCAGAACTCCGGAGACAACGCGGGGTCTCCCAGCCCCGGGGCGGTGCCGGGCACGTGGGAGGCAATCGTGCGCGCCGAGTTCATGGCGGCCATGCGGGGGCGTGTCACAATGGAAGGCTCCACCTGGACATTCTCGCAGAACCGGCTTGGCGACTGGCTGTTTGGGGGGAAAGGCTGCCATCGCGTCGAGATCCGCAACGTAGGCCTGACCGTGGCTCCGGATGCTCTTACCGAGGCGGACCGGTTGAACGGGGTGCAATGGCGCGGAAAGCTTTCGCTGACGGGAGCACCCTATCGCTCGACCTTGATCGCGAGCCAGGATTACGTGCCCTCTCCCGACATAGGGGCTCAATCGCCTTCTGACTTGTTCGGCGGTGTGGTCCTGGTCCCAACCAACCGGGTAAAGCTCTCCGATGTCCCGCCAGCCGACTGGGTGCAGCGCGACTTCTTCGGAGGCCTGGACGGGCTGGGTCCGCACTTCCACGCGGAAGTCCGCGGGAACGCCGTCACTTGGTCACGCAGCGGCCCGGTGGGCATGATGCTGGTTCCACTGGGAAGGCCAACGAACCGGTTGGAGGCCCTGCTGCTGGATTTCGAGAAGTGAACCATCCAACGGCTGGCCGGGGGGCCACCCAAACCGCAGCTTCTTCGGATCCCGGAACAATCCCTATGACACCGGCCCACGGTTGGCGTGTTAACAGTTAGCTGAATGCCATCAACAGTCACAACTAAGCGCAACCCGAGCCTCCGTCTCCTTCGGTTCTTCGCCACGAGTTCTGGTTTGCCTGCAGGCCTGCGGCGAGCCGGCGGGGTTGCCGGCTCCACTCCCAGCGGTCCCGCTGAACCCATCACGCCACCATGACCCGCGGCCGCCTTCTCGCGATGACATTCCTGAGCCACGCTCTGCTGCTATGGCTCTGCCCTACCCCATTGGCTGACGCGCAAGCGGCGACGCCTGAGCTGTCTGCCCCTGAGACGCAGGGTGCGCAGCCAATCTGGCCGGCGTCCGGAACCACCCTCATGGTCGCGGCGGCGAGAAGCAGCCCGCCGGTGGAATTGAAGGCGGTGAACTTCGAAGTCCGGAGCGTTCGGGACGCGACGGGGAAGTGGTACAACAACACCGCGTCAATCTCCTTCGAAGTCTCCCTGGCGAAGGACCACCGGCTCAAGCGAGTGCGTGTGTCACCCCGCATCGGTGGCAACAACGAGGCCTTTCCCGACCTCCCCAGTGGAAGCCTGAAGTATTCCGCGAGCAAGCAGACCCGTTCCCAGGCAAAACCGACTCCAGCTCCCAGCGGGAACACTGCCGCCACGATCACGATCTTTTACCAAAGAGCCGACGGGCGAGAAGAGAAGCGCGACATTCTAATCACACCACGCGTCAGTTGACGGGTTGTTGAAAGACGCTTGGTCCGTTGGGACACAGCACGAACGAAAACCCCTGCAAACACCAACACGGCGATGTCCCATCAAGATTTAGCATCGCTCTTATCGCTTGGCGGTCTCCTGGTGTCCGTTGCCTTCACCGGCCTCGGCTATTGGCTCGCCTCAAGGACAAAGCACCTGGCCGCGAAACCGTGGCTGGTGGCCTGCAGCGTGTTCCTGATGATCGTGATTCCCGGCCGGGCCTTGCTGGACCTCGCGATGACCAGCGGGATGTTGCGATGGAACCATGCCATGCCCTTCTACGAGGTCCTCGGAGTGATGGAAGGCTTCCAGTATGCCTGCCTGGGGGTGTTCCTCTTGTGTCTGTGGAGCGCCGGAAGAGTGAGGCTGGACCCTTGGAACCTGCTGTTCTCCACGAAGGGTCGGATTCCACGGGTCCTCCTCTGGGGCGGCCTGGTCATTCTGGAAATGGTGTCGTGGCGTGTTGTGCGCTTGGTTATCAACTTGGGCGAGATCGATGATCTGCGCCCCATCGTGTTTCCGGTCGCCGCGCTGTTGGGGCTTCTGTTTGCGTATGTTCGGGTCGCCCTCTTTGTCAAACGACTGCACGACGCTGACCGTTCCGGGTGGTGGATCTTCATCGTCTTGGTGCCGATTCTCGGGCCGCTCTTGCTGCTTGGCTACTGCGGGCTCAAACGCGGCGCAGCCGGGCCCAATCGGTTTGGTACCGACCCGCTGAACACGCAAGAGGGATCCGCGGCGGAGTCCGTTGACGGCGTGACGCCGGCCCCCCGCTCGCGTGTCGGACAACCGGCAACATGAAACGTGCCCTGTTCTTCATGCCAGCCCGGACATGGGGCTCGCGCCCACCGCGGGGATCCCCGACCACCGCATTCATCACGGACCCTGCCCGAAGCGGATCGGCTCCGGGGCCGTGCGACCGAAACTGGATCTCCGGTCTGTGGATCGCGGCGATGCTGCTCTTGGGCGGCGCAGGTTGCGGCCCGGAGGAGTCACCCCCGACGGGGCTGGGGCAGCCGTCGGGTTCGACGGATGCCACCTCGCTTGAGATCCCCGAAATCGTGCGCGTCGAGTTGGTTCGTGTCTTGGGGCAGTACGTCCATTTCGAAGGCTCCAACTGGCTGTTTCACATGACCACCTGCGAATTGCAGGCCGCCGAGCCGGCGCGACATCCCATCGGCACCTACCGGCGCGTCCGGTGCGAAGCGCAGCAGGTCCGGGAGCGGGTAACGGTTGAGAATGTGGGCGCAGACGAGACGGCGGCTGGCATCACGGCACGGGGAAGCATCTCGTATCAAAGTCCGGCTTTTCGTTCCGCAAAGGTTTGTGCCTTTCAGGCGGCGTCTCGGGAAGAGGGGGTCCATGGATTGCTCGTTCCCTTCAACATCCAGTTGGTCACGAACGCCGTACCCGTGGTCACGCTGGAGTGGGGCCCGTGGCGCACCATGCCGCCGCCGCCGTCGCTCGCGCGCCTGGACGCCGTCCTGCGCTTCGTGGAGCGTGGCGGCGATCTGCAGTGGCGCGTTCTGCAGACCCACTCCTTGGAGCACCTGCCCTCCTTCCGCTACCGGGTGAGGAACGGAATCGTCGAATGGCAGCGCGCAAGCCCGTATGTGGCTCCGGTCTGGCCTGGTCGCGAAGCCGCCCATCGGTGTGCCACCCTGAGACTGGAACTCGAGTTCGGAGACGATTGGGCGACCGACCTGGACTCGCTGTGCGCCGATCTCATGGAACCGGCCTGGTGAATCGTCAACGGCGGTACCGCGCAGCCGACCACCTCCAGCGCATGCACTCAGACAATCCGCACCTAATCGCTCCCAGAGCACACAACGGAAGCCCGCACCGAGGCACGCGAAGCACGCTAGGGCGCCTGCGACGGCACCTTGGACGCAAACGGCAGGGATCTCATTTGCCGGTGTTGAGCGAAATGAACTCGCGGCCCGCCACCCTTTGGGGTTGTCTGCTTGCGCTCGGGGCCGCCATTACCCGACTGGACGCAACCCCGTTGGAGATCCGCGAGCACGGCTTCACGCCCGAGAGGCATTTCTTCGTCCGTTTGGTGACGGCGCCCAACTACTATTACGTCCTGCGGCGCGGCGCGCTGGTGGCCAGGTTGGTGAACCCGCGCGACCTCGCCCTCCCCGCCGGCGCGGAACTGGTGCTCCGGGACGATGCCCCCAATCCCGAGGGCGCGTTCTACCGGGTGCAGGCCATCCACGTGTCCGCCCCCGAGGATGTGGACGGCGACGGGATTGACGATCTCTACGAACTTCTCAATGCCGCCTTCCTCGACCCGCTGAATCCCCTCGATGCGTTGCTGGACCCGGACGGGGACGGAGTCAACAACCTCACCGCTTACCGGCGTCTGTTCGGCTACGCGGACACCCCGCCCACGGTGGTGGGCCGCGAGGTCTCGCTTTTTAACTTCGACGAACCCGTCCACCGGATCGAAGCCGTCTCGGCCGAACTCTCCGTGTACAACGGCGCCGTGATCTCCCCCTCCGACGCGGGGCTGGTTGTCTCGCGGGAAGCCAGCGCGTTCAACTTCGGCTCGCCGCCGCTGGGATCGGTTTGGGCCGTTTCCCGGGAGACTTCGGTCTTCAACTTCGGCAGCCCGCCTCACCGGATCGAGGCGTTGTCCCGCGAGGTCGCGGTTTACCGGGGCGCGGTGATTTCAGCGGCGGACCCCGGGCTGGCCGTCTCCCGCGAAGCCAGCGTGTTCAATTTCGGCCAGCAGGTGCGCGCGCTCGAGGCGATCTCGCGCGAAACCTCCGTCCTCAACTTCCAGGAACCCAACTGAGCCCAAGCCACCGCCCCATTCTCAATTCGGCCTCCCCGGCAACAGCCATGAAGACTCCTCACCTCCTCCCCACTGCCGTCACGCTCCTTGTGGCGGCGCTCACCGCCCGTGCCCAACTCTCCATCCCGAGCGATGGCTCCGATGGTGAGCTGACCGTCACTGCCGACACAGTGATTGACCTGCGCACGGCCGTGACCGGCCGCTGGGACGCCAGCAACGCCGCCCATGCGGGTCAGGGCATCTACGACCCGGAAAAGTGGGCGGTCGTGTTCAAGTACTCCGCCGTGAGCATCCAGGCCAAGGTCACCTTCGCCAATCACCCCACCCACGCTCCGGTCGTCTGGCTCGTGCAGGGCGACGTGGACATCGCTGGCGAGATCAATGTGTCGGGACAGACCAATGTCAGCGGCATAGAGGCGCTGATCCCGCGAGAACCCGGACCCGGAGGCTTTCGTGGCGGCGCGACGGGGCCGCAGGGCGGTGGCGGCGCGCTCGGGCCGGGATTCACCAGCCGGGGGTTCGGCTTGCACGCCAGTGCCTACGGAAATCCCCAGATCGTGCCCCTGATTGGCGGCGCCGGGGGGCCGGTGGCAACGCCAGCGGCACGGGCGGCGGCGGGGCGATTCTGATCGCCTGCGCCGGCAAGTTCACCCTCAACGGCAAGGTGCTCGCCAATGGGGGGAACAGCAGCTTCTCCGGCGACCATCCAGTCGGCGCGGGCGGCGCCGTGAGGGTCATCGCCGCCGCGATGCGCGGGACCGGCGAAATCCGGGCGATGGGTGGCTCGAGCGGCCTCGCCAGTGACCACGGCCGGATCCGTTTGGAAACCCTGGCTCCCGAGCACGACTTCAAACTCAGCCCGGAGACGCTGGCCGTGCGGCCGTCCGATCCACCCATCCTCTGGCCGGCTGCCAACGCCCCCACCGTCCGGGTGCTGATGGTGGACGGCGTCGAGTCGCCGGCCGACCCGACGGCGCCGCTGGCCCGGACGGCGGACATTGCCCTCCAGAACGAGCGGCCCGTGGACGTGGTCCTCGAGACGCGTAACTTCCCACTCGAGGGCGTCGTGGAAGTCCGTGGGACGGGCAAGTTCGGCGGCGGTCTCGGTGGCGGCTCCGGCTGGCATCGCGCCGCTCATGTCTCCGGGGATTTCGAGCGTGCGCTGTGGCGGGTGAGCCAGCCGCTGCCCAAGGGCTTCACCGTGCTCCAGGCGCGGGCGGTTCTGCCTTGATCACCTCGCTGACGCCAGATTACCCCATGTGAGCGCGTCAGGCCTGGCTTCCGGGTGCCTGCCGTTGAACGCGATGACATTGCCTTCCCCGGGGCCAACCCCCGCCGATCACGGTGTCAAACCCGCTCAAGATCACGCCACCGAAGCCGTTGGCCAGAGCCCGGCCGCCGGAGACATCCGTGCCGATGCGATTGCCGCGCAGCACCAGACCCAAACTGAGCATCAAATCGACGCCGTCGCGCGTATTGCCCGAGATCAGGTTGCCCGCGCCGGCTGCCACTCCCCCCAATGGTCGTGGCGGTCGCGCCTACTGTGATGCCAATTGCGTTGGGTAGCTGGCCGAGGCCGGCCGGATCGGTGCCGATGTAATTTCCCTGGATCAACGTGCCCGTTGAGGGCGCGTCGAAGATGTAGATGCCCCGCCCGCCGTTGCCGCTGATGACATTGCGGTCCACGGGGGGGCACCGCCGATGCGGTTATTGGAGGAATTTGTGATCAGGACGCCATTCTGGCCGTTGCCACGGCCGAACCCGCCCGCGGCATCCACGCCGATCAAGTCGCCGGCAATGTGGCTGGCGCCGCCGCCGGACAGCTCAAGGCCATCGCCGAAAAGCACGTGATTACCAGGCCGCGAACGATCGTTGGGCCGGCGGTTGCCCGCAAGCCATCCACGCCCGTGCCCGCCCGCGAACCGCTCAACTCCACGAGCGCGACTCCGGCGTAACCGGGCTGCGTCGTGGCGTCCAGCGTGACCGGCTTGGTGATTTCCGGCAGCGCGTTCGTCGGCCAGATCGTGAGTCCGCCTGAGGTGATGGAAAACTCAATCCGGTCCGCGCTGGGGTGGGCGTTAGCGTCCAGGATCGCCCGCTCGAGCGAACCTGGCCCGCTGCTGTTGGTATTGGTGACGAAGAAGCTGCCCACCACAGCCGCGGGCGCCGTCACGATCGAGCAAACCAAGGCGAGCAGCAGGCAATGCGCTTTCACGATATTTATGCTTTGGCCGCCGCCCGCCACAGGCGGACACGCCCCATGCCCGGGCCATCCGCGCGCCACGCTGTTTCGCGGGAGTCAGCGCGCCGCCCGCCGCCGCCAGACGGCGAAGACCGCCAGACCCAGGGCAGCGACACCCGCATACGCGGGTGGTTCAGGCACCGCGGAGAACCGCACTTCGCCCAAGCCCACGCGGTCGCCGCCGCGAATGAGGTGGCCGTGCTCATCCTGCGTCGAGCCATCGCCAGGCGCCACGTACCAGTTGTCCGTGATCCGCATCTCGACCCAGCGGGCCGTCTGCGACCCGAGCGCAAAATCCTGTCGCGGCAGGACAAACCCGATGGCTGTCTGGCTGAGCGGCCCGTGATCCATCGTCACGGTGACGGTCGGTCCGGCGAACGCGCCGTTGCCCTGGGCGGCGGTGTTGAAGCGGAGCTCCAGCGTCCGGGCGGAGTTGCCCTGGATCGTGCCGCCGCCCCCCGTGCCGCCGCTGTAAGCCCAGAGATGCACCGCGTCCAGCGCGGTGTCCTGACCGAGATCGAGGACGAAGGTGGGCGTCGTGCTGGAAGCGGCGTACCAATCCGACGGAAAGCCGCCGGGGGCGCTGCTGACCCAGGAATCGCCGGCCGGACTGCCCCACCGGTGATTCCAGACCGGGGGCAGCGGCGCGCCGTTGACCAACGGGAATTCCAGTCCGCTGCCATCAATGAGCTGCGATGCCGGGAACAGCGTGGAAGCGCCGTCGAGCGTGACCCCGACCGGATTGACCACGTTGGCGGCCGAGGCGCTTGCAGCCAGGGACGCGGTGAGCGCGGTGAGAACGAAGGTGCGGCGTGAGTAGTTGTCCATGTTCCGGTTCTTCGGGTGTCGGGCGCGGCGATTACAGGAAATCGCCGAAGAATTTACCCCGAAAAACGAAGTTGGGTGGGCGGGGCGTGCTTCGCTGCGCCCAACTTGGGTTTTCGGGTTTACGGCAGCGAGGGCTGGGAATTTCCCGCGTGACCTGGCTGCTCCACCACGCTGGCGGCGCTGGACTGTCCCGCAGTCCGGCGCAAGCGTTCCCAGCGCAGACCGGCTTCGTCGGCGTTGGCGGCTTCGGTCACCTGCCGCCGTGGCGACCACGCCACGAGCCCGCCGGTGGCGTCCACTTCGCGGCAGGACAGGAAGCGCGCGGCGAATTGCCACTCGTCCACTGTCCACACGCCCGGCGTGAGATCGAGCGAGTAAAGCCGCGGTTGCTCGCTGACCACCCAGAGCCGCCGGCTGTCCGGGCTGAAGCCGGCGCCCGCCACCGGGTGCTCCGGCGCAAACCGGGGCAGAGCGAGCGTGCCTGTGGCGGCGTCCCTGACCTGCACCGCGTCCGCGTTCCGGGTCAGCACGAACCGCCCGTCAGGACTGAATTGCGCCGAGCGCACTCCGCCGTGTGGCCGCAGCGGCGGACCCAGCGGGCGGCCGGTGGCCGCGTCCCAGACGCGCGCCGTGCCGTCGTCACTGGCCGTGACCAGGCGCGCGCCCGCCGCGCCGAACCGCGCGTCCGCCACGGCATCCGTGTGAACCATCGGTTCACCCAGCGCCGCGCAGGTCGGGACCCCGGTGAGGCGGGCGACCCGGTCCTTACCGGTGGTGAGGAGGCGGCGGCCGTCCGGGCTGAAGCGCAAGCTGGTGACCAGTCTGGCGTGCAGCCGGTGCTCGCCAAGCAGCCGGGGTTCCGCCACCGCTGCTACGTTCCACCAGCGGACCACGCCGTCCCGGCAAGCGGCCGCGTGCAATTGTCCGTCCGGGCTGAGGGCGACGCGATGCACGCTCGCGCTGCCGGCGGTGAGTTGAACAAGTGTCTGGCCCGTGGCGGCGTCCAGCAGATGAACCGCCGGTTCGTCAGCGAACGCCTCGCACATACGCCCGTCCGGGCGCCAGGCCACGCCGCTGACCGTGTTCGGGAGCTTCGCAGCGGCGATCTCCCGGCCGCTCGCCAGGTCCCAGACCCGCGTCCAGGTGTCACGGCAGGCCGTGAGCAGCCGGGTGCCGTCGGGGCTCAGCGCGGCCTGGTCCACCAAGGCCGGATGCTCAATCGGCGGCGAAGCAGGCGCGCCGTTGGTCGCATGGAAAAGGCGGACCCGCCCGCCCGGCCCGGAGGCGATGAAGCGGTCGTCTTCACCCATGAACCACGCATTCCAAGAGGTGAAGCCGTCCGTCAACGGGACGGAAGGTGGATCAGGTTCCGGGTTCCAGAGGCGGACGAAACCGTCGCCGCTGGCCGTGAGCAGCAACGCGCCTCCGGGCTGCCAGGCCACCCGGGCCACCGAGCCGCCGTGACGGAGCGGCGCGCCCACGGGCGCCCCTTCGGGCACCGACCACAGCCGCACGGTCTGATCGCCTCCGCCCGTGGCGAGCCGGCGGTTCCGGCTGTCGAAGCCGGCGCACGTCACGCGGCCCTCGTGGTGAAGCGGCGGCGTGAGCGGATGGCCGTCGCTGGCGTCCCAGAGCCGCGCGGTCGTGTCCTCGCTGCCCGTGGCCACGAAGCGGCCGTCCGGGCTAAAGCCGGCCCAGGTGATCCAGGAATGATGGTGCATGCGCGCGCCGCGGCTTTGCTGTTCGGCGGCCGTCCAAAGCCGCGCGTTGCCTGCCGCGCCCGCCGTCATCAAACGGGTGCCGTCCGGCGAAAAGTCTCCAGCGAACAGCCCTTCGCTGGAACGGATCGGTTGTCCCACGCGGGCGCCATCGGTGACACGCCACAAGTTCGCGGTGCCGTCGAGCGCGGTGGTCAGCAGCAGCGACGAGTCCGGGCTGAAGGCAACGTCCGTGACCATTTCGTCGTGGGGGAGAGCCAGCGGGCTCGCGGCCTCGGTCAGCGACCAGAGGCGCACGTGGCGATCCTGCCCGCCAGCGGCGAGATGCCGGCCGGCGCCGCTGAAGGCAATCGCCCGCACGGCGGCGGACTCGGGTTCCGACAGTTCTCGCAGTCCGGTGTCGGCCAGATGAAGCAGCAGAATCCGGCCATCCGCGCAACCGAAGGCCGCCGTGGCGCCGTCCGGCGCAAATGCCAGACACCGCACGCCAACGGGAAATTGAAGCAAGGCCGGCTGTTCGTCGCCGCCGGCAGGGTCCTCGGTCTGCGCCCACTTTGTGACGAGCACCTGCCCGTTTTCCGATCCGGCGAGCATGCGCCGTCCGTCGGGCGACCAGGCGGCGTCCTGAACCGGCGCGCCCAGGTCCCAGACCCGCTCGAGCGCGGGCGCGGCGCGGAGAGCATTCGCCAGGCACAGCCGGTGAAGCTCGTTGGTCGGCTGGAGGCGGGCGGCTTCCGCAAACCACGGCAACGCGCCCAGCAGGTCGCCGGACTCGACCGAGCGCACGCCGTTGGCGACCTGCAGGTCCACCAGTTGCTGCCCGACCCGCCACGCGGCGGTTTGCGCGGCGGCCGCGTGACGCTCGGCGCGGAACCATTGCGTGAGGACGCCCAGCAAGCCCGCCAGTCCCACGATGTACAACGCCGCGATCAAGGCGACGGTCGCCGGTTTGCGGCGCGCCCAACGGCAGAGTCGCTCCCACGGACTCGCACTGCGGGCGCGGATGTTCTCGGCGCGGCTCCAGCGGTCGAGGTCGTCGGCCAGGCTGGCGGCGGAGGCGTAGCGTTCCGCGGGATTTCGGGCGAGGCACTTGAGGCAGATGGCCTCGCGGTCGCGGTCCACCTCGGGATTCAACGTGCGCGGCAAGGCGGCGACGCTTCGCGCGTCAGGCGCAGCGTTTCCGCCGGGGTTTCGGCGAGGAACGGCGGCCGCCCGGTCAGGAGGTGATAGAAGATGGCGCCGAGGCTGTAGAGGTCTGCCGCGGTGGTCACCGGCTGGTCGCCGCCGCCTGCTCGGGCGCCATGTAGCTGGGCGTGCCGACCGCTTCACCAGGCTGGTTCACGCTGCCCAGGAGGTCCAGCCAGCGCGCCGGCCGAAATCCGCAATGTGCGGTTCGCCATCCTCATCGAGGAGGATGTTGCCCGGCTTGAGGTCGCAGTGCAGCACGCCGTGCTGGTGCGCGTGGTGCATGGCGCGGGCGAGCTTCGCCACCAAGGCCGCCCCGCGCGGACAACACCGGGGCCGGCAGGGCCAGGGCAGCCGGGATTTGTGATGCGCGGGGCAATGGCGGGCAGACCACATCCCGTCGGCCAGGTGATCGGCCAGCGTGCCGCCTTCGACGAGTTGCATGGCGAACCAGGCGTGGCCGGCGGTCTCGCCGACCTCGAAGATGGAGACGATGTGGGCGTGGCCGAGTGTGGCGGCCACCTCCGCCTCGGCCCGAAACCGCCGCCGGGCGGCCTCGTTTCCCAGCGCCTCGGCGCGGATTGTCTTGAGCGCCACAATGCGGTTGAGGCTGGTCTGCCGCGCCCGCCAGACGATGCCCATGCCGCCGCGGCCGATTTCTTCGAGCAACTCGAAATCTCCCAGCCGCGGCGGGATGGCCGGCCCCACCGCCCACGCCGGCGTGGCGGCCGGCCGGGCCAGCGGCCGGAGGCTGACGCGAACCAGGCAATCGGGGCAAAGCCCGTCCAGCGCGCGCGCCGCAACGCGGACAGAAGTTGAGTACGCGATTCACCGCGAGGCAGCGCCGGATTTCCTCCGGCGGGCTGTGCCGGACTGGAGTCCGGCGTTACCCGGCGCCGCCGAACAAGTGGCGCAGTTCATCCTCGAGTTCCTCCGGATCCAGCAAGGTCTGCCGCACCGCGGCGCGGATGATTTCCTGGTAGCGCCGGCGGAGCCGGTGGACCGCCACCGCCACCGTGCCGGTCTTGAGACCGAGTTCGGCCGCGACCTGCCGGTAATCGCCGGCGTCGGTCTCGACCGCGAGAAACGGCTTGAGCCGGGCGAAGGTCGCCGCCTTGCCCGCGGCGGCCTGTTCGGCTTCCAGCGCGCGCAGACCGGCGGCGAGCACCGCAACCAGCCAGCGCCGGTTGAAGGCCCTCGCGGGCGTGTCCTGGGCCTCGGGTTCCGCGCGGTACCAGGCCTCGGCCTCGAGTTCGTCGATGGAGAAAATCTGCCGGGAGCCGCCGCGCTTGAGGGCGCAGTCACGGGTGCGGGCGTCGCGGAGAAAATAGTCCAGCGCCCCCAGCAGATAGGACCGGAACCGGCCCTTGGCCGGCGTAACCGCGGCGAACGATTCGCGGCGCAGCAGGCAGGCGAAGAATTCCTGGGTCAGGTCCTGGGCGTCGTGCTCCGCGTGGCCGCGGCGGCGGATTTCGGCGTAAACGGGAAACCAGTAAGCGCGGCAGAGTTCCTCCAGCGCCCGATGGCCTTCCGCCGAACCGGCCTCGCCGGCGCGCAGGACGACGCTCCAGTGGGTGGTGGCGAAAACGGCGTCGGGCATGGGTGGACGCTGGGCTGGAGGCAAAGTCAGGTAAAGGCTTTTCTGGAAAGGGGCCGTCCCGGTTTCCTGCCCGGCGGGCCGGCGCGTGACAGTTCGCTCGTCCGCCGCCGCAAGGAATGTCGGGCGTGGGCTGCCGCAACCACGGTTGGGTTTGACGCGCATCAATGTCCCGCTTCAGCCGGGGTGATACGGAACATTCATGCGTTCTGCCCGACGTGACGGCATTCTGGCTGGATTGGTCTTCAGTCTGTCCTGCGGAGCCCTCCTGGCGCTGGGGGCCGCCGATGATACCGCGTCGCAGCCGCCGGGCAAGGCGGTGTACGACCAGCACTGCGCCGCCTGCCACGGCGAAACCGGCGATGGCAACGGCCCCGCTGCCGTGTGGCTGTTTCCCAAGCCGCGCAACTTCAGCGCCGGCCTGTACAAAATCCAGTCCACGCCCTCCGGCTCGCTCCCGACCGACGAAGACCTGTACCGCAGCATCACGCGCGGGCTGGGCGGCAGTTCGATGCCGGCCTTCAATTACCTCAGCGAGCAGGAACGGCACGACGTGGTGCAGTATGTGAAGCATCTCACCGCCGCGCCGGGTCCCGACGGCCGGATCGTGAACAAGTTCGAGGAAGCGGCCGCCGCCGGCCAGCCGGCCAAGCCCGTCACCGTGCCGCCGGAGCCGCCCCTGACGCTGGACTCGGTCGTCCGCGGCAAGGAGCTTTACACGACCCTGCAATGCGCGTCTTGTCACGGCGAGACCGGTGCGGGTGACGGGCCTTCGGCGCCGACGCTGAAGGACAGCTTCGGCATCCCCATCGTGCCGCGGGATTTCAGCTCCGGCGCTTTCCGGGGCGGGGCCACGGGCGCCGATCTGTACACGCGCATCGCGGTGGGGCTGGGCGGCACGCCGATGGTCGCGTATCCCGACGACGTGCTGAAGCCGGAGGACCGCTGGGCGCTGGTGCATTACATCCAGTCGCTGCGCGAGAAGGATGCGGAGGTGAATGACATCCTCGTACCCGAGGACGGCTTGATCCCGGTGGCGCGGTACGCGGGGAACCTGCCGCTCGATCCGGCGAATTCCGCGTGGGAGCGCGTGGACAGCGTGCGCGTGCCGTTGAATCCGCTTTGGCCGGAGCCCTATCCCATCCCCGCGGTCGCCGTGCGCGCGCTGCACGACGGCAAGACGCTCGCCATCCTGCTCCAGTGGCGCGACGAGATTTTCGACGGCGCGCCGGTGCGCGTGGAGGACTTCCAGGACGCGGCGGCGCTGCAGTTTTCGCTGACCGACAATTTCCCCTTTCTCGGCATGGGCGACGCGCAGAACCCGGTGAACGTCTGGCAATGGAAGGCCGGCTGGCAGCAGGCCTTGGATGGCGAACGACCGGACGTGGACACCGCACACCCGGCCATGCACGTGGACGTGTACACCGATCCGCAGATGCACGGGCTGTACCGCACGGCCGCGGCGACGGGCAACCTGCTCGCCGCGCAGACAATGAAGTCGCCGGTGGAAGACGCGAACGCGCGCGGCTTCGGCACCATGACTTCGCAGCCGCCCGACGCGCAGAACGTGCGCGGCAAGGGCTTCTGGCGCGACGGCTCCTGGAGCGTGCTCTTCCATCGCGAGTTGAACTCGAAGGACGCCGGCGATGTGAAACTGGCGCCGGGCCGGACGGTGCCCGTGGCCTTCGCGATCTGGAACGGCGCGCAGCGCGACCGCAACGGCCGGAAGGTCGTCAGCAACTGGTTTCGCCTGAGCTTAAATCCATGATTCTGCCATCCCGCTCCGAGAATTCAATTTCCAACGATTGACGTCATGACTGCCAACGACCTTTCCCGACGCGATTTCATCCAACGCAGCGGCCTGGTGGGCGCCGGCGTGGCCGCCCTCCAGATGCTGCCGCTGCGCCACCTCCAGGCGCAGGAGGCCATCCTGAACCCGCTCGCGCATTACCCGAACCGCGACTGGGAAAAGATCTACCGCAACCAGTACGCCTACGACTCGAGCTTCTCGTGGGTCTGCGCGCCCAACGACACGCACAACTGCCGCGTCACGGCGCACGTGCGCAACGGCGTCATCATCCGCATGGGCGAGCAGTACGACGTGGGCACCTACGCCGATTTGTACGGCAACAAGGCGTCATGGAACTGGGGCAACCGCCATTGCGCCAAGGGCTACACGTTCCATCGCGTCATCTACGGCCCGTACCGGCTCAAGCACCCCATCGTGCGGCGCGGCTGGAAGCGCTGGGCGGACGACGGCTTCCCGTACCTGACCAAGGAACTGCGCGCGAAGTACAAGTTCGATTCTCGCGGCACGGACAAGTTCGAGAAGCTCTCGTGGAACGAGGCGTTCGAGTACGTCGCGCGCGGACTGAAGGCCATCGCCAGCCGGTACAGCGGCGAGGCGGGCGCGAAGCTGCTGGCGGAACAAGGCTATCCGCCGGAGATGATCGAGGACATGGGCGGCGCCGGCACGCGCACGATCAAGTGCCGCGGCGGCATGGGTCTGCTGGGCGTGATGGGCAAGTACGGCATGTACCGGCTGTGCAATTCGCTGGCCCTGCTCGACGTGAATGTGCGCGGCGTGAAGCCGGAAGACGCGCGCGCCGGCCGCAACTGGTCCAACTACACCTGGCACGGCGACCAGGCCCCCGGCCATCCGTGGGTGCACGGCCTGCAGAACTCCGAGTGCGACTTCAACGACCACCGGTTCTCGAAGCTGATCATCATGAACGGCAAGAACCTGGTCGAAAACAAGATCACCGATTCGCACTGGTTCATCGAGTGCATGGAGCGCGGCGCCAAGATCGTCGTGATCGCGCCCGAGTACGGCGCGCCGTCCACCAAGGCCGATTACTGGGTGCCGGTGCGCCCGGCCACCGATGCCGCGCTCTGGCTGGGCGTGACGCGGCTGATGATGGACAACCGCTGGTACAACGCGGACTTCGTGAAGCGGTTCACCGACTTTCCGCTGTTGATCCGCGCGGACAACCTCAAGCGGCTTCGCGCCCAGGAGGTGTTCTCCAATTACCAGTCCGCGCTGCCCGCCGACGGCGCGAGCAAGAAGGTACAGGGTTTGACTGACGAACAACATGCCAAGCTCGGCGACTTCGTGGTGTGGGACGCGCGGAGCAATTCGCCCAAGGCGATTCACCGCGACTTGGTCGGAAAAAAGCTGGTCGAGGCAGGCATTGATCCGGCGCTCGACTGGTCCGGCAGGATCAAGCTGGCCGACGGCAGCGAGGTCGAGGTGAAAACCGCTTGGGCGCAGTACCAGGTGCATCTCCGGGACTACGACCTCGACACCGTGGCCGAGATCACGGGCGCGCCCAAGGACCTGATCGAGCAACTGGCGAAGGACATCGCCACGATCACGCCGTGCTCGATTCATCAAGGCGAGGGGATCAACCACTGGTTCCACGCCACCGAAGCCAACCGCGCCGCGTATCTGCCGGCCATGCTCACCGGCAACATCGGCAGGCCCGGCGCGGGCGTGCATGGCTGGGCGGGCAACTACAAGGCCGCGCTGTTCCAGGGCTCGAAGCTCACCGGTCCGGGCTTCAAAGGCTGGGTTGCGGAAGACCCGTTCCATCCCAATCTCGATCCCGACGCCCACGGTCGCGACGTGGCGGCGCACGCCTACACCAAGGACGAGGAGCCCGCGTACTGGAATCACGGCGACCTGCCGCTGATCGTCAACACGCCCAAGGAAGGCCGGAAGGTCTTCACGGGCAAGACCCACATGCCCACGCCCACCAAGGCGATGCTGTTCACCAACGTCAACCTCATCAACAACGCGAAGTGGGCCTACGGCGTCATCAAGAACGTCAACCCGCGGGTCGAGTTGATCGTGAGCATTGACATCCAGGCCACGGCGTCGGTCGAGTATTCGGACATCGCGCTGCCGGCCAATTCCTGGTGCGAGTTCCAAGACCTTGAGATCACCGCCAGTTGCTCGAATCCGTTTCTGCAAATCTGGAAGGGCGGCATCAAACCGCTGTACGACACCAAGGACGACCTCAGCATCCTGGCGGGCATCGCGAATGGATTGGCGAAGGTGACCGGCGACCAGCGGTTCTCCGACTACTTCAAGTTCGAGAACGACGGCAAACGCGGCGTGTACATCCAGCGCCTGCTGGACACCTGCACCACCACGGCGGGCTACAAGCTCCAGGACATCATGGCCGGCAAGTACGGCCCGTCCGGCGGCGCGCTCATGAACTTCCGCACCTACCCGCGGATCCCCTTCTACGAGCAGATCCACGATAGCTGGCCGTTTTACACCGAGACCGGCCGGCTGCACTCCTACACGGACGACCCCACCGCGCTGCAATGCGGCGAGAACTTCATCGTCCACCGCGAGGGCCCCGAGGCGACGCCCTACCTGCCGAATGTGATTGTCAGTTCCAATCCCTGGGTGCGCCCGAATGACTTCGGCGTCCCGCTCACGGCCGAGCACTGGGACGAACGGACAGTGCGCAACGTGAAGCTGCCGTGGGAGCAGGTGAGGGGCACCAAGAACTTCCTTTGGGAACGCGGGTACCAGTTCTATTGTCTCACGCCCAAGTCGCGCCACAGCGTCCACTCCTCGTGGGCCAACGTGGACTGGCATCTCATCTACAACTCGAACTTCGGCGACCCGTACCGGCTGGACAAACGCCTGCCCAACGTCAGCGAGCACCAGCTTCACATGAACCCGCAGGCGGCGCGCGACCACGGGCTCAAGGACGGTGACTACGTCTATGTGGATGCGAACCCCGCCGACCGGCCTTACCTGGGCGCCACGCCCAGCGATCCGTTTTACAAGGTCAGCCGGCTGATGCTGCGGGTGACGTTCAACGCCGCCTACCCGTACCACGTGCTGATGATGAAGCACGGCACCTTCATCGCCACCGAAAAGACCGTGAAGGCGCAGCAAACGCGGCCCGACGGGCTTTCGCTGACGGAGAACGGCTACATCGCCAACTTCCGCTTCGGCTCGCAGCAGTCCATCAACCGGAACTGGCACATGCCCATGCACCAAACCGATACGCTGTTCCACAAGACCAAGGCGTTCATGGGATTCATGTTTGGCGGCGAGGCGGACAACCACGCCGTCAATACCGTGCCCAAGGAGTGTCTGGTGCGCATCACGAAGGCCGAGGATGGCGGGTTGGGCGGCAAGGGGGCTTGGAAGGGCGGTGCGGACGGCATGTCACCCGAGGCCGAGAACGAGGTGATGAAGAACTACCTGGCGGGCGACTTTGCGACCGGCAAGAGCGCCGCCAGCGAGGCAAGTTACGAGTAACGCCCGCAGCGAAATGCACATGCGTCACGCCTCTTGACCATGCCCAAAGACGAGTTCGATCCCGAAGACCCGATGGAGCTGTGCGGCGTCGGCCTGCTCACCGAGGAGGACACCAGCGAGCCGATGACCGAGTGCTTCATCGAGGAGTTCCTGCGCCTGGGTTACAACGCCCGTCAGATCCTTGCGCTGTTCCGCAACCGGCATTACACCGGCATGAAGATGGTCCTGCAAAACCGCGGCGAGGACTTTGTCCGGGCGAAGATCGTCGAGGTCTTCGGCTGGTGGCGGCGGCACGTGGATTTGCCGGTCGCGGCCAGGGACTCCGGCAATCCATCCCAACCCGCGCCTGATGCCGCCGCAGCCCAAGCTGACGCTGCCGCATGCCCTTCGCTGGTGGGGCGAGACTTCGTCGAGCCCTGCAAGGTCGAGCCGTCTTCCTGCCAGCGGGTGGCGACCGATCCGACCGGTGCATCGCGGCCGGATTTGAACTTTTGAAGCCCGCCCCGAGACCAGGCCTTACAAATCCATCCTTCCCCCATGAGCACCGTCCATAACTGGCAACTGGGCCGCGGCATGGAATACCCGTACGAAGCGGCGTATCCCGACCGGCAGTTCGCCTTCGTCTTCAATCTCAACCGCTGCATCGGCTGCCAGAGCTGCACCATGGCCTGCAAGTCCACCTGGACCTTCAGCAAGGGCCAGGAAGCCATGTGGTGGAACAACGTCGAGACCAAACCCTACGGCGGCTACCCCCATCACTGGGACGTCAAGCTCCTCGACCTGCTCAACCAAGCCAACCCCGGGGGCCAGACTTGGAACGGCGAGCCGCGCGAACTCAAGGCACCGTACGGCCAGTTCAAAGGCAAGACCATCTTCGAAGTCGCGAAAACGAACGTAAGCCCGGAAGGCGCCCAGCGCGCGCTCGGCTACCTGCCCACGGACGAGGAATGGTCCGCGCCCAATCGCTTTGAGGACAATCCGGTGGGCTCCGAGAAGGGCCGGAAGGGCCAGCTCACCTTCAGCGGCGGCCAGCTTGTGCCGCAGCACAAGACCTGGTTCTTCTATCTCGCCCGGCTCTGCAATCACTGCAGCTACCCGGCCTGCCTCGCGGCCTGCCCGCGCAACGCCATCTACAAGCGCCCCGAGGATGGTATCGTGCTGGTGGACCAGGAGCGCTGCCGCGGGTACCGCAAGTGCATGGAGGCCTGCCCGTACAAGAAGACCCATTACCGCGGCACCACGCGGACCACGGAAAAGTGCATCGGCTGCTTTCCGCGTGTGGAGGGCCGCGACCCGGCCGGCGGGGGCCTGCCGATGCAGACCCGTTGCATGGCGGCGTGCGTGGGCCACATCCGCCTCCACGGCCTGGTCCAAATGAACCCCGACGGCACCTGGAAGGAGGACCGCCAGCACCCGCTCTATTACCTCGTCCACGTCGCCAAGGTTGCGCTGCCGCTCTATCCGCAGTTCGGCACCGAACCCAACGGCTATTACATCCCGCCACGCTGGGTGCCGCGCTCGTATCTCAAACAGATGTTCGGCCCCGGCGCCGACGCGGCGGTCGAGAAGTACAGCCATCCCGACCGCGAACTGCTCGCCGTGCTCCAGCTCTTCGGCAAGGACGCCCGCATGTGCTTCCGCTACGAGATCAAGGAAGGCCCGAAGATCTTCGAGACCACGATCCGGGGAAGGAAGTTTGAGCTCTACGACGACACCGTCATCGGCTACGCCCAGGACGGCACGAAGATCGTCGAGACCAAGGTCGAAGAACCGCTTCATGTTCGCGGCCCGCAGCACGCCAACTCCATCTAAACCGCTCCGCCCATGCCGTTGACTGGATCCCACTCCGTCGCCTTCGAACCCGTGCCGCGCCACCGCCGGTCAGTCTTCGGCAACTACGCGCCTGTCGCGGAGGCCGAGCCCGGCGCCGGCGCGACGCCCGAGGTCGCACCGGCCGCGCCGGCCCCGGCGGCCTGCGGTGATCTCGCGCTGGCCCGTTCCTTCGTCCACCAGTTCCTCGCCCGCGCCTTCGACTATCCCGCGACGGAAACCTGGACGTGGCTGAGCGCCCCCGAGACTCAGGCGGCGCTGGCCAATGCGCTGGCCGCGCTCGAGGCCGATCCAGAGTCGCCCGCGCGGCGGTCTCAGCAGGACCTCGCGCGCGCCTTTCACGCCGGGGCCTTCGACGCCTTTCACGAGGATTACATCACTGCCGTCGGCCACGCGGCACGCGGCTCGTGCCCGATCAACGAAATCGAGTATGGCGACCTCAAGGCCGATCCGTTGTTCCAGCCGCACCGGCTGGCCGACCTCGCGGCGTTTTACCGCGCCTTCGGCTTGGAACTGGGTTCCGACGCCGACGAGCGCCACGATCATCTCGCCATCGAGCTCGAGTTCATGGCCGTGCTTGCCGCCCAGGAGGCGCAGGCGTTGAACACCAGGTCCATCAATGGCGCGCTAGAAATCTGCCGCGACGCGCAACGCAAGTTCCTGCGCGAGCACCTCGGCCGCTGGACGCCCGCGTTCGCGCGGCGGCTGATCCGCGCCGTGGGAGAAGGCCCGCTCGGCGCGCTGGCCCGCTTCACCCTCGCGTTCATCGAGGCCGAGTGCCGCCGGTTGGGTGTGACGCCCGGCTGCGAAGACCTGCTGCTGCGTCCGGCCGACGAAGCGGCGTCGCTGTGCGATGGATGCGGCCTGGCGCAGGCCCTGCCCGGCGCGCCCGCCAACTCCGCCGCCGAATGAAACTGCTCTTCGATGACGATCTGGTCGAGGCCGTGGTCTTCCTCTGCGCCACCGGCCGACGGCCGGGCGTGCCGCCGTTGCAAGTCCGCCGCTTTCACGCCGAGCGCGAACGCTGCTATGCCACCACGGACCCAGACGAGCGGGCTGCCGTCTTCGCCCGCGTGAACCTGGGCTGGTTCAGCGAATGGGGCCTGGAGAAACTGCTCGGTTTCACTGCCGCGCGTTTTTCTGTGCTGGGCGACGCCCTGGCCGCGCTCGCGTTTCGCAAAGGCCGGTCCAAGGCCGACGAAGGCGCCGAGCTTTACGCCGACCCTGAAGGCCGTCGCCGCGGCATCATGGCTCTGCTACCGGAGCGCTTCCGCGAAGACGCGACTTTGATCCGGCTCCTCCACCACGAACTCGCGCACCTCGCCGACATGGTGGACCCGGCCTTTGGCTACTCGCCCGACCTGGCGCGGACTGGCCAGACCGCCTCGCAGCAACGGCTCGTGCGCGAGCGCTACCGCCTGCTCTGGGACGTGAGCCTTGACGGCCGCCTGACCGCGCGCGGACTGGAGACTATCGCCGACGAAGCGCAGCGGCGGCGGGAATTCGAGCGCGGTTTCGCCTTCCTCGTCGGGCAACGCCGCGCGGAACTCTTCACCACACTGTGGACCGGCCGGCTGGCCCGCCACGACGCCCTGCTCGAAATCGCCGCCGACCCGCGCGGCCTCCGCGAACGCCACGCGCCCGTGCCCGGCGCGCCCTGTCCACTCTGCGGCTTCGCGGCCTTTCAGTGGACCGACGCGCGCACGCTGCGACCCGCCGCCCGCGACCGCATTCACACCGACTTCCCCGGCTGGCACGAGTCGGAGGCGGTCTGCGCCCGCTGCGCCGAGATGTACGACTCGATCGCCGGTCTCGAATACCCGGCCACGGTCTGCCTTTGAATCCTCGCGCGCGGCGCAGGAAGGCGCCGGCGTCTACCCGGCCACAGGCTAAGGCCCAAGGAGACGTGGCCGGCACAATTGTTCCATGCGGGGAGGCCCATTGTTGCGTTCAGGCATTTTATGTAACGTTTCGCCCGTCCCGCCCTATACCGGGTTGAATTTGCAGCATGAGGCCCGCATCAACCAACGCCAGCGCCAACGCCACGACCAACGACGACCTTCTCGTGGTGGCGGTCCAAGGCGGTGATCTCCGGGCCTTTGATCCGTTGGTGGAACGGCACCTGGACGCGGTCCACGCCTTCGTCGCGCTGAAGCTGCCCGTGCCGCATCTCGTGGACGAGCTCACCCATGAGACCTTCGTCTTCGCGTTTCGCCACATCGCGGAGTTCACGCCGGGCACCAGCTTTCGCGCCTGGCTGCGGGCCATCGCCGCCAACAAGATCCGCGCCGAGATTGAACGCCACCTGCGCGAGGAGCGGAACTGCCTCGCCTACGCCGAACGCCGCGAATTGGACGAGGCGCTCGCCACTCCCGCGACGCCGGATGCGCCCGAAATCGAAGCCCTGCACGCCTGCCTGGATGCCGTACCCGACCCCCTGCGCACGCTCCTGAACCTGCGCTATCACGACGAGCATTCGTCGGAAGAAATCGCCACGCGCCTGGGCCGGAGCCTCGCCTGGGTCCGCACCACGCTCTGCCGCGTCCGCCAGCAGTTGCGCGACTGCATCGAGCGCAAGCTCAAGCCTGGAACGCCATGATCTCCCCGGACCAGATCGCGGCCTATCTCGACGACGCGCTCGAGCACACAGAGCGCGCCGCCGTGGAAAGCGCCCTCGAAGAACACCCGGAAGCGTGGCGGGACGTGCTCGATCAACGTCGGCTGGACCGCCTCCTCCGCGTGACCCTGGCCCCGGCAAGCCAACGGGAGCGGCTCAAGGCATCCGTGCTCGCTGCCGTGGATGGGACCTCGCCTGAAAAACTCCGTGCCGACGTCCTGGCCGACACCTCCGACCGGGTGATCATGCCGGCCACGGCGGACCCTGCCGTGGCTGGAGCCGGGTGGCGGCCGTGGCGCGCCCGGCTGGCGGCCTTGCTCCCTCGCCTCCCTGTGCCCCGATTCGCGGCCGTAGCCATGGTCGCAGTCGCTGTGGTGGCCGTCGCTTGGTTCCTCTTCGGCCCTTCCCTTGCCCGGCCGGTCGTCATCGGCGAACTGGCCGTCGTCGTCGGACAACCCATCGTGCGGGACGCCGCCGGGCGCTCGACCCTTGTCCCTCGACCCTCGACGCCGGTCCACCTCGGCGACCGCCTCGAGACCGGCGACGCGGACAAGGTCGAGTTGCGGTTTCTCGACGGCACCACCCTGCGCCTGGGATTCAACACGGCGGTCGAACTGCCCAATCCGAAATCCGGAATCCGAAATCCGAAATCCCCCCTTGCTCGCCCTCCTGAAATCCGCCTGCTTCGCGGCCAAGTGTGGACGAAGGTCGAGAAGACCACGAATGCGCCGCAATACGCCGTGGTCACGGAAGCCGCCACGGCCGTCGCCCGCGGCACCGAGTTTGGGGTGAGGCTCCATCGCCCCTACGCCAGCGACCCGAAGTCTGAAGTCCGAAATCCGAAATCCGAAGTTCCCCTGCTGGCCGTGCTCACGGTGAAAGAAGGCGCGGTGGATTTCTTCAACGCCTTCGGTTCGGTCCAGGCCACGGCCATGACCGAGTCCACCGCCCGTGCCGATGCCGCGCCCACCGAGCCGCGGCGGCTGCAGACGCTCCAGACGGTGCAACTGGATTCCGGCGCCACCTGGTCGCTGGTGACGTTGCCGCTGGACTGGCCCGAGGCGGCGGAAAAGCTCGTCGGAGGCGGCGGTTCGCTGGGCTGGCAATTGCACGAAGTGCCCGGCACGAACGGCCAGCCGGAGGTCCGGATCGCCCGGCTCCCGGCCGCGTCCGCCGCCGCCGGTGCCGGTTTGCGTTTGGGTGATGACATTGTCGGCGTGGATGGTCAGGTCGTCACGAACGCCCGCCAGGTTTCCGGCGCCATCCTGTTCCGACCCGGCGGCGCCGTGAACTTCCGCGTGCGGCGGGACGCGGGCGAGCAGGTTGTGGCGGTGGCGGTCACGGCGGAAACCAATTCGCTCCGTGGCCCGGTCCTTCCCGCCGAAGCCACCGCCTCCTTGACCGCCCTGCTGGGCGAGTGGCTCGCCGCACCGGCCGGCACAAACGCCGCAGCCGAAGCGCGACGGTTGGAGCAGGTCGCTTCCCTCACCCGCCCTGCGGGCACCTTTTCCCGTCGCACGGGCGAGGCACGGGCTGAAGGCAGCGTCCGGGCCGCCGCCTTCAACCAGTTGGGCGTGGCGTTCGAACTCGAGGACGCTCTTGGCCCCGCCATCCGGGCCTACGGCCGCGTAGTGTACCTCGATCCCGACGTGCCGCTCTACCGGTTCAACCTCGGCCTTGCGCTGCGGAAGATCGGCAGTTTCGAACGCGCCCTCGAGGAGTTCGAGATCGCGGCCCGACTCGAACCCGGTTCCGTCCCGGCCCGCAAGCGGGTCGTCGAGGCCACGTCGCTGCTCGGGCGACACGAGGAGGCCTTGGCGCTGGCCGAGTCGCTGGTTCAAGCCGCGCCGGCGGACCACGGCGCGTGGGAACTCAAAGCCCAGTTGCTCCTGAAGCTCCAGCGACCCGCCGATGCCATCCCGCCGGCCCGCCTCGCTGCCGAACTCGACCCGGACTGCCCGGTCGCCCACGCCTATCTGGCGGAAGCCTATCACGCCGCCGGGCGACTCGCCGAGGCCCGGGCGGCTTATACCGAAGCGCTCGAGCGCGCCCCGTTCGAGGCCGCATTCCACGTGAACCTCGGCACGCTCCAACGCGATCTCGGCCAAACGGCGGACGCTGAGCGGAGCTTCCGCCGCGCGCTCGAGTTGCGCCCCGACTTCGCCCTCGCTCACTTCAACCTCGGCAACCTCCTGGCCGAACGGCGCGACTTCGCCGCCGCGGCCGCCGCGTTCGAGCAGGTATGTCAGCTCGATCCCGCCGATGCGCGGGCGCACTGGCGGCACGGCGACATGCTGCTCAAGCTGCGCCGGTTTGAAGCCGCCGAACGCGCCTACCGCTCCGCCCTCGAGGTTTCGCCGAACGATCCGGAAGCCTTCTACGGCCTGGGCGAGTTGTACCGTCTCCAGGGCCGTTCCGCCGACGCGGAGCGCGCCTACCGCCGGGCCATCGAACTCAAGCCCGACTACGCCGCCGCCCACACCGCCCTGGGCATCGTGTTCTGCGAGCGGGGCGACGTGGACGAGGCCGAACGTCTCTACCGCCGGGCCATCGAACTCGAGCCCGCCGAGGCCGCGCCTTACCACAATCTCGGCACGTTGTATCGCGAAGCACGCGGCGACCTGGACGCCGCTGAACGCTGGTTCCGCGAGGCGCTGCGCCTCAGCCCCGACAGTCCCGATTCCGTGGCGGGCCTCGGTCTCGTGGCCGTGAGTCGCGGCGAGCTGGCGGAAGCCGAACGGCTCCTGCGCCGCGCCTGGGAAGCCGCGCCGGACGTTTCCGCGAACAACAACAACCTGGGCGAAGTCCTGCGTGAGCGCGGCCGCCCGGACGAAGCCGAACCCCTCTACCGCAAGGCGCTCGAACTCGATCCCGACAATCCCGCTCCTTACGGCAACCTCGGCATCATCTACGCGGAGCGGAAGCAATTCGTTGAAGCGGAGAAAACCTTCCGCGCCCTGCTCGACCGTACCAGCGGCAACGCCCGACTCCCTGCGCTGGTCAACCTGGCCATGGTGTGCGGCGAACAGGGCAAGCTCGACGAGGCCGAGGGTCTCCTCCGCCAGGCGTTGGAGCTCGCGCCCAACCACCCGCGCGTTGCCAACGCCCTGGCCGGCTTCCTCGCGGATCACCAGATCAAACTCGACGAGGCGCTGACCCTGGCCACCCGCGCCGCAGAAACCGCACCCAACGAACCCAACTTCCTCGACACCCTCGGCTGGGTCCAGGCCCAGCGGGGCGACCTCGACACCGCCGAGCGCACCCTCCAGCGCGCGCTCGATCTGGCCGGCGAGGAACCGCCCGCGGACGAGATCCGCAAACACCTGGATCAGGTGCGTGAGCGGAAGATCTCCTCAAGCACTCAACCCAACCCGTAAACCTCATGAAAACAACAACCAAACATCGCCAACACCCTAGTCTCAGGGCGGCCACGCTGTGGACTCTCGCCCTCATCTCGGGCGCAACCGTCATCACTCAAGCTCAGGCGCTTCCGCCGGTGCCCATCGCGCCAGGCGGCCCGCTCCACGCCCCGGGCGAAGTCCTCGTCCAGTTCCGGAACACCGTCACTCAGGGGGAAGCCAACGACGCCTTCCGACGTGCCGGCCTGGGCCTGCTCAAACACATCCGCACCCCGGCGATGGCCGACCGCGGCCACCTCGGCGTCGTGCGCGCGCTCACCGCCCTGCCGGTGCCCGTGGCTGTGCAGTTGCTGAATCGCCTGCCCGGCGTCGAGTTCGCCGAGCCGAACTGGGTCGTCACCCGCGAAGCGGAATCCAATGACCCCTTCTACGCGGATCCGCTCTCGCCTGGTCCCCTCTGGGGCCTTTACGGCGACGATGTTCCGTCGCCCGTTGGACCCACGGGCACGACCACGGCCTATGGAACCCAGGCCGAGAAGGCCTGGGCCGCCGGCTTCACCGGATCGTCTGAGGTGCTCGTGGGCATCGTGGACGGCGGCCTCCAGTTGGATCACCCCGACCTCGCGGCGAACATCTGGACCAATCCGGATGAGATTCCGGACAACGGCATTGACGACGACGCCAATGGTTACGTGGACGACGTGCATGGGTGGAATGCTTACGACAACAACGGCAACGTGTGGCACGTGGACGACGTAACCGACACCCACGGCACACACGTGGCGGGCACCATCGGCGCCGTGGGCGGCAACGGTCTGGGCGTGGCCGGCGTGAACTGGAACGTCAAGCTCGTGGCTGGGAAAATCTTCGGCCAGGGATATACCTCGGACGCCATCGAAGCCATTGACTACCTGACCTCGCTCAAGACGCGCAAAGGCCTGGACCTGGTGGCAGTGAATCATTCCTGGGGCGGTTACGGCTTCAGCCAGGCGCTGCTCGACGCCTTCAACCGCGCCGCCCAGGCGGGCATCCTGTCGGTAGCCTCCGCCGGGAACGACGCCGCCGACAACGATGCGACTCCGCGCTATCCCACCGGCTACGACACCACGCCGGTGGCCGGTTACGACGCCATCATCTCCGTGGCCGCGATCAGCCGCGTGGGCGCCAGGTCGAGTTTCTCGAACTACGGCCGCACCTCGGTGGACCTCGGGGCTCCCGGTGGCGAGCGGGTGGACGTGAACGACCCGAGCCTCCACGACCCGGACTACGAAATCGTCTCGACGGTTCCCCCGAGCACCTACGGCTACAAGCGGGGCACCTCGATGGCCGCGCCGCACGTGACCGGCGCCATCGCGCTCTACGCGGCGGCCTATCCGCAGGCTTCCGCCGAGCAAATCCGCTACGACCTGCTGGTGACCGGCGTGCGCCCACTGACGAGCCTGCAGGGGGTCACGGTGACCGGCGGCACGCTCGATATCTGGACGATGGTGGACCCCAACTACGCTCCCCCGGCGCTGCCGACCAAGCCCGCGGCACCATCGAATCTCAGTGCCACGGCCTTGAGTGCGGGCAAGGGAGTGTCGCTGACCTGGTCGGATCGCTCCAACAACGAAATCGGTTTCACCATCGAACGTCGCACCACCAGCACCAGCCCCTGGCAAATCCTCGCCACGACGAATCCGAACGCCACCAAGTTCACCGACGCCACCGCCGCCCGGCGCACGACCTACACCTACCGCGTCCGGGCGATCAACGTCGCCGGCAGTTCGCCCTACTCAAGCACCGTCACCGTCAAGACCAAGTGAGAACCGTCATGCGCGCCTTTAGCCTTCGCTTCACAGCACGCGCCCGATCCCGTTGGGGAGCGCACGCGCCCTCGCGTGCTGTCTTCGGCGCTCTCGCCGAAAGGCCCGTCGCCGCACCCGACCCTTCCGCGTCCGGCAATGGGTGCATCCAGTCGCGCGGGACGCGTGGGTGCGTCCGGCGACACCCCGGGGCGGGTGTGCCCGCCGGGACCGGAGGGTTGCCCGATTGCGGAATCGCGAACAGCAACCAAGCTCCCCCACGCATGAAGCGACTCTACAACTGCATCCCGCTCCGGCTGGCGCTCACGGCCCGCCTGGCCGCGTTGGCCCTCATCGGGTTGGTCGGGTATGGGGCCACAACCGCCGACCTTGACCTCACCCCGCTGGGGGGCTGGCCGGAGTTGCAGCTCAGGCCCACCATCTACGGCGTGCCAGACGGGGCTCTCGCCAACGGGCGATTCTTTCAGCCCGGCGTGCACCGGGGCGGCCCGGCGTTGCTGGCACTGGAACCGCGCGGCGCGAACCCATTCCAGTTGGTCGGCGCGCTACCCCTGCCGCACATCATTCGCCTCGCGATCACGGGGCACCACGCCATCATCGTCGGCTCCGGTCGGTTGTTCGTCGTTGACATCTCGGATCCGTCGCAACTCCAGATCGAAGGCATGGTCTGGATCGGCTGGGTCGACTACGAACCGGGTGTTCCTCTGGCGCTGTCTGGAACCCACGCCTACGTGGTTCGGAGCACGAATCCCTCGGACTTGCCCGGAGCCTCGCCCGCCCGGATCACGGTGGTGGACTTCAGCGATCCGACGAATCCCCGCATCGTCGGCGAACAGACCTTTCCCCCAACGGCCGCAACCGCGTTCTGGTTGTCGGAGGCTGCGGCGGCCGATGGGGTGCTCTGCGTAGCCAGCAGCAGCACGGACTGGGAATCACCGGTCCAGGTGGTTCTCGACATCTTCGATCTCCGCGATCCCGCGCAACCCCGGTGGGTCGGCAAGCACGAGGCAGCCAAGACGGAGAACATCCATGCGCTGGCCTTGGTGGGGCGGCGCGCTTACTGGGCGCCGTTCGCGTTCTCCGGAACAACCCGTTTGACGAAACTGCAGGTTGTTGACCTGACCGATCCGGCGGCGCCGAAGCTCCTGGGAACGTACAGCACCACGGGGGAAGTGATGAACCTGGCGGCCAACGAGCGATATGTGTACGGCGCCAAGACCATCCAGACCAGTACCGGAGAAGGGTCCGCCGTTGACATCGTGGATGTCGGCGATCCCGCCGCGCCAAAGCGTGTCGGGGGATCAACGGTGAAGACCTTCGACTCCGAGCCCACCCTATATATCGAAGGTGGGTTGATGGTCGTCAGATCGTTTTACAGCGGCACCAGCGCCTATGACATCTCCGAGCCGACAACCATGCGGCGACTGGGCGGGCACAACGACCTTGGCATGTTGCACTCCACGGTGATCGGGAACCGGGCGTTCGTGGTGGGAATCGGCCACATGAGCATCCTGGACGTGAGTCAGCCCGAAGCGCCGCGCCTGCTGGGTGCCTATCCGCTGCCGTCCGACCTCGCGCATCTCGGGAAGGTGGTCGTCGCGGGAAACTACGCCTACCTGCCCACGTCGGTGGGGCTCCAGACCATCGACGTCACGGACCCCGCTGCTCCCCGACGCACCAGCCTCTTTGGCAGTGCCAGGTACTTCACGAGTGCGGCCGTGGAGGGCAATCTCCTTGCGGTCGCGAGTGTGTACGATGGGGTTTTCTTCCTGGATCTCACCGATCCCGCGAAACCCGTGAGCCGGGGAAGAGCGGATCTGCGGTACATGAACAACTTTTTCGTAGGGAGGTCCGTGGCCATCTCCGGCCACCACGTCTTCGTCACAAGCGCCGATGACCAGGATTCCAAAACCGGCGTGCTCGAGATCTTCGATGCGAGCGATCCGTCGTCGCCGCAGTATGTGGGGGCCTACGAAATCCCCGCGGTCGCCCGTGACGTGGACGTGTCCGGCCAGCTTGCGGTGGTGACAAGCTACGTGCCTGGCGGCGACGCCAGCTTCGCGGAGATCCTGGACATCAGCGATCCGGCCAATGCCGTCCGGTTGGCCTTGCACACCGTGATGCCGGGCAGCCCGGATATCGCGAAGGTCTCGCTGGCTGGTCATTACGCGATCCTCGGCGGGCCACAGGTGCTGGACCTGACCGATCCTACGAAACCGCGGCAGGTCGCACAGCTAGACGGCGTGTACGCCACGGGGCCGATCATCGGCGACGTCCTGTTCGCCGGTTTGAACACCTACCGCATGTCCCCGGCGACGTTGCTGCGTTCCCGAACGATCGCGGTCGGCGGCCAGGCTCTCGCCCTGGGGCTTGCGGGCGATGTGGTGTGGATGGCCTCGGGCTTGACCGGCCTGCAGGCCGTGGATCGCACCAAACCCGACGCCACCGCGCTGCTCGGCACCCTGCCTCTGAATGGCAAAGCGTGGGACCTCGCCATCACCGGCGACCACGCGGTGGTCGCCATCGGTCAGGCCGGACTGGCGATTGTTGACATCAGCGATCCCGCCAACCCACAGCCGCTCGGGGAGTTTGACACCCCCGGTGAGGCACGGGCGGTGGCGGTGTCTGGCAGCACCGCCTGCGTCGCTGACAATTACGAGGGCCTGCGGGTGGTGGATTTGAGCCAACCGGCGTCGCCGCGGGAACTCAGCCAGTTCGCCACGCCGGGCTACGCCTTGGACGTGGCCTGGCACGGCACCCACGCGCTGGTGGCGTGTCGCGAGGCCGGGCTTCAAGTGCTCGACCTCGAGGTTCCCGCCCAACCCAAACTCGTGGGCAGCTACCTGGTCCAGGGCACGGCGGAAGCCGTAACAGTTGTGGGCGACCGTGCTTTCATCGCGGACGGCGTGGAGGGCTTCATGGTGCTGGACGTGAGCGATCCGGCGAAGCCCAAGCGCGTGGGCCTGGCGCCGGGCAACACGGAGGCGCGCTCCATCGCCGTGGCCGGCCGGTTGGCCTATGTGGCGGATGTCGCCCGTGGCATCCGGGTCTATGACATCGGCGATCCGACTCGCCCGCGCGAAGTGGGCGGCACCTCGGCCGTGAACACGTACCACCTGGCGGTGGCCGGTGATCGGTTGCTGGCCGCGGCCGGCTCGAGCGGGCTCGCGGAATTCGAGCCCTTCGTCGCGCCGGTGGAGTTGGGCATTGCCCGCTCCGGCGACACGGTGAAGCTCGCGTGGCCATCAAGCGCTGCGGGTTATCGCCTCGAATCCAGCAACGCCCTCAACTCGATGGCCAACTGGCAACCCGAACCCACCGCGCCCGAGCTCGTCGGCGACCAGCACGTTGTCACGCTCGAACTTGCGGCCGGGCCGCGATTCTTCCGGTTGAGGAAGCCGTGAGCGGCGAGGGTATGAGCGCCGGTTCAAACACTATGGAACATCGCCAGGAAACGGGCAGGCCGCACGATGGGGATGCCAAAGGGCTTTCCCAAGTCCAGCAGGTCGTGATCATAGGTGACGATGACCTGCGCCTTCCCGGCCAGCGCGGCGGCCAGATAGGGATCATCCCGGTCATCCCGGCTGCGGCGTTTGCCCAGCGGCTGCGGCTCGACGCGGCGGACGTTGTCCAAGTACCAGTCCAGACGGGCGGCGGCATGGTGGCGCGGTTGTCGTTCCGCGATGACGCGCACGGCCGTCTCGCGCGTTTCCTCGAGAGTCGCCGCAGTCCCGTAAGCGAACGCCTGGCGGCGGGCCATTCGGATCAGGCAGAGCCAGCCTTCGCCTTGCCAGCAAATGCCGGCCACGACCACATTGGCATCAAACACGACGCGCATGTTTGAACTGTTGACGCACCGATTTCTGGGTCTTCAAGACCGCCTCGATCTCGGCCTCGGTCGGGCCGGCGGGCGCACCCGCGGTCGTGGACTGGAGCAGCGCCAGGTCGGCCTCGATCTCCCGTTTCATCCGCTCCCGCAACAGGTCGCGGAAGAACTCGCTGGCGTTGCCGAAGTCGCGGGCCACGGTGCGCCGGACGTACTCGGCCTGCTCCGGCGTCAACGAGATGTTCATCGTGCCCATTTTCATGGCCGCAACGTAGAGCCTAAAAGCAACTATTGTCAATCATTGGCCGGCTCGTGCCCGCCGGCACGTGGTTTCACCCTCATCGAACTGCTCGTCGTGGTCGCGATCATCGCCATCCTCGCCGGCCTGCTGCTGCCGGCCTTGTCACGGGGCAAGGCCGCGGCGAAGGCCACCGAGTGCCGAAACAACCTCCACACGATGGCGCTCGCCATGCAGATGTACCTCGGCGATTTCAACGCCTACCCGCCGACGATCGGCTCGGGGATTCTGGGCTTTGGCGAGAAGTACGGCTGGCTCATGCAGGACGACTGGAAGATGCTGCTCGTGCCGTTCATCGGCGTGAAAGGGGACCGGTTCCCCGAGCGCGAGGACACCATGCGCGTGCTGCGCTGTCCGCAGAAGGTCGCCAACGAGGAAGGCAAGCGCGGTGAAGGGCAGTATGCCATGAACGCCTCGGGCACCGCCCCTTTCCGCTCGAGCTTCGATCTCGGTATCGGCGGCTCCGGCGAAGGCTGGGTGCGCCGTCCGACCGTGGAATCGCAAGTCCGCACCCCGGCGAACTTGATCGCGGTCGGCGACATCCTGCCGGGGCAGACGCTGGGCGAAATGTTCTCTACCTCGGGTCATTTTGATCCGTGCTCCACGAACCGCGCCTCCTGGCCCGGTGCGAGCCACGGCGGGGGTTCGGCGAACATGCTCTTCGCCGACGGCCACGTGGAATCGGGCCGCCAGACCAACTGGCTGTCCATCGCCAACCGGCACCGGTGGAACAACGATGGTCAACCCCATCCCGAGACGTGGGCGCGGGAGTGACCTCTCCGCCGCGGTCGGATCCGGAAAGCCTCGCCGGGTGGCCAGCCTTCCGGCGGCGGGTTAATTCCCATCACGGAAATCTTGAGGCAAATCAATTCTCCGTCCGTCCGGCTGGCTCACGATGCCAGCCGTTCCGGCCATGCAATCGTTTGGTCGCCAGATTGATTACTTGCGCATCTCGGTCACCGACCGGTGCAACGAGCGCTGCCTGTACTGCCGGCCGCGCCAGTATGAGGGCTGGAACCGCGACACGGACGCGCTGAGCGACGCCGAGTTGCTCCGCATCGTGCGCGTGGCGGCGGAGCTGGGCTTCCGCAAGTTCCGTCTGACCGGCGGCGAGCCGCTGCTGCGGCCGGGCTTGGTCGAGGTCGTTCGTGAGATGACCCGCGTGCCGGGCGTCGAATGCGTCGGCATTTCGACCAACGGCCTCAAGCTCCCGGCACTGGTCGGGCCGCTGCGCGAGGCCGGCGCGCGCACGGTGAACGTCAGCCTCGACGCGCTCACGCCGGCCGTGTACCAGCGCATCACCGGCGGACCGGTCGAGCCGGTGCTCGCCGGCATCCGCGCCGCGCTGGACGCGGGTTTCGAGCGGGTGAAGCTCAACACCGTCCTCCTGCGCGGCGTGAACGCGGACGAAATCTGGCCGCTGATCCGGTTCAGCTCCGAGCACGGCGTGCCGTTGCGCCTGATCGAGCTGATGCCGCTGACCTCGCGCGACGTGCTCACGCCCGCGAACTTCCTCTCCATCGGCGAGGTGATCCGCTGGCTGCGTCAGCGCGAGGAGCTGGTTCCGCTGCCGGACGCGCGGCTGGGGCACGGGCCGGCGAAGTACTACCGGCTGGCGAAATCCGGCGCGGTGGTCGGCTTCATCGGCGCGATGACCAACCAGCATTTCTGCGACACGTGCAACAAAATGCGGCTCACCGCGGACGGCCGGCTGCGGCCGTGCCTGGGCCATCACGATGAGGTGAGCCTGCGCGAGGCGCTCGCCGACACACGCAGAGACGAGCCGTTGCGGCGGGTGTTCGAGCGGGCGATCGCGAACAAGCCGTGGGAGCATGCCTTCCACGACCACTTCAAGCCCTGCCGGCCCATGACCGCCATCGGCGGGTAAACCAGCCATTGCCCGGCCAGGGAGGACTTCGGCCATCCCGCCACCCAAACGGAGCAGTTCACCCCAAACGCGTGGAAGCCAGCGCCGATTAGTTGTTTGATTGGCCCCATGAACCTCCCTGAACAACCGGATGCCCGCGCCCTTGTTCCGCCGTCGTCTCCGCCACCCCCGCCCCCCGGAGCGCCACGCCGGCTTGCGGGCTGGACCGGCTGGCTGGTGCGCCTGACGCTGGCGGCCCTGCTGTTTGAAACGCTCACCGGCCTGCTGATCACGCTGGCGCCGTTTCACGCGGCGATTCAATGGAGCGTGCTGCTCCACAGCGCCGTCGGAGCAGTCGTGCTGCTGCCGATTGCCTGGTACTGCGCGCGACACGTGGCCGACTATCGCACCTACGCCGCCTCGCACATCACCGTGCTGGGCTGGGTGGCGCTGCTTGGCCTCGCGGTGGTGTCCGTCTCCGGCGTGGTCCTGACGGTGCAGGCGGTGGTCGGGGTCAAGACCACCGCGTTCTGGCGTCAGGTTCACCTGGTTTCCACGCTGGTCATGCTGGCCGGCCTGGCGCCGCACTTGGTTGCTTCGGCTCTCCGCCAGCGAAAAACGCCGCCCGTTCCGGGCATGGCACGGTGCGCCATCGAAGCCGCGGGCCTCGCGGTGCTGGGCTGCGCGCTGTGTTACGCGCTGGCGGTGGCCTATTCGGGAACCAAGTACGTGAACGCCTTTCCCGAGGATTACAGCTTCCTTTACGGCACGAAGCGCCCGTTCGCGCCGAGCCTGGCGAAGACCGACACCGGCGGCGCGTTTGATGCGCGGTCGCTCGCCGGGTCGCGCTCGTGCGGCACCGCCGGCTGCCACGACCAGATCGTCGAGGAATGGCTGCCCAGCGCCCATCGTTACGCGGCGATGGACAAGATTTTCCTCGGCATCCAGGACGTGATGGCGAAGCAGAACGGGCCGGAATCCACCCGCTATTGCGGCGGCTGCCACGACCCCATCTCGCTCTTCAGCGGCACGAAGAACATCTTCGTCGAGAACCTCACCGGCCTGCACGGCTACCAGGAAGGCGTGTCCTGCCTGGCCTGCCACGCCATCCGCGAAACCGACATCAAGGGCAACGCGAACTACACGATCACCCAGCCGCACGAGTACCTCTGGCAATGGGCGACCAACGGCTTGGCGCGCTTCGCCCGCGACTTCCTGATCCGCACCTACCCGGCCGAGCACAACAAGCTGGCGAAGCGTTCGTTCAAGAAGCCCGAGTACTGCGCGGCCTGTCACAAGCAGTTCATTGATGCCGAGGTCAACCGCGTCGGCTGGGTGCAGCTCCAAAACCAGTACGACAACTGGGCCGCCAGCCACTGGAACAAGAAGGGCGACGCGCACAAAACGGTCGAGTGCCGCGAATGCCACATGCCGCTGGTCGAGTCGCGCGACCCGTCCGCGGGCGACGCGCTGGACTACAACCGCACCCCGCGCGACGGCAGGCACCGCAGCCACCGCTTCATCGCCGCCAACACCATCATCCCGTACGCCCAGCGCGATCAGCTCGAAGGCTGGCAGACGCAACTCGAACTCACCGAGCAATGGCTGCGCGGCGAATTGCCCATCCCGGAGATCGCGGACAAGTGGGCGCACGGACCCATCGTGAAGCTCGCCGCCACCGCGCCGGCCAGCGTCGCGCCCGGCGAGAACATCCCGCTGCGCGTCGTCATGGCCTCGAACAAGGTCGGCCACGACTTCCCCACCGGCCCGCTCGACATCATCCAGAGCTGGCTCGACATCACCGTGACCGACCACGCCGGTCAGGTCGTGTGGACTTCGGGCAAGCGCGACGAGAAGAACTTCCTTCAGCCCGGCACGTTTCTGTTCAAGGCCGAGCCGGTGGACCAGCACGGCAATCTGATTGACCGGCACAACCTCTGGGAAATGGTCGGCGTGCGCTTCCGCCGTGCGCTGTTTCCCGGCTACTCGGACACCGTGAACTTCAGCATCCCGTGCAGCGGCGCCGGCATGGGCGACACAAACGCCGTTGCCCGGGCGCCGCTCCCCGATCAACTCGACATCCCGGCTCCGGCCGTTCCCGCGCCCGCCGTCGCCGGCGAATACCGCATCGCGGTCTCGCTCCAGTACCGCAAGGTGGACCAGTTCCTCCTCAACTACCTGCTGGGCGAAACCAACACGCTCACCGCGCCCGTCACGGAGATCGCGCGGACCGAACTCAAGGTGAAGATCGAATCCCGCAGCGCGCCTGGCGCGCCAACGAGTGCCGCCGCGGCAGGCCAGGAATCCGCGGCTGTCGTCGCCCGGTCGCGGGACTCCGCCCCATGACCCCGTCTCCGCTTTCTCCCCGCCGCCGCCGCCTGCGCTGGACCCTCGCCCTGCTCGGCGCGCTCTTCGCCGCCGGCGCCGTCGTGGGGGTCCTCCTCCACCAGCGCTCGCGGCCCGCTGCGTATCGTCCGGACGAACGGCCTGACGACATCACGAGCGAGCTGGCGCGCGGCCTGCCTGCCGAGGCGCCGCGCCCGAAGCTCACCGACGTGACCCGCGAGGCCGGCCTGGCGGACTTCAGCAACTTCGCCGGCCACCGCACGTCGCAACTCCCCGAAGACATGGGCCCGGGCCTCGCGTGGGGCGACTTCGACAACGACGGCGACGACGACCTCTTCCTGGTCTCGGCCGGCGGCGCGCTCACGCTGCCCGACGAGCAACTGTTGCCCTGCGCTTTGTTCGAGAACCTTGGCAACGGCACCTTCCGCCGCGTGGCGCCCTTCCCCGATCTGCGCCTCCGCGGCATGGGTGCGGCCTGGGGCGATTAC
The DNA here is from genome assembly GCA_964568145.1 of uncultured Verrucomicrobiota bacterium. Taxonomy (GTDB): domain Bacteria; phylum Verrucomicrobiota; class Verrucomicrobiia; order Limisphaerales; family J093; genus DSVZ01. The sequence continues at coordinate 55,518 of CAZMOZ010000022.1, forward strand.
GACGGCGACGGCTTTCTCGATCTGGCCGTGGCCGGCTACAACACCCTGCTCCTGCTCCACAACCAGGGCGGCACCGGGCGGTTCACCCGCGACCCGCGCCTGCCGGACCTGCCGGGCTACTGGTCCGGCGTGGCCTGGGGCGATTTCGACCACGACCGTCGGCTCGACCTCTACGTCTGCCAATACGTCCGCTATGCGGCCAACGACGCCGATCGCGACAAAATCTCCGACCAGCTTGGCACCGCCGTGCCCTACACGCTCAACCCGGCCTCCTACCCACCCGGCCTCAACGCCCTCTTCCATCAGCAGCCCGACGGCGCCTTCCACGACGTGGCCGCCGACCTGGGCGTGCAAAACCGCGAAGGCCGCAGCCTGGGCGCGCTCTGGCACGACTTGGATCAGGACGGCTGGCTGGACCTCTACGTGGCCAACGACGTTTCCGACAACGTCTTTTACCGCAACACCGGCGGCCGCTTCGAGGACATCAGCCACCCGGCCTGGGTGGCCGACTACCGCAGCGCGATGGGCCTGGCGGCGGGCGATTTCGACCGCGACGGCGACGACGACCTGCACGTCACGCATTGGGTCGCCCAGGAGAACGCGTTCTACGAAAGCCTCTGGGCCGACCTCAATCTGCGCAAGGCGTCCACCCACCGCTCCGGCGTCATGCCGGCGCCGGCCACCGCCAATGCCGCGACCACGACCGTGACGAACAAGCCGCCCGCGGTACGTTTCATGGATGTCGCCGACCAGCGCGGGCTGGGACAGATCGCGCTGCCGTTCGTCGGCTGGGGGACGGAGTTCGTGGACCTGGACCACGACGGCTGGCTCGATCTGGTGGTGGCGAACGGCAGCACCATCGAAGCGGACGGCCCGCCGCCCAAGAAGCTGCAACCGCAGGAGGCGTTTGTCTTCTGGAACGAGCGCGGGCGGTACTTCCACAACCTCGCCCCGCTGCATCCCGGGCTGGGCCACAAACACGTCAGCCGCGGGTTGGCATGCGCCGACTTTGACCACGACGGCGACATGGATTTCGCCATCGCCGACCTCGGCGAAGGCGTACGGCTGTACCGGAATGATTGCGTCGCTGGCCACTGGCTCAAACTGCGGCTCCGCTCGAAAAACGCCGCCGGCCAGCCGAACGGTTTCGGCGACGGCTCGACCGTTGTTGCTTGGCTGGGCGAAACGCCGCTCCGCCGCTCCGTGACCGGCGTCAGCTACCTCTCCCAGTCCAGCCACACGCTCCACTGGGGTTTGGGCGACGCGCCGCGCGTGGACCGTCTCGAGATTCGCTGGCACGCCGGCGGCACGAACATCATCGCCGGCGTGGAAGCCAACGCCTTCTACGAAATCGCCGAAGGCGAAACCGCCTTGCGCCGCGTCGCCACAACCAGCACGACGAATCTGGCGTTAGGCTCCACGAGCGCTGGGGAACACACGCGCCCTCGCGTGTCCCGACCGGCGCCCTCGCCGGTCGGAAGCAGTGACTCGACGCCACTCAACGCAACGCAGGCGGCGGGCGCGGCGCCCGCCGCGGCACCCGGGGCAGGTGCGCTCCCCAGATCCACAGACGACAAACAGCGCCTGCTCCAGTTCTGGCAGACGCAGCGCGCGGCGATGAACGCAATGAAGGTCGAGCGCGACAATCCGAAGGCGATCGCCCTCTTCCGCGAAGCGATCGCGCTCAACCCGCAGCACGAGGACTCGCGCTACTACCTCGGCCAATGCCTCGCCGGCCAAGGGGATGTGGAGGGTGCCCTGGCCGCCCTGGAAGCCCTGCAACAACTCAACCCTCACAGCCACCGCGCTTGGCAGCAATGGGGCGTCATCCGCGCGGTGTTCGCCCGCAGCGACGCCGACCTGGCCGCCGCCGAGCGCGCCCTGCAACAGGCACACGCCATCAACCCCGAAGAAACCGGCGCGCTGCTCGTGCTGGGCGAGGTCGCCCTGCTGCGCGGCGACCTGCGCTTGGCCGAGGAACGCCTCGCCGCCGCCACCCGCACCAATTCCAAGGCCGTCGGCGGCTTCTTCCTCCTCGGCTACCTGGCCTGGAAACGCGGCGCCGCCGCCGCCGCCCGCCACTTCCTGGAGCAAGCCTACGCCGCGCTTGGACCAGACTGGCAACCCAAGGGCGCCACCAGCGAGGGCGACGTGAAGCGAAAGCAGCACGTCGAAACCTCGCCGCTCAACCCCTTCTGGTCCGCCTGGGATGGCCGTCCGGACCCGGCCACGGCCTTCGCCGCCCTCGAAGCCCGCTTGCAGCGCCCCCAGTGATTGGGTTGCGTTCAGCCGGGAGCGCAAAGAACGACGAGAGCGAGCCCGGACACTGGGCAATCCGCGACAGCGTTCCGCCACAAACCGTCGTCAGTCCGCGTGCGCTTCGAGGGTTGCCCCGCAACGTTTCACGGCTTGCGTTGCCGCTGGGTGGCGCATACCGGCCAACGGGCGCACTGCTCCCCAACGGATCCGCGGCCCGGCGCGGGCCAGAGCCCGTTGGCGTGGCTGCCGGAGGCCCGACGTCCACCTGACCAGCCGGGTTGGGCGGTCAACGGGGTTCGGCGGCGACTTCGGCCAATGGCAATCGAATCGAGTCTCAACCGTTGACGATTCGGGCCGCCATTCCCGACTCGAAAGACCTTGCCCACGCACGGTGGAGGAGCGCCGGCGTGACCGACACGACCTGCCCGGAAACCCTGGAATGGGGGCGAGGCAGGTGCGGCTGGCCTGGCGCCTCGGAGGGCGTATAATAGGCAACATGAAACCGCCTGAACCGTCCCGGTGGTTGGTCCTGGTTGCCCCCCCCACGGCGTGACGTTGCCCGGGTCGTATGAGCCAGTTCACCCAGATCCTCGAGGCCGTACAGCAGGGGGATCGGCAGGCGGCCAGCGAGCTGTTGCCGTTGGTGTACGGCGAGCTGCGTCGCCTGGCGGCTTGCCAGATGGCGCGCGAGAAGCCGGGGCACACCCTGCAGGCCACTGCCCTGGTCCATGAAGCCTGGCTGCGCCTCGTCGGTCCGGGCGACCCTCCGCACTGGGGCGGACGCACCCATTTCCTGGCTGCCGCGGCCGAGGCGATGCGCCGAATCCTGGTCGAGTCGGCGCGGCGGAAGCAGCGGTTGAAACACGGCGGGCATCTGGAGCGGGTGAACCTCGAGGAGGTGGATCTGCCGTTGCCGATGCCCACCGATGAACTGCTCGCGCTGGACGAGGCCCTGGAGCGGCTCGCCGCCCTTGACGCCCGCGCGGCGCAGATGGTGAAGCTCTGCTTTTTCGTGGGGCTGACCCAGGAACAGGCCGCCAAAGAGTTGGGGATCTCGCTGGCCACCGCCGAGCGGGTGTGGTCGTTCGCGCGGGTCTGGCTCTTCCAGGAGATCCGGTCGCACCCTGGGGCAAAACCGGCCTGAGGGGATTCCCCCGCAAACGTCGCAGGAAGCAACGAGGGGGCGCCCCTCCAAGCATCTGATGGCTGCCAATGCCGACCGACTGATCGAGCTGTTTCATGCCGCCAAGGCCCGGGCCGCCGGAGTCGAGCGTGACGCTTTCCTGCAAGGCGCCTGCGAGGGCGACGCAGGAATCGAGGCGCAACTGCGTTCCCTGCTCGCGGCGCAGGAAGAGGTGGGGGATTTCCTCCAGGTCAAACCGTCCCCGCTCGCCGCCGCCCCGGCCGCCGGGCAGCCCGGGGACCAGATCGGCCGCTACAAGCTCCTCGAGCCGATTGGTGAAGGCGGCTGCGGCGTGGTGTACCTGGCCGAGCAGACCGAACCGGTCCGCCGCCAGGTCGCCCTCTAGGTCATCAAGCTGGGCCTGGACACCCGCGCCGTGGTGGCCCGCTTCGAGGCGGAACGCCAGGCCCTGGCGCTCATGGACCATCCGAACATCGCCAGGGTGCTGGATGCCGGCACGACGGAGGGCGGGAGAGGGACCGGGGGTGGAGCTTTCCCCGCCTCTCCCTCGCCTGCTCGCGCCCCGGCCGGCCGTCCCTATTTCGTCATGGAGCTGGTGCGCGGGATCAAGATCACGGACTACTGCGACCAGGCGCGTCCCAGCACCCGCGAGCGCCTGAACCTGTTCATCCAGGTCTGCCATGCCGTCCAGCACGCCCATCAAAAGGGCATCATCCACCGCGACCTCAAGCCGTCGAACATCCTGGTCACGCTGCTTGACGGTGTACCGGTGCCCAAGGTGATCGATTTCGGCATCGCCAAGGCCATCACCCACCAGCGCTTGACCGACCTGACGGTGTTCACGGCCTTCGAGCAGTTTCTCGGCACGCCGGCCTACATGAGCCCGGAGCAGGCCGAGTTGAGCGGGCTGGATGTGGACACGCGGAGCGACATCTACAGCCTGGGGGTTCTGCTTTACGAGCTGCTCACCGGGGTCACCCCGATTGACCTCCGGGATCTCAAACGGCCCGGGCTCGACGAGCTGCGGCGGTTGATCCGTGAGCAGGAGCCGGTGCCCCCCAGCACGCGACTCACCCGGCTTCGCCTGCACCAGCACTCCCCAGCGCCCGGCGCCCCGCCCCCGGCACCGGTCACCCCGGCCGGGCCGGCCACGCCAACTCCGAAATCCGAAATCCGAATTCCGGAATCCCAAATCGCGACCGACCTGGACTGGATCGTCATGAAGTGTCTGGAGAAGGACCGGAGGCGTCGTTACGCGACCGCCAACGCGTTGGCGGCGGACCTGCAACGGCACTTGAACGACGAGCCGGTCCTGGCCCGGCCTCCGTCGGCGACCTATCGCCTGCAGAAGGCGTTTCGCCGGCACAAGGTGGCCTTCACCGCGGCTGGTGCCGTGGTGGTGTCGCTCCTGCTCGGAATTGCGGGAAGTCTGTGGCAGGCGGCGCGAGCCTACCGCGCCCAGCGCGAGGCGGTGGCCGCCGGCACGAAAGCGGTGGCGGCCGAGGCGAACGAGAGGACCCTGCGTTATGTCGCGGAGCAGGAGAGGTTCAAGGCGCAGAGCGCCCAGGCGACGGCCGAACGCCTGCTCTACGCCGCCAGGATGAACCTGGCGCGGCTGGCCTTCGAGAAGAACGACTTCGCCCGGCTGCGCCAGCTCCTGCAGGAGACGGCCGATGACCCGGGCCGCGGCCTCGAGTGGTATTACTGGCAGCGGCAGGCCCATCTGGACCTGAAGACGTTGCGGGGGCACCTGGCGCCGGTTGTCGCCGTCGCGTTTTCGCCCGACGGCCAGCGCCTGGTGACCGGCAGCTACGACCACACCGCCCGGGTCTGGGACTCCGGGCAGGGGGCCGAGTTGCTGGCCCTGCGTGGGCATGACCACGAAGTGAAGGCGGTGGCGTTTTCGCCGGACGGGCGGCTGATCGCGACCGGCAGCGCGGACCGGACCGCCCGGGTCTGGGACGCGGTGACCGGCCAGGCGTTGCACCCGCTCGAGGGCCACGAGCACTGGGTGACCTCGGTGGCTTTCTCACCGGACAGCCGACGGATTGCCACGGGCAGTCTGGACGGCACCGCCCGCTTGTGGGAGGCGGGCTCGGGCCGCTGGCTTCAGACCTTCCCCCACGGCGAGCGGGTCTGGAGTGTGGCATTCTCGAGCGACGGTCCCTGGCTGCTCACGGGGGGAGGGGACGAGATCGCCAGGCTGTGGAACGTGGACACGGGCGAAGCGAGTCCAACCGGGATGGAAGCGCCCACGGCACGGATGGAGTCGCGTGGCGACCGGCGGGGTTTCACGCCGTTTACCGCGGTCTTCGCCCCGAACCACCGGGTGATCACCGGCAGCCGGGACCAGAAGATCCACGTCTGGGAGCAAGCCACCGGTCGGGCGCTGTTCGCCCTCGAGGGCAGGCCGCACTGGCTGTCTCCGCTGCACGCGGACATTCCTTTGGCGCTGGCGGTTTCACCGGATGGCGCGCGGTTGGTGAGCGGCCGGTTGGATCACACTGCGGACGTGTGGGACCTCGCCGGGCGTGCCAGCCTCTTCACCCTTCGTGGACACGAAGCCGAGATCGCAGCGGTGGCGATCTCCCCTGACGGGCGGCGGATCGCGACCGGCAGTTTCGACCACACCGCGAAGATCTGGGACGCCACGCGGAGCCGGGAGGCCTTGCTCCTGCCGGGGCATACCAAGGTCGTGCCGGCGATGGCCTACTCCCCGGATGGCCAGCTCCTGGCCACGGGGAGCTGGGACGGCACGGCCAGGGTGTGGCAGTCCGCGACCGGCCGGTTGCTGCGCATCCTCCCGCACGGCTTCAACCGGTTGTGGGCTGTCGGGTTTTCCCCCGATGGCCGGCGGCTGATCACCGGCGGTGACGATGGGGAGCCGGTGGTCTGGGTTTGGGCCACCGGCGAGCCGGTCCGGACGCTCCGCGGCACCACGGCACCGGTGGCCACCGTCGCGTTCTTTCCCGATGGCCGGCGGATTCTCACCGGGCACCAAGATCGGACCGCCCGCGTCTGGGACGCGGTCACCGGTCGGGCGTTGTTCGCCTTGCCCGAGACGGAGGCCGTGGTGCATGCAGCCGTGTCTCCGGACGGCGAACGAATCGTGACGGTCAGCGAGTCCACCTTCGTGGGAGGGGACGGAGTCCGCCATCTGCATCCCGGAGCGGACGGGATCATCAGCACCCTGTTCCAGGGCGCGGCGCAGGTCTGGGAGGCGGACGGCGGGCGGAGGCTGTTCTCTCTCTCCGGACAGCTCGGCGGAATCAGCACGGTGGCGTTTTCACCCGACAGCCGGCGCATCGTCGCCGGTGGCATGGGACGCAGGGTCAGCGTTTGGGATGCCGCCACCGGACGGGAGGAGCACAGGCTCGAGGGGCACAGTGATCGGGTGGTCTTCGCGGCCTTCGTGCCCGACGGGACCCGCCTGGTGACCGGCGGGTTCGACGACGCCACGACCCGCGTTTGGGATGCCGCCAGCCAGCAGGAACTCCTCACGTTGACCGGCCATCTGACGCTCGCTCTGTCCCCCGATGGGCGACAACTCGCGTCGGGTGGAGACCCGCCCGTCCGCCTGATCGAAATCGCCACCGCCGAACAGGTGGCCGCCTGGGACCACGAGGAGCAGGGCGCCCGCGAACGGATCGAAGCCGAGCGGCAGCGACGCCAGGAGCTGACCCAACGGCTCCGCGACGCGGGTGGGGGACCGTAGCGGAACTTGCGGCCGCTCGGCGACGCCTGCTCGAGAGGTTCTCGTGGTTCGATGAGGGGATTTCGCCGCCTGCGTCGCAGGCATCTGTGGAGGGGCGGTTCCCTCCACGGATCGAGCGGCGCGGCGGCTGGCGACGCTCCTTACGCAACCAGAATTGCACTCAGCCGCAAACCCGTTGCACTATGAAACGCTCGTACAAGCCCCTCCTGGCGGCTCAACTCGCCGCCTTGTTCCTGCTCCAAGACCTCGCCGCGACCGCCGAGGTCACCGTTCCCTTCAAGGGCGTGGTCGGAGCCCAGGAGTCCTACCAGGTTGACTTCGAGAACGACCCGCCGCTGATGTTTGTGGACACCAGCGGCTCGGGGAAGGCCACTCATCTCGGACGGTTCACGGTCCAGTGGGAGTTCACGGTGGACCTCGTGAGCTTGGAAAGCCTGGGCTCGGCGCGCTTCGTGGGAGCCAACCAGGACGAACTGCTGACAGAAGCCGTTGGCTTGGGGATTCCGACCGACATCCCGGATGTCTTCCTGGTCGTCGAGCAACACACCATCACTGGCGGGAGCGGCAGATTCGAGGGTGTCACCGGGAGCTTTCGCGTCGAGCGGCTGGTGAACACCGCGACCGGCGTCACGGCGGGGTCGTTCACCGGCACGTTGGCTGGCCACCCTGGCAAGTAAACCAATCAAGTGCCGGGATCCCGGATGACCACCGATTCGCCCAGCGCAGCGAAGCCGCAGCGCTGGGTGCATCGCGGGTTTCCCTCGTCCCCAGGAGTTGATTCGCCCATGAAACGCCAACTAACGTCTCGGGTCCCGCGCCGGACCCGGCACCCGAGGACCCCGAAGCTCTCTGACCTGCTGATCTCGCCCACGCCGGAAGCCGCCGAAACCGGTCCTCCTCCCGCTCGCCAGGGGAGGTTCCACGCCACTGAATCCGGAACCGCCACCGACACCCGGCGCGGCTTCACCCTCATCGAGTTGCTGGTCGTCATTGCCGTCATCGCGATTCTCGCCGGGCTGCTCTTGCCCGCCCTCGCCGGGGCCAAGGCCCAGGGGCAATCCGCCTCCTGCAAGAGCAACCTGAAGCAACTCCAGTTGGCCTGGGGGATGTATGCCGACGACAACGGCGGTCGCGTCGCCGGCAATGTGGTCCGCTGGGTCGCGGGCTTCGAGGGGATGGCCGATGAGAACGTCGGTGGCTGGGCATGGGGCAATGCCCAACGAGACCAGACCGACGACAACCTCCGGAACGGGTTGCTCTGGCCCTACACCGCCGCCACGCGGCTCTACCGCTGCCCGGGCGACCGGTCCACCGTCCTTCGCCGTCCGGATCTGCCGCGGTTCCGGAGCTATGCCCTCGAAGGCTCGCTCAACCTGGTGGGCCTGCCCGGCACCGGCATCCGGGTCCACCCGGATTCCGAGCCTTGGGGCAATCTGCGAAAGGAATCGGACGCCTTCAACCCGACCGGCCAGTTCGGGTTCCTCGACATCTCCGAAGCGACCATCCAGGCCGGGGCATTTGGCATCGCGGATCCGGACGACTGGAAGCGGGGACCATTTTACTGGATCCATCAGCCGGGGGAGAGGCATGGCCGGGGCGCCAACCTGAGCTTCCTGGATGGGCACGTCGAGGCCCGTCGTTGGAGGTTCACGCCGAAGGTCCATGTCCCGGGCGGGCGGAACCAGCCGCAGAACGCGGATGACCTCGCCGACCTGATGTGGCTCAAGGACCGCACCCAGCAAGGCCAGTACCGGCGGCGGGTGCTGGGGTTGCCTTGAACGGACGGGGTACCCTGGGTCCTCCAACGGCGGGACGAAGTCTGGGCTTTCCTGAGGGGTTTTGCCGGTCCGCGTCGCAGGCATGAATGGAGGGCTGGTTCCCTCCGCGGATTGGTCGTCGAGCCGACCGGCTTGATCAATCCGAGACCGGTGCGTCACCGACCGCAGCAAGAGAAAACTCGATGAAGACTGCCCGTGAGCAGGAACCATGGATAGACACATCTCGTGTCGCTGTACCTGACGGTTGGCGCCAGCGGCCCGGGGGGCAAGGGCAGCTTCGAGATCGGCTCCTCAGCCGCCTGGCCTCGCCAGGTTCAGGCAACTGGCTTCCGTGACCACATCGCCGACATCCTCGTCCGTCCTTCGGATGCATATGCGGTCCTGGTTCGCCGGGAGCCCGGCCAAGGGGTTGACTATCTCTCCTTCCGGCGGGCCGAGTACCGGCTGCTCCAGCCCGCGTTTCTCACCAGGGCTTGGACGTTCACCCGGTGCCAACGACGCCCGGCTCGCGAACCGACGCAAGTCGGCCGCCGAAAATGCGGGCTATGGGGAGGACCGCTCCTGAAGGACGGGTCAAGCCCCGAAACCGCCCGGCCTGAATTCCAGGGCCGGCCAGTGGACAAGAACATGTCACCGGGCCGCACGTCGGGGAGCGACCAAACGGCCCGACGGGCCACTCCCCGTGAGGATGGCCTCCCCAACGCCGAGGCCGATTGTCACCTGGCGGGTTGACGGGTCGTTGCACGTCAGGCACTCTTGCCTGACATGAAGATCGTCGAACTCAAGCCCCGGGAATTCCACCGCCGCATTGGCTGGGCGCTGGCCGAGGCACGCCGCGGGGTGGCGGTCGTCATCACCGGGACCGGACAGCCGGCCGTGACGCTCGCGCTCGGTCGTCCCCGTGCCGGCGTGCGGAGCCGGAAGGCGGGTCCGGACTGGGACGCGCATTTCACCTGGCTGCGATCCCAACCGCCGAGCGCGACCAATCCGGTGGACGATCTGCGGGCGGCCGAGGGGCGGTGAACTACCTCGACGCCAACTTCATCGCGGCCCTGCACTTCAACGTGACGGGCCAGACTGAAACGGCCGAGCGCTACGTGCGCAAGTCGTCGCTGCCGTTCCTGGTGAGCGCGTTGGCTGAACTGGAAGCGCGGCGTGCCTTCGTCTGGCGGACGGGCCAGAGCCGGAGCGAGCCCTGGGAGGTGTTCCGCGAGAAACTGGATGACGCCACCTGGTTACGCTACCCCGTACCCTGGGAAGACACCGTCGGCCGCACCCTGGAGTTGATCGAACGGTACGGCGCACGCCTCAACGCGGGCACCCTGGACACGATGCACGTGGCCCTGGCGCAGGCGAGCGGTTGCACGTGGTTTCTCTCCTTCGACACAAACTCGAATGCCCGCGTTCTGGCGGCCTCCGCGCGGCTGAAAGTGTTCCCGGAGCTGGGTCCTGCCGAACGGGCCAGGTTGGTGCGTTAGCCCGCATTCCCCACCCGGGCTCGGATGTTCCTCCGGTGCCAGCGGCGCCCGGCTCACGAACCGACGCACGCCGGCGGCCGGAAATGCGGGCTGTGGGCAAGACGGCCCCTGACACCGACACGCGAAGTCGGGCTCGGTTGCGGCCCAGAACAGCCACACGGTGTGGGCTCCCGGCGCGGCGGTGGAGCCCAGCGGCAATCTGATTGGACGGGGCGGTCTTGCTGGAACCGGGATTCCTCGGTGAGAAATCCCGGTTGGCGACCGCTGAGGGATTCAGCCCCCCGATGTCGCAGGCATCCGTGGAGGGACGTTGCCCTCCACGGAGAGGTGCGGTTCTGGTGGTCGCGCCCTTCCCGCAACTCAACGTACCACCAGCCACAGTTGAACCATTGTATGAACCCCATCGGCAGATCCCTGATCCAACCGGCCCGCCATGGGGCCTTGGCGGCAGCGCGTCGCTTCGCCATCGGCCTCGTTCTCCTCTTCGCCCTGGTCGCCATCGGCCGCGCGCCGCTCCAGGCCCAGCCCATCGTCGCCCCCAACACGCTCGCCGAGTTGGACGGGAACACCCACACCACCACACCGGCGGGAACGGACAGCGGCATTCGAATCATGTATCTCTACGACGCCTCCCAGTTCCAGGCGCTCGCGGGGCCGGCCTACCTGACCGGATTCGCTTACCGGCCAGATCGCACTCCGGACGCGTCCGGTCCCAAACCGCTCACCGCGAAGGTGTATGTGTCCACGACGACCCGCTCGCCGGGCGAGTGCAGCACTCGGTTCCGCGACAATATCGGCGCCGACAACACGCTGGTCTTCGAGGGTACGGTGACGTTGAGCACGGCCAATCAGCCGGGGCCCGGCAACACCCGGCAGTTCGACTATGCTTGGCAGTTCACGCATCCGTTCCTTTACGATCCACGCGCGGGGAACCTTGTGCTGGACCTGCAAATCCTCCAAGGGACAGGCCCGGCGATTCGCTTTGATGCGGTGGCGGGCAGCCCGGTGGCCAGGAATGTCTCCGCCCAGGGCGCCCCCAACGCCACCATCGGCCAATTCTACGAAGCGCCCGTGCTCCGGTTCAACTTTGAGCCGGCGCCCGCGATCCTGATCCGGACCTCGCAAGTCGAGCTGTGCTGGGCGAGCGTGCCCGGAGCCAGTTACCGGGTCGAGTTTCGCACCGACGCCGCGTCGGACGTCTGGGAATCGTTGGTGGATTGCGTCCGAGCCACCCTGGAGACAACCACGTGCATCCGCGACGAGGTCGAGCGGGGAGCACCGCGGAGGTTCTACCGGGTGGTGAGAACCGACTGCACTCCGTGACCGGACCAACGTCAATCCGAGTGCCTGCGTGTCTCGGTGCTTTGCTCCCCATGCGTCCGTGCAGGAGTCCAGTTCAGCGAGTGGCCGGCCAGCTTGGCGGGGTTGAGGGGATCCAGCCACCGGCGTCGCATGAATCCATGATGACACATCCAATCCTCGGCGGAATCGTAACCCTGGTGCTGGTGGTCCACAGCGTCCGGGCTCAACCCGCGCTCGTCCTGGACCCGGCATTTCGTCCGGAGATCACGGCACCGGGGGGCGTGATCGAACGGGTGATCCTGCAGCCGGATGGGAGGCTGGTTGTCTTCGGGCGGTTTGATGCCCTCAACGGCGGGGGGGCGGGGCAACCTGGTTCGCCTGAACTCCGACGGTTCCGTGGACGAGCGCTTCACGCCGGGGCTGGTGGTTCAGGATCTGGGGAGGACGTTGGTCCAACCCGACGGGAAGCTCGTACTTGCCGGGCGTCACCGGACGGTCAACGGCCTCGAGTCTGCTCTGGTTCGGCTGAACCCGGACGGTGCGTTGGATTCGGCGTTCCTGGTCCCTCGGGACTTCGGAGTGGAGGATCCGGCGGTCGCCATCGAGCGCCTTGCGATCCAACCCGACGGCCGGTTGTTGTTGGGCGGGACCTTCAACCGGATCGGTGACCATCCCCGTCGAGGTCTGGCTCGCTTGAACCCGGATGGTTCGCTCGACCTGACGTTCGATGCCGGGCGTGGCTTGGAGGGACCGACCAGCGGAGCGGCGGCTGACCACTACAGCGCGCCACGGGCGGTTGCGGTTCAACCGGATGGGAAGATCCTGCTGGGAGGGGTATTCACGCGCGTCCGCGGCGTGCCCCGGAGTGCCATCGCCCGGTTAAACCCGGACGGCACTCTGGATGCCGCGTTCGCTCCGCAGGTCGCGGGTGGGGACCTCTTCGCGATCGTGGTGCAGTCGAGTGGCAAGATCGTGATCGCGGGCCGCTTCAGCCGCGTGAATGGAGAGCCGCGGTGGGCGGTGGCCCGCCTCAACCCGGACGGAACCTTGGATAGCGGGTTCAGCAGAGGCCCGGGCTTCAGCCTGCCCGAAGGCGCAGTCTCCGCCAGCGGGATGCCCGGCAGCGATTCCCTCCTGGCGTGGAACCCCTTCGCCGACGGCCCGATCTTCCGTCTGAGTGCGGAGGGCGAGCGCGACGCGAGCTGGACCCCCGTCCGTGGCTATCTGCTGGGGGTGGCCGAGGGACGGGTGGTGGCGGAAAAGGGGGACGGGACCCGCGTCGTCTGGCACGACGCGAGTGGCCGGCCTGAGCGGGTGGTCCACGTGGTGCCGGAGACGGCCCAGACTGTCCCCGTCACGGTACAGCCGGACGGCCGGATGCTGTTGCTGCCCAGGCTCGAGGGTACACGCATCCATGGCGTTGTGCGCACAGGGCAGTTGCTGCGGCTGAATCCAGACGGCAGCCGCGATCCTTCCCTCGACGTGGAGCTCACCTCATCCGGAAGGGAGGACCAGGTCGGCCAACTCGTTGCCTACGCGCTCATGCCCGACGGGAGCATTGCCCTGGGTGGGGATTTCACTTCCGTGAACGGCCGACCGCGGAACCGATTGGCCCGCCTGAACGCCGACGGAAGCCTCGATGAGACGTTCGATCCTCGGGACTTGGACGTCACTCCCGCGGCGTTGCTCGCCCAACGCAGCGGTCATCTCGTGGTGGGCACCACCGGGGGCCTGCTCCGCCTCAAGCCAACCGGCGAACTCGACTCGAGTTTCATCCCACCCGCAGGAAGCTTGCTCTACGCGAGCGGTCCCTACCGCCTGGTCACGGCGCCAGGTCCAGACGACACGCTGCTGGCGGTTGACCCGCGCGGCGGTCTGGTTCTTTTGGAGGCCAATGGAGCTCGCGACGAAAGTTACGTTCCTATTCCACAAGCCTGGCTCGATCTATTTCCGGTCGTCCTTGTCCCCGGGCGAAAGCACCTGATGAGGGATTTCGAGGCCGGGCCACCGTCTGATCTCCTCCCGGCCCGCTTCAACGCGGATGGGAGCCGGGACCCGGGCTTCCGCTTCGAGCCGGGTTCCCGATCGGCTCGTCAGTTCGCGATGTCACTCGCCCCGCTGCCGGACGGCAAACTGCTTGCGGGGTTGGGGTCGTGGTCCGACGAGTTCCGGCACTATGACGCGGCCATCATCCAGCTCTTACCGGATGGTCGCGAGGATCCCGCCTTCCCTGCGCTGACCTTCACGCTCCAAGCCAATCCCCCCAGTCCATGGGGCACGATCCATCTCGACATGACGATCCAACCGCACCCGGATGGCGGCGTGGTGATGACCGGGGTGTTCGCCGGCGTGAACGGACAGCGGCGCTTCGGGTTGGCGAGGTTCCGACCGGTTCCAGTGCTGCGAGCTGGCGGCAGAGCGCCGACGGCTGGGTTTGAGGCCATGATCGGGGGGAGGCCAGGGTGGACTTACCGCGTCGAGAGCTCGACCGACCTGGTCGAGTGGAGGCTCGTCCGCGAACTCTCCAGCGCCGGCGCCTTGACCCCCTTCACGGACACGGAAGCGGCGCACGACACCAGCCGGTTCTATCGGGTCTCGGTGACATCTCCCTGAGCTCATGAACGACCTTGGCCGCGATTGAACCACCCGGAGCTTCCCGGACCCGATCGGCCAGCCAGGAGGGAGTTCGCTCGCTCGAAGACGCGATGGTGTGTCATAGGGTCAGTCATAGCGTCAGTTCTTGATCATGGCTACTCCCGCCGCCCCTTGCCCTGCCGATGCAGCAGGGGCTTCAGATTCCCGCGCCTGCCTCTGCCCGGCCACTCCCCCATCCCGTTGGCCGCCGTCTTTGTTTCCGCCCTCGAGCGCGCCGCCAATCCCCCCGCTCATCGGTGGGCCGCGCGTGAGGGTAGGGCGCGCAGTCCTCTGCGCGCCGTGGGTGCGGCGTGATCGACGCCGACCGACTGCACCACGGGAAACCTCCACGGCGCTTCCTCCTCCACGAGCTTCGCCCGCGGCGGTCAATTTCCGTGCGGGGCGCGAGCCGTTGCTCGTCGCAGAATGGTTCCCCGGCAACCAGAGACCAAGCCAACACGGTTGCCAGCACGGCCGCGCCCCGCCGAAAGAAAGTCATGCGTCGTTCCGCCCTTGGGTTTTGGGGCCCCGCTCTCTTTGATGCCTTACACATGGCCGCGAGCCAGGAGTTAGACGCCGTCAACTTCACGCCGGTTAACCGGGGTTTCCATGGCGGGCAAGAAACCGGGCACTACCGGTGGCAACGCCCGGCTGGCGCGGCGGTCGATGCGCAGGGCTTCTGCGCGGGGCTGTGGCAAAAACGGCGCGTCATGCAGGCGCGCGGTTCAGGCGGGCGAAGCGGGGTGCGGCGCGCTGCGGGAAATGCGGCCCGGATGGCATTCAGCGGGAGGATTCCGCCAGTCCGGCCCTCACCCAACGCTGGCGGTCGGTGGCGGACAGGGTCAGTTCCGGGCCGCTGTGGTCGGGAACCAGTTCCCAAGCGCCGCTTTCCCCGCGCGTTTCCCAATGCAACGGTCCCGTCGGCCCGCGCGCGGTGACCACGATCTCGCCTGGCCCGCCCGGCCGCGCGCCGAGGAAGAACGGCAGACCTGCCACTGCCACCGTGGCGTCGTAACGGCCCAGGATCACGCGGTCGTTGCCCGGGGCCAAGACCATCGCGAAGCACGCGCGCCCCACTTCCCGCGTGTAGCGGACCACCCGCTCGGGGCGGTCCAGCCGCCACAGTTCGAGGCCCACGTCGCCCAAGGAGAGCAGCACCCCCGAGCGGTCCGGCAACCAGAGGGCGCGGACGAGATTGGCGCCGTCCAGCGCCAGGGTTTGATCGTACTCGAGCTCGCCCGTGACGATGTTCCAGCGGGTGACCCGACCTGCCGAACCCACCAGCCAGAGCCGCGTGCCCTCATCGTGCCACTCCGGCAAACCCGAGTACTCCGGCGCGAGGGTCGCAACGACCTCGCTGTTCTCCACGTCCCACACCCGCACGGAGCGGTCGGACAACACCCCCGCCAGCCGGCGGCCGTCGGGCGAAAGGCGCAGCGCCCGCAACCAGTCGTTGCGCGCCAGTTCGAAACTGCGCTCGATGATCCAATCCGCCGTCCGGATCACGAAAGGCGCGCCCTGTTGGGGTTGGGCCGCCAGCCGGTCCCCGCCGGCGGACAACTCGAGCCGCTCGAGTTGCGACCGGGGGATGGGCACGCTGCGCTCCAAGGTGCCCTTCGGCAACCGGTGAACGCTCAGCGTGGCCCCGGCGCCTTCAGTCACGAGCCATTCGCCAGAGGGCGCGAGCGCCAAGGCACGGCTGTTGCTGCCCGGCTTCCACGCGACCCGACGCTCCCCGCTGGCGAGGTCAAACAACGCCATGTGCCCCAGCCCGGTCCCCACCGCCACGAGACCATTGGTGGAAACAGCCAGTGAGTACACGATTGACGGCAACGCAGTCAGCTCCTCCGGACCTCTGCGGTCCTCCAAATCCCAGAGGCTGATGCCGCGCTGGTGTGCCGCCGCCAGCGTGCGCCCGTCCGGCGAGATTGCCAGTGCGGTGACGCTCTCGGCCAAGCCGGGCAGCGTGAATTCGAGCGCCCCATCCGCCGTGCGCCACACCGACACGGGGAGATCGCGCTGGGTGCCGACAAGACGGGCCGCGTCAGCCGTGAAGACCAGGTGGTACGGAGCCGCGCCGTCGGTGAGAATCTCGCGCCGGGTCTCGCCGGTGCGGGCATCCAACACGAGCACGCGGTTGGTTTCCACGAAGGCCACCCACCGCCGGTCGGCGCTGAGCACAGGCCCGCTGTAAGCTTCGACGGTTCGCTCCCAAAGCAGCTCTGGTGGTTCGAGCCGGGCGCGGAACACCCCCTGGAAGTCCCAGGCCACAAACTCGTTGCTGGTCACCAGTGTCCCCCACCAGCCGCTGGGCCCCTGCGGTCGCAGAACTTGAATCTGGAGCGGCGGCAGCGCTTCGCCACTCGGAACGTGCCAGCGAAAAATCCGACCGTCTGCCGCTGCCCCCAGCAACCACTCGCCTTCCGGCGAGGCGCTGAGGGACAGCGGCGGCATATTGGTGTCCACAAGCGGGAGCCGTTGCAACTCGCGCCCCTCCGACAACTCGCGGAGGATCAACGCGCGGTCCGGGTGCCAGCTCACCGTGGCCACCCACGCCTCGCCTGGTCCGAGCGCGATCAGGTCCTCGCCGATACGTGGCGTTGACAGGGTCCGCTTCAGTCGCCGGGCGGAGACATCCCATCGCTTCAAGCCCGCACCTGCTGAGAGCAGTTGGCCGTCGGCCAGGAACTGCACCGCCGCTGCGCCGAACGCATGTCCGCCCGCCAGCCAGTGAAGTTGCGGGCTTGGGCCCTCCGGGGGATTGATCGCGTCGCCAAGGGCCACACAGCCCGTCAGCACCAAGCCGAGCCAGACTCCTGTGTTCACTTGAGTCCCCCCGCCTGCGAAGGGGCCGCGTTCGGCCCGACCAGACATGGCCGGGCATAACCCGCGCGAGCCGTCAATGCTCGCTGAGCGGGGTTGGTGATCCCATACGCCGGACCGGGGCATCGTGCAAGCTCAGCTTGACCGCTCGTTTGTTCCGGCGCGGGCGTGAAGCCCGGCGTCAACTCGATCCGCAGCCGTTCCGCCGGCGTGACGCGCACCGTGGCACGTTGCGCGGAGGCGGGGCGACGGGTTCGGCATCAAGATCATTGGCGGCGCGCTTGCCGCCGGCCAACCCCTCGCGGTTGACGCGCAAGGCGTTGGCCCTGAGCGTCGCCGGCCGCACCGGCTGCCCTACGGGTTTCGACCGTGGGGGCCGCCCGGTCGGCGACAAGACAAGATTCTCGCGCCCCAAGAAGCGGCCGCGCTTGACCTCAAAGCCGACGGCACGGACCGCGGCAACGCACTGGCGGTTACTCGACCGCGGGGACGATTTCACTGAACCCGCCCGGCCAGTTGGTGCCCCCGTCGGGCGAGAATGCCTGCCAGATGCGGGGTTTGGCCGGATCGGGAATGGTTCCCTCGGGAACGGTGGGCGGCCATCCCCGGCCGAACAGGCGGAGGCGCTGGCCGTCGGCCTCGAGCGTGGCCGCGGGCCCCGAGCTGAACACCGCACCGGGCACCACGGGTTCCCAGGCGCTCCAGGTGACGCTGTCATCGGTTGAGACTGCCCGGTAGAAACCGTAATCCAGTCCGCGGCCGAAGGCGTAAATCACCCCGCCGTCGAGCGACATCACGGCAGCCGGCGCCGCGTTGAAGGCCCCGGCGCCGATGGGCCACCAGCCGGCCCAGTTGGTGCCGCCGTTGAACGAGTAGGCGTGCCAGAGA
>CAZMOZ010000023.1:0-68688 GCA_964568145.1 uncultured Verrucomicrobiota bacterium
AGGTCGGCCGACACGTGGTAGTCGGTGGTCTTGCCATCGGCGCTCTTGACCTTGAAGGCGCTGTTGCGGAGGTAGCACCAGAGCACCGTGGCCAGGCCCAGTTCGTGCGCCAGGGCGAAGGCCTTGCTGACCTCGACGATCTGCCGGCCCGCCTCGGCCGAGCCGAAGTAGATCGTGGCGCCCACCGCCGCGCAGCCCATGTCCGCGCACTGCTTGATTGTGCCGTACATGATCTGGTCCGGCTTGTTTGGGTAGGTGAGCAGTTCGCTGTGGTTGAACTTCACCAGGAACGGAATCTTGTGCGCGTACTTGCGGGCCACGGCGCCCAGCACGCCGAAGGTCGAAGCCACGGCGTTGCAGCCGCCTTCGAGGGCGAGTTTGACGATGTTCTCGGGGTCGAAGTAATCGGGGTTCTTCGCGAAGCTGGCGCCGCCGGCGTGTTCAATGCCCTGGTCCACCGGCAGGATGGAGAGGTAGCCGGTGCCCGCCAGCCGGCCGGTGCCGTAGAGCCGCTGCAGGCTGCCCAGCACGCGGTTGTTGCGGTCGGACGGCGCGAAGATGCGGTCCACAAAGTCGGGCCCGGGCAGGTGGAGGCGCTCCTTGGGAATCTTCGGGGACTTGAAGCCCAGGAGGTATTCGGCCTTGTCGCCGAGTTGGTTCGTGATCGTGTCGAGCATGGACGTGTGCGTTTTCGAGTTCGTGATTGTGCAAAGGCCCGGACCAGTTCCGTCCGGGCTGGGGTAGATTTAGTTGTAATGGGCGGCGGGCCGCAACTGGATTCCTAATCACCCGCCCGCCCCCGGCCGCCGCCGCAGCACCCGCCGCGCCCAGCCCAACGCCAGCGCCACCAGCAGGCCTGCTAGGAAGAACGCCGCGCCCGGCACGTGAACCGGCGTCCGCGGACCGATGAAATACCCGAACACGCCCGCCCCCACCGGCGGTCCCAGAATGCCCGCCACGCTCGCCAAGCTGGACAACGCGCCTTGCACGGCGCCTTGTTCGTCCGCGCCCACCGTGCGGGAGACCAGCCCTTGCGCCGCCGGGCCGGCCAGCCCGCCAAACGCTCCGAAAAGCAGCACCCCATAGACCACTGTGCCGTTGGGCGCGAGCCCGTAACCCGTCATCGCCAGCACGCTGATGCCCAGCCCCAGCAGCAACGCCCGGCGCTCGCCCAAGGCCGGGATCAGCCGGCGCGCGAGCAGCCCTTGCACCAGCGCCGCCATCACCCCCACGACCGCGAGCGACACACCCACCTGCCGCGGCGTCCAGTCGTACCGGTAGCCAGTGTACAGGACCCAGGTGGTGTGGAGCATGTTTTGCGCGGTGTGGATCAGGAAGAACGTCACCGCCAGTCCGAGCACCAGCGGATAGGTCCGGAGCGCCAGGAAGGAACCCAGCGGATTGGCGCGCGACCACACGAAGCGCCGCCGGTGCTCCGGCTTCAACGACTCGGGCAGGATGAGCAATCCGTAAAGCCAATTCAGCAGGGTCAGCCCCGCCGCGACCAGGAACGGCAGCCGCAGGTTCTCCTGCCCCAGCAATCCGCCCAGCGCCGGACCGGCGATGAACCCCAGGCCGAACGCCGCGCCGATGATGCCAAAATTCGCGCCGCGCTTTTCCGGCGGCGAGATGTCCGCGATGTACGCGCTGGCGGCGGTGAAGTTGGCTCCGGTGATCCCCGCAATGATCCGGCCCAGGTACAGCCAGCCGAGCGTCGGCGCCCACGCCAGCAGCAAGTAATCCAGACCCGAGCCAAACAACGAGCCGAGGATGACCGGCCGCCGGCCGAAGCGGTCCGAGAGATTGCCCAGCACTGGCGCGAAGACGAACTGCATGAGCGAGTACAGCGCCGCCAGGATCCCGACCGTGCGCGAGGCGGCCGACACGTCGCCGGATTGGAAACTTTCCACCAGCTTGGGCAGCACCGGGATGATCAACCCGACCCCCAGCACATCCAGGAAGACCGTGACGAAGATGAAGCCAAGGGTGGGGGCGCGGGCGCTCATGCGGCGGGCGGAACCTTGGGCTTTCCTATTTGATCGGACTCCGCCACAGGTTCCACAGGCACAGCACCCCAAACAACCCGCCTTGGATCGCCAGGCAACCCAGCCAGCCGAAGCTCAGCAGATACGCCGCACCCAGCCAGAGTGCCAGGCTTGCCACCGCCAGCAACCAGCCGGACGAATACTCCGACTCGCCCAGCCGGTAGTAAAACACCGCGCAGGCCAGCATCATCAGAAAAGGGAACGTGGGAATCATGGGCAGAAGGTCACCGACGCCACTCGCTTCTTCAGGCCGCGAAGGGCGCCAGCCGGCGCTGGATTGGGAAGATGCTCAATCCCACTCTCCCAGTTGCTCCACGTACGCCGCCGAGCCGTCGCGCAACCAGCCGTCAAGCTGGGCCTGGTCCTTGAGCTGCTGACCGCGCAGGCGCGGCACCACCACGAAACGGGTCTCGAGCTCCGGCAGCGTGGACATGTCCACCCAGAGCTTCTCGAACTGGGTGATGGGGAAGACGTCCTCCTGCCCGTGCCCCCAGCGCTTCTTGACCTCCTTGAGCGTGACGTAAGTGGGCATCTTCGCCGCCAGCGCGCGGATGCCGGCCAGGACTTTGGCCTCGTCCGCCAGATCGGCCCGGGTGAGCCCAAAGGCGGCCAGCAGCGGGTCCAGGCTGATCCAGCACGTGTTCGAGTTGTAGAAACTCAGGCGGAACTCGTCCTCCTCGCGCGGCATGGCCAGGCCTTCCACCAGCCGAACGCGGCCGTTGACGCGCGCCAGTCCGCCGCCGCGGTCCTCAAGCCGGCGGGTGATGACTTCAAACGTCAGGCAGGCGCCGCTGTGAATGTGCTGGCCCAACAAGGCGGGGTCGGCGTCCGCGCCCACGGTGTCAATGTTGTGAAGCATCAGGTATTTCAACTGCGGCCGCGCGGCCAGCAGGCGGGCGAGCACGCCGTTGCGCAGAAGGTTGGGCACCTCGTACCAATGTCCCACCGGGTGCAGGCACTGGAGCGGCACGTTGTCCGTGTAATCGGCCGCCTCGCCGACGCTGCGCGCCCAGCCGATCAGCGCGTGGCGCAGGCTGTCGCGCACCTTCTGCTGCTGTTCGTCGAGCACCTGCTGGGGCATCTCCTCCCATAGGAACCGCAGATCGCGCTCGGTCGGCACCAGCCGCAGGCCGATGGCCCGGCCCGGCGACAGCCAAACCGGGCCTTCGTAGCCGTAATTGTGGTGCCGTTCGAGCCAGTCGGCGATGGGCTGGTGCGTGAGGTAGCTGGTGGAAATCAAGTGCGGCAGCCACGCGTCGGCGGCGCGCGAGACCCGCCGGCTCTTGGCCAGGTGGGTCTCGATGAAGGTGCGATGGCAGCCCGCCAGCCGGCAGAACGGATGCAACGCCTTCACCACGCCGGCGCCCTGCGTCCAGCGCGAGCCCGCCCCCGCCGCCAGCGTGAACACCGCCAGTTCGCCTCGACGCAAGGCCACCAGGCCCAGTTCATACAACACGGAAGGTGCGGCCGAACCGCCACCGGCAAAGGCGCTTCCCGGCGCGGCGCCCTGCGGTTCATCCAGCTTCCAGCCGGTGGCGTCGGTCACGTCACCGGCGCGCACGTCCTCGATCACGGTGCTGGGCGGCAGGCGGTTTTGCGCGAGGCCGATGCGGCCTTCTTTCAAGTCGCTGCGAATCTGCTCGTGCTGGGCGCGGTCGAAGCCCAGCTCGGCCAACAACTGGCCCAGCGATTTGCCGTCCTCGCCTTCGCTCCGGGCGCGCGGCAGCATCACGTCGAACAGGGTTTGCACCAGGCCGCGCCACTCGGGGCGGGTGCGGCAGACGGCGCCGACCTTGTCCAGTTCCGCGCGGCGCGAGGCCGGCAGGGTCTGGCGGTCGCGGTGCAGCAGCGCCGGCACAGTGAGCGCGTAGTAGCCGGGCGGCATCAGGGCTTCGGCGCCGGAGAGCAACTCCGCCCAGGTGCCGCGCTCGTTGATGGCGAAGTCATAGACCACCGGCTCCATGGCGAACGGCAGGGCGTGCTGCAACTCGCGTTTGGTGGCGGCCATGATTTCCTGCATCCGCGTCTGGGCTTCGGCCTTGCGCTGCGGCGCGAAGATGAACCCCATGCCGCCGCCGCTCATGCCGCCGAGCATCCAGAAGCCCCAGAAGTCCGCGCCGAACGCCGCGCGCGCGCGGGCGATGAGCGCCTCGGTGTAATGGTTCGACGCCCACGGAATGATGGCCTGGATGGGCTCGCGGAAGTTGCGCGTCGTGGCCGCGCCGATGGCCGCCACGTCGCCTCGCCGCAGCGCGGCGAGGATTTCCTCGAGAATGCCCAGCATGCTGAGCCGCGCGCGCCACTCGGCGTCGCAGCGCAGTAGGTATTTCTCGGTCACCATTTCCAAGATGGGGCCGACGTTCTGCGCCATGCCGCCATGCACGAGCACCAGGCTGTCCTGAAGTTGCCACCGGGTGGTGGCCGAAGCGTCCGCCCCGGTGAGGATGCGGTGCGTGGGCATGAGCCGGCCGCGGCTGACGCCCCATTCGGGGTCGCCTGCGGCGGCGAACGCGCCCTCGATGAGCTTCATGCCCGGCCACACGCCGCCGGAGTCCTGCCAGCCGCCGCCGCTGCCGCCGAGCCATTCGCCCAGCAACGCCCGCGCCAGCACCAGCCGGCGCTCGTGTTCCTGCAACGGCCCGGTGAGCGACGCCGCCTGCCCGGTGGCGCGCATGCACACGGACACCAGCGCGGCCAGCAGGTTCGTGGACACCGCCAGGCGCGAGCCCTTGGGGATGTCGTTGACGCGGCTGACGATTTCCAGGCCGCAGCCCGGTCCGCACAGACGGGCCAGCAACTCGCCCAGCTCATGGCCGCTGCCCTCGATGCCCGGCGGCACCAGGCCGCTGGCGATGACCGCCGCCTTGAGCAGGCCAAGGTAATCCTTGACGAAGTCGAAGACCTCCACCAGATGAGTCACGTCCGCCGTGCAGCCCAAGTCCACGCTGGTCAGGCGCAGCACCGGCTCGTCAATCACCCGCAGGCAGACTTCCACCGGCGGACGCGGCGCGGCGTCGCGGCCGTGCACGCCCAGGTCAATCGAGACGTTGAGGACCTTGGCGCCTTCCGGGTAGTCCATGCCCAGGAAGAAGATGTCGCTCCAGCCGCAGTGCGTGAGGTCCATGCGCACCGGCGTGCTTTCGCGCAACACCGGATAGGTGCCGTCGGCGGCCGGCTGCCGCAGCTCCGGCCGCACCCGCAACGGCTGGTCCAGCGGATGGCCCATGCGGAACATCCACTGGTTGCCCCGCACCGAGCGCACGCTGCGCCGGACTTGGTCGGCCAGGGTCTGGAAGCCCAGCCGGTAATACGCCGCCGCCAGCGCGCTGCACACCCCGTCACTGGGTCCCTCGGCCGCCTGACGGGCGAGGAACTGGTCAATCGCCTCCTCGAACCGCCGGTTCAACAGGTGCTCGTAGCCGGCAAACGGCACCAGCCCCTGGCCCGGGCGGACCGCCGGCGGCAACCGGTCCGGCAGGTGAAAGCGGTGGATGGCGTACAGGAAAAACAACGCCCGCACCCGCTCATACAGGTTTTCATGCCGGCGACGAAACGCGTCCAGGGCGGCGCACTCGGCCAGGAGGTCGGCGGCGGACAGACCGGCGCAGACGACGTCCAGCGGGCGGTTGCGGATTTCCGGGTTCGGGTCCGTGATCAGCGGCAGCAAGCGGCTCATGGCTCGGGGAATGGGCGGGGCTCAACGGGCGCGGCTGGCCAGCAGTTCGAGCAGCGTGTTGAGAACCTCCTCGCGGTCCTCGCCTTCGAGCGCCAGCGCCAGTTGCGCGGTCAACAGCCCGTAACGCACGCCGATGTCGTAGCGCCGGCCAGACAATTCGGCCGCCAGATACTTTTCCTGCCGGGCCAGCGCGGCCAGCGCCGGACTGAGCTGGAGGCGCTCGCCGTCCGGAAGCTGGGCGAAGGCGGCGTCGAGCAGGGCCATCACCGACGGCGGCAGCACGTGCATGCCGAAGAAGCAGAGGTAAAACCCGGCCCGCAGGCCCGGCACCACCAGCCGTTGCTCGGCCTCGGTGGGCGTGGGCTTCTCGAGCACCTCGGTGACTTGATAAAGCCCGCGGCGCCCGCCGAGCAGCCGGCCGCCCACCGCGCCGTAAAACGGCAGCTTGCTTTCGTGCGTGGCCTGCACGGCGGACACGGCGGCGTTCTCCGCGGCGGCCACTTCCACGAGTTGCTGCGCGCAGCGTTTCGCCCCGGCTCCCTTGACGTACAGGTGGTCGCCCACCAGCAGCAGGAACGGGTCGCGGCCCGCGAACTCGCGGGCGCAAAGCACGGCGTGGCCGTAACCGCGCGGCTCGCCTTGCGCAACGAAGCGCAGGCGCCCGCCGAGCGGGCCCGCCGCTTCGGCGTAGGCCGCCTCGTCCCCCGGCGAGACGACCACGCACACCTCCTCGATGCGGGCGGCGGCCAGTTCTTCGAGCAGGATGGCCAGGGCGGTCTTGGTGCGGCCGTCGCTGTCCACCAGCGATTGGAGCGGCAGGTGATGTTCCCTCGCGCCCGCGGCCGTGATGACGGCTTTGTGAATGTCCATGTCGGTTGTGCGTTGGCGCCGGACGACGCGGCCGGCCGGAGCAACGGCAGGCGCGGCAGCCCGCCGGACCGCTCCGATTTAGTTCAGGCGCGGCACGTTAACGGGGCGGCTGCCGGCGGGCAACGCGAACGTGCGCGAGGTGCGAAGTCCAAAGTCAGGAGTCAGAAGAAGGGACGAGGGGTGAGGGGTTGGGGTTAAGCCCAAAATCCACAGCCAACAGGCCACGAACCACTAGTCACGAACCACGAACCCAATCCGCATCCCGCCATTGAAAGGCAAGGAGCGATGGACGCTCGTTCCACCAGTTCAGCGCTTCACCAGCTTCTGGAACTCCGGCAGGGCGTGCAGGCCGAGGAAGCGCGGGTCAGCAGCAGCAAGGGTGGTGAGGTTTGACGCCCCCGGGTCCACAGCGCGCCGGCGCTGATCCAACTGCAACGCCACGCCCAGCGATTGGAGGGCTTCGGTCTGCTTGTCTTGTGCGGCCTGCGCGCCGGCCAGGTCGTACCAGATTTCCGGGCTTTCAGGCAGGAGCTTCAGCAGCCGTTGCAGGGCCGGCTCCGCGCGCGCGTAAAGGCCGATCTGGACGTAGGCGTTGGCGATGGACAGCAGCGGGCCGGCGTCCGTGTTGGTGCGCGCGACCCAGTCGTCGAGGATGGCGTAGGCCTCGTTGGTGCGCTGGGTTTGCACGTACGCGGCCACCAGATCAAAGGCGGCCTTGAGGTCCTGGTGGTTGGACGCGTAGCGCGCCTCGAGCGCGCCCAGTTGATTTTGCGCCTCGGCCTGCACCGCCACGGCCTTCTGCCAGCCGCGCACCTGGTCCACGATGCTTTGCGCGAAATCGCTGTCGGGATCGAACTTCTGGAGCGTCTGGGCCACCAGCAGCGCGTCGTCGAGCCGGTTCAGCATGGCGAGCAACTGGATGTAGCGGGTGGAGGTCTCGGGGCTGTACGGGCAGAAGGCCAGGGCCTGCTTGAAGGCGAAGTCCGATTCGCGGGCCATGCGGTCCTTCTCGGCCGGGTTCTGCGTGGTGGTGTACCGCCAGTAGTACAGCCCGGCGATCGAGTTGCGGAGCTTCGAGAAGGCCTTCTGGCCGTCGTTGTCGCGCACGAACTTGATGTCGCCGCGGTAGCCGCGCAGGTCGCCGCGCAGGTACGTCCGCACGACGAAGTCGCAGATGTCCTGCACCGGGGTTTCCGGGGCAATCCAGTCCCCGCACAGCCGCTCCGTGTAGCGGCGCCAGAACTGGCGGTCCCGCTCGACCATCTCCTGGGTGATCTCCGCCACCGGCTGGCGGTTGATCTTCATGATGATGCCGAAGGGCGTCAGGTACGGGTACATCCAGTCCAGCGGAAAGCTTTCCTCGACGAAGAACTCGTGGTCGGGGTTGCGGTCGAAGATGACCCTGGTCAGCAGTCCGTTGATGGCCATGACGGCGGTCTGGCCGGCTACCTGGACGCGGCCGTCGGGGGAGATGTTCACCACCTCGCCGCCACGGACGAGTTTGGGCCCCTGGGGATTCTGCTGGTCGTGCAGGTACCGCATCTGGACGTCGGTGATGTAATTGGTGAAGGCCCAGTTCAGATCCAGCGGCGACGGCGTGATAATTTCCTTCGGCGGGTAAACGCCGCGGGCGCGCCGCTGGGCCTCCACGCGGCTGCCCCAGCGCAGCAGGACGTTGTCAATCGGGCGGACGATGTTCGTGAAGCTGCCCACGAAACGCGACAGCGGCGAAGACTTGTACGGCTCGCCGCGGAGGCGTTTGTCGGCCTGTTCCTTGCCGATCAGGAGGTTTTCCACCCACACCACCAGGTCGCGCAGGAACGGCGGGTCCACCTGCGTGCTGCGGTTGTAGTGGGCGCGGATGTAATTCAGGTAGGTGCCGTCGGCGAGGGCGTTCTGGGTGATGATGTACACGTCGCGGCGGTCGAAGGCCGGGTTGCGGCGGTGCTGCGGCTTGATGAAGCTCTCGGCGAAGATCATGTACGTGGGGTTGAAGCGCCCCGGGTCGGTGCCGCCGAACAAGACCGCGTCGCGGGGCATGGACGGGTAGAGCTCGAACGGCGGCTCGAACATGTCGTGGCCGAACCAGTAGCCGAAGAGGTGCCCGCGCTGCTCGTTTTCCGCCCAGTGCGAGGTGACCGTGTAAACGGGCATCAGCGCGAAGGCGCCGAGCACCAGCGCCGGCCGGAGGCGGTCGCGGTTCAGCAGCACCACGGCCACGAAGGCCGCCGCCAGCAACAGCACAAACACCCGCGCGTACACCGCCCACACCGGCGCGGTCATGGACGGATACGCCAGCGCCTGCCCGAGGCCGGTTACCAGCGCGCCCAGCCCCACCACGCCGGCGTGCGGATCGCTGTACACGTCCTGGAGCCGCCGGGCCAGCGAGTAGAGCGCCAGCGCCACCAGCACCGCCCCGCCGTTCAAGGCGTACGACCGCGCCTGCGGGTAGCGCAGCAGCAACGCCGCGCCCGAGAGCGTGATCGCGAAGCCCACGAACATCGCGATGACCACGTGCGAAGCGGTGAAGAACACGCGCGTCAGATCGCGGCTTTGCCGGTCAATCTGGGGGTTCAACAGCACGAGCAGCAGCACGGACAGGCACAGGCCGATGGCCGCGTTGCCGATGAGCCACGCCCGCTCGCGGCGCTTCATCAGGAACAGGAAGAAGAACGGCACCAGCGCGAACACCAGAAACGCCAGGTGGAATTCGTCCGCCGCCCCGTACAGGTACATCAGCAACTGCTTGATCAGCCGCAGCGGGTCGTTCAGGAAGTCCGTCGGATTGGTCTTCTCGTACTGGCCGCGGGTGAAGGCGTGGATGAAGCCGTCGAAGGTGCGCGGGTACGCCCAGTTCATGGGCGGGTTCGTCATCGAGAAAAGCGGCATCAGGAAGTAGAACGACGCGCCCACCACCCAAGCTGCGAGGGTGATGAGCACCGCTTTCCACTCGCTGCCCAGACCCCGGGTGCGCGAGGTGAGCCACACGAAGGCGCCCACGGACGCCAGCCCCACCGCATGGTAGATCACCGCCAGGGGGCGGTTCTGGTCGAACGTGGTCAGGATGCCCGCCGCGCTGAGGATCATTCCCAGCACGTAGAACAACACGTTCACCAACAGCGCGTCGCGCCCGAGCTTTTCGTCCACCATCGCGATGGCCACCTGCAGGCCCATGGCCGCCACGATCAGCGTCTGGTGGTTGTTGAAGCAGATGCCGAACAGGAACGCCGCCAGGTACAGGTACCGGTACTGCGCCGGGCGGTACATCCAGTGCAGCAGGCAGACCAGCACGCCCATCAGGGACAACACGCTCAGCGTGTACACCTCCACGATCACCGCCTGGCTCCACATGAAGCCGTTGAAGCCGATCAGCATCGCCGCCACGAACCCGCTCACCAGGCACAACGCGTCCTCCCATCGCTTCTCCAGCCCTTTGAACAGCTCGATGCCCTCGAGCAACATGCTGCTGAACCGCGAGACGATCAGCCCCAGCATGCCGCTGGCGAACGCCGCCGCCACCGCCGACGACACCGCCACCCGCCAGGCGACGTTCGAAAACGGCAGCAGCACCGTGAAAAACCACGTGTACAGCGTCCAGATCGGGTAACCCGGCGCGTGCGGCACGCCGAGGTAATACGAGGCCACCGCCAGTTCGCCGCAGTCCTCCAGGGTCAGGTCCGGCGCGAGGGTGATCAGATACACCACCAGCGTGATGAACGTGGTCACGCCGAACGTGATCCAGTCCACCCGGCGGAACAACGGCGCGGGCGTGGGCGGTTCCACCCGGATGGGGCCTGGCTTCGGCGCGTCGGACCGGGCGGGTGGAACGCTGGCCGGGCCGCTGCCCTCGCTGGCGCGGCCGGCTTTCTGCTTTGGTTTGCTCATCGGCGGCTTACCGCAGGCGGTTGGTCACCCCCTGCGGCAAAGAGGGCATACTTGATAGGGAAGGACCTTTGTTTGTCCATTCCAATCTGGCCGGCGCGGCATTCCAGACCGTGTGGCTGTCCACGTCCGACGGAGCCAGCGTCGCGTCTGCGGCCGGCCGGATCTCGACCGCCCAGGCGTCCGCCGGACCGGGAAAATCCCGGCCGGTCCAGAGCGCGAGCATGAAGCTGCACACAGCCGTGGCGCCGAGCGGCAGGGCGGCCTGGAGCCAGCCCGCGCCGGCGGATCGCTCCGCCGACGGGCCGAACAACCACTCCTTAACCCGGCGGGACGGCGGGCGCGGTCGCAGCAAACGCAGCCGCGCGATCAGGGGTTTCATCGAGTTCATGGCGGGTTTCCTCCAGCGTGCGCCGCAGCCGGGCCAGGCCGTAGCGGAACCGGCCGGCGGCGGTGTTCGGGGAAATGTCGAGCAGCCGGCCGATCGCGGCGTAGGTCTGGCGATGCCAGATTTTAAGCACGATCACCTCCCGTTGCTCCGGCGGCAGCCCGACCAGGGCCTCGGCGAGGCGTTGCGCCGCGGGGTCCTCGGGCTCCGCCGGCTCGAACCAGCGGACCGCCTCGAGTTCGCGGGCCAGCCGGCGCCACCAGCTGCGGCGGTGGTTCAGCACGCGGTTCCGGAAGCTGCGCAGCAGGTAATGCGCGGGCTGCTCCGGCTCCGCGTCGAGCGCCAGCAAGGCCCGGAAGGTCTCGTGCAGGACGTCCTCGGCCTCGGCATGGCTCAGGCCCAGCGCCCGTCCGTACAGGACCAGTTGCGTCGCGTGCGCGTCGTAAAGCCGCTCGGCCCAGCCGACTTGACAGTCAGTGCTCACCACTCAACGGAATGGACACCGCGGACGAGATTTTTGTATGCCGCCGGAAAGGAAAGCGCGTTTGGCACGCGCGCCGGGCACGGGCTCCACTTCTCGGTCGGGTATGTCTCCGAATGCGCGCGCCGGCTCTACCGCGGCCCGTGGCGCGCCATCCGGGGAGTGTCTTGAAAATTGGACATTGATTTCCAATTTTCAAAAGCTGGATCGCAGCCCCGGCCCGCCGGCCCATCTTCGTGAAATCCCGCTGGTTGGCGAGACTCACGTCAACCCACTTTGCCCGCCGGCAAGGTGGCTGGGGACGTGGCCCCGCCACCCAGCAACAGCCGCAGGCTGTTCATGACCACCACCACCGTGCTGCCTTCGTGGCCGATGACGCCCAAAGTCAGTGGGATCGAGCCAAACAGCGCCGCGCCCACCAGCACCACCACCGTGCCCAGGGAGATGACCAGGTTCTGCCAGATCACCCGGCGCGCGCGCTGGCTGAGCCGGTAGGCCGCCAAGAAGTTTTCCAAGCGGTCGTGCATGAGCACGATCTCCGCCTGCTCCAGCGCCGTGTCAGAGCCGCGCGCGCCCATCGCCACGCCCACGTGGGCCACCGCCAGGCTGGGCGCGTCGTTCACGCCGTCGCCGATCATCGCCACGCGGCGGCCCTGGACGATGAGTTCCTGAATTGCAGCGACTTTCTGCTCGGGGCGCAGTTCCGCCCGCACGTCGTCCAGGCCCAGGGCGGTCTTGAGCGCAGCGGCCGGGCCGGAGCGGTCGCCCGTGAGCACGAGCGTCTGCAACCCCAGCCGACGCAATTCCTCAACGACCGTCCGCGCTTGGGGCCGGAGATCGTCGCGGAACAACAACCGGCCGCGCAGGTCGCCCGCCGCCAGCCAGACCTCGGAGTGGCCCGCGTCGGCCGCGGCCGGCGCGGCGACGCCGTCCACCGGCCCGAATGTGGCCTCGATCCATTCGCGCCGGCCGAGCGCGACGGGGCGGCCCTGCCAGCGCGCCTGGATGCCCAGGCCGGTCGCCGACTCGAAGTGATCGAGTTCCAGCGGCTCCAGCCGTTGCTGTTTGCCGTGGCGGGTGACGGCCCGCGCCAGCGGGTGCGTGGACAACCGTTCGAGCGAGAACGCCAGTCGCGCCACCTCCGCCTCGCGGCCGGGCGGGAAGCTTTCCACGCGTTCCACCTGCAGGTCGCCGGTGGTCAGCGTGCCGGTCTTGTCCATGGCCACCACGTCCGCTTCGGCGAGCTTCTCGACCGCCGCGCCGCCGCGGAACAATACGCCGCGCCGCGCGCCCCAGGCGATGGCGGCCAGGATGGCGGACGGGATCGAGAGCACCAGCGCGCATGGCGAGGCCACGACCAGCAACGTCATGGCGCGGTAAAAGGCGGTGTGGGCGGGATTCGGCGCCTGAAACGCGGGATGGCCCGCAGCCAGCCACCAGACGAAGAACATCGCCGCCGTCAGGCCCAGCACCCCGTAGGTGTAACCCGTGCCGAAACGGTCGGTAAACCGCTGCGACGGCGCCCGCAGATGCTGCGCCTCGCGGATGAGCCGGATGATTTTCTGGAGCGCGCTTTCCTGGGCCGGCCGCAGCACGGTCGCCTCGACCGCGCCCCACAGATTCATCGTGCCGGCCAGCACGATGTCGCCGAGGCCCTTCTCGACCGGCACCGCCTCGCCGGTCAGGTTGGATTCGTCCGCGGCGGTGCGGCCCTTGACCACCTCGGCGTCCACCGGGAACAGCGCGCCGGGCTTGACCAGGATGCGCTGGCCGGGGCAAAGCTGTTCAACGGGCGTTTCATGCTCGCCGCCGCGGGCGTCCAGCACCGTGGCCACCTTGGGGGCCGAACGGAACAGGGATTTGATCTCCCGCTGCGTGCGGCCGAGGGCGTAATGTTCGAGCCCGCCGGACAGCGCGAACAGGAACAGCAGAACCGAGCCTTCGTCCCATTTGCCGATGCTGGCGCTGCCGGCCGCCACCGCGAGCATCAGGAAATGCACGTCCAGCACGCGATGCCGCAGCCGCTCCCAGACTTCGATCGTGGCAAACCAGCCGCCGGCGACGTACGCCGCCAGATGGAAGGCCAGCGCGTACGGCCGATCGCCCAGGAACCAGGCCGCCAGGGCAAACACGCCGCACAACCCCGCCGCGAGAAGCTGCCACTTCCATTCGTTGAGCGCGTGTTCGTCCTCCGGCAGCTCCACCTCGCGGGGCACCACCCGCGGCAGGGCAAAGGTGCGCCAGCGCCAGAACCGTGGCGCGGTCGGGCAACTGACGCGCGCGATGGTTGTGCGTGGACCTTCCCGCCGGATGACCAGCCGGGCGCGGGTGGCTGGGTCCGTGACCGTCTCGCACGTGCCGCAATCCGGCGCCCCGGCGAGCAGTTGGCAGGACGCCTGGCCTTCCGCGCCGCGCGTGTCCTGAAGCGTGTCGCGCAGCCGGCACTCCAACGCGGTGCCGTCCACGCGCCCCAGCGTGGCGAGGGACACGGTGTTGTCCTCGCGATGAATGGTCACCGCCTCGAGCGCGGGTTCCTCGGCAAACGCCACGGCCACGCTCCGGACCAGGCAGGGGCCTGGGCCGGCGGGCGGCTTTTCCGGGTTGGCGGGAGCGGACTTCATGGCGCGATGTGGCAACCCCGCTGAATTTGTGCCAGGCCGGGCGGGGTGACAAGCCGCGAGCCGGCGCCTCGCCAAGCGCGCGAGTGTCGGCCATATTCCGGCTCATGTCCTTGCCGGCCATTATTCTCGCCTCCGGCTCGCCGCGGCGCCAGGCGCTCTTGCGGCAGTGCGGCGTGGTGTTTGAAGTCGTGCCCGCGGCGATGCCCGAGATCCACGACGAGGCGCTGACCGCCCGCGAACTCAGCCTGCTCAACGCCCATCGCAAGGCCCGCGCCGTCGCCAAGCGGTATCCCGACCGCCTGGTGCTCGGGGCGGACACGCTGGTGGCGCTGGGGACGCGCGTGTACGGCAAGCCGGCCAACGGCGCCGACGCCTTCCGCATGTTGGCGGAGCTTCAGGGCCGGACGCATCGGGTGGTGACCGGGGTGTGCCTGCTGCATTTGCGCGGCCACCGCGAACACCTGTTCGCCGAAACCACGGACGTAACCTTCCGCCCGCTCGACGACGCCCAGATCCGCGAGTACCTCGCCCGGATCAATCCGTTCGACAAGGCCGGCGCCTACGCCATCCAGGAACACGGCGACCATCTGGTGACGGAAATCGCCGGCTCGTACTCGAACGTGGTGGGCCTGCCGGTGGAACGGGTGCTGGACGTCTTGAAACGGTGGTGAACCGCTGCGCGCCCTCGAGGTGCAAACGGCTGCGTCTGCGCGCAGCCCAAAGGTGGATCGCCCCTCGCCGAGGGGCGACACCTGCCGGCCCACGA
The DNA here is from genome assembly GCA_964568145.1 of uncultured Verrucomicrobiota bacterium. Lineage (GTDB taxonomy): Bacteria > Verrucomicrobiota > Verrucomicrobiia > Limisphaerales > J093 > DSVZ01. The sequence continues at coordinate 14,730 of CAZMOZ010000023.1, forward strand.
GCCAGAAGCCGGCTACCTGCTCTCCGCGTAGGCCTCCACGCCCGCGCAGGTGCAGACGAGATGGCGATCGCCCAGCACGTTGTCCACGCGGCCGCAGGCGGGCCAGAACTTGAAGTCGCGCAGCCCCGGCACGGGAAACGCCGCCTGCTCGCGCGAGTAGGGCCGGTTCCAGTCGCTGGCGGCGACCATGTCCGCGGGGTGCGGCGCCTGCTTGAGCGGGTTGTTCACCGGGTCCATCCGGCCGGTTTCCACCGCCTGGATTTCCGCGTGGATGGCGATCATCGCGTCGCAGAAACGGTCCAGCTCGGCGCGCGACTCGCTTTCGGTTGGCTCAACCATCAGCGTGCCGGCCACCGGCCAGCTCAAGGTGGGTGCATGAAAGCCGAAATCCATGAGCCGCTTGGCCACGTCCTCGGCGGTCACGCTCTTGAAGGGCCGCAGGTCGAGGATGCATTCATGCGCCACCAGGCCGTGCGGGCCTTTGTACAGCACGGGGAAATACGGCTCGAGCCGGCGCGCGATGTAGTTCGCGTTCAAGATCGCGACCTGCGTGGCCTCGGTCAGACCGGCGGCGCCCATGCAGGCGATGTACATCCAGGAAATGGGCAGCAGGCTGGCGCTGCCGTGCGGGGCGGCCGCCACCGGGCCGATTGGTTCGCCGGCGGCCGGCGCGTCGCGGCCCGGCAGGAAAGGCGCCAGGTGCGCCGCCACGGCGATGGGGCCCGCGCCCGGCCCGCCGCCGCCGTGGGGGATGCAAAAGGTCTTGTGCAAATTCAGGTGGCACACGTCCGCGCCGATCTCGCCGGGGCTGGTGAGGCCCACCTGGGCGTTCATGTTCGCGCCGTCCATGTACACCTGGCCGCCGTGCTCGTGGACGATGCGGCACAGCTCGCGGATGCCCGGCTCGAACACGCCGTGGGTCGAGGGATAAGTCACCATCACCGCCGCCAGGCGCTCGCGGTGTTCGGCCGCGCGGGCGGCAAGGTCGGCCAGGTCCACGTTGCCGCGGGCGTCGCAGGCCACGGGCACCACGCGCAGGCCGGCCATGACGGCGCTGGCGGGATTCGTGCCGTGGGCCGAGGTCGGGATCAGGCACACGTCGCGATGCGCCTCACCGCGAGAGGCGTGATGGTGACGGATGACCAGCAGGCCGGCGTATTCGCCCTGGGAACCGGCGTTGGGCTGCAACCACACCGCCGGCAGGCCGGTGATTTCCGCCAGCCAGCGCTCGAGGTCGGCAAACAACTCGTGGTAGCCCGCCGCCTGGTCGGCCGGGGCGAACGGGTGCAACCGCGCGAACTCCGGCCAGCTCAGCGGGAGCATTTCGCTGCCGGCGTTCAGCTTCATGGTGCATGAGCCGAGCGGAATCATGCTGTGGCAGAGCGAAAGGTCCCGCGCCTCCAGCCGGCGGATGTAGCGAAGCAATTCGGTCTCGGAGCGGTGACGGTGGAAGACCGGATGTTCCAAGAACGGCGAGTGCCGGTGGGCCACCGGCGACTGCCAGTCTGCGGGCAGCAGGCCGGCGGGGTCGAAGGCCGGGGCGTTGCCGCCGTTGAAGACGGCGAGCAGGTCCGCCACGTCTTCCAAGCCGGCGGTTTCGTCCAGCGCGATGCCCACGGTGGCGGCGTCCACCGGCCGGAGGTTGATCCGACGCCGCCAGGCCTGTTCTTGCACCGCGGCGGCGCCGCCGGCGGGCGCGACGGTCAAGGTGTCGAAGAAGGTCGTGTTGCGGACGGTGTGGCCCAGCCGGGTGAGGCCCGCCGCCAGCGCGGCGGTGAGGCGGTGAACGCGCCGGGCGATGGCCCGGAGGCCGTCCGGCCCGTGATGCACCGCGTACAGGGCGGCCAGGTTGGCAAGCAACGCCTGCGCGGTGCAGATGTTGCTGGTGGCCTTTTCGCGGCGGATGTGCTGCTCGCGCGTGCCCAGGGCGAGGCGGTACGCCGGCCGGCCGCGCGAGTCTTTCGAGACGCCGACCAGCCGGCCGGGCATCTGGCGCTTGAACTCGTCGCGCGTGGCCAGAAAGGCCGCGTGCGGGCCGCCGAAACCCGGTGGCACGCCGAACCGTTGCGCACTGCCCACGGCGATGTCCGCGCCGGATTCGCCGGGCGGCCGCAACAGCGTGAGCGCCAGCAAATCCGCCGCCACCACCGCCAGCGCCCCGGCCTCATGCGCGCGCGCGATCACTGGCGCGGGATCCGTCACCGAACCATCCGTGGCCGGGTATTGCAGCAACACCCCGAGCGTGGTGGCGTCGCAAATGAAGTCGTCCGGGGCGCCCACGCGGACTTCGATGCCGAGCGGCCGGGCGCGTGTGCGCACCACGGCGATGTTTTGCGGATGGCAGTCGGCCGCCACGAGGAAGACGTTCCGGCCGGCCGCGCCCTTGAGCCGGTGGCACATCATCATGGCCTCAGCCGCGGCAGTGGCCTCGTCGAGCAACGAGGCATTGGCCACGGGCAGACCGGTGAGGTCGCAGACCAGCGTCTGGAAGTTCAACAGGCTTTCGAGGCGGCCCTGGCTGATCTCGGATTGGTACGGCGTGTACGGGGTGTACCAGCCGGGGTTCTCCAGGATGTTTCGCTGAATGACCGCAGGCGTGACGCAGTCGTGGTAGCCCAGGCCAATGTAAGAGCGGAACACCTTGTTCTTGGCCGCGAGGCCCCGCAGCCGCTGCAAGGCCGCGAACTCGCTCAGCGGCGGCGGCAGGTCCAGCGGTCGGGACAGCCGGATGCCGGCCGGCACGGCGCGCTCCACCAGCGCGTCCAGACTGTCGAATCCGAGCACGGCCAGCATGGCGCGCTGATCCGCCGGGCCGGGGCCGACATGCCGGCGGACGAACCGGTCCGGCGACTCGTAAAGCGAAGGCGCGGCCGCGTCGGGTAACGTTGGGGTCGTGGAACTCATCGCTGATGCTGGGGTGAAGTTGGTAGCCGCAAGCGCCGCAAACTAGGAGCCGCCGGAAGCAAAGCAAGCGGGATTTCCCCGCGCAGAAGCCGGCGGCGCATCTCACTTGTTTGCAACCGATCGAAACGGCTAGACGCCGCCGGGGGTAGCGGCCGCCATCCCGGGCTGCCGTAAAGGGCGGCATCTTGCCGCCCGGAACCCGTGTCAAACGCGCCGCCCGCAAGATGCCGCTCGCAGACGTCCGCCGGGCTGGAAGCCGGCGCCACCCCGGTTGGCGATGCTGCCCGCGCGAAATTCAGTTGCGCCCGGAACCGGAGGCGCGCACTTCACTTGTTGTGGGAGGTTCTTCCGGCAACTGCCACGAACGGCGACCCGCCCGCGAAGTCCTTCGTTTGCCTCCTTCCCCCTCACCCCAGTCCTCTCCCTCGGGGAGGGGGGCCGTTCCAGCGCCTGCGTCAATTCGGACGCCTCCGCGCTGGTGCCGCGCGGAGCGCGTTGCACCCTCTCCCGCCGGGAGAGGGCCAGGGTGAAGGGAGCGGGTGCGACCGGCGAGTCAAGACGGGTCCGGACAGTTCCTGGCCGTACCGGCCAGGTGCTCCCGAATCCCATGCAGCCTTTTACACTTTTGACCCATCACGCGCGCCTCAACGAGGCGGCTCCGGCGGGGTTGCCGCCGGCGGGGAATTTGTGGCCGGCGGCGGGTTGGTGCCCCGGTTGGGCAAACCGTAGCGCACTCGGACACGCCACTCCTTCAGATGCTCGGGCGTCATGCCCCTCGGGCTGGCGGCGACGTTGGTCTGGGCCGGGGCTGGGAACTTGGACGCGAGGACGTAACGAATCAGGGTAGGCGCCGCCCGCGAGGTGTTGTGGATCGGGCAGCGGATGTGGGCTGACGCGGAAGCCGCCGCGGCGGGACGGAACACCCGGTATTCATAACTGATCCGCGCGGGGGTGACGTTGGCCCAGTCGTCGGCCGGCACACGCACCTCGTCGGCCGGGCAGACCAGCAAGCGCGGGCTCGGGAGCAGATTGCTGAGCGAGACCAGGTCGGGCGGGACCTGTTGATTGTGCTGGCCGTACCAGTTGTTCACCGCCACCTCGATGAGGAGCAAACGACCGTCGCACTCACCGGCCAGCGCCTCCGCGCGAGTTTCCGGTTTAAGCGGAAGTGAAATCCCCGACGTCCGCACCAGCAACGCGGCACCCGCGCCCACGACGGCGACCGTGAGGAACGCGCCCGCCGTCACCCCCAGATGCGCCAACACGCGCGAGGCTTTCTGATCGAGCCGTCGGAAGTTCTGGAACGCGCAAGCCAGCGGCACCAGCCAAGGCAACAGCATCAACCCGCCCCAAAATACCAGCCAAGCCACACCGGCTGGCGAAAACCACGCCCGTCCTTCCGTCTCAAAAGGCGCAAACCAGCTGGAAAACTCAGCCCGCATTTGCGCGTCGTCCAAGGTTCCGGTGAGGAGGATCTCGATGACGAAGGCCACCGGGACCGCCCACAGAACCGCGCGGAGGGTCGTGGCCGCCACGGACGAGATGTACAGGCCGATCGTGACCAGCGCCAGCACGTGAAAGCCGGCCGCCAGTGGACGCAGGTCCTGGAGGTTCAACGCGCGCTGCGCCGGGTTCGCCCACGCGTCCACCACCGCCACCAGCACGGGCAGCCCCACGGCCAGCAGCAATGCCAGCCCGAGAGCCGAGCCGGCCTTCACCGCCCATTGCCGCCAGGCTGGCATCGGCAGGACCAGGTGCCAGGCCAGGGTGCCGGCGTGCCGTTCCTCCGCGCAGGCCAGCGCGCCGATCAGCAGGCTCACCAACATGCCGTGGATGTAGGTGGCGATGGCGGTCACGGAGAGCTGGACGGAACCGGCGTCGCCCGGCGGCCACGCCTTGCGGAGTGCGATGTCCGTGCCGCAGATCAGGAGGTAAACGCCGGTTACGAGGAAAGCCGGCGCCTGGAGGCGAATCTCCTTTTCCATCAGCCGCGGCAGCGGATGTCCGGCTGTAGGCCGGGCAGCGGCCGTTGCGGTACCGCGCCGGTGTCGCCAGGGAATTCCCAGCGCCACGCCGCGTGGTTCGACCGCCTGCAGACGCTGGAACGCGCGGTAGGCGAGGAACGGGCCGGCCACCCATTGCGCCAGCGTCAGCGCGAGCCAGATGGCGGTGGTCGGTCCACGGATTACATTCGCCGAAACCCATTCCGGACCGTACCAAACCGCGGTCGCCAGCCGGGCGGCCTGCCACGTCACCACCGGCAGGGCGAAGGTGAACACCATGCCCGCCAGCGTGCTCCGGCTCCACAAGGTGAACAGCGGGGCGATCAGCAGGCCAAAACCCACGCTCGCCAGGGACATCAGGGCCGCGAAATCCCCGGTGTTCCACCAGTTTCCGTGCAGGACCGGGCCGGCGAGCCGCACGAGGGCGATCACCGCCAGGGCCGCGGCCAGCACACGCATCTTGCGCCCCCAAAGCTCGCGGCGTGCCAGCGGCTGGACCAGCAGCAGGGGCATCGTCCGGTGCGTGAACTCGTGGCCGAAGATCGCCGCTCCCATGGCCACGGTGGCGAGTTCGCCCGCAAACCAGCACGACCACGCCAAGCCAACGGCCCAGGCGCCCGCGCCCAACAACCAGGCCAGGCTGGTCAGCAGGCTGACCAGGCCGTACGGGAGGATCTCCCGAAGCTCCTTCGCCGCGGCGATGGACAAAGCCGGCGCCCGCAGCCAGTCGGGCAGTAAAAACGAAAACGGCACTGCCGCGCGGGTTTTCATGGCGCGGCATCCTCCGACTTGAGCGCCGTCATGAAGATTTCTTCCAGCGCCAGCGACTCGGTGTTGAGCGTTTCCGGCGACAGCGCCCGCAGGCGTTCGAGCACCTCGGCCCGGTTGCCGTTCACCGCCACCTCGAGCTCCCGGCCTTCGCGTCGCAGGACGTTGAGTCCACCCAGCGCCGTGGCGGGCACCTCGCGCGGGAAGCGGGCGTACACGCGCTGGTAACGCTCGCGCGCCGTGTCCGCAGCCAGCGCCATCACCTCCCGGCCGCGGTCGAGGATGGTGAACTCGTCAATCAAGCCTTCGAACTCGGCGATGAGGTGCGTCGAAACGAAGACGGTGCGCCGGCCCGGATCGCCTTCCTGGTAGGCGCCGATCACGGTCTGGATGAACTCGCGGCGGACGATGGGATCGAGGCCGGAGGTTGGCTCGTCGAGGATCAGCAACTCCGGCTCGGGACAGATGGCGGCGATGAGCGCGAGTTGGGTGCGCTGGCCTTTGGAGAGGTGGCTGGTCTTCTGGGCGGGTTCGAGCTGGAACCGGTCGAGCAGCGCCGCCTCGGTGCCGGCGTTCCAGCGCGCGCGGAACGACGCCAGGTAATCCAGCGTCTCGCGCGCGGTCATCCACGGGTAAAACGCAACCTGGTCCGGCACCCAGGCCAGGCGCGACTTCACGGTCACCTCGTGCCGGGCAAGGTCGAGGCCGAAGAGCCGGACCGTGCCGGCCGTGGGCCGCAGCAGGTTCAGCAGGCATTTGATGGTGGTGGTCTTGCCCGCGCCGTTGCGGCCGAAGAAGCCGTAACAGCGGCCGGGCGCGACCCGCAAGCTCAGGCCGTTCACGGCGTCCGTGCGCCCGAAGCGGCGGACCAGGCGGTCCACTTCGATGACCGGCGTTTCGTTTGGCATAGGCGTTCAGGGACGAGGTTGACTCGAAAGCCGTCGCGGCGCCGGCTGCACGCTGCCATCCGCCAGCGCCACCAGTCCGTCGCCGTCGGGCAGGTGCACGCGCGCCAGCACGTCTTGCGGCCGGGTTTCGTCGAACTGGAGCGCGATGGTCACCTCCAGACCGGCCAAGCCGGGAACGTCTGCGGCGCGCAGGAAACCGCGGTTGGTGAGTTCGGCGAGCGACACCATGGCCGGCAGGGGCTGGCGCTGTGCTTCGAGGTTTCGCCGGTAAGCCTGGGCCGCGGTGAAAACCCGGCCGAAGTTCATGGGCGGCTGCTTGGGATGCAAAAAGCGCTCAAGCACCGCACCAAGCAGGACCACGCCTGCAAGCGTGCCGACGCTGATGAGCAGGTAACGCGCGCCGGGTTTCATGGCTTGGCGGGGTTCGGTTTCACGATTGCACGGCGGCCTTCGCCCGCTGTAGTTCGAACGCGTCCAGCCGCTGGTTCACCAGTCTTAGAAACTCGTCGCGCCCGATTTGCAGGTGGTGGGCCTGGACGATGGCGGCGTCAATCTCGCCGGCCAGGAGCTGGTGACGCACCTCGCGCTTGAACGGCGAGCCGTTGTCCTTGAGAAAGCAGCCCTTGCCGGGAATCGTCTCGATCACGCCCTGGCTTTCGAGCTCGGCGTAGGCCTTGGCAATGGTGTTGCGGTTGACGCGGAGTTGCTCGGCCAGCGGGCGGATGGACGGCAAAGGTTCGCCGGGGCGGAGAGCGCCCGAGGCGGCGGCGGCTTTGACCTGGTCCACCACCTGGAGGTAAACGGGCTTGCCGGACTTAAAATTGAGCTGCAGCAGCATGACCGTCCACGTTTGTTATCTGTCATAGGACAGTATGACAGTCGAGCGGCGGCGTCAAGCGATTTTTGCGGGAACGGCAAGGGTGTGCGGTCTTGACTTGGCGGAGCGAGACTCCGTCGAGCCGTGTCATTTGGTTCGTGGTTCGTGGTTCGTTGGACTTCAGCTCCCGGGCTCATCCCCAGTCCCTGAACCCTTCTCCCTGCTTTCGGATTTCGGACTTCGCGGCCGCAGGCCGAGCCGGTGGGGCGGGACTCTGCCGAGCCCTGACCTCCTGTGGCTGCGGCCGTCAGACTGCGACAACTGTGCCAGCGTGACTGTCGCCGGCGGGTCGCTGGCGCCGCGCAGCCGCAGCATCCAATCTGCCGGGCGGGAGCCCGGCGCTGCGGCCGGCTGGAAACCCGGCGTCACCGCGCCCGCCATTTGCTGCTTGGCGCGGCGGCGGGCTGGGCCTAGCGTGCCGGCCATGAAACACACTTTGCTAGCCTTGCTTACCGTCACCCTCGTTGCCGGCGTCGCCCGAGCCGCCGAATCCGAAGAAGGCTTCGTCCCGCTCATGGACGGCAAGACCTTCAACGGCTGGAAAAAGGCCGTGGAAAGTCCGGAGACCTGGAAGATCGAGGACGGCGCGTTCGTCGCGGCCGGTCCGCGCTGCCACCTGTTCTACGTGGGCGACGAAAAGCCGTTCAAGAACTTCCACCTCAAGGTCGAGGTCATGACCACGCCCGGCTCGAACGGCGGCATTTACTTCCACACCAAGTACCAGGAAAAGGACTGGCCGCGCGCCGGCTTCGAGTCCCAAGTGAACATCACCCACAGCGACTGGATCAAGACCGGCAGCCTCTACGGCATTGTGAACACCGGCCTGGCCGCGGCGCAGGACAACCAGTGGTGGCTCCAGGAGATCATCGTGCAGGGCCGCCAGGTGACCGTGAAGGTGGACGGCAAGATCGTGCTGCAGTACACCGAGCCGCTGGGCGCGCAGGCTAACCCGGACTTTGCGCGGAAGCTCGGCGAAGGCACGTTCGCCCTGCAAGGCCACGATCCCAAGAGCGTCATCCACTACCGCAACATCCGGGTGAAACGCCTGGACTGAACTGGTGGAGCTTTCCACGACGCAACGGCGCCCGGCCGGAGTTGGCCGGGCGTTATTTTTTTTATGACGTAACTTCCGCGGAAGGCTGAAGCCGAAAACCGAGGTTGGCCGTGGCGCAGCGCATCCCGCCTGCCCAACATCGGTTTACGGGTGGATGTGCCTGAACATCGTCCAGTGCCGGTCCCCTGGCAGCCGCGTCCTGAACGGGTTCTGGCGGGATGCGTTGAGCGGGGAGTGGGTTGGCACAAACGCCAGCACGCCCGGCACCTAGAAGCAGCTCCGGCCCGCGGCCGTCACCGCCGACCCGGCCAACGGCACGATCCCCACCGGCTACCTGATCTGGAACGTGGCCGACGCGCAGTGAGGCGCCACGCGGGATCCTACTCGTAGGAGATCACCGTCGGCGCGGGTACGACTGCCAAGGTCGGCTACCACGGCGCGACGCCCACCGCCCAGCGGGCCGGGGCCGCCCAGGCGGCCGTCACCTACGCTTCGCGAACCATCGGCGATCCGCCGACGCGGGCGGAAGTCCAAGCCCTCAACGACTGACTGGTCGCGGCGATTCCAGTCCTGAATGGAGTTCTTGCTGCCGCGGGAGAAAAGGACTTTCGCAACGCCGGAACATGAATAACAAGCGTTCCGCGCTGCGCTGGGATTCATTCCCAGCGTTGCGACCTGCCTAACGACCTTAAGATTGTTGCCTCTCCAGAATGGTCTTTGCCTCCTCGAGCCGGATCTTCTTCTTCTCAATCTCATTCGCTTCGCTCCGCTCGCCCAACAGATCCGCGATCCAGAAACCGAGCGTGATCAGCGCGCTTATCGCCCCGAGAATGCAGGCGATCAAGGCAACCACCGCGGCGGGACCCGTGGCCCCGGAGATCGCGGTACAACCGAGAACTGAAGCGATCACCGACACCACCACCCCCAGGCCAAGCAATGCCTGCTTCCACCATGGCAGCTTTTCCACGAGCGCCTTGAATTCTTCAATTATGGAATCCTTAAGCTGCTCGATGCGCTCGCGTGTGACCTGGGTGGATGGCTCCTGTCCGTTTGACATATCCTGCCTCGCTTTAACGCTGTCGCTGGCTGTGTTCCTGCCGTTCAACGAGCTGTCCCACGGCGTACCACAGGTCAATGAACTCGATGGTGAGCCGGGTGATCCGGTTGCGAGTTTGCGCGGTCCAGATCGCTATGCCCGTCAGTCCAAGTATGATGAGGATCCACAGGACCAGAAAATAGGTCATCCCATGACAGAATTGCGTTGCTCCTGTCTCCGGCGTGGCGGTGTCTGACGGAGGCTGCGCGCCCCAGTGGACATTGAGCGCGAGCAACAGAACGCTCGCGATGAACACCCAGAGGCAGATCAGCCGCCAGAAGGACCGGCGCAGGTACGCCCGGTGTTCCGCCATGAGGGCTTCGTGATGCCTCTGAAGCTGGTCAAAGGGTATTGGCATGACGATGGGAGTCTGTCCGTTCCCCCACCCCCGAACCAAAAAAGTGCGGTTTGGCCAAGGGCTGATAGAGAAGTGGGTTGCGCTTTGTCATTAACTACGGTAAGAATCTACCTTAGCAGATCGAGCAGCGCAAGGAAAAAGTGGTTCGTTATTACGGCCGCCACTCCCGCTTCACCGCCAGCCAGCACGAGGCGGCCGTGTGGCGGAGCTGTCGTTGGGCCAGTCTTGGAACCCCAACTGGTCCCGCAACGCGCGCAGGTGGCGGCGGCGGGTAACGGAGGGCAGCGGTGGCGGCGGTTTCAGCTTCCGCGCCCCTGCCAGCCACGCCCGGGCTGCCGGTTCCAAGTGCATGATCCGGCGCGGGCGGACCTTCGAGGCGACCACATCAATCCGAACCACCCCGGCGGCGGAGTTCCATCCTTCCTGTCTGGTGGCGCGTTACCCGGTCAGTTGTCGACGTGAGGTGACCGTGAATCGCTGCAGAAGGTCGAACCCCAGGCTGGTGGCGGCGCTTGCCCGGCGCTGGCGGCTCAAAATATTTGGCAATTGCTTGACAACCGCGGCAGAAGATTGCTCGAAGTCCCGGAGGCTGGCCAAAACGGCGTTCGGAAGACTGAATTCAGAAAACGCCTTGGAATCCCATGGGTTCCACCGTGAAAACCGAAGGCATTTGGCTCCAGAGACAGGACTCGAACCTGTAACCCGCCGGTTAACAGCCGGCTGCTCTACCATTGAGCTACTCTGGAAGCCAGAGGGGCGCACAGCTAGCCACGGTCCGCCCCGACCGTCAAACTCAATTTCGCCGAGGCAACGAACGCGGCCGCATCCCGGTTTCCCGCCGGTCTGGCCGTGACGGGCGGAAGTGCGACATGCCCGCGCCGTGAGCCTCCGTGACTGCGGTCGTCGGATCGCGGTGCTGCAGGCGGCCAGTGTCGTTGGCGGGACGCCAACGGCGGCGACCGGGACGGTCGCGCTCCCCAGTCCAAATGACCGGCTACACCGCCTTTTCCGGCTCGAATGTCGAAAGCGCGCCGCGCGGGCTTGTCAGTTTGTACCTGACTCCGCCACAAGCGCCCGGTAGCTTGTCCGCACCGCATGAACGCCCGTCGCAGCCTGCCGCTGGAGTTGCGCACCGACCGCAACCAGCCGGCACCGCTTGCCCCGGCGACAGCCGCAGAAATATCCCCGCAGCATTCACCCGTTCAGGATTGGGGCAGCGCGTTGGCTGAGGCGGGCGTTCCGCGTTGACCGCAAACCGCACTTCCCATGAAACATACCACCACCCGAATCGCCGCCGCCACGTTGCTGGCGGCCTGCATCCTGGCGAACCCGGCGTCCGCCCAAGCCCCGGTCCCCGCCCCCGCGCCGGCGGAAACCCCGCGCTTCCGCGGACCGCAGGGTCCGCAGGTGGTCTCGCCCGAGGTCGCCGCGGACCGGAAGGTCACCTTCCGCATTCTGGCGCCGAAGGCGGAGGCCGTGAAAGTGTCCGGCTCGGACATCCCTGGCAACAACCAGGGCGTGGCGATGACCAAGGACACCAACGGGGTGTGGGAGGTCACGCTGGGGCCGCTGCCGCCGGGATACTACCGCTACAACTTCGACGTGGACGGCGTGCCGGTGATTGACCCGCGCAATCCCGCGACCAGCGAGTCCAACGCGAACACCTGGAGCCTAGTGAGCGTGCCGGGCGCGGCGTTCATGGACACGCGGGACGTGCCGCACGGCGCCGTGGCGGAGGTGACGTACTTCTCGACTTCGCTCCAGCGCTTCCGCCGGATGCACGTCTATACGCCGCCCGGCTACGAGTCCGGCGAAGGCCGGTTCCCGGTCTTTTACCTGCTGCATGGCGCATTTGACTGCGACGACTCGTGGACCACCGTGGGCCGCGCGGGTTTCATCCTCGACAACCTGATCGCCGAGAAGAAGGCGAAGCCGATGGTGATGGTGATGCCCGCGGGGCACACCGGGCCGTTCCGCTTCGGCGGCCCACGGCCGGCGGCCGACGAGTTCGCGCAGGATTTTCTGAACGACATCCTGCCGCTCGTGGAAAAGCGGTACCGTGTTCACACCGGCCGGCAGCATCGGGCGATGGCGGGGCTGTCCATGGGCGGCGGGCAGACGCTGAACATCGGCATCCCGCATTTGGACAAGTTCGCTTACCTCGGCGTGTTCAGCTCGGGGGTGTTCGGCATCACGGGCGGCGGGCCGGGCGGCGCGCCGACGGGCCCGCGCTTTGAGGAGCAGCACCAGGCTGAGCTGGACGACGCGAAGTTGAAGGACGGGTTGAAGTGCTTCTGGTTCGCGACCGGCAAGGATGACTTCCTGGTGCAAACCTCGCGGGCCACGGTGGAGATGTTCAAGAAGCACGGCTTCGACGTGACGTACAAGGAAACCGAGGGCGCGCACACGTGGATCGTGTGGCGCGAGTATCTGAACGAATTCGCGCCGCTGCTGTTCCAGTAGCGGGCTGAAGTCCGACACGCGTTTCGCCTGCGTGACCCGCAACAATCAACTCTTCGCCAGCCATGCGCCTGATCCTCCTCACCACGCTGTGCCTCACGGTCGCCGCGGTTGCCACGCTGGCGACCGCCGACACTTCCACCGCCGGCGAGAAGACCGTCCGGCTATACGACGGTCCGGCACCCGGCTCGGAGACCTGGACCCAAACCGAGCGGGAAAGCCGCACCAACCTCTGGCAGACCCGCGTGGTGTTCAACGTGGTCCATCCCGCGCTGACCGTGTTCCCGGCCGACCCGGCCAGCGCGAACGGCACGGCGGTCATCATCTGCCCCGGCGGCGCGTTCTTCGCGCTTTCGATTGACAGCGAGGGCTTTGAGGTCGCCCGGGCGCTCAACACGCGCGGCGTGACCTGCTTCGTGCTGAAGTACCGCCTCGTGGAATGCAAAACCGATGACCCGACCCGAGAAGTCATGACCCGCGGCAACCTCGAGCCCATCGTCGCGCCGGTGGTGAAGCTGGCGCTGGCGGACGGCCAGGCGGCGGTGGCGCACGTGCGCCGGCATGCCGCCGAGTACGGCGTGAACCCGCGACGCGTCGGCATCATGGGCTTCTCGGCTGGCGGCACGGTGGCGGCCTCGGTCGCCTTCAACTACACCGCGGAAGCGCGCCCCGACTTTGTGGCGCCGATCTACCTGGCCTACAGTTGGGTGATCAAACCGAACGGCGTTCCGGCCGACGCCCCGCCGATGTTTTTGCTCGCCGCCACGGACGACCAGCTCGGCCTCGCCCCGCACAGCGTGGATTTGTACCGCGACTGGACCGCGGCCAAAAAGCCGGCCGAGTTGCACCTGTACGCGCGGGGCGGCCACGGCTTCGGCATGAGGAAACAAGGCCTGCCCACGGACCGCTGGATCGAACGGTTCGCCGACTGGCTGGAAATGCAGGGATTGCTGAAGCCATAGCGCCGTGCCGTTGCGGTTGCTGGCCGCCGCTTCCCGGCGCAGCGTGCTCCGCCGAAAGGTTGGTTTGGGGATCACGCCCGCCCTTGGGCGTGGTCTTCCGCGCCTCGCGGAAAATCCCGATGTCCAAACTGGTGCGGCTTTTCCGTACGGTTCGCGTGCTCAGCGGCTGGAGGCGCGGGCGCTCCGCTGGCAACTGCGGCATTCGACCTTCACCCGAAAACCGAAGCTGAGCCGGATGGGAATCCGGCGCTACGGGCAGCTTCCGTTTTCGGGTTTAACCAAACTCCACGTCCGGCACTTCCTGGACTGCCGGCGGCACGCTGAAGAACTCGGCCGGCGGGAAGTTGAACAGCCCCGCCACCAGGCTGCTCGGAATGGTCTCCCGCTTGTTGCGGTAGTCCCGGACGTTGCCGTTGTAGAAGCGGCGCGCGGCCTGGATGCGGTCCTCGGTGTTCACCAGCTCGCGCTGGAGCTCGAGGAAATGCCGGTCGGCCTTGAGCTGCGGGTAGTTCTCCACCCGCGCCAGTAGTTGCTTGAGCGCGTCCACCAACTGCACCTCGTCCCGCGCCTGCTCCTCCACGGGTCCGCGGTTGGCAAAGCAGCGGTCGCGCAGCGCCGTGACCCGTTCGAGCACGTCGCGCTCGTGGGCGACGTAGCCCTGGACCACCGCGACCAGGTTCGGGATGAGGTCGTAACGGCGCTGGAGTTCGGTGTCCACGTTGCTCCAGGCCTCGGCGATGTGGTTGCGCAGCCCCACCAGGCCGTTGTACTGGACGATCACGTAAAGCGCGGGCAGCAGCGCCGCCGCCGCGAGGAGGATCAGGATTTCCATGGTCAACGCGGAGTGAACAGGTACGCGGGCAGCAGCTCCCGGAGCGCCACCAGCCGCTCGAGGTTCGACTCGGTCTGCTCGGGCTGCAGGCGCGACGGGAACGCCAGCGCGAGCACCGGGCCTTCGATTTCCAGCGTCAGGTCGGGATTGGCGAGCAGGTACTCGATCAGGCGCGGGTGGCACACGTCGTAGGCAAACCGCTTGTCCGGCGAGCGCACGCAGTACTTGCGCGAAAACTCCGCCGACTCGAAGTCAATGTCGTCGTAGCCTAACGCCTGGGCGATCTTGGAGAAGAGTCCTTCCCGCACTACGGTCACCTCGGGAAAACTCCGCGGCAGCCGCAGCATGAAGAACGAACAGTAGTGGTGGTGCGTCTGGCGGCGGCCCTTCGAGTCCGAACTGTAAGTCTCGAAGTGGTAGTCGAAGACCTTCACCTCGTGGCCGCGGTAATCGCCGCTGAGCTGGTTGAAGGCGTACCGGTTGCTGCCCTGGCGCAGCTTGTTGAGGAACTCGAAGTCCTCCGACAACGCGTAGTCATTGTCGGGTTCAAACCGCAGGCCGAGACGGGCGGCCAGTTGCGCCAGCGCCTCGCGCCGCTTGCGGGCGGCTCTCGCGGCGGCGATCGCGCCCGCCACCACCAGCCCCACGATCAGGATGAGCACCAGAATTTCCATGCGGCGCTTCGTCAGACTGGTCGGGGGCCTTGACGCTGGCGAGTCTATTTCCGGCCGGGATTTGTAGCCGGGCGCATCGCACCTTGTCGGAAGAGGTGAGATGCGCGGCGGTGGCGGCGGCCATCCCTGGCTGCCGTGAAGGACGGCATCCTGCCGTCCGGAAGCCAGATTGGCTGCGGCGCCGCTGCATCAGCGCTGCGCTGCATCGGTTATCCACTTTGCCGGGCTGAAGCCCGGCGCTACGACCGGCAGGAAGCCCGGCGTCGCAAGCGGCTGGAAGCCTGCCGCCGATGCGGCGGCAGACGCAGCCTTCAGGAAACCGAACCGCACGCTTTGTCGCGGCTTGGGTTTGCCTCGCCGGCGAATTGGGCTTCACTGTGCGTCAACATGAACACTCGCTGGATTCTCACGGCCTGGCTCGCCGGTCTCGCCACCGCCTCGGCCGCCTTCGCGCATGAGCGGGCGCGCTCCCCGGTGCGCATCCCGGACATCCCCGGCTACCGCACACTCAAGTGCGATTTCCATATCCACACCGTCTTTTCCGACGGCAAGGTCTGGCCGGACATCCGCGCCGAGGAAGCCTGGCGCGAGGGCTTGGACGCCATCGCCATCACGGATCACATCGAGTACCAGCCGCACAAGGCGGACCTGCCCACCGCCCACAACCGCTCGCACGAGATCGCCAAGCCGCACGGTGACGCGCTGCAACTGGTCGTGATCCGCGGCTCCGAGATCACCCGCGCCATGCCACCCGGCCACTTGAACGCGATCTTCCTCACCGACGTCCGCGCCCTGGACGTGCCGGAGTGGCGCGACGCCGTGGCCGAGGCGCATCGCCAGGGCGCCTTCATCTTCTGGAACCACCCCGGCTGGACCGGCCAGCAACCCGACGGCGTGGCGCGCTGGTACCCCGAGCATTCGGACCTGGTCGCCTCGAACCAACTGCACGGCATCGAGGTGGTGAACGGCCGCGAGTACTACCCGGCGGCGCACGCCTGGTGCCTGGAGAAAAACCTCACCCTGCTCAGCAACTCGGACATCCACAACCCGCTCAACCTCGATTACGTCGTCCACACGGGCGACCACCGGCCGATCACGCTGGTCTTCGCGCGCGACGGCAGCCCGGAGGCCCTCAAGGAGGCGCTCTTCGCCCGGCGCACGGCGGTCTATTCGGGCGAGTTGCTGGTGGGCAGGGAGGAGTTTCTCCAGCCGATCTTCGAGCGCTCCGTGCGCGTGCTCACGCCCAGGGTCACCGTCCGCGGCACGCAGCGCGCGTACGTCCAGATTCACAACGACTCGGACGTGGCGTACGACTTGCGTCTGGTGGGCGAAGAACCCGACCTCAGCTACCCGAAGGAATTGAAGCTGCCCGCCGGCAAGACCGCTCTCCTCGACCTGCGGGGCAAGGCCGAGGACCGCAAAGGCGAACGGAACTTCAAGCTCACCTGCCGGGTGAAGAACCTGCTGGTGCGGCCGGACGAACCCTTGACCACCACGCTGAGCTTCACCGTCACCTTCCAGCCCAAGTGACATGGCGGTGGCGCGGGAATCTTGGTTCTTGGTTCGTTGTTCGTGGTTCGTTGAGGGCGGATACGAGATGCCGGATGCCGGACTTGGGACTTGGGACTTGGGACTTCGACCTTCGGATTTCGCGGCCGCAGCCCGCGTCGCCCACACCGCCCCTTCGCCGGCTCAAAACCGCACTGTGCCCGTGGACCGCTCTTTCCGCCCCGCCCTTGACCGCACCACCGCCAGCGCCTAAGCAAAGCGGATGAAGATCGCGCTGTTCGGCGTCACCGGCATTCCGCTGGGCCGCTGCAACGTCAAAGACCCGCGCCTGGACCAGGCGGACCTGCTGGTCGAGGCCAAAAAGAAAACTTACGCCCAAGTGGAGGTCGTCAGCGGCGCCGAGACGCTGACCGCGGACGCCATTCTGACCACCCGCTCCGCGCTGGCGGACCTATTGACCAAGGACCTCGATTTCGTCGAGGCAAGGCTCGGCCGCGATCCCGGCCCTGCCGAGCGGGCCGTGCTGGAAAAGCTGGCCGACGCGCTCATCAGCGAGCGCACCGTGCTGCAACAAGGCCTGGCCCACGAGGAGATGCAGGCCATCGCCGCGCACAATTTCCACACCCACAAGCCGGTGATCGTGGCCGACGACGCCGAGTTGGAGAACCCGGACGCCCTGATGCTCCGCGCCTACCAGGAGAGCGGCTGGATTTGCTTCCTCACCGTGGGCGGCAAGGAAAACCGTGCCTGGCCGGTCCGCCGCGGCGCCACCGCCTGGGAGGCGGCGGGCACGATCCACACCGACATCCAGAAAGGCTTCATCCGCGCCGAGGTGATCCGCTTCCAGGACCTCGTGGACTGTGGCGGCGAGACCGAGGCCAAACGCGCGGGCAAACAACGGCTCGAGCTCAAGACCTACGTCATGCAGGACTGCGACGTGGTGAACTTCCGGTTCAACAAGTAGCCGGAAGCCGTGAAATCGTCGCGTCAGGCGCTGCTAGCGCTGCACGGCGCGGTGGCTTTGTTCGGCGGCGCCGGCGTGCTCGGCAAGCTGATCGCCAGCCCGGCGCTGGTCATCACGTGCGTGCGCTCGCTGGTGGGCGCGCTGGCGCTGGGCGTGGGTCTGCTGGTCTGGCGCGGAAGCCTGTCACGGGATGCGCAACGTCCACCAGTCTGGCGCCGGGGCGGATTGTGGCCTGGGTTGCTGGCGGCGGGCGCGTTGCTCGCCGCGCATTGGTGGGCCTTCTTCGCCGCCGTTCAGCTTGGCACGGTCGCCTTGGGCCTGCTGACCTTCGCCAGCTATCCGCTGTTCGCCACGCTGCTGGAGCCGTTGGTTTTTCGCGAGCGGCTGCGTGCTTCCGACTTTGCGGCGTGCGCGGGTGTGGCGGCAGGGCTCGCGCTGGTGGTGCCGGACTGGAACTTCGGCACGCAGGCCGGCCGCGCGGCCTTGTGTGGCCTGGCCTCAGGGCTGACGTTCGCGTTGCTGTCGCTGCTGAACCGCCGCCTCTTGCGCGAGGCGCCGGCGCTGTCGCTGGTCGCGGCCGAGACCGCCGTGGCCGGCCTGGTCTTGCTGCCGCTGGCGGCGCCAGGCCTGGCCGCGGTGCCGGGGGGCGACTGGGCGTGGCTGATCCTGCTGGGCGTCGTGTTCACCGGGCTGGCGCACTGGGCATTCACCGCCGCGTTGTCGCGTGTGACGGTGCGGCTGGCCGGCGTGACCGCGGCGCTGGAGCCGGTCTATGGCGTCGCCCTGGCCTGGCTGCTGGTGGGCGAAACCCCGGGCGCGCGCACGCTGGCGGGCGGGTGCTTGATCGTGGGCGCGACGCTGCTGGCCACCGTCGCGCGCGACCGTCAGGCGGAGTCGCGCGTTCAACCCCTGGCCTGACGCCGCGCGGCCAGTCGGACGGCCAGCCGGATCGCCGCCAACAAGCTGTCCGGGCGCGCCTGGTTCCGGCCGGCGAGGTCGTAGGCGGGGCCGTGGTCGGGCGAGGTGCGGATGAACGGCAGGCCCAGCGTCCAGTTCACGCCGCGGTCGAAGGCGACCAGCTTCAACGGCGCGAGGCCCTGGTCGTGGTACATCGCGACCACGGCGTCAAAGTCGCCCCGCCAGGCCTGGTGAAAGAGTGTGTCCCCCGCCAGCGGCCCGTGCGCGTCCAACCCGCGGCTGCGCGCCGCCGCCACCGCCGGCGTCACCACCGCGACGTCTTCGCGCCCCAGCAGCCCGCCTTCGCCGGCGTGCGGATTGAGTCCGCAAACGCCGATCCGCGCCCGCGGCAGGCCGAGGTCGTGACAGGCCTCCGCGGCGCGCTCGATTGTCAGTTCCACCCTGGCCTGGGTGACGGCGTCGGCCAGTTGCCGGATGGGCACGTGCGTGGTGGCCAGGGCCACGCGCAGCCACCGGCCGTTGTCGGCCTCGCCCAGCAACATCATCACGGTGCGCGCGGCGCCGGCGATTTCGGACAGGAACTCGGTCTGGCCAACAAACGGCACGCCGGCGCGGATGATCGCCGCCTTGCTCACCGGCGCCGTGACCAGCGCGGCGAGATCGCCGGCCAGGCAGCGGCGCGCGCCTTCGCGTAACCAGTCCAGCGCGGCCAAGGCTGCCGGCGCCGCTCCGGCCGTCAATGTGGCCGGCAGTGGCCGGGCTCGCGGATCCAGGAAATAAAATTCTCCGGGCGTTTCCAAGCCGGTGAAGGGTTCCATCGGCAGGCCGACGGTCTGGTTGGCGCGCGCGAGCCAGCCGGCGTCGCCAAGAATCACGAATTTCACGCCGGCGACGCGATCCGGCGCGGCCCGCCAGGCGGCCAGGGCCTTGAGCGTGATCTCCGGGCCGATGCCGGTGACGTCCCCGAGGGCGATGCCCAGCCAGGTGTGCATGGCCGGCGGCGCGCGATTTAGGAGCTGAAGTAGCGGACGAAGGACTTGGCCTTCAGGCGCTGAATCCATTCGCGCCGGAGCCGTGTCTGTTCCTCGGCCTGGAGGGTGCTGACGATTTCGTCGCGCACCTCGGGCAGCGTGCGCACTTGGTTGGCCTTGGCATCCTCGACCAGCAGAATCCAGAAGGTGTCGCCCACCTCGATCACGTCGCTGGGCTGGCCGGGCTTGAGGCCGAACGCCGCCTCCGCCAGTTCCCGGCGCAGGTCGCCGCGCTCGATCCAGCCGCGGTCGCCACCCTGCGTCCGGTAGGTGTCCTCCGAGTACACCCGCGCCATTTCGGCGAAGGCCGCGCCGTCGCGCAGCCGGGCCAGAATCTCGCCGGCCAGCCGGTGGGCGGCGGCCGCGGGGCGCGTCTGCCCGCCGTTGAGCATGATGGCGCGCAGCTTGATCTGGTCCTTGATCCGGAACTTGTCGAGGTTTTCGGCGTAGTACTTTTCGATCTTGTGCGGAGAAACAACGATCTCGGAAGGGGAACGGACTTCTTTGTGCGTCATGGCCCCGATGATGAACTCCTCGCGGATGCTTTTGCGGAAGGCCTCGTAAGTCAGGCCTTGGCTTTGCAGGGTCTTGGTCAGCTTCGCGCGGTCGCCGCCGTAGCGCTCGCGGATGCGCTCCTTGATGCGTTCGTCCACGACGGTCTCGGGCAGGTTGAAGCCGGAGCGCTCGAACTCGTGGAGGATGAGCTTGCGCTCAACCAGTAGTTCAAGGGCGTCGCGTCGGGCCTCCTGGATTTTCTGGCGCAGCACGTCCGGCTGATTGCCGTACGTGCGCATGAGCACCTCCACCGCCGGGGCCACGGATTGCATCACGTCCTTCATCGTGATGACCTCGTTGTCCACGATCACCATCAGGCCGTTGAGCACCTGTGGCTCCGCGGCGAACGCGGCGCAGATGCCCAGGGCGGCCAACCAGCTCAGAAAACGGCTCTTCATTGGTGCGGCATGGTACGGCGGTCTGCGAAAACCGGTCAAGCAACGCGGCCCGGAGACGGTTTTGCGTCGTGGAGTCCGGCGGCCTCGTGCCGCTTCAGACCGCGGCTGGAAATGCAGCGTCGAGCCTGTGGCTCGACCCGGCGCCCCGCGCCGACGCTACAAGGTGGGTCGCCCCTCGCCGAGGGGCGACGGGCTCCGGCGTCTCAGCGAGACGCCGGCTACCCTCGCGCCAGCACCCGCAACGCCTGTTTTCGCACTGTGAACACCGCCGGCGCCCGGCCGACGTTGTCGCCATCCACCTCCACCGGGAGCGGCCCGGCGCAGGTCACTTCGAGGCGTTCGGCACGCAACGCCGCGGCCCAGCGCCGCCCCAACGTCCGCCGTGCCAGCCACACCCAGGCAAAGCACGCCAGCGTCAGCACCGTCACCCGCGCGAACACCCGCGCGTCCAGCAGGCCATCCTGCAAATTCGCGCCGGGGAACATGGTCACGTTGCCGCCGTAGTAACGGCCGTTGCCCACCAGCACCAGTTCGCCTGCCAACTGCTGCCCGGCGGCGCTGACCGCCACCCGCGGCTGCGGGCCGGCCATCGCCCGCAGGCCGGCGAGGATGTAGGCCAGCGGCCCCAGCCATTGCTTCCAGCGCCACTTCACGCGCTCGATGGTCCGGGAGTCCAGGCCCGCGCCGCCAAGCTGGATGAAATGCCGCCGCACGCGGTCGCGCCCGGCGCTCATCTCCACACAGGGCAGGTCCACGCGGACTTCACCGCCGGTTTGGATGAGTCGCCACGCGGCGTCGGGGCGGCGCGGCAGCCCCAGTTCGCGGGCAAACACGTTGATGGTGCCCAGCGGGATGACGCCCAGCCGCGCGGTTTTCAGCGTCGCGGGCGCGCGCGCCAGGCCGTCCACCACCTCGCTCACCGTGCCGTCACCGCCGGCGGCGATGATCGTGTCAAAGCCTTCCCGGCAGGCGTCGGCGGCCAGTTCGCTGGCATGGCCGGGGTGTTGCGTGGGCCGCAGGACGCAGCGCGGGGAAAGGTTTTGCAGCGCGGCCAGAAAACGGCGGGCCTTGGCGCCGCGGGCGGCGGGGTTGAAAATCACGCACGCGCGCATGCTCACGGCGGCGCGCGCCGGTGAATCTTGCGCATCGAGGCCTGGTCGGTGGGCTTGATGAGCAGTTCGTCCACGCAGACGTGCGGCGGCCGGCTGGCCACCCAGACGATGGCCTCCGCCACGTCGTCGGCCGTGAGCGGCACCATGCCCTGGTACACGCGGGCCGCGCGGGCGTGGTCGCCCTTGAAGCGCACCAGCGAGAATTCCGTCTCCGCCAGGCCGGGGTCCACCGTGGCCACGCGCAGGCCGGTGCCGCACAATTCCAGCCGGAGGGCGCGGGTGATCTGCAGCACGCCCGCCTTGGCCGCGCAATACGCCGCGCCGCCTTCGTAGGCCTCGCGGCCGGCAATGGAACCCACGTTGATGATGATGCCGCCGGGGTGCGGCTTCATGAGCGGCAGGATGGCGCGGGTCATCCGCAGCGTGCCGAGGACGTTGGTCTGGAACATCGTTTCCCAGTCGGCGTCGCGGCCGTTTTCCACGGAGTCCAGGCCATGGGCGCCGCCGGCGTTGTTCACCAGCACGTCCACCCGCCCGGCCATGGTGCGCGCCCAGTCCGCGAACGTGAGCACGTCCGGCGTCTGGGTGACATCGAGCGCATGGTAAAGCGCCTGGGGCGCGCCGGCCTGGCGGGCCTGGGCGGCGACGGTGGCCAGCTTCTCCAGACGCCGGGCGCCGAGCAGCAGCCGGGCGCCGGCGGCGGCAAAGGCGCGCGCGGCGGCGGCCCCGAAGCCGGCGGAGGCCCCGGTGATGAGCACCCATTGGTTGGCGAGTCGCGAAGTCATAACACCTCGAAGAAGATGGTGCGCGATAGAGGACTCGAACCTCTGACCCCTTCCGTGTCAAGGAAGTGCTCTACCACTGAGCTAACCGCGCATCCCAAACCGGTCCGGCCCGCTGTCCGAAGCGCCCCCACCGCCGTTTCCACCGCGTCCCGCTGACGCTGGTCTGGCCGCCGACCAGGCGTCCTAGAACCAACGCGCGGTCCCGCGGGCCATTGCCCTCACGCCCACGCAGCTTAGGCGCCGGCTCCCCTCGCGGCAACACCTTTTGCCCCGCCAAACGCCGCCAGGGCGCATCCCGGTTTCGTGCAGACGGGGTCGCCTGACGGGGTGTTTGGTAGCAGGCCCCTGGCTCCGGGACCGGATCCGTCGCCCCTCGGCGAGGGGCGACCCGGCGGGAAGCCACACTCCCCTTTTTGCTCCGGCGCACTGCGCCGGAAACCCGAGCGGTGTCCGGCCGTTTCCACGGATGCAAAAAAGCGAGACGCGCCCATGCTTTTACGAGGCAACGGAAGTCTCGCCGGAGTCGGCGGCGGTTGAGGGGCCGGGCTTCGCCTCCCAACTCAAGGCCACCACCGCCGCCAGGGCCAGCGCGATGCCCAGCCATTCGCGGAGCGCCACCCGCTCGTGCAGGAAGATCACCGCCAGCGGGATGGCGACCACGGCGTAAAGACTGGCGAGCGGCGTGACCACCGCCGCCCGGCCGCCGCTGCCGTAAGCGAAAATCAAGGTGTAGTTGCCGAGGGCGAAAAAGAGGCCCAGCAGCACGACCATCAGCCAGGTCGGGCCGGATAGGCCGAGGTCGAGGGGTTGAAAGAGCGGCGTGGCCAGCGCCACAGGACATTCACCGAGCAGAAAGGCGAGCGTCACCCGTTCGATCGAGGCCGTGGCGGTCGCGAGCTTTTGCAGCAGCGCGCTCGTGCCCCACAGGCCGATCGGAATCAGCGCCACCGCCAGCCACGGGCTGAGCCAGGCGGTGTCGCCGCCCACGTTGAACAGGTAGAGGGAGGCCAGGGACGCCGCCACGCCGAGCGCCTGCACGCGGTTGAGGCGCTCGCGGAGAAAGATCAGGGCGAGCGCGATGGTGATGAGCGGGTACAGCGCGGTGATCGGCGTGACGGCCGCCGCCTTGCCGCCGGCTGCCAGCGCCTGGTAGCAGGCCACGTTGCCCAGGCTGCCCAGCACGCCCGACACGAAGGCCAGCGCGAACCCGCGCGCGCGATTCGACCCCGCCCGGAGGTTTGGCGACCGGCCGAGCAGCGCCAGCACCGGCAGGAGACCCAGCGTAGAGAAGGTCTGCACCTGCCACGGCGAAAGCGCGGACGAAAGCGGCTTCGCGAGCACGCCCCACCCGCCCCAGAGGAGCATCGTCAGCAACGTGAGCCACAGCCAGCGGGGCATGCGCGAAAAGCGGTTCAGTGACCCTCGACCTCGCGGGTCCGGTCGTGAACGCGATGCGCCGCCACGCCGGGTTCAGCCTCGGAGAAGGCAAGCGGGGGAAAGGTGCTTTCGACCGCGCGCGTCCGGCCGTCCCACGCGGCTTCCTGCGCGCGAATCATCACTTCCAGCACGTGCAGGGCGTGCTCGGGCGTGACCAGCAGCCTTGCTTCCGGGCCCTGCCGCGCGCACTCGACCAGATGCCGCAGGCCGTCGGTCCACGGCCATTCCGGATGCGTTTCCTTGAAGCGCTGCCAGCAGCCGGCCGCGTTCTGCCAGAGTTCGTAGCCGTCGGGGTCCCAGTCGTCGCCGTGCAGGTACAACGTGCCTTCGGTGCCGAAGAGTTCGATGCCGGGGCCGTGGTATTGCTGGAGGGTGAATCCGGTCAGCAACGTCGCCAGGCAGCCTTCGGCGAACTCGAGCGTGACCTGCGTGGTGTCCTCGACCTCGACCCGCACCGGCCGGCCGTTGATCAAGCGATCGGGAATGGCGATGCGGCTCATCGCCGTCACGCGCCGCACCGGTCCCAGCCAGCCGGTCAGGGTGGTGAGCGTGTACACGCCGAGGTCGAAGAGCGCGCCGCCGCCGGGTTTGTAGAACCACTCCGCCCAGTCCGGCCCGGCCCAGCCGTAACGGCCGCGCGCGGCCACGACACGGCCGAGGTCGCCGCGCCGCAAGCGCCGCGCGATGGTTTGAAACGTGGGGCTGAGCACGGTGAACGGCGCGCACACCAGCCGGCCCGGACTGCGCTCCGCCAGCGCGACCAGCGCCCGCGCCTCGTCGAGCGTGACGGCCAGCGGCTTCTCGACCAGCACATGCTTGCCGGCCCGCAAGGCGGCCGCGGCCATCGGCGCGTGCTCGCGCATGGGCGTCAGGAGCGCCACGGCGTCCACTTCCGGCCGGGCCAGCATCTGCGCGTAATCGGTGAAGAACTCCGGGATGCGATGGGCGGCGGCCCGCTGGCGATGCCGCTCGGCGCCACACATGGCGACGACCTCCGCCAGGCCGGCGTGGTGAAGCTTGTCCGCGGTGGCGAGGTAGGCGCCCAGGACGTTGCCGCAGCCGGCGATGCCGAGGCGGACGGGACGGGCGGATTCGGTCATGGCCGCAGGAAAGCATTTCGCTGTCGCCCGCGCAACCCGCAGTCCATAATGACGGCGTGTTTGCTCCGGACACCTTGAAACCGCGGTTCGCCTCCCGGCGTCAGGCCGGAGGCACCAGGCGCGACAGCGGCCGCCTCCACATGAGCCGGCACGTTGTCCGCGCCCTGGGCGAGCCCGGTCAGCCGGGAACCCATTTTGCCGAATCCCACCCAACCTCCGCATACCCATGAACCATCCATCCGAACTCAACCGCCGCGACTTCATCACCCGGTCCTCGATCGCCACGGCCGCGCTGGCGGGCGCGACGTTCCTGCCGCGGCCGGGATTCGCCGCCGAGCGGCCGCGCGTGAACCGCGACAAGGTGCGCGTGGGCCTGATCGGCTGCGGCAGCGTGTCCAATCCCTACCTGCAAACCCTGACCAGGCACCCCACCATTGAGGTGGTGAGCGTATGCGACATCATCCCGGAGCGCGCGAAGCGGCGCGCCGAGCAGTATCGGGTGCCGAACCTGTACCCGCACATCGAGGCCATGCTGGCCGGGGCGGAGTTTGATCTGCTCGTCAACACCACCTCCATGCCGTCGCATTACCCGGTGAACAAGCGGGCGTTGCAGGCCGGCCGGCACGTGTGGAGCGAGAAGCCGATGGCGCTCGAGGTGGCGCAGGGGAAGGAGCTGATCGCGCTCGCGCGCAAGCAGGGCGTGGGCTTCTGGGCCGCGCCGAACTGCGTGACCAGTCCGCAGTTCGCCTTCATGGCGCGGACCATCGCCAGCGGCAAGATCGGCAAGGTCACGGCCGCGCGCGGCACTTACGGCCACGGCGGCCCCACGTGGTCGGCGTGGTTTTACGAGAAGGGCGGCGGGAGCCTGTACGACCTGGGGGTGTACAACGTCACGACCTTGACCGGTCTGCTCGGCCCGGTGACGGAGGTCGTCGGCATGACGGACATCGTCCATCCCACGCGCAAGGTGGACGACAAAGGCGTGGTCAAGGTCGAGGCCGACGAGAACACGATGCTCATCATGAAGCACGTCACCGGCGCGCTGTCGCACGTCGGCACCGGCTTCGGCTACTTCGAGCACGAGCACTTGCCGCGCGAGCGCGGCAAGCTCTACACCGTGGACGTCATGGGCACGCGCGGCGTGATGCACCTGCAAGGCTGGGACTGGTCGGCGGCCGGCGTGGACCTGGCCACGGTCGAGATGAACGAACTGGAGACGCATTGCACGGACAAGTGGCAGTACGAGTGGGTGGGCGGCGCCTCGTACGCGGCCGACTGCCTCCGCACCGGCGAACCGGGCCTCATCACCCCCGAACACGGCCTGCACGTGCTGGACGTAATGAACGCCTGCCACGAATCGCAGCGCACCGGCCGGCGCATCCGCTGCGAAACCACTTTTCCCTGGCCTATCATCAAGGCGACCTGACCGATTTTTGATTTACGACGTCCGGCAACGAACTTCGGCTCGTGGAGGAGATTTTTCCATGGTCGTCGCCTCTGGAGTAGCTGCCCGGATTTCCCGATGCGCGTGAATCGTAAATCGAAAATCCTGGATTGGCTGGCCGGGATCGGTGTTCTCACGCTGTCCCTCGCAGCCCGGGCGGCACAAGACGCGTTGCCCCCGCTGCGCGTCCCCGACGGCTTCGTGATCGAGCGCGTCGCGGCGCCGCCGCAAATCCGGTTCCCCATGTTCGCCGCCTTCGACGACGCGGGGCGGCTCTACATCACGGAATCCGGCGGCGGCGATCTTTACGAGGAGTTGCTTCACCAGAAACGCACCTGCCGCGTCAGCGTGCTCGAGGACCGCGAAGGCGACGGGCGCTTCGAAGCGGCGCGCGTGTTCGCCGAGCAATTCGTGCCCTCGATGGGCATCGCCTGGCGCGACGGCAGGCTCTACGTGGCCGACCCGCCGGACCTGGTCACGCTGGAAGACACCGACGGCGACGGCCGCGCCGACCGCCGTGAGGTCATCCTGTCCGGCTTCGGGCACACGGACAACGGCAGCCTGCACGGCCTGGAGTTCGGGCCGGACGGCTGGCTGTACATGACGATGGGCTGGCCCGACGGCTATCACCACCAGAGCCGCGACGGCGCGCGCGCCGACGGCAAGACCGGCGCATTGCTGCGCTGCCGGCCGGATGGTTCCGGCGTGCAGGCGCTGGCGCGCGGCTTCGACCAGCTCGTCGAAGTCGTGTTCCTGCCGGGCGGCGAAATGCTCGGCTCGCAGACGTGGTATCAGAATCCGAGCGGCGGCATTCGCGACTCGCTCACGCATCTGGTCCACGGCGGCTTTTATCCACAACGCTGGCCGGACGAGGAACCGCGCGTGTTTGTGACCGGCGACACCCTGCCGGCGGTGCTGCTGCTGCCGGCCATCGCGCACAGCGGCATCGCGGTGTATCGCGGGGACCAGTTCCCGGCGGAATGGCGCGGCCAGGTCTTCTCGGCGCAGTTCAACACCCGCGCGGTCGTGCGGCACCCGCTGATTCGCGACGGCGCCAGCTTCCGCTCGGAATCGCACGCGCTGGTCACGACCGACGATCCGGACTTCCGCCCGGCCGACGTGATCGAGGACGCCGACGGCAGCCTGCTGATCCTCGACACCGGCAGTTGGTACGTGCAGCACTGCCCGACCGGCCGGATGCGCGCGACCTCCGTGCCGGGAGCGATCTACCGCGTGCGCCGTGCGGGGCTCAAACCGCCGGCCGACCCGCGCGGCCAGAAGCTGGAGTGGAACGCGGCGTCGCCGGACCAGATCGTCGCGCGGCTGGGCGACGCCCGTTTCGCGGTGCGCGACCGCGCCGTCGAGTGGCTGGTGAAACGCGGTCAGGCCAGCGTGCCCGCGTTGACAAAATTTCTAGGTAGCGCAGGCGACTTGCCCGCCTCTGGCAAAGCCCGGAATGGTCGAGCTGGCGAGTCGCCGGCCCTTCCGGTGGTAAGCCGCGGGCCAAGTGACGAAGCACACACGGCTGCGATCTGGGCCCTGGCCCGCATCGGTGGCGAAGACGCCTGGCGGGCGCTGCGTCGTGGGCTTGAGGAAGCCGCGTCGCGTCCGGCCGCGGCTGAAACGAACGTCGCTTCATGGGATGACCGGCTGTGCGTTCTCGCGCGGGCGTTGGCGCTGCGGGGCGATGCCGCGGCCGCGCCCGCGCTCGAAAAGCTGTTGCGCCATCCTTCGGCGCCGGTGCGTTTCGCCGCCGCCGAAGCGCTGACGGTCTGCGGTCGTGCGGAATCCTCCGCCGCGCTGTTGCAGGCGCTGGCAGAGTCGCCCGACCGCATGCTGGAGCACGCGCTGGTTTACACGCTGCACCGACACGCCAAGGCCGGTGAGATGCGGGCGGCTCTTGAGCGTTCGAATCCGGCCGTGCAAAAAGCCGCCTTGCTCGTGCTCGCCCAATCGCCCCGGCTCGCCGCGACGCCCAACGACGTGCTCACGCGGCTGGCCAGCACGAACGAACCGCTGCGCCGCGCGGCGCAGTACTGTCTGCGCAGCCGTCCCGACTGGGCCGCGCACGCGGTGGATTTCATCCGCCAGGAGATTCGCGCGCCGGAATTGCCCGCCCCGCGCGAGGCCGCCTTGCTCCAACTGCTCCACGCCTTTCACGCCCAGCCCGCGCTCGCCAGCTCCGTGGCCGGGGCGCTGCGCGAGCCCGACACCGTCGTCAGCGTCGCGCGCAAGACGACCCTGCTCGGCTTCATGGCTCAAAGCGCCCTGGCAGGCTGGCCCGAGGAATGGACCGACGCGCTCGCGGCGGTGCTGCGGCATCCGGCCGGCGAGGTCCAGGTGGAGGCCATCCGGGCGGCCGGGGCGGCGGGCACGAGTCTCTGGGACGCCACGCTGTGGGACATCGCCCGCGGCGGCAGCGCCGACCACGGCGCGCGCGTGGAGGCGCTGGCGGTCCTCGCGCGCCGGCAACCGCAGTTGGACGGCGACGCCTTTGCGTTCCTGGCTTCGCAACTGCACGTCACGAACACCGCGCTCGGGCGGCTGCGCGCCGCGGAGGTGTTCGCCGGGACGCAACCGCCCGCAGACGCCTTGCGCGCCCTCGTGGCGGCCGCGCGCGACGACGCGTCCATCTCGCCCAGCCTCGTGCTCGCAGCGGCGAAGCGAGCGGGCGTGACGCCGGAGACGGCGGCGCCGCTGCTGGAATACCTCGCGGCCAGCGTCGAGCGCGGCTGGGGCGTAGGCGAGGCGCAACTGGACTGGGTGCTCAAGGCGGCGCCGGAATCCGCACGCGCCGCGGCGACGGAACTGGCGCGCGCGATTCGCAACCAGGCCGAACAGCAGCAGGCCCTGCTGCGCGAGTACGAACCGTTGCTCGCCGGCGGCGATGCCGCCCGCGGGCGCGATCTGTTCTTCGGGAAGGCGCAGTGTTTCACCTGTCACACGGTCGCCGACCAGGGCCGCCCGGTCGGGCCCGACCTGACGAAGGTGGGCGCGATCCGTTCCGGCCGGGACATTCTCGAATCGGTCCTGCTGCCGGGCGCGACGTTCGCCCAGGGCTACGACACCTACGTGGCCGAGACGAAGGACGGCGAATCGGTGAGCGGCTCGCTGGCGCGGGAGACGCCGGAGTGGGTCGTGCTGCGGAACGCCAGCGGCGCGGAAGCGCGCCTGCGCCGCAACGAGATCGTGTCGCTGGAGAAATCGCGCCTCTCGATGATGCCCGAGGGGCTGCTGCAAGCGCTGACCCGCGGCGAAGCCGCCGACCTGCTGGCTTTTTTGCGGGAGTTGAAATGAACGACCATCAGGGTAGAAAGGACCGCGTGGACGTCACAGAATCGAGCGCACAACGCGGATCATCGTCAAACGCTCCGGAGGCGATTCCGCCCGACTGGCTGGCCGAGTTCGAGGCGGCCGCCCGGCGCCCGCTGGAAACCCGCTTCCGCTACGCCTTCATCCGCACCTACAAACCAGTCCTGGACGATGCGCCGTTCCGCGCGTTTGACACCACAGCCGACTACCGGCGTTGGTGCGAGGACAACCTGCCCGACTGGCTCGGCTATGGCCGCGTTTGACTACCGGCAGGCACAGGAAATCCGGGACTGCTTCCGGCGTCACGGCATCCGCTATCTCTTCCTGGGAAAGTCCGGCGCCATTTTGCTCGGCTTTCCGGACACGACGCAGGACGCCGATCTGTTCATCGAAAAGAAAACGGAGAACTGCGCCGCGCTCGTGGTCGCGCTGCGCGAACTGGGTTTTCAACTGACCGGGCCGCAAGCGGCGGAAGTGGCCCGCGGGAAGGATTTCATCCAGTTGAAGAACGGGCCCTTCGACCTGGACCTGATTTTCGCGCCGGACGGGATCGAACGCTTTGAGGACGCCTGGGCGCGGCGTGTGGAGGTCGAAGGATTTCCCGTCTGCCACATTGATGACATCATCGCAAGCAAGGCGGCGACGAACCGGCAGAAGGACCGCGAGTCGTTGCCGCGGCTGCGCTCGTTCCGCGAGTACTGGATACGGAGGAGACCGTGATCTGCGCCGTTTTGCGATGCGGGCGGGGGCGGAAGCCTCGACTCCCGGCGAAATCCGCGTTGCGCGGGAGCGTCGCTTTGGGTTTCGGCTGCGCCGCACTGGTTGCGGCCGCGGAGCTTGACTTCGAGCCGCTCTTCAACGGACGCGACCTCGACGGTTGGGACACCTGGCTCGGCCCACGCAGCAGCGGCTATCACGACCCCCCCACCTCCAACGAGCCGGCCATCGGCCTGAACCGCGATCCGCTCGGCGTATTCACGGTCGTCACCCACAACGGCGCGCCGGCCATCCGCATCTCGGGCCAGGTCTTCGGCGCCCTCACGACGCAACGCGAGTTCGGCGACGTCCACATCCGCGTCGAATACAAGTGGGGCCGGCGGAAGTGGCCGCCGCGCCACGAGGCCCGGCACTATCGCGACTCGGGCATTCTCTACTGGTGCGTCGGCGAACACGGCGCGGGCAGCGGCGCGTGGATGCGCTCGGTCGAGTGCAACATCATGGAGAAAGGCGTCGGCCAGTGGTGGAGCGTGGCCGGCAGCACCTGCGACGTGGAAGGCCGCCCCGTGGTGCTCGACCGCGAGCCGGCCGTGCCGTATCGCGGCGAAAGTCCGGGCGAGCACGTGATTCTCTGGGAACCGGGCGGGCCGGTGTGGCGCGGCGTGACCGACGGCGTGACCTCGCCGCTCGATCCCGAACGCCCCGGCGAATGGAACGTCTGCGAGGTGGTCGCCTGGAGCCACGTGGGGCTGCACCTCTTGAACGGCCGGGTGGTGCTGGCGCTGACCAACCCGCGTTACCGCGAGGCCGGGCGCGAAGCGCGGCTCGAGCGCGGCAAGATTCAGATTCAATCGGAAGGCGCGGAAGTGTTTTACCGCCGCATCGAGGCGCGGCCCCTCACCGGCATTCCGTCGGCGCTGATGCCGCAGGTGCCGTCCGAGGCGAAGGACGAAGCCGGGTTCAAGCCGCTCTTCGGCCAGGACGCCGGCGACGGCTGGGCGCAGTGCGGCCCGGGCGGCTTCACGTTGAGCAACGGCGTGGCCACGGCGCACGGCGGCATGGGCCTGTGGTGGCACACCAACCGCATGTTCACGAACTTCGTCCTGCGCGGGGAATGGCGTCTCGAGGCGCCGGACGCCGACTCAGGCGTCTTCGTGCGTTTTCCCGATCCGGGCCACGATCCGTGGAACGCCGTGAACCAGGGGCACGAAATGGAAATCGGCGACGACCCCGCGGGCCGGGATCCGGCGTGGCGGACCGGCGCGTTGTATCCGTTCCGCCCGCCGCGGCACGTGCGCCTGCGGCCCGCGGGCGAATGGAACGCGTACGAGTTCACCTGCGTCGGGCACCACTACGCGATCCGCATCAACGGCGAACTCGTCACCACTTGGACCGACCCGAAGCAACGCACGACGCGCGGCTACATCGGCCTGCAAAACTACCAGGCCGGCAAGAACTCCCAGCACCGCCGGCTGCGCATCAAGGAACTGCCATGAAACCCATCACCGAACTCCTGAAGGAATCCGTCGTCCTGGGCGATGGCGGCTATCTCATCGAACTCGAACGCCGCGGCTACGTGGACAGCGGTTCCGGCCGCGAAAAGGTCGGCACGGGCCGGGGCAGCGGCCAGTTCACGCCGGAGGTGGCCATCGAACACCCGGAGGCCCTGCAGGAACTGCACCGCGAATTTCTCAACGCCGGCTCGCGGGTCCTGCAGGCGCTCACGTTCTTCGGCACGCGCGAGAAGCTGAACCGCGCCGGCTACGGCGCGCAGACCGAGGCCATCAACGCCGCCGCCGTGAAGCTCGCGCGCGAAGTCGCCGGCGAGCGCGCGCTGGTGGCCGGCAGCGTGTCGCGCACGCAGTTGCTCGAGCGCAAAGGCCCGGGCGCGCTCGGCGCCGCGCGCGATCACCTCGCCGAGCAAATCCGCCTGCTCCAGGACGCCGGCGTGGACTTTCTCATCCTCGAAACTTTTTTCCACCTCACCGAGATGAAGGCCGCGCTCGAATGCGCCGCCGCCAGCGGCCTGCCCGCCGTCGCCACCATGAGTTTCCGCCCGCTCATCACGCGCTGCACGGACGGCCACACGCCCGCCGGGTGCGCCCGCGTGATGGCGGACCACGGCGCCATCGCCGTGGGCGCCAATTGCGAACAGGAACCGGCGCGGATGCTGCCATTGCTCCGCGAGATGCGCGCCGCCGTCCGCGTGCCGCTCGCCGCCCAACCGGCCGCGTTCCGCACCACCGAGGCCTGCCATTGTTTCACGCGGCAGCCGGCCTTCCCGGACGACCTGGAAACCATCCAGGTTTCGCGCCGCGAGTTCGTCGAGTTCGGCAAGGTGGCGCGGGCCGAAGGCATTCGATACGCGGGCGGCTGCTGCGGCTGCAACCCGGCCTACATCCGCGCCCTGGCGCGCGGGCTGGCCGAAGCTCAACCATGAACCTTTCCAGTCACCCGACCGCGGACCTGGCGAACGCCGCCGCGTCCGAACTGCTGGCGCAATGGCTGACCGCGCCCGGCGTCCGCAACGTGATGGTCGCCGGCGGCAACTCGCCGCTGGACCTCTATCAGCGCGTGGCGGCGCGACGGCTGGCGCTGGCGCACCTGACCGTCTTTGCGCTCGACGAATACGTCGGCGTGCCGGTGGAGGAACCGCGCAACTGCGCCAACCTGCTCCGCCGCTGCGTGGCGGAGGCGTGGGGCGTTCCCGCCCACCGGTTCTTCGGAATCAGTTCGCTCGAACACGACGCGCTGGCGAGCGTGACCGCGCAGGAACGGCGCATTGACGCGGCGGGCGGCCTCGATGTGATCGTGCTGGGTCTGGGCCAGAACGGCCATCTGGGTTTCAACGAGCCCGGCAGCGCGCCCGATTCCGGCGCCCGCGTGCTCGATCTCGACCCGGTTTCGATCGAGGCCAACCGGAAATGGTTCGGCGGCCGGTACGCGCCGGCGACGGGCGCCACGGAGGGATTGCGGACGATCCTGGCCGCCCGCCGGGTGCTGATCCTGGCGTTTGGCCCGCACAAGGCGGCGGCCGTCCACGCCATGACGCGCGGGCCGGTGAACGACCAGTGCCCGGCGTCGTTTCTGCAAAATCACCCGTGCGTTCACGCGTTCGTGGACGAGGCGGCCACGGCGGACTTGTACCGTCAGCGGTGAAACCACCCCCGTTCAACGCCCTCGGCCTCGACGTGGGCGGCACCAAGGTGGCCGCGGGGCTGGTGACGTTTCCCGAGGCGCGCGTCCGCCTCCGCCGCACGATTCCCACCGAGCCGCGGCGCGGCGGCGCGGCCGTGCTGGCGGAGGTCCTGCGGCTCGCCGAAGACCTGCTGGTCGAAGCGCGCGCGGCGGGCTTGTCGGCGGAAGCCGTCGGGCTGGGCTTGTGCGAACTGGTGAGCCCCGCGGGCCGCGTCCTCAGCGGGCAGAGCCTCGACTGGCGGGACCTGCCGGTGCGCGAGCGGTTCGCGGCCCTGGCGCCATTCACGCTTGAAGCGGACGCGCGCGCCGCCGCGCGGGCCGAGGCGGCCTTTGGCGCCGGACGCGGCTTGCGTCAGTTCCTGTACGTCACCGTCGGCACCGGCATCGCCTCCTGTCTGGTGCTGGACGGCGAACCGTTCACGGGGACGCGCGGCGCCACCGGCACGCTGGCCAGCGCGCCGTGGAACCGCGCGTGCGAGCACTGCGGACACCTCAGCGAGACGAGCTTGGAGGAGTTTGCCGGCGGCCCCGGACTGGTCCGCCGCCTCAACCAGCGGCGACCCGGCGGCGCGCGGACCGGTCAGGACGTGCTCGCCGCCGCCGCGTCGGGAGACCCGCCGGCCCTGGAGGTCGTGCGTACCGGCGCGGCGGCGCTCGGTTCCGCCGTGGCGTTGCTGGTGAACGTGCTCGACCCCCAGGCGGTCATCATCGGCGGCGGGCTCGGCGCGCGTGACGGCCCGTATTGGGAAACGCTCGTTCCGGCGATCCGCCGGCACATCTGGTCGCCGGTTCACCGGGAGCTTCCCGTTCTCCGGGCCGCGACGGGCGTGGACGCCGGTGTGATTGGCGCGGCCGCCGCAGCCTGGGCGCGAACCGGCCGAGCCCGCAAGTTCCAGCGTGTCTAGCCGGCCACGACGACTTGATGGTCGAGGAGCGAATGGAGCTCGAACCGGCGGCGATCCGCCGCCGCCCGCAGCATGGCGAGCTTGCCGCCGACCAAAAGACGCGCGCGCCTGGCACGCACGTCGGCGGGCAGCTTGATTTCGACTTGGAGCGGCCCCACCGGGATCAACTCATGGACGGGCTGACGCCAGGTGCCGGCGCTGGTCAGGTTGACCAGGTGGAGGATCACCCGACCGGGCTGGTGGTAGAGGTGGCAGTCAATCAGCCCGGGGCCTTCCACGCGGAGCGGGATGTCGTCCCGGGCGGTCCAGCGGATCAGGCTGGCAAGCAGGTCGGCGTGGTCGGGCAGATTGTCGCGCGCAAAGCGGCGGTCCAGATCAGCCGGCAGGAAGGCGATCCGGCTCCCCGCTTCGGTGGTGCGCAGAATCAAGCCCGGAACATCCGTGTCCGGCTCACGCATCCAAGCCGTTTCGGGCGGGTAGATTGGAAACGCGGGCACGAAGGTCAGGAGTACGTCGGCGCCGGCGTCCAGTTTCAACGACTCCAGCGCGCCGCCGAACGGCAGAATGTCGGTCTCCTCGAATCCGCGCAGCACCGGGTGGCGTTCGCCGGTGCCGGCGGGCTCGTTGCCCGCGCGCGGTCCGTCCACGCGGGCACGGCGCTCGGGTTTCAGGCGCAAGTAGCTGTGAATCGTCTCACTGGCGTTTCGCCGGCGGCGGGCCTCGTCGCGGGCGCGCGCCGGGTCGGTGACGTGCGCGCCGAACAGGTCGGCGAGGGCGAAGTCGGGCCGCGGATCGCCCCATTCGTTGAACAGGCTGCTCTCGCCGGTGGCCAGCAAACCGCCGCCGCGCGCCACGAAGCGGCGAACCGCCGCGACCTGCGCGTCCGACATCGCGCCCAGATTGGGCAGGACCACTGTCGAGAACCGCCCGGCGTCCCGGTCAAGGTGGTCGGCGTGGACCGGCAGGTAAGGAATGCGCGCCCGGATCAGCGCATGCGTGACGCCGCGCCACGGCAATTCCACGAACAACTCGGCGTCGTCCCGGCCGTGGAAGTCGGTGTTCTGCTGCGACCACACCACGCCCACCGTGGCGAGGGGCTGGCGGTTGACCAGAAATTCCTCGTGGTCCCGGTGCCAGCGATAAACCGGTTCGGCCGTGCGATACATACGCCGGTCTTCGTGATAGGCGCCGACGTGGTGCCACCACGGCTGCAAACCACCCGCGATGCCGTCCAGCATCCACATCCGGGCTTCGGCCGTCGGCTTGTTGGCCAGCCGGAACGTGGGCCGGCCGGCCTGGTACATGGCCATGCTTTCCGGGACGAGCTTGTCCTGGCCCAGGAGGCCGTGGATGAGCTTGCCGATTTCGCCGTTGTGCTGAAAACCGCCGGCGTCGCTGCGCGCCTGGTGATCCAGCATGATGATCTCCGCGCGCTCGCAGATGGCCTTGTAGTCGCGGAAGGTCTGGCACTGGCCGCTGATGCTGCCGCTGTTCATGCCGGCCCAGATGCAATCCGGACCGCCCGCGGCCTTCGTGGCGCGGTTGTTCAAGTCCCAGATTTCCAGCCGCCGGTCGTAGTTCCAGCGAATCCACTCGCGGTACGCCGGATCGTTCCAGTCCTTCACCC
This sequence comes from uncultured Verrucomicrobiota bacterium, assembly GCA_964568145.1. GTDB lineage: Bacteria > Verrucomicrobiota > Verrucomicrobiia > Limisphaerales > J093 > DSVZ01. Next base: position 50,638 of record CAZMOZ010000023.1, read on the forward strand.
GCGGAATGTCGTGGCCGCGGCCCTCGCGGAACTTCCGCCGGCAGTTCCCGCAGTAGCAGATGGTGCCGCGGCCCAGGCCGCTCCAACTGTTGTCCGTGAAGCCATCCGGGTGATACCGCTCCGCGATTTCACGCAGGATCGCCGGGATGTGTTCGTCGTAGTACGGGCCGTTGACGCAGGTGACGAACAACTCGCCGGCCTTGTGCGGACGACCCTCGGCGTCCACGGCAAACCAGTCCGGGTGCGCCCGATAAAACTCCTCATGCGCGCGGTTCGAGTCCATGCGCGCGAAGACGGCGAGGCCCGCCTCGTGCGCCGCGCGGCAGAGTTCGCCGAACAGGTCGCGCCCGCCGAGAAACCGCGCCGGCCGGTGCAGCGGCACGCGGCTGGGGTAATAGGCCACGATGCCGCCGGCGTTGATGATGACACCCTGGGTGTGGGTGCGCCGCCAGTGCCGGCGCCACCAGGCGATGTCGTAGCGGGTGGGGTCAATCTCGGTGATGTTCGTCTGGCCCCAGCGCAACGTGCGGCGGTACCACGGCCGGCCGGCCTGCGCCGCGGCGGGCGCCGCCTGCGCGGGCAATGCGGTCAGCGGGCCGGCGGCCAAAGCCGTCGTCGCGAGCGCGGCCCGCTTGATGAAGTCACGTCTCGTTTCGCCGTCGGCGATCGGTCTCATGGGATCCGGGCGCTCAGAGGTCCACCGCCACGATTTCGTGGTCGAGAATGGAGGGCACCGTCACGTTCAAGTACGGCCCGACGCGATCCATGCGCGCTTTCCTGTCCGCAGCCAGCAGGCGGACCTGTTTTGGCTTCGCGCCTTCGGGCAACCGCAGCTGGACCTTTTGCTCGCCAATCGGGATCAGCTCACGCGCCGGTCCTTTCATCATCATGGGATTGGTCAGGTTGACGAGGTGAACGGTAAGCGACTCCCGTTGCCGCCACACGGTGATGTCCAAAACGCCCGGACCGGTCACGGTCACGACCGGGTCTTCCGCCGTGGCCCAGACGACCGCGTTGCGCAGCAGCTTGAAGTGATCCGGCGCCAGGACCTCCCAGAACGTGCGGTCAAGGTCGCCGGGGAAGTACGCCACCCGGCCCCGGCCGGCTTCGCGCAAGAACACCCGGGCAACGTCCGTTTTCGGCCCGCGCGGATAGACCTTCTCCATCGGCAGGTCGGGATAGGACGGGATGAGCGTGAGCGGCGGATGGAGGAACGGCCGCGTGGCCTCGACCTCGACCCGGTGAACGCTGTTGATAATGCGCGGCGCGTCTTCCAGGCCGGCCAGCAGCGGATGACGCCGGCCGGTCGCGGGATCGGTTTCCAGGCGCAGATACGAGTTTTGCATCGGACCTTCGACACGGCCTTCGAAGGTGACGCCAAACAGCTCCGTCAGCCCGAAGTCCTTCCGCTTTTCACCCCACTCGCTGTACAGGCTGGTCTCGAAGGTGGCGACGAGACCGCCGCCGCGCTCCACAAAGGCGCGGAGCTGCGCGCATTGGGCCTCGGACAGCGCGGCGAGGCTTGGCAGGATCAGCGTCTTGAACGGGCTCAGGCGCGCCGCGTCGAGCAACCGGTCGTGGACCATCTCGAACGGGATGCGCGCCTCGATGAGCGCCTGATACCAGCCGTTGATGTGCTCCTCGGCCGGGCCGCCGTGAAACCAGGCGGTCTGCTGTGAATAGACCAGTCCCACGCGCGCGAGCGACCGTTCGTTGCGCAGGTACTTTTCCCAGCGCGCCAGCCGCTGGTAAATGCGCTCCACCGGCTTGAGCCAGCGCTCGTCGTGCAGCACGCCGGAAAACTTGGTGAACCACGGCCGCAGGCCGTTGGCCATGCCGTCGGCCACCCAGAGGCGGATCTCCGCCTCGCTCTGCACGCTGTCCTTCCACCGGTAGGGCTCCTCGACGCCGACGCTGAAGATGCCCACGATGGGTTTGCGGCCCATCGTGGCGCGAAATTCCTTGCCGTGCTTCCCATTCGCCCACGGCGCGGTCAGGCCGCGGCGGGCCTGACGGTCGGCGATGAGCGTGGGCGCGAGTTCGCCAATGCGCCGCATGTCGAGCGAACTGGTCGCCCCGCCGCCGGTGTTCGGGATGACACAAGAGTCGGGGTTAATCTTGCGCACCTCGGCGTCCCAAAGCCGCCACAGGTCGAACAGCCGCTGCTGCCGCCAGAGGAGGTACGCCCGCCGCGCCGGGTCCTGGGGATCGCTCGTTCGGGGCAGTTCGTGGCCCGAGGCGGCGCGGAAGTTCTGCCGGCAATGTTCGCAGTAACACATGCCCGAGCCGTCCCAGCGGTTGATGAAAATGGCGTCCACGCGGTAGCGCGCCATGATCTCGCGCTTCACCTCGGTCATAAACTCGAAGTTGTAAGGGCCCAGCCCGCACGTGACCCACATCTCCGGCGACGCCCAGTGCCGGCGCGGCTTGCCCGCCGCGTCCACCGCGATCCAGTCCGGGTGCGCCGCCTGCGCGTCGTCGTAGGTCGCGTGCGGATCCGTGCGGGCGATGACCACCATGCCCAGCTTCCGGCAGCCGGCGACCAGTTCGCCGAACACGTCGCGGTCGCCCAGCCACGCGCTGCGATGATGGAACGGCACCCGGGTCGGGTAATACGCCACGCAACCGCCCGCGCTGAGGCACACGGCGTCCGAGCGGGTGCGTTGGAAGTAATCGAGCCAGAACTGCGGGTCGAACTTGCCGGGATCGTCCTCGACGAGCGTGAGCTGGGCCCAGCGCATGGGCTTGTCCACCCAACTCGGAGTGGCAGGCGCCGGTGCTGGATTCCCGGCCGCTTCAAGTCGCGGCCGCAGGATTCCTTCGACGATGATGGCAGCGCCGGCGGCAGTGGCTGACTTCAAGAACGCGCGGCGGGCGATTGGGTTTGAGAAGTTCGTTGAAGAGGTCATGGTGCGAGGTTGTCGTCACGTTCAGCGTCGCGCGTTCTCACGCCAGCCGGTTTGTTCGATACGTTGGAGTTCGCCGTCGAGGTCGGTGCCCTCGTAGAACGACAGCCAGCCGCGAAGATGCACGGTTTCCCCCGGCAGGCAGTCCGGGAATTTCGGATCGGCGTGAAGGCATGGCACCTTCTCGTTTCCCCAGCAACGATCGCAGGGATCCCATCCGGTGATGATCCAGCGCCGTCCGTCGTCCGCGTGGACCGCGGCGAACGGCGGCCGGAAGATTTTGTTTGTCAGGGTCTGCGTCGCGAAGCCGGGAGCCGCCTTCAGCATCACACAATTCTGCACGCGCAGTCCGGTCAGCTTGTCCCGCGTGCCGTTGCGCAGCCAGAGCTCCATCCGCACGGCGTCCGCCGCCGGCAGGATCCGCGAGCCGAACGCGATCCCATCCGGCAGCGCGCGCTCGCAATCCAGCGTGCCGTCGGCGCGGCGCTTCCATTCGAGGCGCGGCAGAGCGATACCCCTCTGCTCCCAGATGGTTGGGATGTGCGTGTGCGCGAGATAGGTCAAACCGAGGTTCGAGAAGATCGCTTCGGGCACATCCACGACCACATAGCCCGCGTCGTCCCACGGAGTGAACACGCTGATCTTGGTCTCGCGCTGGGGCCGCACGGCGCCTTCCAGAAAACCAAGGCGCGGGTGGCGTCCGCCTGGATACGGCTGCGCCCGCAAGGACTCACCCGGCGCGCGGTGCGGCGGAGCTTTGCCGACGAGATCGAATTTGCGCAGCGCGGCGCTGATTGCGTCAGGCGGGAGGCCCGTGGCGGCGCTCACCTCGTCGGTCGTGAAGCGGTGGAACACCACCATGTTCTCGAGCCAGTAGCGCGCGTCGGCTTCGTCGGTGGGAGGCCGCGCCTCCGGATTCTGATCCGGGACCACCGCGATGGGTCCGGCTTGGGCGAGCTTGTCCTGCCAGAACTTCTCAGCCTCGCGCAGCGGTTGTAGGATTTCTTCGCCTTCCTGCGGATGGTCGAACTTCAGCATCGCGATGCGTTCCCGCACCCAATCGGCGAAGAACTGCGCCGACTCGCGCCGCACCGGTCGCGGCTCGTCGCCGATTTCCACATACCACGGGCCGGTCGAGGCAAAGCGGAAGGTGTTCGTCACGTCGGCCACGGCGCGCAGCAGAAACCAACCGCTCCCGGACAGCGTGAGGGTCTGCGGCAGCGTGATGCGCTCCGCGCGGCCGTTGCGGACAAGTTCAACCGCCTTGATCGGATCGCGCGAGTCAAGCTGCGCCTCAAGCTGAACTTGCAGCGGACCGTGGCTCTTGAAGACATGACCGGGCCACTGACCATTGGCGCGGCAGCGCAACAACGGGCCGTTCGAGACGAAGACGCGTCCGGCCCGCAAGCCTTCCCACCACTTCTCGTACGTCAGCTCGCCGTCCAGGTGAACATAGACCCGGTTGTAACCGACGGGATTCGGCAGCAAGCCCGAGGCGCTGCCGGCGCTGGGCGGAATGCGCAACCCGCCGTTCAACGCGTGGTAGTAGATGTCCTGCGTCCAAAGACCGTTGCCGTGCGGACCGGGATACTTCGCGCGGTCGCGGCTCCTGCCCCACGCCTCGTTGTCCAGCACGCCGCTTCGGTGTAAGTGATTGTGCGCGATGCCGACGGAATCCACCAGGCCGCTGGCCAGCCACACCGGCGCGTCCCACCAAAAGGGTTTCTCCACGTCCACCCACACGCGCTCGCGCTGGCGCGCCTCCCTGACAAATTTCATGGCGGACGGGAACTCCCGCTTCGCCCCGGCGATGGGCAGCGGCTGCTTCAATCCAAAGTAGAGCAACGCGCCGCCCCCGCGCTCGTCTTCGCCGGACATGAGATCGTAGAAACGGTTGTCGTCGAAGCGGACGATGGTGTTCGACGGCAGCGCGTTCGTCCGCCACGGATTCGCGTTGTTCCACCACGTCTGCACGCCGGCAACGTGCAGGTCCTCGGCGCGCATGAGCAATTCGATGTCGGCCAGCGGCCGATGCACGTGCGTTTCGCCGGACCACCAGCCCTCGCGGGCCAGATCGGCCAGGCGCGCGAGGCGATGGGTCACGCGCAACGGCGCGCCCGCCACGTCGAGCCGCCCACTCGCCGACGCATACTCCGGGCCGCGCTCGATCACGTAACGATACGCGCCGGGGGCCAGTTCCAGAGCCGCGCGGCCCTCGCAGACGAAGTGATCTCTCCACGCCGGCGCGCCGCGTGGACTCACGGGCTGACCCGCCGGGTCTTCCAGGTGAATCCGGCAGGGAAGCCGGGACGAATCGGCCGCTTCAAGCACGACCAACTCGACCGGTGAGGCACCGACTCGGCCCGCGCTCCCGTGCAAGAACCAGGAGCAGGCGAAGCCCACGACGCACCAGCGTATTGAAGGACCAAACATGGCGAGCCTCGTTGATCTCTTGGTTCAGCCTTTCACGAAATCCCTGGCTGCGCGGCCCGCCGCGGCGAGGTTGGCCAGGTTCATCTCCGAGTACTTGCGCGAGAGGATCAGACCATCCGCACCGGCCTTCAAGGCGGCCGCCACGGCGGCGTAGGTGTCATCGGGCGAGGCTTTGCGCGAGTTCCGGCCCGTGGGGATGCCGATGTCGATGCCCGGCAGGATGCGGCACCTGCCCTGCACGCCGGCGAGGGCGCGCTTGGTTTCACGCGCCACGTAATCTGGCGAGAGGCCGGCGCTGGCCAGTTCATCGAACTTGGCTTCGTCGCCGTAATTGAGCAGGTGGTTGTTGAAGCGCAGCAACTCTTCCTTCGGCACGTCGCGGAACACGGTCGAGCCGACGTTGCGGATGAAGTTCGCATACCGTTCGCCGCCACAGTTGTTATAGACCACCACCTTGAGGAAGTCGGCCTTCGTCGCGAGGTCGGCGTAGCTGCGCGTCGCGCGGAAGATCGGGTTGAACGAGTTGACATGCTCGATGTGGAAGCCCACCCGCAGGCTGGACCGCACGCGCTTCACGGCGGCGTTGACCTCCGCGAGCACCTGGTGCTTGGCGGCGTCGAACAACCGGTCCCACGCGAGGATCTCGGGCCACTCGACGAGCAGCCGCCAGAACTCGACGAAGTACCCGTCGCTCGGGCGCTGGCCTTTCAGCGCCGCCTGAACGAACCGGTCGAGTTGCTGGTACCCCTGCCGGGCGCGCTCGAAATCAATGCCGCGCTCTTTCGCCGCGCGCTGATGGTGTTCGCAGAAGCAGGTGACGCGGGACGAAGCGATGCTCTGCGCGTGGCTGGCGCCCAGCGCGTTCAGCAGCGGGCCGTTGCGCTCGTTGAAAAACAGGATGCCGTCAACGTCGTAAGAGGCGCAAAGGTCCGTGGCCAGGCCGGTCCAGAACGCGCGCACGTCCGGATGGCACAGGCAGAGCGTGCCGGCCTTGCGCCCCTGCAGGTCCACCTCGGCGACTTCCGTCATGCCGGGCACGTCCGAGCGGAACACGTCTTCGATCGAGCAAAGGACGCGCATCCCGCGCCTGCGGGCGGCGGGCAGCACGGTGGCGACGATGTCCGAGTCGCCGTGGTCCGGGGCGCGGGTGTGCTTCAAAACCGTGTCCCGATAAAATTCCGGGTGCGGCGTGGCGTAGTTGCCGCCGTGGAACGTCTTCTCGTCGGACTCCTGCGCGCCGTGGTCCGGAAACGGATGCCCTGGAATCTGCCGGCCGGCCAGGCCGCGTCCGTAGGTGAAGGTGGTCAGGTAGAGCGTGTCCACCGCGCCGCGCTGTTGCAGGGTGTCGAGCACCTGCTCCGTGCCCTCGTCCACGAAGGACACCGCGCCGACCTGGATGCCGATGGATCTGCGTCCGGCCGGAGGTTCCGACGCGTGGAGAACCGCGGCGAGCGAAGCCGGCCCGGCGGCGACCACACCGGTCAGACCGGCGGCGCTGTTCTTCAGGAAATCCCGTCGCGGCAGGAAAGGCGGGCGCTTCAAAATCGTGGCAGCAGGTGTCATGACCTGATTCAAGCCAAGGCCCGGACCCTTGGCCACTGTTTTGAGGGCACGTGAGCTGGCGGCACCTGCGCCACACGCCACGCTCCGACACGCACTTGGCACTTTGGGCTTCGGACTTGGGACTTTCCGACAGCCCCGCCCGGCCAGGCGCCTCACGGCACCAGCACTGCGGCGCCTTGAAGCCGGCCTTCCCGCAGGCGGGCCAGCGCTTCGTTCGCCTCCGGAAGCGGGAACACCTGCGTCTCGGTCCGGACCGGAATGGTCGGGGCCAGTTGGAGAAATTCCTCCCCATCCCGGCGGGTCAGGTTGGCCACCGAGCACAGCGTGCGCTCGTGCCACAAATCCCGGTACGGGAAGGCGGGGATGTCGCTCATGTGAATGCCGCCGCAGACCACCGTGCCGCCTTTCCGCACGGCGCGCAGCGCGGCGGGCACCAGGGCGCCGGCCGGGGCGAAGATGATCGCCGCGTCGAGCGGCTCGGGCGGCGGCTGGTCGGAACCGCCCGCCCAGACGGCCCCGAGCCGGCGCGCGAATTCCTGCGCCGCCGAGTCACCCGGCCGGGTGAAGGCGAACACCCGGCGTCCTTGATGGCGCGCCACCTGCGTCACCAGATGCGCCGCCGCGCCAAATCCGTAGATGCCCAGCGCGCCGGCCTCGCCCGTCTTGCGCAACGCCCGGTAGCCGATCAACCCCGCGCACAGCAGCGGCGCCGCGGCCACGGCGTCCATTCCCCCGGCCAGGGGAAAACAGAACCGCGCGTCAGCGACCGCGCATTCCGCGTAGCCGCCGTCCCAGGTGTAGCCCGTGAACCGGGCGCGCTCGCAAAGATTCTCCTGCCCGCCCCGGCAGAACCCGCATTCGCCGCAGGTCCAGGCCAGCCACGGGATGCCAACCCGCTGGCCAGCCCGCAGGCCCGCGACCTCCGCGCCCAGGGCAACGACCCGCCCGACGACTTCGTGACCGAGGATGAGCGGGAGCTTCGGCTCCGGCAGTTCGCCGTCGAGCACGTGCAGGTCCGTGCGGCACACCGCGCAGGCCGCCACGCGCACCAGCACTTGACCTGGACCCGGCGCCGGCTCGCGGACCTCCCGCAACACGAGCGGCTGACAGGGTTGCTCCATCACCATAGCACGCATAGCGAACTGGAACATGGCGCAGAGCCGGCTGGGACGCATCTCCGTTTTTGGGCGGTGACACGCCCGCCGATGTCGCGGCGGGCCTCCGGCCTGCCGTGGAACCGGGCATCCTGCCCGGCGGATACGGGCTGGCAGCGCAAAGCCGATGGGTAGTTTGGGCTTGGGTCCCGGGTGGCAAGCTGCCGCCCATTACGGCAGCCAAGGATGGCTGCCACTACCGCCAAGCGCCGGCCGTTCCCCACGCGTGTAAAGAACTGAGATGCGCCCGCCGGCTGGCGGGAAAGGCCGCAGGCACGCCCGCACGGAGTCGCCTCGCCGGATGCGGCCCGGCGGCTTCAGCCCCCGGCCAGCAGCACCCGCCGCGGCTGGATGTCCGGCTCGAAACCCCGCTTGATCCGCTCCACGAACCAGCGAAAGGACGGGCGGCGTTTGGCGTGGAACAGGTGCGTGGCGCGACTCCGCCGGTAATCGGACGAGCCGAACCGCGGAATCGGTGTGTGGAAGCCCGGGGCATTCGCCAGCAATTCCGCCCAGTCCTGTTCCAGCCGCCGGTCGGCCAGCGCGAACCACACCTCGACGGGTGTGGCGAAGCGCAGCAGGTGGTCAATGTGCCAGTGCGGCGCGGCCACGGATTCCAGGTGATGCCCGACGCGCGCGCGAATGCCGCCGGCGCCAAAGGCGCTGCCCACGTAGGCGTAAAAGCCGGGGACGAGGTCAAACACGCCCAGGCGCCCAATCTCCAGCCGCTTCATCTCGGCGACCGCGACGATCAGGATGTACGTGCCTTTGTCTTCCGGCAGTTCCATGGCTTCATGGCGGCCCATCACGCGCCGCGCGGGGGCGCTTGGAAAGGCAAAAGCACCGGGTGCCTGACCGCGGGGCGCATCTCAATTCCGTGCAGGCGGTATCGCCTGCCGGGGTGGCGCCGGCTTCCCGCCAGCCGTGCAGCCGGGCTTCCAGCCGTGTGGTGGGGCGCGGGCGGCACCCGGCGGGTGGTGTTGGTCATCGCAGATTCCGGGCGGCAGGATGCCGCCACCCCGGCGGCTTCCAGCCGTTTCCACTGGCTGCAACAAAAGTGTAATGCGCCCTCCGGCTGGGAACTGTCCGAACCCGCCTTGACTCGCCGGCCGCGGCCGTTCCCGTTCCCCTCACCCCTGCCCTCGCCCGGCGGGAGAGGGAGAAACGCGCCCCGCATCCAGCAGAAATCCAGTGTGGAATTCGCAGCCTGCGTATCTGAAGAAACTCCACGCGGCGCCAGCAGTGCCCTCTCCCCCAGGAAGAGGGCCGGGGTGAGGGGGAAGAAGGCGAACGAAGGACTTCGAGGGCGGATGGCTGTTCGTGCCCTTGACCCCGAAAACCGAAGTTGGCCGTAGCGCAGTGCGTCCCGCCTGCCCAACTTCGCTCTTCGGGTTTACCGGAAGACCCCCCCACAATGAAATGCGCGCCGGCGGGCGGCGGCGGCAACGCGGGGCTTGCGCCAGCCAGCCGGGGCCGGTTGAATCCCGGCGCGGTTCAAAGGCTGCTTCGGCTGTGCAGGCTGTCCTGTTTTACATTTTCGCGGCGCTGACGTTGCTCTGCGGTTTCCTGGTGGTGGCGAATCCTTTCAGCCGCAACCCGGTGACCAGCGCCATGTTTTTGGTGCTGACCATCGTCTGCCTGGCCGGCCTGTTCGTGCTGCTGCACGCCTTCTTCCTCGGCGCGGTGCAGATCCTCATTTACGCCGGCGCCGTGATGGTGCTGTTCCTGTTCGTCATCATGCTGCTGGACCTGCGGGAGGAGGAGCGGCGGCGGGTCCGGCGGCTCGGGCTGGTGGGCGGCGGGGCGGCGGCGGTGGCGCTGGCGGCGCTGTTGCGCGCGGCCATCCACAGTGCGCCCGCGGCGGCCGGCAACGCGCCCGCCGTGGAGGGCTCCACCGAACGGCTCGGCACGCTGCTCTTCACGCGGTACCTGCTGCCGTTCGAGATCGTGTCCGTGCTGCTGCTGGTCGCGATGGTGGGGGTGGTGTTGCTCAGCAAGAAGGAACTTAAGTGACCCCCGGCCTGGAACATTACCTCGTCGTGAGCGCGCTGCTGTTCTGCCTGGGGCTGCTGGGCGTGGTGCTGCGCCGGAACCTGCTGGTCATCTACATGTCGCTGGAGCTAATGCTCAACGCGGCCAACCTAGCCCTCGTGGCCGCCTCGCGGTTCACCCGCAACCTCGACGGCCAGGTGATGGTCTTCTTCATCGTCACTGTGGCGGCGGCGGAGGTCGCCGTCGGCCTCGCGCTCATCGTGGCCTTGTACCGCCGCCGGCAAACCGCGCACGTGGAAGACCTGACCACCCTCAAGCTCTGAGCCATGCCGCCTGTTTCGGAAAACCGCGGAGACGCCGGAGCGCAGAGGCTGCGACCCGGCATCAAACGCCTCGTCAACCGCTTTCCTGACTTCACCGTGCCTCCGCGTCCCAGCGGTGAACCGCACGCATGAATGCCTTCCTGCCCTGGCTAATCCTGCTTCTGCCCGCGCTGGCGGCGGTGGCCATCACCTTGACGGCCTTGCGGCGGCCGGCCACGGCGGCGCGGTGGTCCATCGGCGCCATCGTGCTGGCGTTCGCCGGCAGTCTGTGGCTGTTCACACGCGGCGCCACGGGCGAAACCCGCTGGGTGTGGCTGGAGCTGCCGGGCCTGGTGGTGGATTTCGGCCTGCGCCTGGACCCGCTCAGCCTGCTCATGCTGCTGGTGGTCACCGGCGTGGGCAGCGCCATCCACCTCTACTCGTGGGGCTACATGCGCGGCGATCCCGGCGTGCCGCGGTACTTCGCCGGCCTGAGCCTGTTTTCGTTCGCGATGCTCGGGATCGTGCTGGCGACGAATCTGCTCCAACTGTTCGTGTTCTGGGAACTGGTCGGCGTGTCCAGCTATCTGCTGATCGGCTTCTGGTACGAACGGCCCGCTGCCGCGGACGCCGCCCGGAAGGCCTTTCTGACCAACCGCCTCGGCGACTTCGGCTTCCTGCTGGGCATCATCCTGGTCTGGTCGGTCCTGGGCACGCTGAACCTCGCGGAGCTGGCGCGGAAACTCGCCTCGGCCCCGGCGGCCTGGGGCGGCGTCGCGACCCTGGCCGGGCTGCTGCTGTTCTGCGGCGCGGTGGGCAAGTCGGCGCAGTTCCCGTTGCACGTGTGGTTGCCGGACGCGATGGAAGGCCCGACGCCGGTTAGCGCCTTGATCCACGCGGCCACGATGGTGGCGGCGGGCGTGTACATGCTGTGCCGGCTGTTCTTCCTGCTGAACGCGCCGGCGCTCGAAGTTGTCACCTGGATCGGCGGCCTGACCGCCTTGCTGGCGGCGCTCATGGCCATCCAGCAAAACGACATCAAGCGCATCCTCGCCTACTCGACGCTGTCCCAGCTCGGCTACATGGTCATGGCTGTGGGCCTGAGCGGTGCCGGCGGCAACCCGTCGCCCGCGATGTACCACCTGACCACCCACGCCAGCTTCAAGGCCCTGCTGTTCCTGGCCGCGGGCGCGGTCATCCACGCGCTCCACCACGAGCAGGACATCTGGAAGATGGGCGGGCTGGCGCGCAAGCTGCCCGTCACGTTCTGGACGTTGCTGGCGGGCACGCTGGCGTTGTGCGGCGCGCCGCCGTTCAGCGGATTTTTCAGCAAGGACGCCATCCTGGCGCTGGCCTGGGAGCGCGAGCGCCATGCCTTGTTCGCGCTCGGCGCGGGCGTGGCGGCGTTGACCGCGTTTTACATGTTCCGGCTGGTGCTGGTGGCCTTCACCGGCCCGGCCAAGTCGCAAGGCCCGGACCACGCCCACGAAGCGCCGCCGGTGATGACCGGTCCGCTCGTGGCGCTGACCGTGCCCACGCTGCTGGCGGGCTTCTGGGGAATTGACCGCTGGTACGGCCGACAGTACGGCGCGGCCGAAAGCCCGGCGCATTCCTGGCTCGCGCAAGTCATTGAGCCGTTCGCCCACGCGCCCGTGGCCGCGGTGGGCGGCTTGCTGGCGGCTGCGGCGGGCTTCGTCGCCGCGTGGGTGCTGTACCGCCGGGCGGTGAGCGATCCGCTGCCCGGGCTGCTGGGCGCGCCGGCCCGCTGGCTGCGCGACCGGTTGTACTTCGACGAAATCTACGAGCGCCTGATCGCCTGGACGCACGAAGCGCTGGCCCGGCTGATGGCCGCCGTGGACCATTGGGTGCTCGCCGGGGTGATCGTGCGCGGCACGCAGGGCGGCGTGCAACTCGCCGGCCGCGCGCTGCGCCACCTCCAGACCGGCAATCTCCAGACCTACGCCTTCCTGCTGGCTGCCGGCGTCGTGCTGGTGCTCTGGCTGACCGCCTCCCGGTGACATGCAGAACCTGACCTTCATCGTCTTCTGCCCGCTGGTCGCCGCGCTGGTGATCGCGCTGCTGCCGCGCACGTTCAACGTGCTGTTCCGGGTGCTGGCGCTAGGCGCCACGTTTTTGTCGCTGCTGGGCGCGCTGCGGGTGTTTGCCGGCTTCGAGGCCGGGGCCGCAGGGTTGCAGTTCGAGCAACAGGCCGGCTGGATCGCGGCGCTGGGCGTCAGCTACCACGTGGGCGTGGATGGCTTGAACGTGGGCCTGCTGCTGATGGGGGCGCTGGTCGCCTTCGCCGCCGCCTGCGTTTCGCGCGAGATCACCGAACGCCAGAAGCTCTATTACATCCTGCTGCTGCTCATGGCCGGCGGCATCCTCGGCGCGTTTGTGTCGTTCGACATCTTCCTGTTCTACGTCTTCCACGAACTGGCGCTGGTACCGACGTTCATCCTGATCGGCGTCTGGGGCCGCGGCGAGCAGCGCAACTACGCCACGTTCCAGATCACGCTGTACCTCAGCCTGGGCGCGTTGATCACGCTGGCCGGGCTGATCGCGCTGTACGCGCAGGCCGGCGCCGCCACCTTCAACGTGCTCCAGCTCGCGCCGCAACTGGCCGCGCAACCGCTCACGCCCTCGAGCCAGCATGTGATCTTCGGCCTGCTGTTGTTCGGCTTCGGCATCCTGGTGTCGCTCTGGCCGTTTCACACCTGGGCGCCGCTGGGTTACGCCGCCGCGCCGACCGCCGCCGCCATGCTGCACGCCGGCGTGCTGAAGAAGTTCGGGCTCTACGGCCTCATCCGCATCGCGTTGCCGCTGCTGCCGGCCGGCGCGCAAGGCTGGATGCACGTGCTCGCCTGGCTTTGCCTGGGCAACATCCTGTACTGCGGCCTGGTGGCGATGCGCCAGCGCGACCTGAACCTGCTCCTGGGCAACTCGAGCGTCGCGCACATGGGCTTCGCCTTTCTCGGCATCGCCAGCCTGAGCGTGATCGGCGTGACCGGCACGGTGGTGGTGATGATCGCGCACGGCCTGCTGGCGGCGCTGAGCTTCGCGGTGAGCGGCCACCTGCAACACCACCTGCGCACCGTGAACCTCGATCAACTCGGCGGCCTGCTGCGGCAACTGCCCTTTCTGGGCGGGGTCATGGTCATGGCCATGTTCGCCGGCTGCGGTCTGCCCGGCTTTGCGAACTTCCCTGGCGAGGCGCTCACGTTGCTGGGCGCGTGGCCGGCGCACCGGCTGGTCGTGATCCTGGCCGCCTGGGGTGCGCTCATCATCGCCGCCGTGTACATGCTCCGCGCGGTGCGCGCGCTCTGGCACGGGCCGCTGCCGGAACGCTGGCGCGAGGCCGCCGACGCCGCCACCGCCTGGGTGCGCCTGCCGTTTGCCCTGCTGCTCGCCGCGCTGGTGATCTTCGGGTGCGTGCCGCGGCTGCTGACCGACCAAATCCGGCCGGTGGCAACACGCATCATCGAACAGGTCCATGCAGGAGCGCCGGCTGACAAACCGGCGCTGGCCGGCTCAACCTCGACCTCAATTGCCGGCGTTGCGCTCACCGCGCCGCCCGCGCCGCGGCCGGAGGTAACGCGATGAGCGACCTTGCGGCCATTGGTCTCGAACTGGCGGTCGTGCTCACCGGCCTGGGCGTGTTGCTCGCCGAACTCTGGGTGTCGCCGGACCAACGCCGCCGTCTGGGCCGAACCGTGGCGGTCGCGCTGGGCGTGATTTTGCTGGCCAGCTTCGCGATCACGGCGGAGCCGTCGCGCGCGGCTTTCGGCGAGATGTTCGTGCTCGACGACCTGGCGCTGTTCTTCAAGCGGCTCTTTCTGCTCGCGGCCCTGTTGGTGACGGTGATCGCGCTGGAGTTTTCCGACCGCTTCGAGGCCGGGCATTCGGAATACCACGCGCTCACGCTGTTCGCGCTGGCCGGCATGATGTTCGCCGCGTCGGCCCGGCATTTCGCGCTGCTGTTCGTGGCGCTCGAACTGGTGACGGTGACGTTCTACGTGCTGGTGAGTTTTCAGCGCCGGCGCGTGACGGCGCTCGAGGCGGGCGCGAAGTACCTGATCCTCGGCGCACTGTCGTCGGCCTTTCTGGTGTACGGCATTGCGCTGGTCTATGCCGCCACGGGCACGCTCGACTTTGGCGCGCTGGCCAAAAGCACCGCCACGCTGGCCGACAACCGTCTCCTGACCACCGGGCTGCTGCTGGTCTTTGTGGGCCTGGCCTTCAAGATCGCGGCGGTGCCGTTCCAGATCTGGGCGCCGGACGTGTACCAGGGTGCGCCGTTTCCCACCACGGCCTTCCTCGCCGTGGGCTCGAAGGCGGCGGGGCTGGTGCTGTTGTTGCGCGTGCTCTTCGAGGCTGCGCCCGGCCTGACCGCGCGCGCGGGCGGCCTGCTGCCGGCGGTGGCGGCGCTGACGATGTTTTACGGCGCATTGTGCGCCATCCCGCAGCGCAGCCTGCGACGGCTGATGGCCTATTCGAGCATCGCCAACGCGGGGTTCCTGCTGGTCGGCTTCGCCTGCGGCAGCGCGGAAGGCGTGGCCGCCGTGCTGTTTTACCTGGCCGGCTACCTCTTCGCGGTGCTGGCGGTTTTTCTGGTCGCCACGCTGGTCTGGCGGGGCGCCGACGCGGACGACATCACGGCGCTGGCGGGCCTCGGCCAGCGCGCGCCCTGGCTGGCGGCCAGCCTGACGCTGGCGGCTACTTCGCTGGCCGGCGTGCCGCCGCTGGCGGGATTTCTCGGCAAGTTTCTGCTGCTGAAAGCGGCCATCCAGGCCGGCGCGGCCAATCCCGCACTGTATGGCCTGGCCGCGGCCACGGTCGTGGCGGCGGTGATCTCGCTCTACTACTACTTCGGCCTGGTCCGTGCGGTGTACTGGGGGAACGAGGAGCCCGGCGTCACCGCCGCGCCGGTGGCGGTGTCGGGTCCGGCGCGCGCCGCGCTGGTGTTGTGCGCGGCGGGGTTGCTGTGGCTGGGCGTCTTCCCCGCAACCGTGCTCGAGCTGGCCCGCCGCGCCGCCGCCACGCTGGCGTTCTGAGCCGGCAAGGCGCGGTTGAACCGCCAAGGCGCAAAGGGCGCAAAGGAATTGAGCCGGAGATCGTGTCGCCGGCCTGGCTGGAACCGCCCGCCAGTTTCATCAGGCATCACCCCCGGCGTTTGGTGTCGAACCAGATCGTCACCGGGCCGTCATTGACCAGCGCCACCTGCATGTCAGCGCCAAATTCGCCGGTGGCGACCGGCTTGCCGAGGTCGGCGGACAGCTGGCACACAAAGGCCTCGTAAAGCGGGATGGCCAGCTCCGGCTTCGCGGCCTCGGTGAAGGACGGCCGGTTGCCCTTTTGGGTGCTGGCGTACAGCGTGAACTGGCTCACCACCAGCGCCTCGCCGCCCACGTCCTGCACGGAAAGATTCATCAGGCCCTGGGCGTCGTTGAAGATGCGCAGTCGGGCGATCTTGCCGCTGAGCCAGGCGACGTCCTCGGCGGTGTCCGCCGGCTCCGCGCCCAGCAGGATGAGCAGGCCGGGACCGATGGCGGCCTTCACCGCACCGCCGATGCTGACCGACGCCCGCGAGACCCGTTGAACGACCGCGCGCATGGTGTGGCGGGCATTCCGCGGCAGAAGCCGGGCGGCCGGCAAGCAAAAAGCCTGAAGCATGGACGCGCGGCGCGGTTGTGCTAAACTGAGGCGTGTCACCCGGATGCCCCACCCCCTCAGCCCGGCGGCCGTTCGCGAGTCGCGCGGAGGCGCAGCAACGGGCCGGAGAGGCGGCGCGTCCGGCGTTGTCGAGGCATCCATGAACGAATCCACAACCTATGCCCAGAGCAACGGCCGGTCGCGCACGGCCTTCACCCTCATCGAACTGCTGGTGGTGATCGCCATCATCGCCATCCTGGCGGGCATGTTGCTGCCCGCGCTGGCCCGGTCCAAGGCCAAGGGCCAGGGCATCAAGTGCATGAGCAACCTCAAGCAGTTGCAGTTGGTGTGGCATTTCTACGCCGATGACAACGGGGACAAGACCACCACCTCCGGCTACATCCGGCCCGTCGAGCCGACGGCCTGGGTGGACGGCTGGCTGGATTTCAACGGCGGCAACCCCGACAACACCAACACGGCCGCGCTGAAGGACCCGCGCCGCTCGAAGTTCGCCACCTACCTGACCGCCGTCGAGGTGTACAAATGCCCGGCGGACTTCAGCACGGTGCGCATCGGCGGCCGCAGTCATCCGCGCGTGCGCAGCATGGGCATGAGCCAGGCCTTCGGACCGGGGGACTGGCTGGACCCGGCGGGCTTCCAAGCCAACGTCACCTCGAAGAAGTACCGGGTGTATTACAAGACCACCGACATCGTAGATCCCGGCCCCGCGCAGTGCTACGTGCTGTTGGACGAGCATCCGGACAGCATCAACGCCGGCGGATTCGCGAACATGATGGTGGAGATTCCCGCCGCGGCCCGGATCATTGACTTCCCGGCCAGCTACCACAACGGGGCGGCGGGCATCTCCTTCGCCGATGGCCACGCGGAAATCAAGAAGTGGCTGGACCCGCGCACCCGGCCGCCAATTCTCTATACTGGCCAGCTCACCCTGAACGTGGCTTCCACGAACAACCACGACATGATCTGGCTGGCCGAGCGCACCTCCAGCCGGAACCGTTAACCGCTGAAACCGCCATGACCCGAACCTTGCCTCACCCTGGTCGCGCCCCGGCGCGACGTCCCCTCGCGTTCACCCTCATCGAGCTCCTCGTGGTGATCGCCATCATCGCCATCCTGGCGGGCATGTTGCTGCCCGCGCTGGCCAAGGCCAAGGAGAAGGCCCGGCGCACCCTCTGCGCCAGCAACGGCAAGCAGTGGGGCGTGGCCCTGCACCTGTACGCGGCCGACAACCGCGAGAGCTTTCCCGACAACAGCGACGGCTACCACCTGAGCTGGATGGGCACGAACATGGCCACGTTCTGGCGCGATTACCTGATCAAGTCCGAGAAGCCCAAGACCCGGACCGAAAAGAAGGCCCAGAACCACGTGCTGTTCTGCCCCACGGACGAATGGCATCGCCAGGCGGACACCTGGCGGCTGGACGACCCCAACTCCGAGGTCAAGCCGATCCTGACTGGCTACTTCTATCTGCCGGGCCGGGTGGACGGCAGTTGGCCGTACAACGCTGAGGGGCTGGGTCCGTGGCATTTCCGCAAGAAGATCGGCGGCGAGTTCGCCAAGGCGCCGGTGCTCATTGACCGCCTGCAAGGGCTGGGGCCGCGCACCACCAACGTCTATGACCCGCGCCTGCGCTGGACCACCACCGACGCCGGCCGCACGTTCCGCACTGCCAATCACCCGGCGGGCGCCGGCGCCCCGGAAGGCGGCAACTTCCTTTTCGAGGACGGCCACGTGAGCTGGCTCAACGGCCGGCGCGTGAGCCTCGGCTCCGGCATGGGCGAGTGGCAGTGTTTCTACAAAATCCCGATTGACTGACCTGTGGCGGCGCGCTGTCCGGGTGGGTCGCCTCTCGCTGAGAGGCGACGGCTGACAGCTAAAGCGGTTTTCTAAAGCTGTGGCTGCGCGTGGAGCGCGGGCTTCAGCCCGCTGCACCGTGCGCGGGCAGACGGGCGGAGAAGCGGCGTGAACGCCGCGCGCCGGAAGCGCTGGCGCAAGCGGCCACAGTTTTATTGAAAACGCTCTAGGCCAGAG
>CAZMOZ010000024.1:0-65116 GCA_964568145.1 uncultured Verrucomicrobiota bacterium
GCTACTTCTACACGCTTTACACCTACGACGGCCTGGGCCGGCGGCGGGTGCGGGTGGAGCACACCTGGAACGGGAGCGCGTGGGTGGTGAGCCAGACGGTGCGGTACCTCTATGACGGCATGCGCGTCATCTAGGAGCGGGACGGAACCAACACCCCCACCGTCAGTTACACGCGGGGCCACGACCTCAGCGGCAGCCTGGAAGGGGCGGGCGGGATTGGCAGGTTGCTGGCGCGCAGCCACGGGTACTCGGGCGGGAGTTGGAGCACCCACACCTGTTACCACGCGGACGGCGGCGGGAACATCACCTGCCTGGTCAACAGC
The DNA here is from genome assembly GCA_964568145.1 of uncultured Verrucomicrobiota bacterium. GTDB lineage: Bacteria > Verrucomicrobiota > Verrucomicrobiia > Limisphaerales > J093 > DSVZ01. The sequence goes on from CAZMOZ010000024.1 coordinate 324, forward strand.
AGCCAGGCGCTGGCGGCCAGCTACCGGTACGACCCCTACGGGCGGCTGATCAGCTCCAGCGGGAGCCAACTCCCGGAGGGGCGAGTTATACGAGCCCCAAACTCCCGCCTTGCCACGGGCGTGGCCGTCCGCGTTCCAAATGCCTGACGTTGTGGAACATCGCCATCCGAAACGGGAACACCGCCGCAGTCTGACGACCGCAGCCACAGGGCAACCGCCACCGCCCAGGCGGGCTTACGGAGACGACGGCGGCGGGGAAACCGCGGTGGCGGGCGCGTTGGTGGCGGCCGGCGGCGGCAGGTTGAGCCGGGTGCGCAACACATCGGCGAGGTCGGGCGCCAAGGTGGGCAGCAGGTTGTCGAGCACTTCGCGTCGCATCTCTTCAAATGGTGGCAGGCCCACGCGCTTTTCAGACGGCCCGCCCACGATCTTGTTCATGTAGCGGTTCCAGATGTTGCGCGCCAGGAGGAGATAGCCTTGGGCCTGGTCTTCCTCGTCCAGGGCCAGATTGATGAATGACCGCACCAGCGCCCCGCGGATGTTCGAGATGGTCTTGTTCATGTCCGTCTCGCCGACGTCCTCGCCCACGCGCCGCAGGGCGTACTCCTCCAGGGTCATGTCCGCCGGGTAGTCCTTGGGGTAGAGCTTCTTGACCGTGTCCAGCCACTGGTTGGCCTCGCGGTAACGCTGGTGGACGAAGTAGAAGTACACGGCGTCCAGCAGCGCGTTCCGGTGGGCGCGGGCGATGTGTTCCCGCATCTCGGGATCCTCGGCCATCATCTCCTCATAGGCGGCGTGTGTGCGCGGGAAGATGTCCAGGTTCTCGCCGAAGATGATGGATTCGCCCGGCTTGAGGCGGATGATGCGGCCGCGGTGGAAGGCCAGGAAGAGCGATTGGTAAATGATCCGGCGCAGCTTGATGAGCTGGTCCTTGGTCCTGGCCATCTGCCGGCCGAGGTTCGCCCAGTAGATGGCGTGCGACTCCGGCAGCCGCCATTCGAGGGGGCCGTAGCGGTCGTCGGTCTCCTTCATTTTGGCTGGATCGAGCTTGTAGCGCTTGCGGAGGATGGCGACCTGTTTCCTGGCTTCCTCGGTCTGGGGATTGAGCAACTCATCCCAGTTGGTCCGGCCGCCGCCGAGGAGTTTGTCCATTTCAGTGGCCCAGGCGGTTTTGAAGTACAGGTGGGCGTCGTCGAGGTTGTGCCCCAGCTTGTGCTGGAAATGCCAGGCCAGCTCCCGGTACAGCTCCACCTCGTAGGGGTTGTACTTCAGCGCCTCGTCGCGGAGCAGCTCGATGCCGCGCTGCACCCAGGACCAGCGGTCCTTCGGGTTGCTGAACTTGATCGAGATGTTGTAGGACATGTTCCACGCCATCACGACCCAGACGGTCGGGATGCGCGGCTGCAATTTGGTGATCCAGTCCGCCAACTGGACCATCTCGAAGAACCGGTCCTGGTCCTGCAACTCCATGGCGCGCACCCAGAGTGCGTTCGCGATCAGGCCGCGGAAGCCGCCGAGCACTACCGTGGTGAAGACCAGCACCGGCGGGGCGTTCTGGAGCGGCTCGACGCGCGTCAGGCCCAGGTCGGCCCGCAGGCGGTTGAGCTGGCGCTGGCTGAACGACACGCTGACCAGCAGCGCCGCGGCCAGGAGCAGCAACGCGAGTTTTCGTAGCAGGCTTTGGGCGCGGGTCATGGCGTCATGCTTTGGCCCCGGCGGTGGCCAGCTCGCGCCGGTTGAAAATCGTCATCCCCACGACCGCGAAGAGCCCGCCCATCAGCACCACGATCTGCGCCACCGCGCGGGCCAGCGTGCCCCAGGAAACGCTGCGCCCGGTGCTCAAGGCGTCCACCGGCGCGAAGTCCCTGGCCAGGTTCACGAAGCCCAGCAGGCCCTTGAACAGGAGCACGGTCGCGCGGTCGAACAGGTTCGGCGTGTCAATCAACCCGGTGTTGGGATTCACCGGCCGCACACCGCCCTGCTCGACGATGGTGCTCATCGTGCCGGTGGAAAACGCCACCACCAGCAGGGCCAGCGACACAAACGCCGCCACCGGAAACGAGAGCAGGCTCGCCGCCGCCAGGCCGATGGCCGCCAGCAACGCCAGCCAGCACAGCAAGATGCTCACGCCGCGGAAATAATTCAGGGTGAAACCGCCCTCGCGGTACAGCACCTCGAAGCCGTCCTCGAGCGGGAAGAGCACGGCCGTTTCGTTGGTGTTGATGAAATGCACGTGCAACACGCCCCGGTCGTCGAGCAGATTGGGCGGCAGTTCGATCTCGTAGAAGGTCTCCGCCGCCTGGCTGCGCACCGTCCGCTGCCGGTTCGGCGAATCCGGCGGGCCCACGTCCCAGATGGCGGTGTAGGTGCCCGACGCGGACTTCTCGTTCACAAAAAACTTCACCCGGATGTACACCGGCTGGTCCCGCAGCGACGCGGCCACGGCGCTGAGGTCCATGGCCCAGGCGCGGACAAACCCCGGCGGCACCACCTGGAGCTCGGCCTTGACCTGCTCGCGAATGATGCGCGCCAGTTCGTTGCGGTCCATCGCCGCGAGCTGTTCCTCCTTCAACCGCTCCTGCAAACGCCGCTGCACCTCCGGCTCGAGGTCCGGCATCGGTTCGCGGACGGAGCCGCGCGCGACGAAAATCTCGTTGCGCAACACCTGCTGCTGTTCGGGCGGCAGCCGCTGCGCGCGCCAGAGCATCTGCGCAAACACCACGCCGGCGGAAACACCGAGCAGGAGCAGGTTCACCAGCATGATGCCAGCCCATTTGCCCAGCCAGATCTGCCAGCGGGCCACCGGCTTGACCGCCACGGTCTGGATGGTGCAGTCGTCAATGTCGCGGGCCAGCGTGCCGCAGGCCAGCCAGAGCGTGGTGAGGCCCAGCACCGCGGTGATCAACCCCAACGTGTACGTGAGCACGATCTGGGTGAGGCCCCGCGCCGTGCCGTCATCCTTGATGACCGCCGGCAGCAGGAACACCGACCCGATCAGCATCACCGCCAGCAAGGGCACCAAGCGGAAGCGGAAGGCCGCCTTGAACGTCAACCGGGCGATGGCCAGGAAAGCCTGCATGGTCAGCCATTTCGGGCGCGCAGCTCAGTTATTTGCCGGCGCTGGAGAAGCCTGGGTGCCTTGGGGCTGTGACGGTCGCATCTCGCCGCCCGCCAAGCAGGGCTCGACGGAGTCTCGCCCCACCAGCATCGGTTCCCCGTCGCAAACCGCCGCCGGGCGGAAAGCCCGGCTCGACGGCAGGCACGGATGCCTGCCGCTACCACGTCAACCCGGTCTGTGGCATGAAACTCAGTTGCAGCGCATGTCATGGTCAGGGCTTGCCGCCGAGCAAATCCGCCAGCTTCTTGTCCGCCTTTTCCAAGTCAGCCGCCGGCGCAGGTTCAGCGGGCGGCTTGGCGGGCACCGGGATTGGTGGCGGCTGCTCGATCAGGGCCTTGAGGCGCGCTTCATCCACCGCCGGTTCCGGCACGGCGACAGCCGGGGCGGTCGGTTTCGGCTCCGAAGGCAGGGCGAGCCGCGAGAGCAGCCGTTCGGCTTGGGATTCGGTCGTGTCCGCTCCGCCGCGCAAATAAGCCGCCACCCGGGCTCCGGAGGTGGCTCCCGAGGTTTCCTCGGTCTGCTTGGCGCGCTCGACCACCCGCAGGAAGAAGCTCTCGAGGTTCTGGGTTGGATTCTCGATCCGCACCTGGTCGGGCGGGGTCTCCGTGCGGAGGATTTCGAGCACGCGCTCGAGGGCGGGCCGGGACAGGACCGGCGTGGTGATGCGCAGCCGGTCCGGCGTGGTGAGCAGTTCCTTGAGCGAACCCATGGCCTGGATGCGCCCGCCGTAATAGATCACCACCCGGTCGCACACGTCTTCCACGTCCGCCAGCAGGTGGCTGCTCAGGATCACCGTCTTGCCGCGGCGAGCCAGCGCCAGAATCAGGTCCTTGACCTCGCGGCAGCCGATGGGGTCGAGCCCGGAGGTGGGCTCGTCCAGGATGACCAGGTCGGGGTCGTTGATGAGCGCCTGCGCGAGGCCGATGCGCCGCTGCATGCCCTTCGAGAACTCGCCCACCGTGCGGCGGCGGACCTGGTTCAGGCCCACCATTTCCAGCAACTGGGCCGTGCGCGCGTGCCGTTCGTCCGGCCGCAGATGGAACAGGTTCCCGAAGAAATCAAGCGTCTCGCCCGAGTCGAGGTAGCGGTACAGGTAGGATTCCTCCGGCAGGTAGCCGATGCGCTGTTTCGTGGCCACATGGGTGGGCGCCCGGCCGAACACCTCGATCAGGCCCTTGGTGGGTCGCAGCAGGCCGAGGATCAATTTGACGGTGGTGGACTTGCCCGAGCCGTTCGGGCCGAGCAGGCCGAAGACCTCGCCCCGCCGCACGGTGAACTCGACGTTGTCCACCGCGCGCGCCTTGGGCCGGCCCCAGAAATCCTTGAAGACCTTGGTGAGGCCGCGCACCACGACGACCGGCTCGCCGTCGCGCGCGGTGGCGGGCGGCGAGACACGGGACTCGGCTCGGATGACAGACATAAACACTTCGGAGCGCCGTCGGGCCGGGTTGCTCCCGGCCGGCACGACGCAATGGCTTAACACACATCCCGGTGCTGCAAGGCGCGAAAAGCTAGCAAAGCCTGCCGCGCGGAACAACTGCGCATTCCGCCGCCCAGGGGCACTTCCGCCGAAAGCGAAGCCGCCCGGCATCGCACCGGGCGGCTCTTGGCTGGTCGGCGGCGAACCGCGGTTTCGCCGTCAGACCTCAAAGGAATGGCCGCAACCACACGACTGGCGGGCGTTGGGATTGCGAATCTTGAATCCCCCGCCGGTCAGGCTCTCGTCAAAATCCACCACCACCCCCTGCAGGAACTTCGCGCTGAAGGCATCCACCAGCACGGGCAGGCCGAAATGCTCACTCACCAGATCACCCTCGCGCCGCTCGTCAAACACCATCCCGTACTGGAGCCCCGAGCAGCCGCCTTTCTCGACGTACAGCCGCAGATGCCGGCCCGGCGGTTCCTTGGCCAGCAGGTGCTTCACCTCGTTGGCGGCCGCCTCGGTCAACTGGACGATGTCTGTATCGGCAACGGTCATGGCTCAACGCACGGTTGAAGCTACGGAGCCGGTCCGGCCCTGTCAAACCACGACGTGGTCTTGTTTCACCGCGGGGCGCATCTCAATTTCATGCACGGCGTTCGTGGGACCGGGCTGGTGCGGCGGGGAACTCCCTGACCCCCTTGGCCCACCGGCCGAACGGCACTCCCGTTCCCCTCACCCCGGCCCACTCCCAGCGGGATAGGGAGAGCCGGCATCCACGCTGGGTTGACCCGCTGGCGCCGGGGTTCGCGAACGGCGCCCGGGGAACTGCCCTCTCCCCAAGGGAGAGGGTCAGGGGGAGGGGGAAGCGGGCCAACGCAGGCCCTCCGACGGGCGGAGGGCCGTCCGTTGCCGGCGCCGGGAGAAACTCCCGGCAAGAAGTGAGATGCGCCCCTCATTTCACCGCGTCCCGGTCGAAACGGCGGCCACACGACGCAGGTCCTCGATCTTCCGTTCGAGACGGGTCTTCAAAGGCGGCAGCTCGGTGATCAGCCGCTGGTAAAGACCGATGGCGGCATCCCATTGCCGCAGGGACTCGGCCAGTTCCGCAGCCTCGAGCCCAGCCTGCCGCACCCAAGGCGGGTCGGGCGCCTCGCCCGGATGCAGATTCCGGCCGTACAGGACGTTCAGGAAATGCGTCATCGCCGCGTCGTAGAGCGCCGGCTGCTCGACCGGTGGTTTGAGCGCCGCCTGTTTCTTCAGCACCAACCCCAACCCCACCTCCGCCATGCTGCGCAAGCCCGGACCGGCGGACGACTCGATGACTTTGCGGTAGGCCTCGGCTGCGGCGTCGTACCGCTTGGGATCGGCGGTGGCGAGCTGAAGGTTGCAGTCGCCGATGCGGCCCCAGGCGCGCGGCGCCAGTTCGTTCGTGGGAAAACGCTCGGCCACCTTGGCGAAGGCGTTGATCGCCTCCGCGTAACCGGCCAGCGGATCGCTGCCCGGTGGCTTGGACTCCAGCATGAAGAGGTCGCCTCGGAAGATGTATGCCTCGGCCACCACGGACACCGGCACGCGCGACGACACCACGCTCAGCGGGCCGTTGGTGATGAGCCAGTCGAAGTGCTCGCGGGCGCTTTGCCAGCCCGAACGGTACACCGCGCACTTGCCGGCCATGAGCCGGGCGCGGAACGGCAGTTCGTCCCCCGGTCGGGCGCGCGCCGGGTCGAGCAGTTTGTCCTGGAATGCCAGCTCGGCGGGGGCGAAATCGCCCTGGTTGAACAGTTGCTCGGCCGCGAGGTACTGGGCCAGCGGCGCGTTCGGATCGTCCGGGAATCGCGCGATGAAATTCGTCAGCAGCGTCAGCGACTCGGACCCGGGGTCCACCCGATGCGTGACCCGCGCCAGATCGAAGGTGGCCTGGGCCACCAGGCCGGTGGCGGTGGGTTGATTCGTGAAGTTGGCCAGCCATGAGGCGTAGGCGGACAAGGCCGCGCCGTTGTCGCCGCGTTGCTCGAAGGTGCGGGCGATGGCCAGGCGCACCTCCGGTGTGCGGGGCGAGTCCGGATGCCGCTGCAAGAAGGCCTCGTACTGGGCGCGCGCCTGCTCCGGTTGACCGGTCCGGCTGTACGCCTCCGCGAGCAGGATGTCCGCGCGCTCCGACACCTCCGTCGCGCCTTCCATCTTGACCAGGCGGTCCGCCGCGGCGGCCGCCGCCACCAGGTCACCCGCCGCGATGCCGGTCCGCACCACGCCGAACAAGCCCTGGCTGCGCAGCGTCGGCGGAATCCCCGCGTCCATGTAGTTGGTCGCGACGAGCCAGAAATTGGTCAGCGCGCCGACCCATTCGCCCGAGCGGAACTCGCATTCCGCCCAGTGCAACCGCGCGGTGGCTTGATCCACGGAAGGCGCCAGCCGGCCGGTGGCGTTGCGGAAGGCGGCGAGCGCGTCCGCCAGCCGGGGCGCGCCTTCCTCCCAGAGCGTCCACGCCCGGGCCAGTTCGGCCTGCGGCGCGAGCGGACTGGCCGCGTGATTGGCCAGGATCAACTCAAACTGCGTCCGCGCCTGTTGCAGCCGGATCGTGCGGGCGGCGGCCGTCTCGGGTGTGACTGGCGTGGCCGGGTCGCTGAGGCGGTAAAACTCGCGCAACAGCGCCTGCCCGAGCGCGAACCGCGCCAGGTCCAGCAGTTCATCCTGCGGGAACCGTTCTATGAAACCCTGCAGCCGCGCCACCGCCTGATCGGGCACAGACTGGCGGGTGATCTCGATCACCTTATCGAGCGCGAAGCGGCGTTGCGCCGGCGGGGTATTCGTGGCCAGCCCGCGTTCGTAGGCTTGCAGCGCGGGAACGTATTGTTTCAGCCCCTCGAACGCCCGGCCTTCCAGCGCCGCCGCCTCGGCCACTAGCGCGGGCGGCAGGCTGTTCGTCACCGCCGTCCAGAGGTTCGTGGTCTGTCCCACGGCCTCCGCCAGCCGGCCCGCGGTGAATTCCGCGCGCGCGAGCACCAGACGCCGTTCCCATTCCAACGGCGGCGGCAACGGTTGCCGGGCCATCTCGGTCAATGCCTGGCGGGCGCCTTCCACGTCGTTCAGACTCACCTGCAACTGCGCCAGCAACAACCAGCCGCGTTGCGCCCACAGACTGGCGGAATTCGCCCTGGCCGCCGTTTGGAACGGCCCGTTGGGATCGCGCAAGCGCGCGCTGGCTTGCGCGGGGTCGCCCGCCCGGCTGCGGGCCAGCGCTTCCTGCACGGCCGCCTCGAGGCTGCGCGGCGACTCGGGATGCCGCGCCGCCAGCGCGGAGAAGCCTTCGGCGGCAGGGGCGAAATCGCCTTTGCGAAACCGGGCCTCGGCCGCCCAAAACGCGTACTCGGCGGCCAGCGGGCCGGCGTTGGCTGCACCGGACTCGAGCAGCTTCACCGCGTCGTCGTACCGGCCCAGCGCCAGCCGCGCTTGCGCCTGGAGCAGCACCACCTCGGCCAGGTTGGTCGAATTGGGAAACTGGCTGGCGAAGGCTGCGGCGTCGCGCTCCACATACTCGTGGAGGCCGTCTTGAAACATCTTCACCAACGCCTCGCGGGCGCGCGCCTCGTCCACCCCGGCCGCGGCCAGCCGGCCCGGCAACAGCACGGCCAGCAGGCACACGCCAAGCAGGCGCAGGACCAGACCCGAAAGCCGAAGTTGGCCGTAGCGCAGCGCGTCCCGCCCGCCCAACTCCGGTTTTCGGGCCCAAGGGAACCGAAGCCCCGCGGGCCGGCGCGCGCGCGCGCTTACGAATTCCGGGTCACGGCTTGAACCCCACAATTGCATGAACGCTGCAACACTGCCACGCGCGCGGCTAGGACGCCAGCGCGAGCACCCGCCGCAGGTAACGGCCGGTATGGCTCGCGGCGCAGGCGGCCACGTGCGCGGGCCGGCCTTCGGCCACGATCCGTCCGCCCTCGGCCCCGCCTTCCGGCCCCAGATCCACGATCCAGTCCGCGCACTTGATGACGTCCAGGTTGTGCTCGATCACGATGAGCGTGTTGCCGGCGGCGCGCAGTTTGAACAGCACCTCGAGCAGTTTGGCGATGTCGTGGAAATGCAGGCCAGTGGTGGGCTCGTCGAGCAGGTACAGCGTGTGACCGAGCTGGCGCTTGCTTAATTCGGTGGCCAGCTTCAGCCGCTGCGCCTCGCCGCCGCTGAGCGTCGTGCCCGGCTGGCCGAGCCGCAGGTAGCCCAGCCCCACCTCGGCCAGCGTCACGCAGGTGTCGTGAATGCCGGGCACGGCGCGGAAGAAGTTCACCGCCTCGTCCACGGTCAGGTCCAGCACGTCGGCAATGTTCAGGCCCTTGTAAGTGATCTCGAGGGTTTCGCGGTTGTAGCGCCGGCCGCCGCAGGCTTCGCAGGTCACGTACACCGGCGGCAGGAAGCTCATCTCGATCTTGAGCAGGCCGTCCCCGGCGCACTTGTGGCAGCGGCCGCTGCGGACGTTGAAGCTGAACCGCCCGGCGTCGTAGCCGCGCACCCGCGCCGCGGGCAGGCGGGCGAAGAGGTCGCGGATGTCGTTGAACATGCCGGTGTAGGTGGCGGGGTTGCTGCGCGGGGTGCGGCCGATGGGCGACTGGTCAATCACCACCAGCTTGCCCAGATGCTCGATGCCGCGCAGCTCGTCGTGCGTGCCCGGCCGGTCCGTGGCCCCGTACAGCCGCCGCGCCAGCGCCCGGCGCAGGATGTCGTCCACCAGCGTGCTCTTGCCCGAGCCGCTCACGCCGGTGACGCAGGTGAGCGCGCCCACCGGGAAGCGCACGGCGAGGTTCCGCAGGTTGTTTTCCCGCGCGCCCACGACCTCGATCCAGCCGCGCTCGCCCAGGTTTTTCAACGGCGGTCCGGGCGGCGTGATGCTCAGTTCGCCGCGCAGGTAACGGCCGGTGAGCGAGCGCGGGTGCGCCTCGATCTCCGCCACCGTGCCCGCGGCCACCACCTCGCCGCCCTGCACGCCCGCGCCCGGCCCAAGGTCCACCACGTAATCCGCGCGCCGGATGGTCTCGGCGTCGTGCTCGACCACGAGCACCGAGTTGCCCAGGTCGCGCAGCCCGCAGAGCGTTTCCAGGAGCCGCTCGTTGTCGCGCTGGTGCAGGCCGATGCTGGGTTCGTCCAGGATGTACAGCACGCCCACCAGCCCGGCGCCGATCTGGGTGGCCAGGCGGATGCGCTGGGCCTCGCCACCGCTGAGCGTGCCGCTTTCGCGGTCGAGCGTGAGGTAGCCCAGCCCGACGTTTTTCAAGAATCCCAGCCGGGCGCGGATTTCCCGGATGATCTCGCCGGCGATCTTTTGCTGAAACTCGCCCAGGCGCAGGCTCGCGAAAAACTCATCGGCCGCGTCCACGGACAACGCGCAGACGTCCATGATGGACAGGCCGGGGATGGGCGATGCCGGATGCCGGATGCCGGAGGCCGGATGGGGCGCCGGTTCCGCGCTCCACGTGCCGGCTTCCGCGCCGCCGAGCGTCACGGCGAGGATTTCCGGCTTGAGCCGCTGGCCGCCGCAGGCATCGCACGGCTGGAGCGCCATGAAGGCTTTGAGCCGGTTGCGGGTGAACTCGCTTTCGCTTTCGGTGTACAGCCGCTGCAAGTTCGGCAGCACGCCCTCGAACGGCCGCGCGACCCGGCTCTGCTTGCCCGCGCGCCAGAAGGTGAATTCGATGGGCGTGTCGCCCGAGCCGCGCAGGACCAGCCGTTGGACTTCCTGGGGGAGGTTTTTGAACGGCGTTTCCAGGCTCACGCCGGCGTGCGCGGCCACGCCTTTGAGGAGGCTTTTGTAGTAAACGACCATCCGCTTGCCGCCGCGCCGCCACGGCACGATCGCCCCCTGTTCGAGCGATTTGTCGGGATCGGGCACAACCAGCGTCTCGTCGAACACGTACTTCTGCCCCAGCCCGTGGCAAACCGGACAGGCACCCTGCGGCGAATTGAAGGAAAAATGCTTCGGCGTCGGCTTCTCGTAACTCAGCCCCGTGGCCGGCGAATACAGGCGGGTGGAATGAAGCGTCTCGGTCCACGAGTCGGATGCCGGATACCGGATGCCAGATGACGTAGCTGCCGCCCCGCCTTCTGGCATCCGGCCTCCGCCATCCGGCATCCGGTATCCGGCATCCGGCGACCGAGATCCATCATCCGGGATCTGACTCAACACCAGCACCTGGCCGTTGCCCCATTTGAGCGCGGTTTCCACCGAATCGCTCAGGCGCACCCGCACGGCGGGGTCCACCAAGAGCCGGTCCACCACCGCCTCAATCGTGTGCGGCTGGCGGGGGTCCAGCTTGAAACGGACGTTGGCACTGAGCTCGACCAGGTGGCCGTCCAAGCGCGCGCGCACGAAGCCCTCCCGCCCGAGCCGCTCGATCACGTCGCGGAACTCACCCTTCTGCCCGCGCACGACCGGCGCCAGCAGCATCACCCGCGTGCGCGGCGGCAGCGCCAGGATCTGGTCCACGATCTCGCTGGGCGTCTGCGCGGTGATGGGCTGGCCGGTGACCGGGCAATGCGGCTGGCCGACGTGCGCGTACAGCAGTCGGAGGTGGTCGTAAATTTCGGTGGTCGTGGCGATGAGCGACCGCGGGTTGGCCGCCGCCGTGCGCTGCTCGATGGCAACGGCCGGGGAGAGTCCCTCGATGAAGTCCACATCCGGCTTTTCCATCTGGTCCAGAAACTGCCGGGCGTAGGCCGAGAGCGACTCCATGTACTTGCGCTGGCCTTCGGCGAAGAGCGTGTCGAAGGCCAGGGACGACTTGCCTGAGCCGCTGACGCCGGTGATAACCACCAGCTTGTCGCGCGGGATGTCGAGCGACAGGTTCTTGAGGTTGTGAACCCGCGCGCCGCCGATCCGGATGAAGTCTCTGGCCATGCCGCCACGTGCCCGCCAAACGGGCAAACGCTCACGCTAACGGCCGCTTCGCGCCGCCGCAAGCGGCGCGCCCCGGCGAGCGAAACTCCGAGCCGAAACTCGTAAACTCAAAAATTTGGAAAGCCGGAAGGCAGGAAGGTGAAACTTGAAATCCGAAAACCGAAATCCGAAGTCTGAAGCCCGAATCCGCACTGGTGGGGCGACACTATGTCGCGCCCTGCTGGTTTGGATACTTGGTACTTGGCACTTGGTTTGTGGTTCGTGGTCGCGGCCCTCGACCTTTGCCCTTGAGGCCCCGTCAAGCCCCACCACCCGCGTTTCTGCCGCCTCACCGCGCTTGACGCGGCAACGTGAGCCGTGATCTTCCGCTCGGAGCCGCAGGTCCCAGCCGGACCGGCGGACCGTTTTGTTCAGCCTGCGAAAATGAGCGTCACCGCCGCCCAAGCCGCGCCGGAGCCCATGCGGTTCCGCGTCACCGGCATGACCTGCCAGGGTTGCGCGCGCCTCGCCACGCAGACGCTCCTGGCCCTACCCGGCGTGGCCGCCGCCGAGGTGGACCTCGCCTCCCAGCGCGCCACAGTGCGCTGGGAGGCTGGCGCGACGCCCGATCCGCAGGCCGCGATCGAGGCCTTGCGGCGCGAGGCCGGCTTCCAGGCAGAGGTGCTGGAACCGGGCCGGGCTGAGCCGCCCGCCCGGCCGTGGTCGCCGCTGGAAGGCTGGCGGTTCAACGTGGTCTTCGGCTCGGCGGTCACGGTGCCGTTGATGCTGGGCGAATGGGTCTTCCACCTCGGCATGGAAGGCTGGTTCCGCTGGCTGGCCTTTGCGCTGACACTGCCGGTGCAGGCGGTGTGCGGCGCGCGGTTTTATCGCGGCGCGCTGGCGCAACTGCGGGTCCGCTCGGCCAACATGGACACGCTGGTGGCGCTGGGCTCGACGACGGCGTTTGCTTACAGCGCGGCGGCGCTTTTCGCCGGCTGGCCGGGGCATCTCTATTTCATGGAGGCCGCCGCCATCATCACGCTCATCAGCGTGGGCCACTGGCTGGAGGCCCGGGCCAGCGAGCGCGCGGCCGGCGCGTTGAAGGCGTTGTTGCAACTCGCCCCGCCCACCGCCCGCTGGCTCAGCGCGGCGGGCGTCGAAACCGAAGTGCCGGTCGCGAACCTGGCCGTGGACGACCGCGTGCTGCTCAAGCCCGGCGACCGGGTGCCCATGGACGGCGTCGTGCTCGAAGGCCAGTCCGCCGTGGACGAGGCGATGCTCACGGGGGAGTCGCTCCCGGTGGAAAAAGCGCCGGGCAGCCCGGCGTACGCCGGCACCGTGAACCTGAACGGCCGGCTGATCCTGCGCGTGACCGCCACGGGCGAAGGCACGGCCTTGCGGCAGATCATCGCCGCCGTCCAGCGCGCGCAAAACAGCCGCGCGCAAATCCAGCGGCTCGCGGACCGGGTGAGCAACGTCTTCGTGCCGGTCGTCCTGGTCGTGGCGCTGGCCACGGCCATCGGGTGGGGCTGGCGCTACGACGCGGCGCGGGCCGCGCACGAGCGCCTGGCGCCACGTTTGTGGCACGCGGTGGTGCCGGACACGCCGCGGGCCGCCGCCGCCGTGCATGCCGCCGCGGTGCTCATCGTGGCCTGTCCGTGCGCGATGGGGCTGGCCACGCCCATCGCCATCCTGGTCGCCGCCAACGTGGCGGCCCGGCGCGGCATCCTGATCCGCGACGGCGAAGCGCTGGAGAAGTCCGGCCGGCTCACGGCGGTGGTCTTCGACAAGACCGGCACGCTCACACAAGGCAAGGTCGAGGTGGCTGCGATTGAAGACCTCCGGTCAGCCGCCGACCGCGGGATGCCGCTTGAACATCTGGCGGCACGACTTGCCGCACCATCGAACCACCCGCTCAGCCAGGCGGTGGCACGCATGGCTGAAAAGCGGCCGGAGCGGCGGCAAATCGCGTCTGCCGCTTCGCCATCACCCGCGTCGGCCGATGCCGCGACGGCGCTGAATCCAGCCATCGAAGACTGGCAGGAAGTTCGCGGCAAGGGCGTCGAGGCATCGCTCGGCGGCCGGCGGCTGCGGCTCGGTTCGCTGGCGTGGTTGCGCGAATGCGGCGTGGGGGTGTCGCCGTTGCCCAAGTTCGCGGACAACTGGGCCGACAAAGGCGCCACGGTCATCGGCCTCGCGGCGGATCGCACGTTGCTGGGCTTGCTGGCGTTGCGCGACGTGGTCAAGCCGGCGGTCGAGTCGGTTGTTCGCCAGCTCGCCGCGCAGGGCCGGCGCAGTTACCTGGTAACCGGCGACACCCCCCGCACCGCCGCCGCCGTGGCCCAGATCGCGGGCATCCCGCCGGATCGCGTCTTTGCGGAGGTTTCGCCGACGCGCAAAGCGGAGATCATCGCCGCACTCCAGCGGGAGGGCCAGCGTGTGGCGTTTGTCGGCGACGGCATCAACGACGCGCCGGCGTTGAAGCAGGCCGACCTGGGGGTGGCGGTCAGCCGCGCCAGTGACGTGGCGCGCGAGGCGGCGGACCTCTTGTTGCTGCGCTCGGACATCGAGGCCATCCCGGAGGCGCTGGGCCTGGCGCAAGCCTCGCTGCGCACGATCAAGCAGAACCTGTTCTGGGCCTTCTTCTACAACGCCGCCGCCATGCCGCTGGCCGCGCTCGGGTTTTTGAGCCCGGTGGTCTGCGCCGCGGCGATGGGCTTGTCCGATTTGCTGGTCATCGGCAACGCGCTCCGGCTCCGCCGCTGGCAGCGACGGCCGTGAGCCGGAATTCGACAGAACAGCGCGAATCCAACCGCAAAGCCATCATGAACATGATCCCCTCCCACCGCGGCGAATCCAATCGCAATGCAACGCCCACCGCCGGCACAGCCAGATTGAGCCGGCGCGAATTCATCCCGGCCTGTCTCGGCCTCGGATTGAGCGGATTGGCCCTGCCATTCTGGAACGCGCATTCGGCATCGCCGGCCGAGGCCGGCGCGTGGCAGATTGGTTGTTATACGCGGCCATTTGACGCGCACGATCTGCGTACCGCGCTGGATGGCATCGCCGAGGCGGGCTTCCGCCATTGCGGCATCATGACCGCCAAAGGCAAATCGTGGGTCGTCATCACCGCGGACACCACCCCCGAGGAGGCGGCGCAGGTGGGCGCGGAAATCCGGCAGCGCGGGCTGAAGTGCCTTTCAGTGTACGGCGACTACGCGGTCAAGCCGGCGGTGGCGGAGAACATTCGGGCCTTGCAACGGCTCGTCAAGCACTGCGCGGCGTGCGGTTCGCCAGACCTGTTGCTGGGCGGCGTGACCGAGGATTCCTTGCAGACGCCGTATTACGAGGCGATCCGTGAGGTGTGCGACTTCGCGGCCAGTTGCGGCGTGCGGCTGACCCTCAAACCGCATGGCGGCCAGATCGCCACCGGTCCGCAGTGCCGGCAGAAGATCGAGCAGGTCGGCCACCGCAACTTCCGGCTGTGGTACGACCCCGGCAACATCTTTTACTACTCGGACGGCGCGCGGAATCCGGTCGAGGACGCGGCCACGGTGGACGGCTTGGTGGTGGGGATGAGCGCCAAGGATTTCCGCCCGCCCAAGGATGTGATGGTGACGCCGGGGCAGGGCCGGGTGGATTTCGCGCGGGTGTTTGCGCAGTTGCGGCAGGGCGGGTTTACCCGCGGGCCCGTGATGGTGGAAACCGTGGTTCAAGGCGACCTCAAGCAGGTCGTGGCCGAGGTGCACAAAGCCCGGGAATTCCTGGAGGTGCTGGTGCGTGGCGAGCCAGCCGCCGGTCCAGGCCCGGTGCGTTGAGCCGGGCCAGCGGACCTGTTCAAGCTGAAGACCGGGCGTGGCGGGCATGATTCCCGCGACCAGGCGCGAATCCGTTTTCGGCTTCAAACCGAGCCGAAGTTGGGCAGGCGGGACACGCTCCGCTGCGGCCAACTTCGGCTTTCGGCCTCAATCGAGCCATCGGCTCAAGGTATCCGCCAGCGCGTGGCCGTGCGGCAACGGGCTGACTTCGCCGCCTTGGCGCCGGACCTGCTCGCGCACCTCGGGGATGGCGTTGGCGGGGCACACCAGCCAGCGGGCGACTTCGCGACGCAGCATGGGCAGGTCGTTGAGGTGATCGCCCGCCGCGAAGACCTGCGTGGCGGTGAGGCCGCGCCGGCGGGTCAGTTCGGCCAGCGCCGTGCCCTTGCTGTAAGCCTCGTGGCTGAAGCGGGCATAGACGTCGTTACGCACCACCGTCAGTCCGGGGACCTGCCGACAATACGCCTCGAGGTGGCGGCAGATGGCGTCGGCGTCGGCCGGCCGGTAGGCGATCAGGCAGAACGGCGACCAGGCGTCGGCGTACACTGCCGCGTTGAAGCGTTCGTTGACCCAGGCGGTCAGCCGCGGCACGTCGGGCTGGACGCGCGCAAACAGCTCGGCGTGGTCGGCGGCGCAGCGCTGGTTCCAGTCCTCGACCGGCACGTACTGCACGCCGTCGTGGGCGTAAAGTTCCCGCTCGACGAGGACGAGGAAATCCGGCTGGACGCGCACGCCGGCGCGACCCAGAGCTTCCATGAGGCTGCTGAGGTCGCGGCCGGTGTTGATGACCCATTGAGCGCCGCGTGCCTGAAGCGCGGCGACGGCGGCCTGGAAGGCTTCCGGCACCGGTGGATTCTCAAATTCCGCAAAGATGGTGCCGTCGAAATCGGTGGCGATCAGACGCGGCGCCGAGTTCGTTGAAATTCCCGGGTCCATGCCGGCCGTCTGGGCGCGCGCTTTCGTGGTGACCGGGTTCACGGTTGGCGCCGGCGCGTCACCCAGAGCGCGAACATGCCCAGCGCCAGCAGGGCGAGCCGGCCGAGTTCCGGCACCGGCACCCAGGCCACGGCGCGGGTCACGCCGGCCGCATCCTGCGCGAAACCGACAATGATCCCCTGATCGTTGATATCGTAGGCGGAGCTGTACAGCCCGCCCAGTGTCCCGAGATCGGTCATGGTGGCGCCGTCCCAGACAAAGGCGTGGTACGTTTCATCCTCCCTCCCCGCCCAGCCGACGACGAATCCATGGTTGTTCAAGCCATAGGCCCAGCTTTCGGTGCCTCCGAAAGTTCCCAACGGGATCACCGGATCCTGGAAATCCCCGCTCCACAAAGCCGCGCGGTTCGCGGGCGCGTCCGCCGGCTTGCCCCAGAGGATGATCTGGCCTTGGTCATTGATGCCGCGGGCGGTTGTCCAGTTGCCTTCGGAAAGGGCTCCCAAATCCACCGGTACATCATCCTCCCAAACAACCGCCCGCTCCCGATTTGTGCCGTCCAACGCGCTGCCCACCACGAGGCCGCTCGAGTTGATGTCGTAGGCGACGCTGTAAGAACCGCCCAACGCGCCCAGGTCTTTGACGCCGCCGTTGCCCCACAGCGTGGCGTGGAAGTCACCGGCGGCGGTCTCGGCATTCCCCACCGCGAAACCGGCGTCATTCAGGCCCCAAGCTGCGCCCTGATTGCCACCCAAGGTGGGCAATTCCCTCACTGTCGCGCCCTGCCAGAGCACCGGCCGCGCGTAACCACCGCCGTCTTGCGCCCAGCCGGCAATGGTACCCTGGCTGTTGATGTCCACCGCCCGGCTGTTCAGCCCTCCCAGTGTGCCCAAGTCAGACACTCCGCCACCGTTCCAGACAGTGGCCCGCTGCGCCTCGGCTCCCGCCAGGTTGAGCAAGCTCATGCCCACCACCTGACCGTGCTCACTGACGGCGCGGGCCTGAGCGAAAAGCCCGGCCGGATCGCCGAGATCAACAATGGAATAAATACCGCCGGTAACTGTGGCGGTTCCCCCCCCCACACACGCGCCGGCCAGCATGAGCGCATAAACGGCTCGTGTCGCCACGCCAATCCAAGATGATGAACGGCGCATCAGGCGCCTTGCGTTCACAACACGTTCCATGGAAAACAAAAACCCTGAGTGGGTGTCAACGCAGGCCGGAAGCCCACATTGGTGCTGCACCCCTCAGGGTTTGATCAAGTCGTCTGGTCTTCCAGAGCGTAATCCCGGGGTTTACCGGGCATTGCGGCGCCGGCCCGCGAAACCGAGAAACGCCAGGCCAAAGAGTGCCAACGCGCTCGTCGAAGGCTCTGGTACCGGCACGAGGTTGCCGGTCACGCTGAACGCCAGGCTGTCGAGGAGGAATCCTCGCTGGGCTTCAGGCGTAATCACCAAGTACAGTGCGCCGGGAACGGACAATTGCTCCCAAGCGTAAACGCCCTCAACCCAAGTACCTTGGACGGTGTTCTCGATCCCAGTCTGACTTACCAACTGGACGCCGGGAATCGAAAAGGTGACGTTTTGCGAGTACGGGAAATTCTGCGGTGACACGAAATACGTGAGGGTCAACGTATAATTTAGCTTTGTGTCTGGCGCCGCCGGCATCAAGTCCACGTCAAGTTTCACGTCTCCGTTGAGGATGTCCCAGAGCCCGGTTTGAGTGCCGTAATCGTTGGTGGGTTCTCCCAGCGGCTCGAACTTGCCAGGAAAGTAACCCAATCCCACGCCGGCGTTAACGGTTACCGTTCCGGTACCACCGGCTGGATTGGACTCCTGCGGAGGTTTTACCGTGGCCGGGTTGTCCGGTGTGCTGAACTCCCAAACCATTGTGGTGACCGGTTCCGCCGCCATCGCGACCCCAGCCCACAGGAGAGCCGTTAAACTAGCTACAGTCTGCTTGGGTTTCATGGGTATGATGAGTTTCAGTTGGTTTTGAATCTACAGGTTCTCCGCCGGATTGCCAGCCTTATCTTCAAATTTTCTTAGAATATTCCGGCAGGAACATCCGTGGGTGAAGGGGGAGCCGTTTTCGCGGCTCCCCCTCGAAGACCGATCACTACGGCTTGCCGTCTACGCCAAGGTCGCCGATGGCGCCGAAGTTGTTCTGCAACAGGGTGTAGTCAACGATGTTGACCGCGCCACTGCCGTCAAAATCCGCCCGCGGATCCGTGGTACCGTAGGTTTGTTGGAGGACGTTGAAGTCGCTCAGGTTCACGATGTTGTCGCCGTTCACGTCGCCAGCTCGCAGATTGTTGTTAACGATGGGCTGTACGTTGGCGCCGTTGACGAAGTTGGCCACACCATTGGGCTTCGCGCCGCCCACCGGAGGATCCAGCGGGGCGACCGTTTCACGCAGGTTCCAACTGGTCTTGGCGCTGACCAGCGTGGTGCCTTCCGGCACGTCAATCAGGGTGAAGGCCGCGAGCGTCCGTGCCCGAGTGATCTCGGGATATGCCGCTTCGAGGTCGGACCGCCGGATGACGCCGCCATCGAGCACCTTGTTGAGATCAGCCACCAGCAGCGGCTCCAGAGCCTGCTGATTGGGCTTGTTGGGAGTGGCGGCGAACGTCGCCAGCGCCGCGGCGGTTGCCGGTGTCAGCGGGCCGCTTGTGTAGTTCAAGAGCCCCAAGGAGGCCGCGAAGCCGTCCTCAAGCAGCAACCGGTTGAGCAGCACTAGATCGCTGCCTGCGACCGGCGGGACTTGCAGGATCAAGTTCGCGGTCTGTTGCCGCAGCGGAATCCCGAGGAAACGTTGCTCGGTGTAGAGCGACGGAGCGCCCCACAGTCCGGCGCTGGACGGCTGGGTGAGCCGGTCGAAGTCCAGCAGCAGTAATCCGGCCAACGTGGCGTTGTCACCTCCGGTGTAAGTCACCAGCGCTTGGGCAGTCTGGGCCTTGAGCGCGCCGCTCACGTAGCCGGAGGACAGCCCGCCATTCGGGCGCGGGTAAGCGTCCTCAAGCAGGTAACGGTTGAACTGGATCAGATCATCTCCCTTCGGCGTCGGATTCGGCGGCAGCCAGCCCTGAATCCGCGGATCCGTCTTCACCAGCGGCACCGATTGGAACCGCAGCGGGTCGTAGATGCTCGGCCCGAGGGCGATAGACGTGAAGTCGTTCAGCAATCCGTTCTCCAAGGCGGCAATCTGAGCCTGGCTCGGGTTGCTCGACGGATAGTTATTCAAGGCCTGGATCGTCGAAGGCGACAAGCGCGCCAGGATGTAGGCATCAATCGAACGAGTGGGCGATTTCAACTTCGCCGCCATGTCGTTCAGCGTCGTCAGGTCGGTGACGTACCCGAACAGCAGGTCGCGCATGTACGAGGCGAACCCGTCGGTGCCCAGCAGCAACCGGTTGGCGAGCGCGTCCAAGTCCGCAATGGCGCCGTAGCGCAGGTAGATGGACATTGGAACGGCGTTCTTAGGTGCCAGCAACTCGTTGGCCAACGCCGGGAGGTCGCGGAAGCCGCCGGCCTGCATGAACTTGCTTTCGGTGAACGCCAGTTCCAGCGTCCGCGTCTGCCTGATGGCCGCGCCATCGCCGAGCGCGAAGGTCACCCGGCGCGTGCTGCTCCGGAGCGCTTCGACTTCGACCACACCCTTCACCTCGTTCTTGTTGACGTGGATGTAGAAGTTGTCAGTGGTGCTCTTGCCCAGCATGTCGGTGGCTGTCACGACAGCGTTCCATCGGCCGTTTTCAGTGCCCCCATCCACCGCCAGGGTGTATAGGAAGTCACCGTCGTTGGCGCCGGAAGTCTTGCCCTCGGCGTTCACGATCTGACCGGACGGTCCGGTGAATTTCACGGTGGGCGCGCCGTTCAAGCCGACGCCCGGCAAATCCTTGGCGTTGACGGTGATGTTCACCGTACCGCGGACTGCGCTGGGCCGGGCAGGATCGGAGCCAGGACCACCGTTCTTGATGTTCAGGGTCTCCCCGTATTGCACCTGGGTGACCGCGACGGAGTTGATCACCGGCGCCTTGTCGTCCACGACGATCGTGATGTCATCCGTCGGCACCCGTGCCGGCAGGACCACGCTGCCACCACCACCGCTCAATTGCGTGCCGCCAGTGATTCCACCCGGCATGACCTGGGTGTCACCGCGGAACACCACGCGACTCTTGCCGGTGGTGGTCCGGGTGGGAGTCAGCGTGATCAGGGCCACGGTGCCGTCGGCGGTCGTGCCCAACGGAGCGGTGAAGCTCAACCCGATGACCGTGTCGAGATCACCACCGGCGTTCCACATCCGGTAGATCACGTTGTCCCAGACACCGCCACCGGCGGCGACCACCGGAGCGCCGGCGCCGGTCTGGTTGGCGTTAAAGTGCGCCGAGCTGAAGTTGATGAACGCCTGCGCGCCAAACACCGGCTGCTGGAGGTTGGCAACCTTCAGGGCGATGGTCACCGGCTCCTGCGGAACGATGCTGGTCTTGCTGGGCTCCAAGTAGAGCACGTCCAAGTCGCTGGTCCGGACGTAACCCAGAAGGGCCGGGACGTCCGTCTCAAGCTGTGGTTTGGGCGTGAAGGTGAGCCGGATTTCCTTCGGATCCGCCTCCGGCCACTGTTCGATGCCGAAGGTGCCTCCGAAAGTCGGGTTGGCGAAGAAACCGCTCCCCTGCCACACCAGATTGAACTTGTTGGCGGCAAAGCCGCTGATGCTTTCCGCCTGGGCGATCTTCCACACGTACGGACGAGACGGATCAAACTTGGACATCGAACCCGCCGAGTTCTGGCCGCGGACGAGTGTCGTCAGGAAGATCGTGAACTTGTTCTGCTCGGTGGCGCCGATGGTCAGCACGCCGCCCGCGCCCTGCTGGGTCTTCTTGACGTGAAGCAGCTTCCAACCCGGATCGCTGCCAGCGTTGCCGCCGTTGGCCTGGTTGATGGTCCATGAGAAGCTTCCGCCGCCGCCCCAAGTCTCATTGCCTTCGATGGTGATGGTCGCGATGCCCTTGGTGATGACCAGCGAGCCGGACACATAAGTGATCGGACCATACTTGTCGCTGGTCAGATCCGAGGTCGCCACGCTGATTTCATACACACCAGCGGCGGTGGCGATAAGCGCCGGGCCGGTGAACTTCACGCTGCCGCCGGTGGAGTTGGCGAAAGTGTCCCCCGCCACGAAGTTGCCAGTGGCCGTGTACGGGCCGGGGAAAACGGCTCCGTCTTCGACCTTGGACTTGTTTTCGGCGGTGACGGTCAGCGGCCGCTTCACGATGGTCAGGGTGCTGATCACCGTGCCGTAGGTGATGGCGTAGTTCGAATCCGCCGCTGTCTTGAGCACCTCGAACTGGTACGCACCGGGCAGACTTGTCGCCGTCGGCGCGGAAACGCTTTGATTGTTGAGCTTCCAGTTGCCCACGGTGGCCGGAGTCTGCGGGGCCGACTGCCCCGCGATCAAGCCGTCGTAAACAATCAACGCGGGAACGGCGTCGCCGTAGAATTTCTGGGGGTTCAGCACCGCGCTGATGTTGAGCGCCTTCGGGTTGATCACAAAGTTCAGCGGTTGCTGCAGGGGCAGATTGTAGTTGGCCGTCTTGTCAACGTCCTTGCCGTCAATCACCCGCACGATCTTCACATCGCCCATGTTCACAGGATAATTGCCCGCGTTTTCGCCGGCCTCCCGCTTCAGCTTGCCCCTCGGCTCATCGCCCAAGACCAGCGCCGGAGTAAACGAGGGATTCAAATCCGGATCGTTCTGTCCATAGGTCTTGCTCTGGGAACCGGCCGCCAGGCCCACGATGACGTTCTTCCGGTTGATCCGGAAGGTCGCGGGTGTGTAGTTAATGGTGTAGTTGTCGTCGCGACCGGTGGCGGTCGAGACGATCTTCAAAGTCCCCTGGTTGATGGGGTAGTCCGCCACGTCCTCGCCCGCAGGCCGTTGGAGCACGCCTTGGAACTGGTCGCTGGCCACGGGAAGCACCACCGGCGTGGTCGTGTAGTTGAATGCCGCGGGATCTGCCTCGCCGTAGGTCTTGCCCGATGACACCGCGACCACGGAAACAGGCCTGGGCGTGATAGTCAGCGTCCGGCCGCCGGTGAACACCAACTCATAGTTCGCCGGCAGGCTCAACGTGCCTTGGGTGATGGGATAATTACCCACCTGTTCACCCAGACGGGATGTGTTTTCCGTTCCCGCCAGCGTGCGGGTCAGATTCCCGGAAAATCCATCGCCGCCGATCAACTGGGGCGAATACGTATAGGTCAAAGCCGGGTCCGCGTTCGCGTAAACCTTGGTCTTGTTGTCGGGCGTCACGGTGATCTTCAGCCGCTCCACCGTCAGCCCATCCGCCACGGTCGTCGTAGAACTGGCCAAGCTGATGCCGCCGGCGTAATCCACCCTCACCTCATACGTGCCGGCCGGCAGGGCGGAAGTGTCGAAGGCCACGCTGTACGAGCCGTTCCCGCCCGCCGTCGTGGTGTTGAGGATGGCCACGGTGGCCGGCGGATTGGCCCGTCGAATGGTGACGGTGACGGCTTCACCGTCCACGGCGTTGTTGCCGAACTCGCCACCGTCCACCTTGCCGGAAATATTCACCGAAGGCGTGCCGTAGGTGACCTTGGCCTTGGTCACCTGCACTGCGGAGTCAAATTTGTCACCAAGGGTCAACAGACCAGTGCCCGCAAAGTAAACATCGCTCCTGAACGTGGCCGAACTGGTGGCGGAACCGTAAGTGCCCGGATTCTGCTGGGCCGTGGTGCCTAAGGTGAGCAACCGCGCGGTGGAGGCGTTTCCGGCGAGGGTGAGCCGGCCACTGGAGATCACCAAGCGACCATCCACAAACAAGCCCGTGGTTGGCGCGGTGGCGCCGGCACCGTTGCTGAGCGTCAGGTTCGCATAACGACCCGCGCCGCTGAGGCTCTGGGCGGCGGTACCCGCCAGGACAACCCGCCCGGCGCCGGTCTGGGTGCCGTTGTTGGCGATGTTGCCCCGCGCGGTCAGGTCCTTGCCATCGTTGTTCAGCGTGCAGCCCGCATCAATGGTCAGCGCCCCGTTGAGCGCTTTGCTGCTGTCGAGCTTGACCGTCCGGCTCGCCACCCCGTTGGGCTTGGTAATGGTCACCGAAACCGGCATGGGGGCGGGCCATTCCAAGCCCGTGGTGGTCTGGTCGCCGCTGCCGTTGTACTCGAGGCTCGCGAGCCCTCCATAGGTCACTGGGAATGACCCGGCCACCGTGGCGGTGCCCTGGATGGAGAGCTTGCCCTGCACGGTAACGCCATTCTGCAAGGTCTTGGCGCCACTGCCGGCGAGGGTGAGATCCTTGTACTGGATGGTGGTCGCCCCGATCTTGGCGGTCACCGTCTGGGCGGCGCCATTATAGACCACCACTCCCAAGCCGCTGTTGAAGGCGCCGGCACCGGAAGGCAGGAAATCCCCGCTCACCCGGAGCGTATGCACGGCCGTGCCGGACGACATGTTCAACTGGTTCCCGGGATTGGAACCAAACTGCACATTCTTGACGGTCAGGATCCGCGAGGTGCTGTCGAACAGCAACGACCCGGCGGTGGTGCCATCACCGATCGTGATCGTGTCCGCAGTGGCGTTGCTGACGTCCACGTACAGGACTCCACCGTCGGTGATGGTGATGGTATCGGACGCCGTGGGCTGGGGACTGAGCGCACTCCACAACACCGTGACGTTTTGGATCGGGTAGTCCCTGGCCATGACCTGTCCAGTCAGGCCCAGGGCAAGCCCCGCCATGCACACCAAGTAGCCGAACGACTTCTTCATAGGTTTTTTTTGTTCTCTGACACTCGACCGCGAGGGCGTCATCAAAGCGGTGGGCTTTGGTGGCCGCCAAGTGTTGGTTTGGGTTTGGGTTTTCATATAAACGGGTTGGTTGCGCCTTGCTTAATGGTTTGCAGCACGTGTCTGGAAAAAATCGGTTCGGCGATGGTAATCCGTCACAGGGCGTAGGAAATTACGCGATTGAGCGCGCTGGTGCTCGGTTGGGTGAATAGAATCGCACAAGTTGTTTAGATGAGCCGCACGTCCCGCGAGCGCCTCCCGGCCCTCGGCAACAGCCGGGTAGCCCCTAGCAGGAGTAAGCCCGATTTGACGCGCTCTCATCTTATGCCTGAGTGATCTTGGGGCGGACCCCGCTAAATCGTCAAGGAGATTTTGAAGTTTTTTTCATGTCAGACCAAAGTTTCAAGTCCCACAAAACAAGCAGCTTGCGCATGAAGACACCGTGAACGACCTGTTCTTCACGACACTCATCAGGCCGCCGAAGCACGCTTCGGTCAAATCGGCAATCGCTTGAAAACCAAGTTACTGCGCAGATTCAAGCGCCCGCTCTTGGGTTGTCTGCTGGTCCACATTAGCTTGGCGGTGTCGAAGGATCGGGAATTTTAGCACTTCAATGTCCCGGTTGTCGGCCGATGGGCGAACAATACTCGCTGTTTGTGGCGCTTGCAGCCCCGGCCTTGTGCGGTACCCTCGGTTGTCACGTCATGGTTTCAGCGCAGGAACAATACGACGAGGCGATGCACGCCTTCAGTCGGGGCGAGTACGCCAGCGCAGCAGCGCAGATCGAGGCGCTGCTGGCGGCCGAGCCGGACCACTTCGACGCCCGGCTTTCGCTCGGCATGGCGTACTACCGGTTGGGGGATTTCCAGCGCGCGATTGCCGAAGGCCACAAGGCGGAGCGCATGCGGCCCAACGAGCAGCTTGTCCACACCAACCTCTCGCTCTTTTATTTGAAGGCGGGCGACAAGGCGCAGGCGGAACACCACGGTCTGCAAGCCCGCATCGCCTCCTGGCGGGGCAACCTGGCACCGCCAAAGGCCCGGGCCGGTGGCGAGGCGGAGCTGCGAATGGCCCAAACCCCACCCCCCGCCGTCCAAGTTCCCGACCAGTTTCCGGAAATGCCGTGGAAGAAAAAACCACCAGCCCCGGCCCCGCCAGCACCACCCACGCCGGACAGTCGCAGCCATTGAAATCCGACAAGAACTTCAAGACCCAACGAATGAAAACCGCCTACGAACTGGCAATGGAGCGGCTCGCCAAGCAGGGACCGGTCGTCACGCTCACTGACGACCAGAAGCGCGAGATCGCGGAACTCGAGTCGCGTTTCAAGGCGCGCCTGGCCGAGCGGGAAATCGCCGCCCAAGGCGAGATTGCCAACGCCGAGGCGGCCGGTGACTTCGAAGCCGCGGACAAGGCCCGGCAGGCTCTGGCCGCCGACCGCCGGAAGTTGCAGCAAGAACTCGAACGTAAAAAGGACGAGGTCCGCCAGCGCAAGGCCTGAACCGCGTCAGCGGCTGGCAAAGGAATACCGCCCGGGCGCGGCCTCAAGGACCACGCCCCGCGCATCCGTTCCGAGATGCCGCAGCCCGGCAGCCGTGACCGCGGGCTTGCCGCCTTCAGTGATGATCTTCAACGGCCCGGCTGGAATGTGCAGGGTGGCGGTCGTGTTTGGAGGCACCGTCACGTCCCAAAGAAAAGTCGAAAAGCGGATTGCAGTGTGTGAAACGCCAGCTTGATCCACTTGGCGCGTTTCTCGCGGCAGAGGATCGCGCTCGATCCGCCAGTGGCTGGTGATGAGTCCGTACGGCGAGCAATGGGTGGCCCGGACGTGCGTGAGGTCGCCCACCGGCGTCGGTCGCATGAGGATGTGTTTGAAGCCGGGCCGCGCGGGGTCAGCCTGGATGCCGGCGAGGTTTTCGTACATCCAGATCAACAGGTCGCCCACCAGCATCACGTGGTTGCCGGAGTTCATCGCCGGGTCCGCGGTGTCGCCATTCCACAATTCCCAGATCGTCGTCGCGCCTTTTTCGATCATGTAACCCCAACTCGGGTACGTGCGGTTCGTGGCCAGGGTGTAAGCCAGGTCCGCGCGGTCGTGCGCGCTCAGCGTGCGCATCAGCCACTGGCCGCCGATCAGGCCGGTGCCGATGTGGTTCCGGGTTTCGCCGGTGATCTTGCCGACCAGGTGCTCGAACAGCCGAAGCTGCCGGCCTTCGGGCGCCAGGCCCAACGCCAGCGGCAGGACGCACGAGGTCTGCGAGCCGTTGTCGTAATGGCCTTTGGCGGGGTCGAAAAACTTTGCGTTCAGCGCCGCCTTCAGGCGCCCGGACAGGTCGCGGTAACGCCGCGCATCGTCCGCCTGCCCCAGATGCTCCGCGTAGCCGGCCAGGAGGCCCAGGCAGTGCGCAAAGCAAGTCGTCCCCAGAATGGTGCCGTGCGTCTTGCGCGCGGGGTCTTGGGAGTGGATGAGCTTGGGGTCTTCCGGCGGCACGCACCAGTCGCCGTAGGTGTCGCGCGGCATCAGGTCGTCCCGGATGAAGCCGGCCATGTGCTCCACCCACCGCTTCATGCTGGGGTAATGCCGTTCGATCACCGCGCGGTCACCGAACTGGCTCAGCAGATGCCCCGGAATGATGACGGTGCTGCTGGGCCAGGTGGCGTTGTCCGAGTAAAGGGGCCAGTATGGCGGGCACACGTCCGGCACGCTGCCGTTCTCCTTCT
The DNA here is from genome assembly GCA_964568145.1 of uncultured Verrucomicrobiota bacterium. Taxonomy (GTDB): domain Bacteria; phylum Verrucomicrobiota; class Verrucomicrobiia; order Limisphaerales; family J093; genus DSVZ01. The sequence continues at coordinate 27,005 of CAZMOZ010000024.1, forward strand.
GGGCGTCGGCGAAGTCCTGCACCCACTTGGCGTACAGCGGCGCCGTGTTAAACAGGAACGCCTCGCCCTTGGATTCCTCGGAGCGGTCGCCCAGCCAGCCCTGGCGTTCGTCCCGTTGCGGGCAGTCGGTGGGCAGGCTGCGGTAATTGCCGCGCACGCCCCAGTAGATGTTTTGGTAAAGCTGGTTCAACAACGGGTGCGAGCTGGACCACTCGCCCGCCCGCTCGAGGTCGTCCTGCACGACACACGCCGTCAGGGTGTCCGCCTTGGGCTGGCCGGGAAAGCCGCGCAACTCGACGTAACGAAACCCATGGTACGTGAAGCGCGGCTCGTAAACCTCCGCGCCCTTGCCGGCCAGCATGTACGTGTCCGTGACCCGCGCCCCGCGCAGATTGTCAAGGTACAGCGCGCCGTCCGGCCGCAACGTCTCCGCGTGGCGCAGCGTGACAACCGCGCCTTCCCTGCCGCGAACCTTCAGCCGGCACCAGCCCACCAGATTCTGCCCGAAATCGTAAATCCACGTGCCCGGCGCGATTTCCCGGAACGACACCGGCTTGACCGTCTCGACCACCCGGATGGGCGGCATCATTTGCGCGACCAACCGCCCGCCCGGCGGCGACACCACCTGCGCCCGGCCCCAGGCCCCGTCGTCGAAGCCCGCCTCCGCCCAGCCGGGCATGTCGCGACGCGCGTCGTATTCCTCGCCATCATACTCGTTGTTGGCGCGAATCGGGCCTTCGGCGGTGAGCCGCCAGGAATCGTTGCTCACCACCTCCGTGGTCGTGCCGTCCGTGTGTTCGACGCGCAGTTGAAACAGCAGCTTGGGAAAGCCGTAGGTGCGGGTCTCGGTGGGCACCCGCAGCCGCGGCGCGAAATACCGGCCGTTGCCCAGCCACACCGCCGCGCAATTGCTGCCGCGCCGCAGTTCCCGTGTGACGTCGTAGGTCACGTAAAACACCCGTGTGGGGTAATCCGTCAGGCCCGGCGACAGGACATGGTCGCCGACCTTCCGGCCATTGAGGTAAAGCTCCGACAATCCCAGCCCGGAGAGGTAAGCCGTGGCGCGGCGCACCGACTTCTCCAGGTTGAACTCGCGGCGCAACTGCCGCGCCGGCAGCCGGCGGTCCTCCGGGCCGGTCACCTCGCCCCACGGCGCCATGCCCACCGGGCCGAGCACCTTGGCCGGCACCCAGCCGCCGGCGTTGAACTCGGTCCGCTCCCAGCCGGTGACGCCGATTCGCGAGGCGCGCCATTCCTCGTCCGTGGCGATCACCGTCCGGCCGCCCGGGCTCACGGTCAGTTCCAGCCGCGCGAGCAGGCCGGCCGGGTTGTCGGTCTCGCCGGCGTTCTTCACCGCGATGGCCAGGACGTTGTCGCCGGCTTTCAACCGGCCGGTCAGGTCGAACTCCACCGCCGCTTTGTAACTGGCGCCAGTGCCGAGCCGCGCGCCATTGACGTGCAGCTCGAATTCGTTGTCGGCCGCGACCAACAGCCGCGCCGCTTCCACGCGCGACTTCTCCGGGATGGGCACCCGCCGCCGGAAATAGCGCGTGCCGACGGGCGCGGACGCGGCCGGGTTGCCTTCGGGAAACCAGATCCAGGACGTGCCGGTGAGCGTGCTGGGCGCTTCGGTTTCGTCGCGGCCAATCCACACTCCGCGCCAGTCCGCGGGCTGCAACAAACCCATGCTCCAAAAGGCTGGCGCGCTCCAGGCGCTGGCCTGGCCGCGCTCGTCCCAGACCCGCACCTTCCAGAAACACGCCTGGCCGGAAGCCAGCGCGCGGCCTGCGTACCGGACATGGATGGATTGATCCGACTCCACGCGACCGCTGTCCCAGAGGTCGGCGCGCCCGGCGGCCAGGTTGGCCGCAGCACTCGCGACCAGGACTTGATACGCGGTCTGCCGCTGACCGCGCGCCCGCGGCTGGACCGCCTCGAACTGCCAGCTCAGCCGCGGCTGCGGGGTGTCAATGCCCAGCGGGTCGCGCAGGTATTCGCAGCGCAACTCGACGGGCCGCACGGAGGCGTCCGCGTGAGCAGTCCACACGACAAGGCAAAGCAGACTGAACGAGCTGAAGAACGCTTTCATGGCCACGGGGGCCAGTGAAGCGCGACGCCGGCGACTCCGCCAGACCGAAAAGCGGCCGGCGCTCGCCCGCCTCGCCGGGATTGGTACTTGGTTCTTGGTTCGTGGAAAACAGATGCCAGATACCGGATACCAGATGCCGGCCTTTGACCTTCGACTTGGAACTTGGAACTTGGGTCTCGAACACTGACTTCGGATTTCAGATCTCGGATTTCTCTCCTCGGATCGCCTTGCCAAAGGCGGCGGGAGGCGGTTTGCTGCTGCGCGGCCACAGCCCGGCTGGGTAGCTCAGTTGGTAGAGCAGAGGACTGAAAATCCTTGTGTCGGCGGTTCAATTCCGCCCCCAGCCACCAATTTGCCCCACGCCCGCCTCCCCGTGAATTTCAAGCCGCAAGACTGCGTCGGGTTTCGGCCAGGGAATTCCGCGCGAAGATCGCGAAGACGGCGAAGGAAGTCCGGCTGGTTCGCGCGATGACCGGACACGGTCAGATCTCAAGCCACCGACGTTGTTCGTCTGTCAGCCTGGGCTCACGTTCCAACCCGGCGTGAAAGCGGTCGGCGTCCCAGATCTCGAACGAGTCGAGCACGCCCAGCAAAACAACCTGCCTGGTCAGCCCCGCCGCTTCGGCCAGCACCCCGGGAAGGACCAGCCGGCCGCGCGGGTCCAACTCCACCCGGCACAAGCCGGCCGCGAGCCGGCGACCCAGGACTTCGCCGGCAGCATGGTCGAGCCCGGTGTGGGAACGCAGTCGGTCCAACAGCCCGCGGAATTGCTCGTCGCTGAGCGCCCGGATGCGCTCGGCACGGCCGTATGGCCACGGCAGCAGGTAAAGCACGGAAGCGACCGCGCCGGCCCGCCGCCAGTGCGCGGGCAGTTGCACGCGGCGGGCGGCATCCATGCTGTGCAAGTACTGCCCCACGTAAAGCGGCTGGTCCGCGCCTTCCGAACCGCCCCGCCGGCCAGCCGCGCCGCCGGCCGGGTCTGACTTGCGGCTGTTGTTGCCAGCGGAACGATCGCCAGGCGGTTTTGCGCTCACGCCGCAGAGGTGTGCCCGGCTGACCGGGCGGTGTAAACCCGAAAACGGGGCACCTCCGCCGCGGACGTTGCGCGCGACGGTGAGTTGCCGCCCATTCCCGGGCGCGGAACCGATCTTTGCCAGGCGTTTAGCGGGTCGGTTTCGACGTTTACTTTACCCCCGCCGCGGGCGTACGCTCCGGGCATGATCCATGTGGGCATTGGCTACGACGTTCACCGCCTGGTGGCCGGCCGCCGGCTTTTCCTGGGCGGTGTGGAAATCTCCCACTCCAAGGGCCTCGAAGGCCACTCGGACGCGGATGTGCTCATCCACGCGATTTGCGACGCCCTGTTCGGGGCCATGGGCGAGGGCGACATCGGCCATTTCTTCCCCAACACCGACCCGCGCTGGCACGGGGCGTCAAGCCTGGTTTTCCTGCGCGAAGCCATCCGCATGTTGAGCCTGCACAGCGGGCGGGTGGTGAACGTGGACTGCACCCTTGTGGCGCAGGAGCCCAAGCTTGCCCCGCACATCCGGCCCATGAAGCACAAGCTCTCCGAGACGCTCGAAATCCACCCCGCGCGGGTGGGCATCAAGGCCACCACCAACGAGGGGCTGGGGTTCATCGGCCGCGGCGAGGGCATCGCTGCGATGGCTGTGGCCTGCGTGGACCTGCCCCGCTAGGCCCGGCCCCGCCGGCTTGGCCCGAGATGTCCGCAAAGGCTGAAATCGGCTGGAAAGGCCGCACCCCGGAGGGCGAGCGCCGCGAAGTGTACGCCCGGCACGTCGGCGTCGAATGGCGGTTCTTTGTGCGCGCCCGCCGTTTCGAGGTCTGGCAGCCGCTGCCCGAGCCCACGCTGGAGGACTGGCTGACCTTGCTGGAGGCGGTGGAGCGCCGCGCCCGGCGCCGCCTGATCCGCCCCGAGGAACCTGCCCGCATCCGCCAGACCATCCGCGCGCGGTTTCCGGAGGCGGAGGTGTAGCGGCGCCGGTGCGACGGGCACCCGCAGTATCCTTGTCAGTACCCTTGTTGAAGTATGGGGCTCGTGATGCTGCTGGCACGCAACGCAACGTTTTTGACGGCGAAAGACAACTCCGTGATGAGTCACGGCACGGCGAGAAACCGGTTTTCCAAGACCTGATTCAAACCCGGCCGCAGCGCTACATGTTTGCCAGGGTGCGGCAAATATCGGCGTACGATGCCCTGCCACCCAACATGCCCCGGTCTCGCGGATGGGATGTCTCAACCGATCGCCGGATAGTCTTCCCGGGTCAAGGATGCACTTGGCCGCGCACCAGTCGTTGCCGTTTGCCGCAGTGGACTCGACGACGCAATTATGACGCGCCGGCCGGAGTGGAGTCGTCGGCAGTCGCACCGCCGGCCGAGACCGTCGGTGGCGGTGTTGGCCGTGGAAAGACCGAACGTAGGCCGTCAATGTGTTCGTGGAGGTCCTCGCGAATGCTCCCCCACATGGGGTCCAAGATGAAATCAATCCCTTCCCGGCGGGCCAGCTTGGCTGCAGGAACAAAATCACTGTCGCCCGCGACGAGAATCATTTGGTCCGCCTGCTTCTTGAACGCCAACGAGGCGATGTCGAGGCCGATGCGCATATCCACGCCTTTCTGCGGTGCGGAATAGAGCACATCACCCTCAGTGAGGTCCTTGACCGCGATCTTGCCGGCCAGAAGCTCCTTGAGCTTCTCGGGGCGAACGACCCAATGACCGATGCGCTCGTTCAAGTAGCCCAAGCGCAGGGCCACCTTGCGCAGTTTCCGAAGCTCGTTGTGAAACGCCAGTCTCCAGGTGGCGGTGGACGTCTTGGCAAAATCAACTGCTTTGCCGGTAATCGGATGGTGTTCTTTCTTCCTCAAGGGCGGGCAGTCGTAAAAGAAAATGCGGTACAGGGCTCGCTTGCCGTCAGCCTGTTTCAAGTGCTCGCGGCACATCCAATGCAGGTCGGTGGCCACCTTCTGTGCGCTTTGGTTGCCGACCAGAAAACGGTAGCGTCGGATGAAAAAGTCGCCATCGATGAGAACTGCAGTAGCCATAAGCGGAAACAAGTAGCCCCCCGGGCTCAGCTACCCCGCCATGGACGGGGGTGCTTACTGCCAGGGGGCTGTTTAGCTCGTTGGAGCATTGAGCTCCGAAATCTGGAATAACTATAGGCTGAAATCGGTCCGTGCCAAGCCAGTTTTAGGAGTCAGCAGTTGGCCGCAGTTCTTGCTCGGTGGTGCCGATTTTGACCGTTGTCGTCTTCCGGCGACAACGGCCTGTCCGTTCACGGGCGGATCTCCCGGCGTGGTGGATTTGATTTCCCAGCCGAAGAGGTCCAACGGAGCAGCCTGGCTGGCATGCAAGAGTGGCTGTCCGACTAGGATTCGAACCTAGACTAAGGGCTCCAAAGACCCCTGTGCTACCATTACACCATCGGACATTTCCGTGGCGAAAAAGGTACCGGGCCACCGGCAGCGCGCAAAGGCAAAACCACGCCGCGTCTCGGCTCGAACCGCCTGGACGGACAGCCCGCACACTTCAATCAGAAAACCAAAGTTGGCCGTGGCACATTACGTCTCGCCCGCCTAACTTCAGCTTTCGGGTCGAATCTGAATCCCCAAAGCAATCCCCGCCACCACCGGGAAAAGGCGCCAATACCAGCCGGCTCCAACTGAACGGGTCGGGGAACTTCCGTCCGGGCAGCCCGGGCAAAACCCGCTCAATCCTGTCGTCGCGCGTTTGGGGGTGTCTGGCCGGCAACATCAGTCCCCGGTTTCAAATCTCGTTTCGATCGCGTTGACGCCTCACAACCCCGGCTGGACACCGCCGGGAAAGCGGTGTCCACTCACCACCATGATCTCTTCGCGCGCCCTGGCCGTCGCTGGCGGGCTGGTTTGCGCCCTGCTGGCCGGCTGCGGCCGGGACCAGCCCACGCCGCCGGCCGGCAATCCCTCCCCGCCGGGCGCCGCCGCAGCCCCCGCGCTTCAGCCCCAGCAGATCGCGGCCAACCCGGAGCGGCTGCACGCGTTGCTGCGCGCGCGCAACCCGTATTACCAGGGCGAGGGACGGTTCCAGTTGGACCCCGCGCTCGGCCTGGTGGGCGAACTGGTGGAATGCGCCGTGGTGGATTTGTCGCCCTTGCGCGGCATCGCCTTCGCGGCGCTGGACCTCCGCGCCACGCCGGTTTCCGATCTCAGCCCGCTGGCCGGCATGCCGCTGAAACTGCTCGCGCTGGAGAACACGCGGGTGACGAACCTCGCCCCGCTGGCCGGCCTGAAGCTCGAGAAGCTGTACCTGAACCAGACCTCGGTCCGGGATTTGCGGCCGCTCGCCGGCATGCCGCTGGTGGAATTGATGCTGGTGGGCGCGCCGGTTGAAGACCTCGAGCCGCTGCGCGGCACGCCGTTGACCGGGCTCTGGCTCAACCAGACCCCCGTCACCAGCATCGCCGCCCTGGCCGCCTGTCCGCTGCTGACACTCACCCTGGAGGACACGCGGGTCGCGGACCTCCGGCCCCTGGCAGGCATGGCGACCTTGCGCCGGCTGCACGTCGGCGGCACGCCGGTGCGCGATCTCGCGCCGCTGGCGGACCTGCGACTGACCCGCCTGGTCTTCACGCCGGTGAACGTCACGAACGGCCTCGAGGTGGTGAGGCAGATGGCCACGTTGGAAGAACTCGGCACAAGTCTGGAAGACCTGCGGCCGCCGGCGGAATTCTGGCGGGAACTGGACGCCGGCGGTGGTGTGCGCTGAACCCGAAAACCGAGTTGGGCAGGCGGGACGCACTGCGCTGCTACGGCCAACTTCGGTTTTCGGGCTGAAGCTTTTTCAGTGCGGGCAGCGTCAGCCCAGGAAAACCAGCACCAGCAACTGCGCGCTCACCACCCGCAGCAGCATGGTGAGCGGGTACACCGTGGCGTACGAAATCGAGGGCGCGTCCGAGGCGGCGAGCGAGTTCGCGAAGGCCAGCGCGGGCGGATCGGTCATGCTGCCGGCGAGCACGCCGCAGAGCGTCATGAAATTGACCCGGTAGAACAGCCGCGCGATCACGCCCACGACCAGCAGCGGCAGCAGTGTGATCAGCGCGGCGCAGGCCATCCAGTACAACCCCGGCCCGTGCGCCAGCGTGGCCACGAACTGGTCGCCGGCCTTCAAGCCCACGCAGGCCAGGAACAGCGTGATGCCCACCTCGCGCAACATGAAATTCGCGCTCAGCGGCATGTAGTAGATCAACGGCCCGAGCCGCCCGAGCCGGCTGAGCAGGATGGCCACCAGCAGCGGACCACCAGCCAGGCCCAGCTTCACCGGGGCGGGCATCTGGCCGATGGTGAACGGCCAGGAGCCCACCAGCACGCCCAGCGCGATGCCCACGAAGATGGGCATGATCTGCGGGTGGTTGAGCTGCTTGGGCGAGTTGCCCAGCAGCCGGGCCGCCTGCTCGATCGCCTCCGGCTCGCCCACCAGCAGGAGTGTGTCCGCGAACTCGACCCGGAAGTTCGGATTGGGGGTGAACTCGATTTCGGCGCGGCTCACCCGCGTGACCGTCACGTCGTACAGGTCGTGCAGGTTCAGCTCGTCCAGCGTCTTGCCGAGCACCTCCTTGTGCGTTACCACCACCCGGCGGGTGGTGAGCCGGCTGGGCAGCGCCTTGAGGTCCACCTCGGTCGGCGAGCCGATGACGATCTGCATGTCCTTGAGCTTCGCGAGCGGGCCCACCAGCAGGATGACGTCGCCGGTGTTCAGCACGGTGTCCGGCGTGGCGTTGTCAATCTCGCCGCCCCCGCCTTTGCGGATGCGCGAGACCACCACCCCGGAGGCCTTCAAGCCGGGGATGTCGGCGACCCGCAGGCCGTTGAGGTTGGCGTTTTGGACGATGAGGTTCAGCGTGGTGACGGTGGATTCAGCGCTGCGCAGAAGCCGGTTGAACGCCGCCGCCTCCTCGGCCGGCTTGATGCGGAACAGCACGCGCACCAGGCCCATCACAAGAATGATGCCCAGAATGCCGAACGGATACGCCACGGCGTAGCCCAGGCCCGGCCGCTTGAGCAGGGCGTCCCGCGCGGCCGCGGCGTCGGCCGACAGGCCGGCCAGTTCGGGGACGCGGCCGGCGGCGGCCTGCAGCGTCTCGGCCGGCAGGTTTTGCAGGGCCTGCTGCGCGGCGCCGAGCGCCGGCGTGTTGGTGGTGCCCCCGGCAAACAACCCCACCGCCACGGTCAGGTCAATTCCCAGCAGGTACACCGCCCCCAAGGTCACCAGCACGCCGAGCAACACCACCGTCGTCGCCAGCACGTTCAAGGGCAGGCCCTGCCGGCGCAGCGACGCCACAAAGCCCGGGCCCACCTGCATGCCGATGGTGTACACGAACAGGATCAGCCCGAACTCCCGCACAAACTGCATCACGTCCGGGTCCACCTTGAAGCCGAAATGCCCGAACAACAGCCCGGCAAAGAGCACGCCCGCCACGCCCAGACCCACGCCGCGCACCTTGAAGCTGCCGAGGAAATGCCCGAGCGCGGCCACCAGGCTGAGCACCAGGAGGGTCTGGGCCACGGTGGCGTGGCCGGTCGCGGCGTCCCGCGCAAACAATTCTGCAAGCCAGTGCATATCGCGACCGCCCGGCGAGTCGCCCGGTCCACGCCGCCCGGGAAGGCATCACGACCAGCGGGATGGGCCAGGTCTGAAGGCGGGATGGGAACGCGGGGCGGTGGGGCGTCCCCTCACGGACGCGGCTTCAATAACCAGTTCGCCCGTGGCCGGCAAGCCCGATCGCGGAAAGCTGATCCCACGCTGCGGCTCATTTCGCGCGGCAAAAACGCCCCGACGGGAAAGCTGCGCCAAAGACACTTCACCGCTCAGCCAAGCGGCCGGCTTCCCGCGTCAACCCGGTCCGGCGCCGGCCGGGGCGCCTCCCAGAAGCGGCCGCTTTCCCGCCGGGTGGACCCGGCGGGAAAGCCCAGACTCAGAAACTCAAATAGGAGAGGTGGGCAGTGGGCGAGGATTCGGCATCGGGTAGCCGGCCCCTGGCCCAGGGACCGGACCCGTCGCCCCTCAGCGAGGGGCGACCCACCCCTGCTGGCGGGAAGACGCGCTCCCTTTTACTCAGGCGCGTGCCCCCCGGAACTTCCGGCCGTTTCCGCGCCTGCAAAAAGTGAAATGCGCCCCCGGCCGGGGCGTGGCGGGCTGGTGAACTTGACGCGATTTCGACTGACGGTATGCTCGGCGCTTCTGTTGTTAGGGTGCGCGACCCCCGGGCTCACGGCGACCTTGCCGCGGCGTGTCGCGCCGCGCGGCTCAATTTACAGGCATGAAACGTACGTATCAGCCATCCAAAATCCGCCGGAAACGCCAGCATGGGTTTCGGGCCCGGATGTCCACCCGGGGCGGCCGCGCCGTCCTGAAAAACCGCCGTCGCGTCGGCCGCAAGCGCCTGACGCCAGTCTGAGCGTCCCGGCGCCATGGCCGCGCCTTCTCCTTTGCGCTGGCGGCTGCCCCGCGAGGCCCGGCTGCAGCGCCCCGCCGACTTCGCCCGCGTGCGCCGTCTGGGCCGCCGGGCGGTGCGCGGTTGTCTCATCGTGAACTGGCTGGCCCGTCCGCCCGGTGAACGCTGCCGGCTGGGCGTGGTCACCGCCCGCACGGTGGGGTCCGCCGTGGCGCGCAGCCGCGCCCGCCGACTGCTGCGCGAAGTCTTCCGCCGCCACCAGCACGAACTCGACCCGCTGGACGTGGTGCTCGTGGCCCGGCCTTCCATTGCCGGCCAGGGCCGCGCCGAGGTGGAACGGGATTTCCTGGCCGTGGCGCGGAACCACGCGTTGATCCGGTCCTCGCCATGAACGTCGCCCAACGCCTGTTGATCGCCGGCCTGCGGTTGTACCGGGTGACGATTTCCCCGCTGCTGGCGGCTCTGATCGGACCTGGCGCCGGCTGCCGCTTTCAGCCGACGTGTTCCGTTTATGCCATTGAGGCGGTGCAACGTCATGGCGCCTGCCGCGGCGCCTGGCTCGCGTTGCGGCGTCTCGGTCGCTGCCAGCCTTGGGGCGGGTGCGGACACGATCCGGTGCCGCCGCCCCGGCCTCCCACCCCGCCGCCCGCCCTGCCGCTGCGCGCCGCGCCGCGCGCGCCCTGATTTCACGCATGGATCGCAAGGCCATTCTCATTCTGATCGGCTGCTTCGCGCTGATGCTGTTCTGGCCGGCGCTGGTGGATCGCATTTTCCCGCCTCCACCCAAACCGCCTCCGGGTACCAACCGGCTGGCGCAGGCCGGCACGCTGGCGACCAACCTGGTCGCAAGCACGAATGTGACCACGTCCCCGGCCAGCCCGCCGGTCATCAGCGCGCCGGCTTCGCCCACCGTGGCCTGGGTGCCGCCGGCCGGACCGGAGGAGCTGCTAGTCTTCGAGACGGAGGAGGCGCGGTACACGTTCACCAGCCACGGCGGCGGCTTGAAGCTGGTGGAATTGAAAGGCTATCCCGCCACCGTGGCCTGCGGACGCAAGGCGCGCACCGGCGAGGTGGAACTGGCCACGCTCAACGCCGGAGCGCCAGTGCCGGCGCTGGCGCTGTTCGGAGGCGCCGCGCTGGAAGACAGCGTTCCGTTCAAGCTCACACGCACCGCCCAAGGCGTGCGGGCCGAGAAGGCGCTGGGCAGCGGTGTGCGGATCGTGAAGGAGTTCGTGGCCGGCACGAACAACTTGCTCGCCGCCAGCGTGCGGCTGGAGAACGCGGGCGGTTCGCCGGTCGCGTTGCCCCCGCAGGAGCTGGTCATCGGCACAGCCACGCCCATCAACCGGCGCGACGACGGGCATTTGCTCGGTCTGCAATGGTACGACGGCGAGCGGGCGCAGTTCATTGACAACACCTGGTTCCTGAATGCCCCCGCCTGGGGTTGCGGCTGCGTGCCCGGCACGCCCCGCGCCGAGTTCCTCAGCGCCGGTGTGAGCAACGTGGTCTGGGCGGCGGCGCACAACCAGTTCTTCGTGATGATCGCCGCGCCGCGGACCAACGCCCCGGCGGTGGTGGCCCGCAAGATCCATCTGCCCCCGCCGTCCGCCGCGGAAACGGCCGAGGACCGCCGCGTGGTGGCCCAGCCATTCGGCATCCAGACCGCCTTCGTTTATCCCACGGCCACGCTGGCGCCGGGGCAGACTGTGGAATGGGTCCTCGACGTGTTTGCCGGCCCCAAGGAGTACCACACGCTGGCCAAGCTGAGCCGCAACCAGGATCAGGCGATGCGCTTCACCACGTTCTTTGGCTGGTTTGCGCGGGCCTTGCTCCTGGGCATGAACGGCCTGCACGGCCTGGGCCTGTCCTACGGCCTGGCCATCATCGTCATCACCATCATCGTCAAACTGCTGTTCTGGCCGCTCACCCAGGCCAGCTCGCGCTCGATGAAGCGCATGGCGGCGCTCCAGCCGCAGATGAAGGAGATCCAGGAGAAGTACAAGGACGACCCGAAGAAGATGAACCAGAAGCTCATGGAGTTCATGAAGGAGCACAAGGTCAGCCCGCTGGGCGGCTGCCTGCCCATCCTGCTCCAGATTCCGGTCTTCATCGGCTTTTACCAGATGCTCCAGAGCGCCATCGAGCTGCGCGGCGCCCGCTTCCTCTGGGCCTGCGACCTGTCCCAGCCGGACACCGTGGCGGTGATCTTCGGCTTCCCCATCAACCCGCTGCCCCTGATCATGGGCGCCACGCAATTCTGGCAGGCCCGGCTCACCCCGGTCTCGCCCGGCGTGGACCCGGTCCAACAGAAGATGATGCAGTACATGCCGCTCATCTTCATCTTCATCCTGTACAACTTCTCCGCCGGGCTGGCCCTGTACTGGACGGTGCAAAACCTGCTCAGCATCCTCCAGATGAAACTCATCAAGAACCTGAACGACCCGGCCGCCAAGCCGCCCGCGCCGCCCGCCCCGGGCAAGCCGCTTCGGCCCGGCGGCCCGGCGCGCAAGAAGTAGCAAGAAGTAATCCGCGCGGCACCCCCCTCCACCCCCAACTCATCGCCATGCCCGCCGACCCCAAAGCTCTGACCGCGGAGTTCCTCCGGCTCCTCGGCTTCCCCGACCTCACCATCGAAGAGCACGCCGACGAGGAGGGCGTGACGCTCGCCATCCAGGGCGAGGACGCCGCGCGCCTGATCGGCCGCCAGGGCCAGACGCTCGCCGAGCTCCAATACCTGATCAACCGCATGATCTACCAGGCCGACCCGGCCGCGCCGAAGGTGAGCCTGGACGTGGCCAATTACCGCAGCGCCGCCCGCGAAGCCCTCGTGGCCAAGGCGCGCGCCGCCGCCGAAAAGGTGCGTCGCTGGGGCGACATCCTGGAACTGGAGCCCATGAACGCCTACGACCGCTACGTCGTCCACCAGACGCTCAAGGACGATCCCGAGGTCGAGACCCACAGCGTGCCCGTGGACGGCAGCACCAAAAAGGTCATTGTGCTCCGGCCGCGGCGCGCGGCCTGAGAAACGAGTTTGGGGAACGCGCCCGCCTCGGTCGTGGCCGGACGCGCCGCGCGTCCGGCTTCGTTGAAACTCCGCCGCGCTTCCCCCCGATTCGAAGGAATACCTTTCAAAGACGCGAAGGCACGCCTGACTTAAAGCCGGCAAGAAGGAACTTCGCGGAGCTTTCGCGCCGGGTGAGGCAGTTGCAGCGGATTCTTTCCTTTCGCGTGGCTTGGCGTGTTTGGTGGCCAGTACCGGTTTCCAAGTTCAAGACCCCGCTCTCCAGCGCGCGCCGCAGCCGCGCCACGAGTCGTGCTTCCCGCCGACGCGCCAGTTCATGTTCCCAGATGCGGAGCACCCGCCAGCCGGCGCGCCGCAACGCCCGGTTCACCGCCCGGTCGCGGGTCCGATTGCCCTCGATTTTCCGCCGCCACCACGCCGCCCGGTGCGCCGGCCACGTCGCGTGTTTGGGACAGCCGTGCCAGAAACAGCCGTCCACGAACACCGCCAGTTGCAGCTTGGGGAACACGAAATCAGGCCGGACGCGGAAACTTCGGCCTCCGGCCTTCGCGCTTCGGACTTCCCATTGCTTCCGCCAGCCCGTGATGCCGTGCCGCCGGAACAACCTTGCCAGCGCCGCTTCCGTGTCCCGGTTCCCCCGCGAACGGATGCGCGCCATCACCTCCGACCGTTTGGCTTGGGTGAAAACGTCAGGCATGGTCAACTTCGAGATGCCCGAAGCACACTCAACGGTCTGAAGGCCACCCCTATCCCTGCGCCGCGATGGCGAACATCTCCACCAGCGCGCGAATTTTCTTCAAGCCCAGCCCCGGCCGCTGCCGCAACTGCTCCCACGTCAGCACCGCGTAGGAGGACACCATGTCCCGCCGGCGCGTGCGCACCCACTCGCGCCCCGTGAATGCCTCCAAGCCTTCGATGGTGCGGGCGTCCCCCAGGAACTTGGGCCGGAGTTGTTCCCAGGTCGCTGCCAGCGCCTCCTCTTCGGAACGGGGTGCAATGAACGGCGCCGCCGCCAGTTCCGCCTGCCAGTCGCCCGGCAGCGCGATCTCCTTTTGCCGAAACGCCTCCCAGCACTCCGCCTTCTTCGACGCCTCCCCCACGTTGCCCTGCTGGTGGTTGAGATGTTCCCACGCTTCCTTGCAGACCGTTTTCAATGCCTCGCACAACGCCGGCGACAGCCGCTGCTCCGTCCAGATGCGGTTCAAATCAATCCGCCGCCCGGACTTCTCCGCCAGCCACGCCACCGCGTAGGCCACGCTGTTGGCCCGGTAGCCTTCCAGGTCCAGCGTGTCGAACAGCTTCTCCGCCGTGTGCCACAGAATCGCCCTGGCCACGGCGTGCCGGAAATAGTCCAGATTCACCTCCGGCTCGCCCTCGTCCTCCATGCGCTCGGCGAAGCGGACAAAGTTCTTCTCCGCGCCAAAGCACACCCAGTGCGGCAGCCCCAGCCAAGCGTGCTCGTATTTGGCGAGGTCGGTCTTGGTGAACTTCTGGTGCTTGGGATTCTGGACCTCCCACTCCCGCCGCCGGGCCGGCGTGCCCTGGCGCGCCTTGTCATCCAGATAGGAACCGCGCGCCCGTTCGTAATACCAGTGCGTCCCGCGCGCCAGCCCGCCCACCGCCGGCGCCCAGACGCTCCGGGACAACTGCTCCAACTGATGATGAAACGGCCCGTTGGCCGCCAGGTCGGCCGCGTTGACCTTGTTCTGGCTGTTGGCGAAGCGGGCAATCAGCGGCACCAACTCACCGATCCGCTCCGGCTCGTTCAGCACCGTCAACTTGACCTGCACCACGACTTCACCCACGTCCAACCGCTCCTTCTTCTGCGCGTGGTAAATGCTGGCCGTGGTCTGCCCGCCGTTGACGATTTGGAAGTCCCGCGCCCACGCCAGCCCGATCTGGCCATCCCGGCGCTTCTCCAGTCGCACCTCCGCCGCGGTGCAGCACAGCCCGTTGTTGTAGGCCAGGAAGCGGTGTGGTTCCTCGCGCAGCGTCTGCTGGAGACCCTTGTTCACCTTGCCCTTCACCTGCAGGAACGCCCGGACGTTCCGCTCCAGCAGCCGTTGCCCATGCTCGCCGTAGATGCGCGCCAGCGTCTTGCCGGGCATGAACGCCAGATAGGTTTGATACTCTCTCGAATTCTCCATCCCGGCCAGGCAGGGAATGGCCCCGCCGAAATCGCGCTCGAAATCCAGCTCGATCACCTCGCGCTGGCCAACGCGAAGCTGGCTGAGCTTCTTCAAGTCCCAGAGGACGTAGCGCAGCTCCAGCCCGGCCAGCTATTCCTCCTCGATGTCCTCGGCGCGCGCCACCCCGTCGGTGAGGTAGAACAGCCGGACCGTGGTCAGCGCGTCCCTGGCCTCGTGGATGGCGCGCGCGATTTCGAAAGCATCATTCCGACTGCCCCCGGCCTGAGTGTGAAAACCCTCGCGTGCCCGGCGCAGAAAGCCCAGGAGCAGCTTGAACTGTTTTCGGGTCTCGGTGACCCCGACCTTTTGCACGCCCGGCGCGCCGTGGTAAAGCGTGACGAACAAGTCCAGCGTCGCGCCATCGCCGGACAACGCCCACGCATTCAGCTTCGCGGCCGGCCAGCGACCGCGACTCTCGGCTCGGAATGGCCGATCCGGCAGAACGTCGGCGTTGTCCGCCTCATTGTGGCCGGCCAGTTCCTCGAGACACCATTCGGTGAAGCCGCGCTCCAGTTCATCGGCGGGTGCGTTCTCGGCGCAGCGCAACCGCACCTCCTCCCGCACGTCCTGCGCGAACTGTTCGAGCGGGCTTAAGGGAGCAGTGTTCTCTTCAGGCATGGTGAACCTCCATCAACGTTGGTGGGGCAGACTTTCGTGTCGGACGATGTGCCGGGCGTCCGGTTCGTAGCGCAGGTTTCCAACCTGCTGTATCGCTGGCTTCCAGCCGGCCGGCCGTCGAAAGGCAGACGAGCTTGGAACATTCGGAGCGTGCAGTCGGTCCGGAGGCTCTGCGGATTGGAAATCCGCGATACGGCAGACTGGAAGTCTGCGCTACGACCGGCGGCGCTGCGGCCTGCGGCGGCCACTGCCACCGTAGCGCAGGTTTCCAACCTGCTGTATCGCCGGCTTCCAGCCGGCCGGCCGTCGAAAGGCAGACGCGCTTGGAACATTCGAAGCGTGCAGTCGGTCCGCAAGCTCTGCGGATTGGAAATCCGCGATACAGCAGACTGGAATCTGCGCTACCCGGTTGACCATGTCAGTCATCGCGTCCTTGGAGCGCCGCCTCCAGCAGGCCAAGGAGGCCCTCCCGCTTCGCGGTGCTCAGACCCGCGCCCTTCAGCTTGTCCCAGGAAAGCCTGGCGTAATCGCTGACCTTCTCCTTGCGCCGCGAGCGGTCCCACTCATGGCCGGTTGCCGCCTCCAGCTCGCCCAGCGGCCGATCGTCTTTGATGAACTTCTGGCGCACCTCTTCCCAGCGATCTGGCATCGCGCCACGCCACCCGGAGGAGGGGAGCACAGGCGACTCGCCTGTTCCGTCCGGCGACCCGCCGGACGGCACGGCCCCGGCGTGCCGAGCCGATGAGGATGGTTTGTTCCCGGATTGGCCTCCGGTCTTTCCGGTCGGCGGGTCGCCGACCGGGGCGGGCGGGTCGCCCGCGCTACCCATTCCGCGGCCGCCCTTCTTCCCCTTGGGCCGCCGTTCGGGCAACGCGGCCAACCGGTCCAGTCGCTCCGCCACCCGCGCCCGCACCGGCGCATCCTTGTCCGGCTTCCACTTGGCCGCCTGCTCCAGAAAATTCTCGTCGCCCAGGTCCGTGTAGATCAGGTCCTCGTCCATCTTGATCCGCACCAGCAGCGGGAACCGCACCGCCTGTCCGCTAATGATCCCCTGACCCGGCCCGAAGCCCGGCAGCATCCGCGCGTCCTGGTCGCTCAGGTTCTCCATGATCTGCTTCACGAAATTTTGGTCGCGCGGGTTCACCAGCCGGAGAATCAGGAACGAGTTGCACTGCGAGAGAATCGTCTCGTCCACCCGGCTGGGCCTCTGGCTGATCAGCATCAAGCCCGTGCCAAACTTGCGGCCCTCCGTGATGAGCTTGCGGATCGTCTCCAGCGACGGCACGTCCGCCGTGCCCTCGCGCGACGACGGGATGAACGTGTGCGCCTCCTCGATCACCGCGAGGAAGGGCGGAATCCGGTTCGACAGGTTGGCGCGGTGCTCGTAAAGCGCTTCCAGCAGAATCGAGGCGATGGTCGTCTGCGTCATATGGTCGTAGCCGCCGAGGTAGAGGATGGAAACGGTCTTGGGCGCAACGATGCCCTCCGGGCGGCCCTGCGGATCGGGCATTTGATCAAACTGAAGCTGCTTCAACCGCTGCCGCATCCGCTCGTTGGTCAGCTCCATCCGCTCCAGCCGCGTCTCCACCACGCCCAGTTGGCGGCGGCAGACCGACAACGTCGGCAGCTTGCGCTTGTCACCGGCCTGGCCGGCTTTCTTCGCCAAGGAATCGCGCAGCCGCTTGATGTAGCGCAGCACCGACTCGCCCTCCACGGGATCCACCTCCGACAATGACTCACCCAGCACTTCCCGCTGCGGCTCGCTTAGTCCCTCCGTCATCTTGTTGATGAGGATTTCCACGATGTGCCGGTTCTGCTCCGTCATCGCGATGTGCGGATACAGCAGCCGCACGGTCGTGCCGGCAAAAACCTCGCGCTTCTGCCACAGCCCGAGGTAGTCCCCGTGCGGGTCCAGGATCAAGAGCGGGTAGCCCCGGTCAATCAGCTCCCGCAGAATCCGCCGGGCCGCCACCGTCTTGCCGCCGCCGGTCATCGCCAGAATGGCGATGTGCCGGGCCACCACGCGGTCGGCCGAAATGGCGATGTCCACGTCCCCCCGAGCGATGAGCGTGCCGATGTGCAGGGGCGTATGGCCGGGAATCCCACCCGCCAGCAGTTCCTTGATGGCCGCCGCCGGGGGATACAGCACCTCCGCCGCTGGCTGCACCGGATACGTCAGCGGATGGAGGTTCTTGAAACCGCCGTCCGCCGGCGTCCAGCCCAGAATCAGCACGCCCGCCTCCAACTGGTCCCGGCTGTTCGAGAGGATCGTGTCCTGCAACGACAGCCCCTCGTTCGACAATTCCTGCGCGGCCTCGTAAGGGAAGAACGGGTTGTAGCGGTTGATGCTGACCACCCGGCCCCAGACGTAAATCCCCTGCGTCCCGGCCCGCGCCTCGTCAGGCACCTCCATCCGCACCGCTACGAGGTCGCCCACACGCGAGTTGAAGCCACCCGTGTTGAAACCGAACTGAAACTCTCGACTCCACAGCACCAGCCCGACTCGTGGCCATCGTTCAAGCGGCATAAGCGATGTGCTAAACTAGCACACTTCCGGCGGCGCAGTCACGTAAAGTGGCTGAAAAATGCCGCGAAAACAACGAGTCAACCTGGTCGGTGAACGTGTTAAAATAGCACGTCAGCGTCGCAACCCGCCGCTCACGCAGGACGACCTTTCGGGCCAGCTCGCCGCCTACGGCATCCAACTAGATCGCATCGCCATCTCCCGAATCGAAGGCGGCAGCCGTTACGTGACGGATACGGAGGTGCGGGCCTTTTCCAAGGTTCTCGCCGTTTCGCCGGCGTGGCTCCTCGGCATGGAGAAGTAGGCCATGCCAGCCTTCTACCGGGCAACCGTTGCTGGTTTTCTGGACGCCGACCCGGCGGCAGTGATCGGTGAGTTGAACCTGCAAAGCCGGCACGCCGTTTCCAGCCTCCGCCTCACGACCGTTATTTCCTGGGAGCGGACAGTCGCGGTGCTGCGGGCAGCACTGCACGAGGTAACTGCGAAATTGCCAGCGGCGGTTGAGTGGGGCGTGCTACTGGAATACGAGGTGCCACGGCGGGATTGCCGGATTGACTGCGTGCTCCTCGCCGGCCAGTTGATAATCGTCCTGGAGTTCAAGACCGGCACACCGGAGAGCCGTTCGGCGGCGAAGCGGCAGGTCGAGCACTATGCAATTGAGCTTCGCGATTTTCACCAGGAGAGCCGGAACAAGCCTATTGTGCCAATTGCAGTGCTTGCCGCAGGGGTCGAATTCCTGCCCAACCTCGCTCAAGAACTGCCCGACCCTGTTCGTCCGGTTCAAGTCACCGGAGACACCATGCTCTCCACAGCGTTGCTCCAGGTCACGCAAGCACACGCCGTTGACGTGGCCAGCGGCCAGATCGGGTTGGCGGCATGGGATGGCTCTGCGTATGCGCCGATTCCGAACATCGTGGAAGCCGCCCAGATGCTCTTCGCCCATCAAAGCGTGCGCGAGATTTCCCATGCCCACACGGAAGCCTTCAATCTGACCAAGACCACGGACGTTTTGGTCGAGGCGGTTCGGCGCGCGCAGCGAGAACGGCGCAAGCTCGTCTGTTTCGTGACGGGCGTTCCCGGGGCGGGCAAGACCTTGGCAGGCCTCAACGCGGTCCACAGCCCGGATTTAGTCCGCGACGGGCGACCTGCGGGCGCGTTCCTCTCCGGCAACGGGCCGCTGGTCAAGGTAGTCACTGAGGCGCTGGCGCAGGACCATCATCGTCGGACGGGGGACAGCTTGGCCGAGTCTCGGCGTCGGATTCGGACGTTCATCCAAAGTGTCCAAAGCTTCCTGAAAGAATACCGGCCCGCGGATCGTTTGCCGCCGGAGCGAGTGGTGGTTTTCGATGAAGCCCAGCGGGCCTGGGACGCCGTGAAAGTCCGCAAGGAACTGCTTCGCCGTGCCACATCCGAGGAGCGCGGCCTGCTTGACTCGGCCAATTCCGAGCCAGCGCTCATGCTGAGCATCATGGACCGGCTTCCTGACTGGGCGGTCATCGTCGCGCTGGTTGGCGGCGGGCAGGAAATCCACGATGGCGAGGCAGGCTTGGCGGAGTGGGGCCGAGCGGTGCGCGAACAGTATCCGCACTGGGAGGTTGTGGCATCGCCAGAAGCCTTGGAGGGCGGCTCCAGTGTCGCAGGCAGTCGGCTCTTTTCCAGCAGTGGCTTTGGCCCTGTCACGGTCCGCCGGGAAGCCCACCTGCACCTGCCGGTGGCAGTCCGGTCGTTCCGGGCGCAAGCCGTGGCTGACTGGGTCAACGCCGTTGTGAATGGCAATGCACAGGAAGCAGCCCGCGTTGCCGGGCAGGTTACCAGCTTCCCAATCAGGCTCACGCGCTCCGTGGACGAAGCCCGCCGCTGGTTACGCCAACAAACGCGCGGCTTCAGGCGGTGCGGTTTGCTGGCGAGTTCTGGTGCATTGCGACTGCGAGCGCATGGAATCGAAGTCTCGTCTGGGTTCCGTGACGGCTTTCCGTTCGAGGAATGGTTTCTAGCCGGGCCGGATGATGTCCGCTCGTCGAACCGGCTGGAGGTCGCGCTGACCGAGTTCGAATGCCAGGGGCTGGAACTCGATTGGGTTGGCGTCTGCTGGGGATCTGATTTTGCCTGGGACCAGGATGGGTGGCGGTTCCGTCAGTTCAAAGGGACTTCCTGGCAGTCCGTGCAAAAGGCTGCGACGCGCGAGTTCATTCGCAACAAATACCGAGTTCTCCTGACACGGGCGCGGGAGGGCCTCGTCATCTGGGTTCCCGAAGGAAGCGTCGAAGATGAAACCCGCCCGCCTGCATGGTTCGATTTGACTGCCGATTTCCTGGCACGGTCTGGCGCTGCGGCACTTTGAGCAGCGGCGGGACGGCGTTGCCGATGAGGCGGAGTTGGTGGGTGCGGGCGACGGGGAACTCGAACCAGTCGGGGAAGCTTTGCACACGGGCCGCTTCGCGGGGCGTGAGCGAGCGGCTTTGCGTGGGGTGGATGAACATCAGCCCGTCCTTGCTCAGGTGCGCGACGATGGTGGAACAGAGCCGGTGCCGGTGCTGCCGCGTGTAGCGGTCCTTGAAATGGTCCTTCGAATAGGGCCACTCGAACTCCACACCCCGGCGCATGGCGGCGGCGGAGCTTTCGCCCTCGTTCAGCCGGGCGAAGTCGCGCAGGTCGCGGTCGCTGTGCGGGCGGGCGACGTGGGCGGTGAGCCGACGGGCGCGGTGGATTTCCAGCACCTCCTCAAGGTAGCGGCCGCCGTAGCGGGCGAGGTGGTCGCGGCGGCGTTCCAAGTCGTAGTCGGTTTCCTCTTCGCCTTCGCCAGCGGCCAGCGGGGGCAGGTCGCCGATGGCTTCCCAGAGGGTAACCGCGGGTTCGAGCGTTTCCCAGAGATCGTCGTCGGGCGCGGCGAACTGCGGCGGCATGAAACGCAGGGCGGTGAAGATGGGCAGTTCGCGCCGGGTGCCGATGATGAGCTGGCGGATGCGTTTCTGGGGCACGCCGTAGTGCCAGGCGCGGACCTCCTCGCCATGCACGCGGTAGCCCAGCGCCCGCGCCTCGGCCTGCACGCGCGTGAAGAACTCGCCCCCGGCGGCGGTCTTGATACCAAGGACGTTCTCCATGACAAATACCCGCGGCTCGAAGTAGGCCACGTAGGCGAGGAATTCCTGGTAGAGGTAGCGGCGGGGGTCTTCCTTGAGCTTCGCGCCGTGGTTGGAGCCGTCGCGCCGGCGGGCGTTCGAGAATCCCTGGCAGGGCGGCCCGCCGACGATCACGTCCACGCGCGGGGCCGCCCCCTCACCCCGGCCCTCTCCCCCGGCGGGGGAGAGGGTGCCCGCAGGGCGGGTGAGGGAGTCGTGAAGCAGGTCGTCGAGGTGTTCTGGGTGGAACTCGGTGAGGTCTTGTTCGAGGACGAGCGGGATGTGGGGCAGGTTGCGCCGGAGCACGGCGATGGCCTCCGGGTTGGAGTCAATGGCCGCCAAGGTGCGGAAGCCGGCGCGCTCCATGCCGAGGGTGAAGCCGCCGCAGCCGCAGAAGAGGTCCAGGCAGGTCAACTTCGAGGGGCTGCCGTTGCTCCGGCTGGTGCGCCAGGGCGACGCCGAGCAGGATCGGGCGCCGCTCATCAGTCCACCCCCTCCACCAGCTTGGCCGTTGGGATGCCCAAGGCCCGGGCCAGGCGGACGACATTCTTGATGCCGGGGTTGCGCGTGCCGCGCTCGATGTCGCTGATGTAGGTGCGGTCGAGGTCGGCCTTTTCGGCGAGTGTCTCCTGCGTGAAGTCACGGGCTTCCCGAAGTTCGCGCACCTTCTGCCCGAAGGTGGCGAGGATCGAATCACGCTTTGGCATGACCGATAGAACACTCCCGTGTCGGCAATGAGTCTATCGGCGATGAGTGACAATGTGCGAAATCCGCACACCGGCGCCGGGATGCGCCGCCAAGGGCGGAGGCCCATTCAAGCCAGCGGCGGCGCTTGTTCTCCGGTGGTTTGTCTTCCACAGGCCCGGACCGGGATGTGCTGATTCAGTACTGCCCGCCGTGGTCGCAATGGAGCCGCGACCCGGCTGTGTTGCTGGGGCGAGGCAGGTCGGCGCACGCCGGAACGGTGGCTGCGCCGGTGGCGGCGTCGGCTGGCTTGCCCGAGCCGGATTCGCGCCGCGGACTCACGTCCGCAGCCACGGAAGCTTTGGAGGGCCGAAGGCCGAAATCGGAAGTTCCAAGTCCCAAGTTCAAAGTCGAAAGTCGAAAGTCGAAGGTCGAAGGTCGAAAGCCGGCATCTGGCATCTGCCATCCGCGCCCCACCACGCGGCGACGCCCTTACCCGCCGTTCTTTTCCGCCGCGAGGAGCTTGCGCCAGCGGGCCAGTTGGCGGCGCACCTGGCGCGGACCGGGCGCGCCCACCCGCTCGCGGCGGCGCATCGCGCGGTCCAGATCGAACAGCTCGAGCGCGTCCGCCTCGAAGCGGCACTGGATGGCCTGGAGCTCGGCCAGGGTCAGTTCGTTCAGGCGCTTGCCGGCCTTTTCCGCGGCGGCCACGGCCAGGCCCACCGCGTGGTGCGCCTGCCGGAACGGCACGCCGCGCCGCACCAGGTAGTCCGCGAGGTCCGTGGCCAGCAGGGCGGGGTCGGCGGCGGCGGCGGCGCAGGCGGCGGCGTTCACCGTGGTGTGCGCCAGCATGGCGGCGGTGACCTCCACGCAGGCGCGCACGGTGTCGGCGGTGTCGAAGAGCCGCTCCTTGTCCTCCTGCAGGTCGCGGTTGTAGGTGAGCGGGAGTCCTTTGAGCAGCGCGAGCAGCGCCGCGAGGTTGCCGATCACCCGGCCGGACTTGCCGCGGGTGAGCTCGGCCACGTCGGGGTTGCGTTTTTGCGGCAGGAGCGACGAGCCGGTGGTGAAGGCGTCGGCGAGGCGGATGAAGCCGAATTCGGCGCTGGACCACAGCACCAGGTCCTCGGCCAGACGCGACAGGTGAACGGCAATCAACGCCGCCGCCGCGCAGAATTCGACGACGAAGTCGCGGTCGCTGACGGCGTCCATCGAGTTCTGGCAGACGCGCGGGCGGCCTTGCTGGTCCACAAAGCCGAGCAGCGTGGCGACCAGTTCGCGGTCGAGCGGCAGGGTGCTGCCGGCCAGGGCGCCGGCGCCCAGCGGGCAGACGTTTACGCGGTCGAAGCAGTCCGCCAGGCGGGCGCGGTCGCGCGCGAACATCTCCACGTAGGCCAGCAGGTGGTGGGCGAACGACACCGGCTGGGCGCGCTGCAAGTGCGTGTAGCCGGGCAGCAGCACCGCGGCGTGGCGCCCGCCGAGGTCCACGAGGACGGTCTGCAAGCGCCGCAGCGCGGTCCGCAACGCGCCGAGTTCGTCGCGCACCCACAGGCGCAGGTCGAGCGCGACCTGGTCGTTGCGCGAGCGGCCGGTGTGGAGCTTGGCGCCGGCGGGCACGCGGCGGGTGAGTTCCGCCTCGAGGTTCATGTGCACGTCCTCGAGTTCGGGGCGCCACACGAACCGGCCGGCGGCGATGTCCCGGCCGATGGCCTCGAGGCCGGCCACGATCGCCTTGTGCTCGGCGGGGGTGAGGACGCCGATCTTGCTGAGCATCGTGGCGTGGACCATCGAGCCCAGGATGTCGTGCTTCCACAGGCGCCAGTCGAAGCTCACCGACTCGGTGAAGGCGGCGACGGCGGCGGCGGGGGCGTCCGCGAACCGGCCGGAGCGGGCCGGGGGCGAGGTTGTTTTCTTCATTGGCAAAGGCGCGGACTCTGGGGTGCCGGCGGCGAAAAGTCACGCGCGTTGGGGCGGGGGTGGGGGGCTGAAGGCCCAAGTTCCAGGTTCAAAATTCCAGGTTCAAAGTCCCAAGTCGAAGGTCGAAGTCCGAAATTTCAAGGCCGGCATCTGGCATCCGCACTCCTCCAACCCAGAACCCAGCACCCAGAGCCCAATCAACAGTGCTCGACGGAGTCTCATCCCACCGGCATGGGGTCCAAGGTCTGGGGCTCCGGCTTTCCGGCTTTCCCAATTTCACAACCCGTAAGCCGCAGGTTGCCGTGGCGCAGCGCGTCCCGCCTGCTTGACTTTGGGTTTCGGCTTCAGGCCTTGAGGCCCAAGCCGATGACTTCCTTGCAGTACTTGAGGCTCCGCTCGAGTTCGGCCTTCTGGTATTCGCGTTCGGCTTGCTGGCGGTCCTGGCCGTCAGCGGGCTTGAAGGTCGGGATGGCGCGGCCCTTTCGGGCCAGGGCGAGGAACTTCGCGAAGTCGGCGGCGCGCGCCTTCGGCCACACGTCCCAGAACCCGGGCTTGAGGTACGGGAACTCGATGTTGAAGCCGGAGATGATCTCCGCATGCACGGCCACGCCGGGGCACAGTTCGGCCAGCGCGGCAAAGAAGGCCTTCGCGTCCGTGCAGCCCTCGCCGATGGCGGTCCACGCCACGCGCGCGCCGTCCTCGGTCTCCCAGATCATCGAGTCGCGGATGTGCGTGCAGGCCACGTACGGGGCGAGCTTGGCGAGGCTGTCCACCGGGTCTTCGAGCGTCCAGGTGACGTTGCCGGAGTCGAAGGTGACGCCCACGTAGTCCTTGCCCGCGGCCTCGACGAGTGTGATCAATTCCCAGGCCTGCATGTCGCCGGCGTGGTTTTCGATGGCGATCTTCACGCCGGCGTCCAACGCCTGGCTGCGCGCGGCGCGGCAGATCTTCACGGTGTCCTCGATCCGCTTTTCGATGCCGCCGTCGGTCTTGCGGTCCTCGCGGGTGCCGAGCACGCAGCGGAACACCGGCGAGCCCAGCGCCTTCGCCAGCCGGAGGCCCAGGCGCAGGTGCTCCTCGGCGGTGCCGTAGTTGTTGCGAAACGCCTTCGAGGTGGGGCAGATGCTCCAGGAGCCGAGCAGCAGGTCCACGCCTCGGTCCCGCGCGCGCGCCTTCACCTCGGCCAGGTAGGCGTCGTCGAACTTCTCGAGCGCGTCGAGGTTGGTGATGAACAGCGAGTCGAGCTGCTGCGCGGCGGCGTAGTCAATGAGTTGCGGCGCCTTCCAGCCGAAGGCGCGGAGCGAGAAGTTGTCGAAGCCCAGCTTGGTCTTGCGCGGGGCGCCCTGGGCCAGCGCCGGCAAACCGGCGGCGGCGAGGGCGGCGCCGGCCACGGCGGTGGTCTTCAGAAAGTCGCGGCGATTGGGGGCGAAACGGGTGCTCATGTTCATGCGGCAACGGCGGAACGTTGTCGCAGGAACCGGCGCCGAAGCAAGCCGGTTTGGCACTTGGCACCCCGGCGGGATGCATTCCGGTTTCATGCAGGGCGTTCGTGGGACTGGGTTGGTGTGGTTGGGAACTTGCTGAACTCCCACGGCTCACCAGCGGAACCCGAAAACCGAAGCTGGCCGTGGCGCAGTGCGTCCCGCCTGCCCAACTTTGATTTTCGGGCTCAGCGGCACCCCCGTTCCCCTCACCCCGGCCCTCTCCCAGCGGGAGAGGGAGGACCGTCATCCGCGCTGGGTTGACCGAAGGCGCCGGGGTGCGCGCGCCGGGTCTGGGAATCTGCCCTCTCCCCGAGGCAGAAGGTCAGGCTCTCAACGTCCCGAGTGCATCTGGGGGCCCTGGTGGTGCAGGCGTCCCCGCTTGCGGCAGCCGCGCGGGCGACCCATCCGGAGCCGTCACGGCTGGCGGCGGAGCCACCAGGCGAAGCCGGCCAGACCCAGCGCCGCCAGCCCGGCCCCTTGACCGGGTTCGGGCACGAGGATGACGTTGTCCAGGTGCGCGGTCTCCACCACGCCGTTCTGAAATTCGCCGATGATGTACAGCGCCGTCAGCGAGCCCAGCACAGCCTGGAACTCGGCCGGTGAAGTTTCGGCGCCGGTGGGCGTGTTCTTGCGCCAGCCGGATTCGGTGAACACCACGCTGAAGGTCCGCCAGTCCGGACCGGGATTCAGGCCGGCCTCGCGCACCACGGTTTGCCCGCCGCCCACGAGCACCAGGTCCACGCCCTCCTCGAAGTCGAAAATCCCCTCGAGCCGCAGATCGAACTGGAGCGCGTTCCCGTACGCGGCCGACTGATCGCCAAGGAACTTCGCCGGCGCGGCGAAGAAAAACGAGTTGATCGAGGGATCGGTGGCCGAGATGTGCCCGCCCGGATTGCCCCCGGCCGCGTGGTACGTAACCGCGAGCGTGGCCAGCGGCGGGTCGTAAGGACCAAACGACGCGAGGTCCACAAACGTCCAGCCGTCGGCGTCGGCGTCGAACGTGCTGACGGCCAGTGCGGCCCGGGTCTCGAGGGTGGTGGCGCAGGCGAGGGCCAGCAGGGCGGCCGGCCCGGCGCGGAAGCAGCGAGGTGAGGCGCATGGCGCGAGGGGTTGAATGGTTCGTTGGTTTCCCGATCAAGTTTCGCCGGGAAAGTAGCCGACCAACCGGCGGATTCAAACCGGCCGCCGCCCCGGCTTCAAAACGGCACCGTGATGTACAGCGCGCCAAAACGCGTGGCGCGCTGCTGGCCCTCGAATTCTTTGCCCCAGCACACGTACGAGCCGGTCACCTCGAACCAGCGCGTCCAGACCGAAAGCCCGACCTCGCCCGCCAGGAAGAACGGCTTCTTGTCCACGCGGGGGCTGTCCTCGAAGGTGCTGCCGTCCAGGCTCAGGTTGCGGGCCACGGCCACGCCGCTGCCGCTGGCGAAGAGGTAGATGCCCCACCGGGGCGGGCTTTCCCCACCGCCCGCGGACAAGCCGTTGGGCAGCGTGCCGAGGCCACGCATGAGCGTGGTGCCGAAATCGTCGGGCAGATGGTAGCCGAACCGCATCTGCGCGCCGGCCTGGGCCTGGATGAGCACGTTGCCCAGCATGGCGCCGAACACGGGCAGGACTTCCACACCCCACTCCGAGTCCGCGGGCAGCAGCGCGTAGCGGCGCCGGTGCTCGTACACCAGATTGAAGATCGGTTCGTTGTCGAGCTGGTACGCCCAGCCCTGGGCCTGCTGGTTGCCGATCAGTTCGTGAAACCACGCCTGGACTTCGTCCGCCTGCGATGCCGGGCCCACCACGCCGGTCACGAATTTCAGGCCGTGAAACAGGTTGCCTTTGCGCATCTGCGTGGAGAGGCCGAAGGCTAGCATGCCCACATAAGGCCGGTCCTCGGGGTCCGGGACGGGCCGGCTCGTGTCCATCGGCGTGATCATGATCTGGCCCACGTCGTAACTGCTGTACAACGTGTGGTCCTCGGCGCCGAACCAGCCCCAGAGGCCGCCCAGCCAGCCTTTCCCGGAATGAGTGTAGGCGAGCGAAATGCCGTTCGAGTAGTTCTCGTCGGTCTCGGCCAGGGCGTCGTTCTCCCAGCGCAACGACACGGCGCGCGCGGCCGGCAGCCGGGCCAAAGCCCGCAGCGTGTCGGCGGGCGGCTGGGCGGCCAGCGCGCGCACCACCACCGCCGCCGCCAACCAGGCGGTCAGGTAAACCCGATCGGCGCCGCGACCGGGCCTTGGCAGGTGGCGGACGCCGGATCGGGACACGTAGGGCACGCAAGACAGCGCGCCCCTCAAGAGCGATTGTCTCGTCATACCGGGCGGCGACTTCGAGCAGCCGGCATCGCCGGGGAAAACCCACGACCACGGCCAGCCGGCTGCTGGCTTCCGAGCCCGGCGACTGGCGGAAGGTTACACGCGAGGCGCGGGACCGCAAAAAGCAGCCGGCTCTGGAACGCCAGGCGTTATGCGGAGGCAACCGTCGCGGGCGGGGAGACGGGCGGCCGGCCAGAATGGTCGTGGGGTTCGCCCTGCGCGTGCCCGAACCGGATGATGAGCAGCGCAACCGCCAGGCCGGCCAGCAGGGCAACCGTGAGCACGATGCGGTCGTGCCGGTGGAACTGGAGTTCGGGCAGCAGGTCGGCGCAGGCGATGGACAGGAACGTGCCGGCGCAGAAGGCCAGCGCCGCGCCCAGCCAGGCCGCGTGCTGGACTTCGACGAACCCCACGCCGAGGAAGAACAGCAACGCGCCGACCGGCGTGACCAGCGCGAAGGCCACGTTCACGAGGTGGCGCATTTTGCGCGGGCTGCCACCCGCCGTCATCAGCGTGGTGATGGCCAGGGCGCTGAACGGCTTGTGCAGGATCACGGCCAGCGCGGTGCCCAGCCCGAGCGCGCCGCTCTCGCTGTGTTCGCCCGAGGCCACGGCGGCGGCCATGGCCACGCCGTCGAAGATCGAGTGCAGCGAGAGCCCCAGCGCCACGCCCAGCCAGCTCAGCGTGCGGGCGGAGCGTTCGGCCAGCGAATGCGTGTGGCCGCACGGCTCCAGCGGGCTGCCTTCGGCCACGTCGTGGTGGTGGAACGGCAGGAAGCGTTGCAGAAAAAACAGGGTTAGAAACCCGCCCAGCAGCCAGGCTGCGCCGCGCTCGGTCGAGTCGCCCAGCAGATGGGTGCCATGCGGCAGCAGCCCCAGCACCGCCAGGCCCAGCATCAGCCCCGCGACGAAGCTGATGGCCGCCTGCAGGCGGGGGTGGGTGAGCTTGATGAGCGTGGGCAGGGCGCCGCCCGCCAGGGCGGCCACAAACGCCAGACCGCAGTAAAGCCAGAGCGTGGTCACGCGCGCATCATCCGGTTCGCGCCGCCGCTTTCAAGCCCGACGGCGGCGCGGCGGGCTGCTGGCTTCCCGGAATTGCGCCGCCAGCTTCCCGCCTCAGCTCATTTCCCTGCCTCCATTCCTTTGCCAGGAAGTTTCGCCCGCCGCCGCCGGAATTCGGTTTGCCTCGCGCGGCGTTCTCTGGCATTGAGCCGCGCGGATGAAGCGCATCGTTTTCGCGGTTTTCCTCGCTGTTCTGGCCGCCGGTTGCGGTTCGCGCCCGGATGCGGCCGGCAGCGCGGACGCGGCGGACCTGTTGATCCGCTGGCACTTCGCCGGCGCCACGCAACTGGCCGGCGACACCAACGCCACCGCCTTGCGCGCCGTGCTGGCCCAGCCGGCCACGCAGGCGCTTTTGTCGGAAACGCTGGAGCGCCTGGCCGCCGCGCCGGTCACCAAACCGCTCGGCCCGCTGCTGCGCGACCTGCTCGACGCCGAATCGTACGTGGAGGCGCGCGGGGACGTCGCCAGGCCCGATTGGACGTTTGCGCTGCGGCTGCCGCCCGAACGCGCGGCGGTGTGGCTGAGCACCTGGAGCAACGCCGCCCCGGCGTGGGAGCGGTCCAAGGCGCAGGCCGCGCAGGCCGGCGGCTGGGTCGTGGCCGGGGTGGGCGGCGAGCCCCTGGCCGGTTTCGACGCGGTGCGGCAACGGCTGGCCAGGAGCGGCCGGCCGGGGGTGCGTCACGAACCGGGCGCCTGGCTCGAAGTCGAGGCCAACCTCGCCCGCCTGGCGCCGGGGCTGGGCCTGCCCACCAACATCACCTGGCCGCGCGCGCACCTGGCCCTGGCCGGCCGCGGGCCAAACGTCCGCACCGTGGGCCGCCTCACTTGCGAGCGGCCGCTGGATTTGCCGCTCGAAGCCTGGCGCGTGCCCACCAACACCATCCGCGAGCCGTTGCTGAGCTTCCTCGCCGCGCAAGGCATGCGGCCGTGGCTGGCGGCGCAGCCGCTGTTGCGCGAGCTCGACCTGCCCGCGCCCAACCAGGTGTTCGGCTGGGCGCAGTCGCAGGTGCCGTTCCAGACCCAGTTCGCCTGGGAGTTGCCCGATGTCACGAACCGCCTCCTGGCCCTGAAGGCCAAACTGCCGGACGCGCTCCGGGCGCGCCTGTCGTGGCTGGATTTCGGCGAACTGCAGTTCGTGCCCGGCCTGACCCGGCTGGCGTGGACCGGCTTTCCCATTATCGTGCCGTTCATGAACCCGGCGCCGGACCCGGGCTTTGTCGTCGCCGGCATCTTTCCGGTCAACGAGGAGGGGGCCCCGGCCCCGCCGGAGTTGTACGCGCAATTGCTGGGCCGGACTAATCTGGTGCTGTACCATTGGGAGCTCACCCAGCCCCGGCTGGCGGACTGGCACGAGTTGCGCATCGTGCATGACATGGCGGCCGGCTACGCGCCCCCGCCCACCAACACCGTGGTGGTGCGCTGGCTGAAAGACACGAACGTCACGAGCCACCTGGGCAACGCCGTGACCGAAGTCACCCGTGTCGCGCCGCGCGAGCTGGCGCTGGTGCGCAGTTCCGCCCTCGGCCTGACCGCCTTTGAAATCCACTGGATCACGCGCTGGCTGGACGGCCGGCGGTTCCCGCACTTGAGCCCGCCCGTGCGGCTCATCGGCGGCTCGAAGCCGGCCGCGCCGCCGCCCGTCACCAACGCCCCGCCCGCCTCCCCCGCCAGCGGTCATGCTCAAACTGGGCGTTAACATTGACCACGTGGCCACCGTGCGGGAGGCGCGGTATCGCGGCCGGCCCGCCGGCGAGCCCGATCCCGTGGAAGCCGCCCGCGTGTGCGAGGCCGCGGGCGCGCACGGCATCACCTGCCATCTGCGCGAAGACCGCCGCCACATCGTGGACCGCGACGTCTGGCGGTTGCGCGAGGTGGTGCGCACCCGGCTCAACCTCGAGATGGCCAACTCGCCCGAAATCCTCGCCATCGCCATGCGCCTGCGGCCGGACATCGTCTGTCTGGTGCCGGAACGCCGCCAGGAGGTCACCACCGAGGGCGGTCTGGACGTGGCGGCCCAGTGCGCGCCGCTCACCGAAACCCGCTGCCGGCTCAACGACGCCGGCATCGAAGTCAGCCTGTTCATCGCGCCGGACGCCGCGCAGGTCGAGGCTGCGGCGCGAACCGGCGCCCAGTTCATCGAACTGCACACCGGCAGTTTCGCGGAGCACTTCGCCGACCCGGCCGCGCGGCAGCGGGAACGGGACCGGCTGGCGGCCGCGGCGCGCCAGGCCCGCGGGCTCGGCCTGCGGGTGAACGCCGGGCACGGCCTGAATTACGTGAACCTGCCGGCGCTCTGGGCGGTGCCGCACCTGGTCGAGCTCAACATCGGGCACAGCATCGTCAGCCGCGCCGTGTTCACCGGTCTGGCGCGCGCGGTGCAGGACATGCTGGCCGTGATGGCCGGCTATCCCGGCTGATCGTCATGATCCGCGGCGTGGGCGTGGACATCATCGAAGTAGCGCGCATCCGCGGCGCGGTGGAACGCTTCGGCGAACGCTTCCTGCAACGCATTCTCCGGCCGGCCGAGATCGCGTACTGCCAGTCCTTCAAGGATCCGGCGCCGCACCTGGCCGCGCGGTTCGCCGCCAAGGAGGCGGTGTCGAAGGCCTTTGGCACGGGCATCGGCGCCGCGCTGGGCTGGCAGGACATGGAGCTGGCCCACCACCCGGGCGGCCAGCCGTACCTGATCTTGCACGACGGCGGGCGTGAACTGCTCGCGGCGCGGGGCGGCGGCGAGGTTCAACTCAGCCTGAGCCACACCGCCAATTACGGCGCCGCGGTGGCGGTCTGGGACGCCCCGTGAGCGCGGAAACACCCCGCCGGCCGGCCAGCCGCTGGTTGGTCATCGGCTACGGCAATCCGCTGCGCGGCGACGACGCCGCCGGACCGCTGCTGGCCGGGCGCGTGGCTGCGTGGGAACTGCCCGGTGTAACCGCAGTGGCGGTTCATCAACTCACTCCCGAACTCGCGGCGCAGTTGGCGGAATGCGACCGCGCGGTATTCCTCGACGCCCGTCAAGGCGGCGGTGAAATCGGCCTGCGCCAACTCGCGCCGGCCGAAACACACGCCGGTCTGGAACACGCCAGCGATCCGGCGCGGTTGCTGGCCCTGACGCGGGACTTGTTCGGCAGTTCGCCCGAAGCCTGGCTGCTGACGCTGCCCGGTGTGGAGTTTGGTTTCGGCACGGGTTTGTCGGCACCCACCGCTCGGGCCCTGGAGGAGGCGGCTGGATTGCTTGGGGGGGTGCTGGGCGCGGAGGGCGCAGCCCAGTCTTTTGCTGCCGATCGAAACGGCCAGACGCCGCAGGTGTAGCGGCAGCCATCCCCGGCTGCTGTAGAGGGCGGCATCTTGCCGCCCGGAACCCGCCAGAAAAACCACCGCTCCAGCCGTCTGCCGGCCGGGCTCCGCCGGGCTGGAAGCCTAGCTCACCGTCAGGCTGGAAGCCTGCCGCTACCGAGGTGGGAAGCGGGGCGCCTCCCGCAACGCCAGGGGCGGGCGTGATCCCCACTTACGGGCTGAATCGTGCCGGCCTGACGTGAGGCGGCCCGCCTACAAACAACGCTGCACCAGGGCGTGGACCGTAAAATGTAACGCGCTTGTCATCCGTTGGTCACTTTCCCAACATGCCGGGATGTTACCCAAAGCCCGCGTGAAAGCGAAAATCCTGGTGGTGGACGACGAGCCGGACGCGCTGGAGCTAATCGGCTTCAACCTCAAGTCCGCGGGCTTCGACGTGCTGACGGCCGACGACGGCGAGGCCGCCCTGCAACTGGCCCGGACGCATCAGCCCGATCTGGTGCTGCTCGACCTGATGCTGCCGGAGGTGGACGGCCTGGAGGTCTGCAAAATCCTGCGCCGCGACCCCGCCACCTCGGCCGTCCCGATCATCATGGTCACCGCCAAGGCGGCCGAGATGGACCGCGTGCTCGGGCTGGAGCTGGGCGCCGACGACTACGTCACCAAACCCTTCAGCCCGCGCGAGCTGGTGCTGCGGGTCAAGAACCTGCTCCGCCGCCGGCACGCGGCCGAGGCCAAGAGCGACCGGATCGCCGTGGGCGACCTGGTGATTGACGTGCCACGGCACCAGGTGACCGTGCAGGGCAAGGCCGTGGAGCTCACCGCCACGGAATTCCGGCTGCTGAGCGTGCTGGCCCAGCGTCACGGCCGGGTGCAGTCGCGCGAGCAGTTGCTCCGCGACGTGTGGAATTACGAGAGCCTGATTGACACCCGCACGGTGGACACACACATGCGCCGCCTGCGCGAAAAGCTCGGCCCGGCCGCCCGCCACCTCGACACCGTGCGCGGCGTGGGTTATCGCTTCCTCGAAACCTGACCCGCCCGCCGGGCGGGCTTCCCGATCATGGAGAGCGTGCTGGCCATCCTTGCGGCGCTCGGCGCTGGC
The DNA here is from genome assembly GCA_964568145.1 of uncultured Verrucomicrobiota bacterium. GTDB lineage: Bacteria > Verrucomicrobiota > Verrucomicrobiia > Limisphaerales > J093 > DSVZ01. The sequence continues at coordinate 59,864 of CAZMOZ010000024.1, forward strand.
GCGTTCGTCGTCTTGTGGTGGCGCCAGCGCGCCGCCGCGGCCGGCCTCGCCCGGCTGCTCGATCGCGAGCGCGCTGAAAAGGCCGCGCTGGCCGGCCGCCAGGAACAACTCGCGGCCGAAGCCCAGGCCCAGCGCGCCGCGCTCATCGAGAACATGGGCGAGGGCGTGCTGCTCCTGGACCGGCACGGCCGCGTGGAGCTGTTCAACCGCGCCTTCGTGCAGATGTTCCAGGTGCAGGATGACCTCCGCGGCCGCCCGGTGCTCGAGGCGCTGCGCTCGCACGAGCTGGACGAAGTGGTGCGCCGCACCCGCCAGGCCGGCCAGGTCCTCGGCGCGGAACTGGAATTGCGCGGCGCCGAACCCCGTTCGCTGCAAATCAACGCGGCGCTGCACGGCGCCGGCGCCGCGCGGGGGATGATCCTGGTCTTTCACGACCTCACCCGGCTGCGCCGGCTCGAAAACCTGCGGAAGGAATTTGTGGCCAACGTGAGCCACGAACTACGCACGCCGCTCTCACTGATCAAGGGCTACGCGGAAACCTTGCTGGACCACCCGCCCCGCGAGCCCGAGCAGGCACGGCGTTTTCTCCAGATCATCGTCCGGCACGCCGACCGCTTGACCTACCTCATCGAGGACCTGCTCACGCTTTCGAGCCTCGAGTCCGGCACCGCCCTGCTCAATCCCACGACCGTGGCGCTGCGGAGCTTGGTGACGCGCGCGTTCGAGGACCTCGCCGCCCGCGCCGCCGAACGCGGCGCCACGCTGGTCAACGAGACGCCGGAAGACCTGGAGGCGTATGTGGACGCCGACCGCGTGCTTCAGGTGCTGTTCAACCTGGTGGACAACGCCATCAAGTACGGCCGGCCGCACGGGCGGGTGGTCATCGGCGGGCGGGCGGCGGACGGGGAGTGGATCGAGTTGTGGGTGCGCGACGACGGCCCCGGCCTGCCGAGCGAGGCGCTGGGCCGCATCTTCGAGCGGTTCTACCGGGTGGACCGCAATCGCTCGCGCGAGCAGGGCGGCACCGGGCTGGGGCTGGCCATCGTGAAGCACATCGTCCAGAGCCACGGCGGCGAGGTGTGCGTCGAAAGCGAGCCCGGCCAGGGCGCCACCTTTTACTTCACGCTGCCGCGCGAGCGCCGTCAGTCTTCCTCTTCGGGATTGTCGGACTGACGGCGGTTCCTTATACCTCTCGGGTGCCTGAAGCCAATGGAACCAACGGCGCCCGCCCGCCGCGCCGCGTCATCGAAGTGGCGCGCGAACTCGGCCTCGACACCGAAGCAATCCTCCCCCACGGCCATTACATCGCCAAGGTCCCCATCCAGGAGCTGACCGCGCGGGCGGACCGGCCCGACGGCCGGCTCATCTTGGTCAGCGCCATGACGCCGACGCCGCAGGGTGAAGGCAAGACCACCGCGACCATCGGCCTGGCGGACGCGCTGCGCCGGCTGGGGCACCGGACGATGTTCTGCCTGCGCGAGCCTTCGCTGGGACCGTACTTCGGCGTGAAAGGCGGCGGCACCGGCGGCGGCCGCGCCCAGGTGGTGCCCGCCGAGGACATTAACCTCCACTTCGTCGGCGACATGTACGCGGTGGAAAAGGCCAACAACCTCCTGTGCGCGATGGTGGACAACCACCTCCAGCACGGCAACGAACTCGGCCTGGACCCGCGCCGGATCACCTTCCGGCGGGTGATTGATCTGAACGAACGCTCGCTGCGGGACATCATCATCGGCCTGGGCGGCCCCAAGCATGGCGTGCCGCGCCGCGACGGCTTCAACATCACGCCGGCCTCCGAGGTGATGGCCGTGCTGTGCCTGGCGCGCGATTTCACCGACCTCGGCGAGCGGCTGGCGCGGATGGTCGTGGGCTACAACTATCGCGGCGAGCCGGTCCGCGCCGACGCGCTCCAGACCGTGGGCGCCATGCAGGTGCTGTTGCGGGACGCCATCCACCCGAACCTCGTGCAGTCCCTCGAGGGCACGCCGGCCTTCGTCCACGCCGGGCCGTTCGCGAACATCGCCCAGGGCACGAACACCAGCATCGCCACGCGCCTGGCGTTGAAGCTGGCGGATTACGTGGTCACCGAGGCCGGCTTCGCCACCGACCTGGGCGCGGAGAAGTTCATTCACATCAAATGCCGCACGGCCGGGCTCAAGCCCGCGGCGGTGGTGATCGTGGCGACCGTGAAGGCCGTGGCCTGGCACGGCGGCTACACCGCCGGCGGCGGCCTCGGCAACCTGGCCAAGCACATCGAGAACGTCCGGCTCTTCGGGCTCGAGCCGGTGGTCTGCCTCAGCCATTTCCCCGGCGATCAGCCGGCGGACGTCGCGCGCATCCTCAAATTCTGCGCGCGGCAGGGCGTCGAGGCGGTGCGGTCGGAACATTTCGACCGGGGCGGCGAAGGCGCGCGGGCCCTGGCCGCGGCGGTCTTGCGCGTCATCGCCAAGAACGGTCGCCAGCGGCTGCGGTTCCTGTACTCGCTGGACGCGCCACTCGAGAAGAAGCTCACCACGCTGGCGCTGCAGATCTATGGCGCCGACGGCGTGGATTTCGACCGCGCGGCGCAAAGCCAGCTCGAGTTGCTCACCCGGCAGGGTTTCGCGAACCTGCCGGTCTGCGTGGCCAAGACCGCGATGTCACTCTCGGACGACCCCGAGCGGCGCGGCCGGCCGCGGGGGTTCCGGGTGACGGTCAATGAGCTGCGCCTGGCGGCGGGGGCGGGTTTTGTGGTGGCGATCTGCGGCAACATCGTGACCATGCCCGGCCTGCCGAAAACGCCCGCCGCGGCGCGCATCCGCATCCTGCCGGACGGCACGGCCACGGGGTTGAGCTGAGCGGTTTTGGTGGCCGGCCTCTGGCCCAGAGGCCGGAAGACGTCGCCCCTCAGCGAGGGGCGACCCACCTCCGGTGACCCAGCCGCATTACGTGGCCGCCCACACTCTGCCGGGCCGGGAAGCCCGCCGTCGCCCCTTCAGCCTTTGAGCAGCGCCACCGCGTAGTCGCGGTTCATGCGGGCGATGAAGTCCAGGCTGATGTTCTTGGGGCACACCGCCTCGCACGAGCCCGTCACGGTGCAGGCGCCGAAGCCTTCCCGGTCCATCTGTTCGACCATCGCCAGCACACGGCGGTGGCGTTCGGGCTGGCCCTGGGGCAGGAGGCCCAGGTGGGAGACCTTGGCCGCCACGAAGAGCATGGCGCTGGCGTTTTTGCAGGCGGCCACGCAGGCGCCGCAGCCGATGCATGCCGCGGCGTCCATGGCCCGGTCGGCGTTCGGTTTCGGCACGGGGATGGCGTTCGCGTCCGGCGCGCTGCCGGTGCGCACGCTGATGAAGCCGCCGGCGTGCATGATGCGGTCGAAGGCCTTGCGGTTGACGATCAAATCCTTGATGACGGGGAAGGGCCGGGCGCGGAACGGCTCGACGAGGATGGTGTCGCCGTCGCGGAAGCAGCGCAGATAGGTCTGGCAGGTGGCCACGCCGCGGTGGGGGCCGTGGGGTTTGCCGTTGATGACCAGCGAGCAGGTGCCGCAGATGCCTTCGCGGCAGTCGTGGTCGAAGGCGATGGGATCGAGCCCGCGCGCGGTGAGGTCCTCGTTGACCACGTCGAGCATCTCGAGGAACGACATGTTTGGATTCAGCTCCGGCGTGTCGTAGGTCTCGAAGCGCCCGGGAGAGGCGGCATGGGGTTGGCGCCAAACTTTGAGCCGGACTTTCATGGAGGATTGACGGTTGACGATTGACGATTTACGCCCGGTCGGAAGCGCGGGCGGTCTTGGCCGAAGCCACCACGATGGCGAGAATGGTATCGCCCTCGGACATCAAGCCGGCCAGGCGGCTGGCTTTGACCAATCCCGACTCCGCCAGAATCTCCATCCAAAACCTGGCTTCGTCGCATTCTTCCTCGACGATCTTGAGCTTGTTGACGAAATCGGCCCGCGATTTGGCCCGGCAGGCGGCGCGGTAGTTGGCCCCAACTGACATGCCGGCCCGCAACAACTGCCTGCCGAGAATGTCGCCCACTCGGCTCCGCGGCAGTGCTTGTACCAGTTTCAGTACCCGGAGCGAAAAGGCCTTCGTCCGTTGCTTCATTTCATCGGGGCTCATACCGGCCTGGCTGGATTTCTCAGCAGACTGACGCTGGCAGGCTCCGGGCCTTGAGCGGCGCGTTCCGAGGCACAGCCACGTCAATCGTCAATCGTCAATCACTTGTAGCTCCGCGTGGTCATCTTCACTTCCTCGTACACCAGCGGCTCGACGTTGCGCCGCGGCGGCCGGTCCGGGCCCTGGTACTCCCAAGCGGCCACGTGGGCGAAGTGTTCGTCGTCGCGCCTGGCCTCGCCGTCCGGGTGCTGGAATTCCTCGCGGAAATGCCCGCCGCAGCTTTCGCGGCGCTCGAGGGCGTCCAGGCACATCAGCTCGGCCAGTTCGAGGTAGTCGGCCACCCGGCCGGCCTTTTCGAGGGATTGGTTCAGCTCGGCGTCCGTGCCCGGCAGGTTGAGGTCCCGCCAGAATTCCTCGCGCAGCGCGGGGATGAGCCCGAGGGCCTGCTTCAAGCCGGCCTCGGTGCGGGCCATGCCGCAGTATTCCCACATGATCCGGCCCAGTTCCTTGTGGAAGGACTGCACGGTGCGCCGGCCCTTCATTGCGAGCAGGCGCCGGGTGAGGCCGCGCACGTTTTCCTCGGCCTCCCTGAACGCCGGGTGGTCGGTGGCGGGGCGCGTGCCGGGCTTCACGTTCGCCAGGTAGGTGGAAATTGTGGCGGGCAGCACGAAGTAGCCGTCGGCCAGGCCCTGCATGAGCGCGCTGGCACCGAGGCGGTTGGCGCCGTGGTCGGAGAAGTTCGCCTCGCCCAGCACGAACAGGCCGGGGAGGTTGGACATGAGGTTGTAGTCCACCCACAGCCCGCCCATGGTGTAGTGGACGGCCGGGTAGATGCGCATGGGCACGCGGTAGGCGTCCTCGCCGGTGATCTCCTTGTACATGTCGAAGAGATTGCCGTAACGCTCGCGCACCTTGTCCACGCCCAGCCGCTGGATGGCGTCTGCGAAATCCAGGTACACGCCCAGACCCGACTCGCCCACGCCGCGGCCTTCGTCGCAGACGCGTTTGGCGGCGCGGCTGGAGATGTCCCGGGGGGCCAGGTTGCCGAAGCTGGGGTACAGGCGTTCGAGGTAGTAGTCCCGGTCCGCCTCGGGGATGGAGTTGGGGTCCTTGCGGCAGTCCTCCTTCTTCTTCGGCACCCAGATGCGGC
>CAZMOZ010000025.1:0-29508 GCA_964568145.1 uncultured Verrucomicrobiota bacterium
AAGGAGCCTTAACCCAGCCGCTTCAACGGGGCCGCGCTCGTGCGAGCGCGGAAGGCTGGCACGACCACGGATCCGAATTTCCAATTTATTCGCTTCAACGGGGCCGCGCTCGTGCGAGCGCGGAAGGGCCTAAACTGGAAACGAGAAGGAGCCTTAACCCAGCCGCTTCAACGGGGCCGCGCTCGTGCGAGCGCGGAAGGACCGTAAGCCCCAACGGAACAAACTGATCAGCCACGTGCTTCAACGGGGCCGCGCTCGTGCGAGCGCGGAAGGCTATCTGGTTGGTCTCTTTGCCGTCCGGGCATGTGATGCTTCAACGGGGCCGCGCTCGTGCGAGCGCGGAAGGGCTACCAACTTTGCTGGCCTGCGCTCCGATCTCGACACGCTTCAACGGGGCCGCGCTCGTGCGAGCGCGGAAGGGAGGCGTGCGCCGCAATGACTTACATTTCGACCATACGCTTCAACGGGGCCGCGCTCGTGCGAGCGCGGAAGGACCGTAAGCCCCAACGGAACAAACTGATCAGCCACGTGCTTCAACGGGGCCGCGCTCGTGCGAGCGCGGAAGGAGCGTGGTAGCGCCTAAGGCTTTGGCCATCAGCACGATACCCGCTTCAACGGGGCCGCGCTCGTGCGAGCGCGGAAGGGGTGCGTCCAGCCAGATACGGCACACCGACAGCGACGCGCTTCAACGGGGCCGCGCTCGTGCGAGCGCGGAAGGTAGCACCGCTGATAGTACCCATCGTCGGGATGTACTGGCTTCAACGGGGCCGCGCTCGTGCGAGCGCGGAAGGAGCCCCACCAAGTTTCGGTCGCCAAATTACGGCAGAGCTTCAACGGGGCCGCGCTCGTGCGAGCGCGGAAGGGCCGTCTTTCCTTGCGCAATGTCAGTTCGATCACCCGGCTTCAACGGGGCCGCGCTCGTGCGAGCGCGGAAGGTGGGCAGTCGTGGACGGCAAGCGTCTCACTTTCTGACATGCTTCAACGGGGCCGCGCTCGTGCGAGCGCGGAAGGCGGGACCGTTGTGGCACCTGTCGCACCGTGGACTAGGAGCTTCAACGGGGCCGCGCTCGTGCGAGCGCGGAAGGGGTGCTCAGTACCAGACGAGGACGTGGACGGTCCCCGTGCGGCTTCAACGGGGCCGCGCTCGTGCGAGCGCGGAAGGCATGTAGCTATTGCCAGATATGTCGCGAAATATTTGGTGCTTCAACGGGGCCGCGCTCGTGCGAGCGCGGAAGGTCATGGTATTTGACGATACTTGATCAAAGTCAATGCTTCAACGGGGCCGCGCTCGTGCGAGCGCGGAAGGGACCTGGCACGTGCCTGTGCGCAACGACACTCTGCAGCTTCAACGGGGCCGCGCTCGTGCGAGCGCGGAAGGGTGCGAGCGTGTCGTCATCACCGCTCAGAGCTGGGATGCGCTTCAACGGGGCCGCGCTCGTGCGAGCGCGGAAGGCCAGCCACTGACGCGATCGCAACACTGCCGGCTCCTACGCTTCAACGGGGCCGCGCTCGTGCGAGCGCGGAAGGGCGACAGGTGCCATGACGGTCCCGGTGCTGTGGTTCGCTTCAACGGGGCCGCGCTCGTGCGAGCGCGGAAGGAGACGGCAAACGTCTCACATTTTGACGCCAATTATTCATGCTTCAACGGGGCCGCGCTCGTGCGAGCGCGGAAGGGCAATCTCGCCAGCGAGACTTGGTTCGGCTGGGTTGCTTCAACGGGGCCGCGCTCGTGCGAGCGCGGAAGGCTGGCGACGGTGGTCGCGGCCATCGGCTTGACCCAGCTTCAACGGGGCCGCGCTCGTGCGAGCGCGGAAGGGCTCTACTCGACGGCCGCGCTGCCGCCGAACGGCTCGCTTCAACGGGGCCGCGCTCGTGCGAGCGCGGAAGGCCATGAAGTTCAATGAAGTCGTGAGGACTGTTAGGGCGCTTCAACGGGGCCGCGCTCGTGCGAGCGCGGAAGGTACGCTCAGTTGCAGTCCTATGCCGACGAAGTGGTCGCTTCAACGGGGCCGCGCTCGTGCGAGCGCGGAAGGGCGGCCGGTTCGTTAAGGCGGCCTCCGGCGAAGTCACGCTTCAACGGGGCCGCGCTCGTGCGAGCGCGGAAGGAAGGGGCACATTGCGCCCCTTAAAGGGATCGACTTGCTTCAACGGGGCCGCGCTCGTGCGAGCGCGGAAGGCAGGTATCAAGGACCTGGCAATAAGGCATCTAAGTCGCTTCAACGGGGCCGCGCTCGTGCGAGCGCGGAAGGAGGTCAAGAAGGCCAAGTAACTTCATACCCAGCCCACGCTTCAACGGGGCCGCGCTCGTGCGAGCGCGGAAGGGGATCTTTCGGCCAGCCTCTATGGCCTGAAGGCTGGCTGCTTCAACGGGGCCGCGCTCGTGCGAGCGCGGAAGGTTCCTTTTTGTCCTCAAGCTTAAATTTTCCATTGCCCTGCTTCAACGGGGCCGCGCTCGTGCGAGCGCGGAAGGCCGCAGCGAGGGTCTTCAATTGCTTGGTTATCTCTTGCTTCAACGGGGCCGCGCTCGTGCGAGCGCGGAAGGAGTAGAATGAAACAACATTCAGTCTTTCAGGCCTACGCTTCAACGGGGCCGCGCTCGTGCGAGCGCGGAAGGTTATATATCACGTCGGCGAGGGGGTTTAGCGAAGTTGCTTCAACGGGGCCGCGCTCGTGCGAGCGCGGAAGGACGTCCGCTTGCAGCTTCCCCGTTCGGAAAGTGACTGCTTCAACGGGGCCGCGCTCGTGCGAGCGCGGAAGGTAAGATTCCTGGAGAATAATATGTACGCTGTTGATGCGCTTCAACGGGGCCGCGCTCGTGCGAGCGCGGAAGGGACATGCCCATCTGTACCAACGATACATAAAAGATAACAGCTTCAACGGGGCCGCGCTCGTGCGAGCGCGGAAGGCTGGTTGGTGAAGCCTCCCAACCCCGTGCGCGAAAGCTTCAACGGGGCCGCGCTCGTGCGAGCGCGGAAGGCTTCCGTCAAGGCGGCGGATTGGAGGAAGAGTTCTTGCTTCAACGGGGCCGCGCTCGTGCGAGCGCGGAAGGCTATCTTCATGTTCTTCAAGGGGCCGCTCCCCCATCGGGGCTTCAACGGGGCCGCGCTCGTGCGAGCGCGGAAGGAAGTATGAAGAACCTAGCAAAGAAGAAAGCAGAAGAGAGCTTCAACGGGGCCGCGCTCGTGCGAGCGCGGAAGGAGCGGGCTCATCCTGACTGCTCCGGACGCGCGCGCAATGATTTATTTGCGAGCGCGACCATTCATTCCCGGTTTTCCAGACTGCATTCATTGGTCGTGTCGTTTCTACTGACTGTGCCGCAAAGATTTGTGACCTGCGAGCGGCGCCGGGTTTTCCCGCGTCACCCGGCCGCTCGCGGCAGGATTTGTCAAAGATCCGGTCAGAAAACGTAGCACGGCGCGTCCAGCCGCGTGTACGGCACGCCCAGCGCGGTGATCACCCGGTCGCCCCGGCCTTCGGCAGGTCCCAGCGCCACGAAGAGCACCTGATCTTCGTCGTGCTGGATCAATTCGTCCAGCCGCCGTTCGAGCTGCACCTTTTCGGCGGGGTTCAGGTCGCACTCGAACACGGAGTATTGCAGGTGGTTGCCGAAGTTCTTGCACGTCTTGAAGACCCGCCGCAGCCGCCGGTCATCGGCGATGTCGTAGCAGACGAGGTAGGTGGTTCTCATCGTTTTCCGAGAGGGGTGGCACCCGGGATTTCCAAACCGGCCAGCGGCGAAACCGGTAGTTCAGCCTCAGTGGCGCCAAGCGCGGCGAGTGCAGCGACCAGAAGATGCCGGGTATTTTCCTTACTGGCTGGAGCGAAACCGTGGGCAAGAATGCTCTGGTTTCGCGCGGTCAACGGAGATTTTTTCTGATCGTCAAGATTTGCATCAAAAAAGGGGTCCGCAGCTTGCTCGTCCAGGTATTTGAGGACATGCCATGCCTCTTGAAGGCCGAGTTTTACATGGCCGGCCTCAGCTCGGGGCGCAAACTCGGTCCGGAGCGGTTCGGGGATTTTCTCCAGGGGCACTGAGCCGGTGTCCTGGATGCCCCGTTCCGCCAGCAGGAGCTGGGCGGTGGCTTCAATCGCGCGGTAGAGGCGGGCGGTGGCGTCATCCCAGCGTTGCTCGTCCATGCGCCGCCGGGCATTGGCCAGCAGGTCGAGGATCAAGGCCCTGGACGGCCGGGCTGCCGTCTGCTGGAAGCAGGTTTCCCAAGTGGGACTGCAGCCGGGCCGATTGGGCGAGGATCGGTTGAGCCGGGTGCCGGCCGAGGGCGGCTTCCAGGTTGTGAGCATGTCTGGGGAGATCGCGCAGCTTGTTCAGGGCGTCCCGATGCTGGAAGCGGTCCCAGTCGGCCAGGGCGCCGGCGAGGCCGGCAACGGCGCCGAGTTCGGCCTTGCGAGCGGGGTCGGTGACCCGCCGGAGGGCTTGTTGCAGGACAGCTTGGGCGGCGGCGAAGGCGTGGGTGCGGAGAAGCTCCACCGCGGTGTCCAGGGCGAGCAGGCCAAGGGCGTCGGCGGGGTTTTGGGCATCGAGGATTTGTTCCTTGCCGGAGACGACGATGCCCACGCCATCCTTGGTGCGCTCGGTTCCGCCGACATAGGAGATGCGGCAAGGCCAGCGGGCGGCGACCAGGGCCAGGGCGGCGCTCATGGCCTTGGTGCCGCCGGTGAGGTCGGCGATGACCTCCGCCCCTGGATGATCGCGAAGCCAGGCGGCGACGCGGTCGTCGAGACCACGCAACTGGTTGACGATGCCGGTGAAATCCTGCGCGTCGGGGATCTCGTCGAAGTCGGCGCAGCCGGCATCGAACTCGCGCCAGTCTCCGCTCCGGACCGCGGGAATGATCTCGGAGTTCACTTTCTGGCGTGTCTGCGGGGTGACGATGAACAGGGCGCGCGCGGGCCACCAACGGAGGAGGCTGGCGGCCACGGGTTCGGGCGCGCCACCGACGGTAAGGAGGAGGAGGCGGGGGGTCATGGGCTAGGGAACGGCACGCTCAGAGCAAAAGCGAATTGGACGGCGCGGCGTCCTTGCGAGCGGAGGGCTTCGCAGGCGTCGGGGGGCAACAACTCCTCCATCGGCACTGCGCGGCCCAGGAACGGGCGTGAAACCGCGGTGCTGAAACAGGCACCGGGGCGGAGCATGAGCATCGGGCGCTTGAACACGTTGTCCAAGCCGAAGTCGGGCCCAAGCTTGCCGTACTTGATGAAGGCTTCCCACAGTCCGTCCGTCGGGTCGTGCGCGGCGGGTTGAAAGGTGGAGAGGGCGACGCAACCGTGGCATGTCGTGGGTGCGGCATCAAGCCAATCCGCGGGTTCCGGTTCCCCTTGCAGTTCGAACTGTCCAAGGCCGGCAGAACTGTCGGCTCCGAAGCCGCTGCCAGAAAGCTCGCCGAGAAGGCGAAACAGGTGCGGCGTGAACGAGTCAGCGACGCGCGTGTAAACGGACAGATACGCCTGCTGGGGCGCGAGCCAGGTTTCGACGCTGGGCCAGAGGCCGCCGCGCTTGGGAGTAGAGTGCGTGGAACGATCCAGGGTGTTTCGCAGACGGTCGTGGTGGCGCAAGGGGGCTTGGGGCGCCTGGGTGGGTGATGCGCTGGCTTGCCTAGAGGGCTTTACCCAATCGGCTTCGGGGATGAGTTCCTCAGGTTTGAGGCTTTCGCCGCGACGAGCGCGGAGGAAGCTCTCGCGCGAAAGCCAGCGGGCGCGTTTGACCGCCTTACGCTGGCTTTCGGGCCAATCCCACAGCCGCAAGACAGCGGGGATTGGCAGCAGGTCGCCAGGGCAGGCGTCGGAAAGCACGAATGGCGGCTCGCCCCGCAAGGCCGGAGCAGTGATGCCCTCCTCCAGTAGCTCGTGCTCGCCACGACGAGCGGCCGCCCAGCAGAGCAGACCCGTCAGGGTGTCGGCCTGCCAGGGCGTGCGCCAGGCTGAGACAGGGCGGAGTTTGAAGCGGAGCAGCTTCACATTTGTTCAGAGCGGGAAGTCCCTGGACTCTGCCTCCCCATCGCAGTGGATTCTGAGGTTGCGGAATTCGATTTCGCCGGAGCCTTTGCTGACGCCGGACCCGATGCCAGTGCGTTGGACGCGGCGGAGGGCCGTGCGGACAAACTCCTTCAGCGCTTCGGGGCCGGTGTGTTCTTTCCCAGCGTCATCTTGATACTTGCAGAGGTTGTCAATGTCCCAGACCTGCAAGGCCAGCTTGAAGGCGAATTCGGAGCCGGCCACGACGCGCTCGACCTTCCGCGGGTGCTGCGCCTGGCCGGTCTTCCGGTCAATGACGTTTTCGGCCTTCAGTTCGGTCTCGCCACCCTTGCTGACCGGGGCGTCGCGGACGATGAGGCGGGACGGGCCAAACCTCTGGGACTTGGCCTTGTGCGGGCCGAAGACACGGCAGATCAGACAATCATCGCGAGCGCAGTCGCAGGGTTCGTTCTGGTCCCGCCCACCGAATTTCCCGGCTCTCTGCTCCATTTCTGAGCGCAGCCGGCCCTTGAGCGAGGAGCCCGGGATGTAGGGCTGAAGCGTGACCGGGTGCTTGATGCACGTAAGGTCGGTGCCGCCGGTCTGGAGCAGGTCGTCGCTGCCGCCGATGCGGAGGCCGCTGAGACAGACGATGGTGCCGGTGATGGTGTGATGTGCGATCTTTTTCATGGTTCAATGGCGTTCGGATTTTTCCAGGTACAGGGCGCCGAAGCCCACGAGGGCCTCGAAGTGCGGGAGGAAACCCTGGAGGAAGTCTTTTTCGGAGTGTACCGCCGCGACGTTGCGGCGGATGAAGTCGTGAAACAACGGCGGGATCTTGGGCGGGCTCTTTCCTGCGGCATCCGCAGCCACCGCATCGAGCTTGCAGAAATCGGCCTCCAGTTGGGGCCACGCCTTCTTGCGCGCCCTAAGCTGGGCTTCGAGCGCCCGCGCGTGCTGGAAAAAGCGCCGAATCTGATGCTGGTTGAGCTTTGGGATGCCACGCGCCATCGCTTGGATGAGCTTCTCAACGAGGTCGCGTGCGACGTATTCACGCCGCAAGTTCCCTTCGGGTGTGAAGTAGCCGCCCTCGAGATAGTGCGGCCAGACATCGCCGACAGTTTGAGGGTTGGTGCGGGGAGGCGCCGGGTCGGAGCCGCCGAACGCTTGGGCGAAAGGACGATGGCCGAAGGAGGATGGTCCGTGAGGTTTCATGGTTCGTCTTGAGTTTCCTTCCGGGTAGCGGTGAGGGCGTGGCGGAGAATGGCAGGCATCAAGCGTGTTTCGGGTCTGGTGCCGGCGTCGAAATCGGCCAGGAGCGCGTCCGCCCAGTGGCGGAGTTGGCCTTTGGCTCCTTGGGCGTGAGCGGGCGGGTAGTTACGGCCGACGTGGTAAGCCAAGCGCGCTGTCACCGGCGAGGCGTCGCCGCGATTGCGCGCCAGCGCCAGTTCAAGCAGGGTATGCAACCAGCCGCGCGGCATCACGCCTTGCCGCACCCAGTCGGCAAGTCGCCGCGAGGTGGCAGTTACAGTTGCGTGGTCAGCCCATTTCCAAACTTGGCCAAACGTGGCCAGTTGGTCTTTAGCGACCGAAGCGCCAACAGCCGGTTGGGTCTTGGCTGTCTCCAGCAGGTCGTCCGCGTGGTCGGCGGCACTTCGAATCGGGAACGTGGGCTTAATCAGGGCCAGGCCGCCGCTCAACGTGAGTCCGTCGCCGGCAAACAACTTAGCGAACTGCTCTTGGACTTCCCCTGCGAAGTCGAAGGCGACATTCCAAGGCCCAACCAGCAGCAGATCGTCGCCGCCGGAAAACACCATGTAGAGCGAATCCCAGGGGTGGCGGGCAAGCATCTGGTCCACCTGTCGGGCAAAGAAATCATCGAGTCGTTCACTGAGGCGCTGCAAGCCGGCGAAATCAGGTGCATTGTGGATGGACTTTCGAAAGGCATCTCCGAGGTTGTCCGCATCGAGTTTCAGCACGCCGAGCAGGGGCGCACCCTGTGCTCCCGCTGCCAGGTCTTTGAACTCGACCGGTTGCCCATTCGCATGACTGGGTACGTGGCGGGCGAGGTGCCGACGCATGATCCGCGAGTCCGTCAGTGGGTATGGCTCTGACAAGGCAAACACATACCGTGCCTCGGCTGAGGGCCGGTCACCGTCTGTAACGCGAAGTGTGTACCCGATCAGATCGGAGGTCTCGGCTGCAGAGCTTGCGTGTAACTCCAGCCACCGGGCCGTGGGCAGGTGGCCACCCAGTTTGCCGTCGTGGTAGCAGCGGTCGCAGAGTCTCCGTTCCACGCCTTGATCGTCACGCTCGGTTTGGCGGGCAACCCTTCGTCCGCAGAGATCGCACGGCGGCGAGATGGGTGAAAGAACCAGACCAGCGGCGGGCCAGGCGCTTTTGCCGACAAAGCGGTCTCTCCAAGGTTGCCACTTCGCACGTTGCAAGGACCGCTGAGCCTGGTCATACGCATCCAAGCGGGATCGGTCTGTGGAGCTGTCCACAATGGAAAGGGACAGCCGGAGGGCCGCGCCGGTCTGAGCGAACAACCAGCGCGACATTTCGCCGGCAACACGGCCCGCCGCATTGCGTTCCGTTGCATTGAGGCCGGGGCCGACCAGCAGAAACTTGCCTGCCGCGCTAAACACAAGGTCCGCCCGGGACCAGCCCACGGCCTCGAGCAAGCGCAGCGCTGCCGCTTCCGCCAGCAAGGCGATGAAGAGCGACCGTGCTCGCAGCCGCCGCGCCTGCCCTCCGCCTACGGACGCCACGTCGAACAGGAAGTCCTGCAGACCGGAGAGGTCGCCAAGCACAATGGTCGGGGGCGCGCTCATTATTTCACTGCCTATATTGCTGATTCAGCCGGTCGGCGGCAAGCGTCAGGGCGTCCGCGGACGTCTCGTCCAACACCACGGCAAAGCGGGGGAACCAGTTGTCCTGGCCGTAGGTGCCGATGAGGGTGGGCTGGTTCTTCTCCGGCGCGACGCGGAAGCTCAAACCCGGTCGGCCTCCCTGCGCGTGCGGCAGCGTGTGGCAGGTGGCGATGAACAGGTTTTCCTGCCACACCTTGAGCACGGTTTCTTTGAACCTGGAAGGGAAGTGATGGTCCTTCCCGAACGCCGGCTCCATCCGGTTCTTCGCAGGCAGCAGTTGCAGCCGCCGGCCGCGACTCAGCCGGAACCCGGTCAGATAGATCTGGCCGATGGCGTTGAGTTCATACAGCCGGGTGCCGTCCACCGTTTCCTCGTTCAGGAAGACGAGCAGGCGCTCGTCCGCGTCGCGCAGGTCGCCTTCGGTCAGCGTGGCATTACGTTCCACAGCGGCCAGCAAGTCGGCGTGCGCGCCCAGGAGCGTGTAATCGAGGGACACGGGCAGCGGCGGGAACGCGATGGTCTCATTGAATCGCTCGTGCTTGTAGAAGACCGGGATGCCCAACGCCTGCCCCAGCACCACCGCCACGGCAATCTGCGCCTTGTAGCCGCCGGTCGCGTCAATGGCCACGAACTCGGGGCCTCCAGCGCGGTGGATGTGATCTCCCATCAATCGCACCAAGTTTCGCAAACCGTGGTTCTTGAAGTCGCGGGGACGCCGATCCTGGAGGAGTGGGACGACGATCGGCGCATCGGTTTGCAGGGCAAGATCGGACCGTGCTTCAACGAAATGCCGCAGCACCTCGCCGGTGTTCCGACCATCGTCGGTGTCCGAAACGAAAAAGATCACTCGGCGCAGGGCAAGGTCCGGGTGCTGTCGAAGCTGGGCGATGGTATTGATTTCGGCCCCGCACCAGCGGGCGGCGGGATCGAGTATGGAAAGCTGGTGGCCAAGCTCCCGCCACCGACCGCCCTGGAACGCGTCCTTGAGTGCCACCGCGTTGGGCGGCGGCGGACTCAGCCGATCGATCTGTCGGAGGTTCCCGTCGAACAGGCTCGTCCCGACGGTGCAGAGCAGGGTGTGTGGTTTTGGTTTCATGAGGTTGCCTTTGCGGGATACTGAGACGGTGCCGGCAGGAACAAACCCAGGCCAAAGTGTGCGCCGTAGCCGAGGGCGAGGGGACCGGTCACCTGCTCTGCGAAGGTCAGCTTGAACGCAGCGCCGCTTTGGGCGCCGCGCCGGCCTTCGCCGTGGAACCGGTCGGTCTGGAATTCCAGCGGGCGCAGTCGGCGCGAGCCGACCGGGATGGTGTCGAGCGGCTCGAGCTTGGTCGGCAACGGTCGCCCGGCTTCGGTGAGCAGGCGTCGCAGGTCGTGTATGGGCGAGCCAATCCACCAGCCGTCGGCGTCCAGCTTGGGCCGGCCGTCGCGGTGGGTCTTGGGATGCCGCGTGGACACGAAAGGGGTGAGCGAGCGCAAGACCTTGGCCGGACCGAAGAGCGCGCAATCGGCAAAGGTGCCGGCGTCGCCCAAGCCCAGCAGGACGAGCTGCAGGTCGTGGCCACCGTGACCCCAGACGCCCGCCCGGGTGAGGACTTCCAGCGCACGGCGCGCGGCGCCATCCAAGCCCATCGGCGCGTGGATGGTGACGTGAGTGATGACGTCGCGCGGGCCGTTGGCTTCGCAGAGGATGAAGGCGTGCTGGTGGCCTTGCAGCGGCTGGCCGTTGGCCTTGCCGGTGAAGACCGGGGCTTGGTCTGAGAACTTGACCAGCGATTGGTGGATGCGCTCGGCCACGGAAACGGCGCGGGTGAGCCGCGGCAACACGGCGCTGGACACCGCGAAGCGGGCGACAGTGGGGAGCGTGCCACTGACACGGCGGGGGTGTCCGGGAGCGGGATCGAAGCAGCGGGCCGGGCGGATGTAATCCACGAACCGGCTGCCGGGCGGAAGCGTCCAGCCGGCGCGCTGGAGGTCGCCGGTTTTGGCGTCCAAGGCGTCGAACAGATCGAGCGGCGGCGCGGCAGGGTCGGCCTTGGTCTTTCTGGTGCGGCCCTTGGACTTGGCCGCGGGGGCGGCGGCGCTGGTGGCCACTTGCTGGGCACGCCACGCGGCGTAGTCCGCCGCAGGCACCGGGCAAAGCACACGCACGAGTTCGCAGTCGGCAGGAACCGGTTCCTCCGGCGGCAAGGAGCGGGCGTTGGGTTGGGAACCCGTCGCGTCGGCCAAGACGCGCGCTTCGACCAGGCTTTCGGCCCGCCCGAAATAGCCGAGCCGCTCGCAGAGCAATGCCAGGGCACGGCTGGATTCCGGCGCGAGCGAGACGTTCCACGCCATCCGCACCGGGCCGCCGACGTGGATGAAGGTGTCGAAGACTTTGTCTTTGCCGGGACCGAAGGTCAGCTTGCCGCCTTCCTTGTGGTGCGGGGCGTTGTCAGGCATGAAGTGCCGCGTGTGGGAGACGGTCGTGAGCGGAAGCTCGAACGTCGGTAGCGCGCCGGACAAGATGTGAACCAGATGTTCAACCTCCTCTTTCGACACGTCTTCGCGGGCTTTGAAATACCAGGTGGCCACCAGCGCCCGGAGGAATCGCCACGGCGAGGGCGGCCACTCGACGGCGCCCTCGTTGACGTGGCGGCCCCAAGGCGTGGCGTGGAAGCGCTCCCCCGAGAACCGAAGCTCTATGGCAATCATGGTGATTCTTCGCCTTGGTCCTCGGTCGGCTCATCATCGGGTTGTTGCGCTTCGGAGGCGGCCGCCTTCCAAGCCTCCAAGAAGGCCGCCCTAGCGTCTGTTCCCGCGTCCCCTGGGTAGAGTTTCTCTGCAAGTTCTTCCGGCGACAGTTGAATCTCCCCGGCGACAATCAAGCTTGCCGGCTTCTTCTTCGTCGCCTTCTTCCACTTCATCATTTTCGCCAAGTCTTCCGGAATAGTCGGCTCCGTCGTTAATTGGAGCGTGATGGGCTCCTTCTTGGTGTCGTCGAATGTCACGACTGTAAAACGACTATGTCCGCCAAGCTGGCCGTAGGCCTCCGTGATGAGCGCTGGCAGCTTGGATTCAAGGTCAGCAAGAGGCGGAAGCTCAAAACCGCTCTTCGGGCGCAGAACCTTCAGTCCATTCCCGTCCGGATAAGGAATCTCCTCAAGGTCGCAGGCAGTCCGCAATCGAAGGCCGTCGCGCAGGAATCGGCGAATCTTGAACAGCGACACAGCGACAAGGAGCTTCTCCACGGCTACACCAAGGCCAAAACCACGAATGAGCGCGAGGTCGACGTTGAAGAAGGCCGTGATGCGTCCGCAAAATTCATCGCGGGGAAACGGGACATTCTTCTGCCGCCCCTCGTCCCCCTTCGTGCTCACGCCTTCCACAGCCGGCGGGAGGACAATGCTGCCGTCAGGGTCAATTCGGTCATTCTTCACCCCGCCCGAAGTAGCAACCTTGACGTCCTCCGCTTCGATGAAGGCGGTCAACGCGCGCGGCAGTCGCAACCGACCATCGATCGTCTCCAGAAAAACGCCGTGAATCAGCGCGTTGAAATCGTACTTCTTGAGCACGGTGCTCATCTTGCGCAGGTCTATGGGACGGTCTGCCTTCTCAATCAGTTCGGACTTGAGCTGAAGGTGAAATCGGCCTTCGTCGGCTCGTTTGATGTAGATGCTGTTGAGGCGGTGGGCTTCAAGAACGGAATTTGTGAGGGGCTTGCCGTCCTTGTCATTTACCTTCACAGCAGGCAACCCTCTCAGGGGAGCGACCCAATCGTCGGCTCCTCCATCCCAGCACACGGCCTCCAAGCGGTTGGCCATGCTTTGCGCTGACTCGACCAACAACATGGCGGTGCCGTCCGGCAGCCGGTATTGAGCCGCGCCGAGGTCCGGAAAGCCGGTGGGCTGGAAGCGGGTGCCGGCGATGGGTTTGAGTTTCGCCTCCAGGAGGAGGCGCGGTTCGTTCTTCAGGGCATCGAGGTTCATGTGTTTGTTTGGTTTTCGGTTTGCGGTTTCAACACCAGTTCGCCCACCCGGGCAAAGTCCCGGCGGGAAAGCGGAAAGAGCAGCGCAGCGGCCGCGCGGCGGGCGGCTTCACCCGAGACCGCCACTTCGTTCAGCGCGGGGTGCAGGCCGGAGCCGCGCAGGCGACGCACCGCCAGGCGCGAGGCTTCGGCTCCATTGCCGGCTGCGGCGTGGCGGTGAATCATCGGGATGGCAGGCACCGGGGATCCGCCGCCGTTTTCACCGCCGCGCGGAAAGGCGAGGCGAAGCATGCTAAACAGGGCGGAGGGGACTTCGGGAGTAGCGCAGGTTTCCAACCTGCCGTGTCGCCGACTTCCAGTCGGCAGCGCGTCCGAACTCACCATCGCCTGCGGATTGGAAATCCGCGATACAGCAGACTGGAAGTCTGCGCTACCGGTTTCGCCCAGCCAGTCCCGCAGGCACAGGCCCCAGAGCAGGTCAGCCAGCAGATCGTCGTCGGTGCGGCCTTCGAGGAACGCGACGACATCAGCCAGCGGGGCGAAGCAGCGCGCGTGGTCCGGCAGTTCGGAGTGGCCGGCCTGCTCGGCACGGATGAGCCGGCGGGCGAGGATGGCGTTGAGCACATCCGCGAAATCGCCCTCGCGCCAGACAACGTCGTTGGAGGGCGGGTCATCCCAGGCGAACCAGCGGCGGTCGGTGCCGCCGCGGAGGGCAACGGCTTCGAGATGCTGGCGGAGCGGGAGGGCCGCCGGGCGACCGTCCTTGTCTTTGTAGCTGCCGCTGACGGAGGCCAGCGCGGCGGCGAGGCGGAACTCGGCACTGCCATCGTCGGCCTCGCGCAGCCAGCGGGCGGAGAGACCGGAGAGAGGGGTGATGCGTTGTCTCCTTGGACTGAGATCCCTGCCCGTCGCCCACCGCAGGCTGCGAGCGAGGGCGCGCTCGGCTTGTCCGAGGGCGGTCAACACCGCCAGCAAGCGAGAGCGTCGCTGCTCCTGGGGGGCCAACGCCAAGCTGGCAATTTGACGCTCCACTTCCACGGAGGCTCGCATCACGCCGGCAGGGCAATTGTCGGTTTTGGCCAGCGGCACCAAGCCCGAAAGCCAGTCATCCGCATCGCGCAGCAGGTCCACCAAGCGATTCCTGCGCGGTGCAATACGGCCCTGATCCACCGTGGTGAAGTAGTTATCGCCGCCAATCCGACCCTTGAACAAACCGACTCGCTGAAACGCATCGATTCCGCGGTCAAAGCCAAGCTGCGCAGCGGCCACGAAGGCGTCGGCGCCTCGTCTGGCCATGCGTCCGTGCTTTTCGACGCGCCCTTCGGCCAGCAGCGCCCGAACCTCAGCGAGCGGGGTCGGTCGCGACCAAAGCGGGAGCCACAGTTCGCGGCCGGCAGGCTCGCCCGAATAAGAGCAACCCAGACCAACCGGTGATGCTTGAAACAGGAATGGGAAGCGCGCGGAAGCTTCGCTGAGGCCATCCAGTTTGCGCCCGATGGCACCTGCAAACAGCACAGACCCCTCGATCATGAGGACAAAGTCCCAGGGGTTGCTGGCCGCAGTGGCAGCGAAGCCGCTCGTCTGGTTGGGGCCACCCACTCGCGTTGAATCAAACAGAACCGGCGAAAGGCCGGGAATTCTTGTTCCGATTCTCGGAGTTCCGTCCAGGGCTTCGGCCAGCGCTCTCCCACTGTTGAAGACGCAACCTTCCCCAGCCGCTCTCAGTGGCTTCTGCCGCTGGGCATCGAACTCAGGCAGGGCCATCCACAAACACTGCATGAAATTGTCGGAAAAATGGCTGTTCCCATCACTGCCACCACCGCCACCAAGCAGCGCATTGAAAGCCGGGGCATCCGGCTCGATGACGGAGGCTGCGTCGATCCAAGCCACCGCTCCATCGGGCAGGGAACCCCGCAGGGAAGACAGCAGATCGGCTTTCAGCCGGCGCTGGGGTCGTCCCGATCCTTCAATCGCCTTCTTCGCGGTCACTCCCGCGAGGTCCATCGCGCCAAAGGTCCTCCGGACTGCCGTGCGGTAGGTTTGGAGGCGTGCTGAGGCGCTGCTGAGAATGGCTTCGATGACAGCCGAGGACGTGGGGCTTTTAGTGAACAACTTGGCAGGGTGTTCGCGGTTTACCGCGAAGAAGTCACTGCCACTCCATGGAACCACGATCGGCGTGGGTTGATAGTGGCGCAGGAAGAAGTCGAGCAACCCCTCGCGGTCGAGGCGGCTGTGGAGGATGAACACGTCGCGTTCCCAACAGCCGGCGGCGTCCGGGTCGCCGTGCTCGCGGTCCTCGGCTACGAGACGTAGGATGCCGAGGGCTTTGAGGTAGTGCGCCAGCGGAATGGGGGCGCAGCCGGGGAGAGGCAGGCGGTGTTGGCTCATGGTGACTGGGCAAGGCAGTTCAGGATCGCGCCAAAGTCGGTCTGCTCCTCCGGTGTCGCGGTGCCGGCGACGATGTGGCCGGCCAGGGTCCGCAAAGCAGCGGCTTGCACGGCGGGCACTGAGAGGTCGGCGATGACGCGGCGGATGACCGCGACGAAGGTGTTGCCGTTGAAGTTGCAGAACGGCGCGAGTTGGTGGCAACGCCGGCAGAGGTCGGTGGCCTCGGCCAGGGTCATTTCTTCGCGGTGATGGGATTCCCAAAGCCGGCGCGTCGGTTCGTAGCCGTCGCTCGTGGGTTTGTGCAGCGCGCCTTTGGGAAGGCAAAGCTGCCGGTTGGTTTCGACGATGACCGGCCAGGTGAACCGTTGGAGCCAGGCGCGTTTCACGACGGCGTTCCTTTCTCCTTCTTCGCCTGGCGGATTTCCTCCACCGTCCCGCTGTCGTAGTGACCTTTGCCGGTCTGCTTGTAGAGCGGTTCAGGGCGGAACTTGTCCTGAATGCTCAGGCCATCGGCGACCAGGTCGGCGACCAGTGATTGTTCCGCTGGCGACAGGACTTCGGCGGCCTGATAGGCAGCCGGTTCTTCGCGCAGTTCCATGCCGGAGGAAACACCGGAAACCGCCATCTGGTCCTGCCCGGCGCCTCGTGCCGATGCCCGGGCATCGGCGGCGCGGAGCAGCGTTTCGAGGTAGGCCAGGCGGAAGGGGCCGAAGCGGTCGCGCAAGGCGATCATGCGGGCGAGCCAGGAAGGGCCGCGCCGCGGTTCGCGTTCCGCGTCCCACCCCATCTCCATGAATGACAGGTCGAGCGCGATGACGGGCAGCGACAGGCCTTCCATTTCAACGGGACCGAGCGGGTCGCCGTCGAGGATGCCGCGGGCGAGGCGGGCGGCGGCGCGATCGGGCGGCGGTTCCTCGCCTGGCAGCGAACGGATCGAGAGGCGCACCTTGCCATGGTGCGCGGCGACGAGATACGCGACGAGGTCGCGCTCGGGAGCCTCGGGCGGGGCGGTCTGCAGCCAGGCGAGGGCGGAGGCCAGTTCGTGGCGGAAGAAGCGGCGCTGGCAACGCCCGCTTGGATTCGCGGACTTGGCCCACAGTTGGTCGGCGCGGGACACTTCCTCACCGCGGAGCAGTCTCTGGAAGGCCTCGTGCGCCTTGCCCACGTCGTGCCAGCGGGCGGCGATGAGGAACACAGGGGCCAGGTCCGCCGCGAGCGCGGAGGCGAGACGGGTGGCCTCGTCAACCACGGCGCGAGTGTGGTCAGCGAGGGTGACCCAAGCGCGCGCGAAGGACGATGGATCGCCAGCGTAGCCGGTGGCCGCGGAGGGTTCCGCCGCGCCGAGGGAAGTGACCGGCACGTTGATCTGCTCGGCGCCCACCCACCCCAAGTCAGCCGAGTAGCCGCCGGCTTGCACGCCGAGCAGGTAAGCGGCGCCGGGGCGGATGCGGGTCGCGGCTTCCCACTGCTCTTCCAGCGGATTCCAGACAAACGGGCCGAGGGCGAGGTCGTAGTCCTTGGTCCGTTCGCGGAGCTTGGTGGTTTCCTTTGCCAGCTTCCCCATGAAGTCAGCGAAGCGCCCGAGGGAGACCCGGCACAACTCGCGCCGGACCGGCTCCGGCAAGTCGACGGCGGGGGCACGACCACCGAGGTCCCGCCAGAAGACCTGCGCGTCCGTGTCGTCGCCATCGCGGATGAAGCGCGAGATGTCGAGGTCGTGGCCGGCGAGATCGGGCGTGGTGTCGAACAACTCGACCAGATCCTTGCGGCGGAGGACGGGGCGGACGGCGGGAGGCTCCGGTGGCGGCGCGACGGTTTTGAGCGTGGCCGGGCCGGCGTCGGTCAGGGCCTGGAGAAGTGGGCGCGCGGCGTTGAGTTCATGGGCGGTGTATGGCCGGGCGAGTTCGTCGGCGTCGTCCTTGGGGCAGAGGTCCACCCAGAAGACGCGGGCTTCATCGCCTTTGAATTCGCCGCTTCGGTTACAACGGCCAAACCGTTGGACCAGCGCGGGCCACGGCGCGAGTTCCGTGATGAGCGTGCGCGCCGATACATCCACGCCCGCCTCGACGGCTTGCGTGGCGACGACAATGCGGCTGCCGGAACCGTGCAGGACGGCTTCGTGACGCCGGCGGTCGTCGGGGCGGAATCGGGAGTGAACAAGCGCCAGCGCGGCGGAGGGCTGGAGCTTCTGAAGCTGCTGATAGACTTCCTGGGCGCGGTCCACGCGGTTGAGAACGACGAGCGTAAGGCTGTTGTGCTGGTGGTGGTCGGCGATGAAGCGGGCGAGTTGGACAGCGTAGGTCTTCCTGGTGTCGGCGGACAAGACCACGGAAGCAGGCTCAAGCGGTTTTTTGGCCTCGAAGCGATCCTTCACCTCCTGGCGGGCGAGGTCGGCGGCTTCCAGTTTTGCCATCGGCCAGCCGGCCGTGGGCCGGGGATGGTCCACCGTGGCGAGGCGCGCGTCAGCGAGCGTGGCGCTCATCCACCAAGTGGGGCAGGCGCCGCTGGTCGGCATTCTCTGATCGGAGCGGAACCCGTCGAGTTGGGCGCTGGTTTCGACGCCCACCCCCATGAGTTGCGTTTCGTCCATCACCCACAGGCAGTCGTTGTTGAGGAGGGCAAAGTGCATGGGCCAGCGGTAGCGGGACATGCCGTAGCCGCGGTTGAGGGCGCGGCTGAGGAGCATGTCCTGGGTGCCGATGAGGATCGCCGGTTTTTCGGGGTGGAGGTCCCACTCACCGCGGGCGGGGTCGAGTTCTTCGCCGCCCATGAGGACGATGGGCGAGTGAAGCGCCAGCCAGACGAGTTCTTCAAGAGCCGGGCCGGTGATTCCGAGTTGTGCGGCTTTGGCCGAAAGATTCTTCAGCCAGAGCTCGACGTTGTCTCGCGTCTGTTCGACCAAGGCGCGCATGGGCAGGCAATAGACGAGGCGGCGGGGCCAGGGGCTCGCCGGGGTCGGCGAACCGCCAATGGCCGATGGCTGAGTGCCCAGACGGTTCCAGAGCCAGGCGAGCACGACAGCCGCGGTTTTGCCCAGGCCGGTGGGGATGTGGATGAGCTGCGAGCGACAGGCGGTGCCTTGGCGCAGCCATTCCTCGGTGGACAGGTTTTCCGGCTTCCCGCCGCAGGCCAGGCGGCACTGGTAGTCGTAAGGCGCGTGGCCGGTGGCGTGTTGGAAGAAATCGGCGAAGTTCATGGCTGGACGGAAGAGAATGGAGGAGCACGAAGGCAACGATCAAACCGCCGTGGCCGGGGTGAAGTTAATCTTTTTGTTCTGGCCGCTGCCGACTTCGATGCGGCGGCAGCGGAAGATGGCAGCGACGCCCCGGGCGCGGAGCTCGGCCCGGCAGGCGCGCACGTCCGACTGGCCAAAGGCCGGATGACGAAGGAGCGAACGAACAGTGTGCGCGGTGAGGGGCGGTTCCCACACGGGCCAGGTGAAGCAAGGCGACCGGCCATCGAAGCTCCAGGCGGTCGTGGCGAGGGCATGGCCATCCCAGGCGCAAGGGAAGAATACGAGGGCGCGGTAGGCGAGCAGGTTCGCCATCCAGACGGTGGCGCTTTTGTTGTCGGGTGCTGTGGGATCGCGGTCCATAAGAGCGTAACGGCGGTCATCGTGGGGATCCCAGCGCATGGTGAGCTTTTCGTCCTCATAGGCCCATCGCTCGAAGAGGGCTTCATGCAGCTTGTCTTTCGACGCGGCGTCCATGAGCTGCCGTGCGCTGTCGAGAAACCACTGGTGGCCGCTGCCGGTGATGAAGCAAAAGGGCGTGGGTTGTATGCGTTCGTCGGGGTCATTGGAGACTTCGGCACCGAACGCGGCGAACAAATCCACGGCTGTGCGACTGCTGACGCTTGCGTATCGCAGCATGCCTTTTGCGTGCTCGCGAAACTCCGGGATGGTGCAATCGGGTCGCTGGCCGAGAGCCAGCTCGGGCGAGGGCACGGCGTCCTTCAGGATAGCCAACCACTCGAAGCGGGCCTCAGCCAGTGCCTGCTCTTTAGGCTTCACCTCGGCTTCCCACACCTGGTCGCGATCTTTGCCGCGGAGTTTTCGCTTTTTTAGATCGTCCCGAGCATCCTTTAGCGCCTTCTTTGCGTCGTCGAAAGCCTTTTGAGCAGACTTGCGTTTGTTATCGGCATCCGAGGGCACGGCCCGGCCGCGGAGTGTATTGACCGACGTTGATTTGACGGTCTCCTGATCTAGCAGGGCATCGCTCTGGAGAAAGGGCGTCCATCGTGCCCCCGCTCGCCAACCGAGTTTCAGGCTGTGGTCGGTTTCGGCGAGCACGGTCAAGGTGCCGAGGGCGGCCAGAAAGCCAAGCGGGTTGGCACCGTCGAGAGCGGGGAGGTCCAAGCGGCTCATGTCGGGGGATTGTTGATTGGAGGATTCTGGGGATGCGCACTGGCATACCAATCGGCCAGGCGCAGTATGGCTTCGCGGTAGGCCAGGCCCCACCAACCAAAGCGGCGCGTGAGCTGCCAGAAGCGGTCGGCCAGGCCTGAATCGAGGCGATGCGCAGGAACAAGTTGCCGTCGTTGTCCGGCGTCGAGCGCGATGGCAACGCCGGCCAACTGCCCGCGAACGTCAGGCGGATGCTCATCCAGGCAGACCGGCGCAAACGGCCGGGCGTAGCCGTGGTGGCTGGCGATGAGGTGGAGGAACAACTCGTGGTCGGCGGGCGAGAAGCCGCCCGCGGCGAAGCGGCCGGCCAGTTGTAGCGAAAGCATCTCGTGGCGGAAATCGTCTGGCAGGCCGGCCGCCTCCCGGTTGCGCCGGGCCTGCTCGCGCGCACGGGGCAGGTCGGGCGACTTGGCGAGCGGCCGGTCGGGATCGGGCAGGCCACCACGGAGGAGGGCTTGAAAGCGCAGGTCGAGTTTGCCGGCGTCGTGCCAGCGGGCGGCGGCCTGGATGACTGAGGCCGTGGCGTCGTCCAGGCAAGCCCGCGCCATGAGGCCAGCGCTTTGCGCGACTTGGACGGTGTGGTCGGCGAGGAGGATTTTTTCGGACGCCTGGCTGAGCTGATCGTCTTCGTCGGCGAAGAGGTCCGGCTCTTCGTCGTGAGGCAGCGATGCGGGCGCGCGCAGAACCAACCCACCCGAGGGATGGACCGCGACGTCACGTTTGCGCACGTCGGCTACTGCGGTGAACAACCTGCGCAGCCAGGGCGGCAGCGGTTCCGAGCCGCCGCTTTCGGGTGCCCAGTCCCGCACGGCGGCGAGAGCATCACGGAGTTCGCCGAGGGTCCAGTCCTCGCCCTCGGCGAGGTCCAGCAAGGCGGCCAACGGCGGGCAGGCCGACAGCCAAGGGGCTAGGCAGGCGCGGTGTAGCCGCAGGGTAGGAGGGCGGCCCGTCTGTTGCCACGCCACTTCCCACAGGTCGAGCTGGTCGCGCCCGAAGCCTTGCTGGCGGAGCGCCTGGCCGAGTGTTTCGGCTTCGGCTGGATCCTCCGGCGCGGGCAGGACCACCACGCTGCCGGGCGTGATGTCGTCCGGGTTGGTCCGCACGCTCGACTGGTCGCGTCCGCGCCAGAGGAGGAAATGGCGAGCCGCGAAAGCCGCGCCGCGCGCTTCGTCCGCCTCGCCTGCCGCGCTTTCGACATCGCCGGTCGGATCGGCAGGGGCACGGTTTCGCAGCCATTGTTGCAAGCGGTAAAGGGGCACGGGCAGCATTTCCCCGGCGACGGGGCGGGAGAGGCTGACGATTTCAGGCCAGTCGTCGGGCTGCTCCGGGTCCAGGTCGCAGCGCCAGACGATGCGGACTTCGGCCTGGCCGCGCCCCTTGCCGTGGAGGAAGGGGGCAAGGTCCGGCTCGGGATGCGGCCGGGGCGCGGTCTGGCAAAGCAGGTCCAGGTGAGCCGGGAGCAGGACGGGGGCGTCGGGCGCGGGCGCGAGGAAGGGCAGGAGTTCGTCCCCGGCGGGCAAGAGCGGCGTGAGGGCGTTGACGCCGAAGTCCACGATGCGTTGCTCTTTGCCGGTCTTGCGGGGCGAGACGGCGGCAGGTTCTTGCGGCACCGGTGCGGAGAGGAAATCCCACGTGGCTTTCAACGCGGGGCCGTAGATGGGGTCTGACTCTTCCAACGACGACGCTGCGACGAAGACCTTCGCGGTGATTTCAGATGGTCGGTTCATGCTACGCCGCTGCTTGTCGAATTCGCCCAGCCGGTCCAGTCGCCCGAAGCGCTGGCGAAGGGCATCGAGGCTGGCGCACTCGGTCACCAGCGCGTCGAAGCTGAAGTCGGCGCCCACTTCGAGGCATTGGGTGGCGACCAGGATGAGCGGGCGGGATGGCTCCTCCGGGTCGGCCGCGCGCAGGTAGCGGTGCAGCGGGGTGTCCGGGCCGATCAGCATGTCGCGCTCGAAGGGCCGGATCCGACCGGTGAGCAGCTCGACGTCGAACCGGGGGGCACCTTCGGGTGTGTTTTTGCGGGCCGCTTGCTTCAGCAGTCGAGCGACTTCGCGAGCGTGGCCCACGCGGTTGACGATGACTCCGATGCGGCGCCGGCCCGCGTCGGCGAATCCAGTGGCAGCCTCGGCGATCGCCTTGGCCAGATCAGGCTCGCTGGGCACCTTTTCGAGAACGGCCAGCTTGGAGGCGTTCAGTCGCTGCTGAAGGACCGGGTGGTTCAGTGCCTTTTCGCGTTGGTCGGGGGCGGGAAAGACGTCGATCGGTTGGCCTTCCAGATCACCAGGCGGCGTGGCTGAAAGCACGGTCACGTGGAAGGGCGTGGGGTTCTCCACCTCGGACCACTTGGCAGAGCGAAACCGCCGCACGGCACGCAGGGTTTGCAGGAAGGGCACGGCGCAGTGGGCTTCGTCGAGCAGGATCAGGCTGTCGTTGGCCGCGAGGCCGGCGTAAACCGGCGCGGACAAGGGGCCGTCGCCGTAGCTGCGGAAGAGCATGCGGGAGCCGAGCTGGTCCACGGTGCTGGTGATGATGGCGGGCTGGGAGGGGATGCGTGCCCAGGCATCGTCGCGCAGCACGCCGCCGCGCAGCCGGCTGACTGCCAACGGACGCTCGGTGGAAGGCAGTCCGCGCAGCGCCAGCAGGCGCTCGGCGACGGCGCGGATGGGTGGGGCGGGATCAGTGGCCAGCTTGTCGGCCAGGCGCCGGCCACGCTCGAAGGCTTCGTCCACCACGATGCGGCGGTCCACCACGAACCAGATGCGGCGCGCGGCGGTGCGCTGGCCGAGGAGCCTGTCGGCCTGGGCGGCGAGGGCATAGACGGCGATATCCAGGCAGGCCGTCTTGCCGGCGGCGGTGGGCAAGTCTATGGCCTCGGGCCATGCTGCTGTCGCCACGCGCTCGGCCAGCAGGGTTTGCCAGGGGAACGGCTGTTTGTCGGGCCAGAGAGCGGCGAAGAATTCAGGGAAGGTGGGGAACATGGTGTGAAAGGCTGTCTCGCTAACGCTCGCCGACGCTGGGCGGGGAATCAGGCAAAACGGTGTAGCCGAAGAAGGCGAGTTTTTGGCGAAGGATGGCGTCGAGACGAGACTTGTCGGGTGGGTAAATGGAGATAAGGCGTTTGCCCTCCTGCTGGTCAAGCTGCTGCTTTTTGAGCATCCCAATTTTGTAATCGGCGGTATCCATGCCCCAATACTCGATGTAAACGTCCAGTTCGGGCAGGTAGAAATCCGGGCGGATGGCGTGGCCGCTGAGAATGCGGTAACGCTCGTCGTAGCGATACGCGATGTTGTGGGCGGCGAGCCAGTCGGCGATGAGACGTTCGCCATCGGATTGCACGAGGGTGCCGGCCATGGCGGTGATGGTCTTGTTGAGTTCGACCTTGGTGTCGAAGTTGCGACGGTCGAGGAACACTTCGTCGAAGCAGGCATCGCAGAAGGTGCGTTGGAAGGCCTGCTGGCTGCGGGTGTGTTCCTCAGCGGTGACTTCACGCCCGCAGCGGACGCACTTGTGCCGGGCACCTGCTTGTTCGAGGCGGAGGGCTTCGCGGATGGCTTCGGCCGCAGAATGGGCCGCGCGGCGGACGTAGTCCTTCGCCCGTTCGTTGGCCGCGAGGTCGTCGAGGTCTGGGAGATGGTCCCGGGCCGCTGCGCCGTAGTTCTTGAGCGCCTTGAGGGCATACTGTTGCGCTTGCGGATGCGGATCGCGCAAGGCGACCGGAACCAGGGCCTGGAGGGCGGCGCTCGCGTCCGCCCCGAAGGACGCGAGCTTGCCGATGGCGGAGGCCGCGAGGCGGCGGACTTCCGCGGAGGGCGTTTTCAGCAAGCGCGCGAGTTCGGGCAGTCCCGCAGGATTGGACTCACGGCCCAAGGCCAAAGCTCGTTGCACGGCTGCCTGGTGCTGCTTGGGGTCCATGTTGCTGTTCATGGGGGGATGGCTAGTCGCGTTGGCAAGCGAGAGCGAGTCAGCGAATGATGGACTTCCGTTGGCGTCATTGAAGCTCCATCGGCCGGAAAAAACCGTAGCCACGATAGCGCCCGGCGCCCAACAGCACGGGG
Source organism: uncultured Verrucomicrobiota bacterium (assembly GCA_964568145.1). Classification (GTDB taxonomy): domain Bacteria; phylum Verrucomicrobiota; class Verrucomicrobiia; order Limisphaerales; family J093; genus DSVZ01. The sequence goes on from CAZMOZ010000025.1 coordinate 23,659, forward strand.
CCGCGCACCGGCTCCGCGAAGACCAGGATGGCGTGCGTGTGCCGCCGTTCGCTGCCGTCCTTGCGCCGCAGGCGCGGGTAGGCGTGCGCGGGCGGCGCGCCCAAGTGCGCGGACATCAGGGTGACGATGACTTCGCGCGGGCGAGGCAGGCCGATGCGCTCGCACGCCGCGGCGATCATGGCTGCGGCTTCCTCCTGACAGGCGGCCTTGTCCTTGGCCTTGGGGTGCTGATCGAAGGCCACCGGCGTGACGCTGGCCCAGTGCGTGGCGCCCTCCGGATGGGCGGTCCAAGTGGCCGCTCGCAGGGCCACCGGCGGACGGGCCATGGTGAGTGGCTCGAGGGACCACTTGCCGAGCCGGCCCAAGGCGAGTTCCCGAACCCGCCCGGCCGCCTGCCCCACTTCCTGCCGGACTGAAAACGGAAGCTCGCCCGGCAGAGCGAGGGCTGCGCCCAGCAGATGCCCATCCGCGTGGGCGTGCCCGACGGCGGCCAGCGGCAGGAAGGCCAGATGGGGTGACTCCAGCGGCTTCCGCTCCGGGCCGTGACCACTGATGATCTGCTGGGCTTCCGCAGAAAGCTCGTTGGCCTGGCTGACGAGGGCCTCGCGCCAGCGCTCGGTCAGCACAAGGGTGCACAGCAGGTCCAGGCAGCGATACGGGCCGTCGCGCCGTTCGAGGCTGAACACCAGCAGGTGCGGGCTTAAGACGGTGCCAGGGGCTGCGGGCGTGTCGGCGATTTCCTCGGCTCGCGCATAGCTGGCGCAGGTGGCGATATGCGGGCGGTCCTGGCGTGGTTCGCCGTGGGGGAAGGCTTCTTTCATTGCCTTCTTCGCCGCAGCCTTTTCTCTGGAATCTGTGGCATTCTCGATCGCCAGCAGCATCTCGGCGTAGCGCGCCACGTCCTTGCCGTTGAAACTGGGATCGAGAACCTCCGTAAGGGTCCCTCCCCGCGGCACGCGCAACTGCTGGGTGCTGCGCGTTTCATCTTCAATCCAGCGCTGCGGCCCGGCAGGAACAGCATCCGCCAGCCACATCTGGACCAGCGAGATCGAGTGGCCGATGCGGGTGACTTTGCCGCACAAGCCGGCCAGTGCGTCGCGGACCTTGAGTTCTGGGTTCGCGTGCGGCCAAGCCAACCACACTGTGTCGCCAGCCAGTGCAGCGCGGGCGAAAGACCGGTCTTGGCGATTTCTCCTGAGCGATGTGCCCGGGATTTCTTGGTAGAACTTAACCTTCTTTGTCTTGGGATCCTTGTGGCACTGGGCGCTGTCGTCGTTTACGGGCACAAATTGCGTCACTACCGCACACGGCCAGGCCTCGGGTGCGTGGATCTCCGGTGGGGGTTGTTTTTCCAGCCAGAGCAAGGCTTCGCGTTCCGGGGCGTCCGCGCCGGTCTGGTAGTGGGCGGCCACCAGGGCCATGAACACGCGGGCCGGATGCGGTGGCCATTCGACGCGCTCGCGCGTGCCGTGCGAAGCAACCACGAAACCGTTGAGGTAGCGGATGCCGAGGGCAAGCATGTCAGCCGCCTTTCTCGCTGCTTTCCTTGGTGGCCTCGATCTGGCTTTGACGGACCAAGTCCACGAGCTTTTGCTGTGGGAGGAGCGTGATTGGGGTTACTTCCCAGGTCAGCCCGGCCTCCTTGGCTTTGTTCACGGCTGCGTTGAAGAGGCTGACCGCCGCGTCGCCGGTGAGGGGAAAAAACTTCGGGGCTTCGCCCGGCTTGTCGAGCAGTTCCCATTGCATCGGGCCTTCCGGCCAGAGCAGGCAGCGCGAGCGCAGGCCCATGCCGTTCTCGAAGGCGAGCGTGGCGGCGCAAAGGCCGAGTGCGGCAAGCACCGTGCGGGCGGCAACGTCGGTTTCAGGTTTGGAGGTTCCGTTGAGGGGAAAGCGCAGCCGCCGCAGGACGATCAGTGACAGCGTCGTCACCTGTTCAGCATATTCGATGGTTACGCCACCGGGCCTTATGCGATTGGCTTCGATGAATCCCCCGTCGGAGCGCATGGGGTCTGGCGTCATGCGATTTTCCCCCGTGATGGACTTTTGATCGTAACGGTCAAAATCCGGTGTGACGTTACCAAGGTTCGCGTCGGAGACCTTGCCTTTCTTTCCATACAGGATCGGCTTGCCCGACTGGTCTTTCTTGGCTTCGTCAGGCTTCAAAGTCCACGAGCCCCCTGGTGTCTTGTAGAGGACGATGCCCTCCGTCTTGGTGATAAGCGGGTCAATCCGGCTGGACGTCTTGACGCCAAAGCTCGCGCCAACGCCCACGACTTCCGAGACCAATGCGCGCTCGAACTTGGCGCCCAGCCCGCCTTTTGGACCGGTCGAGTCCCACATGCCGAAGATCAGAGCCGTCGGGCACAGTTGGTAAAGCGGCGTGGCGTTTTGGGGACTTGCGGTGTCGAGTGCCTTGCCCTTCTCGGACTTTCGGAATTCGACGCCATCGGGCGTTTGACTGTAGCGCAGAATGGCATCCGCCAATCGGTGCGGCACCTGGAGGCTTGTGATTTTACCCACGGCCTCAATCAAGCGGTTGGCTGCCTTGTCGGCTTCCACATCCCCGGTGGGCGACCATCGGCTGAAGTCAACGACCACCAGCGGCATTTTGAGCTTGCCGTTGTCCACGGCCTCCTGCAACGCCAGTTCCATCCGGTTGGCCTGGGACTGGACGGTATCGAGAATCACGCAGGTTTTGGGCTCGGGGAGCAGTTTGTCGCTTTCGTCGAAGACGCGCCGTTGCTCGACGGCATACACGGCCCCGGCAAACGTGGGCGGGAAGACTTTGTCGCCGGGGCTGCCGGCGGGTTGGAGTCGCCGACGGCAACGGAACGCGGCGGCGCTTCCTGCCACGGCTTGCTGGAGGGCTTGGAGGGTCAAGGGTTCAGGATTTGGCATAGGTCATTTGGGGGTTGTTGTGTTCGTGCTGCACACCGCCGAACGCCGGGGTGAAATTACGCGCCTGCGCACTCGCGCGGCGGAGCCAGCGTAGCAAGGTGTGCTGCAATCTGTTTCATCCGGCCCAGTGTTGCACCGGGAGTCGGTCAAATACGGGGGTACCCCCGCCCTTTTTTCAAGCTCCCGGCGTCGGTTCATCGCGTCATCAGCGGGATGTACTGGCGGATTTCGCCGGTCAGCGTGCGGGCCAGCATCCGGGCCTGGAGTTCCAGCGCCCGGCGGTAGCTGACCTTGTAGTCGAACACCGGGTGGGTGAGCAGCGCGTTCATGCGCAACTCGTACATCTCGAAGAAGCGCCGCCGCCCGGCCGGCGTCAGGTTCACCGCCGCGCCAGCCCGCACGAAGTCGCGCCCGGTGATGACGCGGTTGTTGATGGCGCTGAGCACGGTGGACTCCGCCACCAGCGGCCGGAACTCCTCCATGAGGTCCAGCGCCAGGGCCGGACGACCGAACCGCGGCTGGTGATAAAATCCGACGTAGGGATCGAAACCGACCGCGAGCGCGGCGAGCGTGCAATCCTTGGCCAGCAGGCTGTAGGCGAGGGAAAGCAGGGCGTTCACCGGGTCGGTGGGCGGCCGACGGTTGCGGTTTTGGAAGTTGAAGTTGAAGGCGAGTTGAGGGTTGGGAGTTGTGGGTTGAGGCGTGGTGGCGTCGGCCAGGTCGTCGTTCACCTTGATCATGCCGCTGAACTGCTCGAAGTACGCGGCGGCGGCGCGGCCCTCGATGCCGAGCAACTCGTCCAGGACGGCGGCGCGCACGGCGGCGTCGGCGCATTGCTTGAGCTTGAGCAGCGTGGCGGGCGGCGGCTCGAGGTGGTTGCGCATGAGCAGGGTGCGGTGGTTCCGCACCTTGCCCAGCACGAACTGGCGGGCCAGCCGGAGGCAGGTCTGGGGCTCGCGCGCGAGGCGGAACTGCTCGAGGCGCAGAAAGACGTTCTTCAGCTCGTGGCCGCGGGTGAGGCCGTAGAACCAGCCGCCCAGCGAGAAGTACGTCACCGGCACCTCGGCCTCGCACAGCGCCTGGATGGCCTGGGTGGAAATCTGGATGTTGCCGAACAACGCGACGTGGGTGAGATCGTGGATGCGGACTTCGTCGAGCACCGCGCGGTCCTCCTTGATCTGAAGCAGTTCGTCCTTGCGGCCGATGCGCAGGCCCGGCGTGTTCAGGTACAGGGCGCGGGTGTCGTCGCGCGCGGCGATGAGGCGGCGGACGGCTGCGGGTTGAGAGTCCGGGGTTGAAGGTTGAGGGGCGCCATCGGGAGCATCGGTGATCCTCGCGTTGTCGGCGACAGGTGAGGCCGCCAGCAAGCGCGTTTCGTCGGGCAGGCAGACGGTCACCAGCGAACAGCGGGGGCATTTCGGGGAGTTTTCCAACGGCGGCGGAATGGCGCCGGCGGCGACGATCCGGGCCTTCGCCACGTTGTCCGCGACCCAGGCTTCCAGCTCCGGCGTGATGGGCAGCCGCACCCGCTGTTTGGTGGCCCGGTAATAGATCACGCCCTCGCGGCACGTGTAGCCGTTTTCGCGCAGGATCAGCGCCTGCAGGCCGAGCTGCATCCGGTCGGCGTCCCAGATTTCGTTGCCGTCCGGGCCTTCGCGCGGCGCGCCGGCCTTGTAATCCACCGGGCAGACCTCCAGGGCACTGAACAGGTCGTCGCCGCCGGTGCGGACTTCGACCAAGTCCAGTTTGGCCGTGACGCCCAGACGCTGGGAGCCCAATTGCACCGAGCGTGAATGAATGACTTCGCCGGTGGAGGCGCGAGGGTCGGGGGGTGGCGGGGTGGCGGCTTCGGGCGCACCCGGCGTGGCGGATGCGTCGGACGGGGTGCCGGCTTCGGACTTCGCGCTGCGGGCTTTGGACTTCCCGTCCGGGGCGGGCGGCAGCTCGCCGGAACCGTGGTCCACGCGGCGATGGAGGGCGGCGCCGCGGAGCGTGTCGGCGTTGTCCACGAACACGCCCTCGACATGCTCGTAGTAAAAGAGGCGTGGACAATACACGAACTCATTGAGCATCCGCGCCGGGATCGGGTCGTTGTGGGTCGGGGTGGTCAATCAGGGTAGGCGGTGAAGTGGGGCTGCAGCCGGGCAAGGGTGCGGCGGCAGGGGGTCAGCCTTTCGCATGGAAACCGATTTCCCGCCGGGGCTTCGCGGGCGGCGGCAGGAGCAGGGGTTTGAGCTTTTCGTACAGTCGCGCAGGGCGGGGTCGTGGCCCACGAGGGTGCGCTCGATCTCGGCCAGGCGGCGTTCGCGGTTGGCCCGGCCGAGGAGTTCTTCGCGCAGCCGCGCGAACGCCCGCACCACGTACACGCTCATGGCCACGGCGCGGGGGCTGTTCAGGACGGTGGCGGCCATGATGGCGCCGTGCTCGGTGAAGACCAGCGGGAGATACTTGCGATGCGCGCCGCGTCCGGCCGGCTCTAAGGTCACAATTTGTGACCTTAGACCGGCCCATTCCTCCGCAGCCAGGCGGAACGGGAAATCGCCAGGGAATCGTGCCGCATTCCGTCGGATGGTCTGGTTGAACGCTTTCGTGCTCACGCCGTAGATCTGCGCCAGGTCACTGTCGCGCACGACGGTCTGGCCACGTACGGTAACAAGCCGGGGCAGGTTGGACGGCAGGGGTTGAGAATCGGCAGGAAACATAATCAGTGCCTGCGGATTGGGGGTGTGGACCTCGCGCGCCACCCGGAAGGAGCCGAAGCGGCCGCGTGTGGGGGCGTCCGGCGGAGCGGGTGGGAGCCGGGTGTGGACGACTGCGGCGGGTCTGCCCAAGCCGGTCGGAACCTTGGCCGGGCGCACGCGGCTGCGGGGTGGGATCGGGCGGGGTGCCAGCGGCGTGTGGCCGGTGGCCGTTCCCAAGAAGTCCTCGCATCCCAATCCCATACCATCTGAG
>CAZMOZ010000025.1:29608-63752 GCA_964568145.1 uncultured Verrucomicrobiota bacterium
GTGGCCGGTGGCCGTTCCCAAGAAGTCCTCGCATCCCAATCCCATACCATCTGAGCCGCAGCGCCCACCCGGAGGCCGGCTGTCCGGCGGGCTCCGTCCGCGGCACCCTTCACCAAAAGGGCCTCTGTGCAGCCTGGAGCCAGTTCCGGAGACGGCATGATTATGCGGCGCGCGCGCGCGTTGGCAATTGCGAATTAGCCGGGTTCGCGGGCCGGAACGCCTTTCGGTCACGTGCGGGCGATCCGGACCGGGCCAGTGGCCCCTGCCGCCCGGCATCAGGTCGCCGGCCGCCGGCTCTGCGGCAGGAAGGCCTCGCTTCTCAGCGAGAGGCAACCCACCTTGGACTCCGGGCCGGAAGCCCGGCTTACCGGCCGGCTGGAAGCCGGCGCCACCACCTCAACGTAGCCGCGACGAGACGCTGAAATGCGCCCCTGCCACTTGACCCGCACCTGGCGCCCGCGTTTTCAGTAGCTCATGTTCGTGAGCTTCACCTTGCCCCGGAAGATCCAATAGATGCTGATCGTGTAGGCCAGGACGATGGGCACGCCGATCAGCGCGATGGTGAGCATGATGGCGAGGGTTTTGGGCGAGGAAGCGGCGTTGTAGATGGTGAGACTGTGCGCGGCCTCCGGGTTGCTCAGGACGAGGTTGGGGTACATCTCGAGGCCGAAGAGCGCCATCAGGGCGACCATCGCCACGCAGGAGGACACGAAGGCCCGGCCCTCGCGGCCGTGGTGGATTTCACGGGGGATGTTCGCGATGGCCAGCATGTTCAGCAGCGCCACGCTGAAGAGCCACGGGTTCGCCCGCACCCGCGCCGCCATGTGGGGCACGTAGAGCAGCGTGGCCATGGTGGTGATGGCGTAGCAGATGATGAAGAAGATGATCGTGCTGTTGATCCAGCCGCGCAGTTTGTCGTGCAGGCTGCCCTCGGTCTTCATCAACGCGTAGATCGCGCCGTGCATCATGAAGAGGGCCACGGTGGTCACGCCCAGCAGCAGGGCATACGGATGCAGCAACCCCAGGAAGGCGCCCCTGAACTCGTGCCGTTCGTCCAGCGGCACGCCCCAGGCGATGTTGCCCATGGTGACGCCGAGGAGGAAGCTGGACAGCACGCTGCCCGAGGCGAAGCCGACATCCCACATCCGCCGCCACCAGCGCATCGGCTGTTTGCTGCGGAACTCGATGGCCACGGCGCGGAAGATCAGCGCCACCAGCAGCAGCACGAACGCGAGGTAAAAGCCCGAGAACACCGTCGCGTACACCTCGGGAAACGCCGCGAAGAGCGCCCCGCCGCCGGTCACCAGCCAGACTTCGTTGCCGTCCCAGACGGGGCCGATGCTGTTGAGCAGGAGCCGGCGTTCCTCGTCGGTCTTGGTAAACAGATGCAGCGCCCCCACGCCGAGGTCGAAGCCGTCCAGCATCGCGTAGCCGGTGAACAGCACGCCGATCAACACGAACCAGGTGGTCTGGAGGTCAAGGTCGCCGAAGCTCATGACGAGGGGAGGGCTGAAAACCGAAAACCGAAACCCGAAAGGCGAAGTCCGAAGTCCGAAGTCCGAAAGCCAAAGCCCGAAGTGCGGACAAGTTGCGGAACCGCAAAGCGGCCCGGCGAACCGGGACGGTCGCGGGTTCCTCGGATCGGATTTCGGGTTTTGGATTTGGTCATCAGAATTTCAAGGGCAACGCCAGTTTGCCCGTGGGGGTCAGGTCCGCCGCGTCCGGCCCGTGCTGAATCTTGTCGTTGAGCAGGTACAGGAAGACGGCCAGCAGGAGCAGGTACACGAGGCCGAACAGGATCAGCGAGCCGAGCACGGCCTCGGCTTTCACGACCGCGGACAGTCCTTCCGAGGTGCGGAGCAGCTTGTACACGATCCAGGGCTGGCGGCCCATCTCGGCCGCGAACCAGCCGGCCTGGTTGGCCACCTGCGGGCCCAGCACGGAGAACACCAGCAGCCAGAGCAGCCAGCGCTTTTCGAACAGCGATCCGCGCCAGAAGTACAGGAAGCCCAGCGCGGCCATGACGATCATCGCAAAACCGACGGCCACCATGAGGTGATAGAACTGGAACACGGCGTTCACCGGCGGGCGGTCGGCCGGGTCCGGCGCCGCCTCGCGCAGCCCGGTCACCGGGGCGTCGGTCCGGCCATGCACCAGGTAGCTGAGCATTCCGGGGATGGCCGGGCCGTAAACCTTCTCCGCCCGCTCGTCCACCCAGCCGAAGAGGACCAGCGGCGCGTGGGGGGTGGTTTCGTACAAGCCCTCGTAGGCCGCCAGCTTGGCCGGCTGGTTCTTCGCCACGCCCGCCGCGCTGTCGTGGCCGCTGACCAGTTGCAGCAGCGAGGCCACCAGCCCGACGCTCAGCCCGACCCGGAGCGACGCGCGGGCGAAATCCAGATGGCACCGCTTGAGCAGGTACCACGCGCTGACGCTCACCACCAGGAACGACCCCGCCTGCCAGCAGCCGCAGAGCACGTGGAACAGCCGGTCTATTGCGGACGGGTTGAAGACCATCGCCCAGAAATCCGTGATCTCGGCCCGCGCGTTCAGGCCTTCGCCGACGATGTGATAGCCGGCCGGAGTCTGCATCCAGGAGTTGGCCACGACGATCCAGATGGCGCTGAAGTGCGCGCCCAGGCAGACCATCCACGTGGCGAAGTAATGCAGCTTGCGGCCCACCTTGTCCCAGCCGAAAAGCAGGATCGCCAGGAAGCCGGACTCGAGGAAGAAGGCGAAGATGCCCTCGGCCGCCAGCGCGCTGCCGAACACGTCGCCCACGTAGCGCGAGTAGGTGGCCCAGTTCGTGCCGAACTCGAACTCCATCACGATGCCCGTGGCCACGCCGATGGCGAAGGTGAGCGCGAACACCCGCGTCCAGAACCGCGCCATCTGGTGGTACAGCGGGTTGCCGGTCTTCAGCCAGATGCCTTCCATGACCACCAGCATCACGCCCAGGCCGATGCTCAGTGGCGGAAAGATGTAGTGCACCGCGATGGTTAACGCGAACTGCACTCGCGACAGCAACAGGACATCCATGCCGCCTTTCTGCTAATGGCCTGGCGCGTTGCGGTCAAGGCCGGTTCCGGTTTCTGCGCGCCGCGGCGCCGGAAGCGGCGGGCGAGGCCCCCGCCACGGCGCCTGTGGCGGGTGTGCTCCCCAGTCCAATGGCATCGCTCCGGCTTGGGGTTTCGGGTTCGGTATGAACTCGAGGCGCTCGCGCTCCCGAAGCTTCGGAAAGCCCGCCCGGTCCGGCCGACGCCGGTCAGTTCCTCCTCGCCGCCTGCGGATCGAAGGCGTCGCGCAGGCCGTCGCCGACAAGGTTCAGCGCCAGCAGCGCCGCCGCGAGCGCGCCGGCCGGGAAAACGATCAGCCACCAGTAGATGCGCAGCGGGTTGATCTGCACCGCGCCTTCGGCGATGAGCGTGCCCAGGCTTGCGGCCGGCGGCTGGATGCCCAAGCCCAGAAAGCTGAGGAACGATTCGTACAGGACCACCGCCGGCACGGTGAGCGCCAGATACACGATCACCACGCCCGCGAGGTTGGGCAGGATGTGGCGGAACAGGATGCGCGCCGGGCAGGCGCCCAGCACCCGGCTGGCCTCGACGAACGGCCGCGCGCGCAAGGACAGGACCTCGCCACGGACAATCCGGGCCATCGTCAGCCACGAGACGGCGCCGATTCCCAGCAACAAGCCCACCAGCCGCGCCTGGGTGACGTTGACAGGCGCGCCAACCGCCTCCCACCTCGCCAACACCCCGTTCAGCGCGGTCACGATTACGATGACGAACACCAACGTCGGCATCGCGTACAGCACGTCCACCGTGCGCATCAACACACTGTCCACGCGGCCGCCGGCGTACCCGGCCACCGCGCCCCAGAGCACGCCGATGAGGAGGCTGATGGCGGTGCCCACGGCTCCGACCACGAGCGACAGCCGCGCGCCGTGGAGCACGCGCGTGAGCAGGTCGCGTCCATGAACGTCGGTGCCGAACCAGTGCTGCCAGGACGGCGTCTCGAACTGCCCGCCGGCAAAGGCGTCGGCGGCGTACGGCGAGAGCCACGGTCCGACGAGCACGACCGTCGTGGCGAGGGCCAGGAACCACGCCGCCAGCCATGCGGCGCGGTGGCGGCGGAAGCGGAGCCAGGCTCCGCTCAACGGAGTTTTGGGTCGCATCGGATTGGTCACAGATGTTGGTCCCAAGTCCCAAGTCCCAGGTCCCAGGTCCCAAGTCCCAAGTCCCAAGTCCCAGGTCCTTGGTCAGGGCGGAAGCGTCGGTTTGTACTTTGGTCCTTTGAGTCCTGAGTTCTTGAGATAACTCATGAATCCGGCAACCAGCCGGCTGATCTCCTCGGTCCGGCCGTAAAGGTCTTTGAACTGCGCTTCCGTCAGGTAGCGCTGGTCAAGGGCGACGTGGAGTTGCGAGCGAATTTCACCGCAAGAGCCCTTGGCCAACGAAAGGAACTGGATCAGTTCCTTGTCACCGCCGCGCTCGTAGCCTTCGGCGATGTTCGACATCACTGACACAGCCGCCCGCCGGAGTTGATCGCGCAACCCGAAGTCCTTCGCGAAGATTCCATCTTTTGTGGCCACGTAGATCAGGCGGGTCAGTTCGCGTGCTTTTCGCCACGCCACGATGTCCTCGAACCGCTGGATCGTACTCATACTACTTGTGTTTTGGTACCAAGCGTCGGTTTGATTTGATTTCCAATTGGTCAAAGGCGGCGGGGGGCAGCATCGGCCTGGCGAAAACAGGTTGTGGGAGCGCTCGGCCCGTGAGGAACTTGTTCACCCCGTTCTCGTTTGTCCCCGGCCCAGTCGCGGACCCGTCCGTGACCGGGACCCGGGACCTGGGACTTGGGACTTTGAACTTGGGACTATTCATATCTCACCCGCGGATCCAGCGCCGCGTACAGCAGGTCCACAATCAGGTTCAGGACCAGCAGCAGCGCCGCGTAGAGCAGCACCAGGCCCACGACCATCGTGTAGTCGCGGTTGAGGGAGCTGTTGACCAGAAACACGCCGATGCCGGGGATCTGGAACAGGTTTTCCACCACGAACGAGCCGGTCAGCAAATCCGCCAGCAGCGGCCCGGAGTAGCTCACCACCGGCAGCACGCCCAGCCGGAAGCCGTGCCGCCAGAACACCGCGCTCTCGGACAGCCCCTTGGCCCGCGCGGTGGTGATGAAGCCGGCGTGGAGCGTGTTCAGCATGCCTTCGCGCATCAGCCTCGCGACGCGCCCGGCGAAATACAGCCCGAGCGTCAGCACGGGCAGGACCGTGTGCCACGGCGAGTCCCACAAGGCGACCGGGAACCACCGCAGCTTCACGCCGAAGATCATCACCAGCAGTGGCCCCGCCACAAACGTCGGCACGCAGATGGCCGAGATCGCCAGCAGGCTGCCGAACTGGTCGGTGAACCGGCCTTTGCGGATGGCCGCGTAAAAGCCCAGCGGGATGCCCGCGCCGAGCGCGAAGGCAAAGGCGAACGCGCCGAGCGTCAACGACACCGGCAGGCCGGCGGCGATGATGTCGTTCACCGAATGGTTCCGGTAACGCATCGAAGGCCCGAGGTCGCCCCGGACCAGCCCGCCGAAGTAAAGCAGGTACTGGCGCCAGAGCGGCTGGTCGAGGTGGTACTTCGCGTTGAGCTGGCGCTCGATCTCGGGCGGCACCTGTCGCTCGCGGTCGAACGGCCCGCCGGGCGCCAGGCGGATCAACGCGAACGCCGCGAAGCTGATGACCAGCAGCAGCGGCAGCATGAACGCGAGACGTCGCAGGACGTGGATCACGCGGATGGTTCAGCCGGCGGGGTGGCTTGAAGTTCACCGGCCGGTGGTTGATCGCGGGGCGGGCTCATGCGACACCTCATGGCAGCAGCGCCACTTCCAGCCGGGCCAGCGCGTCCGGCAATTCGGGATGTTCGCTCAGACACATGGCGGGTCCGTGCAACAACGGGCCGGTTTCACGCGCCGCGAAGGCTGACCGCTCGCCCGCCGGCGGCGTGAGGCCGGCTTCCGCCGCGGCGGGCAACAGTCCGGGCCGTTCAAACAGCGCCACGTTCCGCTGCGTGTCGTCATGCCGGGAGGGATACCGGATGCCGCCGATTTGCGCGGGATGGTGCATGAGCCGGTGCGCCCACAGCCGGGCGGTGGCGTGATCGCCGGCGAGCAGTTGCAGGTCCACGCCCAGTTTCGACAGGTTCGGGCCGCTGGCCTCGAACAGCGTCACCCGCGGCACCGCGACGAGCGTGGCAAACCAGCCGCCCAGCATCTGCCGGCTGAGGCCGCGGCCCAAGCTGCCCAGCGGCTCCAGGCGGTCGCCAAACATCTCCAGCACCGCGCCCGCCAGCGAGTCGGCCAGGTACAGCGTGCCGACGCCGTCCGCCGGGTCGAAGCGTGAGGCGCCGCGCCGGCTGAAGAAGATCGGCTCGCGCGGCTGGCCGGTCTCCGGGTGGCGCGCGTGCAGGCGGTGAAACACGCCCGCGACCGGCCGGCAGAGTTGCTTCAACGGCAGGCGGGCAAACGCTTCTGCCCCGAGCGGCGGCGGCAGCTTACCAGGTGTTTTCCGCGGCATGGACGCGGGCATGTTCCAGGACCTTCTCCGTGTCGCCCCCCCGGAGCAGGTCCAGGGGCCGGCGGTTGCCCAACTGCGGACGCTGGCCCAGGAAGTAGGACATCACCCGCCACTCGTCGTGGCTGCGGAAAAGCTGCAACACCTCTTGGATGCCGGGCAGCAGCGCGCCGGTGGGCGTGAACTGCCAGCGCGGGTAATGAAACTCATGCCGCGCGTCCCGCCAGCACACGATGCGGTGCTCCTTGCGCCGGCGATGCAGCACCGCGGGCGTCAGGCCAAACCGGGCCTGCAACTCCGCGCCGGTCCAGGCCCCGCCTTCGGCGGCCTGCATCTGCTCCACCAACCGCCGCCCGGCCGCTTCCGGATCAAAGCCGGCGCGGGGCGACGCCGTCCGGGCCGCCGCGGGCGAGGTCAAGGCGGCGCGCAACTGGTCCACGGCATCGCGGATTTCGCCCAGCCGGCGGCGGACCGGCTGGCGCAGGTCCTGCCGCTCGAGTTCGCGCGCCGCGCGTTCGAGGACCGCCAGCGACTCTTCCACCGGCGGGGTGCGGGTCATGGTGGCCGTTGTCATGGGCGCAACGTAGTCAACCAGATCAACCATGTCAACTGGGTAAACTGAGCGTCGCCTGGCGCCTTGGATGGGTCGCACTCGCCGCGAGACGACAGGTTCCGGCCCCTCAGCGAGGGACCGGCTACCCGGACACCAGAGGCCGGCCATCCGACGCCGGACGGCAGGATGCCGGCCCTTATGGCAGTCAGGGATGGTTGCCGCTACCGCCCGCGACGACTGCGGGTGAGGTCGCCCGCGCCACCATCGTCGGCGAGTCGCCGGCGCCAGTACCGTCCGCCGTCGCGGATGTGGATGTCCGCGCCCCGAACCCGGTTCCCCGAGTCAGCGGTGCGGGGCCAGCTTGCGAATGGCGTTGAGCGGATGCAGGTCGAGCAGGTTGGTGTGGATGCCCGCCACGCGGTCCGGCCGGAAGAACGTGAAGCCGCTGGCGAAATAGACCGGCGCGACCACCGCCACCTCGGCCACCAGCATCCGCTCCGCCCCGGCCAACAGCGCGGCGCGCCGGCGCACGTCCGCCTCGGCGTTGGCCCGCCGCAGCAGGTCATCGTAGCGCGGCTCGGCCCAGCCGGTGCGGTTGTTGCCGTTGTTGCTCAGGAAGAGGTCGAGGAAGGTGTTTGGGTCGTTGTAATCGCCCACCCAACTGCTCTGGCTCAGGTCGTAATCGAGCTGGCGCTGAGCCGCGATGAAGACGCGCTTCTCGCGGTTGTCGAGTTCGACGCGCAGCCCCAGACCCCGCTCCCACATGGCCTGAAGTTCGACGGCGATCTTTGCGTGCTCCTGGCCGGTGCCCGCACCGGCGGTCCAGTACAGGTAGCGCAGCGGCCGCAGCCCCGCGCCGCCGGGAAAGCCCGCCTCGGCCAACAGCCGCCGCGCGCCGTCGAGGTCGAAGCGCGCGGCGTCCACCAGCTCGTGGTTGGCGGTTCCCGGCGGCACCAGGCCGGTCGCGGGCTGCTCGCCGCCGCGGGTGATGCGCTCAACGATGCGCCGGCGGTCAATGGCCAGCGACAACGCGCGGCGCACGCGCGGGTCGTCCAGCGGCGGCCGCGTGGTGTTGCAGCGGACGAAATAGACGGCGAGGAAATCGAACCGATGGCAGTCCGGCCGCGCGCGGAGCAGGTCCAGCAGCTCGGCGGGCACCAGGCTGCGATCCCAGATCACGTCCGCGCGGCCGGTCTCGTACAGGTTGAAGGCGGTGGCGGGGTTGGCGATCGTGAGCAGGTCCACGACCTCGAGCGCGGTGTTGGCGGCATCCCAGTACCGCGGGTTTTTGCGCAGGCGCACGCGGTCGTTGAGCCGCCAGAAGTCGAGCTGGTAGGGACCGCTCACCGGCAGCGGGCGTGCGCGAATCCACTGGTCGCCCCACCGCTCGATGGCCCGGCGCGGGACGACCGCGAGCGTCTGAAACGCGCAGAGATCGAGAAAGAACGGCGTGGGCTGGCGCAGCCGCACCTCGAGGACATGCGGTCCGGCGGCGTGAAAGCCGAGCTGCTCCCGATCGGTGAGCTGGCCGGCGTTGAACGCCTCGGCGTTCTCGATGAAGAAAAGCTGGCTGGCGTAGCCGGCGCCGGTCTTTGGGTCCAGCGCGCGCCGCCAGGACCACGCGACGTCCGCGGCGGTGATGGGCTCGCCGGTGGACCAGGCGGCGTTGGTGCGCAGGTAAAAGGTGTACGTGCGGCCGTCCGGGGAGATGTCCCAGCGTTCGGCCAGGCCGGGAACGGGGCGGGCGTTCACGGGATCGTTGCGGGTCAGGCCCTCGAACAGCGGCATGGTCACCCGGAGGTCCTCGATGCTGAGCGCGAGGGCGGGATCGAGCGACTCGGGTTCGGCGCCGTTGATGATGGTGAAGTCGGCCGGCGGCAGCGAAGGCCCGCAGGCGGTGAGCAACAGAAGCAGCAAGGCCGGCGCGGCGCGCAGAAAACGAAACGCCCCCGGTGTGGCACCGAGGGCGTTTCGCAAAGCGGACATCGGGCTTAATGCCCCGGATTGGGGACGGGTGCCGACCCGGTGGGCGGCGGATTGGTCGCGGTCGCGGCCGGCGGATTCGTAAGCTGCAGGATTGGCAACGCTGGCGTGCCAGCCGGATTCGTGGCGGGCGGCACCACAGGGGCGGTGGCGCCCGGGCGGGCCTGGCGTTCGAGTTCGCTGGCGATGTTCCGGCCGGCGGCGCGGTGCTCGTGATTGCGCATGACGGACAGCACCAGCGACAGGATCAAGAACAGACCCGTGGCGTACTTGGTCCAGCGGCTGACGACGGTGCCGGAGCCGGCGCCAAACAGGGCGTCAGCCGCCGCGCCGCCGAAGGCCATGCCCAGGCCGGCCTCTTTCTTGGGCAACTGGACCAGCACCAGCAGGATCAGGAGCAGACTGTTGATCACCAGCACGATGGTCAACAAGCCGATGACGAGAGAGGTGAAATTCATGGCGAAGAGTCGGATCGGAACAGGCTAGATCGAGTTCTTGATGATTTCCGAGAAGCTGCGGACCTCCAGCGACGCGCCACCCACCAGCGCGCCGTCCACGTCCGGCTGGCTCATGAGTTCGCGGGCGTTGGCCGGCTTCACGCTGCCACCGTACTGGATGCGCACCTGCCGGGCGGTGGCGGCGTCGAACATGCGGGCCAGCACCTCGCGGATGAAGGCGTGAGCGGACTGCGCCTGCTCGGCGGTGGCGTTCCGGCCGGTGCCGATGGCCCACACGGGCTCGTAGGCGATGATGGTTTCCTCCATCTGCTCCTTCGTGAGGCCCGCCAGGCTGCCGCGGACCTGGGTGTCGAGCACCCGTTCGGTCTGGTTGGCTTCGCGCTCGCCGAGCGTTTCGCCGACGCAAACGATGGGTTTGAGGGCGGCGGCGAGGGCGGCGGCGGCCTTCCGGGCGATCAGCGCATCGGTCTCCTTCTGGTACTGCCGGCGCTCGGAATGGCCGAGGATCGCGTACCGGACGGAGAATTCCTTGAGCATGACGGCGGCGATCTCGCCGGTGTAGGCGCCGACGTTGTGCTCGCTCATGTTTTGCGCGCCGAGGCGGAGATTCGAGTCCAGGATCGCCTTGGACACGGCGTCCAGCGCGGTGAAGGGCGGGCAGACCACGATGTCCACCTCCTTGACGGCGGCGAGTTCGCGTTTGAGGCCGTTGACGAGGTCCAGCGCCTCGGCCACGGTCTTGTTCATCTTCCAGTTGCCGGCGATGATGAGTTTGCGGTCTTTGTTCATGCCAAAGGGGTGGGGAAAAGGCTGGTGCGGGGCGGCGGTTCAGTGGGCGCAAGCGCACCCGCCGGCGGGCTTGTCGGACAACGCCGCCACGCCGGGCAGCACGCGGCCCTCGAGGTATTCGAGCGAGGCGCCGCCGCCGGTCGAAGTGTGGCTGACTTTCTTGTCCGCGCCGTATTTTTCGGCCGCCGTGGCGGTGTCGCCGCCGCCGATGACCGTGATGGCGCCGGCCGCGGTGGCCTTCACGATGGCGTCGGCCATGGCCCGCGTGGCAGCCTCGAAGGCCGGGAATTCAAACACGCCGGGCGGACCGTTCCAGATGATGGTCTTCGCCCGCGCGATGGCCTCGTTGAACAACGCCACCGACTTCGGCCCCACGTCCAGGCCGCGCCAGCCGTCCGGGATGCCAGTTGAGTCGTCCGCCAGCCGGACCGCCGCGTCCGCGGCAAACTTGTCCCCGCACACGTAATCCACCGGGAGAATGATCTTCTTGCCCAGCTCTTGGGCCTTGGCGAGCAACTCGGGCACTTCCCTGGCGCCTTCTTCGTCAAACAACGAGTCGCCGATGGCCAGGCCGTCGGTAACCTTCTTGAAGGTGAACGCCATGCCACCGCCGATGATGATCTCGTCCGCCTTGTCCAGCAGGTTCTTGATGAGCTTGATCTTGTCGTTGACCTTCGCGCCGCCGAGGATGGCCAGCAGCGGGCGGCGCGGGTTTTCGAGCACGGCGGCGAAGGCGTCCAGCTCCTTCTTCATCAGGTAACCGGCCGCGCGCTGCGGCAATTGCACGCCGGTCATCGAGGAATGGTCGCGGTGCGCGGTGCCGAACGCGTCGTTCACGTACACGTCCGCCAGGCGGGTGAGGCTGGCGCGGAAGGCCTTCACCTGCTCCGGGTCGGCCTTGAGCTTGGTCTCCGTGCCGTCCGGGTTCTTGACCTTCACCTTGCCCTCCTCCTCGAGATGGAACCGCAGGTTTTCGAGCAGGATCACGTCGCCGGGCCCGGCCTGCGCGCAGGCGGCCTCGACTTCGGGACCGACGCAATCCGGGAGGAACTTCACCGGCCGGCCCAGCAGCTTTTCCAGCGCCGCCGCCACGGGTTTGAGGGAATATTTCTCGACGCGCTTGCCGTCAGGCCGGCCCAGGTGCGACATCAGGATCACCGCCGCGCCCTGATCGAGCGCGTAACAGATGGTGGGCAGCGCGGCTTCGATGCGCTTGGTGTTGGTGATGGCGCCGGTGGCCTTGTCCTGGGGGACGTTGAAGTCCACCCGGATCAGCACGCGTTTGCCGGATAGTTCGAGATCTTCGATGAACAGCTTGGCCATAAACCCGCTCGAAAATTGAGCGGCGAGCATATCCCAGGCGGGAAGTGAGTCAAAACCATTTAGCCCGAAAACCGAAGCTGCCGTAGCGCGGCGCGTCCCGCCTGCCCAACTTCGGTTTTTCGGGATCAGCGCGACGCACGCTCAACGCCGTGCGGGTGGTGGTCAGGTGGGGAGGCGCGGTTAGACCGGCGGGAACTGAAGATGACACAAACATGCGGCGCGCGCCTGTTTCGCTCCCCCGAAAAATCCGGTATAGCCGACCAACCCACGAAACAGCAGGTCCTTCGTTTCGTTTTCACGAAGCGAAGAACAACGCGGGACATGACCCACCACCTCAGTTGGGCCCAATGGTGAGCAGGGCTCTGCTCAAGCCGTCGAGGCCCAACCCGTTGCCGTGCTGCGGTGATCCTGGTCATGCCAACCCGCCACCCGGCGGGCTGGACCATGGCCCAATTCAGTCCCGGCGATTGGACCGGATGCGGCGCCAGACACCGAAACCCAGCATGAGTCCCGCCGCCAGGACAGCGTAGGCTTGAGGTTCCGGGACGACTTCCACAATGCCGTATGTGTATCCACCGAGGTCTGGCAGGTCGTTCCATTGCGCGCCGGACCAGCCGATGACGGCGTAGTCCTCCTCATGCAAGATGCCGGGATTTGGCCAGTCATTCGGTTCGCCCGGTGCCCAATTCTCGTAGGTCACTGCGGAGCCATCCGACCAGGCCCACGTGCCTTCAGAGGCCGCGTCAGTGAATCCGATCCAATACAGACCCAAGCCGAAGGTGCTGGTCAAAAAGCTCTCCTCGGCTGCGCTGCCAATGCTAGCGAGATGTCCTCCCTCGGCCACTGCCACGGCCTCGGCTGCGGTCCAACTGAGCGCCGTTTCAGTCAGCCCGTACCAATGACCGTTACCACCCGAAGCGACCGGCCACTCGAAATAAACAATGGCCGCGTGACCGGCGAGGCCGACAGCCAGTGCGCCAGTGCTTGCCAGAACTTTGATCTTCATGGTGTCTCCAGGTCCAGGGTTGTGCGTTGGTTGTTTGTTTCCGCCATGATTGCCACTATACGGCAGGTGTCATGACGGCTAAAACATTGACCCGCCCCAGGCTCAACGTCAAGTCATTTTTAATGTTAAAAATCAGATAAGTTTGTATTTGGCCTAGACCAGTTGGGGTGGCGGTCAAAGCAAGTGGACGTGCCAATGGTTGTCGTGACCTCGTGGTTGCCGGGCCGGGCTTTTGGCTCAGCCGCAACGGGAGGCGAACACGGAGCGCCCGCTGCGTTACCGACGTCCGGCAGCCCGGAGCGGCGGTGGACCTGCTGGGCGCCAGTAGCGCCGGCTGAATTCGCTGGCGGCGGCGCCAAGCAGGCCCGACGGGGGGTGAGGGAGTGGGGATAGGGACCAGAGGTGTCGGCGGTTCGTGTGTGTTGTTTTGTTGTTCTTGGTTCTTGGTTCGGGGTGTGAGGTTCTGGGCTCTGGGCCACGCCCATGACCTTGGCCTTTGAGCTTGGGGCTTTGAACTTGAGCCTTTGGCTTTGGCCCACATGCCGGCCCAGTCCGGCACGGAAATTTCTTCCGTCCCGGCGTGGGGTCTGCTAACCAGTTTCAAAACATGCGTCGCATTTACCTTGTCCTCCTGTTGCTTTGCCTGGCCGCCCTGGCCGCGGGGGCGGTCCGGGCCGGGGAGTTCAAGCTCACGGACGGCTCGACCATTTACGGCGATATGTCCGCGTTCGATGAAAACGGGGTGGTCTTCCGGCTGCGCAGCGGCGGCTTCTCGGAGCGGATTTCCTGGGGGAAGTTTTCGCAGGAAGCCCTGAAATCGCTCGCGGAAGACCCCAAGGCGCGGGAGTTCGCCGAGCCGTTCATCGAAATCCCGCCCGAGGCGCGGCCACGCCCCAAGCCCAAGCCGGTGGTGTTGAAAGAGGTGCCCCGCGTCGAGCTGCCGCCGGGCCGGACCACGTTTTTCAGCTCGTTCAGCAGGCCGATGGGCCTGTTGTTGCTCGCGGTGCTGTACGCGGCGAACCTGCTGGCGGCCTACGAAATCGCCCAGTTCCGCAACCGGCCCGTGGCGGTGGTCTGCGGCGTGTCCGCGTTGCTGCCGCTGCTGGGCCCGTTGATCTTCCTGGCCTCGCCGACCTTGATCGAGACCTCCGCGGGGGACGAAGCCTTCGGCGCTCCGCCGCCAGCCGAGGCGGCGCCGGCCGTGGCTGCGGCGGGCAGTCCGGCCGCCGCCAGCCGGGGTGCGTTGGGCGCGGTGGGCGTGCCACCGCCGATGGGCGGCACGGGCCTGCGCGTGGCCGCCGCGGCGGCGGAGCAAGGCACCGGACGCGTCGAGCCGAAGATTTACAAACGCGGCGACTACACCTTCAACCGGCGCTTCATCGAGACGCAGTTCTCGGGCTTCTTCCGGCTGGTGCCGTCGGACGCCGAGAAGGACCTGGTGTTGGTCATCAAGACGCCCAAACAGGAATACCTCGCCAAACGCATCAGCCGCATCTCGGCCGCTGAAATGTTCGTGCAGCCCATCCAGGTGGGCGCCAAGGAAATCAACGTGGCCATCGGCGAAATCGCCGAAATCCAGGTGCGTCACAAGGACGACCTGGGCCGCTGAGCGGCGCAAACCCGGCCGGCATGAAACTCAAGACGCTCCTCCTGTTCGGGGCGCCGGGCTGCGGCAAGGGCACCCAGGGCAAGATCATCGGCAGCATCCCCGGCTACTTCCACTGTTCCTGCGGCGAGGTTTTCCGCAGCCTGCGCCTGGACACCGAGTTGGGGAAAATCTTCGTCCAGTACTCCAGTCAGGGCCGGCTCGTGCCGGACGAACCCACGGTGGAACTCTGGCGCCAGTACATCGCCAACTGCGAGCGTGCCGGCCGCTACAATCCCGCCGCGGACATGCTCTTGTTGGATGGCATCCCCCGCAACGTCTGCCAGGCCGAGCTGCTGCAGGACACGCTGGACGTGCGCGCGATCATTCACCTCACCTGCCCGGACCGCGCCGTGCTCATCGAGCGGCTCCAGCGCCGGGCCTTGCGCGAAAACCGGCTGGACGATGCCAACCTCGACGTCATCCGCGACCGGCTGGAAACCTACGAGCGGGAGACCCGCCCGGTGCTGGACTTCTACGGCCCGGCCTTGCGGCACGAGGTGGACGCCAGCCAGACGCCGATCGCCGTCCTCCAGGATGTGCTGAAGACCTTGAGCCAGATCTGACGGCTCCATGTCCCGCCAATTCGGTGATTTCATCGCGAGCGAGTTGTACTGCCCCCGCTGCGCCGCGTCGCAACCCGTGCGTGAGCGCCTGCTGTTGATCCTGCCCGACGGCGAGCTTCACGAGTACTGCTGCCGCCGTTGCGGCACGACGCTCGGCCAGCGCAAGGTGACCGGTCCGCGCGTTGCGCCGCTCCCGCCTTCGCCCCGGCGGCCGGGCGCGGGACGTGGTCTGCTTCCTTGAACCTCATTCCCGCGCCGCCGTGACCACTACCTCACCCAGTCAGCCGGAACCAACCGATCAATCCGGCCGGACGCGGATCGTCTTCTTCGGCACCGCGCCGCTGGCGGTGCCGAGCTTGGAGGCGCTGGTCAAGCACCCGGCTTTCCACGTCTCGGCGGTGGTCACCCAACCTGACCGCCCGCGCGGCCGCGACCTGAAGCTTCAACCCTCGCCAGTGAAGGCGGCGGCGCTGGCGCTCGGTTTGCCGGTGTGGCAGCCGGCGCGTTGCCGCGACGCGGAATTCCTGGCGCAACTGCGCGCCGCCGCGCCCGACCTGATCGTGGTCGCCGCGTACGGCCAGCTTCTGCCGCCGGCCTTGCTCGAAATCCCGCGGCATGGCTGCCTGAACGTCCATGCCTCGCTCCTGCCCCGGCATCGCGGCGCCGCGCCCATTCAATGGGCCATCCTCGAGGGCGACGCCGAAACCGGCGTCACCATCATGCGCGTGGACGCGGGCCTCGACACCGGCGACCTGCTTACCCAGACCGCCACCGCGATCCGGCCGGACGACAACGCCCAGACCCTGCACGACCGCCTGGCTGCGTTGGGCGCCGAACTCCTGGTCCGGACCATCCCGGACTATCTGGCCGGGCGGATCGTTCCCCGGCCACAACCGGCGGACGGCGCCACCTACGCCCGCAAGATCAGCAAGGACGACGGCCGCCTGGAGTGGCAACGGCCCGCCGCGGAGCTGCATCGCCGGCTGCGCGCCTTCACGCCCTGGCCGGGCGCCTTCACCTTCGTGAGCGAAACAGACGGCCGGCGCCTGCTCAAGATCTGGGCGGCAGAGGTGGTGCCCGCAACCGCCGGTCAGCCCGGCGAAGTGCTCGCGGCCGATGCCCGGGGTGTGATGATCCGGTGCGGGACCGACGCGTTGCGCGTGACGGAACTCCAGCGCGAAGGCGGGCGGCGCCTGGCCGCCGCGCCGTTCCTGGCCGGCCATCCGCTGGCGCCGGGCACGGTGCTGGGCTGAAGCACGGGTTGGTTGCTGGCAGGTATGGGTCGTGCCAGACGGCGCCGGCGACTTGCTGGCGGCCTCGCCGGCATCAGATGGTGGGGCGGGCGACCCGCCCGCGATCCGCCCCGGACGTGGATGCCCGCAGCCAAACCAGTCTCCTGCCTGGGGCGCCGCGTCGTTCGCTGCTGGCAACGGGCACTCGCAAACCAACCCTGCTCGTGCTATCTGAAAGCCATGAAAGGGCTTGAACGAATCACAGTGAATCCGCTGGTCATGTCCGGCAAGCCATGCATCCGCGGCCTGCGCGTCACGGTGGCGAACGTCCTGCGCCTCCTGGCGGCGGGCCACACGCCCGAACGCATCCTGGCCGCCTACCCGTACTTGGACCCCGCCGACATTGAGGCGTGCCTGCTTTACGCCGCCGTGCGCGTGGAAGACGAGGAACTCGCTCCCGTCTGAGCTTGAAGATTCTGGTGGACATGAACCTCAGCCCGGAGTGGCTGGCGGTCCTGGAGCGAAGCGGCTGGCAGGCGAGCCATTGGAGCCATATCGGTGCGCCCACCGCCACAGACACTGAACTCCTGGCCTGGGCCAGACAAAACCGCTACGTGCTGCTGACCCAGGACCTCGACTTCGCCGAACTCCTTTTCCACACCCAGGCGGGTGCCCCGAGCGTCGTGTTGCTGCGTCTCCGCAGCGAATTGGATCCCCGACAACAAGCCCGGGTCTGTGCGTTGCTTCGGGCAGGCGCCTCGGTGCTCGAAACCGGCGCGCTGCTGGTAATTGACGACCAACGCGCCCGCCTGCACCGGCTGCCGGTTGAACCCGAAAACCGAGGCTGAGTCGGATGGGAGTCTGGCACCAGGGCCAGCTTCGGCTTTCCGGTCGAAACCGGCGGGGACGTCTGACCCACTTCCACAAAGACAGTGACGCGGCCATTCGCTGGCGCCGGGCACGGTGCTGGGCTGAGGAGCGGGTCGGTTGCCTGCCGGAATCAGGCGGATCGTGGTGCCCGCGCCGCACTCCAAGCTTGCCCCGGCGGGGCGGTTCGGTTTAAGGCAGTCGCCATGCTCCGCGACGCCAGACGGGCCCCGCCCCGGTTTGATCTCCCCGCCTACCTCGAGCGCGGCACCGCCGCGGTGAACGCCGCGTTGGACCGCTTTCTGCCCCGGCCCAACGCCAGGCCGGCCACGCTGCACCAGGCGATGCGTTACTCGCTCTTCGCCGGCGGCAAGCGCCTCCGCCCCGCGCTGTGCCTGGCCGCGGCCGAGGCCTGCGGCGGCGCGTGGTCCGCCGCCCTGCCGCTGGCCTGCGCGGTTGAGTGCATCCACACCTACTCGCTCATCCACGACGACCTGCCGGCCATGGACGACGACGATTTCCGCCGCGGCCAGCCGACCAGCCACAAGGTCTTCGGCGAGGGCATCGCCATCCTGGCCGGCGATGCGCTGCTGACCATCGCCTTCGAGATCGCCACGCGCGCGCGGGGCTGGCCGCGCTATTCGCATCGCGACCTGGTTTTCGAGCTCGCCGAGGCGGCGGGTTCGCGGCAACTGGTCGGCGGACAGGTGGCCGATCTGGAGGCGGAAGGCCGGCCGGTCTCCGCCACGCAGCTCCGGTACATCCACGAGCGCAAGACCTCGGCCCTGCTGCGCTGCGCCGTGCGGCTGGGCGGCATGAGCGCGAACTGCGCGCCCCGCCAGCTCGCAGCCCTGTCCGACTTCGGCCACCACGTCGGCCTCGCGTTCCAGGTCATTGACGATATCCTCGATGTCACCCAGTCGAGCGAACAGCTCGGCAAAACCGCCGGCAAGGACACCGCCGCGCAAAAAGCCACCTACCCGGCCATCGTCGGGCTGGAGAAGTCGCGCCGGATCGCGACCGGACTCACCACGAAAGCTTTTGCGGCACTTCGGCCGTTCCGCGGCCGGGCTGTGGCGCTTGAGGCGCTGGCCGGGCATCTGCTCCAGCGCGATCGGTAGCCCAAGCTCGCTTTGGCTTGAAGGCGAGCCGGCTGAATCAGCCGCTGACCTGGCACCTCACCTTTTCGCCGGGCACTGTCCGAGGGCGGTTAACCCGAAAGCCGAAGTTGAGCAGACGGGACGCACTGCGCTACGGCCAACTTCGGCTTTCGGTTGAATTTTCCCCCGGCCGAACACGACTGGAGCCCGCCGCTTGGTAAGGTCCTTGCTGTTTTCCGGCGGTGATGCAGCATCGCCGTGTGTCATTCCGTCACGCATTGGGGCTGGCCTTGATCCTGTCTGGCGCCGGTCCGGGGCTCCGCGCCGTCGATCTGCTTCCGCCGGACGCTGATTGGCAGTTCCTTCGGGGCTTGCAGGAGGCCTCGAGTCCCGACCCCACCGCCTGGCGTCAGCCGGGCTTTGACGACCGCGGCTGGGAAACCCGGTCCGCGCCGTTCTGGTACGGGGACACGCAACCCGCGCCGGGCACGCAATTGACCGACATGCGTGGCGGCTACACGTGCGTGTTTCTGCGGCGGCACTTCGTGGTCGCCAACCCGCAGGACCTCAGCGCCGTCACCCTCACCGCGTTGTCGGACGACGGGTTCATCGCCTGGATCAACGGCGTGGAGGTCGCGCGGTTCAACATGCCGGACCGGGAGATGGCGTACTACGAGTCCAGCCTGCCGGCGTTGCCCGAGCCGATTGACCCGGTCACGTACACGGACACTGATCCGCGCCGCTTTTTGCGGGCGGGCACGAACGTGCTCGCGGTGCAGGCGTTCAACTCTTCGCTGGCGAACAGCAGCGATTTTGTCTTCAACGCCTCGCTTGCCGGCATGGCGGACGAAACGCCGCCGGTGGTCGTCACGCTGCTGCCGCCGGCCGGGGCCACGGTGCGGTCGCTCACCGCGGTGGAGGTGGAGTTCAGCGAGGTAGTGACGGGCGTGGACGCGGGTGATCTGTTGATCAACAGTGCGGCCGCCGCGCGACTGACGGCGGTGTCGCCGTCGCAGTTTGTCTTCCAGTTTCCCCCGCCGCCGACCGGCCGGGTGGACGTGGCGTGGGCGGGCGGGCACGGCATCCGCGACCTGGCCGGCACGCCGCACGCCTTTGCCGGCGGGTCGTGGAGCTACACGTTGAACCCGAACGCGCCGCCGCCGGGGGTGATGATCTCGGAGTTCCTGGCCGAGAACGACGACACGCTCAACGACGAGGACGGCGACGCCTCGGACTGGATCGAGCTGCACAACCCCACCGCCAACGTGGTGGGCCTCAACGGCTGGTTTCTCACGGACAACCCGGACAACCCGGCCAGGTGGCGCTTCCCGAACGTGGCCCTGCCGGCGCGCGGCTACCTGCTGCTGTTTGCCTCGGGCAAGAACAAGACCAATCCGCAGGCCCGGCTGCACACGAACTTCAAGCTGTCCCGGAACGGGGGGTTCCTGGCCTTGCTCGACCCGGCCACGAACATCGTCTCGGCCTTCGCCCCGGCCTACCCGCCGCAGCAGGCGGACATCTCGTACGGCCGGGCCACGGGCGCGCCGGAGGTGGCCGGCTTCTTCCTCGAACCCACCCCGGGCGCGGAGAACAAGGACAGCGGCCCGGGCTTCGCACCGGAGGTGACGTTTTCGCGGCGCGGCGGCACCTTCGTCGAGCCGTTCACACTCGCGCTGAACACGCCCGATCCGGCGGCCACGATTTATTACACGCTCAACGGCACGCTCCCCACGAACACGTCCACGATCTACACCGGCCCATTGACCGTCTCCACCAGCGTGCTGGTCCGCGCGCGGGCACTGGTGACGGGGCTGCTGCCCGGGCCGATCCGCAGCGAAGGCTACGTGGCGCTCGGCCCCACGGTGTTGAACCGCACCTCGGACCTGCCGCTGATGGTCCTGCACAACTTCGGCGGCGGGGCGTTCGTGGGCAGCACGGACAAGCCCGCCTACCTGACGGTCTGCGAGCCGGTCAACGGCCTCAGCTCGCTCACCAACCGCACGGACTTCCGCGGCCGGGCCGGCGTGAACCTGCGCGGCTCCAGCACCGAGGGCTACCCGAAGCGCAGCTTCGCCGTCGAGTTCTGGAACGAGGTCAACGCCGATCGCGACCGCGAAATCCTGGGGATGCCCGCCGAATCCGACTGGGTGCTGTACGCGCCGAACAATTTCGAGCCGGTGATGATCCACAACCCGTACATCTTCGAGCTGAGCCGCCGGGTCGGCCGGTACGCGCCCCGCACGCGGTTTGTCGAGCTTTACGTCAACACCACCGCCGGGCCGCTGAGCACCGCGCATTACCAGGGCATCTACGTGCTCATGGAAAAGATCAAGCGCGCGCCGGACCGCGTGGCCGTGGACAACCTCGAACCCGAACACACCCAGCCGCCCGCCGTGACCGGCGGGTACGTGCTGAAAATTGACCGCCAGGACTGGAACGAGCGGAGCTTTTACACCGCCGGCGTCGGGGTCATTTACGTGGACCCGAAGGGACCGGAGATGGAGATGCCGCAGCGCGCGCCGCAGGCGCAGTACATCCAGAACTACTTCGACGCGCTGGACGCCGCGCTCAACAGCCCCAATCCCGGCCACCCGGTCACCGGCTACCCGGCGTACGTGGACATCCCGTCCTGGCTGGACCACCACATCCTGAACATCCTGGCGTTCAACGTGGATGCTCTCCGGCTCAGCGGCTTCTTCTCCAAGCCGCGCAACGGCCGGATCGAAATGGGCCCGATCTGGGACTTCGACCGCGCGCTGGGTTCGACCGACGGCCGCGACAGCGCGCCGCGGGTCTGGCGCTCGGCGGTGCCGGACTACGGCACGGACATGTTCAACAGCGACTGGATTTTCCCCAACCCGTGGTACGCGCGGATGTTCCAGGACATTGACTTCTGGCAGGCGTGGATTGACCGCTGGCAGGAGCTGCGTCGCGGCGAGTTCGCCCTGACCAACCTGCACAACCTGGTCGAAAGCCTCGCGGCCGAAGTCTGGAACGCCCAGCCGCGCGAGGTCGCCAAATGGCCGGGCCACGCCCCGCGCGGCGGCAGTTACCGCGCCGAGGTCAACCTCATGAAGACCTGGCTCTCGAACCGCGTGGACTTCATTGACACGAACTTCCTGCGCGCGCCGGTGCTGGGTCGGGCCGGCGGCGCGGTCGCGCCTGGCACCGAAGTCACCCTGACTGGCCCGGCGGGCGCCACGGTGTACTTCACCGCCGACGGCTCGGACCCGCGTCTGCCCGGTGGCGCCGTCTCGCCACGCGCTGCGACCTCGACGGGCACGGTGCGGATCAACGCAAACGCGCGGATCGTGGCGCGGGCCTACAACCCGGCCCACCGTAACCTCACCGGCCCGAACAAACCGCCGCTCTCGAGTCCGTGGTCGGGACCGGTCGCGGCCACGTACGTCACCGCCACGCCACGGCTGGTCATCACCGAGATCATGTACCACCCCGCCGCGCCGGATGGCGGCACGCTGGACGACGGCGAATTCGAGTTCATCGAACTGCGCAACGTCGGCACCCAGCCGCTCAGCCTGCCGGGCTTCCGCTTCAGCCAGGGCATCCAGTTCGCCTTCACCGCCACCAACGCGGTGACCAGCCTGGCGCCGGGCGCTTACGTGCTGGTGGTCAAGAACCGCGCGGCCTTCACGGCGCGTTACCCCGGCGTTGGCAACATCGCCGGGGAGTACCAGGGCGCGCTCGACAACGCGGGTGAACGGCTCGTGCTCGATGGCCCGTTGCGCGAGCCGATCCTGGATTTCCGCTACGAGGACGCCTGGTGGCCCATCACCGACGGCCCGGGCTTCTCGCTCGTGATCCGCGACGATTCCGCGCCGCTGGACCGCTGGGCCGTGGGCGCGAACTGGCGGCCCAGCGCCCGGCCCGGCGGCTCGCCGGGACAGACCGACCCCGCCCCGCCGGACCTGCCGGTGGTGTGGATCAACGAGGCGCTCACTCACACCGATCCGCCGCTGGTGGACAGCATCGAGTTGCACAACCCCGGCAATATCGCGGTGGACCTTGGCGGCTGGTTCCTCACCGACGATTTCTCGCGGCCGATCAAGTTCGTGATCCACAAGGGCGCCACCGTGCCGGCGGGCGGCTTCCTCGAGTTCACCGAGGCGGACTTCAACACCGGGCCGGGACGTTTCACGCTCAGTTCGCTGGGCGAGGCGGTGTACCTGTTTTCGGGCGACGGCACGAACCTGACCGGCTACGTCCACGGCTTCGAGTTCGGCGCCGCGGCCAGCGGCGTCAGCTTCGGCCGGCACGTGACCAGTACGGGCGCGGAGCATTTTGTGGCGCAGGCGGGCCGCACCCCGCGCGCGGCGAACGCCGGCCCGCGGATCGGCCCGGTGGTCATCAGCGAAATCATGTTCCAGCCGCCGCCGGCTGGCACGAACAACAACACCCTCGACGAATTCATCGAACTGCAAAACATCAGCGCGGACAGCGTGCCGTTGTACGATCCCGGCGCCCCCACGAACACCTGGCGGCTGCGCGGCGGCGTGGAGTTCGACTTCCCATCCGGCGTCGTGCTGCCCGCCGGGCAGGCGCTGTTGCTGGTCAACTTCGATCCCGCGTTCGACTTTGGCCCGCTGGCGGCCTTCAAGTCGCGCTACAACGTGCCGGCGGAGGCGCGCTTCTTCGGGCCATATCGCGGCAACCTGAACAACGTCGGCGAACGCCTGGCGCTGTACCGGCCCGACCCGCCACAGGCGGCCGATTCGCCGAATCTGAGCGAGGTGCCGCAAGTGCTCGTCGAAAACGTGCGCTACTCGCCGCTGCCGCCCTGGCCGGCCGGCGCGGGCGGCACCGGTCGGAGCCTCCAGCGCGTCAACGTGCGGCTGTTCGGCGACGACCCCGCCAACTGGCAGGTGGCCGAACCCACCGCCGGCCGGCCCGCGTCCGATCCGGATCCCGACTGGGACGACGACGGGATGCCCAACGATTGGGAAACCGCGACGGGCCTCGACCCGCGCGATGCCACCGGCGACCACGGCGCCGCCGGCGACCCCGACCGCGATGACATGACCAACCTGGAGGAGTTCCAGGCCGGCACGCATCCGGGCGAGGCGGCCAGCGTCCTGGAAATCCGCGGTGTGGAGGTGAACGAGGTCGAGACGGTGATCCGCTTCGAGGTCGTGGACGGGCGGACGTACAGCGTGCTCTTCGCGGACGACCCGGCGAGTGGCCCCTGGCAGCGCCTGGCGGACGTGCCGGCGGAACCCGGCACGCGCGAGGTTGTGGTGCGCGACCCGGCTCGCGCCGCCACGCGCTACTACCGGCTGGTCACGCCGAAACTGCCGTGAAGTCCTGAACTCGAAAACTAACGTTGGCAGGCGAGACGCCCTGCGCTCCAGCCGGCTTCGCTTTTCGGACTGAAGGCGGTTCCGCGGTGTTGATCCACACAACTGCGGCTGCCGTGGGCGGGTCGCCTGTACAGAACTCTGCCGGCAAGGAGGCGGGCGCTCCCAGTCTGCATTCCCCGCTTCGGACTTCGGACTTCGTTTTTTGGTTTTCCTCCGGATTTCGGTTTTCGGCTTTCGGCTTTCGCCACCTGTTCATCGCGGGCTTGGCAGGCTGCGCCGGCGATGTCAACTTCCCGGCATGAACACGCCCGTTTCGCCGGTCACCCGCCGTGACTTTCTGAAGACTTCCGCCGCCGCCACCGCGGCCGGCCTCGCCGCCGCCAGCTACACCGGTGTCTTTGCCGCCGGCGCCGAACGCATCCGCGTCGGGCTTGTCGGTTGCGGCGCGCGCGGCGTGGGCGCGGCCATGAATTGCGCCATCGCCGATCCCGCGGTCGAGATCACCGCGCTGGCGGACGTGTTCCCGGATCGCGTCGAAGCCGCCCTGAAGCGGCTCAAGGACAACAACGCCGGCAAGGAATGGAGCTGCTCGCGCGACTGGAAGGACGCCGAACGCGTGAAGGTCATCCCGGACACCTGCTTCACCGGATTCGACTGCGCCGAGAAGCTGGTCAAAGCCGGCGTGGACCTCGTCCTGCTGGCCGGGCCGCCCCACTTCCGCCCCGCGCAGCTCAAGGCCGCCGTCACGGCCGGCAAACACGTGTTCATGGAAAAGCCCGTGGGCGTGGACCCCGTGGGCATCCGCTCGATCCTCGCGACCTCGGATCTGGCGCGGCAGAAGGGCCTGGGCATCGTGGCGGGCACGCAGCGCCGCCACCAGCACAGTTACACCGAGTTGATGAAACGCCTGCACGACGGCGCCATCGGCGAGATCGTGGCGGGCGAGGCGTACTGGAACGGCCCGTGCGTGCGCACCTACGGCTTCTACCACGAGCGCCAGCCGGGCTGGACCGACATGGAGTACATGCTCCGTAACTGGTATTTCTATTCGTGGCTGTCCGGCGACCACATCGTCGAGCAGCACGTCCACAACCTCGACGTGATCAACTGGGCCATCGGCGCGCCGCCGGTCGAGGCGGTGGGCGTCGGCGGCCGGCAATGGCGCGTCGAGCCGCAGTTCGGGAACATCTTCGACCACTTCGGCGTCCGCTACCGGTACGCGAACGGCGCCGTGGTGGTCAGCCAGGCCCGCCAGATCAATGACACCCAGCCGCTTGTGACCGAAGGCGTCATCGGCACGAAAGGCCGGGCCAGCGCGGGCCAGATCACCGGCGCCAACCCGTGGAGGTGGACCGGCCCCAATCCCAATCCGTACGAGCAGGAGCACGCCCACCTGATCGCCAGCATCCGCGCGGGCAAGCCGTTGAACGAAGGCCGGCAGGTGGCCGAGGCCACGCTCACGGCCATCATGGGCCGCATGGCCGCGTACACCGGCCAGGCCGTGAGCTGGGAGTTTGCGCTCCAGGAATCCGAACTCGACCTGACGCCGGCCGAGATCAAAGCGGGCGGTTACCAACTCGGCCCCGCGCCCAAGGTGCCGCCGCCAGCCAGCGGGCGTGAACCGCTTGTCTGAACCAGTGAACTTGAAGACCGCAATTGCAGCGCCGCCAGGAGGCGCGGCGGGCGCAGGTGAATCGAGCCCGGGACCGCGTCACCGGGGTGGCTGGATTCGCCGGCCCGGTGAATCGAAGCCGGCAGCCTGCCGGCTCATTCCTCTGAACCCAAGAACCCGAGTTGGCCGTAGCGCAGCGCGTCCCGCCTGCCCAACTTCGGATTTCGGGTTGAAGCTGCTGGCGCCTTGTTGCGGTCGTCCCTACCGCCCATGAAAGCCGCCGTTCTCCATGGCCGCGAAGACGTCCGCATCGAGGACGTGCCCCTGCCGCCGCCCGACCCCGGCGAGGTGCGCGTCCGCATCGAAGCGGCGCTCACCTGCGGCACGGACCTCAAGGTCTTCCGCCGCGGCTACCACGCGAAGATGATCGTGCCGCCGGCGGTGTTCGGTCATGAGTTCGCCGGCGCCATCACCGAACTCGGCGCGGGCGTGTCCGGCTGGTCGGCGGGCGACCGCGTGGTGGTGGCCAATTCGGCGCCCTGCGGGCAATGCCGCTTCTGCATTGCGCGGCAGGAACAGCTTTGCGACGACCTGCTGTTCCTGAACGGCGCCTACGCGGAGTTCATCAACGTCCCGGGCCGCATCGTCGAGCGCAACATGCTCCGGCTCGGTCCGCGCACCGAATGCCGGGACGCGGCGCTCACCGAGCCGCTGGCCTGCGTGGTGCTCGGCGTCGAGGAACTGCGCCTGGCCGCGGGCGAGCGCGTGCTGGTGATCGGCGCGGGGCCGATCGGCCTGATGTTCGCGGCGCTGGCGCGGCACCTGGGCTGTCAGGTGAGCGTGGCCGGCCGGCGCGTGGCACGGCTCCAGGCCGCCCGGCGGCTCGGCGCGGGCCAGGTGGTGGACGTCAGCGCCGGCCAGGACCTGGCCCGGCACCTCCTGGACCAGACCGGCGGCGGGTTCGACGCCGTGGTGGAAGCCGTGGGCCGGCCGGAAGTCTGGGAGGCGGCGGTCGAGCTGGTCCGCAAAGGCGGGCGGGTGAATTTCTTCGGCGGCTGCCCGGCCGGGACGCGGGTGTCCTTCGACACCGGGCTGTTGCACTACTCGAGCCTGACCCTCGTGGCCAGCTTTCACCACACCCCGCGGGCCATCCGCCGCGCGCTGGGTTTCATCGAGTCCGGCGTCATCCGCGCCGCGGACTTTGTGGATGGCCAATGCGTGCTGGACGAACTGCCGGCGCTGTTTCACGCGATGGCCGCCGGCAACCAGGCGATCAAGACGCTGGTGACGACGCGGGCCTGAGCCGGGCCGATCGCCCTGGTCACTGGAATGCCTGCGGGGAAATGGCGCCGGCGCCGTGGGCTCTTCGGTTTTCGGGTTCGTGTCCTGACCTTCCTCCCTCCGTCCCGTGCGGACAGGTCAAGCCCAGTTCCCCCTTATCCTGTCCCTCTCCCTCAGGGAGGGGGAACCTCCGGCGCTGCCGGGAGGTTCTTCTGAAGCGCATCCCGCCAGTCCCGCCGCAGGCATTCACAGGAGACGGAGCACGCTGTCTCCCTCTCCCCAACGAAGAGGGCTGGGGTGCGGGGAAAGGCGGTGATGAGCTTCCAGGCCGCGTTGTTCCTCGAATCGTTCAACCCGAAAACCGACGTTGAGCCCGCAAGGAATCCGACGCGGCGGGCGACTTTGGTTTTCGGTTCCGATCCCGGCAGGGCCGCGTTGCTGCGAGGCAGGCCGGCATCGGTGCGTCTGGCTGCCGCGCCCACCTACGGCTTGCCGGACGATGCTTCCGCCGGCAGCGCGTTGGTCGCGGCTGGCGGAGGCGGCGTGAGCCGGGCGATCTCCCGTTCGTACTCTTCGACCAGCCGCGCGTCGCCCACCTTCTTCGCCAGTTGCAGCGCCCGCTCGTAAAACCGCGGTTGACCGGGGTAGTCCGGGTGTTCCTTGAAGAACGCGCCGTAAATCCGCAACGCGTCGGCGTCGCGCCCTTCGGCCGTCAGCACCGCGATCAGTTTGAACCAGAGCTGGAGCCGCTGGTTGGGCGAAGGCGCGAGTTCCAGCGCCGCCTGGTAACGCTCGATCGCCCGCGCCGGCTGGCGTTCCTGCCGGTAAAGGTCGCCCAGCTTTTCGGACAGCACCGCGCTGAGCCCGGTGAGCGGCTGCGTCGCCAGGAACTCGATCATCCGCGCGGCCGGCTCGCCCACCGCGAGGTTCAGGTTCACGATGCGCAGAACCGACCACGGCAGCAGCGGGCTGCGCGCGCGCAGCAGTTCCTCGTGGAGTTCCCGCGGGTCGCGGGCCATCGGCCGGTACAGCGGGTCGCCGATGACGGTGGTCTGCCAGGACAGGACCGGCTGGGAGGCGTAGGCGGCTTCGGCGAAGTTGTGGCGCAGGCTGATGAGCCAGGTGAAGAACGCCGCGACGTTCGGGGTGAGATCGAGGTACGGCTCGGCCACGCAACCCATCGTCACCGCCGCGCCCCGGGCCAGCAGCGGCCCGGCCCAGTGGGCGTTGGCGCCGCGCACCGTGGTCGCGCTGAACGAATGGAGATGGTACGCCACCGCGCCGGGCACAAACTCGACCGGCTCGCGCGTGAACGGGCCGGAGACCTTGCCGTCGTACCAGCCGGCGTAGATGGCGATCTGCGGCAGCGGCTCCCAGACCGGAAACGTGGCGGGCGCCGTGTCGAGCACGGACTCAAAGCCCTGCCGGCGCACGGCCTGGTAGGCTTCCTGAATCCACTGGTCGCCCTTGAAATAGGAGCTGTTGGTCGGCAGCCCGCGGGTGTCGAAGTATGCCCGGCCGAAGAAGCCGTTGGTTTCCGCCGCCAGCGCGCGGTCCACCAGGCTCAACGCCACGTTGTACGTGGGGCCGTCCAGCCGCGTGACCAGGAACAGCCCGTTGGTGGGATGCAGGGCCGCGACGTTCGTCGTGCCGAAGTACGGGTTGGTCAGCGGCCCGGTCAAGGGCGCGCCGTGTTCCAGCAACGGCAGGCAGGCGAGCTCGGTGTCCACCGCCGCTTCATTGCGGCGCAGCGCCGGGGCCAGGTTCTCCGGCACGGTTTCGTCCAGCTTGGGGTCGGGGCTGATCTTCACCGGCACGCCGTAGGCCAGCACGAGGTAACGGACTTTGGACTCCGGCAGTCCGGGCTTCTCGGAATCGTCGCGCGGGTCGGAAAAGCGCGCCAGACCGCGTTCCTGGAGGGCTTGGACCAACGGCCGCTGCAATTGCTCGCGAAAGGCGGCGCGCGTCATCGCCTCGGTGCGGGGCAGCGGCAGGCCGATGAGGTGCTTGTCCGGCACGCCGCGGCGTTGGGCGTAATGCTCTGCCACCAGCCTGGAGTCCGGCGCCTGGTTCAGGTTGTACACCACGGCCACTTCTTCGCCGGGCGAGGCCGCGCGGCCGGCGCCCGTCGCCAGCCCCGCCAGCACGACGCACGCCAGGGGAATCGCCCGGGAGCCGCGCCAGTGGCGGCGGGTCCGGGAAGCGGGACAGCGCATCATGCGGTTGGGACGCTTGCGTCGAGCTTCACCTTCAAGCCGTCGTAGGCCAGCCACACGCCGGTCGGCAGCTCGGCTTGGTCGCGGTCGTGGTCGAAGTCATGCGTCAGGTGCGTGAAGTACGTGCGCGCCGCGCCGATGCGCCGGGCGGCGGTGAGGGCCTCGTCCAAGCACATGTGCGTGGGGTGCGGGTCGCGGCGCAAGGCGTCGAGCACCGCCACTTCGACGCCCCGCACCGCCTCGAGCGCCGGCGGCGGCACTTCCTTGCAATCGCTCAGGTAGGCCAGCCGCTTGCGGTCGCCCTGGCTGAACAGGAAACCCGTGGTGGTCATCCGCCCGTGCGGCAGGTCCAGCGGCATGACGCGCAGGTCGCCCAGCGTGAACGGGCCGTCCAGGACATGCGGGTCGGGCTTGAAATAGCCGTCCGGGATCGGCTCGCCGCTGAAGGCGTATTGGAACACGCGCCGCAGGACCGCGAACGTTTCCGCGGAGGCGTACACCGGCAGTTGGCCGCGGCGCAGGTCGCAGAACCGCCGGCAGTCGTCCATGCCCATGATGTGATCCGCGTGGCCGTGGGTCACCAGCACCGCGTCCAGCCAGCGGATGTCCTCGCGCAGGACCTGGAGCCGGAATTCCGGCGTGGTGTCCACCACCAGCCGGACCTGGTCCGTGGCCACGTAAACGGACGGCCGCAGCCGGTGGTTTCTCGGGTTGGCAAGGAACTCCGGCGGGTAGGTTTTGCCGATCAACGGCACGCCCTGCGAGGTGCCCGAGCCGAGGAAGGTGAGGGTGAACGCCATGCTTGCCGCCAACTGCCAGTTTCGTTTTGCGTCACGCTAGCATTGCCGCCAAATTGGCCGCCAACGAAATCTGTCCATGCTCACCACGCTGCGCATCCGCAACCTCGCGCTCGTGGCCGACCTCGCCCTCGAGTTCCCGCCCGGCCTCGTGGTGGTCACCGGCGAAACCGGCGCCGGCAAATCCGTCATCCTTGGCGCGCTCACGCTCCTGCTGGGCGAGCGCGCGGACCGCTCGCTGCTCCGCGCCGGCGCGGACAGTTGCACGGTTGAGGCCGTGTTCGACGTGCGCCGCCTGCCGCCGGCCTTCGGCGAACAACTGGCCGCCCACGGCCTCGAGCCGTGCGAAGACCATCAACTGCTGCTCAAACGCACTTTCACCGCCGCCGGCGCCAACCGCCAGTTCGTCAACGGCACGCCCACCGCCCTGGCTGTGCTGGCCGAACTGGGCAACTGGCTCGTGGACGTGCATGGGCCGCACGACCACCAGTCGCTGCTCCACCCCGCCCGGCAGCTCGCGATCCTGGACGCCTTCGGCGGGCTGACGCCGCGCGTCGCGGCGTTCGCCGAACTGCTCCGGCGCCGGAAGGACCTTGAACAGCAGAGGGCCGCGTTGATCGTGGATGAGCAGACGTACGCGCAGCAGCTTGACCTGCTTCGTTTTCAAGCCGCCGAAATCACCGGCGCGAACCTCCAGCCCGGCGAGGAAGCCGAACTGACGCGGGAACACCAGCGCGCCAGCAACGCCGCGCGGCTGCTGCAACTCGGCCAGGCCGCGCTGAACTTGCTGAGCGAGGACGAGACCTCGGTGGTGAACCAGGCAGGCGCGGCGGGCCGGCTGCTGCAGGAATTGCAGCGCGTGGACCCGGACGCGGAAGCGCTGGTGTCGCTGCACGAGCAGGCGGTGGCGGCTTTGCGCGAACTGCACCACGACCTCGCGCGCTACCTCGAGCGCGTGGAACTCGACCCCGAACGGCTCGCGGCGCTCGAAGAGCGGCTGAACCTGGTCCACAGCCTCAAGCGCAAGTACGGCGCAAATCTGGAGGCGGTGATCGCCTTCGGCGAGGAGGCGCGCCGGCGCCTGCACCAGCTCGAATCGCGTGATGCCGAATTACAGCGGCTGAACGCGGACCTCGAGCGGCTCGACCGGGAGCTGGCCGCCGCCGCCCGCCAGCTCACCGCCGCCCGCCGCGCGGTGATTCCCCGGCTGGCCCGGGCGGTCGCCCGCCAACTGGCCGACCTGGGCTTCGCGCAAAGCCGCTTCGACGTGGGGCTCAGCGAGGCGCCCGCCTGCGCCAGCGGTGGCGACGCGATTGAATTCCAGTTCGCGCCCAATCCCGGCGAGCCCGCCCGGCCGTTGCGGGCCATCGCCTCGTCCGGCGAGATGGCGCGGGTGATGTTGGCCATCAAGACGGTGCTTGCGGTCGAGGACGAAATCCCGGTGCTGGTGTTCGACGAGGTGGACGCCAACGTGGGCGGCGAAACCGCGCGGGCCGTGGGCGCGAAGATGCGGCAGATTGCCAGGCAACGACAGGTCTTCTGCGTGACCCACCTGGCGCCGGTGGCGGCGGCGGCGGACGCGCATTTCTGCGTCACGAAGGAAATCCGTGACGGCCGCACCCTGACGCGCATGGAACTCCTGAACGATCGCGACCGGGTCACCGAACTGGCGCGCATGTTGGGCGGGCAGTCGGAGGCCGCGCGCCGGCACGCACGTTCCTTGCTGGACAGCCAGACGCCATCTCAACGGACCGGGTGAGCGTTGAGAACTGCAATGGCGCGCGTCTGGCAATTTGACAGTCCCGGCCCGCCTGCCCCCCGCCGGCGAGAAAGCACACCAGACTGAAATCGGTCAGCCGGGTTTCAGCCTGAACGGGGTCCATTTGCCCGCCACGGAACCGGTGTCTGCCTTTTTTCTTGTCCTTTTGATTGCCAACGGCTTCTGCAAAGACGGGCCTGCCCTTGGATTGCGTGCGCCGGATCGCCGGCGTTGCGCGGGACTTTCGGGCCGGACTTTGTCGGGTGTTTCCAGTCATTAGTTCATTTCGTTTCACACGTTCGTTCATGATGGCACTCCTGTTGCTTGGGGGACGCTCCGGGGCCAGTGCCCCAGTTTGGCTGCAATCATCGGACCGAACATGATGTCAGTGGCGCAACAGGCAGACTGCTATCTCATCACCCGGGCAGATCATCACCCCCTGCCCTGGCCTGCGGCGTCGCGCCGGTCACAAACCAACAACCCGCTCGACTCATCACATGAAAAGACTGCTCGCTGGCGGGGCCGGGTCTGCTCCCGCGCCCGCCTCCCTTCCTGTCCAAGACTGCTCTGCTGACACATCCGCATTGCCCGACAAGGCCCGCGCGAACCGGGTGGCCAACCCCGCGACGCGGCGGAGCCGCTGGACCTACCAGACGTTGGCGCTGCTGATCGCGGTCCTTGCCGGTCTGGCGGCGGCCGCGGCGGCCGAGGTCAAGCTCGCTTGGGACCCCAGCCCGGACGCGGGCGTCACGGGTTACCGGGTTTACTGGGGCTACCAAAGCCGGAACTACTCCGGCTCGTTCGACGTGGGCAACGTCACCACCGCCACGGTCGGTTCGCTCGGGGATGGCACGACCTACTATTTCGCGGTGACGGCCTGCGCGAGCCCGAACCTCGAAAGCGACTACTCGAATGAGGTGGGATACACGACGCCGGTGCCCCCGCCCCCGCCGCCGACCTCGCCGGTTTTGGAGAGCGTGGCCTCCAGGAAGGCCCACAGTAAAGTCGGCGCGTTCGATGTGCCACTGGCTCCGAACGGCGGCCTCACGGTGGAAGGGCGTCTCGGAACTTCGCTCGCGCTGGTGTTCCGCTTCGACAAACCGCTGGTCGCGGCCTCCGCAGCCGTCACGCGCGGCAAGGCGACGGTCGCGGCGAATTCGGTGATCGCCGGTCGCGACGTGACAGTGTCGCTGGCCAGCGTCGCGGACGCGCAATGGCTCACTGTCACCCTGGTGGGGATTGAGGCGGAGGACGGCGGGGTGCTTGATGAAGTTTCCGCCAGCCTGGGCATCTTGGGAGGCGACGTTGATGGCGACGGCGTCGTGACCACCCAGGACGTTGATCTTGTGCGCTTGGTCTCGGGCCAGAAAACGAACGCCACCAACTTCCGGGCGGACGTTGATCTATCCGGCTCGCTGACCGGCTCGGATGTTTACGCCGTCCGGCTGCGTGCGGGCAAGGTCTTGCCCGCTTGGTGACCCAGCCGGAAGAGGGAGGATGCGACCCGTCGCGCACAACGCGACGGGTCGCACAGCTTGCCGGGCAGCCGGCCACGGGCTGGGTCTACGCCTGATTGATCGCGCCAACTCGTAACGCATTTCGGTTTGCTGCGGCTGGTGGCAGCGGCCCTGCGCCGCGGTTTGTACCGCCGGTATCTTTTCCGCCCGGAAGCCGGATTGGCCGCGGGTGTGGAAGTCCGCGCTCCGGCCCCGGCACAGCATTGCCCCACCCCGCAGGGAAATTCCTCAGCCACGGCAGGCATCGCAGGTCAGCGCCGGGTGGCTGCGGTCATCCAGTATCTGTCGCCCGAAGCCCGATGCCCCGGCCGGCTTTGGCGTTGACCCGACCGCCTCCCCGCCTAGCATCCCGGCCAGCGGCGGCATTGATGAAGGCGATCCTGGCTCTCGAAGACGGCTCGGTCTGGCACGGCACGGCGTTCGGCGCCCGTGCCACAGCCTGCGGCGAGGTGTGTTTCAACACCTCCATGACCGGTTACCAGGAGATTCTCACCGACCCGTCCTACAAGGGGCAGATCGTCACGATGACCTACCCGCACATCGGCAATTACGGGGTGAACGCCCTGGATGTCGAGTCTTGGCGCCCGCATGTGTCCGGGTTTGTGGTGCGCGAACTCTCGCCTGTGGTCAGCAACTGGCGGGCGGACAAATCGCTGGCGGCCTACCTCGAGGAAAACGGCATCCCGGGCGTCGCCGGTCTGGACACCCGGGCCTTGACCAAGAAGCTGCGCGTGCGCGGGGTGCTCAACGGCCTCATCTCCACCGAAGGGCTGTCGGCGGAAGAGGCCGTGGCCCGCGCCAAGGCCTGGCCCGGCCTGGTGGGCGTGGATTACGTCCGCGAAGTCACCCACCGCGAGGCCTTTGTCTGGGACGCGGAAGACCGGGAGAGCGGCAGCTTCCGGCTGGCCTTCGGATCCGACACCGCGACCCCCCACCCCGCGCCGCTGCCCCCCGCGGACATCCCGATCGTCGCCTACGATTTCGGCATCAAGTACAACATCCTGCGCCGGCTGCGGCAGCACGGGTTTCACGTCCAAGTGGTGCCAGCCCACACGCCTGCGGCCGAGGCGCTGCGCTCCAAGCCGGCAGGCGTCTTCCTGTCCAACGGCCCGGGCGACCCGGCCGCGCTGCCTTACGCGGTGTCAGCCGTGGCCGAGTTGGTGAAGACCGGCGTGCCGATGTTTGGCATCTGCCTGGGCCATCAGGTTCTGGGGCAGGCGCTGGGCGGAAAGACCTTCAAGCTCAAGTTCGGCCATCGCGGCGCCAACCAGCCGGTGAAGGATTTTGAAACCGGCCGGGTCGAGATCACCTCCCAGAACCACGGTTTCGCGGTGGAGGCGGCTTCGTTGCCGCCGGCGGTCGTCGTGGACCGCATCAACCTCAACGACCAGACCGTCGAGGGCTTCCGGCACAAGACGCGGCCGCTCTTCTGCGTGCAGTACCACCCCGAGGCCTCGCCCGGCCCGCACGACTCCACGCCGCTGTTCGCGGAATTCCGCCGGCTCATCGAGACGCGCGGCTGACCGGGCCGCCACGGCTCAGCCGGAACAATGC
>CAZMOZ010000026.1:0-35111 GCA_964568145.1 uncultured Verrucomicrobiota bacterium
TGAGCTTGAGCAGGTTCGTCTGCACGCCCCGCCCGCTCACGTCGCGGCCCACGAGGTTCGGCGCGGCGGCGATCTTGTCTATTTCGTCAATGTAGATGATGCCGTACTGGGCGCGGCGCAGGTCGTTGTTCGCCCGCCGGTACAGCTCGCGCACCAGATCCTCGA
Source organism: uncultured Verrucomicrobiota bacterium (assembly GCA_964568145.1). Lineage (GTDB taxonomy): Bacteria > Verrucomicrobiota > Verrucomicrobiia > Limisphaerales > J093 > DSVZ01. The sequence continues at coordinate 166 of CAZMOZ010000026.1, forward strand.
CGTCGCCGCCCACGTAGCCGGTCTCGGAGAACTTGGTCGCGTCCGCCTTCACGAACGGCACGCCGATCAACTCCGCCAGGCTGCGGATGAGGTAGGTCTTGCCGACGCCGGTGGGACCCGCCAGCAGGATGTTCTGCTTGGCGTAATTCGGTTGCTCCCGGCCTTCGACCGCCAGGCGCACGTGGTGGTAATGGTCGCAGAGCGCCACGCTGAGCACCTTCTTCGCCTCGTCCTGCCGGATCACGAAGCGGTCCAGGTGCGCCTTCACGTCCTTGGGCTTCTTGTCGAACTTGAAGATCGGGTCGTCCTCCAGCCGCGGCTCGTCGCCGCCGCCCGGCTGGGGCTGGGGGCGGAACGGCGCGGCGCGCAGCCCCGCCAGGTGCTGGCGCATCAGCTCGGAGAGCTGACGCTGAAATTCTTCGGGCGATGGCGGGCCGCCCAGGGTGTTGTGTGCCATGTCAGGGAAGCCGCGCGGGGATGGTTGGCCGCGCGACGGGGCAATGTCCGTCCCCGGCGCACGCTGTCAAGCCACAGCCGGGCGCCAGGCGACGGCAGATATCTCGCAAGCCTACCCGCTGCGCGAGGGCACGACGCAATCCGCCGGCCCGAATTGACTTGTGCGAAAAAGGCGGCCCCGCGAAGCTTCGGGGCTGTCCCACCTCGGCCCGCGTTTGACGCCGACAGCACGCGGCCCGAAGCCGGGGAACCGGCAACGTAATTGCCAGGTATTTTGCCATGAAGCTCGAGGCAACCCACATCCAAGCACTCCGTCCCGGGGTTCCACCCGCATCGAGCTGCCGGTTTGCCTTGCGATGCTGGCCCTCCTTGCCGATGTTCCGCTGCTCGACACAACCCTATGAACACAAGACACGTCACCTTGGTGCTGGCTGGTGTGCTCACCGGCCAGCTTGCCCTGGCCCAAACCAACGAACCGGCAGTCGAGGATTTCAAACCGTCCTCGCTGAACCAGCCCGGCAAACAGTATCCCCAAGTCAACTCCGAGCGCCGGGTCCGCGCCCGCGTCGTCGCACCGGAGGCGCAGACTGTCGTGCTGGATTTCCTGGGCGGCGCCAAATACCCCATGACCAAGGGGGAAGACGGCGCCTGGGTGGTCACTACCCGCCCGCAGGACGAAGGGTTTCACTACTACCAACTCGTGATTGACGGCGCTGGCGTGCCGGATCCGGGCACGCGGTACTTCTACGGCGGCAGCCGGTGGGGCGGCGGCGTGGAAGTGCCGGCCAGGGACCAGGATTTCTACGCCCTCAAGAACGTGCCGCACGGCCAGTTGCGCGAGACGCTATACTTCTCCAGGCACGCCAACACCAACCTCCGCTGCTTCGTCTATACCCCGCCCGATTACGACAAGGGCAACAGCCGGCGCTATCCGGTGTTGTATCTCCAACACGGCGGCGGTGAGGATGAAACCGGCTGGGGCAACCAGGGACGCGTCGGATTGATCATGGACAACCTGCTGGCCGAGGGCAAAGCACGGCCGTTCATCATCGTGATGGCCAACAGCTACGTGCCCGGCGCTTTTGATCCCGGACGCGGTCCCGCCGCGGTAGGAACCACCAACGCCGCTCCGACGGGTGCCACGAACGCGTCTCCGGGACCTCGGGGTCCGGGCGGACGGATGTTCGACTTCAGCGCCTTCTCCAAGGTATTGCTGGGCGACCTGATTCCGTTTATTGACGCCAACTTCCACACCCTGTCGGATCAGCCCAATCGGGCGATGGCGGGTCTCTCGATGGGCGGAATGCAGACCCGGACGATCACGCTGGCCAATCTTGACAAGTTCTCGCACATCGGCGTGTTCAGCGGCGGCAGCATCGCGCCAGCGGACATCGCCGACATGGACGTCTTCAAGCGGCAAGTTAAGGTGGTGTTCGTCAGCTATGGCAGCCGCGAGTTGGGTGGTGAACGCAGCGGGCGCTTCGGGGGCGATCCCCGCGCCAACACCGAGGCGCTTAAAGCGGCGGGCGTGAACGCTCAGTTCTATGTGTCTCCGGACACCGGGCACGAGTGGCAGTCGTGGCGGCGCAGTTTGCACCAGTTCGCCCCGCTGCTCTTCCGGGACCGTCCCGTTCAGATGGCTGCCGCACAGATCACAGCGGCGACACCGGCCGCACCCGCGCCGGCCACCAGGCCTCTGGCTGCCGAGGTCACCGGCACCTGGAAATCCGACTTCGACTCCCAAATCGGCCACCAATACTACACCTTCAGTTTCCACCAGGATGGTGGGAAGTTGACCGGGAAGGCGAATTCCGAGATCGGGGACCGGAAGCGCGAAGCCGAACTGCTGGAAGGCAGGGTGGAAGGCGACAAGGTCTCCTTCGTCGAGCTGCTGAGTTTCCAGGGCAACGACATCCGCATCACCTACACCGGCAAACTTTCGGCCAACGGCAGCGAGATCCGGTTCACACGCGAGGTCGGCGAATTTGCCCGGGAGGAAATTGTGGCCCGGCGCGAGGGGGCTGCTCCTTCGGCCGCTGCATCGGCGTCGGCGCCGGCCAGCAAGGTGGTTCGGATCAAGGCTGGCAGGTTCGTGCCGGTCAAAGACGCTGAGGGCAACGTGTGGCTGGCGGACCAGGGTTTCCAAGGCGGCCAAACCATCGAAAGACCTGACATCCAGATTGCCAACACCAAGAGTCCGGATCTTTACCGCGCGGAGCGCTACAGCATGGACGCCTTCTCATGGCCGGTGCCCAACGGGAAATACATTGTGAAGCTGCATTTTGCGGAGACCTTCGAAGGCATCACCGGGCCGGGTCAACGCGTGTTCTCCTTCAACGTCATGGGGCGCGAGTTCGCGGACTTCGACCCGTGGGTCAAGGCCGGCGGGTTCTTGAAGGCTTACGTTGAAACGGTTCCCGTCGAAGTCACCGACGGCACGATCAAGATTACCTTCACGCCCAAAATCGAGAACCCGCAAATCTGCGCCATTGAAATCATTCCAGCTTCGGGAGGAGACGCCAGTGCGGCCGCCCCCGCGCCTGCCGCCGCCCCCGCCAGCGATCAGGCCCGGCGCGGCCGCGGCGGTTTCGGCGGACCGATCGAGCTTGGGCCGGACGACAAGCCCGCGTTTGACGACCCGCCCCCGGGGATCGCGACCAAGCGGGACGGCATCCCCCGCGGCAAGCTGGAGATGATCGAATACGACTCGAAGACTGTCGGCACGAAACGCAGGATGCAGGTCTATACCCCGCCCGGCTACACGCCGGACAAGCAATATCCCGTGCTCTACCTCCTCCACGGCATCGGCGGCGACGAAACCGAGTGGCAACGGTTCGCGACGGTGGACGTGCTGCTCGACAACCTCATCGCGGACGGCAAGGCCGTGCCAATGATCGTCGTCATGCCCAATGGCCGGGCACAGAAAGACGACCGGCCGGGCCCCAACGCGATGGCCACCGCGCCCGCGTTCGCCGTTTTCGAGCGCGACTTGCTGGACGACGTGATCCCGGCCATCCAGACACGCTACAGCACTTACACCACCCGGGAGCAACGTGCTCTGGCCGGGCTTTCGATGGGCGGGGGACAATCGCTGAACTTCGGTCTGGGTCACCTCGACACCTTTGCGTGGGTGGCCGGCTTTTCTTCCGCGCCTAACACCAAACCGCCCGCGGAGCTGGTCCCGGACCCGGCGGCGGCGAAGGAGAAACTGAAACTGCTCTGGCTCTCCTGCGGCAACAAGGATGGCCTGATCCGCATCAGCCAGGGCGTTCATGCCTATCTCAAGGAGCACAATGTCCCGCACGTCTGGCATGTGGACGGTAATGGCCACGACGCGATGCACTGGCGGAACAATCTCTGGCTGTTCGCACAGCGGCTCTTCAAATCGCAATGAAACCACTGCCCTGGCCTGCCGATGCACTCCGTCTCAACGAGAACCTTCCCGTACGCTGTCCTGACGGCCTTGCTGACCGTTGGCGCTTCAGTCAGGTCGGCCGACACGCCGAACCTTAAGGAAATCTTCAAGGACCATTTTCACATCGGCACGGCCATCAACCGCTCCATTGCGACAGGCACCGGCTTTCGCCGCGGACCGGAACTGGTCAGCCGGGATATTGCGTTGGTCAAGGCGCAGTTCGACCACATCGTGCCCGAGAACGACATGAAATGGGCCCTCATCCACCCGCGACCGGGACCCGAGGGCTACGACTTTGGGCCGGCGGACGCTTTCGTGAACTTTGGCCTCAGCAACGGCATGTTTCTCGTCGGGCATACGCTGGTGTGGCACTCCCAAACCCCCAACTGGGTCTTCCAAGGGACCAATCCGCCGCCCGGTCAGGTGAGTGTGGAAGCCCCTGTTCCCGCAGCCCCGCAAACCGCAGCGGCCACCAACGCGCCCGGTCAGGGACGGTGGGGTCCGGGAGCCGGCGGTGGTTTCGGCCGGGGCACCTACACCGGCCCGCGCGCGTCCGGTGAGGAGTTGCTCGAGCGGATGCGCGAGCACATCCACACTGTGGTGGGCCGGTATAGAGGCAAGGTGAAGATCTGGGACGTGGTCAACGAGGCCCTGTCCGACGGCGGCACCAACGTCCTCCGCAACTCGCTCTGGCTGCAAATCATCGGGCCGGACTACATCGCCAAAGCCTTCCAATACGCCCATGAGGCGGATCCGGACGCCGTCCTGCGTTACAACGATTACGGGCTGGAGAACCCGGCCAAACGCCGCAAGCTCATCACGCTGATCAAGTCCTTGCGGGAGCAGGGCGTGCCGGTTCACGCCATCGGCTCGCAGGCACACGTCAACGTCTCGATCACCTTTGAAGCGATGGATGAGGCGCTGCGGGAAATCGCGACGCTGGGCCTGCCCATTCACATTACGGAACTCGACGTCACGAGCGCGGTCGAGGGGCAACGCGGCTTCGGAGCGGACATCGCCGACAATGCGGCCGCCAATCAGGGAGGCTTGGTGAGCGATGCCGACCGCCGACAGGCCGAGACTTATGCGGGCATCTTCCGGGCGTTCCTCAAGCATCGCGACTCGGTGAAGCTGGTCACGTTCTGGGGCGCCAACGACGGGAACTCCTGGCGAGCCCAAGGCCGGCCGCTGTTGTTCGACAGCAACAGCCAGCCCAAGCCGGCCTTCGACGCGGTGCTGAAAGTGGTTCAAGAGACCACCCCGGCTCACCAACCGTAATGGCCACCGCGGGCGGCGACCAACGTCCGTTCTTGCCGCGCGTCCTGCCAGTTCAGGCGCTTTGCACGGCGCTGCCCCAGCACGCCAACAGTTGTTGGTAAGACGCCTCCTGCGGACCTGCCGCCGCGCCAGGCCGCCTCACCGCCACTTGCCCGGGCGGCGGGCCAACACTGGCCACGCTGCCTGACACGGCCCGGTTGGCGGCCCGGCCGAGCTTCGCGGGCAGTCCCTCCTCGACCCGGGTTGGACGCCGGCTGCACGCGGCCCGAAACCGGGGGGAGCGGCATTGAATTTGCCTAGTATTTGGCCATGAGTCCACGACAACCCAGTTCCAAAGTTCCCGCCCGGGGCTTCTCCCGCATCGAGCTGTTGGTCTGCCTGGTGACGCTCGGCTTGCTGGCCGCCGTCAGCCGCCCGGTCTGGGGCAACAATGGCGGCCTGTCCCGGAGCCTGCTCTGCATGGACAACCTGCGCCGCCTCCAAACGGCCTGGCTCTTGTACACGGCCGAGACCGGGGGCGTGCTCCCCGGGAATTACCATGCCGGCTTCGTGCCGGGCGCCGACGCCCGGGAACGCCCCTGGGCCACCGGTTGGCTGGACTGGACCACCCGGCAGGATAACACCAACACACTCTATCTCACCGAGGCGCGGTACGCCTCGCTGGCGGTGTACTTCGACCGGGACATCACCGTGTACAAATGCCCGGCCGACCGATACCTGAGCGTCTCCCAACTCACCCAGGGCTGGACCGAGCGCGTGCGTTCGTACGCGATGAACTGCTTCCTGGGCACGGGCAATCAAACCACCGGCCCCTTCAACACCGCCTACCGTTTCTACACCAAGCTCGATCAATTTCGCCGACTCACCCCCGGCCAGGCGATCGTGTTCCTCGACGAACACCCCGACAGCATCAATGACCCGTTGTTCTGGGCGCCCAACAACCCGCAGAACTGGGTGGATGTTCCCGGCTCCCTGCACGAAGGCGCCGCCTGGTTGTCCTTTGCCGATGGTCACCTCGAATCCCATCGCTGGACCAATCCGAAACTGTTACGCCCACCGTCGGCTTCCGATTTCATCAACAACACGGCGGTCCCGCCCAACGACTCCGACCTGGTGTGGTTCCTGGAACACGCCAGCGAACCGAACAACTAGCCCACCCGCGTATCCCGGTTCCTCTTTGGAAGGGCGTTATGAAAACCACCTGCCTGTTGACTTTCCCGTTGGCGACGCTGACCGCGCTGCCGCTGCTCGGCCAAACGCCGTCTCCGGCATTGCTGAGCGCCGCATCTCCTGCCGCCCTGGCCGTGCCCGGCCCCGAAAACACCCTGCTCCAAGCGGTCTCTGACGACGGGCGCTGGCTGCTGCTGACCTCGGCCAGCGACCGGCTGGTCGCCGGCGACGACAATGCCGCGGCCGACGTGTTCTTGCTCGAACGCACGACCGGCCAGCTCACGCTCGTCAGCGTCAACCCCGCCGGCCGGTCCGGCAACGGCACCTCGCTGGCTGGCGGCATGTCCGCCGATGCCCGGCGCGTGGTTTTCGTCAGCCGCGCCAGCGACCTGGTCGCGGACGATACCAACGGCACCTGGGACGTGTTCGTGCGTGATTGGACAACCGGCGCCACTCTCGCGGCGGGACGCACCGCCGGCAACCCGCCTTCGCGCGGACCGCTCATGGACCCGTGGATTTCCGCCGACGGGCGCTATGTGGTCTTTCGCAGTCTGGACCTGAACCTGGCCCCGGGCGGGAGCTTCACGACCTTCAACCTGTACCGCTGGGACCTGGAAGAAAATCGGACCGAGTGTCTGAGCACCAATCTCCTCGCCGACCCGGCTGGCGCGTGGCGCTTGACCGAGTTCGCGCTCAATCCGGCGGGAGACACCCTGGCCGTGGCCGCCAAGGAGGTTTCGAGCGGCGTGACCGAGCTGGTGCAGTGGCAAAATCTGCAGTCCGGCGCGGCTCTCAACGGCACCGCTAAACCCCTCGTCGAGTTCCCCACCAATAGCACCGCCTATTCCAAGGTCACTTTAAGCGGCGACGGCCGATACCTGGCATTCCAAGGCGAGGCGCGGATTCCGCCTATTCGCCGCCGACTCGGCCTGCTGCTTTACCGCGCGGAGACGGGCACCCTGACTTTGCTGGCCCTGCGCACCAACACCCCCTCCGCCTACCGTTTCCCCGACGCGGCGTTGCACGCGCGCTTGAGCGCCGACGGCGCCTGGGTGGTTTATGCCACGCCCACACCGCCCGACCCGAGCCCGTCCCCGGTGCAGCCGCTTCCCATCCCCTCGCAGGTGTACCTGCACGAAACGGCCACCGCGACGACCCGGCAGATCAGCACCGCCTTGGACGGCGTCAGCCCGGCCGATGCGGACTGTCTGGAGCCGTTGATCACCCCGGACGGCCGCGGTGTGGCTTTCTTGAGCCGGGCCACCAACCTGGTCCCCGACTCGGAAACGCCCGCTTTGCGCGTGTACTGGTATGACCGCGCCAGCGCCACGTTGCGCGTGCTCGCCAGCCTGGGCGACCGGCCCGGGGCGTCGGGACAATTGGTGTTGAGCCCGAACGGCGACTGGCTGGCCGCCGCCACCACCGATCTCGAAGGCCCGGTCTTTGTGTTCAACACCCGCGAGGGCACCGGCACGCAGACCACCTTGCCGCTGGCGGCCACGGAATCGTCCACGGGACGCGGCTGGATTGGCGTACGCCCGGCGGGCGTCAGCGCCGATGGCCGTTACGTGGCCCTGACCGCCTTCCCGCCCGGTCCGGCCGGCAGCACAAATCACCAGCAGGTTTACCGGCATGACAGCCGAACCGGCGTGCGCCAGCTCGTCAGCCAGGACCCAATGGGCCACCTGGCCAACGGCCACCCGGCCACGCCCTCGCTGAGTGCCGACGGCGCGCGCCTGGTGTTCATCAGCGCCGCCAGCAACCTCGTGCCCGAGGACACGAACGGCGTGCCCGATGCGTTCGTGGAGTTCTTGCCCAACGGACCGCGTACTCGGTTGCGGCCGCCGACCCTGCCGTCCAACGCCTACGCTTTCCCGGAGTCCGGGCTGAGTCCGGATGGCCGCTTCGCTGCCGTAAGCTTCTTCGAGTCCAGCCAAAAGGTGTGGTACCTGACCGATTTGAACACGGGGACGTGGTCGGCGCCCCTGCCGGCCTCGGTGGACGAGCCACCGATATTCTCAGCCGGGGGCGAATTCTTCGTCATCACCCGATGGCCGTTCACCGGACCGTGGGTGGAGCTCCACGCAACCGCCGCCTGGTTCGCCGAGCCCGGCACGGCGCCCGCCCCGCAATGGGTCTCGGCGCGGTATGGCACTCAGGCGACTTTGAGCGCTGACGGACGTCGCTTCGCCTTCCTCCACGCACCACCCCGGCCTGCCAACTACGCGCTGGTCGTGGTGGACCGGGTTCGCGACCAAATCGTGCTGTCCAACCTCATCGAGCGCACCACCGGCGGCAACCCGGCTCTCAGCGCGGACGGCCGGCACGTGCTCTGGACCGCGCCGTCTTCGCCCGCCAACCCGGCGAATCAAGTCTGGCGCGCGGACGTGGACAGCGGTGCCGTGACGTTGGTCAGTGTCGCCGCGGACGGCGTCAGTGAAGGCAACGGCGACTCGACACACGCCGCCATCAGCGCGGACGGCCGTTACGTCGCCTTCGCCAGCCTCGCCAGCAACCTGGTCGCGAACGACGGGAACAACACCCGGGACGTTTTCCTGCGCGACCTGCAGACGGGTCAAACGCTGCTGGTGAGCCGCACGCCGGCGGGCGTTCCGGGCCGCGGATGGTCCGTGCGGCCATTCTTCAGCACGGACAGCCGCAGCCTGTTCTTTCTCAGCCATGCGCCGGACCTCGCGGCTGGCGATTACAATCAAGCCGCGGACCTGTTCAAGGTGGAGGTCGTCACTGACTCCGGCCTGCTGGTCGTGATCCAGCGGAACCTCAGGACCGGCCAAGCGCAACTGCTGTGGAACGGCGCGCCGGGCAAGACCTACGCCATCGAGTACGCGGACCAGCTCGGCGGCGGTTGGACCCGGCTGCCGGGCGAGTTCACCGGCGGCACGCCGGTGGACCTGGACACGGCGGCCACGCAGCGGTTTTTCCGGGTGGTCGAAGTACCGTGAACGCCTCGTGGTGGTTCATCGGTGGCTGACGAAGTCCTCAGGGCTCATACCGATGTCGCGGGCGATTTGGCGGAGCAGAATCGGGGATATGTCGCGACCCGCATGATTGGGTACCGTCGTACCCCGCCCGTCCGCGTGACGTTATTGCAGATGTGAGCCACGCCGCCGCACCAGGGTGAAACCGAGCCTCTCGAGAATCCGGCACACCTCCCGCGGCTTGAGCAACGGCAATTTGCCCATGGTTCAGCCCACTTGGATCATCTGCGTCCCGACGAACTCGGCCTGAAGGGGAAGCTCGCCGTCCTCGAACAACATCCCCACCACCTCCTCCAGATTCCGTCGCAGTTCATCCAACGACGCTCCTTGCGAATGCGCGCCAGGCAGCCGGGTACGTACCCGACATACAGGCCGGTGTCCGCGCACTTCTCCACCACCGCCATGAACGTCTTCATGCTGGAAGGCTACCTTCCGCCACCGCCCCCAACAAAGCCGCGCCGGATGCGCCACGGTCAGCCACACCCGATCCGCGCTCAGTTCACCGCGGCTCCCGCAGCCGCGCGCGGACGAGTTCGGGCAGGTATTTCACCGGCACCGCGCCGGGCGCCAGCACCGCCTCGTGGTAACGGCCGAGGTCGAAGGCCCCGCCCAGCTCGCGCTGGACGGCCTGACGCAGCCGGTAATGCGCCATGCGCCCCGTGAAGTAGGTCGAAAGCTGCACTGAACTCTGCTTCGCGCGGATCACCTTCAGCCGCGCCTCGCCCTCGGACTGGAACGCCCGCCGCACCAGCAGGTCCATCGCCTCGTCGTCGGTCATGGCCGCGCAGTGCATCCGGTGGTCGAGGATCGCGTTGGCCACCGCGCGCAAGTAGAACTTGAGCTGGGTGAGCCGCAACGCGAGGTCGCCGTCGCCGTAGCCCTGGTCGAGCATCGTCTGCTCGGTGTACACCGCCCAGCCCTCGATGTACGCGCCGGAGCCGAGCGCCTTGCGGATCAGCGACGGGTTCCGGTTCGCGTACTCGAGCTGCACGTAATGGCCGGGGTAGGCCTCGTGGATGGTGAGAATCTGCAGCATGTGCCGGTTGTACTCCTCGAAGTAGCTCTTCACGCGGGCGGCGTCCCAGTCCTTGGGCGGCGGGCTCACCGCGTAATAGCCGGTGGCGGCGGGATCAAGCGGGGGCGGCGAGTTCATGTAAGCGGTCGAGTTGCCGCGCTGGAATTCGGGCATCTCAATGATCCGGCAGCGGTCCGGCTCGGGCAGCCGCACCAGGTCCGCACGCGCGATGAACGCCTTGATGGCCTTCACGGATTTCCGCGCGTCGCGGGTGAATGTCCGTACCGCGCTGTGATCCTGGGCGATGGCGTGCAACACCCGTTCGACGGTCGCGCGGCGGCCTTCGGCGTCGTCCGGCGGCAACGGCTGCCGCGGGTAAAGCCGGCTCCAAAGCTGCCGGGCGATGACGTACATGTCGCGCGTGACCCGCTCGAACTCCGCCTCCGCCTCGGCCAGCACCTGGTCGGCGGTGAGGCCGGCATCGAGTTCGAGCTCGAGCTTGCGGGCGAACTTCGCCCGGCCCAGCCGCCAATCGCCGTTCGCGCGCGGCAACAGGTCGTTTTCGAGGAAGGTCTGGTAGTCCTTTAACGCGGCCAGAACCGGCCCGGCCGCGGCCCGAAGTTCCGCCGCCTGCCGCGTGGGACCGGCCAGTTCGAAGAGGTCGCGCTCGTAAAAGGTGATCGCGCCGCGGTTCTGGCGGATGGCGGTCTCGGTGTGCGTGCGCGGCGGGTTCTTCAGGTTGGCCCTGGCCGCCTTGATCACCCGCGGGATTTGCGCCATGCGGGCGATGGCGCTGGCCACGTTGGTCTCGCGGGGCATCGTGGACTGCGCCAGCAGCAGGAAGACGCTGTCGTTGATGTAATCGTTGTATACGCGCGGGTCCTCTTCGAACGGCCGGGTGTTCTCCGCCAGCCAGAGCGCCTTGACCAGTTCATGGCGCAGAATCTCGAAATCAATCTGGCCGGCGCGCGTGAGCTGGTCGTAATCCACCCGCCGGGGCAGGTCGTCGAGCGTGCGCCGCCAGCGCTCGATCCAGCGGGCGCGGGCCGCGGCGGACAGATCGTCCAACTGCGCGTCGAACCGGTGGTCGCCCAGCCGGGTCGCGTCCAGCGGCCGCAGGGCAAACGTCGCGTCGAGATAGTCCCGGAAGAAGCGTTCCAGCGCGGCGTCAGCCGGCTGGGCAAGCGCAAGTCCGGCGGCGAGTCCGGCGCAGCAGCCGAACCAGCAGCCCAGACGTTTCAGGGGGGTGGTCATGTGTGGCCGGACTGTCGGGAAACGGCCCCGGCGCGACAAGCCCGAAGCGCCGGGGCGGTGGCGCGGGCCTCTGGCCTGCCGGGCAGGGTCGCGACGGGTTGGGACAGGCAGGAGTCCCGCGCCACCGGCCGCGCTTGACAGACGCGCCGGCGTGCCGTAGTCATTTCTTAACAAGCTTAATTTAGTGCCCAACCAGGGTGTCGCTTAGCGCCCCGAATCAAAACCAGACCACCATGAAAACCCTGCGTTCCCAGATCGCCGCGCTGGTCGTCTTGTCCGCGCTGGCGCCGCACCTGGCCGCCACCGCCGGGCTGATCCACCGGTACAGTTTCGACGAAACCGCCGGCGCCACCGTGAGCGATTCGGCGGGCACCGCCCACGGCGTCATCAGGGGCAACGGCGCCTATTTCGACGGCGCCGGCCGCCTGTACCTGCCCGGTCTCACGCCGTCCGACGCCGCGCCCGAGACCATCGCCGGCTACGTGGACCTGCCCAACCGGCTCATCAGCGTCCTGGACAGCGTCACCGTCGAAACCTGGGTCACCTGGGATGGCTCGGGCTCCTGGCAGCGCATCTTTGACTTCGGCACCTCGGCGGGCGGGGAGGACATCTCGAACGGCGAAGGCAACTACCTCTTCCTGTCCCCGCAAGGACCCGCGAACCTGCGCTTCGCCGTGCGCGACCCGGCCACCGGCACCGAGCCGACGCAGTTGACCGCCGGCGCGCCGCTGGCTCCGGGCGAACAAGTCTGCGTGACTGTCACCTACGACCCGGCGGCCAACACGGCGCGGCTGTACAGCAACGCGGTGTTGCTGGCCACCGGACCGGCCGGCATCGCGTTGCGGGACATCAACGACGTCAACAACTGGATCGGCCGCTCGCAGTGGGGGCCGGACGGCATGTTCCAGGGCAGTTACGACGAGTTCCGCATCTACAACGCGGCGCTCAATCCCGTCGAAGTCGCGGCCAGTTTCGTCGCCGGCCCCGGCCTGCCGAGCACCGACCCCACGCGGCTGGGCGCGCTGCTGGCGGTCAACCTCATGGTGGCCCGAACCACCATGACCGAGACGGACACACAGCCGACCACCGCCACCGCTGACTTTGCGAACTTTCAGGGCGTGATGCTCGCCGGCGTGCCCGGCGTCATGCTGGAGTCGGACAACCCCGCCGTCCTGACGGTGGATGCCGCCGGCGTGTTCACGGCGGTGAAGCCGGGGGTGGCCAAGGTGACCTTGAGCTACCAAGGCAAGACGGACCAAGAAACCATCACGGTGAACGCGCGGCAGACGGGCATCGTTGTGGCCGGCGCGCTGGTGGTGGACCTGCGGGCGGCCGATGTCAGCGCCGACGCCACCGTCTGGCCCAACCGCGTCCGGCCTGACAACTCGGATGACTTTTACGCGGTGGGCGCTCCCACGTACGTGGCCAACGTCGCCGGCACCGGCGTGGCCGGCGTGCAGTTCAATCCCACCGCGCCGGCCACCGACGCCTACGTGGGGCCGATCACCACAGCCGAGCTGCACGGCAACAGCGACCGGTCCATCGAGGTCTGGGCTTACAACCCCGCGATCGCCGATGAAGAAACACTGGTCGCCTGGGGTCGCCGTGGCGGCCCCGAAGGCAGCAACCTGTCCTTCAACTACGGCGCCAACGCCACCTGGGGCGCGGTGGGCCATTGGGGTTCCCCGGACATGGGCTGGTCCGGCACGCCCCCCGCCGGCCGCTGGCACTATCTGGTGTACGCCTACGACGGCCTGAACACCGTCAAGGTCTATGCCGACGGCATCCTCAAGACCACCCGCACGCTGAGCACTCCGCTCAACACCCACCCCGACCTGCCCATCCGGTTGGCGGCGCAGGCCAACACCAGCGGCACGGACTTCGAGTTCGCCCAGGCGCTGTCGGGTTATCTGGCCCTGGTGCGCGTCCACACCGGCAAGCTGACTGACGCCGACGTGGCCAACAACTTCCTGTACGGCCCAACGCTGTCGCCGCCCGGCGAACTCCAGACGGTGCGGATCGAGGTCTCCCGCCCAACCATCTATGGCGTGCGGGATGTGGGGCAGGCGCGGGTGATCGCGGACTTCGCCAACCTGAAGGGCGTGGACGTCACCGGTTTCAGCGCGCTGCAGTCAAGCGACCCCAACGTGGTCCGCGTGAACGCCGCCGGGACTTACACGGCGGTGGCGGTGGGCACGGCCGAGTTGCGGGCCACCTATCAGGGCCGGCCGTTGGCGCAGGTGATCACTGTCGCGGAGCCGCCGCCGCTGGCGCTCAAGCACCGCTACAGCTTCAGCGAAACCGGCGGCGCCACCGTGAACGATTCGGTGGGCAACGCTCACGGTGAGATCATGGGCAACGGCGCCAGCTTCAGCGGCGGGAGTTTGATCCTGCCCGGCGGCGGCGTGTCCACGGACACGCCCGAAACCATCGCGGGTTACGTGAACCTGCCCAACGGCATCATCAGCCCGCTGGTGAACGTCTCGTTCGAGGCCTGGGTCACGTGGAATGGCTCGGGCTCCTGGCAGCGCATATTTGACTTCGGCACCTCGGCCGCCGGCGAGGAAATCTCGACCGGACAGGGCAACTACCTGTTCATGTCACCGGCCGGTCCCAGCAACCTGCGCTTCGCCGTGCGCGATCCGCGGACGGGCACCGAGCCCACGCAGTTGACCGCCTCGCGGCCGCTGCCCAATGGCGACGAGGTTTACGTGGCCGCCGTGTACAACTTCACGGCCAACCAGGCCCGCCTGTACAGCAACGCCGTCCAGGTCGCCAGCGGCCCGGCGGCGGTGCCGCTGGCCATAATCAACGACGTGAACAACTGGCTGGGCCGCTCGCAGTGGCCCGACGGCATGTTCCAGGGCAGCTACAATGAAGTCCGCATCTGGCAGGGCGCGCTCTCGCCCGAGCAGGTGGCGGCCAACTTTGCCGCCGGACCGGACACCGTGCCGGAACCGCCGGTCCAGGCGCCGACCCTGACCATCGCGCTGGCCGGCAACAACATCGTCCTGGGCTGGCCAGCCAACGCGACGGGCTTCGCTTTGGAAGCCACCGGCAGTCTCGCGCCGCCGGTGAGTTGGAACCCTGTGGACGCCAGCGGCGCGGTGGAGCAAGGCGGGCAGAAGCGGCTCACACTCACCATCGGCCCCGCGGCCCAGTTCTACCGGATGCGCAAATGACAACGGCCAGACGGCATGGGCAGTTCCGCCCCGCGATTCACGGCGGCCCGACAGGGCCGGACCATTTCCGGTGCCCAGCTTGAAAACCTGAAAAGTCCATGAGCAAGTCAGTCATTCCCACCAGGCGAGCCACCCAGACCGCTCGCCGCGACGCGTTCACGCTCATCGAACTGCTGGTGGTGATCGCCATCATCGCCATTCTCGCCGGCCTGTTGCTGCCCGCGCTGTCCAGCGCCAAGGAACGGGCCAAGCGGACGAATTGCGCCAGCAACCTCCGCCAGTTCGGCCTGGCCACGCGCATGTACGCGGACGACAACAACGACCGGCTGCCGCGCGTCACCGACAGCCCCACCGGCACCGTGCCTTGGCCGTGGGACGTGTCCTCGAACCAGCTCGCCAAGGTCGAGCGCTACGGCTCCAACAAGCAGATGGTGTACTGCCCGTCGTTCCTGAGGCAGCGCGACCAACGGGACAACCAGGGCCGCACCTTGTACGACTTCGTCTCCGGTTACCGGGTGATCGGGTACGCGCTGACGTGGCCGGGCGCCGGCCGGGTCCGCGCCACCAACATCAACGAAATGATGACGCCGCAGGCCATTTTTGTGGGCAACACCAACTACACCCCGTCGCCGACCGAGCGCGCGCTCTACGCGGACGGCACATTGTCCAACAACGAGTCCCGGAGCCCGGCCGGCAACAACTTCACGAAGGTTTACGGGGGCTGGGCGGACGAACGCGGCAATCTGGTGCCCCACCAGGCGCCGCATTTGAAGTCGGACAACACGCCACGCGGCGGCAACGTGAACATGCTGGACGGCCACGTCGAGTGGGTGCGCTTCGAAAAGATGGTGGTGCGCACCACCGGCACGCCCGCCTTCTGGTGGTGACCAACTCGCGGCGCCACGCCCGCCGCCAGCGACCTCGCCGGTCTCGCCCGCGCCCCGATGAAAACCCGGTCCCTGGCCGCCATCCCGTCCAGCCTGCGCCGCCTCAACGAGCGCGCGGTGCTGCGCCGGCTGCGGCGGCTGGGCGCGGCCTCGCGCGCCAGCCTGGCCAAGGAGGCCGGAATCAGCCAGCCCACCGCGGGCAAGATCATTGACGAGCTGCTCGAGTACGGCCTTATCGAGGAACTCGGTGAGGACGCGGAAGACCGCGCCAGCGACGGCGCCGAGACGCCCCGGCTCGGCCGGCCGGGGCGGTTGCTCCGGCTCGATGGCGTCCGCCCGCGCTTTGTCGGCATCGAACTGGGTGTCGAGCAAACCTGCGTCTCCGCCCTGCCGCTGGCGGTGGGCGACGAGTCGGTTTGCGCGGCCGCCTTCGAGACGGGACGCGCGCCGGAGACCTGGGCGCGCCGGCTCCGGCAACATGCCGCGGTGGTCTCGGGAGAGTCGCTCTGGGGCGTGCTCGCCAGCGTGCCCGGCGTGGTGGACGAAGCGGCCGGCCGGGTCCTGTACTCTCCGAACCTGCACTGGACCGAGCGGGCGCAACTCGTCGAATTGATCCGCCGGGCGTGGCCGCTGCCCGTGCTGCTCGTCCAGGAAATCCGCGCGCTGGCGCTGGGCCACCTGGCGGCCGAGCCGGAGGCGGAGGATTTCCTGCTGGTGGACTTCGGCGAAGGCGTGGGCGGCGCGGTGATCGAAGGCGGCCAGTTGCTCAGCCACCCACTGCCGCTCAGCGCCGAACTGGGCCACACCCCGGTGCTGGGCAACCTGCGCCGGTGTGGCTGTGGCGCGCGCGGCTGCGTGGAGACGCTCCTGTCCCGGCGGGGCCTGGCCGGGAGCTTCGGCGCCACAAACCCGGCCGGCAGCCTCGCGGAGACGATCGCGCTGCACGGCCCGCCGTCCTGGCTGAACGACGCGCTGGCCGCCATGGGCACAATCATCGCCGGCGCGTTGAACGTGCTGGGCCTGCGCCGTGTGGTGATCACCGGTCACCTCACGGAACTGCCCCCGGTGGTGCTCGCCACCCTGGCCGACGCGGTGCAGCGCGGGGCCATGTGGGCGCGGTTCGGCGAGGTGGTTTGCACGGGCGCGCCGCGACGGCGGCTGGCGGGGCTCGTCGCGGCTGGCATTGACCGCCTGCTCTTCCCCGCGGCCAGCGACGGCTCGCTGCATGTCGCCGCCCGCCGCCGCATGGCCCAGACCGCCCGGCAGCAACGGCGGGCGCGGCTTTCCACCCGACCCCCGGCTGGCGTCAAGACCCTGTCCCCCGCTGATTGAACCTCGTTTGACCCTCATGAAACCGATCGTTGTCTCCTTCCTGCCCGCAGCCTTGGCCGCAAGCCTTGCGTTCACTGTCGTTCACCCCGCGCGGACGGCCGAAGCCGTCCCGGCGGCGACGGTGATCGTGCAAGCCGACCAAGGCCGCCAGGTCATCAACCGCAACATCTACGGCCATTTCGCTGAGCACCTGGGCCGCTGCATCTACGAGGGCCTCTGGGTGGGCGAGGATTCGCCGATCCCGAACGTGCGGGGCATCCGGCAGGACGTGGTCGCGGCGCTGAAGAAGCTGAACCTCCCGGTGCTGCGTTGGCCGGGCGGCTGCTTCGCCGACGAGTACCACTGGAAGGACGGCATCGGCCCGCGCGACCGGCGGCCGGCCATGATCAACACCCACTGGGGCGGCGTGGTGGAGAACAACCACTTCGGCACGCATGAGTTTCTGGACCTGTGCGAGCAGCTTGGCGCCGAACCGTACGTCTGCGGCAACGTCGGCAGCGGCTCCGTGCAGGAAATGATGGAGTGGGTCGAGTACATGACCTCGGACGCCGATTCGCCGATGGCCAACCTGCGGCGCCGGAATGGCCGCGACCAGCCCTGGGCGGTGCGCTTCTTCGGCGTGGGCAACGAAAGCTGGGGCTGCGGCGGCAACATGCGCCCCGAGTACTACGCGGACCTGTTCCGGCGCTACAACACGTTCGTCAAAAACTACGGCACCAACCGCGTTTACCGCATCGCCTGCGGCGCGAACGTGGCCGATTACAACTGGACCGAGGTGCTCATGCGCGAGGTGGGCCGCCGCATGAACGGCCTCTCGCTGCACTACTACACCCTCACCACCGGCGACTGGAACCGGAAGGGCTCCGCCACGGACTTCACCGAGGCGGACTGGCACGCCGCCCTCCGCCAAGCGCTGGTCATGGACGAGTTGATCACCCGCCACGCCCAGATCATGGACCGCTACGACCCCGATAAACGTGTGGGCTTGATCGTGGACGAATGGGGCACCTGGCACGACGTGGAGCCGGGCACCAACCCCGGATTCCTTTACCAGCAAAACACGTTGCGCGACGCGCTCGTGGCGGCGCTGCACTTCCACATCTTCCACGCCCATTGCGACCGCGTGCGTATGGCCAACATCGCCCAGACCGTGAACGTGCTCCAGGCGATGGTGCTGACTGACCGGGAGAAGATGCTCGTCACGCCCACCTACCACGTGTTCGAAATGTACCAGGTCCACCAGGACGCGACGCACCTGCCCACGAGCGTGGCCTGCGGGCAGTACGTCGCCGGCGGCCGGGCCATCCCGCAGCTCAGCGCCTCCGCCTCGCGCGCCAAGGGCGGGCCGGTCCACCTGTCGTTGGCCAATCTGGATCCCCGGCGCGCGGCGCCGGTGGTCTGCCAGTTCGAGGGCTTCCAACCCAGACAAGCCGGCGGCCGGGTGCTCACCGCGGACCGGATGAACGCGCACAACACCTTCGACCACCCCCGCGCCGTCGAGCCGAAACCGCTGACGGACGTCACCGTGAACGCGGGCCAGGTGGAAGTCACCCTGCCGCCCATGTCCGTGGCCGTGCTGCGGGTGGAGTGAAACGGGGGAACGCCGGGCGTGGATTAAAGGCCGGATACCAGATGCCAGGTACCGGATGGGGCTGAGAAGCGGGAAAAGAGAAGCGGGCATCGGGCATTCTCGCTTCCCGCTCCGCGATGCGCGCTCCTCGCTCCCAGCTTCTGACTACTGACCACTGACTACTGACTTCCTCGCGCCCGGCGGCTTACTCGAAGGCCATCTGGTAGCTGATGACGTTGCCGGTGAACCGGGTGGTCAGCTTGCAGTTGCTCTTGTTGAAGACTGCCTGCATCGGCTTGTTCTCGTTGAGCACCTCGGCGGTGAAGCCGCGGATGCCGTTGCGCCGGGCGATGCGCATGAGGTTCCGGAGCAGGAAGGTGCCGATGCCGCGGTTCTGCCAGTCGTCCCGCACCACGAACGCCACCTCCGCCATGTTCGTCTTCGGGTCCAGGTAGTAGCTGCCCACGGCGATGATGTCCTCGCCGAACGCCTCCGGCACGGTGCCGACGATGGTCACGTCATTGCGGTGGTCAATGTACACGAAGTCCTGGATCTGCTTGCGCGGGATGATCTTCGTGAACGACATGAACCGGTAAAAGATCGTCTGCTGCGACAGCGCGTAAAACAGGTCGCGCATCCGCGGCTCGTCCGTGGGATGGATCGGGCGGAAGTTGATCTGCGTGCCGTCCTCGAGCACGTGGGTGGTGCGGAGTTCCTTCGGGCCAACGAGGATTTTGCCCTCCATGTCGGCCATGGACGCCGAGAGATACTTCGCCTCGATGGCCTCGCGCAGCAGCTTGGCGCGGTAGTCCGGGTGGGCGATGCTGATGAGCGCCAAGGCGCGCTCCTGGATGCTCTTGCCGTGCAAGTACGCCACGCCGTACTCGGTCACGATGTAATGCACGTCCGCGCGCGTGGTCACCACACCGGCGCCGGGCGTAAGGTGGGTGACGATGCGGGACACGGTGCCGTTTTTGGCGGTGGACGGCAGCGCGATGATGGCCTTGCCGGCTTTGGCCAGCGCGGCACCGCGGTTGAAGTCCACCTGGCCGCCCACGCCGGAGAAGAACTTCGAGCCCAGCGAGTCGGCGCACACCTGGCCGGTGAGGTCCACCTCGAGGGCAACGTTCACCGCCACCATTTTGTGCTGCTTGCTGATGGTCTGGATGTCGTTGACGTACTCGGTGGGGTGGAAGGCGAAGACCGGGTTGTTGTCGATGAAGTCGTACAGCCGCCGCGTGCCCAAGGCGAAGCTGGTCACCACCTTGCCGCGGTCGAGGGTCTTGCGGCTGCCGTTGATGGCCCCGTTTTCGATCAGGTCCACGATGCGGTCGCTGATCATCTCGGTGTGGATGCCGAGGTCCTTCTTTTCCTTGAGGAACTCGAAGAGCGCCTGGGGAATCCGGCCGATGCCCAGCTCGATGGTCGAGCCGTCGTCAATCAACGCCGCCAGGTACTCGCCGATTTGCCGGGTGTCGTCGGTGATGGGCAGGGGCGGCACCTCGAGCAGCGGCGCCTCCACCGGCACGAGCACGTCCAGGTCGAAGACGTGGATGTTCGACTCGCCGTGGGTGCGGGGCATGTTGGGGTTCACCTCGGCGATGACGAGCGAGGCGTTCTCCGTGGCGCTCTTCACCACGTCCACGGACACGCCCAGGCTGCACATGCCGCGGGCGTCGGGCGGTGTCACCTGGATGAGCGCCACGTCGAGGGGGAGGCGGCCGGAATTAAACAGGCGCGGCACCTCGGAGAGAAAGATCGGGGTGTAGTCGCCCAGGCCTTCGTGGATGATGTCGCGCACGTTCTCCGCGATGAAGAAGCTGTTCACGCGGAAGTACTGCGCCAGCTCCTTGTCGGCGTACGGCGCCTCGCCGAAGGTCAGCAGGTGGACGATCTCGGTGTCGGGCAGTTCGGTGGCGCGGCGGGTGAGGGCCTCGACGAGGCGCAGCGGCTCGGCGCAGCCGGTGCCGATGAAGACGCGGGAGCCGGGCTTCACGCGGGCCACCGCCGCCTCGGGCGTGGCGATCATGGCGTGGTACTTCGCCTTCCACTCGGGGTCGTAACTGGGGGTGCTCATGTCAAGCGGCGGTTGCGGCGAGGGTCATGCGGGCATCGGCCACGTAGGCTTCGGTGCCGACCTCGCCCACGATGAAGGGGTTGATGTCAAGTTCCTTGATTTCGGGGTAATCGGTGGCCAACTGGCTGATGCGCTGGAGCGCGCCGGCGATGGCCTGCAGGTCCACCGGCGCCTGGCCGCGGGCACCCTTGAGCAACGCGTAGGAGCGCGTGCCCATGAGCATCTGCATGGCCTCGTCCTGCGTGATGGGCGCCAGGTGGAAGGTCACGTCCTTCATGACCTCGACGAAGATGCCGCCCAGGCCGAACATGAGCATCGGGCCGAACTGGGGATCGCGGGTCATGCCCAGGATCACCTCGCGGCCCTTGTTGCCCATCTTCTCGACGTAGGCGCCGCGGATGTAGGCGTTGGGCGCGCGCCGCTGCACGCGGAGCATCATCAGGTCGAACGCGTCGCGCACCTGCTCGGCGTTGGCCAGGTTGATGCGCACGCCGCCGAAGTCGGATTTGTGGATGATCTCCGGCGAGGAAATCTTTAACACCACCGGGTAGCCGATGCGGTGGGCGACCTCGACGGCCTCGTTGGCGTTCCGGGCCAGGGCGCCATCCAGGATGTTGAACTCGTACGCCTTGAGGATTTCCTTGGCCTCCACTTCGCCCACCTGCTGCACGCCGCTGCGCACGTGCCATTGCAGGACGCGCTCGACGCGGCGGCGGTTGACCGGGAAGCGCGTCACAATGCGCGCCGGGCGCCGGCGCCAGGCGGCGTAATCCACCATCGCCTTGAGCGCCGCCACCGCGCGGTCCGGCGCCGGGTAGTTTGGGATGCCCACCTCCATGAGCTTCGCCTTGCCCGCCGCGACCTCCTCGCCGCCCATGAACGCGGTGAGCAGCGGTTTCTTGTGGTTGTGGGTCTGGGCCAGGCGCTCGGCCAGCTCGAGCGGGCGGGTCATGTTCTGCGGCGTGGCCACGACGACGATGGCGTCAATGTTCTCGTCGTCCTGGAGCAGCTCGAGCGCCTTGATGTAGCGCTCCGGCTCGGCGTCGCCGATCACGTCAATCGGGTTGCCCAGCGCCGCGGTGGGCGGCAGCACGGTCTTGAGCCTGGCCACCACGGCCGGGCTGGGGGCCGGCATCTTGAAGCCGAGCGTCTCCGCCGCGTCGGCGGCCATGATGCCGGGACCGCCGGCGTTGGTGATGATGGCCAGGCGGTTGCCTGCCGGCAGCGGCTGCGTGGCGAAGGCGAGGGCGTAATCGAACAACGCCTCGAAGTTCTCCGCGCGGATCACGCCGGCGCGCTTGAACGCCGCGCCGTAGGCGATGTCCGCCCCCGCCAGGCTGCCGGTGTGCGAGGAGGCGGCCTTCGCGCCCGCCTGCGTGATGCCGACCTTGAGGATGACCACCGGCTTGATCGCCGCCGCCTCCTGGGCGACGCGCAGGAATTTGTCGCCTTCCTTGATGCTTTCGAGGTAGCCGGCCACGACCTTGGTTTCCTTGTCCTCGGCGAGCGCCTGGAGGAAGTCCACCTCGTTGAGGTCCGCCTTGTTGCCGAAGCTGATCACCTTGCCCAGGCCCAGCTTCTGGCTGGCGGCCCAGTCCAGGATGGCCACGCACAACGCGCCGGACTGGGAGATCACCGAGATGTGGCCCGGCGGCGGCACCGTGGGCGCGAACGTGGCGTTCATCTGGTGGTGCGTGTTGAGCACGCCCAGGCAGTTGGGGCCCATCATGCGCACCCCGGACGCCCGGCAGAGGTCCACCAGCTCCTTTTCCGCCTCGGCCCCCTTGGCGCCGATCTCCTTGAAGCCGGCGGTAATGACCACAATCGTCTTCGCGCCCGCTTTGATGGAGTCCTGCACCGCCTGCTTCACGTACTTGCCCGCGACGACGATGATGCTGAGGTCAATCTTGCCGCCAAAATCCTCGAGGCTCTTGTAGCACTTGACGCCGAGGATGTCCGGCGCCTCGAGGTTGATCGGCACGATGGTGCCCCGGAAGCCGCCGCGCGTCAGGTTATGCATGAAGGCGTAGCCCACCTTCTCCGGGTTGCGCGACGCGCCAATCACGGCCACGGTTTGTGGATAAAGCAGTGTCTCAAGCATAGCTGTCGCAGTTCAGGCTCAGCGGAGAAAACCCCGGGGTTGCGCGGTCCGCGCCGCGCCGGATTCAACACCCACCGCCCGCTCCCGCCACGGCGGACAGACTAGGTTTGCGCAAGCGGCGCTCACTTACCCGGAATTGGCGAATGCGCTCCGTTTTTTGTCTGCGCGCGGCGCGACGCCGTTTGCCGGGCTTCGGTGGCGTTCCAACGCGCGGATCAGCCGGGCCAGCATCGGCGCGGTTTTCCGCCCGGCCGCCGCGAGGTCCGCCGGCGTGCGCAGTCCGCCGCGCAGGTGCGGACAGACCAAGACCGGCGTCGGCGCCACGCAGCCGGCCAGCGCGCGGGGATTGGTCGCGGCTGAAGCGTCCGGCCGGGCACAGTTCACCAGGACAACCGCCGCCGTGGGCCTGAGTGCCCCGCCCAAGGCTTCCCAGGCCAGCAAGGTTTGGTTCAGCACGCCCAGCCGGTTGTGCGCGACGATCACGACCGGACACGCCAGCTCCCGGATCAACTCGCGCGCGCTGTAGCCCGGCCCCAGCGGCGTGAGCAATCCGCCGCAGCCTTCCACGAGCAGAAGTTCACCCGCGCGTTGCCTCGCTTGGATGGCCTGCAGCGCCCGCGCCCTCGTGACGCGCCGCCCTGCCAAACGCGCCGCCACCAAAGGCGCCAGCGGCCGGCGGAAAAAAAACGGATTGAGGTCGGCAGCCGTGGGCAACACCGCCGCTGCCCGGCCCGGCGCCTTTGCTGCGCAAGCCTGAAGCACGCGTCGCAACAGCAACGCATCGGCCCGGCTGCCGGTGGCGAAGGGTTTGATGGCCAGCGCGCGTTCGCCCCGGCGGAGCAGATGTTGAAGCAGCAGCGCCGTGAGCACCGTCTTGCCGACTCCGGTGTCGGTGCCGGTGATGAACCAGGTGAGGGGGGAAGCCATCCGCACAGCGACAGCCAGGCTACTTCCAACTGAACTGGAGTACCCGTACGTTGCCTTCGCCCGGCAGGCCGGGCCCCAGGCCGGGAAGGTTGCGCGCCAGGATGGCCTGGCACCGGCGATGCGAGCGCCCCAGCCGGATGTTCACGGTCACCTCGAAGTGTGTGCTTGCGGTGGTCAGCGGCGCGCGGGCGCCTGGTTGCATGGCTTCGAGCCCGGGCACCGCGCCCAGGCTGGTGGTCTGGAACGGCGTGTCGTCCTCGGTGCCTTCCATCCCGTCCAGACCGGACCGGGCGCGGATGATGTTGGCCGCGAGGTCGTCCGTGATGCCCAGCGCCACCTGCAGCACGGGCGACGGTGCGGTGTTGATGTTCACGGCACCGCTGGACAGCGGGGTGAACAGGTCCACCAGGCCGAAGGGATAAGCGGGCCGCAAGTCGGCGGCGCGCGCGCGGCGGCGGCCCGGCGACCCCGACACCAGTTGCGCGCGATGCGCCGGCGCCCGCGGACCCCAGTAAATCTCCGGCGTCACGCCGTTGACCAGCAGCAGTTCGGCCAGATCGTCAATGGCGCCGTTCTTGGCGAAGTACGGCGGGTCGAGGCCGAGATAGAAATCGCTCTCCGTGCCGCTCAGGCGTGTGGCGTCGTCGGGGTCGCGCCAGTCCAGGATCGAATCCACGATCACCGAACTGTCCGAGGCGTCCACGCCCATGAGGATCAACGCGCGGGTGAGCAATTCCTGACCGCCGCCCTGCATGGGCGGCAGGCTGGCGATGCGATTGAGGTTCAACTTGCGCTCCAGGTCCACGATTTCCACCGAGATGACCCCCTCGCCCAGCGGCCATTCGCGCAGGTTGATCCCGAGCAGCGGGCTGTTGGTCTCCTGGGCATCGCCGGGTCCGCCGGCCCAGATCTGGTTGAGCGAGGTGTAGCGCGCGCCGGCGCGGGCCGACTGGTCGAGCACGTACCGGGCCAGCTCCACGCCGGAGCGGCCCATCCACTCCAGCTCGGACTCGTTGTTGGCGTTCGCCGCCAGGCGCGACTCCACCTTCATCGAGTACGCGAAGCCCCCGGCCAGGATCGCCAGCACGAAGATGATCGTGAGCACGATGATCAGCGCAAACCCGCGGGGCGATGTGGCGCGCACGCGCATGGCTTCCTCAGTTGGGTCCCGGCGGATTCACCCCCGGGGCGGGCGCCTGGGGATTGTTCGGGCCGGGAGGCGGCACGCCGCCCGCCGGCTGCATCGGCGGCGCGGCGCCTTGGGACGACACCCCCGGCACGACCACACTGGGCAGCAGCACCGTCCGCACGGTGAGGTCTTTCGGCCGGCCCTGCCGGTCGCGCGCCTGGCCAAACGCCAGCGTGAACCGCACCACCCACGGCAGCGCATTCGTGTACGGCCACTCGGTCAGCCACTCGGTGGTGCGCGACGTGGTGGGCATGCCCGGCCGGGGCAGGAATTCAAGCGCGAATAGGCTGATGTCGCGCGCCAGCACGATAGTGTGGCTCTTCTCCGCCGCGGTTTCCGACTGGAGAATCGGGAGCTGGCGCAGCACCAGGTCGTTGGTGCCGTCCGATCCGGCTTCGACCGTGAAGGCCACCCGCCGCACCACCAGATCGCCGAAGTACCCGCTACCCGGAAAGGTGTACGGCAGGCGCGACACCAGGCTCAGCGCGGCGAAGTCGCCGGAGGTGTCCACGTCGAAGGTGTACAGCGGCGCGTTGACCTGGAACATCACCGTCGAAAGCAGCGCGTCCTCGAGGGTGCGCGCGGTGATCCGCGCCCGCTGGGCGTTGGTAGCCACGTCGTTGCCCACGCGCGCGGTGCGGAGGATGGCCGACCACGTGGAGTAAATCGCCGTCAACACCATGCCGAAGATCGCCACTGCCAGCATCAGCTCGAGCAGCGTGAAGGCGGCTCCGCGCCGGGGAACGGCCAGGCTCAACCCGAAAACTGCGGCTGGCCGTGACGCAGTGCGTCCCGCCGGCCCAACTTCGGTATTGGGGCTGCAACAATGCGGGCTGGAATTCAAACGCATGGCGTGGCGTCAGGGCGTGGCGATCATCACGCGGCTGCCCAGTTGCGGCCGGTAGAGCAGGATGCTGGTCTGGCGCTCGCGCAGCAGGTTGTTCTGCGGCCAGAGGATGGTGATGTCTGCCTGGTACAAGCCGCCGGGTGACGCGCGCCCCGAGATGCCGCCGGCGTTGGAGGACACCAGGTACAGGTTCGCGCTCCAGCTTGCCCCGGGATAGGTGTCGCCGAAATCCCCGCTCACCGTGCCTTCGCTCATCTCCCGGTTGGTCAGGGTCTGCAGGGACAACTCGACCGCCACGGTGCTGATGTCTATCTCGCCCAGGCTCAGGCTGCGGGCGATCCGCAGGTTCTGGGCGACCAGTCCCAGGATGGCGAAGATGGCCATGAAAAAGATCGCCATGGCAATCATCACCTCCAGCAGGGTGAAGGCGATCGTCCCGCGCCCGGCCGGACCAGGCCGGGCGTTCGCGGCGGCGGTGCGGGGCGGGCGGTTCATCGCACGGCCTCCACGCGCAACCGGCCGGTGGTGATCTCCAGTTGCAGCAACCGCTCCTCGCCGGCCTCGGAGAACAGCACCGCCGTCAGGGCGTCACAGGTGCCGTTGGGCTGGAAGCGCACCACCGCCTCGGCCTCGTCCATCACGTCGCGCAAATTCACCGTGAGCTGTCTGAACGCGATGCTTTCATGAAGTTTGGCCGAGAACTTCGGCAACGGCTCGGGTCGCGGCGCGCCTTCCTCGGCCGCGCCTTCGGGCGGCGGCTCGACCGGTTCCGGCTCGGCGGCGGCGTCCACGTCCGACGGCCCCAACTCTGAAACCGGCCGCACTTGCAGGGTGCCGTCGCTGGCGCGGATGAGCAGTTCGGCCGGCTGGCCGGTGAGGATGGCGAGCATCCGTGCCTTCAAGAAACCTTCCTCGAGGTCGCTCATGGCCTGGCGCATCGGCGCCTTGCGCACCGTGCCCACCATCGCCGGCAACGCCACGCCCAGGATGATCCCGAGGATGGCGAGGACCATCATGATCTCCACGAGCGTGAAGCCCGCCAGCCGGGCGCGCCAGCCGGGGTGACGGCCCGTGGCTTGGACCCGCGCGGCGCGCATCACCGGCCCAGGTTGGAGGTGATCTGGAACATGGCTGAGAGCACGCTGAACAGCAGGAAACCCACGCCCAGCGCCATCACGATGATCATCGCCGGCTCGATCAGGTTGGTCATCACCCGCAGCGCGAGGGTCAGGTCGTTCTCGTACGTCTCGGCCACGTTCCGCAAGGCCCCGGCCACGTCGCCCGTCTCCTCGCCGATCCGCACCAGGTCAATCATCAACTGCGGGAAGACCTGGCTGCGCGCCAGCGGCTGGGCCAGGCTCTTGCCGTCGGTGACCGCCTCGCGTGTGGCGGCGATGGCCTCGCGCAGGACGCGGTTGCCCACGACCTGCTCCGTGATGCGCAACGCGGTGAGCACCGGCACGCCGTTTTGCAGCAGCGTGCCCAGCGTGCGCGCGAACTGGCTGAACAGCGTCAGCCGCACCACCCGGCCAAGCACCGGCGCGGTCATCATGATCCGGTCCAGGTTCCGCGCCCCCGCCGGCGTGGCCTTGTAGCGGTGGAAGATCACGTAGCCCGCCAGCGCGAGCAGCGGCAGCGTCCACCAGTACCCCGAGAAGAAATGGCTGATGCCCACCAGCAGCTTAGTGGCCGCCGGCAGTTCCACCCCCTGCATGTCCTCGAAGATGGTGAGGAACTTCGGCAGCATCACGGTCATGAAGAAGACGATGATCACCACGCCCACGCAGCACACCACCGCCGGGTAGATCATCGCCGAGATGAACTTCTGGCGCACCTCCGAGAAGCGCGTGAAGTGATGCGCCAGCCGCTCGAGCACCTCCTGCAAGGCGCCGCTCTGCTCGCCCGCGCGCACCATGTTCACAAACAGGTCGCTGAACACCCGCGGCTGCCGCGCCATGGCGTCCGACAGGCTCTTGCCCTCCATGACGTCCTGTTTGAGCTGCCGGCTAACCTCCGGCGGAATGCCCTTCGAGCCGAGATGCGACATGCTGTTCAGTGCCAGCGTCAGCGGCATGCCGGCCTTCAGCAGGTTGGTGAGCTGCTGGGCGAAGGTGGCCAGCTCGCTGAGCTTGGGCCGGCGCTGACGCCGCAGCAGCCGTTGCAGCGCCGCCGGCAGCAGGTTGCGCCCGGCCGGCCGCGCGGCGCGTTCGCGGGCGGCGGCCAGCGCGACGCCCCGTGCCATCTCCACCATGAGCGGAAACAGCCCGGACTGCTGCAGCTTGAGCACCGCCGCCGGCCGGTCGGCGGCTTCGATCTCATCATGCACCAGTTCGCCCGAACGGCGCCGGGCCTTGTAGGTGAATCTCGGCATAATCCGGAACAGACTCCAATAAACCGCGTCAGGTGAAAAGTTTCCCGGCCGCCCCCAAAAGCGCAAGCGTTTCGCGGGCGTGGGGCGGAGGTGGGGGTGCGGCTCAATTTCGCGCAGGCAGGATCGTCTGCCGGGGTGCTGGGTAAGCCGTCCCCTGGCTCAGGGGCCGGACCCGTCGCCCCTCAGCGAGGGGCGACCTACACCACTGGCGGGAAGCCACGCTCCCATTTTACTCCCGCGCACAGCGCCGGAAACCCGGGCGGCAGGATGCCGCCCTCCACGGCGGCCAGGGATGGCCGCCACTACCCCGGCGGCGCCTGGCCCAGCTTGCGGGCGGCGTCCGCGTCGAAAGCGAAGTAGTCGCAGGTGAGTTCCTCGCCCGCCGCAAGGTCGCGCAGCGCCACCGTGACCGCCGCCTGCGGGTCGCCTGGCGGCAGGCCGGTGTTGGGCGGCGAGGCGTGGTTCATGAAGCAGGCGTGGTCGCCGCTCAAAATCCAGCAACCGTCGGCCGGACGCACGAAACCAAACCACGTCACATGGCGCCGGGCCGGTTCGGGCAGCGCGGCCACCGCCGCCGTGCTGAGTGCGTGGTCGAAGCCGGGCTCGAACCGCCAGACCCGCGAGCCTGCGGGCACCGGTTCAAGCGTGAACAAGCCCAGCCCGTGAATCCGGCTGGGCGCCACCCGCGTGGGAATCAGCAACATGCCGTGACAGCTTGAGCCTGCGCCGCAAATCGCGTCAATCCACGCCCCGCGCGGAGCGCGGGCGGCCACGTCTGTGGAATTGGCGCAAGCAGACCTCACGTGCCAGGACTGCCGACGAGTTGCTGGCGCGCACCGGCCAGCCCGACTCGACAAGCCGCGGGACGGATGGCACTTTTTCGGCGTGGACTTGGCGAAACTGGAAAGATTGCAGGCGTTGCTGCGCGGCTACGGCTCGTGCCTGGTGGCTTATTCGGGCGGGGTGGACTCGGTGTTCCTCGCGTACGTCGCGCATCAGACGCTGGGCAACCGCGCGCTGGCGGCCATCGCGGATTCCCCCAGCCTGCCGCGTCGCGAGCTGGCCGAGGCGCTGGAGCTGGCCCGGCGGCATGGCTTCCCGGTGCGCGTGGTGCGGACGCGCGAGTTCTTGAACCCGGACTACCTCGCGAACCCGCAAAACCGCTGTTACTTTTGCAAGCACGAGCTGTTCACCGAACTGGCGCCGCTGGCCCGGGCCGAAGGCTTCGCCGTCATCGCCTATGGCGAAAACGCCAGCGACGTGGGTGATCACCGGCCCGGCGCGCAGGCCGCCGCCGAATTTCAGGTGCGCGCGCCGCTCAAGGAAGCCGGCCTCACCAAGGCCGACATTCGCGCGCTCTCCGCCCGCCTCGGCCTGCCCACCGCGGACAAGCCGCAGATGGCCTGCCTGAGTTCGCGCATCCCGTACGGCGAGCCCGTCACGCCGGCGAAGCTCCGGATGATCGAACAGGCGGAGAACGTCCTGCGCGACCTCGGCTTCCACGACGTGCGCGTGCGGCATCACGAACTGAAGGCCGGGCACCTGGCCCGCATCGAGGTGGGCGTGGCCGAACTCGGCAAGTTCCTGGCCGACGGCGTGCCCTTGCGCGTGGCCGAGGCGCTCAAGCAAGCCGGCTACGCGCACGTGACCCTGGACCTCCAGGGCTACCGCCGCGGCAGCTTGAACGAACTCCCGGCCGTGCCGCTCGATTTCCGCAAGCCGCTGGCCGCTTAAGCCTCGGGGCGCGGACGGCCTCGTCCGCGGATTTTTGGTGGGACGAACCTGTGTCGAGCCCTGCAATTTTGGTTCTTGGTTCCTGGTCCTCGATCCTCGCTTCCCGATCCTCGCTTGGTTGTCCTTCGACCTTCGACTTTCGACCTTCGACTAGTGACTGTGGACTTGGGACTCGAACACGGACTTCGGACTTGTGTGACGGCGGCGCAAGACTCCGCCATGCCCCCAGCGCCATTCGCTCACGCAGGACACCAGGATCGCGCAGCACCTGTTCCCTTGCCTCCATTTCTTTGCCACCTCCGTCCGTAACCGATTTCGACTCGACGCCTTGCGCTTTCGCCGACACCTTCCGACCGTCCATGAACACCCGACTCCTTTCCCGCGCCCGCCAGTTTCGCGGGCTGCTCGGCCTGCTTTGCCTGCTGGTCGCGGTCCTGCCGGCGCTGGCCGAATTCCGCGCCGCCATTGCTGTCCGCAACGTCATGCCCGACCCGCTCCTGCCGGTGTCCGGCGGCGTCGGCCCGTCATATCCGGTCACGCAAAAGGCCGGCGAACTCACCGTCCGCGCGCTGGTGCTGGAAAACGACGACACGCGCGTCGCCTTCGTGAGCGCGGACTTCCTGGGTTTCCCCGCCGTGCTCGGCGACAAGGTGCGGGCGCGGGTCGCTGGCGTGCCCGGCGCGAACATCCTCATCGGCGCCACGCACACCCACAGCGCGCCGGACTGCTACGGCTTCCCCGACGAGACCGGCAAATCGTCCGCCGACTTGAAGTACCTCGACCTCGTGTGCGCCCGCATGGCCGAGGCCATCAACGAAGCCGCCGCGAAGCTCCAGCCCGCCGTGCTCAAGATCGCAACCGGCGAGGCGCGCGGGCGGATCGCCTACAACTACTACGCCGAGCAGCTTTACGACCCGCGCTGCCACGTGATCCAGGCGCTCGACGCCGCCGGCCGGCCGCTCGCCACACTGGTGAACTACGCCATCCACCCGGAAGTGCTTGGCGCCGACCGCGGCCTGCTCAGCCCGGATTTGATCGGGCCGCTGTACGACCGCCTCGCCGAGAGCGGCGGCGGCACGGGCATCTTCCTGAACAGCGCCCAAGGCGGCATGGTCACGGCGGATAACCGCCGGCCGGACGGCCGCGAGGCCCGCGACTGGCCGGAATGCCAGCGCATCGGCCGGCTGCTCGCGGACGAAGCCCTGCGCATCGTGGCCGGCGCGCCGGTCCAGAACAACCCGCGCCTGTACTGCGTGGCGCGCACCATCGAGTTCCCCGTCGAATCGCCGCTGCTCCTGGCCATGCTCAAGTCCTCGCCGCTGGGCTACCGGCCCGTGGGCGAACGGCGCGTGGCCACGCAACTGAACCTGGTCAACCTCGGCAACGCCCAGATTCTCACCATCCCCGGCGAGGCCCTGCCGAACATCGGCTTCTACCTGAAGCGCAAGATGGCGGGCGAACACAACCTCCTCTTCGGCCTCACCAACGACGCCTTCGGCTACATCCTCACCAAGGAAGACTGGGGCAGCTTCAAACGCTACGACTACATCACCCGCGTCTGCCTGGGCGAACTGACCGGCGAGATTTACGTCAACGCGGCGCTGAAGCTCGTCGCCGACAGCCCGAAGCCGCCGGAGCTGGCGCGCTGAACACCCGCCGGGCCGGGCGTGGCCGGGGCAAGCCCAACGGAACCGCCAGGACACAAAGAGACGTAGGTGCCTGAACTGAGTTAAACAGGTTAAAACGGTTGAAACGTGAACCGGTCTGCGCCGCGACGCCGTTTAACCTTTCACCTTTTAACGAATCACACGTCCTATCTCATCCGCGCGCTTTCGTATCTATTCGCGGTTAAGATTCGAACGCCCCCGCTCAGTACCCGCCGCCCAGGCTGTCCATGAACTTCTGCGGCTTCTGCATCAGCTCGATCTCGTAGCCTTCCGGCGCGTCAATGAACGCGAACCCGCTGCCGTCGGGCCGCAGCGTGGGACCGTCCGAATACTTCAGGCCGTGCTTCGCCAGGTGCTGGCCGAAGGCCTCGAGGCTGTCCACCTCGAACGCCAGATGCGTGAGGTCCGGCTGCACCTGCACCGGGCCGCTGGCCGGGTAGCGGCACAGCTCGATGGTCTCCTCGCTCCGCGGGGCCTTGAGGAAGACCAGTTCCGAGCCGCGCGGCGACTTGTGCCGGCGCACCTCCTGGAGGCCGAGCACCTCCTTGTAGAACTTCACGCTCCGCTCGAGGTCGTTGACGCGGTAGCGCGTGTGGAGAAGTTTCGTGACCATGACGCCGCCAGCTTAGGCGCGAACGGCCCGCCTGCCAAGCGGCCAGCTTTTGCGTTGCTGGCGCGGTGGGTCGCCGCCGGCTCAGAGGCGACATGTTCTGGCCTCCCGGCGAGAGGCCGGCTACCTGGGTAGGTCACCCCTCGCTGAGGGGCGACGAGCTCCGGTCCCTGAGCCAGGGGCCGGCTACCTGAGGTAGCCCGCCCCTCGCTGAGGGGTGGGTTCGTCCCCCGCCGCCGTAGGGCGGCATGCTTCCAACTGGCTTGAAGCTTGTTGAACGCCGGCCTTTCGGGCAGTGTCCCCGCGACACCCACGCACGGGAAGACGGCAGGCATGAGCCGACTGCACGAGATCTCCGGTTCCGCGGACGCCGCGCGCAAGGCCGATGTCGTCTTCATCCACGGCCTGGGCGGCGATGCCTTGAAGACCTGGCGTCACGGCAAGGACGCTGCCACGTCGTGGCCGCACTGGCTCGGCCAGGAGTTCCCGGATGTCGGGGTCTGGTCGCTCGGTTATGCGGCCAGCCCGACGAAGTGGACGCGGCTCCTGGGTTTGTTCGGCCGCCGCTGGCGCGACGCCGGCCACAGCATGGCGTTGCCCGACCGCGCCCTTCAGGTGCTCGACCTCGTGGTCCAGCGCGGCCTGGGCGAACGCCCTCTTCTCTTCATCTGCCACAGTCTGGGCGGCTTGCTCGCCAAGCAGATTCTCCGCAAGTCGGCCGATGCCTCCGAGCCGCGGCGGCAGGCTGTGTTCACGAACACGCGCGCGGTCCTGTTCCTGGCCACGCCCCATGCCGGCGCGACGCTGGCGTCCCTGGCCAATGCCTTCCACGCGGTGCTCGGCGCCACGGTCAGCATCGAAGACCTGCGCGCCCACGACGCGCATCTGCGGGATCTCTTCGACTGGTATCGCCGGCGGGCGGACAAGGCGGGCATTCGCACCGTGACGTACTACGAACTGCGCGCCGTGAAAGGCGTGACCATCGTCAACCCCACCTCCGCCCATCCCGGCGTGGGCGCCGATCCGGTGGGGCTCGATGAGGATCATCTCTCCATCGCCAAGCCGCGCGAGCCGGACGCCCAGGTTTGCGGCGCCGCGCGCGACCTGCTCAAAGACTGCGTCCTCGCGCCGCGCCCGGCTTCGCCAGCCGCGCCATCGCCGCCACCAGCCCCGGCGCTCCAGCCTCCGCCGGTGATTGTCAAAGTCGAGGCCGTTGCGCCATCCGGCCCGGGCGTCCACCACCCGCCCTTTGACCGCCTGCCCGCGATCCGCGCCGGGGTGCTGGTCGGCCGCGACGCGCAGCGCGACGCGCTCGCCGACCGCCTCCGCCGGGGCGAGGACGCCTGCGTCTTCGGCCCGGCTGGCTTCGGCAAGACCGCCCTCGCCGCCGAGGCCATCCGCGTGGCCATCGGCGACCAGGCCGGGGACCTGGCCCGCAGCCCGTTCCCCGACGGCCTGGTGTTCCTCGACCTCTACCGGCTCAAGGCCGACGCGGACAGGGTCTGGACCACGCTGGCGGACCGCTTTGCCCCCGGCGACAACCCGACGCTCCCCCCTCGCGAACGGGCCACGCGCGCCGGCGCCGAACGCCGCGCCTTGGTGGTGGTGGAAGGCGCCGAGGAAGCCGGCGACGGCGCGACCTTGCAGGAGTTGCTCTCCGTGCTGGGCACGCAGGTGCGCCGGCTGGTGCTTACGCGCAATGCCAGCCAGGACTTCACCGGCCGGGGCCTCCAGTTGGACCGTGAACTGCAGCCGGACGACGCCCGCGCGCTGCTCCGCAAACTCTCGCCGCAGCGCGGCACGGACGCGCAACTGGCGGAGATCGTAAACCTGTTGGGCGGCCATCCACTGGCCCTGACCAACGCTGGCTGCCAGCTTGCCCAGCCGGAAGACTCCGTGGCCGGCTTTGTTGCGGAACTCCGCGCCGCGCCGCTGGACCGGAATTGCGAGCCGGGCCACGAACGCCATCCGTTGCGCTGGAGTTATGACCGCAGTTGGCGGCTGCTCAGCGAAGACGCCCGGCGGGTGCTGATCGCGCTGGGCTGGCTGGGCTACGCGCCGGTGACGCCCGGCGCGGCCGAGGCGGCGCTGGCCGGGGAGCGCGGCCTTCCTGCCGCCTCAACGCCCGCCGATACGGAGACGCCGAAGCGGCCTCAAGGCCGCGCCCGCGAAGCCCTCAGGACCCTCGTGCGTCACGGCTGGCTCAACCGGCCCGGGGAGGCGGAGCGCTGGCAGTTCACCCACGCGCTGGCCTGCCGCTACGCCTCCGACCGCGCGCACTCCCTCTCCCCCGCCGGGGAAGAGGACCGGGGTGAGGGGGCGGCCCCGCTCCTCCTCCGCCTGGCTGACTGGCTGGTGGCCGAATTCGCCGCCGCCCTCGCCCCATTCAAGCAAGCCGGCGCGGACCTCGTGCGCGACGCCAGCCCGGTGGACGACGTTCTGGTCCACGTCCGCGCCCTGCGGGCGGCGGAGACGGTTCCGGACTGCCCGGTGGCCTGGCGACTCCTCCCGGTTCAGGACTTCCTGCCCGTGCCGGGAAGAACGGTGCTCTTACGCCCGCACCTGGCGGAATTGCTGGGTCTGCTCTACCAACGGCTGAAGCCCATCCTGGCTGAGGCGGGCAAAGCAGAACTCGCGCTGCTGTCCGGCAACTACTCGAACTGGTTGAGCGAGCTGGGCCGCCGGGCCGACGCGCTCGAACCGGCGCAGGAGGCCGTCGCCTTGTATCGGGCGCTGGCCCAGGCCAACCCCGACGCCTTCAACCCGGATTTGGCCAGTTCGCTGAACAACCTGGCGACGTTCTTGAGCGCGCTGGGCCGCCGGGCCGACGCGCTCGAACCGGCGCAGGAGGCCGTCGCCTTGTAT
>CAZMOZ010000026.1:35211-60478 GCA_964568145.1 uncultured Verrucomicrobiota bacterium
CGGGCGCTGGCCCAGGCCAACCCCGACGCCTTCAACCCGGCTTTGGCGAGGTCGCTTGGCGTACTGGGGCTGACGCTGGAGGGCAACGACCGACGCGAGGAGGCGCTGGCGAGCTTTGCCGAGGGACTCCGGCTGCTGGCCCCACATTTTCAGGCCCTGCCGGAAGCTTATGCGCCGGTCATGGAATGGCTGTTGGGCGAGTATCAACGTCTGGCCCAAGCCTTGGGCCGGGAGCCGGACCTGGCCCTGCTGGGGCCGGTGCGGGAGGTGCTTCAACGGCTGCAGGACCAGCGGCCAGCGTCGCCGGTGGAGCCCGGCGGCGGCTGAGGTGGGTCGCCCCTCGCTGGGGGGTAGGTTCATTCCAGCCCCTGAGCCAGGGGCTGGCTACCTGCCACCCCGGCTACCTCACCCGCCCGCGGATTTCGAGGAGGGTCTTCATCACGTCGTACAGGTTGCCGGTCCAGTCGCGCGTGCCGAAGGCGTCGTGGAGCCGGCGGTACAGCGCGTACAACCCGGCATACACGGCGTGGGCCGCCGGGTCGGGCTGGAAGACCCGCGGCTTGAGGCCGGTCATGGCCTTTTGGGCGGCGGCGAAGTCCGGATGCGTGCCCGCCACCACCGCGCCGGCGATGGCCGCGCCCAGCGCGCAGGTCTGGGCCGAGCGGCTCACCTTCATCGGCCGCCCGGTCACGTCGGCGTAAATCTGCATCACCAGCGGGTTCTTTTCGGCGATGCCGCCGCAGTTGACGATCTGCCCGACCTTCACGCCGTATTCCTCGAAGCGGTTGATGATGGTGAGCGCGCCGAAGGCCGTGGCCTCGATGAGCGCGCGGTAGATTTCCGCCGGCGTGGTGTAAAGCGTCTGGCCCAGCAGCAGGCCGGTGAGGCGCTGGTCCACGAGGATGGTGCGGTTGCCGTTGTTCCAGTCGAGGGCGAGCAGGCCGCTTTCGCCGGGCTTCAGCCGGGCCGCGCCTTTGGTCAGTTCCTCGTGCGAGCCGGGTTTCCGGCCGCCGGGCTGGAGGTAGTTCACGAACCAGTTGAAGATGTCGCCCACGGCGGACTGGCCGGCCTCGAGCCCGTAGTAGCCGGGCAGGATCGAGCCGTTGACGATGCCGCAGAGGCCGGGGATGTCCGCCAGCGGCTGGCCGACCGGCACGACCATCATGTCGCACGTGCTGGTGCCGATGATCTTCACCAGCGTGTCGGGCGCGATGCCGCTGCCCACGCCGCCGAGGTGGGCGTCGAACGCGCCGACCGCCACCGGGATGCCCGCGGGCAGGCCGGTGCGGCGGGCCCAAGCGGCGGTGAGGCCGCCCGCGGTTCTATCCACGGCGAAGGCTTGCGGGCGCAGGCGCGCGCGCAATTCGCCGAGCCGGGGATCGAGCGCGCCGAGAAATTCCGCGTCCGGGTAGCCGCCCCAGTCGTCGTTGTACATGGCCTTGTGGCCGGCGGCGCAGACGCCCACGGTCAACCGGTCCGGCGCCTCGGTGCCGGTGAGCATGGCGGGCACCCAGTCCGCGCACTCGACCCAGAGGTGCGCGGCGCCGAAGACCTCCGGCGCGGTGCGCAGGCAGTGGAGAATCTTGCTGAAGAACCACTCGCTCGAGTACGTGCCGCCGCATTTGGCCAGGTAGTGCGGGCGGAGTTCGCGCGCCTTGGCGGTGATCTCGGCCGCCTCGGCCACGCCGGTGTGGTCTTTCCAAAGCCAGGCCATCGCGGCGGGGTTTTTGGCGAACCGCTTCTGGAAGGCCAGCGGCTGGCCGGCGGCGTCCACCGGCAACGGCGTGCTGCCCGTGGTGTCCACGCCGATGCCGACGACCTGCGCGGGGTCGAAGCCGCGCACGGTCTTGCGGGCGGCGGCGAGGGTTTTCCGGATCGTGATCTCGGCGCCCTGCACGTAATCGGCCGGGTGCTGGCGGGCGAGATTGGGGTCGCGGCTGAGGATGACGCCATCGGTGCCATGTTCGTAGCCCCAGACGGCGGAGGCGACCTCGCGGCCGTTGGCGGTGTTGACGAGGAGGGCGCGAACGGAGTTCGTGCCGTAATCCAATCCGAGGGTGTAGCGGGCGCTCATGGTGTGTGAAGTCAGGCGCAGCCTAGCGGCCCGGCGGGGAAAGCGCCAGCCCGCAGCGGAGGGGCGGCCAACCGGGGCGCTTCTCACTTGTGTGCCGGCAGCGGCGGGTCGGAGTGCCCAGGTGACCTCGCCTGGGCCGTGCCGCGGGCGCCGCGGTCTGACGACCGCCGTCACGAACGGTCAGGGCTCGACGGAGTCTCGCCCCACCACGTCAAGGCCGAACCGGCGTAAAATGCACGATGGGCCAGCCTGCGCCAGTTTTGGCTGGCCTGCCGGGGGGCGCGATTTACTCTCCGGCTCATGAACATTCCCGATTTTGCCAACTCCCCGACCCTCTCCCGCCGCGCTTTTCTGCAACGCTCCTCGCTGGCCGCCGCCGGCGCCGCCGCGTTGGGCCAGGCGCCGTTTGTCCTCACCGCCCACGCCGCCGCCGACCTGGACAAGGTGCGCATCGGCCTCATCGGCTGCGGCGGCCGGGGCACCGGCGCGGTGCTGGACGCCTTGGGCGCGGCCACAAACGTCATCTACCCCGCCGCCGGCTACCACACCGAGGACGTGAAGGAGGGCGCCGCGGTGAAAAACAAGGACGTGGAGGTGATCGCGCTGTGCGACGTGTTCCCGGACCGCATCGCCCGCGCCCGCGAAAACCTGGGCCGGCTCGGCATCCAGATACCGGACGCGATGTGTTTCTCCGGCTTCGACGGCTACAAGAAGATGCTGGAGGTGGACCGCATCAATTACGTCATCCACGCCACGCCACCGCATTTCCGCCCGGCGCAGGTGAAGGCCGCGGTGGAGGCCGGCAAGCACGTCTTCATGGAAAAACCCGGCGCGGTGGACGGCCCCGGCGTGCGCCTCCTGCTTGAGGCCTACGAACTGGCGAAGAAGAAAAACCTCGGCATCGCCTCCGGCACGCAGCGCCGCCACATGAAGGGCTACACCGAGACGATCAAGCGCATCCACGACGGCATGATCGGCGACATCCAGTGCCTGCGCTGCTACTGGAACGGCGGCGTGATCTGGGTGATCGAGCGCACGCCGGAGATGAGCGACATGGAGTGGCAGCTCCGGAACTGGAACTACTTCACCTGGGTGGGCGGCGACCATTACGTCGAGCAGCACCTGCACAACCTTGACGTGATGAACTGGGTGATGGGCGCGCACCCCGTCAAGGCCTACGGCATGGGCGGCCGCCAGGCGCGGCAGCATCCGATCCACGGCCACATCTACGACCACTTCGCCGTCGAGTACGAGTACGAGAACGGCGTGCGCATGTTCAGCCAGGCGCGGCAGATGAACCACTGCGAGGGCCGGGTGGAGGAGGCGGTGGTGGGCACCAAGGGCGCCAGCAACTGCGCGACCTGGATCCGGCCGCGCGAAGGCCAGTTCTGGCGTTTCCGCGACCCCGAGGTGAACGCGTACCAGCAGGAACACCAGAACCTCATTGCCAACGTGCGCGCTGGACAGCCCATCAACGAGGCGAAGAATCTGGCTGAAAGCACGCTCACCGCCATCATGGGCCGCGAATCCGCGTACACCGGCCAGACAGTCGAGTGGGACCAGGCCCTGAACTCGAAGATGCGGCTGGGACCGGAGAAGTACGAGTTCGGCCCGCTGCCCTTCCCCAAGGTACCCATGCCGGGCGACTACAAATTCGCCTGAGCCGTGGCAAATGGCGCGGCCGGCCCGGCCGCGCCGCACCACGGGCGACTCGCCCGTGGAGCACCGGTTGCCTGCTCGACCCGAAAACCGAAGTTGCCCGTAGCGCCGGATTCCCATCCGGCTCAACTCTGGTTTTCGGGTTCAACTCCGCGCGCGGCAATGCTGTCCGCGCCGTTCTTTTCGCCCCGCCACAGACGCGGCACCACCCGCGCCACGCCGATCGTGCATGCGGCGAAGATCACCAGCAACACCAGCCCGGTGGCGGGCCGGCCCAGCAGGAAACTGCCGGCGCAGAACAGCCCCGACCACACGCCCGCGCAGCCCAGCGCCCAGCCTAGCAACGCCAGCGGCAGGCTGTCCGCGCTGGCCGTCACGCCGGCTTCGGCGCGGATGGCCTTCCAACCGGGGCCGGGCGGACGGACGAGTTGGACGAACCGGACCAGTTGGGCGCGCGCGGTGGGCGGTGTCACGAACGCGGTGACCACCCACACCAGCGTCGTCACCGCCACGGTGGTCACCAGCGGCCAGGGCTCGGGCAGGCCGTGGCCTTGTTTCTGCAGGACGAACAGCGCCGCCGACACGCCGAACGAGGCGATCATCGAGGCGATTTCCGTCCAAGCGTTCACGCGCCACCAGAACCACCGCAGCAGGTAGATCAACCCCGTGCCGGCGCCCACTTGCAGCAGCAGGCTGAAGCCCTCCTTGGCCGTCTCGATGAACAGCGTGAACCCGGCCGCCACGAACATCAGCCCGACGGTCGCCAACCGCCCGGCCAGGACGTAATGCCGCTGCGAGACGTCCGGCCGGACGAACCGCTGGTAAAAATCATGCACCAGATACGACGTGCCCCAGTTCAGGTGCGTGATCATGGTCGAGACGTACGCCGCCAGCAGCCCCGCGATCATCAAGCCCAGCCAGCCCGCCGGCAGGTACTTCATCATCGCCGGATACGCGATGTCGTGACCCACCAGGCCCGGGTCCGCCTTGCCGGCCAGTTCCTGGTGCAGGCTGGTCAGGCCCTTCGCCTCGCGGGTGACCCGGGCGAACTGTTCGACTTCGGCCGGGGAAGCCTGTTGCCGATCGACGCGGGCGGCGAGTTCGACCCCCGCAGGCGATT
Source organism: uncultured Verrucomicrobiota bacterium (assembly GCA_964568145.1). Lineage (GTDB taxonomy): Bacteria > Verrucomicrobiota > Verrucomicrobiia > Limisphaerales > J093 > DSVZ01. Next base: position 40,065 of record CAZMOZ010000026.1, read on the forward strand.
TCAGAAACGTCGCCGCCGCCGCGCGCACCGCCGGGGCGTCCGGCTTGAAGAGCACCAGCGAGGCCAGCGCCACCAGAATCCACGGCCAGGGACGCAGCACGTAATGCGCGAAATTGAAGAACAGCGTGCCGGCCAGCGCGTCCCGCTCCGACTTCGACGCCAGCATGCGCTGGGCGATGTAACTGCCGCCGCCGGGCTCGGCGCCCGGATACCAGACCGACCACCATTGCACGGTGAGCGGGATGATGAAGATGGTCAGCGCCAGCTCCCAGTTGTTGAAGTCCGGCAGCAGGCTGAGCATGGCCGGGGCGTCGGCCTGGAGGTGCGTCACCAGCCCGTCGAGCCCCCCCACCTGCGGTTGCTGGAGGGCGAACCAGGCCAGCGCAAACGAGCCGGCCATGGCGATGCCGAACTGGATCAGGTCAATCACCAGCACGCCCCACAGGCCGGAGGTGGCGGCGAAGACGATGTTGATGAGGCCGCAGACCAGCAGGGTCTGGCCGCGCGGCCAGCCAAGCACCACGCTGGCGATCTTCGCGGCGGCCAGGTTCACCGTGGCCATGATCACGCAGTTGAAGAACAGGCCGAGATAGATGGCGCGGAAGCCGCGCACGGCGCTGGCCGCCTTGCCGGCGTAACGGATTTCGTAGAACTCAAGGTCCGTGAGCACGCCGGATCGCCGCCACAGCCGGGCGTAGAAAAACACCGTGGCCATGCCCGTGAGCACGAAGGCCCACCAGACCCAGTTGCCCGCCACGCCGCCTTTGTCGCGCACGATGTCGGTGACCAGGTTCGGCGTGTCCGCGCTGAAGGTGGTGGCGACCATCGAGACACCCACCAGCCACCACGGCGCGTTCTGGCCGGACGCGAAAAACTCGGAGACGTTCCTGCCGGCGCGCCGGGCGAAGAACAGCGCCGGCACGAAGCAGATCGCCACGGAGGCGAGGACGATGATCCAGTCAAGGGTCTGAAGGCGCATGGTTCAGCGGGGAGCGTCCCGGTTGCGCGCGGTTGGCGCGCGGCGCACCGGGAGCGGTTTGGGCTGTCACGCGCCTTTGGTAGTCGGAAGCGCCGGCGCTGCCAAGCGCCAAGGCACGCGCGGCGCGCGCGTACTGAAGCCACGAGCCCGACAATTGTGTCGCGCGAAGGCCGCGAAGTACTGATTGGCATGCCTCCGCCGACTTCGCCGCCCTCGGACTTCGGATTTCAGATGCCAGCCTTGGGCCGCCGGCCCACCAGCGCCCTTGCCGCGACCGACGCCCGGCCGTACCTTGCACGCGGACTCTGGAGGGGCGGAGGCTCGCTCCCGGTTCGCCGGGGGAGGAAAGTCCGAACACCACAGGGCGCGATGCCGCGTAACCCCGGGCTTCGGCCCGGGCATACACGCGGGCGGCGGAGTCGCGAGACCCGCCGACGGACAGTGCCACAGAAAACAAACCGCCGGCCGTCCCCGGACGACCGGCAAGGGTGAAAAGGTGGGGTAAGAGCCCACCGCTCGCCGCGTAAGCGTCGAGGCACGGAAAACCCCATCGGGTGCAAGGCCAAATAGGGGATCGAGAGCGCGGCCCGCGCCGTGTTCCGTTTACGCGGGACAGATCCCGGGTAAGGCCGCTCAGATAAATGAGCCTCTCCCCCGTCTTCAGGCGGGGCAGACAGAATTCGGCTTACAGCCCCTCCGGGGTCCATTTTCCCCCAATCCGGCGGGCACCTGCCCTCAAGGTCGAAGGTCGAAGGCTTGGGTCGCCGGTCTTACAGCGGCCGCACCACCGATTGCGGGCGCAGGTAGTCGAACAGCGTCTCCGGACCCAGCACGCCGCCGCCGCAGCCGCTCAGGTTGCAGCCGCCGTACGGCACGCCGTGCGGGAAGAGATTGTGCCCGTTGATCCAACTGTTCCCCGCCACCATCGCCTCGGCCACGCGGCTGGCCCGGTTCAGGTCGCGCGACCACACGCTGTTGGCCAGGCCGTAGCGGGTGCGGTTGGCGAGGTCCACCGCCTCGGCCTCATCCCGGAAAGGCACCACGTAGGCCACCGGGCCGAAGATTTCCTCGTGCCAGCACACGTTGTCCGTGGAGCCGGTCAGCACCGCCGGTTTGACGTAATAACCGCCTTCGTGCCCGGCCACGCAGACCACTCCGCCCGGCAGCAACGGCCGTGCGCCCGCCTGCGTGCCGCGCTCCAGATAGCCGAGCACGCGCTGGCGCTGCTTCTCGCTGACGACCGGCCCCATCTGGGTTTGTTCGTCCAGCCCGTGGCCGATCCGCAACCGCGACAGTTCCCCGGCCACGCGGTTCACAAACGCGTCGTGGATTTTTTCATGAACGATCCAGCGCGTGGCGGTGCAGCAGACCTGGCCGGTGTTGAGCGTGACCGCCGCCGCCAGTTTCTGCGCCACGGCCTCCACGTCCGCGTCGTCGAAAATCACCGCCGCGCCCTTGCCGCCCAGCTCCAGCTTCACCGGCACGAGGTTGCGGCCGCAGGCCTCGCCGACCAGCCGGCCGACTTCCGGCGACCCCGTGAAGGACATGCGGCGGATGCCCGGATGCCGGGCCAGCGCGGCACCGGCGGTTTCGCCGAAGCCGGTGACGACGTTGATCACACCTTTCGGCACGCCGGCTTCCCCGGCCAGGCGGCAGAAGTGAAGTGTCGAGAGCGGCGTGTCTTCGGCGGGTTTGATGACCACGGTGTTGCCCGCCGCCAACGCCGGTGAAATGCCCCAGCCCACCAGCAGCAACGGAAAGTTCCACGGGAAGATGAACGCGCACACGCCGTAAGGGTGGCGCACCTGCCACGCCTCGTAGCCGGACACCGCGATCGGCTCGCGGCGGCGGGTGTGCACCGCCAGGTCGGCATACCACCGCAGCGTCTGCGCCACGTTGGGGATGTCGCCGTGGAACGCCTGGGCCAGCGGCTTGCCGACATCCAGCGACTCGATCTGCGCCAGCGCTTCGCGGTGCTTGTCCACCAGGTCGGCCAGCCGGTGCAGGATCACCGCGCGGTCGTTGACCGGCAGGTTGGCCCAGCCGGATTCCTTGAAGGCCCGGTGCGCGGCGGCGACCGCCCGGTCCACGTCCGCCGCCTCGCCGGCAGCCACGTGCGCCAGCACCTGGCCGGAGCCGGGATCGCGGGTTTCAAACGTGCCGCCGGCGGCGGCCTCGACCCATTCGCCGCCGATGAAGAGCTTGAGCGGCTGGGGGGAAAGGAATTGGGTGACGCTGGGATGCAGTGCGATCATGGATGCCTCCAGACGGGGTGCGGGTCGGCGAGCCGAACGGCCCGCCCGGGCTGGCTGCGCCGGATTTCGACTTGAACAACGCAGCCGGCGCGGGTCCGGGCCGTTGTGTCGTCAGCGCCTCGGTTTCCAGATTTGAAGGTGGCGGTCATCGGCTTTTCGGTGTGTCGGAACATGACCCAAACCGGGGACTGTTCAAGTGCAAACCCGGGCAGGAGTGACGGGGTGAACCTCGCTTTTGTACGACTCCGGCCTTGACGCGGTGGAGCGAGACTCTGTCGAGCCTTGACCTTCCGGGGCTGCGGTCGGCAGACCGCGGTCCCTGCGGGCGGGTCACCCGCGGCACGACCCAGGCGAGGTCGCCTGGGCCACTACGGCCCGCCCGCTGCCGGCACGAGAGTGAGCTGCACCCAACGGGGGGCGAATCTCGGTTTCCCACCAGCGGCGGGCGGCCGGAACGCAGGCCACGAGCCGCCGGCGTTTGCGACCTTCCACCCGGCCCGCTACATATTCCCGCAAGATGACATCGCGCACCGCAGTCCGGTTCACCACCGCCAGCCTGCTGGCCCTGGCCGGTGCGCTGCCGCTGGCGGCGGCTTCCTACGAACTCCTGCCCAGCCAGGACGCCCGCATTCTCGGCTTGGGCGGTTACGACAACGCCAATTACAAAACCGACATCCTGTCCGTTTACACCTTCGGAGGAAACGTCCAGCGCACGTTGATGCGGTTCGATTTGAGCGGGGTCGTGCTTGAAACCGGTCAGCGCCTGTCGTCCGCCACGCTGACGCTCAGCGCCAGTTTGAGCTACGGCGGCTCCGGCGGCCAGCCCACGGAAATCTACGCCCTCACCCGCCCGTGGACGGAGGACGGTTTGACGTGGAACCGCGCCACCGCCTCGACGCCGTGGTCCGCGCCGGGCGGCGACTTCGTGGGTCAGGGCTGGGCCACCACTGGCCCGCCGTTCGCGGTCAGCACCGCCACGCCAAGCCAAAACGGCGAGCAGGTCACCTGGGACGTCCGCGAACTGGTGGATCAGTGGCTGGAAGGCCTCGCGCCCAATCACGGTCTGCTGCTGAAATCCGTTGAAGGTAACGGTCTCATCTTCACCCAGCGCGAATCCAGCAGCGCCAACCTCCGGCCGGTGCTGCGCCTCGTGACCGAATCCGGTCCGCCGCGGCTGCGCCTCGAACGCGACCCGGCCACGGGCGACGTGGTGCTTTCATGGCGCGGCGTGGGCACCGCGGTTTTGCAGGAGCGCGCCGGGCTTGGGTTGGGATCCGCCTGGACGGACAGCGCGCTGGCAGTCACGCCGGTGGGCGGCCGCAGCGTGGTCGCCGTGCCGCCCGCGGGCGCGACGCGCTTTTACCGGCTGCGATCGAACTGACGCGCCCGCCGGGCGAAGGCGCTCAGATCACGTACGGATACCGCTGCGGCCGGCTGAGCAGGCGGTTGGCGGCGGGGTCGTTCACCACTTCCTGTTTGTCTCCGTCCCACACCAGCTTCCGGCCCAGGAGGTACGCGAGGTTGCCCAGGTTGCAGAGCGTCGCGGTGCGGTGGCCGATTTCGATGTCCACCGCCGGCCGCAGGTGGCCTTCGCGGATGCTCTTAAACCAGTCGGCCTTGTGGTTCATGTTGAAGTCCTCGTACTCGTCGGTGCGATAGACCTCCTGGCCGCCGGGCGGGAGCTTGAAGTTGATCGCCTCCGGGTTCGCCGGCCGGTAGCCGCCTTCCCATTCCAGCACGAGCCGGCCGTTGTCGCCCCAGAAGCAGTTGCCGAACTCCGTCTGGCCCACCTTGTCGCCCGGCTGGCCCCAGACCAGCGTCCAGTCCGGGTTCTGGAACTGGTACACCACCTCCATCTCGACCGGGTTGTCCCAGAGCCCTTTGTCCGGCGCGCGGCCCGTGGCCTCGACCGTGAACGAGGTCTGGTGGTCCGCGTCCATGGCCCAGAGGATCGTGCTGAACTGGTGCGCGCCGCGGTCGCGGATGTTGCCGCCGCCCGACTCGAGCACCCAGCGGAAGTTCGCCGGATGGTAACGCCGGTTGAACGGCCGCCACGGCAGCGGCCCCAGCCACAAATCCCAGTCCAAACCCTCCGGCGGCTCGCCGTCTGGCACCGGCCTGTCGTCCACCGGATTCGGGTAATGCCAGCAGCTCACCTTGCGCACGCGGCCCACGATGCCGTTGCGGATCGCGCGGCAGGTATGCCAGCCGCCCAGCGCGGTGCGGGCCTGCGCGCCCACCTGCACCGCCACTTTGTTCTCGCGCGCCGCCCGCACCATCGCCTGGCCTTCGCGCACCGTGACCGACACTGGCTTCTCCACATAAACGTGCTTGCCGCTCTGGCAGGCGTGGACTGTTTGCACCGCGTGCCAATGGTCCGGCGTGGCAATCAGCACCGCGTCAATGTCCTTTCGCTCGATGATGTAGCGGTAATCGCGGTACACGTCGCCCGTCTTGCCGACCGTGTTCCAGGCGGTTTCGAGGAAATTGTCGTCCGCGTCGCACACCGCGGCGATGCGCGCCTTCCCCTCCTTTTGAAAACGCAGCATGTTGTTGACGTGCGTCATGCCCATGCCGCCGGTGCCGATGTGGGCCACAACGAAGCGCGCGTTCGCGCCCGTCCGACCCGCCGCGCCCAGCACGCGCGCCGGCAGAATCTGCGGCCAGCCCACCGCGCCCAGCGCCAGGCAGGATGCCGCGCTGCCGCGCTGGAGAAAAGCGCGTCGGCTCCAAACCGCGCGCGATGAGGTTCCGGCTGGGGGCAAACTGGACGGACATTCCGGTGTGTTCATGGTGGTGAAGATGCGCCGGCATGATGCGACCCAACTCCGGCGGCGCAAGGAAAAGCGCGGTTGAACATCGTGGAAGCCGGATCTCCGAATGGCTCGGAGGGGCGAGCGCCGCGAGCCTCAAGCCGGCGGCTTCCAGCCGCGGCCCTGGCCGGCCACGCCCGGCCACGCCGCCGCGCGAACCCACCTTCACCCGCCTTGCGTAACCCGATGCGGGTCTTCGCCGCGCAAATGTGCCAAGCCTTCCCGAATCGCCGGGGCGAGAATCTCCAGGCATTCGCGCACGGCGGCGGGCTTGCCGGGTAGGTTGACTACCAGCGAGCGGCCGCGCGTCCCGGCTGTGGCGCGGGACAGGATCGCCGTCCGCACCTTCGCGAAGGACTGCATCCGCATCGCCTCGCCGAAGCCGGGCAGCTCCCGCTCGAGCACGGCGCGCGTGGCTTCGGGCGTCACGTCGCGCGGGCTGATGCCGGTGCCGCCGGTCGTGACAATCAGGTCGCAACCCGCCACGTCGGCAAACTCGCGCAGCGCGCCGGCGATGCGCGGCGCTTCGTCCGGCACGAGCGCGGAGACAAACTCGGCGTCGGCGCCAAACGCCTCGCGCAGGAGGCGCTCGATCTCCGGCCCGCTGCGGTCTTCATAAACGCCCGCGCTGGCGCGGTCACTCACCGTGATGCGGCCGACTTTCATTGCCTGGTCTTTTCCAGCAGGCGCACGCCTTCGATGCGCATGGCCTTGTCCACGGCCTTGCACATGTCGTAGAGCGTCAGCGCCGCCACGCTCGCGCCGGTAAGCGCCTCCATCTCCACGCCGGTCTGGGCGGCGGTTTCCGCCACGCAGGTCACCTCAACGGCCGCGCGCCGCACCCGGAAGTCCACCGCCGCGTGGCACAGCGGCAGCGGGTGACACAGCGGGATCAGGTCCGCCGCGCGTTTGGCCGCCTGGATGCCGGCGACCCGCGCCACGGCGAGCACGTCGCCTTTGGGCAACGCCTGGCGCCGGAGCGCGCGGACGGTCGCGGGCGCGCAATGCAACGTGGCGACCGCCACCGCGCGCCGGCGCTGAACCGGCTTGTCACCCACATTCACCATGCGGGCCGAACCCGCGGTGTCGAGATGCGAAAAGCGCTGGGATGATTTCATGCGGGTTCGTCCGTGGGGGAGAACTCGACGCGGCTGCCGCGCGGCAACTGCGTCGCGCCCGCCGTCACGCGCAGCAACGCGTTGGCTGTGGCGAGCGCGGTCAGATCGCCCGAACTGCTCCAGCGCAGCGGGGTGAGGCTGGCCACGCCGTCCCGCCAGGCCCAGCGCGCGGGCCAGAACGTCTCGCGCGCGTTGCTCCCGGCGTCCAGGTCCGCGGCGAGCGAGCCTGCGCGGAACAGCGGCCCGGACGCGCGACCGGCTAGGGCGCGCAGCGCGGCGCGGACGTACAGGTGGAGGCAGACGAAGTGCGCCAGCGGATTGCCCGGCAGGCCGAAGGCCAGCGTGCCGCCGCGCGTTGCCACGATCAGCGGCTTGCCCGGCCGCGCGGTGGTCTTGCTCACGTGGATTGTGAAGCCCAGTTCCTCGAGCAGCCGCCGCGTGAAATCGTGCTCGCCCACGCTGGCGCCGCCGGAAACGAGCAACAGGTCAAAAGGCGCGACGCCGGATGCCGGATGCCGGATGCCGGATGCCAGCGAGGCCATGTCTTCACCAACGCGTCGCTGCTCCGGCGCGACGCCCCGGTGCGTGAAGAACGCCCGGACGAGCGTCGAGTTCGAGTCGCGAATCTGTCCGCGCGCCGGTGTTTGTTCCGGCGGGACGATTTCGTTGCCGGTCGCCACGTGCAGCACGCGCGGCAGCCGTGTCACGAGCGGTTGCACGCAACCCGCGCTGGCCAGCAAGGCCAGCGCGCCCGTGCCCAATACGGTGCCTGCCTCCACCAGCACCTGCCCGGCCCGCGCGTCTTCGCCGCGGAAACGGATGTTGCGCTCGGTGTCGCGGCGCAGCACCAGCACCTCGCCGCCTTCGCGCCTCACATCTTCCTTCATCACCACCTGCAAGCCATCACCCGGCAGCGCCCCGCCGGTCGCGATGCAGACCGCCTCGCCCGGCTGAAGCGCGCGCGGCTTCCAGTCGCCCGCGCGGATTTCGTCCACGACGCGGAAGCGCGTGGCCGGGTCGTCGAGCCGCATCGCGTAGCCGTCCACCGATGAGCGATCAAACGGCGGCTGGTCATCCGGCGCGCTCACCGGCTCGCGCAAGGTCCGGCCCCCAGCCGCGGCGAGCGGCACGCGCTCCGCGTCGAGCGGCCGGACCAGCCGGTCCAGCAGCGACAACACTTCCCCGGCGCTGGCGGCGCGGACGGTTTCGGCGGCGACGGTCATGCGGGGTTCGCGACGGGAAGTTCGGCCGCCGTCAGCGCGCGGCGTTTCCAGATCGGCACGTCCTGCTTGAGCCGGTCCATGAAGTGCGTGACCAGCGCGATCGCCTCCGCGCGATGAGCCGACGCCGCGACCACCTGGATGGCCGCCTCGCCCGCGGGCACAACGCCCACGCGGTGCGTCACGCGCACGAACAGGCACGGATGCGACGCGCCCAACTCTTCGACGATCCGCCGCATCACCCGCTCGGTCATCGGCGTGTACGCCTCGTATTCGAGCGCGGCGATGCGCTGGCCGTTCTCCTCGTCGCGCACGAGCCCGGCGAACTCCGCGATCGCGCCTACCCGGCCGGCGAATTCGGCCGGCAGCACGCGCCGCAGGTCAATCGGCTGTTCGGTGATGGCGATTTCGACGCGCATGGTTCAGCCGCCGGACACCGGCGGGATCAAGGCCACCTCGTCGGCGTCGTCGAAGACCGCGTCGCGGCCGGCGTACTCGGAATTCTTCGCCAGCCGCACCGCGCCGCGAAAGCGGGCCAGGGCCGGGCAGGCTGCGAGCAGGTGGCGCCACAAGCCGTCGCTGTCCACCGGGCCGGTGCGCAGGACGAGTTCGGCGCGGCCGGCGGCGTCCTTGAGCTGGGCAAACAGGAGAACGCGCATGGTCAGCGGCCGGTCAGGATGAGCTTGCCGGCCGCGATCCACAAGACCCCGGCGAGCGCGCGGCGGAACGCGACCGGTCGCCAGCGGTTGACGCCAAAGTGGGTACCCAACAGCGCGCCGGCGATGCCCAGCGCCACGGCGCCGAGGAACGCGGGATGCCAGATCAGCGCCTGTTCGCCGAGCCCGGCCAGGCTGACCGCTGAATTCACCACGATGAACAGCGCGGAAACGCCCCCGGCGACCTTGGCGGGCGCCCAGTTCAGCATGATCAGCAGCGGGGTCAGAAACACGCCGCCGCCAATGCCCGTGAGACCGGCGAGGAATCCCAGCCCGCCGCCCGCCAGCAAGGCGACAGGCAAAGCCGGCGGTCTCACGGCAACCTCGGTGTGCTCGCGTCGCCCCCAGACGAGGCACCAGCCGGCCGCGAGCAAGGCCGCCGCGAGCACCACCGCGTAGGCCCAGCTTTCCAGATGCAGGCGGCTGCCCAGCCACGCGCACGGCACCGACGCCGCCGCCAGCGGCAGAAAGACGCGCCAGTCGAAGTGACCCGCGCGCTGAAACCGCCAGCAGGCGATGCCGGCCACGACGCAGTTCATCCACAGCGCACCCGGCCGCGCGACGACGCCCGGCAACCCGACCAGCGCGGCCACAGCGAGATAGCCGGTCGCCCCGCCGTGCCCGACCGACGAATACAGGAACGCCACCGCCGCGATGGCGGCCAGCAGCAAGACGGTCGGCAACGTGGCCAGTTCAAACACTGGCCCAGTATGGCAGGCGCGCCCGGCCGGGCGTTGACTTGTGTCAGACTTCACGCGGAGGCGGCTGCGAAATCCGAAGTCCGAAGTCCGAAAGAAGGAGGCAGGGCTGGGGAAGAGTCCGAGATCGAAAGGACAACGAACCACGAATCAAGGACCAAGCACCAAGCATCAAGCTCCAAAACAGCAGGGCTCCACAGAGTCTCGCCCCACCAAGAGGCAAATCCGAAATCTGAAGTCCGAAGCCGGCATCACGCTGCGCCGCTTGAGTCCAAGCCAGGTCGCCGTCAACATCCCGCCCCAGTCATGTCTTCGACTCCGAACTCGCCGTCACTGGGGCTGCGCTGGCATCACCGCCTCGGCCGCATGGCGTTGCTGGCGCTGGGCATCAGCAGCCTGGTGACCGGCATCTGGGGCGGCCTGCTGCGCGTGCCGGTGACGCTGCCGCTGCCCGTCGAGCACGCGAACTGGATCACCTTCCACGGCCCGCTGATGGTGGGCGGTTTTCTCGGCACGTTGATCAGCCTGGAGCGGGCCGTGGGGCTGCGCACGCTCTGGACCTTCGCCGCGCCAGTGCTGGCCGGCGGCGGCGCGGCGGCGCTGGCGGCCGGAATGCTCGGCCCCGGACCGCGCTGGACGCTGGCGGCGGGCAGCGCGGTGTTCGTGATCGTCTCGTTGCGGATTCTGTCCATCCAGACGGCGCTGTCGAACGTGGTGTTGGCGCTCGGCGCGGCCGCCTGGCTGGGCGGCAATGTCCTGTGGGCGCTGGACCGCGAAATCCCCCAGGTGGTGCTGTGGTGGCTGGGCTTTCTGCTGCTGACCATCGTGGGCGAACGCATCGAGCTGACGCGCTTTCAACGGCCCTCGCCCGCGGCCCGACCCTGGCTCGTGGCGGCGCTGGTGTCGCTGGGCGCGGGGTTGGGAACCGGCCTGGCGGCGCCGCGCGCGGGCGGCTGGCTGGCGGGCGCGGCCGTGGCGGCGCTTGCGCTCTGGCTGGGACGGTTTGACCTCGCGCGCCGGACGATCCGCCATCCGGGCCTACCGCGTTTCATGGCGTGCTGCCTGTTGAGCGGGTACGTGTGGCTGCTGGTCGCGGGTGTGCTGATTGCCGCGACCTGGCCGCAAGCCAGCGGCCGGTTTTACGACCTCGCGCTGCACGCGTTCTTCGTCGGGTTCGTGTTTGCGATGATCTTCGGCCACGCGCCGGTGATCTTCCCGGCGGTGCTCGGCTTGCCGGTACAGTTTCTGCCCACCGCTTACGTGCCGCTGGCGGTGCTGCATCTGTCGCTGCTGCTGCGGCTGGGGGCGGACCTGGCGGACTGGCCCGCCGGCCGGGCGTGGGGCGCCGGCGGCAACGCCCTGGCCATTGGGTTGTTCCTGCTCAACACGCTGGCTTCGCTGGGGCTGTCGCGGTTGAGGCAACGTTCCCCTCACACCAGCCGGCCGAGGCAGACTTGAGCGGGACGCATGGGGCGGCACCGGCACGCAGGCGGTCACGCGGAGGCTGCGGCCGGGCGCGCTGGATGCTAAGCCGGCGGAGCGGAAGGCCCGGGCGCCGCCGGCAGGTCGGGCAGGTCCTCGGGGCGGTTCCAATTCAGAAAGGCTACCGCCTGCCCGGCCGGGAAGTCCACCCAGCCCACCAGCCCGGCCTGCGCGCATCGGGCCGCCAGTTCGCCCGCCGCCCGCTTGCCGGCGGCGAGAAGCTCCCGCACCAGCGCGGCCGCGGCCCGGGGATACACCGCTACCAAGGGTTCGACACGACCGGCCACGCGCGCCACCGCGCCGCAGCCGGCCGAGCAGGCGGCGAGCAAAGATTCCAACACCGCGCGGTTCATCCGCGGCAGGTCCACTGCCAGGGCCAGCAGCAGCGGGGCCCGGCTGGCTTCCCACGCGGCGGCCAGCCCCGCCAGCGGGCCCACGCCCGACTCCGCATCCCGCACCACCGGACAGCCGAAAGGGTGGTAATCCCCTTCGCGGCGTCCGGAGATGAAGACGACGCGTGGGCCCAGGCTGCGGACCAGGTCAATCTGCCGGGCCAGGAGCGGCCGGCCTTCCACCTCCAGCCCGGACTTGTCGCGGCCCATGCGGGTCGAGCCGCCGCCCGCGAGGATGACCGCATCAAAAGGGGGCCAGGGTGCTGGCATGGGATCACTTCTCAACCGGCCGGGGCGCGTCGCTCACGCCCCGCGGTCGGCCGGCCGCGGCCAAGGCCGGGTCCGCGCGGGCGGTACACTTCCGCGGGCCCGCGCCCGGGAGTAAGGAACGGTGGGCGCCCACGGCTCCGGTCACTTCCGCTTGAGCACGTCGTCCACCCAGGACAACGCGGCCATCATGGAGGGGAAGCCGAGCGTGGTGGTCGAGAGCAGGACAACGTGGCGGATTTCCTCGGGCGAGCAACCGGCCTCCAGCGCCCGGCGGGTGTGACTGTGCACCGCGCCTTCCCGCAGCGCGCCGGTGGCGAGGGCGAGCTTGACGAGGGAACGGGTCTTGGTGTCGAGCGGGCCGGCCTGGGCTGCGGCCTCGCCGAGCGCCTCGTAGGCGCGCAGGAGCGCGGGGTATTTTTTCCCGAACTGTCGGAAACGGGCGGGCAGGTCGGCCGGCTTCGTGGCGGCTGGGGTTTTCATGCGGGGGAGCCTACGCGCTCTGCCGGGCCGCTCAAGCATGCGCCTTCTTCAGCAGCCGTCCCCGCAGCAGGGGCAGTGTGCTGGCGGGCATTTTTACCAGGCGGATGTGGGTATCGTAGAAGCTCACACTGCCGCCCACCGGATCGAGCAGGCAGGTGTTCTTCAGCGCGGGGTCCACCCACATGGCGGCGTTGGCATGGAGACCGGCGGCACGACGCGGGTCGCCGGGGATGACTTCGCCATCAATCACCAAGTCACGGGCGCCGGTCGCCCAATGGCCGTAGCCCAGGGCGAAACTGACCACGCCGGGGCGGAGGGTCTCGGTGAGCTGGACGCGGCCGATCATGGGTTTGGTTTGCCCCTCGGCCAGCGGCCATTCACCGGTGGGGTTGGTGGCGCTGAGGACCTTGACGGCGTCGCCATCCGCCAGGCCGAGCCGGTGGGCGTCGCGCGGGTTGAGGAGCACGGCGTTTTCAGGCATGAGGGGGCGGAGCCAGTAGTTGCTGATGGTGCGGCTCTTGGTGGCGTTGATGACGCGGTGCGTGATGAGGTGCAGGTCGTGGCCGTTGCAGAGCGCGTCCACGGGTTTACCGTGGTAATCGGCGATAGGCACATACGCCGCGTGGCCGATGTAATGTTTGCCCGTGCCGCTGTAACGGTTCTTCGCAGTTTTCTCCTGATACAGGCAGAGCAGCTTGCCGTAGGGGTTCGGCAGCCGAGGGGCCGCCTTTTGCTTGGCGGAGGCTTCCTGAAAGCGCCCGCCGCGATTGAGCACGTGCACGACCCCGGGCCAGTGGGGTTCGCCGGCACCGGTCTTCCAGCGCTCCAGGTCAAACACAGTGCGGGGCAGGTGGCGACGGGACTTGGCGAACAGCTCCAGTTCCCGGCTGTCGGCGGCCGGTGCGGCGTCCGAGCCGTCGGGCCTGGTGCCGGCGGCCAGGTTGGCGACGCAGCGGAGGTAGAAATGGTCGAAGTGCGTCAGCGGCTGGCCGGGGCCGAAGGCGTCCGGACCGAACGCCGGCAGGCCGAGTTTTTCCGCAAGGGCCAGGAGCAGCGACTCCAGGCAGATGGGCATTTCCTGGCCAAAGACCCGGCAGGTCTCGGGGATGGGCGGCAGGACCGGCTGGCGCACCGGCTGGACCGTCAGGTTCATGTTGGGGTGCGAGCCGTGGAATTCCCACCGCTCCAGATAGCTCAGGTCCGGAAAAATGTAGTCGGCGTAGAGCGAGGTGGAGCCGATGAGGATGTCGCTGGCGATGAACAGCGGCAGCCGGGTCAGGTCGCGCAGCACCTCGATGTTGGTGTGACCGGCCGGCAGGGCGTAGGTGGGGGCACCCATGTAGAGCAGCAGTGCCTTGGTGGGGTACGGGTAGGCTTCGCCAATGCTGGGGAGAATTTCCTCATAGATATCGCTGGCCAGCGGATACCAGTTCCGCCTGGCCGGGTAGCCGGCGAAGAGGGTGGTGTTTTCGTAGCTGACGCCGTGCCGGATGATGCTGATGCCGAAGGCCGGGATCGCGCCCGGCGTGCTGGCGAGGTTGAACGTCCCGCCCTTCGAGCCGTCGAAGCCGTAAGTCTTGAGCGCCGACATGCCGCCCTGCCAGTCGAAGTTGCCGAGCAGCGCGTTGACCGTGTACCAGCCCAGCACGTTGTAGAAGCCATTGGTGTGCTGGGCCACGCCGCGGTGCAGGTCCACAGCAGCCTGTTTGCCGTGGCGGACCAGTTCCGCCACCACTTCCGCGACATCGTCGGGATCCAGCTCGCACTGCTTGCACCAGTCCTCGAAGGTTCGGGCGAAGGCCGCTTCCTTGATCAACTGGAGGCCGGATTTGACGCGGGTGCCGTCCGGCAGGCTGGCATCCACGAACAAGTCGCCGGTCACGGGGGTGGTTTCATCGTTGGGATCGAAGGGCACGAAACGATCGCCCTGACGCACCAGCAGGAACTTTTCCTCGTATTCCACCTCGCCCTTTTCCGTCCTGGCCTGGCGCTTGACCGGTTGGGCCAGGCCGTGGTCGGCCGCGCGCACAAAGGCGCCGGCGTGGCCGTCCTTGATTTCGACCAGCCAGGTGGCGTTGGTCCAGGAGGTCTCGCCGGCGGCACGGGCCGCGGATTTGTTGGCGGCGGCGAGGAATTTCGCGTCAAACTGCCCGCGCTCGATCATCCACCGGAGGAAGGCCATCGCCAGAGCACCGTCCTCGCCGGGCTTGATGGGAAGCCATTTCCAGGCCTTGCTGGCGAGTTTCGAGAAGCGCGGGTCCACCACGGCGATGCGCGTCCGGCCCTGGACGATGTTTTCGGTGAGCCGGACGGCGCGGTTGGGCGGGCCGTAGTTGGCCTCGAAGAGATTGGCGCCCACAAACAGGATGAACTTCGAGTGCTCGGTGTCGGCCTGCCAGTAGAACTTCTGGCCGCCGCCAAAACTGCCGGCCTCGTATTGCTCGCTGATCGCCTTGCTGGTGAAGTAGAGCGAGCCTTGGCACACGGTTGTGTGGCCGTGGAGGTTGGTGGTGCCGTAAGCGGCGCAGAAGCGCTTGATGAACTCGCTGCGCCCGCCCTTGAGCCGGCCGAAGGCGAAGGTGAACTGGTTGTTCTTCGGCCCGAAGTCGGGGTGCTCCGGGTCAATGAGCTTGTCGAGGTGCGCGGCGTACTTCTGTTGGAAGGCGGCGACGAGGGCGGTCTTTTTCGCCCGGTCTTTCTCCTTCCAGATGGCCTCGACGTCGACCGCCATGGCCTTGGCCACCGCGGGATCGCGCAGGGCCATGATCGAACGCAGCCCCTCGACCTCGCGGTTTTCCTCGCCCGGCACGTGCGCGAAGAGTTTGCCGCCCTCCACGATCTCCCGGATGGCCTGCTCGAAGGGGATGGTTATCCACTTGCCTTCGCCGCGTTTGCCGGCGCGCTTGAGAACCTTCCGGATGCGGTAGGGGTCGTAGGCCGTTTGCAGACCGGCCTGGCCCTTGGGGCAGATGCTGCCATCCACAACCACCGCGTCGAAGGGAGACACCGAGTCCGGCAGGTGCGGGAACAGGGCCCAGGGGTTGTAGGGGTTGCCGTCAATCTTGGTGACCACGCCGTCCTGCACCTTGACCTTGATGCCGCAGCCGGTGTTGCAGTTGAGGCAGGTCGTGTAGAGGCAATTGGCCGGGTCGGCAAAGTCGTAGGGCGCGTCGGGCCGGCCGCTGATCAGGATGCGGCCTTCGGCAGCCCGGGCCTCTCCGGTAGCGCGGGCCATCAGGGTGCCGCCGAGCAGCGCGCCGCTGCTGCCGAGGAACGAGCGTCGGGTCAAACCGTTCACCATCGGGGGAGTCACATTCATGGAAACCTCCACTTCAGGGTTTGGGCGTGGAAACGGACGGCTGGGGGATCAGCGGCAGGAAGCGGTGGCCGAAGTAAAACAGGGCTGAGCCCAGGGCCACGATGAACAGGGTCACCTGCCACTCGAAGAAGCTCGGTACATACCAGAACACCAGCCGGTGGTCGGTGAAGGCGTTCTGCAACCCCTGCAAGGCCGGATCCAGCAGGCCGGGGATGACGATGTTGAGCCGCACCGTCATGAAGGTGACGGCGACCAGCAGGCCGGCCAGGCCGACCGACCAGAGCCGGTCCCCGCGGAACACCAGCAGGAACAGGGGCACCAGGCAGCCCATCCCCACGTGCAGCACCCAGAACACCCACCAGAAATCGCCGAAGAGCACCCGCATCAGCAGGTCGTACTCGTGGCCCACGCCGTACCACATCGGCACGGAGAACTCGGCCCATTCGAGGATCACGTCGAAGATCAGCAGCCCGAGCACAGCCCGGCCGATGAAGCTGACCATCTGGCGCAATTCGTCGTCCCGGTGCGGATAAAACGCCGCCACCACAAACGCCATCAGACCGCCGCCGGACACGAGCGCGCCGGTGAGAAACAAAATCGGCATCAGCGGCGTGTGCCAGAACGGCCGGGCCGAGAGCGTGCTGAACAACGCGCCCACCCCGCCGTGAAACGCGATGGCCAGCGGCACCCCCACGATGGCCAGCACCTTCAGCCAGTGCTGACACCACCGTTCCTTCTCCGGCGGCAGCGGCCCGCGATGAAACGCCAGCAGCCGGCCCACCAGACCCTTGATCCCGGGTTCGGTCTGCCAACGGCAGAGGTCGGCGCGCATGGCTATCCAGAGCTCGACCACCATGATCACGGTGTAGAGCGAGTACAGCCAGACCATCCAGGCCATCATCGAGCCGAAGTTCGGGCTGGTGACCATGCGGTAGGCCCGGAACATCTGGCCTAGGTCGAACCAGATGGACACCAGCGCCATGAAAAGCGTGACAATGGCCGTGAACAGGGCCAGCCGGCCGATGCGCTCCAGCTTCCGGACTCCGAACACGTAGATCATCGAGGAAAGCAGGAAAGACCCGGCCGACAGGCCGATGAAGTAAATGTAGGCCGAGACCCACAGCCCCCAGATGATGTAACTGCCGTAGTGGGCGTGGCGATGGCCCTCGATCATCCGGCCGGCAAAACCATGCACGCCCAGGGCGGCCACCACCAGCCACAGCACCCAAAGCAGTATTCTCCAGTGTTTCTTCATGGTTGGCTCCTCAAAGCAGGTACACCACGTTCGGTTTGGTTCCCTTTTCCTCAAGCAAGCGCACCGCATTCGGGCGGGCCGCCAGTTCGCTGACCAGGCTGCCGTGATCGTTGCCGTCCCCGAAATAGGTGGCCCGGCCGATGCAGGTGGTGACGCACTGGGGCAACATGCCTTCCTCCAGCCGGTGCAGGCAGAAGTGGCACTTGCGGGCGTTGCCGACAGGCGACTTGTGGCCCTCCCGTTTCCAATGCTTGCCGTACTCGAAATTCGGCTGCTGCTCGTACGGCTGTAGCGCAGGGGTGTCCTCGGTGTAGAACTCGCCGGCGTCCCGCGTCCGCGCGTTGTAGGGGCAGGCGGTGATGCAGTAGCCGCAGCCGATGCACTTGTCGTAGTCCACCGCCACGATGCCGTCGGGCCGTTTCCACGTGGCCTTGACCGGGCAGACCGGCGTGCACGGTGGTTGTTCGCACTGCATGCAGGGGCGCGGGGTAAACCGCAGGGTCACGTTGGGGAACTTCCCGATTTCCTCGGTGACCACCGGCCGATACACCACCCCGGGCGGCAGCTTGTTTTCCGCCACGCAGGCGATGGTGCAGGCGTGGCAGCCGACGCACTTGCGCGTGTCAATGACCATCATCCAGTGACGCTGCTCGACCGGCTTGGCCAACGCCCGCGCCAGATCCTGCTGCATCCGCAGCAGCGGATCGGCCTGGCGGTCCACCGGAAGGGTAGGCCGCGCCGGCAGCGTGCGCACCGTCGCCTCGCCCATGGGCTCGTTGCAAATCTTGGTGCGCTTGCCGTTCACCAGCGCCACCGCGCCGATGGCCGCTGCGCCCGTCAGGATCGCCGCCGCTTTGAGGAACGCCGCACGGTCGAAGTCCTCGTGGGACTCGGGGGGCACCGGGGTGGCGGGGGGTTGGGTTGCGTTGGTCTTCATGGCGGGTTCAGAACTTGAAGTTCAGGTCGGCCTGGAAGAGTTGGTAGTTTTCCAGGAACGCCGTGCCGGCCGCGCCGCCCAAGTCCCCGACCGCACCGGTGGGCAGGGCCTTGTTGTTCTGGTCGGCGAGGGCGTAGCTGAGGGTCAGATTGGCGAAATCGGTCAGCGCATACACGCCCTGCACCACGAACCCCTGCAGGTTCAGGCGGGAATCGAACAGGTCCGAGTCCACCAGGTTGGGGTCCAGCGCGTAGAGGCCGCTGGCCTGGTAGAACGCCTTCAGGCTCCAGCCGCCCTTTTTCCGGGCCGAGCCGAGTTCCGCCCCCGCCTGCCAGGCGTAGATCTCGTCGTCAAACTGCGGCGTGCCGGCAGCGCGGGCCCGGGCGTCCCCCTCGAGGTTCACGGCAAAATCGCCGAAGAGGCGCGCCGGCAACGAGCCGACCTTGAACTTCACTTCCGCCGGCACTTCCAGCACGAGCAGGTTGTTGAGGCCGGTGGAATTGGCCGGCGTCGTGCCCACAAACGGCCCGCAGAAGGAATCGCCCTCGCCGGAGTAAACGTGGAGCGCGGGCGCGATTTGCACCGAGGTGCTCTTGCTGACGTTGTACCGCGCGCCCAGTTGGTTCACGAAGAGGAAGGCATCACTCAGGCCGCCCGCCCCGAAGGGATTGTCCGGGTTCGCGTCGTCGTAAACAAACTGCCCGAACGTGGCGAACAGGTCGAAGCCGCCGGCCCGGTGGCGGAAGGATTCGCTCAGGCCCTCCAGCGTGAGGTCATGGTCCCAGACCAGGCTGGTGACCGTGAACGGGTTTTCCTGCCGGCCGGCGGTGGCACTGAACCAGCCGGTGGGGGCCCAGGTGAAGTACAGCAGTCCGAGGTAAATGCTGTCCGAGCCCTTGCCCCACGGCCCGGCATCGTCCCCAAAGGTGACGTTGCTGGAGCGCCCGCCCGGACCGGTCTCGAGGCGGATGCCGGCGCGGAAGTGATCGGTGAAGTCCATGCGCCCACCGAAGCGCAGCCGGTACCGCCACCGGTTCCGCTCGAAGTGGTCGCCGTCGGGGCGGTCGCCTCCTTCGCCGCCGCGGGATTCGAAACGCAGACGGGCATCGCCGTACAGGGTGAGGTTTTCGACCCAATCGGCCAGCTTGATCTTGGGCAGCCGTGGCGCTTCCTCGCTCGCTGCCGCGCGTCGCGCCAGTTCCGCCCGCGCCTTCTCCACGTCCTGCGCCGAGATCAACCCCTTCTCTTGGAAGAGGTGCAGCAGGACCTCGGCGTCCGAAGGCGGAGGCGTCGGGGGGGAGTCTGCTGCGGGCAACCGGGACGTCGTCCAGGCGGCGAGGGCGGCCAGGCTCAGGGCTTGGAGGAGTCGGAGGGAGGGATGAGATTTCAGGGAGTTCATGGCTGGATGGGCAGTTAAAGTCAAAGGTGGGCGCGACGCCCGGGGGGGTTCGGCGAAACCCTTGATTTCGCCCGACCCGCCCGCCGAAATGGTTCCAGCCGGCCGGTGCGCTGGCAGGTGATGAGGTCGGCCAGGGTCAACCGCGCCAGTTCGCGGCGGATTTCGTCCCGGATGCGCCGCCAGAGGGCTTCGGTCGGGCAGGTACCATCCCCGAGGCAGTCGCACAGCCCCAACAGGCAGTCGCCCATCCAATTGGGGCCTTCCACGGCTTCGACCACCTCCAGCAGGGAAATGGCCTCCGCGGGCCGGGCCAGACCAATCCCGCCGTACCGGCCGCGTTTCGTGGTGATCAGGCCGACGCGGGCGAGCGGAGTCATCACCTTGGCCAGGTAACAACGGGGGACGCCGGCGCACCGGGCAATGTCTGCAATTTGGCGCGTGGGACAATGACCGCCGCCCAGGCACCGCAGGGCCTTGAGCGCATGGGCCGTGGCGATCGAAAGCGTCAGCATGGTTGGCGCGGCTGGTTTTTCGGCGCGGACCTGATGTCCGCGGAAAATAAGACACACCTGTCCTAAAATTGCCGATACACAAAATTTGCCAATTTGTCGTCTGATCTTGCCCTCCTGGGTCTGCCGCCACTTCGGCTGAGGGCGAGCCGATGGTTGACGGTGGAGAGGGGACAGCCATCAAGGCTCACCGCGAACTGCACACCGTCGCCCTGCGGCGGCCGGCCCGGTTCAGCTGTCCCGGCGCAGCCAGCCGTCGGTGAGGATTTTGGCGCGCAGGCCGCCACGGCCGTGCAGCCAGTCTTCGGCCCGTGCGTCACGGAAGGCGTCGTTCATCCAGTAGCAGGGCCGGCATTCCTCGGCGCCGAAAAACCGCACGCCCTGGATTTCGAACTCGACGCCGATGAGCGCGTTGAGGTCGGCGCCGACGGTGAGGACGTTGCGGCGCGTGGCGGCGGGGTCGCGTTGCTCGAGCGGGATGCCCAGGGCCTCCCAGAGGGCGGTGAGGACTTCCCAAGCGAAGAAGGTGATCTGGCCTTTGAAGTCGGGCTGGTAGTCGAAGTAGCGGTCGC
>CAZMOZ010000027.1:0-56308 GCA_964568145.1 uncultured Verrucomicrobiota bacterium
CGGTCGTCTCGTTGGGCACGCCGTTGACCGACATGCGGTACAACTACGCCGCCGTGTTTCTTCGCCACCGCTTTGCCGTGGCCGATCCCGCCGAGGCCGGCGTGCTGGTGCTCGAGGCGTTGTACGACGACGGCATCAAGGTCTGGATCAACGGCGTGAACGTGCTCAACGCCAACCTGTCGGCTGGCGAAGTTCCGTTCGATGGCGGCACGGGGCCGGCGCGCGAGTCGAACGACTACGAAGAGTTCACGCTAAGCAACCCGGCGGCGTATTTGCGCGCGGGGGAGAATGTCATCGCGGTGCAGCTTCAAAACGTGTCGCGCGACACCAGCTCGGATTGCTTCTTCGACGCGCGGCTGCGGATGCTGGCCGGCCCCACGGGCCGCGGGCCGACGCCGGGCCGGGTCAATGCCGTCTTCGCCACCCATGCCCCGCCGGCGATCCGCCAGGTCGAGCATTTTCCCCGCGAGCCGCGGACGGGCCAGCCCGTGCGCCTCACCGCCAAGGTGACCGACCCGGACGGCGTCGCCCACGTCGCGCTGCATTATCAGGTGGTCGAGCCGGGCGCATACCTGGAACTCACCGACCCCGAGTATGAAACGACCTGGACGGACCTGCCCATGAACGACGCGGGCGTGGACGGGGACGCGCAG
Source organism: uncultured Verrucomicrobiota bacterium (assembly GCA_964568145.1). Classification (GTDB taxonomy): domain Bacteria; phylum Verrucomicrobiota; class Verrucomicrobiia; order Limisphaerales; family J093; genus DSVZ01. The sequence continues at coordinate 654 of CAZMOZ010000027.1, forward strand.
GCGGGCGACGCCGTCTTTTCCGCCACGTTGCCCGCGGGCCTTCAGGTTCACCGCCGTCTGGTGCGCTACCGGCTGACGGTGGCCGACTCGCTGGGGGCTGGCGTGCGGGTGCCCTACCCCGACGACCCGCAGCCGAACTTCGCGTATTTCGTGTACGACGGTGTGCCCGCCTGGACCGGTGCGGTCCGGCCGGGCGCGCCGGGTGCCGCGGGCGAGCCTTTCACCGTCAGCGCGGAGGAGATGAACCGGCTGCCGGTCATTCACCTGCTCGGCAAAAAGAGCACCATGGAGACCTCGACGTGGTTCAGCCGTTATGGCGGCGATGCCTACCTGTGGCTGGGCACGCTGGTTTATGACGGGCGCGTTTACGACCACATCCGCCACCGCGCGCGCGGCGGCGTCTGGCGCTATTCGATGGTGAAGAACATGTGGAAGTTCGACCTCAACCGCGGCCACGACTTCGAGGCCCGCGACAACTGGGGTCGCAAGTACGCGACGCCCTGGACCAAGCTCAACCTCGGTGCCTCCATCCAGCAGGGCGATTACAACCACCGCGGCGAGCAGGGCCTGTTCGAGTCGCTGGGCTTCCGGCTCTTCCAACTGGCCGGCACGCCGGCGCCGCACACCACGTTCTGCCAGTTGCGGGTCATTGATGAGGCGGAAGAGGCGCGGCCCGGCGACCAGTTCGAGGGTGATTTCTGGGGCGTGTACCTGATGGTCGAGCAGGAAAACGGGCGCTTCCTCGAAGAGCACGGGCTGAGCGACTCGAATTTCTACAAGATGGAAGGCGGCACCGGCGAACTGAACCACCTCGGGCCGTTTGGCCCCACCGACAAGAGCGACCTCAACCCCTTCCTGGCCGTGGTCAACGGCGGCGCGCCTGCGGATGAAGCCTGGTTCCGCGCCCGCGTGAACCTGCCCGCCTATTACGCCTACCAGACCATCGTCCAGGCCATCCACCACTACGACATCTGCTACGACAAGAACTTTTTTTACCACTTCGACGCGGTCTCGGGCGCGGTCACGGTCACGCCCTGGGACCTCGACCTGACCTGGGCCGAGAACATGTACGACGCCGGCTGCGGCGGCGTGGATCGCATCAAGGCGCGGATGCTGCCCGACGCGGCGCGTTACCCGGCGCTCTGGCGCGAATGGCAGAACCGCATCCGCGAAGTCCGCGACCTGCTCTGGAACGAAGACGAGGCCTGGCGGCTGATTGACGAATACGTCGGCCGCCTGCGGGGCCCGGCGGACGGCCCAACCATTTTGGACGCCGACCGCGCGCAATGGGACTACAACCCGAAGATGGTGGACTCGCGCTACACGCCGCACCTCAGCAAGGCCGGCCAGGGCCGCTTCTACCAGTGGCCGAACTACACCGCCGCCGTCGCGCCGCGCTCCTTCGAGGGCGCCATCGCCATCCTGAAGCGCTACGTGGGTTTCCGCGCCACCAACGCCGCCGCGCGCGCCGCCCCGCTGGACGCCATCGCCCGCGACCCGGCCATCCCCGCCACGCCGGCCATCATGTACGTCGGCCCGACGAACTTTCCCGGGAACGCGCTGCGGTTCCGCGCCTCGGCGTTCAGCGGGAGCGGCGGGTTTGGCGCGATGAGATGGCGGCTGGGGGAGATCACGCGCGCCACCGCGCCAAGCTGGCTGGCCACCGAGCCCTGGAAGTACGAAATCGAGCCGGTCTGGGAAAGCGGCGAACTGACCGCCTATTCGCCCGAAATCTCCGTGCCGCCGGGCGTGGCCAAACCCGGCCGGGTTTACCGCGCGCGCGTCCAGTTCAGGGACGCCGCGGGCCGCACAAGCCATTGGTCGCCGCCGGTCGAGTTCACCGCCGCCGAGCCGGACAACCTCGCCGAACTCCAGCGTTCCCTCCGGCTCACCGAGGTCATGTACAACCCGCCGGCCGGCAGCGCCTACGAGTTTATCGAGCTGCACAACACCAGCGCCGACACCGCGCTCCCGCTCGACGGCGTCGCCTTCACCGCAGGCATCAACTTCACCTTCCCGGCCGGCGCCACGCTGGCCCCGGGCGCGTACGCGCTGGTGGTGTCCGCCGACGCCACGAACAACTTCGCCGCCTTCCGCGCCCATTATGGGCTGGCGGCGGACGTGCCGGCCTTCGGTCCGTACACCGGCAATCTCGACAACGGCGGCGAACAGCTTGTCCTGAAGACCGCGTCCGGCGGCACGACGTTGCTGGCTTTTACCTACGACGACGGTTCCGGCTGGCCGCTGGCGGCGGACGGCGCCGGGCATTCGCTCGTGCCACGCCGCGATTTCGGCGAAGCCGCCTCCGGCCTCTTGGACTTCGGCGGCAACTGGCGCGCCAGTGCCTTCCTCAAGGGCTCGCCCGGCCGCGCCGACCCCGAGCCGCCCGATGCCGTGGTGCTCAACGAAATCGTGACCCAGCCGCTCCCGGCGGCCGACGACTGGATCGAGTTGTTCAACCGCGCGCAAACCAACGCCACCCTCGGCGCCGGCTGGTACTTGAGCGACCGCGCGGCTGACCTGAAGCGCTGGGCGGTACCCGCCGGCACGGTCGTGCCCGCGCGCGGCTTTGTGTCGTTCGCCGGGGCCGGCGGCTTCGGTCAGGCGTTCGGCCTCAGCCATGCGGGCGAACAGCTTTTCCTCAGCTTCCTGCCTGGCGACGCCCGCGATCGCGTGGTGGAGGCGCTCGCCTTCGCCGGCCAGGAACCCGGCTGGGCCTTCGCCCGCGTGCCCGACGGCGACGGCCATTGGAATTATGTGACGCCACGCAGCCCCAACACCCCGAACAGCCAGACACCCGGGCGCGTGGTGATCAGCGAATTCCTGTACCATACCGGCTTCGCCACGAATCCGGCGGACCCGGCCGCGCTCGAATTCGTCGAAGTGCTGAACAATACGGCGGCTCCAGTGGCGCTCTCCGACACCAACGGCGTCTGGCGGCTGGGTGGCGGCGTGCAGTTCGGCTTTCCGCCCGGTGCCGCGCTGGCCGCCGGCGAGCGCGTGGTGGTCGTGCCGTTCGCGCCTGACGACGGCGCGACTCTGGCGGCTTTCCGGCAGGCGTACGCGCTGCCGGCCAGCGTCCGGGTGTTCGGGCCGTTCACGGGCCGGCTGGGCAACGACACCGACCAGATCACGCTCGAGCGCCCGCTGGCGCCGGTCTTGCCGGGCGAGCCGGTCGGCACGGTCGTCGCCGACGAGGTGATCTACTTCGACCGCGAGCCCTGGCCGGGCGGCGCGGATGGCAACGGCGCCAGCTACCAGCGTCAGTCGCCGGCTCTACCCGGCTCCGAGCCCACCAACTGGCTGGCCGCCGAGCCCACGCCGGGTGGGTCTCCCGACTCGGTGCCCGGCGACACTGATGGCGACGGCATGCCGGACGAGTGGGAGATTGCGCACGGTCTGGACCGTCTCGATCCAGGCGACGCCCAGGCCGACCCTGACCAGGACGGCCTGACGAACGTGGAAGAATACCGCCTCGGCACCGACCCGCGGGAGAACTCGCTGGGGTTGCGCGCGGCCGCGACGCCCGCCGGCCTCGAACTCACCTTCCTGCTGCCCGCCGGCCGCGCGGGCGCCATCCAGTGCCGGGAAGTGCTGAGCGCGGGCGATTGGATCACTGACGAATCAACCAGTTTTCCCGCCCAGGACACCGCGGGCGAGCGGACGCTGGCGGTAACGCCGCCGGCCAGCGGTGCGCGGTTTTATCGCTTGGTGTTGTGGTGACCGCGCGGGTTCCCCGCCGACCGGCTTCGGTTTTCGGGTTTAAACACCGTTGGGTACCGTGGCGTAGGACGACAACGACTCCGCCAGTGCGAAACCGAGTTGCGCGGCGAGGCGTTGCGAGCGCAGACCAAAGAACGCCGCCAGTTCCCGGACGGCGGCGGCCAGCGGTGCCTGGGGGTGAGGTTGGACGCGCCGCGTGGCGGCGATCATGAGGTTCTTGGCCGTGTGTTCGGGAGAGATGAATTCGAACACGCGCGTGTCATAGCCCGCCCATTCCAGCAACGCCGCGCGCAAGGCGTCGGTGACCAGTTCGGCTTGGCGCTCGCGCAGAATGCCGTGCCGCAGCACCCCGCTGAGCGCGGGTCCGGCGCGCAGTTGCGGCCGCAGTTCCCGGTGACAGCACGGCGCGGCGAGGATCAACGCGGCGCCGGCCCGCACGCCCCTGGCCAGGGCGTCGTCCGTGGCAGTGTCGCAGGCGTGCAGCGCCACCAGCACGTCCACGGATTCCAGTTCGGTGGTGGCGATGGTGCCCGGCTCGAAGCGCAGGCCCGTGCAGCCGTGTGCTTGCGCCACGCGGTTGCCCAGCGCCACGAGTTCCACGCGCGCCTCGACGCCCCGGACCTCCGGCTCCCAGCCCGCGCGCCGCAGCCAGTCGCAGGCCGCGAAGGTGAGGTAGCCCTTGCCGCAGCCCATGTCCACGAGCCGCAACGGCCGGCCGGGCGGCCGCGGCAGGCCGGCCAGGCTGTGCTGAAGGATTTCGGTGAACTTCTGGATCTGCCGGAACTTCGCTTCCATGCCGTCGCATACCCGGCCTTCGGCGGTGGTGACGCCGAGCGCGTGCAACCAAGACGCGGCGCCGGGCTCGATCAGGCGCGCCTTGGCGCGGTCGTGACGCGGGTCGGCGGGCGCGCGGTGTTTGGGCGGAAGCTGGCGCAGGCGCGGCGCGCCGCCGGCCGGCCAGTGCAACTCCGTTTCGTGCGCGGTGGTGAACAGGTGGGCATCGCCAAAGTCGCGCCCGAGCATGGCCGCCAGTTCGGCGACCGCCTCGTCCAGGGCCAGGTGGCGCGTCACGTCACGGGTCGTGTGCCGGAAGACCAAGGCCAGCCGCGGACTGGCACGCAGTGTCACCGGCCGGGCAATGACGTTGCGCAGGGTCGGGTCCGCGCCGCGCGCCGCGCCGAGCGTGAGCTTGACCAGGGTGCCTTGCGCGAAGGCCTCGCGGAGCAGGGCGAATAGTTCTTCCACAGTGGGCGGCATGGCTGGGGTGAGCCTAGCCGGAACGCTGCTTTTGAGAAACCACGAATGGACCCGGCGCGGCGGGGCCGCAGCCAGGAGCGGGTTAATTGGGTGATTCGTCAAATAGGTTGCATGGCGGGGGCATATTGCGCGGCCGGCACAAGCACATGATGTTGGGAAGCGCCAAAGGACCGGTCGTGGGAATCACAGCCGAAGCGACGGCAAGCTTGGGCGCGGACGTTCACGTCCGCGGCGGCGGGCGAGTCGTCCGCGTGACGGTCACCGGCGAGTCGCCGACGCCACTGCGGCCCGCCCGTCGTTTCCGATGAAATTCATCCGGCGCGGCGCGCCGCGCCGCGAAAGCCTTTGACCGCGCCGTTGGCCGTCCCTAGTCTCCGCGCAACCAAGCACACGCTTATGAAATTCGGCATCAATTCATTCCTGTTCACCTTCCCGTTCACCAACGACAGCGCCCGATGGTTCAAGACCTTCAAAAAATGGGGGTTCGACTCGGTGGAAATCGCCATTGACGACCCGTCGGCGGTTGACCCGGTTTACCTGCGGTCCGAACTGGACAAGGTCGGCCTCACCTGCTGCTCGGTGTGCGGGGCGTTTGGTCCCGACCGCGACCTGCGCGGCACGCCCGAAGCGCAGGCGAACTCCAGCGCGTACATCACGGCGCTGATTGACCAGGCGGTGGTGCTGGGCGCGCCGGTGGTGGCGGGGCCGGTCTATTCCGCGGTGGGCCGGCGCAACGCCGAGGAGCCCAAGGCCAAGCGCGAGCAGTGGCGCACCGTGGTCAGAAACCTCAAGCCGCTCGGCAAGCACGCCGGGAACAAGGGCGTCGAAATCTGCGTCGAGCCGCTCAACCGCTTCGAGACCGACTTCATCAACACCGTCGAGCAGGTGCTGGAGCTCATCGAGGACGTCGGCAGCCCGGCGTTGAAGGTGCATCTGGACACCTTTCACATGAACATCGAGCAGAAGTGCCAGTCGGACGCGATCAAGAAGGCCGGCAAGCTGCTGCGCCACTTCCACGCCTGCGGCTGCGACCGCGGCACGCCGGGCAACGACCACATCGCCTGGGACGAGATCGCCGCCGCGCTCAAGAAGGTGAAGTACGACGGCGGGGTGGTCATCGAGTCGTTCACCCAGGACGTGAAGATCATCGCCGCCGCCGCCGCCATCTGGCGCCAGATCGAGCCCAGCCGCGAGGAGATCGCGACGAAGGGCTTGAAGTTCCTGCGCAAGACGCTCGCCTGATTGCCGGCGCCGCTTTGCCCGTGACCCGCCGTGGCCGCCCGCCCGGCGGGTCGTCATTTTGGGGCCAGGCCAAGCGAGCACTTGCCTGCGGCCGGGCCGGGCGGATGTTTCGGCATGGAAGAATCGGCGCGCGTGTATTGCCCGTTTTGCGGGCAGGTCAATGAACTGCTGGTGGATACCAGCCAGCCCGCGGTGCGTTTCATCATGGACTGTGAAGTCTGCTGCCGGCCGTTCGAGGTGGTGGCCACGTGCGAACCGGGCGCGATTCTGGCCTTGGAAGTTCCCGGCGGCTGACCGACGCTCGGCGCGCATGGCGACGTACATCCTCGCTGTTTACATCGTGTTTCTGCTGCTGGGCGGGACGATGGGCTATCTCAAGGCCGGGAGCAAGGTGTCGCTCATCACCGCGCTGGTGTCCGCCGCGGCGCTGGCGGTGTGCGGCTACGGACCGGTGCCGCGCGGCGCGCTGCTGGTGGCGATCATTCAAGGCGTCTTGGCGGCGGTGTTCGTGGCGCGATTCCTTAAAACGCGCAAGTTCATGCCCGCCGGCTTGATGGTGATCGTGACCGTCCTGGCGCTGGTGCTCGGGCTGGTGGTGAAGTCCTGACACCACGATTGTGGTTCGGGGTTCGGGGTTGGTGGAGAACGGATGCCGGATGCCAGATACCAGATGCCGACGGCGGGGATCGAGGATAGAGGATTGAGGATCGAGGATGCTCACCTCCGGGTTTTGGGTTCCTGCTCCTGTTCATAATCCTGCTCCAGATGCCAGACACCAGATACCAGATGCCGGATACCGGCTTTCGGCGTTCAACCTTCGACCTTCGACTGTGGACTTGGGACTTGAGACTCGAACACCAGCTTCGGACTTCGGACTTCGGATTTGCCGCGCAGCGGCACCATTACGCCAAGTCCCGCTGTTCTCCGCCGGCTCCGGGGCCAACCTTGAGCCGGCGTCGGCCGCCTGTTAGCTTGCCGGCGCTGAGAGCATGAAACTCCTGTTCGTTCACGCGCATTTCGACGACTACGAGTTCACCGCGGCGGGCACGTTCGAGCTGTGGCGCCGCCGGCTTGGCGACGCGGTGCGGCGGAAGGTCATCGTCTGCACCGACGGCCAAGCGGGGCATCATTTCCGGACCCGCGAGGAAACCGGCCGCATCCGGCTCGCCGAGCAGCTCGAGTCCGCGCATCTCGGCGGATACGAATTCGAGCTGCTGCGGCTGCCGGACGGCCGGGTGCCGCGCGAGGCCTGCCTCCAGGTGGACGCGCCGTTGCTCGCCGCGCTGTGGAAAACCATCCGCGACTTTCAGCCGGACTACCTGTTTTGTCCGCCGCTGCCGGCGGACCCGCTGGCCGGGGTGCATGTGGATCACCTGGCCATTGCGGAGGCCGTCCGGCAGGTCGCTTACATGATCAACGTCCCGCACGCCTTCACGCCCGAGTACCCCGCTGACGAAACCCGCTCCGAACCCTGCCCGGTGCCGGTGATCGTGACGGTCTATGACGGCTACATGTTCGGCGGCAACAGCCACGACCTGGCGGTGGACGTGGAGCCCGCCTTCGAGGACATCTGCCGCCTGACTTGGTGCCATCAGAGCCAGATCAGCGAATGGCTGCCGTGGGTGGGCCGGCACAACATGAGCGCGCCGCGAAACCTGGACGATTGGCGCCGGATGTTGCGCGCGCGGTTCGACCGCAAGCGCCGCGAACTGGACCTGCCCGGCGCGGAGGCCATCGAGGTGTTCACGGTCACCGGCTGGGGGGAAATCCCGGACCCGGAGCGCGTGCTCCAGGATTTGCCCGGCCTGCTGCCGGACGCCGCGCGATACGAGGCGCTCCGGCAGCGCTTGAATCGTTGGCGGATGCCTTGATCCCCACCCGATCATGCCACGCCCACTGCGGCTCGAATACGCCGGCGCCGTGTATCACGTCACCAGCCGGGGCAACCGCGGCGAAGCGGTGTTCCGCACGGCCGCCGACTACGGGCATTTTCTGAACGACCTGGGCGAAGCCTGCGGCAAGACGCGCTGGTGGGTCCACGCCTTCTGCCTGCTGCCCGACCACTTTCACATGGTGCTGGAAACGCCGTCGCCCGACCTGGTCGCCGGGATGCGGTGGCTGCTGGGCACGTTCACCAACCGCTTCAACCGCCGGCATGGCGTGAAGGGCCACCTGTTCGCCGGGCGTTATCGCGCGGTGCCCATCGCGCTCACTGGCCCGTACTTCCTCGCCGCGTGCGAGCACGTGCTGCTCAACCCCGCCCGGGCGGGCTGCGTGCCGACCGGCCAGCCGCTGGCAACCTATCTGTGGACCAGCCTGCCGGTGTGTCTGCGGCCGGCGGGCGAACGTCCGGCCTGGCTGGCGATGGAGCGCCTGTTCGCGGCCTGCGGTCTCGCGGGTGAAACGCCGGAAAACCGGGAGGCGTTCGAGAGACACTTGGAAAAGCGCCGGGCAGCGCCGGAACCGCCGGAATGGCGCGCGTTGCGACGGGGCTGGTGTTGCGGCGACGCCGCCTTTCGCGCCGCGCTGCTGGACCGCCTGCAAACCGGCGCGGGAGTCGTCCGGCACGGCGCGCCGCCGCGGGAATCGCAGGAACATCTCGGCCAGCGGATCATCGCCGAGGAACTGGCCCGGCGCGGCTGGGGCGACGCCGAGTTGGCCAGCCGGCGCAAGACCGACCCGGAGAAAGTCGCGATCGCCGGGCGGCTGCGCCGGGAAACCACGCTGCCGTTGCGCTGGATTGCGGAGGCGTTGCGGATGGGCAGCCTGAACACGCTCCGCAACGCGCTGCTCGCGGCCGGTCGGACAGACACCGCGCCAGCCGCCGGAGCCCTCGCGGCACGTTTACCCGCACCCGCCGCGGAAGGCCCGCCAGATTCCGCTCCGGATCGTTCAGTTCGATCCCAGCCAGCCCCGGTGTCGGTGCCGCCGGCGGAGCCGGTGGCCGACGACTTCAACGTCTCTTGGGACTGACGGCGCGCGAACCGCGCCGGGTTTCCCGCCATCGCTGGCCCTGGCAATTGCCCCGCGCCGGAATCCAGTCCACCCCGGCGACAGTCCAGTTCGCCACAAGAAGTTCCAGACTCCGACTGGGCGGGCGGTACAAGGCTGACCATAACAGCCACTTTCATGAATTACACGGAGCGTTGGAAAACGATTATCCTACGCGATCTGCCGGTGACCGGGCTTTGTCTGTGGCTTTGCGGTTGCGGGGACCAGCCGGAGTCGGCGGCGCCCAAGCCTGCGGGGGCACCTCTGAGCGCCGATGGCCGGCCGGTGAGCCGCTCGACCGGCGGCGAGGCCGAGCACGGCGAGATCACGGTGACCCCGCCGTTGCCAGCGGGTGAAAACGACTTGTACGCGGACATGACGGCGGCGGCCGGCATCCAGTTCGTCCATCAGTTCTGCGCCTCGCGGATCGCGAATATCATCATGTCCAACGGCGCCGGGGTGGTGGTGCTGGATTTCGACCAGGACGGCTGGATGGACTTGTACTTCGTGAACTCTGGCCCGCTGGACGGCGTTACCCCGCACGCGCCCGGCACCAGGCGCGAGCTTAACCGGCTTTATCGCAACCTCGGCAACGGCAGATTCGAAGATGTCACGGCAAAGGCTGGCGTGGGCGGCGTGGGCTACGGCACCGCCGCCGCCGTGGCGGATTACGACCATGACGGCTGGCCGGACCTCTACGTGGTGAACGTGGGCCGCAACCTCCTGTATCGGAATCGCGGCGACGGCACCTTCGAGGACGTTACCGCCCGCGTGGGCGTGGGCGACCCCGGCACGGGCATCGGCGCCACTTGGGCCGACGTGGACAACGACGGCAGGCCGGACCTGTTCGTGGCCAACTACCTCACCTACGACCCGAACTACAAGCTGTACTTCAACCCGGACGCCTACCCCGGTCCGCTGAGCTACAAGCCCGAGTTCAACGTCCTGTACCGCAACCGCGGCGACGGCACGTTCGAGAACATCAGCGAGGCGTCGGGCATCCGCATCCCGAACCACCGGGGCATGTCCGTGTGCACCTTCGATTACGAGCTGGACGGCGACCCCGACTTTTACATCTGCAACGACGCCACGCCGAACATCCTGCTCGTCAACGACGGCAAGGGCCGGTTCACCGAAAAGGCGATGAAGGTCGGCATCGCCTTCAACGCGCTGGGCGAGGCGGCCGGTTCCATGACCGCCGCCATCGGCGACTGCAACGGCGACACGCTGCCGGACATCCTGGTGTCGCGGTTGGGCTACGGCTCGCTGTACGTGGCCACGCCCAAAGGCATCTTCAACGACCAGATGATGGCCAGCGGGCTGGGCCAGCTCACCGCCGAATACGTTGGCTGGGGCAGCAACTTCCTGGACTTCGACAACGACGGCGACCTCGACGTCTTTGTGGCCAACGGCGACGCCCATCACATGGTGGGCTGGGAGAGCCTGCTGCTGGAAAACAACGGCGCGGGCAAATTCACCAACGCCCGCGAAAAAGGCGGCGCCTTCTTCGAGGCCCGCATCCGCGCGCGCGGCAGCGCCGTGCTGGATTTCAACAACGACGGCGCCGTGGACATCGCGGTCACCCTGATGGGCGACCGGCCGTTCCTGCTGCAGAATCGCGGCAAGGGCAACGCCTGGCTCGGGCTGGAACTCGAAGGCACCAAGTCCAACCGCCACGGCTGGGGCGCGCACGTGAAGGTGACGGCGGGCGGCCGGACGCAGTTTGCCGAGGCGCGCTGCCCGTCCGGCTTCCTCGGCCAGTCCGATCCGCGGCTGCACTTCGGCCTAGGCGCGGCGACGAAGGTCGAGAAGATCGAAATCCACTGGCCCAGCGGCACCGTGCAGGTGCTGGAAAACGTCGCCGCCAGCCAGTACCTGAAGGTCAAGGAGAGCTAACCCATGCGCGCGCGCCCGCCACTGGCACTGGTCATGAGCCTGGCCGTCTGGCTGAGCGGGAGCGGCTGCCGCGATTCGGCGCCGGCCGGGGCGCTGGTGTTGACGCAGACGCCGTTGGCGGCGGCCACAAAGGCCGCGGGCGCGACTCTTCTCGACGAGCGTTATCCCGCCGGCAGCCGCGTGGTGTTGCTCCTGCCGCCTTACCAGACCAACCACGTCCGGCTGCTTTCCAAGGGCCTCGTGGCTGCCGGCGACCCAGTGGTGGCCCCGGACGGCCGGACGGTTTATTTCAGCGGCAAGGCGCCGGCCGGCGGCGAGTGGCAGATCTATCAAGCCCGCCTTGGCGGCGGAGCGCCGCGTCGCTTGACCTCGATGCCGGGCGGCGCGATGAACCCCGCAGTGATCGCCAGCGGCGACCTCGTGTTCGCCTCGCCGGTGCCGCCCGCGGACGCCGTCTGGACGACCGGAAAGCCGGCAGCGTTGTACGCGCAAAAGGCCGGCGGCGCGCCCCGCCGGCTGACCTTCACGCCGCACAGCGCGGTCGAGCCGACCATTCTGGCCGATGGCCGGATTCTGTTCGTGACGGTCCAGCCGGGGCTCCAAGCGGCGGACGGCCCGCGGCTGGCGCTGTTCACGGTGAACAACGACGGCACCGAGCTGACCGCCTTCGCGGGGCAGCACGACGGCGGCTGGCCGGTGCTGGCCCGGCCACGCGCGCTCGGCGGCGGGCGGGTGGGTTTTCTGGCGGCGGAACAACACGTCGCCCGCGAGCTGACTTGGGCGGAAAGCGTGCGTCTGGCCCGACCGCAGCAAAGCCGCGCCCGTTTGCTGCCGGACTCGAACAGCCGCTGCCGTTCGGTCGAGCCCGGCGAGGCCGGCGAGTGGCTGGCCTGCCTGGAGACCCGCGGCGTCGCGGGTCGGGCCCTGAGCGGTTCCTTCGCGGTGCATCGCGTGCGGGCGGAGACTGCGGTCGCGGGCGAACCGCTGTTTGACGACCCCGCCTGGCACGACCTCGAGGCGATGCGTCTGGCGCCGCGGCCGCGGCCGCAAGGTCACATTTCCACCATGTCCCCGCAGCGGCAGACCGGGACCGTGCTGTGTTTGAACGTGAACGAGACCAGCTACACCGCGGGCCCGGCCACCAACGCGGCGGCGCGGATTCGCCTGGCGGCGGGCGCGGGCGACGCGGCGCGGGTGCTGGGCGAAATCGAGCCCCACGCCGACGGCTCGTTCCTGGTGGACCTGCCGGCCGACGTGCCGTTCGCCATCGAGGCGCTTGACGACGCCAGTCAGGTGCTGCGCCGCTGTCCGCCGCTGGTGTGGGTGCGCGCCGGCGAGAACCGTTCCTGCATCGGCTGCCACGAGCCGCACAACCGCTCGCCCCGGAATCTCCGGCCGTTGGCCGCCAACCATCCGCCCGTGAAACTGGAGCTTTCGCCCCCCGCGCTCGCCGGGATCCAGCCATGAACGCCCGCGGCTTTGTGCTCGTGTCGGTGACCGGCCTGCTGGCGCTCGGCGGGCTGGGTGGCGGCGGTTATTTGTGGTCGGTGGGGCATGTGCGCCGGTGGACCGGCCGGACGGACCTGAACTTCGTTTCCTGCAACCACTGCCACGGCGTCAGCCTCGACAAGATGGCCTGGGCCAGGCCGAAGCCCCGCCATCTCGCGCCCGCCGGGCTGGCCGTCTCCCCGGATGGCCGGCGGCTGTACATCGCCGTGGACGAACGGGACGAAGTGCTCGAGGTGGACGCCGACAACCAGATGGTGCTGCGACGCGCGGCCGTGGCCGGCGGGCCGTTCGGGCTGGAGCTGGACCGCGAAGGCCGGCGGCTTTTCGTGGCCTGCCGCCATCACGACCGCGTGGCGCAACTGGACCTCGAGTCGTTCCGGGAAACGGACAGCCTCAGCGTGGGCATGGCGCCGGTGGCGCTGGCCTTCACCGTCACGCCGGAAGGCGAGCGGTTGCTCGCGGCCAACTCCGGCAGCAGCGATGTCTCGGTGCTCGGCGTGGGGCCGTTGAAGGAGATCGCCCGGCCCGCCACCGGCCGCGAGCCTTTCGGCGTCACCACCTCGCCGGACGGCAAGCTTGCCTTCGTGGTGGGGCGTCTGGCCGAGCCGGAGCACGCGCCGGTATCCGCCACGGCTCCGGGTGTGATGTTCGTCGTGCCCCAGCAACCAACTTACGCGCACATCTTCCAGCCCGCGGCCTCCGAATTGACCGTGCTCAGCCCGGTCACCGGGCGGGTGTTCCGCCGGGCGAAGCTGGAGTCCTCGCACCTCTCGGAAGACATCGCCAGCGTGCCGGGACGCGGCTGGGTGCTGGCGCCGGTTGTCAAGGTGCGCAACCTGGTGCCGATCACCCAGGTCGCCAACGGCTGGGTGATGTCCAGCGGCCTCGCGCTGGCCGATCACAAAGGCAATGTCACGCAGGTGCCGCTCGACGAGGCGAACGACTACTTCGCCGACCCGGCGGGCATCGCCGTGGACGCCGCGGGCCGGCGGGCTTACGTGGCCTCGGCCGGCAGCGACGTGGTGAGCGTGGTGGACCTCGACCGCCTGGCCGCGTGGTTGGTGCAAGCGGACGAAGGCACCCGCCGCGAAGCCATCCGCGACTTGTCGCTTTCCGCCGAGTACGTCATCGCGCGCATTCCCACCGGCCGCAATCCACGCCACCTGGCCTTGAGCCCCGACGGCCGGAAGCTGTTTGTGTCCGTGCGGCTGGAAGACCAGGTGAGCGTGGTGGACACGACGACCTTCGCCGTGACCGGCCGGGTGGTGTTGGGCGATGGGGGCGCGGACGATCCGATCCGCCGCGGCGAGCGGGTCTTCACCAAGGCCGGGCACACGTTCCAGAACCAGTTTTCCTGCCGTTCGTGTCATCCGGACGGCCACGTGGACGGGCTGGCGTACGATTTCGACGGCGACGGCATCGGTGACAATCTGCTGGACAACCGCACGCTGCTGGGCATGGGCGCGACGCCACCGTTCAAGTGGAACGGCAAGAACCCCAGCCTCCAGGTCCAGTGCGGTCCGCGCTTTGCCCGGGTGTTAATGCGCACCGACCCGATCCCGCCGGACGACCTGGACGATCTGGTGACGTTCATCAACTCCCAGCCGCCGGCGCGCACCGTGCATTACAGCCAGCTAGGCAAGCCGCTGACGCCCACCCAGGAGCGGGGCCGGCAGTTGTTCTTCGCCACGCGCCAGACAGACGGCACGCCGATTCCGCGCGAGCGGCAATGCCAGACCTGCCATCGCCCACCGCTGTTCACCAACCGACTGCCCAGCGCCATCGGCACGAAGGGGCCGCGCGACGCCACGGACATGTTTGACACACCGCACCTGCTGGGCATCGCCGCCTCCGCGCCGTACCTGCACGACGGCCGGGCGCGGACCCTCGAGGAATTGTGGACGACCTACCAGACCAACGACCTGCACGGCGTCAGCAGCTACTGGAACAAGCACCAGCTCAACGACCTGATCGAGTATTTGAAAACCCTGTAACCCAACCCAGCCATGAACCACCCCTTCCGAGCCACCTTCGCCGCCGTGATCCTGGCGGCGCCGCTCAGCCGCGCGGCGGAAACGACGCCCGTCGGATTCAAGGACGTGCCGTTCCCCGTGATCGAGCGCTTCGAGAACTTCGGCAAGGCCGACGGCATCCCCGCAGAAAAGGTCCACGCCGTGTACAAAACCAGCGACGGCCAGCTCTGGATCGGCACCTGGAACGGCCTGTGCGTGCGCGGCGAGGACGGCAAGTTCAAGCGCCACGGGCCGGAGGACGGCCTGAGCCACAAGATGGTGCTCTGCGTGGTCGAGGACCCGCGGACCGGCGATCTCTGGGTGGCCACAATGCGCGGCCTGAACCGCTTCAGCGGCGGCAAGTTCACCGTGTACACGCAGACCAACAGCGGCCTGCCCAACAACGTGGTCTATGGCGTGGACGTGCTGGACGACCACGTGTGGGTGGCCACGGCCGCCGGCGCCGGCTCGATGCACCTCAAGACTGGCGAGTGGAAGATTTACGACCACAACAACAGCGCCATGCACGAGCCGTGGTGCTACGCGATCAAGGGTGCGAAGGACAAGGTCTTCATTGGCGTCTGGGGCGGCGGCATCATCGAGCACGACCCCAGGCGCGGCAGCTTCAAGGAGTACCGCGACCCCGACCGCGACTTCCACTACGACCTCGTGCCGGACGACGGCCCGATCAACGACATCACCTCCTGGCTGAGCTGGGAGGACGGCGTGCTCTGGCAATGCACGTACTTCGGCTTCGCGCGCTATGAAGGCCGCGGCTGGAAGACCTGGATCGAGGAGAAGTCGCCGTTGCTCTCGAACTTCACGCAGTTCGTCTGGCCGCACCGACGTGTCGCTTGGATCGGCATGGACCGTGGCGTTTCCGTCACCGACGGCCAGACCTGGGTGAACTACGAGGTCGGCGCCCGGGGCGAAGGCATCCGCACCCTCCACCGCCCCGGCCAGCCACCGGAAGTCCAGACCATGCCCACCGCGTTGGCGAACTGCTTCGTCCTCGGCATTTACGTGGACGACGACGAGGCGTGGTTCGCCACGTCCAACGGCCTGAGCCGCGGCGTTTTCGCCCCGTACAACCGGCCGGCCACCGTGGCGCAGTCGAAACCCTGAACCCGATCTCCCGTTCCACAGCCATGAAAACCACGCCCGCTTCCATCCCCGCCCCGCGCGTCACCTTGGAGAACTACCAGGACAACGGCATCGTGTACTCCGAGGCCGAGAAGATTGAACGCCGCGCCCTCGGCCTGCCGGCCTGCGAGCCGGCGCCCCAGGGCCTGCTGAAGAAGCTGCCCAAAGGCCGGGCCCCGGTGAGCAAGCGCGCGATCTCCGCGCCGCAGGTGCTCAACGAGGCCGGCGAGTACGGCAGCGCCTTCACCCGCGGCTTGCGGGTGGACCTCCCCGGCGGCATCACGCACCTGCTCGTCAGCGGCACCGCCAGCGTGGGCGAAAACGGCGAGACGCTCTATCCCGGCGACTTCCGCGCCCAACTCTGGCGCACCTACCGCAACATCACGGAGCTGCTCAAAAGCGAGGGCGCCACCTGGCACGACGTGGTCCGCACCACCTGCTACCTGCGCGACATCGAGCGCGACTACGACGAGTTCAACCGCGTGCGCAACGAATTCTTCCGCGCGCTGGGCCTCGACCCCTTCCCGGCCAGCACCGGCATCCAGGCCCGCATCTGCCGCAGCGACCTGCTGGTGGAGATTGAGGCGCTGGCGATCCTGGTGAGGTAGCGGCCATGCCACGAAACGAACCAGCGGCAGGCCGTTTCTTGCCCCACACGCCTTTCCACACCCCCTGAACACCCCATGAAAACCACCGTGCTTGCCCTCAGTTTGCTGCTCGCGGCTCCCGCCTTCGCCGCCGGCTACGGCTACGTCGAAAAACCCGAGCCGCCGCCCGCCAGGGAGGAAGACGACGGCTGCGTCAGCGAGCCCGCCGACCCCGCGACGCAGTCCGGCGAGGCACGACCCGCCGAGGACGAATACCCGTTCTACGGCAACACGCCCGCGGACATGATCCCGTACCGCGGCATCGAGCCTTACTATCGTTACTGGACCAAGCGCCTGCCCTTCCGCGGCCCGGGCCGTGATTACCCCGCCCCGCCGGATCTCAAGTCCCTCAAGGTCGGCCTGCTCAGCCCGGCGGCTTATGGACCCGAAGGCGCGCGCGGCCAGCGCAGCCGGCAGGGCGTCGAGCTCGCCTTCGAGGAGGCCAACGCGACCCGCCCGCCGGGCCAGTTGCCCTTCGAGATCGTGTACAAGGAGGACTCCCCGCAATGGGGCAGCGCCGCCAACATCGCCGTCGAGTTCAAGGACGCCGGCGTCCTCGGCTTCCTCGGCACCATCGACGGCGACGCCACGCACGTGGCCCTCCGCGCCGCGCTCAAGCTCGAGACCTACATGGTCAACACCTCGGATCCCGACCCGACGCTCACCGAGACGCAAATTCCGTGGCTCACGCGCGTGTGGCCGGACGACCGCCAGCAGTGCTTCCGCCTCGCGAACCTCATCGTCAAGCAGCGCGGCTGCCAGCGCATCGCGGTGCTGCGCGAGAGCAGCCGGCCCGGCCGCGTGGGCGTGATGCACTTCAACAACTACATCCGCCGCCTCGGCCACCCGCCGGTGCAGCACCTGTTCTTCAAGCCGGGCGACAAGGACATCTCCTCGCAGATTGAAGCCATCAAGGCCGCCGAGCCGGACGCCGTCCTGTTCTACGGCCAGCCCGAGGACGTCGGGCGGTTTGTGAAGATGCTCCGCGAAGCCGGCCTCAAGGCGCAGTTCTTCGGCTTCGACCGCCTGCAGGAGGATGGCTTCCGCAATCACGCCGGCGAACACGCCGAGGGCATGACCATCACGTACTTCTTCAACCTGAACCGCACCGACCCGCCGTGGCTGGACTTCGTGGCCCGCTACGAAAAGCGCTGGGGCCAGAAGCCGGACGTGTACGCCGCCTACGGCTACGACGGCGCGAAGCTCATGATCGAGGCCATTGACCACGCCGGCCCGAACCGCTTCCGCATCCGCGACTACCTCGCCAGCCTGAACGAATGGGATGGCGTGACCGGCCACATGATTTTCGACGGCCGCTGGGACAACATCGTGCCCATCACCACGGCGCACTTCAAAAACGGCGGGTGGCATTACGACCCGCCGCCGCCGCTGAACAAGAACGTGAAGCCGGCACAAACAGCCCAGGCCGGCCTCGCCGGACCGTGACCGGGCGAAGCCGGCGGCGTTGCCATGCGGCTCGCGGCCCATGAACTTTGCGCGGCGCGGACGTCCACGCCCGCGGCTTTGTTGTCAGCGCTTCTCGGTTTTGCCAGCCTCACGGCGTTGCCTGCGGAACCGGTCGCGGCACCCGCGCCCGCCGCTCTCAAAATCGGCCTGGTGCTGCCGCCCGGCGAACCCGAGGCCGAAAGCATCCGCCGCGGCGCGGAAATCGGCGCCCGCCTGGCCGGCCGCAGCCTGGGCCGGGAGGTCGAACTGATCGTCCGCGGCAGCCCGGGGCAGTGGGGTACCGAAGGCGACGATGCCGTGGCGCTCGCGCTCGACGCCGGCGCGCAAGCCCTGATCGCCCCCACCACCGGCGCCGCGGTTCATCTCGTCGAACAGGTGGCCGGACGCTCGCGCATCCCGGTGGTTTCGCTGTGCGGCGACGCCTCGGTCACCGGCGCGCGGATTCCCTGGGCGCTGCGCCTCGTGCCCGAAACCGCGGACGAGGCGCGGCTGCTGTTTGCCCGCGCCGGCGCCTTTCCCGACAAGCCGGTCAAGCGCTGGGCGGCGCTGATGCCAGCCGGCCGGTCCGGCCGTGAAGCCGCGAAAGACCTCGGCCGCGCGGCCAAAGCGGCCGGCTGCGAGATCGGGGAAGTGGTGATGGTGCCCGCCGCGGACGGTGACCTCACGGCGCTCGTCAAACAGGCGACGCGCGCAAACCCGGAGGGTCTGTTGCTGTGGCTGGAGCCCGTCATGGCCGGACGGCTGGCGCGCGCGGCGCGGGCTTCCGGACACGCCGGGTGGCTGGCGGGTCCGGGTCGGCTGGGCGGGCCGTCGTTTTTGAAAGAGGCCGGTCCGGCCGCGGAAGGTGTTCTCGCCACCCGGCCGGTGCGAACGCCCGCGTCCGCGATCCGGCACGCGGAATTTTTGGCCGCCTACACCGCGCAATTCCACGATCCGCCCGATCCCGGCGCCGAAACCGCGGCCGACGCGGTGCGTCTGCTGGCGGCCGTCTTGCGCGAAGCCGGCTCGCGCCCGGCCTTTGCTTTGCTCCCGCCCCGGGACGAACAGCCCGGCATCACCGGGCCATTGCGCTTCGACTCCACCGGCAACCGCCTCGTCGAACTGGAACTGGTGATCGCGCGAAACGGCCGCTTCGAGCGAAGCGACTGAACCCGCCCGCGCTGTTCGTAGTGGCGCGGGCGACCCCGCCCGCGAAACACCGGCTACAAGACTGGGACGCGCCGCCAATCCTTCGTGGTCGCTGCCGGCTATTCCCCCGCCGGCCCGGTGATCACCAGCGAGACGCGGGCGCGCGCGGTCTGGCCGGCCGCCAGCGTGCGCCCAAACAGCGAAAGGTAGGTCGAGTAGTGCGCCTCGGCCTGGTGCGGTGTGGCCACGGCGAAGCATTCGCTGGTGTCCGCGCTGAACGTGGCCAGGAGGCCCCGGCCCGGCGCGCGGCGATGCGCCCGGATGGTCGGCCCGGCCAGTTCGGCGGGGAAAGTCCAGGCGACCGGATGCGGCTCCAGTTTCCAGCGACCGTCCCCGGCCAGGGCCCGCGCCGCGGCGTCGCGCGGGAACATCTGCCACTCGCCCTTGTCGGGGGTGGCCGTGGCAAAGCCCGTCGCCTCGCCGTGCCGCGCCGCCACGAAGGAATTCGTGAAGGCCGGGTCGAAATACGACGCGAGGAACACCTCGAACCCACGCAGTTCCGCCCGCGGCTCGACGCTGGTTTCCACGGAGACCGCGCCGGGCCGGGTCAATTGGTACACCGCGCGCAACACGAACGGCCGGTCTTCCGCCGCCGCCCAGCGCACCTCGACGCGGCCGTCCGCGAGCTGCGTGGCCGTGCCGGGCCAGTCCCAGGCGCCGCCGCCGAACCGCCGGCCGTTGGCGAACACGCGGTAATGGCTGAGCAGCCCGTGGCCGCGGTCCACCCGCGCGCCGCTCGGCACGTACACCACCTCGGTCAGGCCGAGCGACTTGTCTTCCGCGTGCAAACGGCCGCGCAGCACGCCGGTGTCGAACGTGAATCCGCCCTGGCCGTCGGGCTGGAATTGAAGACTGGCTGGCTCCCGGCTGGTGGGCGTTGCGGATGGCGGCGGCGCGTCAGCGGCTTCAGCCGTTCGTGCTGTCCAGATCAAGACAGCGATCGCGGCGCCGCGCGCCAGGGCCGGGCGCCAAGCCAGGCCGCGGCGAAAACGTCGCGAAGTCGGATGGTTCATGGGGCGCAAATTGGCATCGGCGCCGCGCGGTGTCAGGTCTGTTTTGTGAGTTGGTTGGTCAGCGACCGTGAACGGCTTTCATTGCTTGACGGCGCGGCGGCCGCAGCCCGAACTGACCGCATGAAAACTCACCTTCCCGCCCGCTCCGCGGTTTGGTGCCGCGTCGCGGCCAGCATGCGGCTTGTTCCCATCCTGGCGCTGGCTTTGGGCCTGAGCCACCACGCCGATGCGGCCGGCCTTTCGGCCGGGGAAATCCGCGAACTGAACGCCGCGATCGCGAAGAATCGTCAAGGAACGCTCGTCATCGAGGCCGCGCCGGGCGCGGAGGTCGCGGTCGAGCAGGTGCGGCACCATTTCTGGTTCGGCGCCGCGCTGGCCAACCAGGCCTTCAACGGCCGGATGCGCGCGGAAGACCGCGAGCAGTACCTGAACGTCTGTCTCACCCACTTCAACGCGGCGGTGACCGAGAACGCCCTCAAGTGGCATGACATGGAGCCGCGCCGCGGCCAGGTCAATTACGCGACCGTGGACGCCATGCTCGCCTGGACGGACCAGCACGAAATTCCGCTGCGCGGCCACAACATCTTCTGGGGCATCCCGAATCGCGTGCAGGACTGGCTCAAGGAACTGCCCGACGCCGAACTGCGCGAGGCGCTGAAGGCCCGCGCGCTGGACATCGGCCGGCGGTATCGCGGCCGCTTCGCCGAGTACGACCTCAACAACGAGACGATCCACGGCAACTGTTACGCCGACCGCCTCGGCCCGGGCATCACGCTCGACATGGCGCGCTGGGTGCGCGAAGGCGACCCGGCCGCCGTGCTTTACCTCAATGATTACGACATCCTGACCGGCCGCCGGCTGGACGATTACGCGCGGCACATCCGCGAGTTGCTCGACCAGGGCGTGCCCATCGGCGGCATCGGCGTGCAAGGCCATCTGCACGGCGACTCGTTCGAGCCGGTCGCGGTGCGGAACGCGCTGGACAAGCTCGCGGAGTTCAAGCTGCCGGTCCGCGTGACCGAGTTCAATTTCCCAGGCCAGCGCTCGCGCCATTACCAGAACCGGGGCGCGCGGCTGACGCCCGCGGAGGAGGAGGCCAAGGCGCGGGCCATCGTGGACTACTACCGCCTCTGCTTCGCGCACCCGGCGGTCGAGGGCATCCTGATGTGGGGCTTCTGGGAGGGCGCGAACTGGATTCCGGTCAGCTCGCTCTACCGGCGCGACTGGACCCCGCTGCCGGCGGCAAAGGCGTATCGCGATCTCGTCTTCGGCGAATGGTGGACCCGGTGGACCGGCAAAACGGACGCCAACGGCCGCTGTGAACTGCGCGCCTTTCAAGGCCGGCATCGCGTCCGGGTCGGCGGCGAGGAGCGCCTGGTGACCTTGAAGCCCGGCGCCGTCGCGACGGTGGTTTCGTTCCGGTGAAGCGCCGGGCGCAGACACGGTGGGTCGCCTCTGGCTCAGGGGCGACATTTGCGGCGGTTCAGCGAGACGCCGGTACCCAGCCTCTGAGCCAGGGATCGCCCAACCGCTGCCCGACCCACTCGTCGGTGGACTTTGCGGTCCGGCTCCACTAAACAGCCTCCCACACATCAAGTACCATTGCCATGAACCGTCGCGAATTTCTGAAGCACACCGGCACGCTGGCCGCCGTCGCCGGCCTGCCCGCCAGCGCGGGCGCCGCACAAGCCGCCTGCCGGGCTTATCCGTACCTCGGACGCACCGAGGACTACACAGACTTCCAAGTCATCGAGCCCGGCCGGGTCATCACGAAGGTCGAGTCGTGGACGCGCGGCGCGTACGGGTTCGTCCGCGTCACCACCGCCGATGGCCGCGAAGGCTGGGGCCAGCTTTCCTCCTTCGAGCCGGACATCACGGCCACGGTGCTGCACCGGCAGGTGGCCCGGCATGTCCTCGGCAGCGACCCGGCGCGCATTGACGACCTCGTGGACCGGGTCATTGACGCGAACATGAAATTCCCGTGGTCCTACGTCTGCCGAGCGCTGGCGGGCGTGGACACCGCCATCTGGGACCTTTACGGCCAAATCCTCGGCAAGCCGGTGTGCGTGCTGCTCGGCGGGAAGACCGATCCGTTCCCGGTGTATGGCTCGAGCATGAGACGCGACATCTCGCCGGAAGACGAAGCCGCGCGGCTGGTGCGGCTGCGCGACGAGCGCGGCTTCCGGGTCTTCAAGGTGCGCGTCGGCACGCCCACCGGCCACGACCGCGACGCCGCGCCCGGCCGCACGGAGAAGTTGATCCCGACCATCCGCCAAGCGGTCGGCGACGGCGTGCGGCTGCTGGCGGACGGGAACAGTTGCTACACGCCGCCCAAGGCCCTCGAGGTGGGCCGGCTGATGGAGGACCACGGCTACTTCTTCTTCGAGGAACCGTGCCCGTACTGGGAACTCGAGTGGACGGCCGAGGTCGCCGCGGCGCTCAAGATGAACGTGGCGGGCGGCGAGCAGGACAACGACCTCGCCCAGTGGCGGCGCATGATCCGGATGAACGCGGTGGACATCCTCCAGCCGGACCTGTGCTACGTGGGCGGGTTCACGCGCGCCTGGCGCGTGGCGAAGCTGGGACAGCAGGTCGGCAAGCCGGTGGTGCCGCATTCGTCGCACCTCGCGCCCATCACGCTGTTTTCGCTGCACTTCCTGGCGGCGGCGCCGAACGCGGGGCCGTTCGTCGAGTTCAGCATCGAGGAGGACGCCAACGCCGGCGAGGCGCTCTACAGCCCGGCGATCAAAGTCGTGGACGGCCGGGTGAAAATCCCCGACGGCCCCGGCTGGGGCATCCGAATCAACCCGGCCTGGCTCGAACAGGCCGCCCACCAGAAAAGCGAGCGGCCCGCGAAGTAATTTGGCGGCAGCGGCCGGCCAGCCGGGCGGGCGCTTCACGATTTCGTGCCGGGCTGGCCTTGACAGGGTGGGGCGAGACTCCGTCGAGCCCTGCCTGGGTAGGTCGCCCCTCGCTGAGGGGCGACGGGCCCGGCCCCGGAGCCAGGGGCCGGCTCCCCGATGCTGACTCCCAGCCCTCTGCCCATCACCCGCTTGCTGAGTTTCTGAGTTTGGGCTCTCTCGCCGTTTCCACCGGGCTGGGAACCCGGCTTTACGGCCGCTGGCCGCAGGTGTGGCGTGGACGTGACCCAGTCCGGGGTGAGAAGAACTCAATCCGAAAGCCGACCTTGGCTGAAAGGCAGTGCGTGCCGCCCGCCCAGCCTCGGTTTTCGGGTTCAGCCTGAGCCTGCCGGCTACGCCGCGCATTCGTTTTCGGCGGGCGCGCTCGTTTGGGTGATCCGCCCGACCGGCGCGCAGACCAGGCCGATGGCCAATGCGGTGAGGCCCAGCGGCACGGGGGCAAGGCCGATGGTGACCGCCTGGTTCATGAGATAAAGCGTGCCCGCCAGCAGCAGAGGAGCCGGCATCGCCGTCAGCGCCGTTCGCAGAACAGTCTTCCCGCGACCAGTGATTTCGGAGCCGCTCGGAATCAGCAAGGCCAGGCTGCCCAGCAGCGCCGGCCAGAGGAAGATGTAAGCGGCACCGGGCACGAACCACGTCGCCACGAGCGTGAGTCCCAGCCAGGGAACCAGCGCGCCCGCCAGTCTTTCTCCGGCGTTCAAACCACGCAGCAGCCAGGCGTGGAGGCTCCATGTCAGCAAGGCCGCCGCCAGCACGAGCGCCGCCAGATAGCCTTCCTCGAACGGCAGGCCAATCACGAACGTGCCTTGAACCGCCGGCTGGTATGCGCGACGAAGCAGCGTCACCGCCAGCCAGCCCAATCCCGCCGCCAGCAGGAGGCCCAGCAGCGTCACGCCCAGGCTGCCGAGGACTCGATTGAGCCGCAGCGATCTTCGCTGGCGCCAAACCACGACGGCGAACAGGGCCGGCGTCAGCCAGCCCAGCGTGTCGGCGAGGGTTTGCGGATAACGCAACAGCGTGCCACGCCACAGCGGGAAATATGTCGCTTCGCCGGCATTCTTGAGTTGCGCCAGTTCCGTCGCGGTCATCTGGCCGAAGGCCGCGGTCAGCGGCAGGAGATAGGTGCCGTAGTGTTGCAGCGTGCGCCGGCTGAGGTTCTCAGGCGTGTCCCGCGCCGTGTGGTAATACTCGAGGCCTCCGATGAAGGCGAAGTTCATCCCGGCGAGGCCGGCCTTGCGAAACTCCGTGAAGTCGGTGTCGTTCGGCAGGCGTCGGTACACCTCGCGCGAAAACGAGGCCGCGATGGGCTGGAGACAGCTCGCGGCGAGGACGGCAATCAACCGGCGGGCGCCGGGGCTGGTCTCGAACATCGTGACGGGACCGTGATTGCCGCGGGCTTCGAGGTTCAGCACCACCCGCGCGTCGCGCCAGAGTTCGGGGTGGTCCCGGAGGAAAACGCGGGCGCCCATGAGCCCGCGCTCCTCGGCGTCCGTGAACAGCACGGCCACGGAATTGCGCAGCGGACCGCGCGCTCGCACGGCGCGCATGGTTTCGAGCAAAGTGGCGACACCGCTGGCGCAGTCCGCCGCACCCGGTCCTTCCCGGGTCGAGTCGTAGTGCGACACGAGCAGGATCGCGGGCCGGCCGGCTTCGGTTCCGGGCAGTTCGGCGTAAAGGTTGCCCAGTTTCAAGCCGCCCTGCTCGCCGGGCAGTTCGCGGACGGCGAGTCCCAGCCGGGCGAGTTCCGCCGCGAGGTGGGCCCGGACGTGCTGGTTCTCCTCCGAGCCGGTGGGGTGGGGTTTCCGGGCGATGGCGTTGACGTGCCGCAGGGCACGCCCGGCGGAGAATTCCGTCTCGGGAGCATCGGCCGGAAGCGGCGCCGGCAGCCAGACCGCGGACAGCCCCAAGGCCACGGCCAGGATGCACAACGCGGCGGCGAACGCTCCGGGAAACTTCATGGGCGGACACCGTGCGCCTTTGGTTGGTCTGTGACAAGCCCGGCGCGGCCTGCGGCCGCGAAATACGAAGTCCGAAGTTCGTGTTCGAGTCCCAAGTCCCAAGTTCAAAATCCCAAGTCCATAGTCGAAGGTCGAAGGTTGAACGTCGCAAGCCGGTATCCGGCATCCGGCATCCGTCTTCCACCAACCACGAACAACAAACCACGAACCACCCAGCAGCGCTCGACGGAGTCTCGCCCCACCACGTGCAGGCCGGATCGGCACAAAAGTGAGATGCGCCACCGGCGACAAATTCCGTCAACTAAAGCTTGACGCGATGCGCGGAGATTTGTGCGCTTGGCGCGAACGACAGTCTTTCGCCCCATGAATCCATGCCCTGACCGGTGTGCGCCTGAACTTCACAGGCATGACATCGCCGCGCCGGACGAGTGGTTCGCCGGACGGCGCGCGTGTTCGGACTCGTTTTCCCGCAGGCGGAGTTAAACCCAAACCAAGGAACAACCTCATGCACTGGCTCGACTGGATCGTCATTGCCCTGTATTTCGGTGTCATCGGCTGGGTGGCCTGGTGGTACGGCCGGCACCAGAAGGACAGCGTGGATTACTTCCTCGCCGGCCGGAATGCTGGCTGGGTGGTGATCGGCGCCTCGATCTTCACCTCGAACATCGGCTCCGAACACATCGTGGGCTTGGCGGGGCAGGGGGCCGCCACCGGCATGGCCATGGCTCACTGGGAGCTGCACGCCTGGTGCCTGATCGTGCTGGCCGGCCTCTTCGTGCCTTTCTATTACAAGTCCGGGGTCCAGACGATCCCCGAGTTCCTGGAAAGACGGTTCAGCGCGCGCACGCGGTGGATCCTCTCCTGCGTGTCGCTGGTGGCGTACGTGTTCACCAAGGTGAGCGTAACTGTGTACGCCGGAGCGATCGTGTTTCAGGCGCTGCTGCCCGAGCTGACATTGACTGTGGGCGGATGGACCATGAACGCCTTTTGGATCGGCGCCTTCACCACGGTCATTGTGACGGGCGTGTACACGGTGTTTGGCGGCATGCGCGCCATCATGTCCACCGCCACGCCGCAGGCGGTCATCATCCTGTTCGGCTCGTTTGTCATCACGGCCATCGGGCTGTCGAAGCTGGGCGGCTGGAGCGAACTGGTGGCCACGTGCAAGGCCAACGCGGATAACTTCGCCCTCTGGCGGCCGCTGTCGCATCCGGAGTTCCCGTGGCTGGGAATCATCATCGCCTCTCCCGTCGTGGGCCTGTGGTACTGGTGTACGGACCAGTACATCGTCCAGCGTGCGCTCTCGGCCAAAAACCTCGCCACCGCCCGGCGCGGTGCGCTCTTCGGCGGCCTGCTGAAGGTCTGGCCGGTGTTGATCTTTCTGGTGCCGGGTATGATCGGCTGGGCGCTGCACCAGAAAGGCATCATCCAACTGCCCCTCAAACCGGGCACCACGAACTTGGACGGCGACCAGGTCTTTCCCTCGCTGGTCAAGCTGCTGCTGCCGCCGGGCATCCGGGGCCTGATCGTAGCCTGCCTGCTGGCGGCGTTGATGAGTTCGCTGGCCTCGCTGTTCAATTCGAGCGCGTCGCTGTTCACCGTGGACATCTACGAGAAGCTGCGGCCCGGCCAGTCCGAGCAGCACCTGTTGCTGGTGGGGCGCATCGCCACCGCCGCCGTGGTGGGGCTGGGCATCATCTGGATTCCGGTCATGGCCAAGATTTCCGGCGGCGGCCTCTACCAGTACCTCCAGAGCGTGCAAGGCTACCTCGCGCCGCCCATCACGGCGGTGTTCTTCCTGGGGTTGTTCTGGAAACGGATCAACTCCGCCGGGGCCACGTGGGGCCTGGCCGCCGGGTTCGTGCTGGGCATGATCAAGCTCACCATCCAGGCGTTCTACGGGAAGGGCAAAATCGAGGACCCGGCTTGGCTGGCGGTGGTCGGCGACTTCAACTTCCTGTACGCGACCGGCATTTTGTTCGCCGCGAGCGCGGTGATCATCGTGGTGGCCTCGCTGCTCACCCCGCCGCCGCCTGAGGAGAAAATCCGCGGCCTGACTTACGGCTCGATCCACCAAGAGGCGGCCGGGGAAATCCGCGCCAGTTGGGACACCGGGAACAAGGTCATGGCGGCGGTCATTCTGCTGCTGGTGCTGGGCCTGTACCTGTATTTCAGCTTCTGGCTGAACTGAGCGGGGAGCTGGAGTTGGGGAACACACCCGCCTCGTAGCGCCGGCATCCAGCCCGCTGGCCGCCTGGGCGGGTGGGCTGGAATTGTCGCCCCTCAGCTAGGGGCGACCCACCCTGCGAGGGGCGATTCATCCCCGGTGGTAGCCAGCCTCCGGCCCAGAGGCCGGTACCTGTTGCCAGACAGCGTGAGGCCGGCGCCAGCTTAACGGCAAGCAACCATCCGCTGGCCTATTTAACAGTCGTAGTCGTATTCGCTGACGCCACTTCCACTGTCGCCGTCACCGGATGGCTGCGCCAGACCCAATCGCCTGACGGGGCTTCGCCGGTTTTCGCCTCCCGGACCGCCGGCGTGGCGAGGCCGCCGTCGTCCTTTCCGTCCAACGCCACCGAGTAGAGGGTGAAGCGGTCGGGCGCTTCGCGACGATACTTCAGCGCGCCGCCATTCACCGGGTCCGGCGGGATGCGGGCGAGGAAACGCGGGGCGAGTTCGTCCAGCTTTTCCGGATAGACGCCCGTGGCCAGCCGATGCCGCTCCAAGGCGCAGGCCACGTGCGCCAGGGTGACGGTGGCCTGGCTGACCGCCGCTTTTTGAACTGACCTCTCCACCGCCGGCAGCAACAGGGCGGCGAAGATGTTGTACGGCGAACCGGAGCTGAAACGTTTGCGCAACGCCTCGTCTTCGGGCGAAAGCGTCACGCGGACCGCCGGGCCTGTCGGGTCAAGCCGGTCCAGGAGCACCCTTTGATAGGCTTGGGCGACGTTGAGCTGGTTGCGATAGACGAACGCGCGCGGCCAGTACCGCAAGGCGTCACGGTAGGGGCTTTCCGTCACCGGCGAGGCGGAGTCCAGATCGTGCGAAGCGCCCAGCATGGCCAGGGCAAAGGCTCGCTCGCCGCGCAGACTGCGCTGGATGTCAGCCACGGGATTCAGGCGGGCCAGGCGCGCCTCGATGGCCGCCAGTTGCGCGTCCGGCCAGCGATGTTCGGCCAGGCCCGCCCAGAGCGGCTGGATGGCGATTTCCAGCAGGGCGATTTTCACCAGTACACCGATCAGCAACGGCTGGCTGCCGGCGGCTTCGCTCAACGTCAGCAAGGTCTGGAAATCTTCGGCCGCGGCTTCTGGATTGCCCGCCGCCAGTTCGGTCCGGCAGGCAGCCTGGAAAGGATGGGCCAGGCTCTTCAGCGTGCTCATCCAGGGCAGCATTTCGCCGGAGAACAGGTCCGTCGGCGTTCGGAGCTGGGCCAATGGCCGTCGGGCGGCGGCGCGGATCGGGTCCAGCGCCGGCTTGTCGGTTGCCAGCAAGACGCGCAGATCCTCCGCGGGAGTCCCCGGCGGCCGGGCCCGCAGCGCGACCAACGCCGGGTTGTCCGGGGCGGGGCGGGCCGGCGGCGGGATGGGCACCTCCTCCGACAAACCGTATCGCTGGGCCATCCGTTGATCCATCTGCTGTTGGCTCGAAGCGTCGTTGGTTGCGCGCAGTTGCGCCTGCCATGTCTCCAGCGAGGTCACCGTGCCTTCGCGCCAGTTGCCCGACCCTTTGAGCCCGCCCGCCCACTCGAAACGCCGTATCAACTCATCGCAGGCGTTGGTGTCGTCCGTGCCGGCGTTTGTTACAGCTTGGTTGGTGGCGAAGCCGAAGCAGGCGGCCAGCGGCGGCGCGGCCAGGAAGTTTTGGTCCTCGGGCGCCGGCGCCGGCGCCACCGACGCCCAGTCCAGCTTCTCTCCTTTGGCCGCCAGCTCCTGCTGGCAGGCGAGCCAGGCGCG
Source organism: uncultured Verrucomicrobiota bacterium (assembly GCA_964568145.1). GTDB lineage: Bacteria > Verrucomicrobiota > Verrucomicrobiia > Limisphaerales > J093 > DSVZ01. Next base: position 29,574 of record CAZMOZ010000027.1, read on the forward strand.
CCGGGCGCGCCAGCCTTCAATGGCCAGCACGAGCACGGTAAAGGTGATCAGCACGGCCAGCACGAACGCGAGGCTCTTCAGCCATTTCATCAAACGAGGCCAGCGGGAGGTTTTCATGTCAGGCGGCGAGTTGATTGGTTTGGCGGAACATCAGACCGTGATCGGGCGAATGGCGGGGCGGCGGCGGAGCCGGCGCGGGCGGCGGCGGCTCGGCGAGGACCGCCATGAAGTCGGGGTTGCCGAGCAGGCTGGCGTAAGCCGCGGCGAGCCGGGCGTGGGCGCGCGCCTGCGCGACTTCGGCGGCGCTGGGCGCGCTGGCCAGGTGGAGCGCCAGGCTGGCCACCCAGCACGCGGCCAGACCGGCCCAGGCCGCCGGATGCGGCCAGAGCCAGGCTTGGAGTCGAAGGACAAAGGTCGAAGGACGAGAGGACTCGCGCCGGGCCGCCGCCGCCCCCGCTGCGGCGCGCAGGATTTGCCCGCGCCACTCCGCGGGGATGGGCCGCAGGGGCTCCCGGCTCAGGTGTTGTTCAAAATCGTCGGTCTTCATTTGATCTCGTCGTAAAGGGGACGCAGCCGGGCGCGAAGTTTGTCCAGGCCGTAGCGATACCGGCTGGCGGCGGTGTTGAGCGGAATGCCCAGCACCGCGCCGATGGCCTCGAACGTCAGGCCCTCCCAGAGCTTCAGGTGAACGACCGCCCGTTGCTCCGCGGGCAGTTCGGCCAGCGCCGCCTCGAGTTCCGCGCGGAAAGCGGCGGCGTCGGGATCGGTCGTCGGCGCGAACAGGCCGGCGGATTCCGCGGCCAGGGCATCGCTTGCGCGCTGGCGGGCGTCGCGGCGGCGGGCGAGGTCCACCACGGCGTTGTGGGTCATGCGCAGCAGGAAGGCGCGCTCGTCGCGGACGCCGTCGAGGAGTCCGGGCCGGGCCGCCAGCCGGCCGAAGACCTGTTGGAGCACATCGCGGGTGTCGTCTTCGTGGCGGGTGAGGTTCAGCGCAAAGCCGAACAGCGCCGCGGCGTGCGCGTCGTACAGGCGCTCCAGTTCGGGCCGGCCGGTCATGCCTCACCGCGATGACGCGCGCGGCGGGGGGATTTGTCTATCGGAACCTCGCGGCGAAGGGCGCCGTGTGCTGCGGCGACCGCACTGGCGGTGATAAAAGACAGCATGCTGCCGCCCGGCCTTTAGCGGCCGGTTCCGGCGCGAGGCCGTAGGCCCGGAGGGCAGGTGGCCGGCGTCTCGCTGAGACGCCGGGTTAGGTCGCCCCTCAGCGAGGGGCGACCTACCAGCGAGGAGCGGCCTACCTTTGTGGTAGCCGGCCTCTGGCTCAGGGGGCCGGGACAGGCGTTCGGGGAATGGCGCCATGTGTCGCCCCTCGGTGAGGCACGACCTGCCTCGCGAACGCAAGCCCTTTCCAAGTCGCCGGCAAAGGTGGTACGTTGCCCGCCTTAGCCGTGGCTTGCGCCAACCGCGCGCCTGGCTGTCCCTTGAACATGAGCATCCGCACTTTCTCCACACGGCTGCGACTCGCGCTCGGTCTGGTCCTGGCGCTGGCCAGTTCGGTACCCGCTTCAGGCGTCGAGTTGGGCATTGCCGGCTCGGCCTTCACGCTCGACGGCCGGCCGGTCTTTTTGCTGGGAGCCAGCTACTACGGAGCGCTCGGGGCGTCCGAGGAGTTCATCCGGCAGGACCTCGACGACCTCCAGCGCCACGGGTTCAACTGGATTCGCGTGTGGGCCACGTGGTCCGCGTTCACCAACGACGTCTCGGCCGTGGACGCCGAGGGCCGCGCGCGCGAGCCGTTTCTGTCCAAGCTGGCTTGGCTGGTGGGCGAGTGCGACCGGCGCGGCCTGGTGGTGGACGTGACCTTGTCGCGCGGCAACGGCGTCACCGGCCCGCCGCGGCTGGCCACGCTGGCGGCGCACCAGCGCGCGGTGGAGACGCTCGTCCGCGCGCTCGCGTCGCACCGCAACTGGTATCTCGATCTCGGCAACGAGCGGAACATCCGCGACGCGCGCTTTGTCAGCGTCGAGGAGTTGCGGCAACTGCGCGATGCGGTGAAGCGCCTCGATCCGCGACGGCTGGTGACCGCGTCCCACGCCGGCGGCGACCTGACCCCCGAGGTCGTGCGGCAATACGCGCTGGAGGCGAAGCTCGACTTTCTGTCACCGCACCGGCCGCGCGAACCTGGTTCGCCCGAACAAACCGAGACGCACACGCGGGCGGTGTTGAGCTGGCTGAGTGAGCTGGGCCAGACGATGGTGGTGCATTACCAGGAACCGTTCCGTCGCGGCTACGGCGCGTGGCAACCGGCCGCCGCCGACTTCAAAACTGATCTGGACGGCGCCCGCCAAGGTGGCGCGGCCGGCTGGTGTTTTCACAATGGCGACACCCGCAACGTGCCTGGCGGCGAGCCGCGCCGGTCGTTTGACCTGCGTGCCCGCCGGCTGTTTGACCAGTTGGACGCCGAGGAGCGCGCGTTTCTGGCCAGTCTGCGAAAAGCGTCGGCGCGCGCGGACTCCGACCCCGGCGCCGGGCCCTGGCCGCAGGCAAGTCCGGTGGAGGTCGGCATTGATCCGGCGGCCTTGCGCGAATGCGGCGAGTTCTTCGGCGGGCGCGGCTGCGTGGTGCGCCGCGGCCGCCTCGTGCATTCCTGGGGTGACATCACCCGCGCGGCCGATGTGGCGTCGGCCGTGAAGCCGGTGTTCAGTTTCTTCCTGTTCAAGGCGCTCGAAGCCGGGCGCATTGGCGGGCTCGATGAAACGGTGGTGCGCTGGGAGCCGCGCCTGGCGGACCTGAACGCCGCGCTCGGCCACAAGGACCGCGAGATCACGTGGCGGCACCTGGCCAACCAAACCGCCGGCTACGGCGTGGCCGAGCGGCCGGGCACGGCGTTTTGCTACAACGACTGGCAGATGGCGCTGTTTGCGGACCTGCTGTTCAACCGCGTGTACGGCGCGGCGTGGCCCGAGGTGGACGCACAGGTGCTGCGCCCGTTGCTCACGGGCCCGCTGGGCTGTGAGGACCAGCCCGGCCTGCTGGCCTTCGGCGCGGGCGACCGCGCGGGCCGGCTGGCCATTTCGCCGCGCGATTTCGCCCGGTTCGGCCAGCTCTTCCTGCAACGCGGCCGCTGGGGCGGGCGCCAGTTGCTGCGCGAAGACCTCGCGGTGCTGGCGGTCAGTTCGCCTCTGCCGGCGTCGCTGCCCCGCGCCGGAATGAACACGGCCGAAATGCTGCCCGGCCAGCGGACGCTGGGCTCGCGGAAAATCCCGGACAACCAGACCGACCACTTCGGCGGCTACTCGTGGCTGTGGTGGGTGAACGGCGTTGGGAGCGACGGCCGGCGTCACTGGCCCGACGCGCCCACGAACCTGTTCGCCGCGCTGGGCCACGGCGGCATCCGCGGCGTGGCGGTGATGCCCGAGCTGGACCTGGTCGTCTCGTGGAACGACGGACAAACCGACACTCCGGCAAAGGAAAACGAGGCCTTCCGCCGGCTGCTGCTCGCGGTCCGGTCGGAACGCGACGCCGCGTCGCCGGCCCGGCCAGCCGATTGACAACCTCGCGAAGCCGTCTTAATGCCGGAGATGCTGATGCAAACACCGAAGGTTTCCCTGTCCGCAGACTTGTCGCGGAACAGCCGGCGCGGCGGGCAGGACGGCCAGTCGGGTGGTGTGTTTGAAGAACCAGTCTGCCGCCATGCCAGTTCAACCTGATGCGCGCCGGCGTTGGTTTGGCCTGTTCCACCTGATCGTGTCCGCGGGCATGTTGATCTGGGGGCTGACCCTGCTGGAACCGGTGCTGCGCGGCTGGCTGTTTGTGAGCTACTGGCTCGCCTGCGCCGGGTTTGCGCTCCTGGCATTGGTGACCGGCTGGCTGGACTGGCGCGCCGTGCGCCGGCAGATGCGCGCCGAACGCCGCGAATTGATGCTGCGCACGCTCGGAGAAATCCGCGACGCGGCGCCGCCCAAGGATCCGCCCGGCACGCACAACGACCCGTCACCACCCACGCCGCCCAAGGCTTGACCATGTTTTACGACACCCACGCCCACCTGGATTATCCCGACTTTGCCGCCGACTTCGCGCAAGTGCTCGAGCGCGCCGCCGCGGCCGGCATCACCCGCATCATCACCGTCGGCACGGACCTCGACAGCAGCCGGCGGGCGGTGGCGCTGGCCGAGGCGCATCCGGCCATTTACGCCGTGGTGGGGTGGCATCCGGGCGACGCCTTGCACGCGCCGGCGAACCTCCGCCCGTGGCTGCGTGAACTGGGCGGACACCCAAAGGTCGTGGCCCTGGGTGAAACCGGTCTCGATCACCACCGCCTGCCCAGCCAGCGCGGCGGCACGGCGGCGGACGATGCGGGGTGCCAGGAGCGCCAGGCCGACCTGTTTTTGCAGCACCTCGAAGTGGCGGCGGAGCTGGGCCTCAACTGCGTGATTCACCAACGAGCGGCCCTCGAGGACACCCTGCGGCTGTTCAGTCCGTTTGCCGGCCGCGTGCGCGGACAGTTCCATTGCTTTGCCGACGGGCCGGACGCACTGCGGCGGATTCTGGCGCTGGGCTCGCTGGTGAGTTTCACCGGCATTCTCACCTTCAAAAACGGGGCCAACATCCGCGAAGCGCTGGCCGCGACGCCGCGCGACCGGTTCATGCTCGAAACCGACTGCCCGTACCTCGCGCCGCTGCCGTATCGCGGCAGGCGCTGCGAACCGGCGCATGTCCGCGACATTGCCGCCGTCGCCGCGCAGGTGACGGGCCTCAGCCTGGACGAACTCAGCGCGGCGACCTGCGCGACGGCGCACCGGTTTTTTCCCAAGCTGGGCTGAGCCTCAAGCAACCAAAGGGGAACCACGAATGGACACGAATGGACACCAATTGGGGGAGCATTTTGCTTCGCGGTGCGGGAACTGGCGTGCCGGCTGGGAAGTTGACCATCGTTGTGCGCTGGAGTTCAGGGGCTGTCTTTGCTCGTCAGGGCACGCGCTCGCGCCCAAAGCTTCGTCGGGACACGCAGATGTGCCGCCAGGCAACCCATTTAACCCTTCACCCTTTTAACCGCTTTTAACCGGCTCCGCCGGCAATTCGTGTCCATCCGTGGTCGCTCCGCCGGGAAAAAGGCTCGCGTCGAATTCCCGCGGCCAGCATCCTCGCGGCATGAAACTCCACTGCGGATTCCGCCAGGCGCGCGCCCGGGTCTGGGGTTGTCTCGCGTTGGGCGGGCTGCTGGGCCTGTTGCCCGGCGGCGCCTCCACCCCGCCGGCCCAGGCCGCGCCGAGGCCGCACGCGGGCGGGCAGCGCCCCGACCCGCCGGTGTTGCGGTCCGCGGTGGTCCGTGACCTTGGCACGCGGATCGAAGGCGACGTCAGCCTGGCGCCCGAGACGGCGTACACGGTGCTGCTTTTCACCACCGGCGACTGTGCCGGCAGCGGCGAACTCGCGCCGTTCGGTTCGGCGGCGGTTGTCACCGACACCAACGGCTTCGCCAGCTTCAGCTTGGTGAAGGGCGTCGCGCTGAACGACACGCTCAGCGCGGTGGCGCGGGTGTCCGACACCACTGGCGACAGTTCGGTGCTCTCCGAATGCGTCCCGGTGCAGATCGAATTGACGTACTGGACCGATGTCGCGCCGCGGCTGGCCGGGAGCGCGCCCGAGGCGCGGGTCGGCGAGCCCTTCACCTACACGGTCACGCTGGACAACCTGAGCCAGACACCCGAGGGCCCGCCGCAGATCGAAGAACTCACGGTGGACGTGGTGCTGCCGGACAATGTGGAGTTCGTCGAAGCCAGCGCCGGGGGCGAGTTCGAGGCCGGGCGGGTGCGTTTCCAAAACGTCACGGTGCCGCCGGACGGCGGAACCACGCTCACCATCACGGTGAAGCCGCTGGCTCCCGCCACGTTGGACTGCCGCGCGTCCGTGAGCGACACCGGGCCTTACCAGGCCAACAACACGGCCGGCCTGGTCACGCCGGCGGCGGGTACCGCGGTCGAGGAGGCAGACCTGGCGTTGGGCGTCTCCGCCGCGCCGGAGCCGGTGCGCGTGGGCGCGGAACTCACTTACACGATCGCCGTCACCAACCTCGGCCCGGCCACGGCGCCCAATGTGCGCGTCGCCGACACGCTGCCGGGAACGGTGTCCTTCGTACGGGCCAGTGCCACGCTGGGCACGCCGGTCATCGCCGCGGGCGAAGTGCTCTGTTTCCTCGGCGAGATGACGAACGGCGCGCAGGCCGCGGTCACGGTGGTGGTGCGGCCGACCGCGGTGGGCGCGGTGACCAACCGCGCGCTGGTCGAAATCGCGCCCGCGGCCGGACCGGGCTTGCATGACAATGGCGGCCCGCTGCCGACCCCGGTGGACCCGAATCCGACCAACAACGCGGCTGCGGTGGTTTCGACTGTCCTGCCGGGACTCGCGGTGGAGGTCTTGAGTGACCCGGCGTTCAATCCCCAGACCGGCCTGTTCGAGCAGCGCGTGCGCTTCACCAACATCGGCACCAACGCGCTCGCGGGCGTGCGGCTGAACCTGACCGGCCTGGCGGCGGGCGTGACCGTGTTCAACGCCTCCGGCCTGGCGGACGGCCAGCCGTTCCTGCAATTGCACCGCGCGGTGAACGTCGCTGAAAGCGTGGTGTTCACGGTGGAATTTTACCAGCGCGAGCGAAAGCCTTTCGCCTCGCCCACCTACACGGCCGCCGAGGCGATCCCGACGCCGCCGGCCGCGGAGGGTTCGAGAGTGGCGACCGTTTCCGGTCGCGCGCCGCTGGTGCTCAGCGGGGCGTTGAACCAGGGTCGTTTCCTGATCGAGTTCCGCAGCCAGCCGGGCGCCCGTTACGCCGTGCAATACCGGGATTCGCTGGACGAAGCCTGGCGCACCGCCGCGCCGCCTTTCACCGCGCCCGCGGATGTCGTGCAGTGGCTCGACGACGGCCCGCCGAAAACCGTGGCGCCACCTAGCGCCTCACGCCTTTACCGTGTGCTGCAACTCCCGCAACCCTGAAGCTCCCGCTGTTTCACCATGAATCCGAAATCCCTCCATCCCGTGGCCTGGACCGCCACAACACTGGTGTTGCTGCCGCTTGTCCAGGCCGCTGAACCCATTCCCCGGCCCAACCGGATCACCGTCGCGCCGCGCGCGGCGTTCAATGTCAAGGCCGGGTTCACCAGCAGTCTCGCGGCGTCGGCCGTTGACCCCGGCCCGGCCACCGGCGGGAAGATTCCGCGTGCCTACGACGACGGTTTCGTGGGCGTGGACAGCAGCGGCAACGCCGAGGGCAAGACGTGGTACTGGGGTTACCAGAACGACTCCCAGGTGGATGTCGCCGCCGACCGGCTCAACATGAACGCGCTGTTGTCCAGCGGCGCCGCCAGCGTGGATGACGTGGACGAGGATCTGCTTTTCGGCGGGGAAGTCACCTACACGCGGTACCTGTTCGAGTTTGGCCGCGCGTTCTGGGGCCTGGAACTGGGCGCGAACTTCACGCCGGTCTCCATCGAGGACAACACGCCGTTGACCACCACCGGCCCGGCCGTCCGCGATGCCTTCAGCCTGGGCGGCATCACGCCGCCCCGGGCGCCGTACACCGGTTCGATGGCGGGACCGGGCCCGGTGATTGGTGATTTACCCACGCGCACCGCGCTCAACCCGGAGATGGTCTTCACCGGCCAGCGGGAGATCGAGGCCACAACCTTCGGCCTGCGCGTCGGTCCGAACCTGGACGTGCCGATGGGCGAGCCGTTGTCCATGCAAATCAGCGGCGGCGCCTACGTGATGTACGCCGACGCCGAGTTCACCTACTCGGAAACCGTGTCCGTGGCCGGCCAGCCGGTGCGCACGCAAGGCGGCCGGGTGGAGGGGCAGGACTGGATTCTGGGCGCGTACGTGCGCGGCCAGGTGTTGCTCACGCTGTCGCGAACCGTGGGCCTGTTTGCCGGCGCCGAGTTTCTTTTCATCGAAGACCTCGAGCTCCGTAGCGCCAGCCACGGCGCGACGCTGGACTTCGGCGATTCGTTCGCCGCCTTCCTGGGCGTGGCCTTCACGTTCTGACCGCGCCCGCGCCGGCCGCCAGCAGCAAAGCCCCCACCGGCACGGCGTCTTCCGCCAGACCGGCCAGCGCCACGACCGGTCCGGGCTGAAAGGCCTCCATCAAGAACGTCGGCAACGCCGCGGCCACCGCCGCGCGCAACGGCTCGCCCAGCAAGGACAAGCCGCCGCCCAGCACGACAACCGCCGGGTGCAGCAAATGCACGGCGTGCGAAAGCCCGAATGCCAGGTCCGTGGCGGTGGTTTCCAGGATGGCGCGGGCCGCGGGATCGCCGGCCGCCAGCGCGGCGCCCAGATGCCGCGCCTCGCCGCCGGTCTGATTCCTCGCCAGGCGGGCCAGCAAGCCGTCCGGCTCGGCGGCGATCCGCTCGCGAATCTGCCGGTCCACGGCCCAGCCGGAGCAGCGCGATTCCACCGTGGCGCCGGAGCGGTCCAGCCACACGTGGCCGATCTCGACCTCGCCCGGCGACGCGCCATGGAAGATCGCCCCGCCGCACACCAGCCCGCCGCCCACGCCGCTGCCCAGCGTCACGTACAGCACCGGGTCGTGCCCGCGCCCGGCGCCGGCGCGCGCTTCGCCCAGCGCGGCCACGTTGGCGTCGTTGTCCACCGCCACGGGCCGGCCGGTGAGTTCGCGCAGCCAGCCGCCCAGATCGAAATCCGCCCAGCCGGCCACGTGATGCGAGCAGCAGATGCAGCCCGCGCGCCAGTCCACCGGCCCGCCAAAGCCGACGCCGAGCGCCGCGGCTTCACACGCGCGCGCCTCGCCCAACGTGGCGGCGATGCGCTCGCGAATGCCGGCCGCGCCTTGCGCGTGGTCCACATTGAACCGGAACCGCCGGTGGATCGCGCCGTGGGCGTCGCCCAGCACCACTTGCAGCTTGGTGCCGCCGATTTCGATGCCAATGAAGGTTTCAGTCATGGGCGCGCGAAGTCTGCGCCGCGCAGGCCACAACAGGCAACTTTCCGAAGCGCGGGTGGCCTGTCCTTTCCGGTTGTTTTCTGGTCACGCGGCTTTCGCCAGCCGCGCCGCCGTGTCCTGGATGCGCTGCCACGCGGCCTCGACGTGCCGTGCCTCCGTATGCGTCTGGCCCACACAAAACCGCAGCGTGACGCGGCCGTTCAGCGTGGTGTGCGTCAGATACAACGCGCCGCTGGCGTTCAAGGCCTCGAGCAACCGGCGGTTGAAGTCGTCGCCGGCCCGGTGACGGAAACAGACCAGGTTCAGCGGCGCCGGCACGGCCAGTTCGAAGTCGGCCGCGGCCTGCACCCAGCCGGCAAATTCCCGCGCCAGGCGGACGTGCTCGCGCACGTGCCGCCGCAAGCCCTCGACGCCGTAGTGCCGGATCACGAACCACAGCTTCAGCGCGCGGAACCGGCGGCCCAGTTGCACGTGCCAGTCGCGGTAATCTATCACCCCGCCGCTCTGCGTGGCCGGATTGCGCAGGTACTCTGGCAGGATGCTGAAGGTGCGGATCAACGCCGCGCGGTCCGCCACCCAGAGGCAGTCGCAGTCGAAGTTCGTGAACATCCACTTGTGCGGATTGAAGGCGTAGCTGTCCGCCAGCTCCACGCCGTCCTGAATCCACCGGAACTCCGGGCAGAGCGCCGCCGTGCCGGACATCGCGGCGTCCACGTGCAGCCACACGGCCGCGCGGCGGCAGATTTCGCCGATGGCCCGCAGCGGGTCCAGCGCGTTCGAGGACGTGGTGCCCACCGTGGCGCAGACGAAGCACGGCTGGAAGCCCGCCGCGCGGTCGGCGGCGATCTGCCGGGTCAGCGCGTCGGGTTGCAGGGCGAAGGTTTCGTCCACCGGGATCAACCCCAGGTGCGCGCGGCCCAGCCCGGCGATTTTCACCGCCTTCTCCACCGAGGAATGCGCCTGGGTCGATGCGTAGGCGGTGAGGCGGCCGTGGACGCCGGTTTCGTTTGTGGCAAAGCCGGTCGCCCGCTCGCGCGCGGCCAGCAGCGCGGCCAGCACCGCGCTCGAGGCGGTGTCCTGGATCACGCCGCCGCCGGGACCGGACGACTGGAAGCGCGCCGGCAGGCCCAGCATGTCCGCCAGCCAGTCGAGCAGGTGCGTCTCCAGTTCGGTGCAGGCTGGGCTGGTGATCCACAACATGCCCTGCACGCCCAGACCGGCCGCGAGCAGTTCGCCCAGTATGGACGGCCCGGAGTTGTTTGCCGGGAAAAACGCAAAGAAGTTCGGCGACTGCCAGTGCGTGAGGCCGGGCAGGATCAGACGGTCGAGGTCGGCCAGGAGGGCGTCAAACGGCTCGCCGTGCTCCGGCGCGGCTGGCGGCAGCGCCGCGCGGAGTTCGCCAGGCCGGGCTTGGGAAAGCACCGGCAACGCGGCGACGCGACGCTGGTAATCGGCCAGCCAGTCCACCACGGCGTGGCCCCAGCGCCGGAATTCGTCCGGGGACATGTGCTCGCCGGGCCGGCTGGGAGGCGGAGCGGAAGATTCGGGGTTCATCGGTGACGGCCTGCAGCCTGCGCGCAAGGCGGGGGCTGTCAAGGGGTGGGGGATGGTTGAACCTGAGAATCAAAGTTGGCTGTGGCGCGGTGCGTCCGACCTGCCCGGCTTCGGTTTTTGAGTTCAGTTGAGATTGGGGAGCGCACGCGCGCGTGCTCCGACGGGCACCCGCACCGGTCGGTTCTCTGCGCTCGAACCGCCCCGCGCGGTGCGTTGAACCATGCTGGGGGTGGCGGGCGAGGCGCCCGCCCCAGCACCCGGGGCGGGTGCGCTCCCCGGTTCAACGGCGTTGCTCCGGCTTGGCCGGTCCTGACGAGTCGTGGGTGCCGGCCGGGCCGCGGAGCAGCGGCTGTTTCACATATTGCGAGGGCACGGAGGTGACCGGCTCCGGCAGTTGCAGTCCGGCCTTTCGGCGGCCCACAACCCGGACGTACCCGAGGTGGCTGCCGGCGTCGGCTTCCAGCGCCCGGATTTCCACGGCATTCTCGGGAGCGACCAGGCGGAGCCAGTCCAGCCAGAGCCGCCATCCATCGGGCAGCGCATCGGCCAGTTCGACATCCAGGATTCCGGTCCTGCCCCAGTGCCGCCGCCACCAAGCCGCCGAGTGCAGGCACCACAGGTCAGGGGTCCACCACTCGCGCAGGTGCGCGGGGATCGGGCCGTCCACCTCGCGCATCAGCCCCGCCCCGGCGATTCCGATCAGACCGCCCGGCTTGACGAACCGGGCGAGGTAGTTGAGGTACAGGTCATCCGTGCCGTAATAACAGAACGAGTCAATGGACACGACGGCGTCGAAGAACTCGGCGGCGAACGGCAGCGACCGCGCATCGGCGTGGATGGGGAAGATCCCGTCCTCGAGCCCGGCATCCCGGATGCGCTGGAGGTTCTCCGAGGCGTTGAACCACAGGTCGGTGGCCCAGACCTGCACGCCGAATTCGCGGCGCAGGAAAACCGAGGACAGCGCGAGACCGCAACCGAGGTCGAGCACCCGCAGGCCGGGTCGCAGCTCGAGCGCCTCCGTCAGCCACTCGGTCAGCCACAGGGGATTGGCCGCGCCGCCCACGCCTGCCAGCATCCAGTCGGGGTGGTAGCCCGAGGCGCGGGGAAACCGGCTGGAGATCAAGCGCTCCTCCATGGTCGGGTGCCTTTCAAGGCCGGGCGCGGAACGGAATTTCCGCCGGTGGAAGCGCCGGTTCGGGCAAGACCAGAGTGCCGCGGCAGGGCTCGGGCGCGGGGCGGGCCGTTGTCATTTCGGCTCCCAAAGCTCGATGGGGTTGCCTTCCGGATCGTGCAGATGGGCGAAGCGGCCGTTCGGATGGGCTTCCGGATCCACCGCCACGGTGATCCCGGCCGTGAGAAGCTGCTCCACCATCGCGTCGAGGTCGCGGACGCGGAAATTGACCATCCATTGCTGCTGCGGGTTGCCGAAGTAGTCGGTGTCCCGCGGGAAAGGCGCGAAGACGGTGGGGCCGGCCTCCTGCGACCACGGCTTCTGGCCGTAATCCATCGGCACCGGATCAATGCCGAGATGGTCCTTGTACCAGCGGGCCAGCGTGACCGGGTCGCTCGCGCGGAAGAACAGGCCGCCGATGCCGAGAACGTGTTGCATGATGATTGGGGTTGCCGGTCTCGTTTGGGCGCGGTCAACGACGAAAGGCGAAGGTTACGCTGACCGGCTGTTACCTCAACACTAGACCCGAAGCGGGATGGGTCAAATCGTGCCTTCAAACGCGTTCTGCGTGACCGGCAGCGGCCGGCTGCGAGCCCTCCAGCGGACCGGCAATCGAACGGCACGTGGACTTGGCTCCCTCATTGCGGCTGAGTGGGCCTTCCGTCCACGAGCGGCGGCAGGCGGTTTTCGATGAGGCGCTTCGCCTCGTCCATCATTGAGCGGACAATCACGCCGGCTGGTTTGATGTCCCGGACCAGCCCGGCGCTTTCGCTGGCGGCCGGGCACATTTCCTCGAAGTCTCCGGTGGTGTGCGGCGTCGGCAGGACGGCCGCGAACTTGGGCATTGGATATTCCTGCGAAAACAGGAGCGTCCGGCCGATGAATGTCCGCAGCTCCGGCGGCGGGGGAGTCCGGTCGTCACGGCCCGCCCACTCGCGCACCACGCGGTTCCGGATGACTTTCATGGGCTGGTCCGGCCATTCCGGACCGAAGATCGAGTGCGGGTGATGTCGTCGGCCGAGGCGGCCACGACGCGCCGCTTGTACTCCTTGTGCGCGAAGGCCTCCCGGCTGGCCACGAGACGAGTGCCCACGCAGACGGCGTCGGCCCCCAAGGCCAGCGCCGCAGCCACGCCCAGGCTGTCGGCGATGCCGCCGGCGGCGATCATCTGAGGGGCTGGCGCGGGGGCGAATCCCAGCAGGCCCAGGCCACCGGCGTTTGACACCGCTGCCACGAGTTCCGGGACCGGCGCGTTGACAAACCGCCCTTTCCCCGTGGTAGGACCCCCTAGCCGAGGAGCGATGAATTCCGGCCCCCGAGCCAAGGGCCGGCTACCTGCGCGAAGCCAGCAACCGGGACCGTCGCGCTCCCCCGAATCCGCGTGGCATCCGTGACACGTTGTGGCACAAGTGCGGCGGCACATGCACGTGCGGGTCAAAATCTGCGGCATCACTGGTCTCGAAGACGCGCAGGCGGCGGTGGCGGCCGGCGCGGACGCGCTGGGCTTCATGTTTTATCCGCCCAGCCCGCGCCATGTGGACGTGGACAGCGCGGCGGCCATCTGCCGGGCCTTGCCGCCGTTGGTGACACGCGTGGGCGTGTTCGTGGAGGCGGCCGAGGAGTTCATCCGGGAGACCGCCAGCCGCTGCAGCCTGGGCGCGCTGCAATTCCACGGCCAGGAGACGCCCGAGTTTTGTCGACGCTTCGCCCTGCCGGTCATCAAGGCCTTCCGCATCTGCGGTCCAGACAGCCTGGCGGCGCTGCCGGCTTACGACACCGCGGCGTGGCTGCTGGACAGTTTCGTGCCCGGGCAGTTGGGCGGCACGGGGGCGACGTTCAACTGGGACCTGGCTGCCGACGCCGCGCGCCTGGGCCGTCCGGTGATCCTTGCCGGCGGGCTCACACCGGAGAATGTGGCCGGGGCGGTGCGCCACGTGCGGCCTTACGGGGTGGACGTGTCGAGTGGCGTGGAAAGCGCGCCCGGCCGCAAGGACGCCGGGAAGTTGAAGGCGTTCATCGCGGCGGTCCGGGCTGCCCGGGCGGATGCCGGGTCAACCCAGCTTTGACCGCGCTGCTCAAAGCATGTCTGACAAACGGGTGGAGCGGACTGCCCGCCCGCGCAAGCGGCTACCTGCCGCCCACAGCCGCGGCAGGCTGGTAGCCCGCCGCAACGGGCAGGTTGCCCGTTCCACCGCTCAGACGCTGGCTTGAGCTGGCGTCAACTTCGATTCAGCCAACGCGGGCTGCTCGCGACCCCCACCGGCCGGCGCGGGAGCCGACCCGGCGAAGGCGGCAATCACGCTCTCGAAGATCAGCCGGCCGTCCGTGCTGCCGAGAATCGCCTCACAGGCGCGGTCCGGATGCGGCATCAGCCCCGCCACGTTGCGCTGGGCGTTGCAGATGCCGGCGATGTTGAGCAGCGAGCCGTTCGGGTTGGCGGTCTCGGTGAGTTCGCCCGCGGCCGAGCAGTATTGCCAGAGAATCTGGCGGTTCACCCGCAAGGACTGGAGCGTCGGCTCGTCCGCGAAGTAGCAGCCTTCGCCGTGCGCGACCGGGATCTTCAGGAGCTTGTCGCGCGGAATGCGGCGGGTGAACGGCGTGTCGAAGTTGGCGGTCTTGAGAAAGACCTGCTCGCAGCGGAATTGCAGCGATCGGTTGCGGATCAGCGCGCCGGGCAGCAGGCCGGCCTCGCACAAGATCTGAAACCCGTTGCAGATGCCCAGCACCGGGCCGCCGTCCGCCGCGAACCGCCGCACCGCCTGCATCACCGGGCTGAAGCGCGCGATGGCCCCGCAGCGCAGGTAGTCGCCGTAGCTGAACCCGCCGGGGATGATGACCGCGTCCGCGCCGCCCAGCGAGGTCTCCTTGTGCCACAACAGGTCCGCCGGATGGCCGAGCACGCGGATGGCGTGGACGCAGTCCTGGTCGCAGTTCGAGGCGGGGAATTGGAGGATGACGAAGCGCATCGCGGCGGTCCCGGGTCAGTCGTGAATCTCCAGGCGGTAATCCTCGATCACCGGGTTGCTCAGGAACCGGTGGCAGGCTTCGTCAAGCTGGCGGCGGGCCGTCTCGCGGTCCACGCCGGCCAGCTCGACCTCGAGGTATTTGCCCACGCGCACGTCCCGCACCCCGGCGTAGCCCATGTGCTCCAGCGCGCCCCGCACTGTCTTGCCTTGAGGGTCCAGCACCGCCTTTTTCGGGGTGATGATGATGCTCGCTTTCATGATTCGCACGGCGACCGCCGGCCCGGATGTTGGTGGGCGGGGGCGGGCGATGCCAGCCAAAAGCAGGCGCGGGTACGCCGTAATGGCACAGGTGACCTCGCCTGTGGCCATGACGTGGGCGACCCGACCACAGTCTGACGACCGCGGCTACGGAAGTCAGGGCTCGACTGAGTCTCGCCCCACCAGGACGAAGGCCGGGCTCGCGAGGAACCAACGGGCACCCGCACCGGCTGAAAATCAGGCTGGCCTGACGCGGCGGCAAAACCCATGCTCGGCGACGAAGAAATGACAACCATGGACTTCCCGCTAAGTTCCGCCCGAACCCGATGCGGCTTTGTCGCGCGCCTGCGCGTCTGGCGCCCGGTGCTCGCTGCCGCGTGTTTCCTTTCAGTCTTCACCCTCACCGGGTGGGGTCAGCCGCCGAAGCTGGTTTCCTCCAGTCCCGCCAATGGCGCCACCGGCGTGCCCGTCACGGCCGAGCTGGTGTTCACCTTCGACCTCGACATGGACGTTGACATAATCCCGCTGCCCTCGGTCCCGCCCTTCCTCGTGGGCAACATCGAGATTACGCCGGCCGGCTCGGTGATCGTGGATGGCACCTGGAGCGACAACAAACGCATCCTGACTTGCACGCCCATGTCCGACCTGCCGCCCTCGACCAAGATCACCTGGACGCTCAATCCACCGGGCACGTCATTCCCGTTCACCAGCGTCAGCGGCACGGCCTTGGCGACCGTGAGCGGCAGTTTCACCACGGGCACCGGCGGCGGGGGCGGCGGCACCGAGCCCGAACTGGCGGCCGCCAACCCGGCCAACGGCGCCGTCGGTGTGCCGGTGACGGCGCTGGTCACGTTCACCTTTGACCAGGCCATGAAGAAGGACCCGGCCGTCGCGGGCGCGATCACTTGGCTGGGGGTCGGTCTTGATCCGGCGAAGTTCACGTACTCGTGGAGTGCCGACGGCACGACGCTGACGTGCGATTACACGGGTGATTTCCCCGCGCTGACCCTCGTGGCCTGGCGGCTGAATCCCGCGGGCGCGTCCGTCAGGCTCGAAAGCGCGACGGGCGAACCGCTGCCGGCGGACACGTACAACGGCACGTTCATGACCGGCCAGGGTGGCGGTGGCGGATGCGAGCCGGACGGCATCCCGGCCGACTGGGGCGGGTACACCTTGTCCAAGTCCGGCCGGTACCAGCAGAACTCGATGGCGGACCCGGTGCCCATGGCCGAGGAGCCGTTCCAATTAGCCGCCTTCGTCAGCAGTCCGCAGGCGGGGCCCCTGGCCACGGCGGGTTCGGTGACGCTGCCCAATGGAATCAAGCACGACCTGACGCCGGCGCCTTTGGGCGGCTTCCTGATGTTTTTTGACACGCCGGCGAGCGAGGCGGCGCTGGATGCCGCGTACCCCGCCGGCACGTACACGTTGCGTTTCACCCAGACCGGCCAGACCGAGCGGGTGGTTCCGATGACCCTCAGCGGAGCGAATCCGCCCGTGCCGAAGGTGGCGAACTACACCGAAGCCCAGGCCGTGAACGCGGCCCAGAACTTCACCTTGCGGTGGAACGCCTTCACCGGCGCCTCGGGCCAGGACGCGATCTCGCTCGTCGTGGTCAACACGAACAGCGGGGCGGTGGTGTTCCAAGCGCCGGACGTGTGCGTGCCCCGCGAGCTGCCCGCCTCGGCCACTTCCGTCGTGATCCCGGCCGGCACGCTTGCGTCCAACCAGACCTACCTCGCCACGCTGACATTCAACCGCGTGGGGTACTACCAGACCAATGCCGTGCCGCAAATGGCCGGGTTTGGCGGGCTCGCGCGCGGCACGGAGTTCACGATCAAGACCGGCGGCGGGCCGGGGCCCGGCGCGGCGGCGCGATTCACCGCGTGGCGCCTGCTGCCCAACGGCAATCCGGAGCTGACCTTCACCGGCACGCCGGCCCACGCTTACACCGTCCAGCGCGCCACGCGCCTGAGCGCGCCCGACTGGACGAGCGCCGGCACGGTCACGACTGACGCCACCGGCAAGGCGGTGTTCGAAGACGCGCAGCCTGGCAAACAACCGCCGCTGTACTACCGCGCGCTGACCAACTGAACTGGGATTCGCCCCAGCCTGCCTGAAGAGGCTCTTTCCTTCTCGGAAAGAAGAGCGTGTCCCCGAGGGGGGAGGCACTGCGTCGTTGTTGGCGAGGATCGGGGAAGCGAGCACGGGAAGAGCGGCCGCTATCCCCGGGGGGCAAATCGTGTCCTTATGAGGGGCTAGCGATCGGACTGGGAGGCCCTCGCCCGGGTCGTGGGAGCAGCGTGTGGGGGCGTCGGAGGTGCAGTTCGCCGCGGTCCAGGAGCTCCCACTGGACCTGCTCCCCCGGCTCCAGACCGATGGCCGCCGCCAAGGCCAGCCACCGCTATTCCACGCCCGCCATCAACCGCCGCCGGATCGTCGTCGTTTTCGGCTCGGAGGTCCTGTTCAGCTTCGACCTGGAGGGTGCATCGCTGTAGAAGAAGGATCTCGCCCCAATGGGCTCAGGCAACTTTCAGGTGCCCAGCGCGCAGTAGGGCTTTGCAAACTCGCCCGCGCTGCATGGCGGGCGGATGATCGTGCTGTGCGACGAACAGACCAACTCGTTCATCGCCGCCTTCGACGTCGCCGACGGCTGCGAGCTCTGGCGCACGCCTCGCCGGGACGGGCCGACTCGGAAAACCGCCTTAAGGAGCTGTGCAACTCCTTTGGGATCAAATGCCTGTGCGTGGATCATTTCTGCGGCACCGAGGCGATCCATCGTCTGGCCATCGCGACCTTCAACCTGTGCGTGCGGCTACAACAGCGGCTCGGGGCAGTGGGAGCGGTGCGAACTCAACACCCTGAGTCGGCAGCTCTTTGGCCGGGTGGCGGTGTCGAGCCGGACCCGGGACAAACCCACCTTGAAGCTGGCAGTGTCTGGCGCTCCGGCTCGAGCTTGGTGGTGGGAGATCCTCTCCAGACTCACCGCGCTGCCCAACTGCTATGCAGTCAAACCGCTCCGAGCATGAAGCCCAAAACCCACACCGTTTACCCGTGTACGACTGAATCGTTCCGGTCAGTGAGTCAACAAAGCGCGATTTTGCCTTGAATGCCGGCTTGGATCAGTGCACATTCTCAAGCGACTTTAGTAAGAGGGAGTTGCTTATGAGCTTACTTCACCTCGACGGGCTTTGGGACTCCTTCCGGGGCGGCTTGTCTTTTCGCTTGGTCCTGGCCGGCTCATGGCTTGTTGGCGGTTTGATTCAGGCGGTTCTCCATGCAGGTGCGCCGCGGGCGGGTGTGGACTGCGGCTGCAACAAGACCGGGGATTACGTGAGTGGTCGGATCTTCTTGCCAACCTGGCAGGCCACATTGTCGCCCGGCGGGCGTTACCGCATCCGCGTGCTCACCGATACCATGCATCTGACTCTCCAAGTCAGTGGGCATGGCCAATCTGAAATCCTACTGGGGCCTTTCCCACTGGCGGCGTCGTGGGGTTTTGGGCCCGACGACCACTGGCTCGTGGTACACTATCCGGGTGCCAGCCAGAGTCAGTTGATGGCTGACTTGTATGACTTGTCCGCCACCGGTCGGAAGACCGTCAGTTTCGGACCGATGACGACCGGGTCGGCACTCCTCGCGTTCAGCCCGCATGGCCGTTACCTGTTGGTGGCCGGTCTGCTTACGGGCAACCGCACCCGGTTGCACCTCCTCCGCAGCGACACGGGCTTGGAGGCGGCGGGCGCCATTGAGTTCGCGTTCGAGCCCGGTCCCGGCAACCCTGGAAACACCTTTGGCATTGCGGCGCGGGGGTTTGGACCTGACGACTTGGACGCCACCTTTCACTACGCGTTCGTGAAGGGAAACCAGGTGAACTGGAACGTGCTGAACTTGGAATCAGGCCGGTTCGTGATCCAGAACTTCATGGTCGCGCCCCACGCACAGTGGTTGTTCAGTCCGTGCGGCGACATCGTGGCGCTGGTCGAACTGCCGACCGGCCAAACGCCACGCATTTGGTTGGAACGAACGCTGGACGGACAGCACGCCGTGGCGGGTGCGACGGTGGCCGGATACAGTCGCCTCCTCACGACGACAGCGTACCATGTCGCGCAAACCCGCTCCGGGGTCCATCAGCTTGTCGCGAACTCCGCGTCATCCGCGTGTGCTGGTGGTCCCACGGCACCCTATTGGCCCGCCGGTGCGAAGCTGGTGGCCACGGATGTCGGGACCAACTTCGTGGTGCTTGCCTGGCCGGCGGCGAAGGATGGGAACGGTGATCTGAACCTCTACCAGGTGGTAAGAACCAGCCCGCAGTGGATGGTGCTGGGCGAGGTGCCTGCCGATGCGCCGCGCACATTCACTGTCACCGGCCTGGCGCCGGGTCAATGGTACGAGCTCGGTGTGTACGCGAAGGACGCCGCCGGCAACCTGAGCTCGTCCCGCCTCGACCTGACGGTGGGTACGCTGAAAACGCCGAGTGGCCCCGTGTGGCCCGCCAATGCCAAGCTGAGGGTCACTGACGTCGGAGAAGATGCCGTGACATTCTCATGGCCCGCGGCAGCCGATGACCGCGGTGTCACCGCTTACCGGATTTATCAGGATGCCCTGCTGCGGGACACTGTGCCAGGCACAACGCTCGAATGGCGCGCCACCGGCCTCCAAGTCAACCAACTTTACGCCTTCAAGGTCGAGGCTGGCGATGCCGATGGCAACTGGACCACCGACGGACCTTCCGACCGCCTCCTCACGCGCGACCGGACGCCGCCACACTGGGCGCCCGGTAGCCGCCTCTATGCCACCAGCACCACCCCAACCAGTCTCGGAGTTGGCTGGACCCCTGCAGAGGACAACGTGGGCGTCACGGCCTATCGGTTATACCTGTTGACGCCGCAGGGCTTCGAACCGTTGTGGGACGCGGACTACCAGTTCGTTTACCAATGCTTGGAACCAGAGACCAGTTACACCTTCAAGGTCGAAGCCAACGACGCGGCCGGCAATTGGAGCACCAACGGACCCAACGGAACACTGTTCACAGCCGCCGGTTCCGACGCCTGCGCAGCCCGGCTCAGGTGCGCCAGCGTCTCGACCGACGGCCAGCCCGGCCAAGGCGTTTACATGGACCCTTGGTTCAAGAGCGGGTCGGCCGACAGCCTGCGACCCAGCTTGAGCGCTGATGGCCGTTACGTGGCCTTCCAGTCGCGCGCAGCTAATCTGGTGTGGGGCGATCACAACAGTTACTGGGAGAAATACCTCTACACCGGGACCTCGACTAATCGGGTTTCAACTAATCCGAGCGACATCTTTGTCCATGACAACTGGTCCGGCCGCACCGAACGGCTCAACCTCTCCAACTGTGGGCAGGAAACCGAGCTTCCGGCTGACGGGAGCTGGCCGCCCACCAGCGGGTACCCCGCCATCAGCGCCAATGGAGAATACGTGGCCTTCGTCTCCAACTCGCGGCTTCTCGACACGGGAAATGTTCCAGGCAGGATGGAGGTCTTTGTCCGGGGTCGCCGGACCTGCCGCACCGAGTTGATCAGCCGGTCCACCAACGGCGAGCGTGCCGACGCCGACTGTCTGAGCCCGACCCTGAGCGGAGACGGGCAATTGGTGGCCTTCGCCTCGAGCGCATCAAACCTCGTGCGGGGCGACACCAACAGGTGCTGCGACGTGTTTCTCCATGACCGTCAAACCGGTTATACCAGGGTCATCAGCGTCAACAACAGCGGGGAAATCGGTGACGGGGACAGTTGGGGGCCGGCCTTCAGCGCGGATGGCCGTTTTGTCGCCTTCGTTTCCCGTGCCCGCAATCTCCTCCCCAACAAGACCAACTCCATCGCCCTCGTGTACATCCACGACCTCGAGTCGCACACCACCCACTGCGTGAGCGTGTCCACTGGCGGCGATCTGGCCAACGACGACTGCGGTCGGAGTCCGACCGACTCCGCCAACGACACCCGCATCGCTCTGAGCGCGGACGGTCGCTACGTTGCGTTCGATTCTCTCGCGTCCAACCTGGTGCCGGGAGATACCAACGGAAGACGCGACGTGTTCGTTCATGACCGGCAGACGGGCCGGACCGAGCGAGTGAGTATTACATACGCCGGCCTCGAAGCCAACGGCCCCAGCCACGAACCCGCCATCAGCCACGATGGCCGTTATGTCGCGTTCGTCTCGTGGGCGACCAATCTCCTCCCCGAACCAACGCGCTGGGGACAGGTTTATGTCTTCGACCGTGTAACGAGGGTCATCGAGGGCGTCAGCCGTTGCGACTGCGGGCCCGGCGGCGGCTCGTTTGCGCGGGCGGAGTGCTATCGGCCGGCGCTAAGCGGGGATGGCCGATGGGTCGCGTTCGCTTCCGAATCGTCGGACTTGGCGCGTAATCTGGAGGACACCAACGAATCCACCGATGTGTTCGTCTATGACCGCCAGAATGGCGCGGGCGACACCGACAACGACGGCCTGCCCGACACCGACGAACAAGGTGGACCGGGCGGAAACCCGGTGGTGGATGTCAACGCCGATGGGCTGCCTGACTGGCGGCAGTTCGCCGTCCACACGCTGTTTCCCAAGACGGGTGGCGAGCCGGTTGGCTTTACCCTGCTTGATGGGGGCTACGGTGGCGCGCGATTGGTTCTGGTTACCCTCAGCGATCAATTGGGCGGCGACCCCGACGCTCAACAGGACCTCATCCGTCTGTTGGGTCAGTCGGCCAGAGTCACGCTGGCCGACAACCCCGCGCCCGACATGACGCCCCCCGGGGTCACGTTCCCGGATGGATGCTTTCGGATCGAAATCAACAACCTCGGCGAAGCGCAGGATGCGCTGGCTCTCCTCATCTGGCTGCCGCCCGAAGCCGGGATCAACGCGCTGTGGAAGTATGGCCCGACACCGGACCGCCCCGATCCCCACTGGTACGAGTTCGACTTCGACGGACGGACAGGTGCGATGTTCGATTCACAAGGCCGCTGGATTACCGTCTGGCTGGTGGACGGAGAACGCGGGGATGACGATCTTCGCGCTGACGGACAGATCGTGGATGTGCTGGCACCCGCCCGCGACGGCAACAGGTCCCCAGCCGCACTGGATGTTTTCACCCCGGTCATCGAGTTGGATGCCGGCCATGACCACCAGCCTTTGATCGTCCACAATGCGGGCGGCCGAGGCATGGACTGGATGGTCTGGCCCGATCTCCCCACCTGGCTGACGGTTTCTCCAGCAAGCGGGCACCTCCCGGCGGGCATGTCGGTCGAACTGACCGTCGTAGGCGGTGACACGGGTTTGCCACCGGCCCGCTACGTCCACGACCTCATGGTGGTCTCCGCGGGGGGCGTGCGGCGCATTCCCGTCCGTATGACGACCGCCGTGCAGATTGTAGAAACAGGATTCGAGCCGGAGGGAGACGTCCGCATCGCGTGGCGATCCGCGCCCGGCCGATACTACGTGGTGGAAATGACCGATGAACTCGCTGTGCCGGTCTGGAGAGTCGCAAGTCCGTTCATCGAGGCAACCTCCGCACGAATGGCCTGGGTTGACTACTCGTCAGGCGCAGCCGCTGTCAGATTCTATCGTATCGTTGAACTCGAACACGGTTATTGAATGCGGGCGGACGCCTCGTCAATTACTTCTCCGCTCGGTATAATGGCTTGCGAGCGGCACGGTGTCTCCCGGCGGATCTGCCGCCCGCGCGCCGCGCTCCTGCAAGGCACCCGCGACGATCAAGACCCTCACCGTGGCGACAGGGCGGGCGTACGTCTTCATTACAGGTGAAGGCGGATTGAGTGGCCTGGAAGGGTCAGTTCGGGCTGGCGGCGGCGCATGGCGCGAAAGCTCCGGTTTGATTGCCCGGGCACGATTCGCCACCTGATGAGCCGCGGTGACCCGCGGGAAGCCATCTTTCACGATGACAAGGATCAGGAGTTGTTCCTCGCCACGCTGGCCGAGGCGCCACGCTTCGCTTGGTTTCAAATCGCGGATAGCGGGGCGCAGATTTCCACCGAGGGCACCTACAGGGCGCGGTTTAACCGCCCTCCTGAGTCGGCATGGCAGACAGGGCAGGCGGGTGGAGTGGGGGTTGGGCGAGATGGGGATTCCCAAAGACAGCGCGGCGGGACGCCGGCGATTCGAGCGGGTGATGGAGGAGCCGCGGGCGCAGGACGCGCCGGAGGAGCACGGACAGATTCGGCGGGGTTGGTGCTGTGGCGAGGAGGCGTTTCGGAAGGAGTTGCTGGCGCAGGTGGAGGAGTTGGCGCGGGAAGGGTTGCGAAGGCTGGGCTGGACGGAGACGGAACTGGCCACGCGCCGGAAGAGCGACCGGGCGAAGCTGAAAGTGGCCATGAAGTTGCGCGCGGAGACGACGATGACGTTGCGGTGGATTGCGGCCCGGCTGCGAATAGGGACGGGAGCGAGCTGGTCGCACCTGCTGTCGGGGCAGCAGCGAGCGGAGAGAGTAGTGTCAATATGTGGGACTGACGCTTGCTCGAAACCCTTGTTCGGCTCCGTCCATTCCGAAACAAGCGCGGTCCGGACTCGCGGGAGGAGCGGGACCCACCCGATCGCCGCCAGCGGTCTGCTGCCGCCCGGCGGACCAGCCGAGGCTCGGCCCGAACGGGCGTGAGGGTCACGGCCGAGGCCGGCTCACTTCACGGCACCTGGACCACGCCATAGTACCGCTCCTCACCGGCGTTCAACGGCTGAGGATCGGTCCAATTGAGTTCGGTCCCGGGGAAGGTGAGGGTGTCGCGAAGCACCCACGCCGTTGGGGCGGCCCTCGGCACCGGCCAGGCTTCGGCGGCGGGGATGATCGCAGCGGAGTAGATCGCGCACTTCTGGCCAGCCTGTCCGTTGCGGATGAGCAACCGAGGACGGTCTTGTTGGATGAGTCCAACCGGTCGTGCCTCGTAGCGGGCGACGCCCAGCCGGAAGGCCGGCGCGTCGGGCACGGCCGGCCCGTGGGCTTCGCCGAGCACGTTCGAGACTTCACGTAGAACTCTCCGATACTGGCCAAGCCGGCGGTCCGAATGGTGAGGACCGCGTTGGTCTGGTCCGCCAACTTGGCCCGTGCCAATCTGAATCGGGTATCACGGCTTTGTCAGCCGGAAATACTGAACGTCGTTGGTGACATTGAAAACGCGTTCGACCAATTCTCCGGCACCCAGAAGAGTCTCCACCGGCAGCCACTGGTTGAGATCGGATGAACCCTGGATCTGGTAGGTCTGGCCGCCGGGCAGAATCGTCTCGAGCCGCACCTGCTGCACCTGAATCTTCAACTCGGGCGCCGGCGTGCTCTGGGGATCGAGCGGATCACTGCGACCCCGAAACTCCGCGTAGTCCGAGAAACCGTCACCATCGGTGTCCTTCTTGGTTGGGACCGTGCCGAGTTCGAGCGCCGCGGCGTTGTCGAGCTTGTCGGCGTCGGGATCGTCGGTTGGGCCGTTGCTCGTGAGGTTGCCGAAGTGTTCGATTTCCCAGGCGTCGGGAAGGCCGTCGGCGTCGGTATCGGCCACCGCAGGACCGACGCCTCGGCACGCGCCAGGGCCGCCCCAAGCGCCCATGTCGTTGCGTGCTGTGCCCAAGGAGGGGGGCAAGCAGGTGTCGTTGTAAGCCGCATCCGGATTCCCCGCGTCAATGCAGCGTGAGCCGGCGATCAACCTGAAATCGTTCGTATTGGCAAAGACCGGGTTGAAGTTGATGTTGCCGGTCCCGGCAAACCCGCCTTGGACGTCGCTGTAGGTCACCGTCGGGGTACCGGCAATTTGCGCCCCGTTGGCGTTGTTGAAGTAGAGGATGCAGTTCTGCACCGTAATGGCACCTTCCCCAAGTTCGAGCCCCTGCGTGTTATTGTACACAACGGTGCAGTTCCTCAGGACCGACTTGGCGCCCCCCCCTGGTACACGCCGGCGGGTCCACGCGACCCGGAGTTCAACGAGTTAAACGCTACCACGCAGTTCTCCAAGTTGTAACTTCCCCTCAGAAATACACCACCTCCGTAGGTGTAGGATGCGCTGAAACCACCGGAGGATGCCGCGGAGCAAACATTCCCGAGGACGACGTTGTTGTGCAAGGAGCCGCTTCCTTGAAGATAGGCGCCACCGCCATACGCTCGGGTCTCGCAGAAACTGCCATCGCACCGGGCCGACACCGTGTTCCGATTGAAGGCCGAGTTGGTGATCCCGGCCATCCCGTTGAGGTAAAGTCCCCCACCAAAGACATTGGCACTCTTACTCGCCGGATTCGCCTGGTTCCCGAGGAAGGAAGAGTTAGAGATGATCACCGTATTGGTGCCCGATCTGATCGACGCGCCGCCGCCGTTGGCCAGCGAAGTGTTGTTGGTAAAGAGACAGCTCTCGATCAAAAGCGGCGGCAGCTTGTAGCCTTCGTTGAATACAAGCAAACCGCCGCCTTCGGTTGGGCTGCTGTTGTCCGCGATGACGCATGCCCTCAGGACGGGCACCGCATTCGTCGCGCGCACGCCACTGCGGGTGGCCCACTCGATCCGGCAATGAGCCAGTTCGGAGCCTTCCGCTGTGAAGTTGAAGAAGATGCCCTGCCAGCCATTCGTGCCGGCGCGGGTGAAGAGAATCGGGTCGGAAGCAGTCCCGACCGCGGTGAGAAAACCGATCACTTCGAACACCTTGTTGCTCTCCACCAGAACCTGCACGCCCGGCTGGATCGTCAGCAGGGCCACTTGCAGATCGTCGGTGACTCGATACGGAGACTTGTCCTTGGTCCAGGTTTCCCCGGCGATGAGGCCGGAGACCACCGTTTCGGCATGGACGGACGCTGCCAGGAGCAGCGCGAGGGTGCCGCACCGAGGTGGCGGAAAAGAACATGGGCAATTGTGTGTAGTTTCATAACGTGCTTGCTGAGTGGGTTTTTGGCTTGCTGGCGAACCGGTGAGGCAGCCCGCCGCGCCTAGTCCGCGTCCCAATAGTCCGGCCGCCTTGACTGACCGGTGACCCTGACGAGGCTCGGCATGCGCTGGTTCCAGCTCCGGCGAGGTGCATCGGATCTACGGTAGCCGGAACCGTCGGGGCTGCAATCGGGTGATCTACGTATTTTGGCCGGGTTCGCCCGCTTCCTCGGACAGAAAGTACGTACATTTCCCGATGCCGGCCCACCAGACCGCAGCAGCGGCGTCCTGACCCCTGGCAACTGAGCGTGAACCCGCTGCCGGCGTATCACCTGACCCGCCCTTGCCTTCCAAATCGCCGACGCCGGCGATCTCGATCCGAGCGCCTCTGCCAACACCGGATAGTCATGCGACGGGCCTATCGGGTTCAGCCGGTCAGTCCGTGGGCTCGCCCTCGGCCTGATCGAGGAGCTTCCCCACCGCGCCCGCAGCCGAATGGACGTGGAGCTTGGCGCAGATGTGGCTGATGTGGGTGTTGACCGTGCGCGGGGCGATGCCGAGTTGTTCCGCGATTTCGGCGTAGCGCAGGTCCTTGGCCAGCAGGCCAAGGACCTCCCGCTCCCGTTCGCTGAGCGGCTCGCACTGCGACGGAGGCAGCGGGCGGTGGTGGAAGGATCTCAACACCAGCCGCGCCACCTGGCCGGACATCCACGAGCGACCTTCGGGGACTTCGCCGATCGCCTCCAACAGCTTGGCCGGCGGCCAGGCGGGCCACAGGGACGCGGAAGGGCGAGCAGTTCACATAGGTCAGCCCCAGCTTGTGGCAGAAGTTGCGACGATGAGCTGGATGGCAGATGGCGTCGCGTTCTCCGCTACCGCTCCGAAACACCGAGTTCGGGTCGCCACTGTGCTCGCCGCATATGCCCAGCTTGATGTCCGGGCGCGTGCTGCGGCCTTTCTCGACCGCGATCTTCATCAACT